>NZ_KE007318.1 GCF_000397065.2 Marinobacter lipolyticus SM19
CGTTAAATCTAATTTTGTCATCCCATGCCATACCTTCTAACGCTTTTGTTCAGCGGCGACCTTTTTGCAGCAAAGCGGAGAAAAGGGCGTCCGGTGGAGGGCCGCGAGGCCCGGAACGAACTGGAACTATTGGTTAGACGGTCTGTTTGCAGATCCTGCTTGCATAACCTCTTCGGCTGCTTCAAGTAAAGGCCCTATGGCTGAAACGTGCCATACTCTACCCAAATCTGATTGCGGATTTACCCTCCCTGAGTAGATACCCAAAAACTCCCAAGCGACATCACCCGACAAGCTCGCAGACACGCGTCCGTCTCTGATTTTTCTATATCCAGACGTCCGAAAAGCTATAACCGGTGACCCTGATTGCCCTTGCCTGGTTCTGCAGTCAACCAAAAACACTGGATTTTCCTTCGAAACCAAACTCAACTCCTGTGCAAGAAAACCTGTTGCCCAAACAGGCAGCTTTCCGCTGGTTGAAAGCCCAAACGGGAATCCTATTACACTGACCGGCTCCGCGGGACTGACGATCATACCTTTTCTGTCTAAGTCAGTTTCCAGATAGTAGGGCATCTTCAAGACGTCGCTGCCCCATTTGAGATTCAAAGCCACTATATCGGCGTCAGCCCCAAGAGAGGGGTGTTCAATCCAAAAAGGGCTTCCATCGTCTCTATAAAGCGGAAGCCTGACTTCTTTCCACGCACCAATATCCGAGCCAGGTTTGTGGAAATGAATGACCATATGATCGGGTACGCCTAATGTTTCACTAAGGCAGTCGCCGGTTTCTTGATTTCGACCAGTGACATTATGCCTATTTGTTACAAGTGCGCAGTGTGAGCTCCTATCTTTGGCGACCAGAACGGCAGTACCGGTACTCAATTTCTGATCGCCGAAGTACATCTCTATGAACAATGATTTCAGTGACGGTAGCTCCACGCTTAGTGGATATATACTCTCACCTGAGTCTTCATTTTTTACGTCTTCTTGCATAGGCTCCTATACACCCGTCTAACGCTGAGGTAACCGGCGCCGGAGCGCCAGCGGAGGGAACCC
>NZ_KE007319.1 GCF_000397065.2 Marinobacter lipolyticus SM19
TAACGAGGCTGTAGAAAAACTCGATTCCGAGCCGTCCCCAGCGTCTGGTTCTTAAATTTTTTGTAGCGGCCATACGCTAGCCGATGATCGCGATTCCGCTGATCAGCCATTAGTTTCGGCCGATTTGGCGCTGCCAGCGCCGGTATTGCTGACTTCCAGCAGCCCCGTTTCCGGCCCTTCTGGTCCCTGCATCACGTGGCTAACCGCCCATAATTCGCCAGCTTCTCAATATTGTGCACCAGGCAGTATAGCTGCCACTGGCCCTGCACCTTCCTCTTACCTCTCAGGCTGAAGCGGTTCAGCCGTTTCGTCGTACCAATGTTGCCGAACACCGGTTCCACCACCGACATGCGGTGGCTGTAAATCTCTTTGCCCTGCCGGCTATCCACCCGGTGCTTCATCCAGTCGGTGTAGTTGGGCAGGCGCTTGTTCTCGATGGTGAACGAGACCTGTCGGCCGGATCCATTTCGATGGTTAGCTGACGCAGGGTTCTGCATACATTGGCGCTTCTTGGGGCAGTGCCGGCATTGCAGCAACCGACCTTCGAAGTGCACCCGGATCTTTCCATTCTCCGATGCCCGTTTGCCCCGGTAGGTAAGCTCTTCGCCAGTCGGACAAACGCAGATCAGGTTCACGGGATCGAACTGGAATTCACTTGCCGGGATAGTGTCTTTCCACACTTTGTTCGGCAGATTCTGATGACGCTTGCCGTACTTGTCTTTCTGGTTCTGGAACTTCGGATCCCGGCTGCGGAACCGGTTGTCTGGCACGTAGCCATTGATCTGCCGTTCGTGCAGATACTTCATATTGGCTTCGTTGGCGAAGCCGGTGTCGGCGGTGACGACCGCGCCTTGTTGGTAGATGCTCTCGGCGATGCCCAGCTTTTTGTAACGGGCTTCGACGGTTTCCAGTACCGGCTGTAGAGTGTGGTGTTCCTGACCTTCGCCAAAGGCCTGGGCATCAATGATCACCTGGTGTTTCTTGTCCACCGTGGCCACGCCGTTATAGCCCTGGATCGTGCCCTTG
>NZ_KE007320.1 GCF_000397065.2 Marinobacter lipolyticus SM19
TAACGCCCGCAATCACGCGCTTGTCGCGTGGATTGCATTGTTATGCCACCTGGACCAAAATATACCAATTATTGGTACTAGTGAGGTGACACCGTGCAAAAGAACACCAGCATCACTCTAGGCCAACATTTTGATGCGTTCATTGCAGAACAACTCAAAAATGGCCGATACAGCTCAACCAGCGAGGTCGTTCGTGCCGCATTGCGCCTGCTTGAAGAGTCTGAAACCCGCCTGACTACACTTCGTAAATTGCTTAAGGAAGGCGAGGACAGTGGTTTCGAAGACTACTCCTATGACTCGTTTATTCGTGAACTGGACAACGAAGGGCGCTGATGCCAAATTTCAAGCTTTCCAGGAAGGCCAAAGCTGACCTCAAATCTATTGCCCTATACACGGAGCGTGAATGGGGGCGAGATCAACGAAACCACTATGTTCTCCAGTTCGATCAATGCTTCCACCTTCTGGCTGACAATCCGAACTTGGGGCAAGCTTGCGATGAGATAAGTCCAGGCTACCGACAGTACCCTCAGGGGAGCCACATCATATTTTATCGGTTAGCCACCGAGGGTATTGTTGAAATTATCCGCATCCTACACAAACGCATGTTGCCTGAGGGGCATCTGCTTTAGGGCATAACGC
>NZ_KE007321.1 GCF_000397065.2 Marinobacter lipolyticus SM19
TAACGCCCGGCTCACGCGCCGGTTTGGAGCCGCGAAGCGGCGGAAAATTGGTCGCCGTGCAGCCGATTGTTAGAAAGCTTTTTTGTAGGCTATGTTGCTAAATGCGCTTATTTTATTAGCAATTTCATCTACGTCTTGGCCAAAAAACTCGCCCACCTTGTACTTTTTATTCGTGTCAGTGACCAGCCATAATATCGGATATGAGACATGTTGCGTCCTATGCATCCGTGCTGACATATGTATTTTTGAAAAAGGCAGAGTTTCTTTGCGACACAACCCAAATAAAGTTAGTCGGTGGTAAGCGTTATTCGATCTGGGCTCAATTATTGTTTCTACTCTGTATGTAAGGATTGCCCCAAACATGATCATCCCTAGTACACATACAGAAATCATGATTGGCTCTGGATAGTATTCGATGATTCCTAATATAAAACCTCCCAGCATAAAGACCGACATTATCTTTATCCAACCTTGAACGCGATAAGAGATGTATGCTTTATCTTCCGTTAAATCTAATTTTGTCATCCCATGCCATACCTTCTAACGCT
>NZ_KE007322.1 GCF_000397065.2 Marinobacter lipolyticus SM19
TGTCCACCGTGGCCACGCCGTTATAGCCCTGGATCGTGCCCTTGCTGGTGGTCATCTTGGCGCTTTCGTTATCCGTCAGGTTGCTCTTCACTTCCTTGCTCCGCTTCCCCCGGCCCATCCTTGGGCGGTTCGTCTTTAGGAAGCGGTCCACTTTGTTCATGGCTTCATCCAGCGAGAGGATGGTGTTTGCCCGACGGATATCCCGGTCCAGTTCGGCTTCGGTTTCTGCCTCATCCCGCTCGTAGTGTTCCTTCAAGTGGTGGCGTATCAGTCGTCGGAGTTTTTCTCTCTTCTCACCCAACTCCTTGAAGGTGCCGGACCATTCCTTGGCGGCATTCGAGGACATCTTGCAGCCGTCGATGGCAAAGAGTTCGTTACCGAGCAGGCCCTGTTCATGGCACACCAGCAGTACCTGCTCGAACAGCTCTTCAATCTCGCCGGCATGGCTGCTGACAAACTTGGCCAACGTCGTGAAGTGAGGAGCGGTATCGCAGGATAGTGCCTTGAAGATGATGTTGGTCTCGCAGCA
>NZ_KE007323.1 GCF_000397065.2 Marinobacter lipolyticus SM19
TAACGCTGAGGTAACCGGCGCCGGAGCGCCAGCGGAGGGAACCCAAAGCGGTACGCTTTTGGCGTCCGGTTGACCGCCTGGTTATACCAGCGGGCCATCTTCCAGCTCTGCATAACGTGGCAACCCATCCTTGAATTCGTACCACTCCGCCGCGGAACTAGCGAAAATATGGTATTCGGGTTTAGCCTCTATCTGTGTTTTCAGTGTACCGATTCTCAAGCGCAAAAGAGCAGGCTTTGAGTCCAGCCGGCTGTATAAGGGACTGCCACACTCACTACAGAATGCTCGCTTCTTACCCGGCTTAGACTCGAATTCCTTTACGAGATCACGCCCCTCAACAAACTGAAATTGAGATGCCTGAATGGGGCTATTGGTCGCATATGCAGAACCTTGGGCACGCCGACACTGCGAGCAATGGCACATTGCGATAGGGCCAAGTTCACCACTGTATTCATACTGCACTTCACCGCACAGACAACTTCCGTGAAGCATCACTTCTCCCTTTGGTATAACGC
>NZ_KE007324.1 GCF_000397065.2 Marinobacter lipolyticus SM19
CAAACGCATGTTGCCTGAGGGGCATCTGCTTTAGGGCATAACGCCCCAAGCAGGGGCATATTTTGCGTTTTGAGCGCAGCGAAGCAAAATATGTCCCACTGCCTTGGATTGTTAGCTTCTGGTTCACACTGTTTACTGCCGGGACTTTAGTGCTGATGATGGCCATACATACGTTCCGTTGTTAACGTAATAGGACTTCATAACCGGCATTTTCCTCATTTTAAAAAGCTCTGGTGTACCACCAAAGCGGTTTTCGTATGTTGCGACAGCGTTCAATCTCTTGGTTCGCCACAAATAAAACGAAGGGCAACCGTGACGAAGGTGTGCTGCTTCACGCGTAGCAAACCTGTGTATCAAGGTCTTTAGCTGACGCTGAGGCAGAACTTGCCATGTTTGCTCTCGAAGCAATGGGCTGCCCTTCTCCAACTTCCATTTTTGCTTCAATTTGGTAAGGCTCCGAGAAAGCTAACGCCCGGCTCACGCGCCGGTTTGGAGCCGCGAAGCGGCGGA
>NZ_KE007325.1:0-115007 GCF_000397065.2 Marinobacter lipolyticus SM19
TGGTGGCGGTGAACTGCAGTCCGCTTGCCTGGGGCATGTCTTCGATCCCTGAAGAATGTGGTGCAATTAAATGCTCGGTAATACTTGCCGCCCTACACGATCCTGCGCAGGGCGGCCCATAGTCTAATACAGACTGCGTGGTATCTGGTACCCCGCAAGGAGTTCCTGTGTGAACGGGTTGGTATTACTGGCGGCATGCAGGCGATAACGCATTTCGCCATCATCCAGATTGAACTTCACGTCCACCGCACTACCGCTGACGCCGGTGATATCCGCCCTGTCGAGTAGCCGGAACAACGCCCACGGGCCATTTTCAGAGAGGCTACGGGGCGAGCGGTTCACCCGGGTCGGCACCAGGGTGACTCGGCTCTCCACGCTGTCACGCAAAGTGTTGGGCCAGACCAGAGGTATGCTTTGACTGGGGCCATGGCTGAATTCCACCAGTTGGCCATCCACGTTCACCACACTGCGACGCTTATTGGAGGACAGGTTCAGAGGCTCCAGTGCGAACTCCACATCCAGGGAGCCGCTGCGGGTGAAAAACGCCCTGCGTATGGTTTGGGCTTTCTCCAGTGCCGCCCGGACGTCGGCCCGAACCAGTCCAGCACGCCGTGATCCGGCCACGTGTTCCGGATGGTCTTCCAGGAACAGCTTCAGGTTATCGGCATAGAAGGTGTCCAGCACGCCTTCCGGAGCGAAGAACCGTTCGAAGTCTTGCAGGGCCGCATCACGACCGGCTCCGGGGTTGAACGGATAATGTCGTGCCAGGGTCCGCTGGAACGGCTGGTAAACCTCCCGATACCATTGCCGTTCCAGTTGCGCGACGGCCTGATCGAGAACCACGCGCCAGCTCTCGGCGGCGAGTTTATCCAGCATCCGGTTCAGCGGCGCCGGCTGATTCGATGCCAGTCGCTGCAGTGTGAATATCGGATCGGCGCCTTGCAATCCCATCCGGGCACGGGCGGCCTGCAAGGCTGCCTTGCCACGATCCGGCGCTTCCTGAATGCCCCGCATGTATTCATGCAGGTCACCGATCACGCCCATCAGCTGTTCCATACCAGAAGGGTTATCGCCCTGCTCCTGGTTCAGGTGGTTGAGCTCAGCAAACTGGCGGTCAATTTCCTGGATCATGGCGAAGTGGGAGGATTGCTCCAGGACCTTGCGGGCTGCTACCGCACCGGGGTCTTCCTCATCACTCACCTCCGGCACCAATCTCGTATGGTGCGTGACCTGTCCAAACAGCTGCTGCAGGGGCTGATGGCCACTGGTCAGACTCTCGAGCACCCGCACCCCGTGATTGAGGTCACTGAAGCTCTGCACATCCACCCGGCTCAGGGCCTTGCGCCAGGCATCCGCGTAACGGTCGGCATACAAAGACTGCAGTTCCGCCGTCAGTTGTGCCTCGTCGGATTCACTGAAATCCACATCGTCCCGACGCCCCAGCACCCAGGCGTCCACCAGGGCCAGTTCGGTCACGGAATCGGATTTGCGCAGGAACCAACCGTTCAGTCCGTCCCGGGTCAGCAGCGAGGGAATCACCAGCGGATCCTCTTCCAGACTTTCTTCCTGCAAAGGCTCACCACGCTCGTCGAGTTTGGTGAATACGGTGCTGAACGCAGGGCCAGATTCCCTCGCCAGATCCAGCGGCGAGCCGAACTCCCGGGCGGCCTCCTTCTCCAGGTCGTCGTACACCCGATCAGTGGTGGGAATGCGACCCAGCTCATGCTGAGCCCATTGAACGCTACTGCGGAAAGGTGCCAGTGCCATGTCGGCGGTCACATCGCCCTGACGGACCTGCTCCGCTAGGTCGGTGTGGGCCAGGGCGTAATCCAGATGGCGGCGCAGCCGTTGCTGCCTGTCTGCCTGCCCCGGGAACCGTTGCTGCCAGTAACTGGCCATATAGTCCGTCACGATATCGACCCGACGGCCACTGGCGTCGTACAACATGCGCAGCACCCGGAGGTGGTCCAGTCGCTCCGGGCTGTTATCCGGCGCCCGGCTCATTTCGCCCATAACACCGAGCATCAAGGTCGGGAGGTACTGATAAGCCAGCATGTCCAGGTAGGACGCTTCCACTTCCGGACCTACCCGCTGGCCCTGATACAGCCCCATATCGTCGAACAGCGGCCAGCTCTGCCGGTAATCCCCGAACGCGAGTGTCGCTTCACGTAGCTCATCCAACGGCTCCAGCAGGTTACTGCCGGTGGTGTCCGGCTCATAGCCGACCGGACGCCAGTTATTGATAAAGCTGCGCACCCGCTGTTCAACAGCCGTGGCCGCTTCCGCGTTTTTGATGAAGTAATGTTGCCAGCCGGCGGTCATACCCAGACCAGCCGCAACCGCTACCACGGCGGCAACAGCTACCCGGCGTTGACGGCTGCGGACGACCTTGCGGTTATCACCGGCCAGCCCGGACTCCCGGTAGATAACATCCGGGAACAGGCCCTGGGTAAACAGGCTGGTCGACTGGCCGTTGCGTTGGGCCGGCTGAATCGGGCCTGAGAGCTGGTAATTGGCGGCGGCGGCGGGCACAAACGCGTCCTCCGGCACACCTTCCTGAATCACCGAGGTAAAGTAGGTGCCACGCACCAGCGCCGGTGTTGAAAACGCATCCTCTGACAGCAGGTCTGCCAGGAACTGTTCCAGAACCGGCTTCAGACCTGCCAGTTGCCGGGTAAAGGAATAGACCGATGTCCGCTCTTCGGCATCACGGGTGACCGCAAGCACGTCCGGGAGCCGCGCATTCAGTTGCTCCACCAGGCCGGCAAAACGTTCCGAGAAGTCCGCCAACCAGTCATCCCCCTCCAGAAGGGCTTCCAGGGGAAAGGTAAACCCAAGGGGCTGCTCCCTCTCCGACTTGGTGAGGGTTTTCATGAACGGACCGAAGCCGTAGAGCAAGTCCATCTTGGTAAAGCTGACATACACCGGCAACCGCGAACCGAGCTGTTCCATCAACTCCCGCAGTCGGGTGCGCAAAAGTATGGCCTGCGCCTGCCGCTGTTGGTCGCTGCCGGTACTCAGGCTGGCAAGATCAATGGTCAGGACCACGCCATTGAGTGGGCGCTGGGGCCGGTTTTTCTCCAGCCACTGGATAAAGTGCTGCCACAACCGTCGCTGGATTTCATGGCTCGCCCCCTGCCCGTCATTCTGACGCAGCAATTCACCATCAGGATCAATCAGAACACCATGGTCACCAATCCACCACTCAAATCCAAACGGGTTGCGATCCGACTGCGGATGTCGGGTCACATTGGTCAGGGTATAGGTCTGGCCCGAACGTTGAATCAGACTGGTCTTGCCGGCATCCTCCAGCCCCATAACCAGATACCACGGCAGGCGATACAGCCCCTTACGTCCCGGCAGGTTGCTTTTGAGAGCCTGTAACTGACGATCCAGCAGGCGTGTCTGCCGCCGCTCCAGTGGCAGGATGGGATCTTCCTGTTCCTGTTGCTCATCCGCCTTGGCGGCATTGATCTTGCCCAACCGCCGCGCCAGCAACGTGGCCCATACCATGGCCACCATCAGCACCACCCCAAGGGTCACCAGTGCGCGCATCTGCCAGGCAGCCAACGGGTATTCACCGTCAATTTCCAGCCGAGGTCCGAGCCACCAGGTGGCGCCCAACAATACAATGACCCCCAGCGCCAGAGTAATTGGCGCAGCGCTGCGCAGGTACGGAAGAATCCTTCGACCGATGAGTAATGCTTGTCTCCACATGGCGTCCATTCCTGAAATTGAGATGTCTGTGTGATGTCTGAAAACGTCGCGTTAAACCAGTTTTTCCAGTTTCGAAACCAGCCCGGGTTCCCAGTCTTCCAGGGCCAGGCCCCGGGTCTGCTGGTGCAGATCCTGGATCTGCTGGCCGGCAAGGGTCTTCAGCCCGCTGTCCTTCATCAGGCGGGCACTGGCCAGCCGCCAATAGAAGCGATCCCGTGGTTCCCGAGCGCTGGCCAGACCGTCTTCCATCAATTGCATTGCCTTAACCAGGCCCTTTTGGTCGGCCAACTCCCGTGCCTGTTCGTAGGCCTGATCCCAGGGGCTGGCACCGCCGGCAACGCCTGCCTTCGCCGGAGTCGTCTGCATCCAGTCGTTCGCTTCCGCGCATAGAAACGGCGTGCCGTCGTTAAACGTCATATCCGCCAACTGCGGCAACCGTTCGACAAAACCCAGAACGGATTCCCGAATCGCCTCGGCACAGGGGCCATAACCAAGCGCCTCGGCCGCGCCCGCGCTGAGCCAGTGGCCATCGAGCCAGAACGGGCTAACCGACAGGCTTTGCTCAATCCGCTTCCATAGCTCCATATCCGGGGCTTTCTCCAACGCCTCGCGGTACTCGGCAACCCGGTCGGCACTCACCGCTGCAAGGTCGGTTTTTACCCCGTCACGGGAAGGCGGTACTGAGGTAATCCCCTGCCAGATGGCGTAACGGCGTAGCTGGTAGCCCAGGGGAGTCTCCGGTTCGGATTCCACCAGCAAGTCTGCTACCTTCAACAGGCTCTGTCGGGTCGCCCGTTCGTTGGCGGAATCCAGGGTCAGCTCCCCCAAAGAGGCCTGTCGTGCAGTATTGATGGGTGTCGTCGCAGTGCGGGTGTCCGGCTTTGCCGACGGCTGCTCCCCGGTAACGGCCGGCTCCGGGTCAGCCGGTAATTTTTCTACGGCGCGCTTAATCTCGTGTAACCCGTCATCCGCCAGTTCCCGATCCCTGGCCTGGGTAATCAGGTTGTCGATCATCTTGAGGCAATAACGGCGGCCGTCCCCCACCTCACGATCAAACCTCAGTGAATCCACTTCCTTGACGGCACGCTGAAGCATCTGGGTAAACATCATTCTGCGCGCCCGCTTACCCTTGTCACCCGGATAAGGCCAGGCCTGCGCCCACCAGGAGTCGAGTACCTGATGCAGCAGGAACAGGGAGAGCGCGTAACGCTCGCCATCGCCGCCCCGCTGTAGACTCAGAAGAAGAAACCCCAGTACTTTCAGATCCTTGCTGCGGTCCGACAGCAGTCTGAGAGACTCACTTTCAACCTTGCTCCAGTCGATCTCATTGTGAGCAAGGGAGCCCACCTTCCTGATCTCGTCTTCCAGAAACTCAAGGGTGTCATCGTCGACCAGTGATTCACCCATGTCGGACTCGCCACCGAGCGTTTCCAGCACCTGTTCCACATAAGGATGTTGTTCAACAACCTGCATTCGAATCTGCCTTTCGATCGTTTCCAGTTCAGTTACCAACCACACTCGGAGCGCAACGGCTGGATGGCGTCGCGAAAGCCGTCAAGGTCGAACATCAGGCCATCCAGCGCGTCATGGGAAGAGCTGATCCGGGCATCTGCCCGACCCAGCAGCGACTTGGCAACCCGGATAGCCGGCAGGCCGCGACCGCTACTGACAACGAAGCCGTTGTCCCGTACCCGCCACGCATCCCGTTGCGCGCCAAAGCCGATACTTACCCGTTCGGCCTCCAGTGCCGCGGGCAACATCAGGGAAAGCTCGGTGATGTTGTTATGACACTGCAAGACCAGGATCGGGCGCGGTGGATGGCTGCCCAGCGCACCAAGCGTGACCAGTTGCCCGGCGCGTTCCCCGGTTTCCCGGTACAGCGGACCGTCACCAGGCTCCCTCGCCTGTTCCTGGGCATACGCCTGAAGCCATCGCTCTGGTCGGCTGGCTTCAGGTATGCCGGTGACACTCGCCGCCTTCAGGGGCGTGCCGAATACCGAGTCAAAACAGGCAAGGCGTTCGAGCCGCTGTGGTTCCCGGGTACATTCCCGGGCGTCGTCAAGCTGGCTGGCCTCAACTGGTGCAAGCCCGCCAGCGAACAGTGTCATGGCCAGCCAACAGCACAGGTTTGGAGAACGAACCGTTATCATTATTCAGCCACCTGATATTTAAGGCATTTATGGGCCAGCGTGCGCTTTGGCAAACCCAGACTTTCAGCCGCCTGAGCGCGATTGCCGTCATACTGTTGCAGTCGTTCGCGGATCACCGCCGCTTCGAAGGCCTGTGCGGCCGCTTTAAGATCACGGATTTCACCGGCCACAGGGCCCCCAGGCAGAGTGGCTGGCACCGCCTCCCCGGAAATCGGGCTTTGCTGGTCGGAGAACAGGTCGTCCAGGCGCAATACCTCCGGCTGAATGTCATCGTCAACCGGTGTCTGCAGGCAGGCGAACTCCAGAATATTCTTCAATTCTCGGACGTTGCCCGGGAAGGCATATCCTGAGAGGGTGTGGAGCGCGTGACTGCTGATGCCCATGGGTCCGGCGCCTTCCCGCTGCTGGTACAGGGAAATAAAGTGCCGGCACAGCGGTTCCAGGTCTTCCGGCCGGTCACGAAGCGGGGTAACCCGAAGGGGAAACTGGCTCAGGCGGTAGAACAGGTCGCGGCGAAAGCCCCCGTCTTCGATTCCTTTTTGCAATGGCTGGTGGGTCGCCGCCACCAGACGAAAATCGGAGTGCTGTTCCTGCTGGGCGCCCAGCGGCCGGAACTGCCGGCTCTCCAATACCCGCAGCAGTTTGGACTGAAGCGCCATGGGCATGTCGCCAATCTCATCCAGAAACAGGGTGCCGCCATTGGCCTGCGCCAACAGGCCTTCTTTAGTCTTGTCAGCACCGGAGAACGCGCCTTTGGTGTGGCCGAACAGTTCGCTTTCCAGCAAGGTTTCTGGAATGGCGGCGCAATTGACGACCACCAGGGGACCGTCAGCCCGGTCGGAGAATTCGTGGATGCCCTTGGCAACCAGATCCTTGCCGCAGCCGGTTTCGCCTTGCACCAGCACCGAAAGCTGACTACCTGCGGCGCGGATGATTTGTGACCGCAAGTTGACCATGTCGGCGGAGCCACCCACCAGGCTACCAGACAGCTGTTCGCAGCGGCGGCGCACAGTTTCGGCATCGTGGAGATGGTCCAGCGAACGTTTGAGGAGGCGCCGCTGCCAAACCTGGTCGCGGTTCTGGAGCTGGCTGACCCATTGGTGGGTGAGCAGTTGCTTGAGGCCCTGGTACAGGGGCATACCGGTGATACCGTCCCATTCAGGCTCGTCGCGGCAAAGCGCAAGCATACCCAGGGTGCGACCGTCTTCACCGCTGATGGGTTCGAGCCAGAAGGAGCGTGGGCGATTACTGGCTTCGAACAGGGCCTGAAAACCGCTGTGGTCGAGGCGGTAGCTGGCAGCCCGGCTCACTTCCCGGGGTTTGCCGCTTTGCAGTACGTGGGCGAAGGGGTGGCTGAAATCGCTGCAGTCGAATTCGCCCAGTGACGCCAGTTCGGCGCAATGGAGGGTGCGACCGCTAAGGTCGAGTTCCAGTGCCCAGCAGCGGGTGAGGCCGAAGGCGTTTTCCAGCTGTCTGGTGGCGGTTTTCAGCAACGCCGGCAGGTTGTCCTGTCGGATCAGTGCCACCGCCATGTCGATGCCGGTGTGCAGTTCCGTCTGCATCCGTCCCATTTTTTTATTCCCTATCGGGTTGCTATGGAGTTCGCCGACCGCGCAGCCTGCGGGGCGGCTTTCCAAAACACGCTGTGAATACATCCTTGTAGGCTCCGCTCCGCCATCCATGGCTCCGCAGGGTTTTGGAAAGCTTGACCCCACGGTGCGCTACGACTCAGGGATGCCTGTGCTAGGCGACGGTTCCTGTGAATTTGTTGTCGTTCACACTCAGAGTGACTTTGGTCACCGGCTCCCTCGCCGCCAGCTTTTCCAACAACGCCAGCGATACCGGTGGCAACAACTCACCTTCGATGATCGACTCCAGCATCCTAGCGCCGTTCTCGCTTCGGGTTGCACGGCTGCGGATGGCTTCCACCAGGCCGTCTTCCAGCACCACTTCGGTGTGGTAGCGGCTTTTGATCTGGTCCGCTAGGCGCTCGAGTTTGTCGCCAACGATGCGGTTAAGGGTGTCTTCGCCCAGCGGCAGATAAGGCACCACTTCCATGCGGGCCAACAGCGCCGGTTTGAAGAAGTCGGCCAGTTCCGGATAGAGGGCTTCTTCGATTTTTTCCGGTTCTTCGGCATGGTTGACGATGGTCTGGTAGCCGAGGTTGGAGGTGAGGAAGAACACCACGTTTTTGCAGTCGATCGACCGGCCTTCGCCGTCGGCCAGTTCGCCTTTGTCGAAGGCCTGGTAGAACAGGTTGAGGACTTCCGGATGGGCTTTTTCGACTTCGTCGAGCAGCACCACGGAGTAGGGTTTCTGGCGGATGGCTTCGGTGAGGATACCGCCTTCGCCAAAGCCGACGTACCCGGGAGGTGAACCGATCAGGCGGGAGACGGTGTGTTTCTCCTGGTATTCGGACATGTTGATGGTGGTAAGGAACTGACGGCCGCCATAGAGCAGTTCGGACAGTTGCACCACGGTTTCGGTTTTGCCCACACCGCTGGGGCCAACCAGCAGGAACGCGCCCATGGGGCGGCCCGGGCGACGGAGGTCGGCGCGGGCGGTGAGCAGGTGCTGGTGCAGGCAGTCGATGGCGGTGTCCTGGCCTTTGATGTGTTCCTGCAGGTAGGCCGGCAAGTGGGTGATTTTTTCCAGTTCGTCGGTGGTCATGCGGTTGACCGGGATGCCGGTCCAGTCGGCGATGACTTCGGCCACCTGGCGGGCATCTACGCGGGCGTGGACGAGCGGTTCGTCGGCCTGCAGTTCCGCCAGTTCCTGTTCGATGGCGGCGGCTTCGCTTTTCAGGTCCGGGCGCTCTTCGTTGCTGGCTTCAGGCTGCTCATCCGTCCTTTCTTCCACAGTGTCGTCGCCGTTCAGCAGCTGTTCGCGGATGTCCACCAACTGGGTGACCAGATCCCGCTGGTCATTCCAGCTTTGTTCCAGCTCGGCCGCTTCTTCGTTCAGTGTGGCGATACGGGCATCCAGTTCGCTTTCGCGCTCGGCGTCCACGTTCTGGCCCAGGGTGTGTTCGCGGCTAAGCAGGTCCTGCTCCATGGAGAGCTGATGCAGTTCGCTGCGGACGTGGCTGAGCCGACGCGGTGGGGTGCTCAAATTCAGGCTGACCCGGGCGCAGGCGGTGTCCAGCACGTCGATGGCCTTGTCCGGTAACTGGCGGCCGGCGAGGTAGCGGGCGGACATTTCGGAAGCGGCTTTGAGGGCGCTGTCGGCGATCAGTACCCGGTGGGCCTTTTCATAGACGGTGCGCAGGCCACGGAGGATATGAACCGCCCGGGCGGGACTGGGTTCGTCCAGAGCCACCGGCTGGAAGCGGCGACTGAGGGCCGGGTCTTTCTCGAAGTATTTCTTGTACTCTCGCCAGGTGGTCGCTGCGATGGTCCGCAGCTCGCCCCGAGCCAGGGCCGGTTTAAGCAGGTTGGCAGCATCGGAACCGCCTTCGCTGTTGCCGGCTCCAATCAGGGTATGGGCTTCGTCGATGAACAGGATGATCGGGGTGGCGGAGCCTTTCACCGCTTCGATCACGCCTTTCAGGCGTTTCTCGAATTCGCCTTTGACCGAGGCGCCGGCCTGCAGCGCGCCCATGTCGAGGGTCCACAGTTCCACGCCGGTCAGGCGCTCGGGCACATCGCCGTTAACGATGCGTAGGGCCAGGCCTTCTACCACGGCGCTTTTGCCAACACCGGCATCGCCCACCACGATGGGGTTGTTTTTGCGGCGACGGCAGAGGATGTCGATCATCTGGTCAATTTCCGCATCGCGGCACACCACCGGGTCCAGCTTCTCACCCCGAGCCAGCGCGGTGAAGTCGGTGGCGTAACGCTTGAGCGGGTCCATATCTGTCTCCGCCAGCGATGCCTTGCCATCGTCCTGTTCCAGTTCCGGCCGTTCGGCGGAGCCGGCGGTCATGGCATCGAACTGACGACGCAGTTGTTCGCGGTTGATGTCCCGCAGTTGCTGGCTGACCCTCGGCATCAGGTAACGGTCCGCGTTCAGCAGCAGGGCGAGGAAAATGGCGCCGGAACGCAATTCCCGATGGCCCAGTTCGGTAGAGGCCAGCAACCAGGCGTCCTGCAGTAAGTCCACCAGCAGCGGCGAAAACGATGGATACGGCTCGGCGGTCTGGGGCTCACCATTGAGGCTGTCGCCCACCAGGGGCTGAAATTCCTGGTGGTTGATGCCGGTGTACTCCAGAATCTGGCGTACATCGGAGAACGGCGTCTCCAGCAGCTTGAACAGCAGGTGGGCCGGAGTGATTTCCGCACCCTGGCGGCTGATACAAAGGGCCGCGGAGGATTCCAGTCCCTGGCGGCAAATATCGTTGAGGCGCCCGATCAGCGCCGGCAGTTCTACCCGAATCACAGTGATGTCCTTATTTCGGTAGTTGTTCCAGTACGCTGAGCACATCCCTGATGCGTTCGTTCAGCGCCGTATTGTAGAGAGAATAAATGCCCGCCATGGCCAGCACGAACAGGCCACCAATCCCCCAGATCGGCAAGCCGCTGCGCAGGCGGTTGCGGGTTGGGGGCACGTTGGTCAGGGCATCGGCCAGTAGCGGCGCCTGATCGTCATCCCGCAGGCTTTTCAGCTGCTCGTGGAGACCACGGATGATGTCCTCGTATTCCTGACGACCATTGGTCATGACCTTGTATCGACCCTCAAACCCCAGGCACAGGCACAGGTAGATAAATGCCAGCATGTCCCGGTAACGCGCCGGTTCCTGCTCCATGCGAGAGAGAATGGCGAAGACCTTTTCACCACCCCAGGTCTCGTTGTGGAACCGGGACAGCAGGGAATGCTGGGACCACACACTGTGTGCCCCCCAGTCCGTGCCCAGCACCGCCTCATCGATAAAGGCGCAAAGCACGTAGCGATAAGCCACCACCGTCGGACGCTCATAGCCCTGCTCCACCAGCTCACGGTCGATGGCAGCCACTTCGTCCACCACCTGCCGGTATAGCGTCTCCACTTCCCGGAAATCCGCCAGCCGCCGTACCCGGATGACCAGGCCCAGCAGCGGCGTGGCGGCATCGATCAGACGATTGTCCTCCAGGCCACGAAGCTGAAATTGCTCGTTGGCAAATCCCTGGCTGACGGCGCGACCATTGTCGCTACCGTCCGCAAACATCAGGTCACTGAACGCACTGCCATTGGTTTCCATGTTGCCATTGGGTGAATCCATCACCGGTGCATTTGCCATGATTTAGCTCCTGATTGCCCAGAACTGCATTTCCATACCCGGGAAGCTGCCGGCCACGTGGAAGGCGAAACCGCTGGCGTTGTCGAGCATCTGCCAGGCCTGGCTCTGGTCGTCCAGACGGAAATACACAAAACCGGCGTGGTAAGGCAGTTGACGCGGCGCCACCGGCAGGGCTGATAGCGGGATGCCCGGCAACTGCAGGCTGATCAGATCGCGGATCTTCTCCACCGATGCCACCTTGCACTGTTGGGTGAACTGCTTGCGCAGATCGTCCAGGGGCATGTCCGCTTTCACCGCAAGGATGAACTCCGCACTGTCGAGTAACTGGGCATCCTGAAGCGGCGCTACCGTCAGGCCGTACTGCCGCTCCTGCAACTGGATTGCCAGCGCCCGTGGCTCCAGTACGGTGCTCAGGGACTGCCTAAGTACCTGCATCAGCGGCGTGAACGACGCTTCCGGCAGATCATGATCGTAGGGCGTGTGTTCCCGGGGCAGTCGGTTTTCATCGGTGAAGGTCACCAGCTCTCCGCACAGTTCCAACAAGGCCTCGTAAAGACGCTCGGGGTGGAGCTGTCGAAGCCGTGCCAGATGCATGAAGCGCGGGTGGGCCCGGTTGAGCATCTGCAACAGCATGAAATCCGCCACATCGGCGACGCCACCTTGCCCCGGTGCACCCACCCGTTCGGCAATATTCCTCGCCCGCTCCTTCATCAGTCCGGCCATCTCGCCGACAAAACGCTGCAGCCGCGGGGCTGCACGCACACTGAGCATGGTGGGCATGAAGTTGGGGTCCATCACCAGGCTGCCGTCTGGACGCTTCTCCAGGATCCGGCCAATAGCCAGGGCCGCGTAGGCGCTGCGGTCCTCATGCTCCAGCATCAGGCGTGGTGCCACCCGGGCCACATCAATGGCGTGAGCGTCTCCGTCAATGGAGTGCAGGTCCCGGACTTCCTCGGCGTGGGCGCGAAACCGACCCGAAACAGGTGCGTCCGGCCATTCCACTTCCGCCAGCGAATCGCTGCTCAGGGGTAATGCCAGAAAAACCACCTGGTTGGCCACCGAGGCATCAGTGATTTCCAGTGGCTCGGGCATCACATCATCCTGTGGCAGGCTAAAGCGGGTTCCGTCCGGGAAGACCCCGCTGGCATGCACCAGGCCGATGCGTCCAAAGCTCAGGTATTCTGCATTCAGCTCCAGATCGCCAAAGCCGTACAGGTAATCCGAAATCGCCAGGGCCCGTTCGTTGATCTGGTGTTCCAGGTACCGTTGTTGTTGCTGGAAGTGCTGCGGCTTGATGAACAACCCATCACTCCAGACCACTCGATTCGTGACAGCCATCAGGATTCATCCGATCTTCTGAGTTGAACTTCCCGCTCGCGCAGGTTGACCAGCAGGTGATAGCGACCACCAATGGGATCCACTTTCACCACTTTCTTCCACTGGGACAGGTTGGGATAGGCATAGAACGCAATGATGCCGATAAAACGAGTGTCCTCGCTGATCTCGAAGGGTTCGACAAAGCGAAACTGCCCCGGCACCAGAGAGTAGTCATCATGGTCGATATAGTTCTGGCCAAGAGAGTCCTCCAGATCACTCAGCAGCTGGTCGAAATCCCCGGCCATCAGCATGGAGCTGTCCCGCATTTCTATCACCTGGAAAGCAATCGGAGTGGGCGCCAGCGATTCGTTCGGATTCACGCCCGGCTCTGCCAGCATGGTGAGATCCACGCGGCTGGGCAGATCCTCCGGATACCCCACGGGAATATCCGGATCCCACAGCACCTTGGCGGTTTTCGAGACCGCGTTGTAGGGCGTGCTGCAGCCCACCATCGCAAAGACAACGGCCAGTAATATCCCTTTACTGTATTTCACGACAGATTCTCCCTCTGTAGTTGACGCAAGTGCTGGTCGTAAGCCTGCTCGAACACCTCCTGAAAGAGACGCTCGAAGCCCTGCTGACGACTGGATTTCAGTTCACGGTAATAATGCTGGTACATGTCCCAGGCCCAGCGCCCCTCGTCTTCATGCTGCTGTAACCCGCGACGGTAACCGTGAAAACGGCGCAACAAGGCCTCCGGGGAAAAGGCATGTAGAATGGCATCCAACGCTTCGCGGATAGCCTCGCTGGTCGCAACCTGGTGGTGACGCAGGCTTTCCAGGCTCTCGCTCACTGCCGCGGGTGCAGACAGGTGAACAGGGCTGCGCTGGTTGGCAAACAGGGTCTGGATCGACTCCTCGTAGCTCTGGCCCAGGCGCAGCGGATTGTCCTCGATGGGCTGCAGCCGGGTACGCAGCGCCTGATGGCGACTGTCCTCGCCCTTGTGAAGTGCCAGCAGGCCCTCCACCGTGGCTTTCAGCGTCTGCCCGGCCTCTTCCAGGAACAGCCGCATCTCGTCGCTGTCAGCAAAGTCCAGCTCGGACTCCATGCCCTTGAGCAGTGGTGCGCCGCTGATGTGCTGGCGACTGTGGTCGTCAGATTTCTGCCGGGTTTTACGGGGTCGTTGTCCTGACATGCTGACCTGATCTCCTTGTCTGACCGGCAGTCCGACCGCGACATCACGATGTTCCCGATACTCATCGCTGACCTCGCCTTCGGCGGCAAACCACTCGGGTTTACTCGCCATAAGATCCGTTGCCAGCTCACTGCCCTCACCTCTAACCAGCCGGCTTTCTTCGACATTGACCAGGGTATGGTCAGCATCGCTTTCTTCCGGCATTGAGCTGGAGCCGGGTTGAGGTCCACGGACCAGCTCAGCACGGATCTCGTAACGACCAATGGTTATGGTGTCACCGCTTTTCAGTCGCGCACGACGACCACGACCGATGGGTTGGCTGGCGCTGTTGACATAGGTGCAACCACTGCGATCAATGAGGCAGAAGTCACCGTCGATAAATCGCACTTCGGCGTGTCCCGCCATGGCTCCGGTGCGATGGGACGACAGTTTCCAGGTATCGTTCTCCGCCGTACCAATGGAACCTCCCGCCATGGTGAATACATGCTCTGGCAGCAAGCCGCTGCCGACAGTAGTGGGATTGCTGATTTTCAGTGTCAGTGACTGACGTTCGTCCATGTCCGATTTCCTTGTCGTTGTCTCAGCGGCGAATCTGGAGTCGCACAGCGGGTAACGTGCGTGCCTTGTCCGGCGTCAGAAACGAATTCCAGCCCAGCCGTACTTCCGCCCCCGTTTGCATTGGCTTTACATCTTTCGGCCGCATCTGCAGTTCCAGGTCGTAAGCCAGTTGCTCCCGCGTGGTGAATTCGACCAGCTTCAACAGCCGCTGGTGATCCTTGCCGTTGGGCAGGAAGTCGGCAAAGCGCTGACGATCCAGGTTGCGGACACGCAGAATGAATTTGCCACTGCGATCACGGATGCCGTTACCCACCAGTGTGTCGTGCCCCAGGGTTGCGTTCGCCAGCCCCACCTGGGTTTGCTGATCGTCGGGGATGGCCACACGGCGTAACACCCACTGCTCGATACTGACGTCATCCAGATCAAAACAGTGGGCAACAATGCCACTGACCACTTCCGGAGAACGACTGCGACCCGCCATCAATCCGGCGTAGGCCAGCATCTTCGACCAGTTCACCGGTGTCGCGTCTCTTAAGCGACTGTCACCCAGGCCCACCAGGGCGAAAATATGATCGGAAAAACCGTCCGACGCCCCGGGCCGGAAGCGCACGTAATACCGATACTTGCGCCAGGCCCGATGAAACAGGGTCACCAGCCGGTGATTGAAAAAGTCCAGGAAGTGACGACGAATTCCCAGCTCCTGCCCCGCCTCCCAGGCCAGATCCTCCAGGTAGTAACCAGGCAATGGCGACTGCGATCCGTGCAGTCCCAGGAAACTGACTTCCATCTGATAGGGCGCATGCTCGTGCTCCGGAGAGAACGCCTGCACCACATCACTGCCCGGGAACCCCAACCCGGCCGATGCCGAAAAGCGGATACGCTCACGCCGGGGCTGGTCGTCCTGGGACCGCTCCAGGTCATCCCCATGATGCCGGTGAATCAGATCCACCAATTGAAAGAAACTGTAGCGCCGTGCATTGCCCAGAACCGGCTGCAGCTCGGCTACATCAGCGGCTGCTGACCTTGCTGTAACGTCCATGTGTACCGTTCCTGATTGTCTGTATTCACCACTTCCAGTTGGTGAAAGGCGTTAATGCTCGCGTATAGCGCAAAAAACTGGCTCAGAACCGTACCAAACAGGTACAGGTCACCTTCCGAGGCAAACGCTGTCTGGTCCAGTTTCAGTACCGACCGAATCCCCCGCACCGGCAAGCCCCGCACCATGCGATCCACCGGGGAGGTTTCGATGCCCGCAATGCCGGCCAGCCGCTTCTGGGACACCCGCTCGGCCTGGCGATCCACCAGCGCGCGGAAGTCATACACCCGCAGCACCGTGCGCAGGGCATCCACATCCAGCATGGACAGGTAGTTCAGTGACAGGTTGGAAATCAGTGTCCACAGCAAACTGCCATCCAGCGTCGGCCGCAGGGTGGCGGTTGGCCGGGTAATGTTGCTGAAGGTGGCGAAGGCCGGCGTGCTCTCCGTCGCCATGCAGATTTCCCCCACCGCCAGCTGGCTCGGCAACTGGCGGTTGGTGCAGGTCAGGGTCAGGGAAATCGCTTCCTGCCGGCTCATGCATTCGGACTCATCGCCCCGCACAAACGACATGTAATGATCGAAGCCATCACCGCGGACACTGTCCCGCGCCCGCACCCGGTAATACAGCGCGGTGCGGCCACGATCCCGCTCCACTTCGTGCTGAAAGCTCTCGAATGCGGTGTATATACGCGGCTCGCCACGTCCGGAGCGGCCTTCCAGCCAGCCCTCCACCTGCTCAATGCTGAAGACTTCGTAGTGGTCCGGCGACCGGCTCGATGGTGAAACCCGGTATTCCGTCTGCCGCCCGTTGAGATCCACCGGCTCAGCTTCGTGGCTGAACAGGTTCACTGCCGGCGTGCAGTACAGCTGGAAATTTTCTTCCCGCACTTTGGCGTCCGGCGGCAGGATGCGGCTGAAATGAAATCGCAGGCTGATCTCGTCCGCCTGCACCGCCGGTAACCGCTGACGCAGTCCGTGAATATCCACAAAGCGGAAGGCCTCGGGGAAACTCAGGTATTCCTGCAGAATCCGGTAACCGGAGTAGGCATTCTTGGGATACGGCAATAACGCTTCGTCATTCCCGAACCCAACTGGCTGCAACATGGTCGCGGGCAGGCGATATACCGACTCCCCCACAACCAGTTCAATCCGTTCCAGGTAATGGTTCAGCCACAGGTACAGGGTTTCCGCGATATGGCTCTCGCCGCCCAGGTAGAACCGCAGGCTGTCCATACCCAGGGATGACAGTGGCTGATCCGTATGTAACGCCAGATCCACGGTCACGGACGACACTTCCCGGGAATGCTCGGCATGGGCGTTTGCTACGCTGACCGGAAACACGTCCACTGCCCGGCAGGTTCGGAACCGGCATTGGGTCTGGCGTGTGGCATCGCCCAGCGGCCGGCTTTTGATCTCTGTATGCCGGTCTACCCGCTGGCGTTCGCTGATGGCATGCAACTGCGGATCAAACCGCATGATGGTGCAACTGGGCACGGGCCGCAGGTAGTTCGGCCACAGCATGTTCAGCAGCGAATGGGTGATTTCCGGAAACTCGTCCTCGACTTTTTCGCGGAGTTTTCCGGTGAGAAAGGCAAAGCCCTCCAGCAGCCGTTCAACATCCGGATCGGTGCTCTGCTCCGACAGAAACCGTGTCAGCTGCGGATGGGCGTCCGCGAATTCCCGGCCCTGGAGCCTGAGAAAACTCAACTCGTCCCTGTAGAATCGGTTCAACTTCATAACTACTGCACCAGTCTGGGTCCGAAGGGAAGGGGGATGCTTTTCTTCCGGGAAAAAGAACTCGCTGCGCTCAGACACCTTTATACCCGCCAGAAAAGCATCCCCCTCCCCCTCTCATCCTTGCCCGCTACATCACTCGATAGTAGCGCTTGTCATCCAATAACAAGTCGATAGTCGTCTTATCGTCTTCCGAACCAACGCGAAGGTAGACCGTCACCTGAAACCGCAACTGCAAGGGGTCTGGCCCCTGCGGCAGGTTAACGACATCCACGCGCTTCACCCTGGGTTCAAACTTCTCAATGCACTGTCGGATCGCGCCGCGGATCTGAACGCTCAAATCGTGAGTGCCGAGCGTGGCGTCATTGAAATCCAGCAACCCCAGATCCGGCACGCTGGCGCTGTTGCCCGGGTGGGCATTCAGCAGGCGAACCAGGTGGCGCTTGATGGATTCAACAACGTGGGTGATTTCGCCCATGCTCTGACCAGCCGGCGCAGCTGCCTGTTCCAATCGTTCGAACAGGCTGCCGCTGCTGGCCTGCGATCCGTCGCTGGCCGGGTGATTGAACACGGATCAATCCTTGTCCAGTCGGCCAACCAGTGACAGTTCGAAGTTGGCGCCCATGTACTTGAAGTGGGGCCGAACCGCCAGGGATACCTGGTACCAGCCCGGATCGCCCTCGACGTCGGATACGGTGACCTGGGCTGCGCGCAGCGGGCGACGGCTGCGGACGTCCGCCGGCGGGTTTTCCTGGTCGGCGACGTACTGGCGAATCCAGGTGTTCAGTTCCCGCTCAAGGTCCTGACGCTCTTTCCAGGAGCCGATCTGCTCGCGCTGCAGCACTTTGATGTAGTGCGCCAGGCGGTTGACGATCATCATGTAAGGCAGTTGCGTACCCAACTTGTAGTTGGTTTCCGCTTCCTTGCCTTCCTTGGTGTTGGGGAACTGCTTGGGCTTCTGTACCGAGTTGGCGGAGAAGAACGCAGCGTTGTCGCTGCCCTTGCGCATGGTCAGGGCAATGAAACCTTCGTCGGCCATTTCGTATTCGCGGCGGTCGGTGATCAGTACTTCGGTCGGAATCTTGGCTTCCAGCTGGCCAAAGGATTCGAACAGGTGTACTGGCAGGTCTTCCACCGCGCCGCCACTTTGCGGACCGATAATGTTCGGGCACCAGCGGTACTTGGCGAAGCTTTCGGTCAGGCGCGTGGCCAGCAGGTAGGCCGTGTTGCCCCACAGGTAGTGTTCGTGGTCGGCGGACACATCTTCTTTGTAGTTGAAGCTACGCACCGGGTTTTCAGTGGGGTCGTAGGGCACCCGCAGGAGGAAGCGTGGCGAGGTCAACCCCAGGTAGCGGGCGTCTTCGGATTCACGCAGTGAGCGCCACTTGGCGTATTTCGGCCCTTCGAAAACCGCTTTCAGTTCCTTGATGGCCGGCAGTTCCTGGTAACTATCGACGCCGAAGAAAGACGGCGCGACGGAGGACAGGAATGGCGCGTGGGCCATGGCGCCCACGGAGGACACGTGCTGCAGCAGCTTCATGTCTGGCGTGGATGGGGTGAACGCGTAGTTACCCACCACGGCACCGACTGGCTCACCGCCAAACTGACCGTATTCGGTGGAGTAAATGTGTTTGTAAAAACCAGCCTGGGTGACATCCGGGGCAAATTCGAAATCTTCCAGCAGCTCGGCTTTAGTGGCGTGGAGGATATCCACCTTGATGTTCTCGCGGAAATCGGTGCGATCAACCATCAGTTTCAGGCCGCGCCAGGAGGATTCCAGCTCCTGCAGTTTCGGCGCATGCAGGATTTCATCCATCTGGGCGCTGATCTTGCGATCCAGCTCAACCACCATCTGGTCCACCAGCGCCTTGTTGACCGGCTGACCTTTCTCGTCGCTTTTCAGCAGGTTGGCAATGAATGTTGCGACCCCTTTGCGGGCCACATCGTAGCCCTCGTCCGCCGGTGCCATACGGCTGTTGGCCATGACCTGGTCCAGCAAGGACCCTTCTGCTACAGATTCGGAGGCAGCCGATTGCTGCACAGCAGTATCAGACATACTACATCCCTTCAGTACGTTTTGATTAAAGTCGGAATTCGATTGCGAGCCTTCGGATTACTCGGCTTTTTCTGTGGCCAGATCCAGTTCGGCCAACAGCTTGCCCCGGGCGTCTTCGTTGTCCAGCAGCTCCTGCAGCTTGGAGCGGAATGACGGTACATTCCCCAGCGGGCCTTTCAGGGCAACCAGGGCTTCACGCAGCTCGATCAGCTTGTTCAGCTCAGGCACCTGACGGGCAATGCCATCCGGGGAGAAATCGTCCAGGGTCTGGAATTCCAGGTTCACCGGCAGTTCGTCGGCTTCTTCATCCAGCTGGTTGGACACCGTAGTGGAAAGGGTAAGACCGGCTTCCTTCATGACAGAACGGAAGTTGTTCTTGTCGACGGAAATGGCCTTGCGATCCTCGATGGGGGTTTCTTCGGGCTGTCCCTTGAAATCACCAACCACGAACATTTTCAGCGGCAGTTCGGTTTCAGCCTGCTGATCGCCGGTGGCGGGGACATATTTGATATTGATGCGCTCTTTAGGCGCGACGGAACCGTCTTTTGAAGACATGCGCTTGCTCCCTGTGCAAATCATTTGCAGTAGTTCAATCCCTTGTGCATACCCTCCCGGTACGCAACGGCAAAAACTCTACACAGGATGATATCCATTCTCAAGCAAAAACTGGCCAGGGTGTGGCAAAAATGTGCGCCCGGGCAAAGTTTTGCCAAACAAAGCCCGGATCAACGCCATACCAAGAGCACAGTGCGTCGCTTTTAGCGACGCTTTGGCGTCCAAGCCCAGATCATTTCGATCTCGATCGGTTGTTTTCCTTCGCCGTCACGGATGGTCACCGGCACGGAGGTTTCCCCCTTGTCTTCCACCTGCATCTGCTCCCGCTGCTCCGGGGTCAGGTGGGCTTCCACGGTCATGTCACCTTTGGCGCGACGAGTGTACTCGGCATGGGCGGTCTTGATCACCGGCACCTTGTCATCTGGCACATTCAGGCCCACCAGAAATCCGGTGGCGGACTCCGCCAGCAGCAGGGAGGCCACGGCATGAACACCACCAATGTGATTCTGTACCCGGCGCTTGTTGGCAATACTGATCACACAGCGACCCGCGTCCAGATGCTCGATGCGAATGCCTGCGGTGCCAGTAAAAGGCACCACTTTGCCGAAGAACAGAGTCAGCGCCCGCGACCGGGCAAAGGCAGGTAAGCTGTTGATCTTGCCGACAATACCGGCCAGTTTGTTGGTGGCGGCCATGGACTTTACTCCGATTAGCTGAAATTTTGAGGCAGGACAATAACCCATTCGTCGAAGGAAAGGAACGATCAGTCAATGACGCCTGAAACCTCTCTGGCTATACTCGGCAAAAACATAGCTAACGCACCACCCCCTCAATAAAAAAGGAAAGAGACATGAGTGACCTGAAAACCCAGTTTGAGGAAGCCGTGAATTACATCCAGACCGGCGAAGGCGATTTCACACCGTCCAACGAAATGAAGCTGGAGTTCTACGCGCTGTACAAGCAGGCAACCGAAGGAGATGCCAGCGGCAAGCGCCCGGGCATGATGGATTTCGTCGGTCGCGCCAAGTACGACGCCTGGGCGGAACTGAAAGGCACCTCCAGCGATGAAGCCATGCAGAAGTACATCGATAAGCTCAACGCCCTGAAATAATCCCACCGATGCCCTTGCCGGCCATGCGCCGGCAAGCCGCTATAAAAGTTTTGCGACATTCAAACGATTGTCATAAGATGCGCGCAACATAAGAACAACAACGCATCTGGAAGAGTAATCATGGACATTACCGAGGCGCTGGAACAATCCCAGCCGGGCCTTGTTGGCCGCGTTAACACAGCGATTCAGAAACATCAGCTGAACCAGAGAGCAGAGCAGACTTACCTGCACTGGATTTCAAGGTTTGTGCTTTTTCACGAATTGAAAGACCCGCAAGATCTGGAAACCGATGACCGCCAGTTGTTTCTCACCTACCTGAAAGACCGAATCCAGTTGTCACGGGCACGACTCAACCAGGCGAGCCAGGCTTTGACGTTTTTCTATGAGGATGTTCTGGAAAAGACGGAAGCGGAGCAGATCGTTGCCGCCTAGCGCTGGATCAGATTGATGTTCTGCGCCTCGTAGGTGCGATTCTCTGGTGGCCGAATCAAATAATTGTTGCTGTGGTTCTGGCCAGGCACCACCTTGGGGTTGCTGAAGCGGAATTCCACCGGAATCTCGCTTCGTCCCAGGTCGGTACGAGGATCCCGTGGCTGCAGCGCCAGCGGGTCGAGGTAGAAATCTTCTTCGGTGCGGGGCTGAACCGGCACACCAGCCGCAGGCGCTTCCAACCCACCTTCAATGACGGTATTGGCCAGGGTTTCCTCTTCCATCGAACGCAGGGGGATGTTGTCCACCGTGGAACGCTCACGATAATCAAACACGTCGCCGCCCTCACCTTCTGCCATCGTCTGCGCCAGCAGGGACACAGGCATAAGGGTCAGCCCCAGCACGAAAGCCGCCATGATCTTACAGAAAGAACCCATACCAAACCCGATCCGCGAGTCAAATTTTGATCAGTCTATCGTCAAAGGCGACAAAAAACTCAACGAGTCGTCAGGTTTGTGACAGTTTTCACTGGTTTGCTTCGGCTTCCTCGTAACGGATGTCTGTGATCACGACCGCCTGCCAGCCTTCCGGCGTCCGCACACTGACCTCGTCATCCAGGCGTTTGCCAACCAGCGCCCGGGCCATCGGCGAATCGATGCTCAGGTAACCTCGGCTAAGGTCAAACTCGTCCGGCCCCACCAGCCGGTAACGCTGCTCGCTGCCATCCTCATGCTCAATGGTCACCCAGGCGCCAAAGAACACCTTGCCACGATCATCGGGCAAACGGTCAACCACGGTCAGTTCGTCCAGCCGCTTGGTGAGGAAACGCACCCGCCGGTCGATCTCCCGCAACTGCTTCTTACCGTAGATATATTCGGCGTTCTCCGAGCGGTCGCCCAACGCCGCCGCCTCACGCACCGCCTGGGTCACTTCCGGACGTTTCTCCTTCCACAGGTAGCGCAACTCTTCCCGCAAGGCCCGCTCTCCCTCAGGGGTAATGTACCGGGCTCGTCCCCGCGCAGCGCCAGATTGCTGTTTCATATCAAGAACCTGTCATCAGTGGCAGAAGTGGTATGAGCGGGCATAAAAAAACCCCGTAAAAACGGGGTAAGGCTAGCGCTGTGCTGGAGGGAGAAGCAAGCAGTAATAACTGCCGGCCTCCAAATCTACAGTGTTCATTATGCACAACAGGGGTTACACCGGCGTGGCCGGCTAATTACGTTTTGGTCAGGGAACCCGGCGTCAGTGAGCAGATTAGGTTGCGCACTCTAGAGATTGGGAATAGCGTTCAGGGTCAGTATTTGAAGACTTTTTCAATGTTGATCACGGGAAACAACACCATGAACACCCAAAAACTGATGAACACTGCTCTGAACAGTCTGGACGCCATCGGCTACCGCCTGGATCAATATGGCATCACCGCCAAGGTGAATCGCCACAACCTGGCCGCCTTCATCATGCTGGAACAAAAGCACCTGGAAGGTGAGTGGGACAGCATTCAGGTTCGGCTGGATCGTCGTCGTGCCCAGGTTGAAAGCCTCGTGCGCCCTGTTCTGAACCAGGTCAACCGCTTCCGCGGCGTTGCCAGCTGATCAGACGTTTGATGATTCCGACGGGGAGTTTCTTTGCTCCCCGCCACTTGCCCCACTCTGCGGATCAATCTGCGTTGTGCGAATACGCTTTTTCTCAACCACATACGCTGGCATACGGATAGTCACCGTCAACCCGGGGTTTTCCTCACCGGGCCGGTAGTCCGACAGCTCAATTCTTGCCTGATGAATTTCAGCCACCGCACTCACCAGACTCAACCCCAGCCCGTTACCCGGGGATGATCGACTCTTGCCGACACGGTAGAAACGCTGGAAGACCTGGTCCTTTTCGTCGTCCGGGATACCGATCCCGCTGTCGCTGACCTCAAACAGGCAATCCTCACCGTCACGGCGGACCACCACCCGAATCGTGCCCTTTTCCGGGGTGTATTTAATGGCATTGTCGATCAGGTTACTGACCATCTGGAACAACAGGTCCCGGTCGCCCTCAATCATTACCTGATGCTCCAGGGCCTGCTCGAACACCTGCTCCTTGTCCTCCGCCAGCGCTTCGTAAAGCTCGCAGGCGTCGCTCACCAGACTGTCCAGGGACACGGGCTTCATGTCTGCGGTGTTGCCCCGGGTCTCAAGCCGTGCAATCCGCAACAGGGCATTGAAGGTGGCCAACAGTTGATCCGCCTCGGCCACCGCACGACCGGCCTGTTCACGGGCTTCGTCGTTGTCGACGGACATCAGGGTGTTTTCAAGCTGGTTGCGCAAGCGGGTCAATGGCGTTCGCAGGTCGTGGGCAATGCTGTCGGATACATGGCGGATGCCTTCCATCAGGTAGACAATCCGGTCCAGCATCTGGTTCAGATTCTCCGCCAGCTGATCAAAATCATCATCGGTACCACGGGTCGGTATACGCAGAGACAGGTGGCCGTTCATGATTCGCCGGGAGGTGCTGTTGATCACTTCTATGCGCCGGGTGGTACTCCGGCTCATCAGAAAACCACCCAGCAGGGCCAGGCCCAGGGTAATGCCCATTCCCCAGTTAATGGCAGTTTCAATCACCCGCTTGAGGTTGGTCAGTTCGTCAACGTCCCGCCCCACCAGCAACCGCAAACCGCCCTGCACCTCGAAGATTCGGGCCCGGGCCAGCCGTTCCGGGCCTCGCCAGCCCACGTCCTGGTTCAGGGTAAAATTGATCCAGCCACTTTCCGAGCGGGCCCCCTCCGGCCAGGTTTCGATATTGCCGGCCAGCTTGAGAAAGTCATCGGTAGTCAGCAGATAAATGGATTTGGCGTTGGGATCCCGCGCCACACGCTCGCGGATAATGGTAATCAGACCATTGATGCCGCGACCGCGGTATTGCTCCGCGAGGCCTGCGATTTCGGCCTCGATGGTTTCGTCCGTCTGGGCGGTCATGAATCCGGCGGTGCGCCAGTATATGAACGCCAGCAGCAGAAACACCGAGGTGGCAAACACCACCATATACAACAGTGCTAGCTGAAAGGACGACGTCCGGAGCTGACTAAGCAGTTTCACGCAACATGTACCCTGCGCCCCGTATGGTCTGCAGCAACGGAGTCTCGAATTCCTTGTCGATCTTGGCTCTCAGCCGACTGATATGCACATCAATGACGTTGGTCTGGGGATCGAAATGGTAATCCCAGACTTTCTCCAGCAGCATCGTGCGAGTCACCACCTGCCCGGCGTTGCGCATCAGGTACTCCAGCAGACGGAATTCCCGGGGTTGCACATCAATGTTCTGACCCGCCCGCTTGACGGTTCGCGCCAGCAGATCCATTTCCAGATCCGCCACCCGCAACACGGTCTCGGTCTCCGCCGACTGGCGGTTACGGCGGACCAGCGATTCAATGCGAGCCAGCAGTTCGGTGAAGGAGAAGGGTTTGGTGAGGTAATCGTCACCACCACCACGCAGTCCCTCAACCCGGTCATCCACATCGCCCAGGGCGCTGAGGATCAGCACCGGTACCTGATTCCCGGTGGCCCGAACGGTCTTGATGATGGACAGGCCATCCATACCGGGCAGCATGCGATCCACGATCATGATGTCGTAATCCTCACTGGCCGCCATCATCATCCCTTCCTTGCCATCAGCCGCATGGTCGACAACAAAGTCCGACTCCTTAAGGCCTTTGACAAGGTAGTTTGCTACATCCTGATCGTCTTCAATTACCAGCGCTTTCACCGGTTATCCTCCCGATAGCGGATTACTTTAACGATTACATTACAAACAGGGTACGAAGAAGTTGGTAACCCGGCCAGTTACGATCTTGTAAGAGGGTGTCGCCTATGGCGACGGTCACGACGTCAACTGAAACCAGCCCAGGCTCTCAGCGGTTGTGGTTGCAGGGCGATACTCCGCACTCAGCCAGCCGTTGTAGCCCAGATTATCCAGCTCCCGAAAAACATTCGAAAAGTTAATCTCCCCGGTGCCAGGCTCGTGTCGCCCCGGATTATCCGCAAACTGGATGTGGCCGATCCACGGCAACAGGCACTCCACCGTACGCAGCAGATCCCCTTCCATGATCTGCATATGGTAGAGGTCATACTGCAAGCGCACGTTATCCATATCAACCTCTTCAAGCAGGCGCATCACCCTGGCGGAGGTATCGAGAAAGAACCCCGGCATATCCACCCGCGAATTGATCGCCTCCAGGCACAGTGTAATCCCTTCGGCCTCCAGCTGTTTCGCAGCCCAGCGCACATTCTCCACCAGCGTCTGCCAGGCCAGATCCTCATCCAGATCCGCCGGTTTCAGGCCAGCCAGACAGTTAACGCGGGTGCACTCCAGGGCACGAGCATACTCAATGGCTTGCAGCACACCTTCGCGAAACTCCTCCACCCGATCCGGCAGACAGGCAATACCCCGCTCACCACCGCCCCAGTCCCCCGGCGGCAGATTGAACAGCACCTGGGTCAGGCTGTTCGTACGCAGGGCCTGCTGAAGCTCTGCCGCCGGCCACTCATAGGGAAACAGATACTCCACACCCGTGAAACCAGCCAGGCGGGCCTGCTCGAAGCGCTCCATAAACGGCACTTCGGTGAACAACATGGACAGATTGGCAGCAAATTGAGGCATGGTTATTTTCCCGGTTTTCCCAGAGAGCCCATCAGGGCACCGTTCAGATGTTCCAGCTCCAGCAGCAGGCCGCTGTGGTCGACATCGCTGTGACCATTAGCCACCAGTGACTGATATTCATTATGAACCTGCTGCGCCAGGGGCAAGGTCAGATTCTCCGCCCTGGCCTCGTCCAGAATCATCCGCAAATCCTTGAGCTGGATACGAGCCGGCGCGCCGGGCGCGAAATCACGATCAATCATACGCTGACCATGCAGCTCCAGGATACGACTGCCGGCAAACCCACCCATCAGCGCCTCCCGCACCGCCGCCGGATCGGCACCGCCTTTCGCCGCCAGCAACAGCGCTTCGGACACCGCCCCAATAGTGATGCCCACAATCGCCTGATTGGCCAGCTTGGCCAGTTGTCCGGAGCCAACCGGACCGATCCGTGTGCATTTACCCAAAGCCTCAAACACCGGGCGAGCCCGATCCACATCCTGCTCCGACCCACCGGCCATAATACTCAACCGCGCCTCAGCGGCCCCGACGGTACCACCCGACACCGGCGCATCCACATAACCTGCGCCCCGATCCGCTGCCAATTCGGCATGGCGACGGGCGACGGAGGGCTGAACAGAACTCATATCGATCACCAGGGCGCCGGATTTCAAGGCTGCGATAGCGCCCTGCTCTACCAGGACCTGCTCCACCACATCGCTGTTTTCCAGCATGGTGATGACGACGTCTGCATCACGGACCGCCTGTTCCGGTGAATCCGCAATGGTGGCTTCATCCTTGAAAGGATCACACTTGCTGACCGTGCGGTTCCACAACGTCATGGAAAACCCGGCATCCAGAAGATTCCGTGTCATGGGCGCACCCATCAGGCCAATGCCCAAAAAGGCAATACGAAGACGTTTCGCAGTCATAGTTGTCGAACCTTACTCCAAATGTTGGAGAAGCGAGTGGGCAGACGTTTCCAAAACCGTGCGGAGCCATGGATGGCGGAGCCGAGCGTACAGGGACGTATCCACAGCGTGTTTTGGAAACGCCTGCCCACTCGCTTCCACCCCCAAAGTTTGTTTCAAGCAATTATACAAACAAAAACGCCACCAACCTGAATCAGGATGGTGGCGTTCGAGAACGTCCGAGTATCTCAGAATCAGGCCGGTACGGCTTCCACCATACTCGTCCGGATCTTCTTCATAGCGTTCTTCTCAAGCTGCCGGATCCGCTCGGCGGATACACCGTACTTGTCAGCCAACTCATGCAACGTGGACTTGCTCTCCGACAGCCAGCGCTCCCGAAGGATATCCTGGCTGCGCTCGTCCAGAGATCCCAGCGCGTGCATCAGACGACCATTGGAATCCTCTGACCAGTCCGCATTCTCCAGCTGCACCGCCGGATCACCTCGCCGGTCCTCCAGATAATAGGCCGGAGCCTGATAGGCATGATCATCGTCATCGTCCTGCGGGCCATCGAACGCCGTATCCTGGGAGGCCAACCGGCCTTCCATTTCACGCACGACTTTTGGCTCCACCCCGAGATCTTCCGCCACCGCATGGAGCTCATCGTGACTGAGCCATGCCAGACGCTTCTTCTGGCTGCGCAGATTAAAGAACAGCTTGCGCTGGGCTTTGGTCGTGGCCACTTTCACAATGCGCCAGTTGCGCAGAATAAACTCGTGAATCTCCGCCTTGATCCAGTGCACGGCGAAAGACACCAGACGTACACCGAACTCCGGGTTGAAGCGTTTGACGGCCTTCATCAGCCCCACATTGCCTTCCTGGATCAGGTCAGCCTGGGACAATCCGTAACCGGAATAGCTGCGGGCGATGTGAATAACAAACCGCAAATGAGAGAGCACCAGCTGACGAGCTGCTTCCACGTCACCCTCGTAATGGAGACGTTCTGCAAGCTCACGCTCTTCATCGGCAGACAATACCGGAATTCTGCTCGCAGCCTGTATATAAGACTCGAGATTCGCGCCCGGAACCAGCCTGTCAATCAGCTGTAAACTCGTACCCATGCTTTTAACCTCCGAACCTGACGATCGCTAAATATACCAAGTGATTCTTTGACCGCCAAGACCTTAAAAAGTTCTTGGAATTCCCAGTAAAACCTTTAAAAACAAATGACTGGGTAATCCACGCTTTGTATCTTGAATAGTGACACTACGCCCTTTGCCGCAAATTCTACAATACGGTTTTCCCGCAATCCCGGATTAACCTCCCGCGACCTCTCCAGGCTCAATATCGTCCAGATGGCGCTTGACCGCCACCCAGGCACCCAACCAGCCTAACAGCATGGCCACAATAAGCAACGCAAGCGCACCATCGAAGGACAGGCCATTGAGGGCAAAGTCACTGCGGTACAGCCCCGCGAGCCGCTCGACCGGGCCACTGAGCCACCACAACGACACCTGCAGCAACACCCAGGCCACCACGCCACCGCCAAGGCCGAACCAGGCCCCGGTATACAGGAATGGACGGCGAACAAAGGCATCCGTGCCGCCGACCAGCTTGGCGACAAGTATCTCGTCACGGCGATTTTCAATCGCCAGCCGCACGGTGTTGCCTATCACCAGCACCACCGCCGCCGCCAGCAACAGGGCCAGCGCCCACACCGCACGGGCCAGCAGGTCGGTCATGGCGTTCAGTCGCTGCAGCCAGCCCAGGTCCACCTGCACCCGCTCCACGCCATCCAGGCCCTGCAGACGGGTGACCAGGGTCTCTACTCCGCTGGCACTGCGGGAGGTTTCATCCGGCGTCACCACCAATGTATGTGGCAACGGATTCCCCTCCAGGTAATCCAACGCATCTTCGAGGCCGGAAGAGCCCCGGAATTCCGCCAACGCCTGCTCCTTGTCGATCAGCTCTACCTCAAGGATGCGACTGTCATCCAGCACCTCAGCCCGCAATTCGCGTGCGCGCTCCAGCGGTACTCCTTCACCCAGGTAGGCGGTAATACGGGCGCTGTTCTCCCAGCCGGCACTCACCCCCTGCAGGCTGGTCAGTAGTAACAACAGGGCCACCGGCAGCGCCAGGGCCACCCCCATCACCATCCAGGTCATGGAACTGGCGACCGGTGTACGCCAGAGCCGCTCAGCACTCTCCCGGGCGACCTTGCGGTGATGCACCAGGTAGCTCTCGGCCAGTTCCTGCCAGGGCGAGGAGGCCTTGTTGGCCCCTGCCCGCTTGCGGGGCTCAGCCGCCATGACCACCTCCCGCAATCAATTGGCCGTGATCCAGGGTCAACGTACGGCGCTGCATATCGTTGATCAATGCAATATCGTGACTGGCGATCAGCACCGTCACCCCAACCTGACTGAACTGGCCAAACAGGTGCATGATGTCCGCTGACAGCTCGGGATCCAGGTTACCGGTAGGCTCATCCGCCAGTAACACAGGGGGCTTGTTCACCACGGCACGGGCAATACCCACACGCTGCTGCTCACCCCCGGACAGCTGCAGGGGGCTCATTTTTTCCTTGTTCAGCAGCCCAACCTTGTCGAGAGATGCGCGCACCCGGCGACCAATATCCCGCGCCGGCACGCCCATCACTTCCAGGGGCATCGCCACGTTATCGAATACCGTGCGGTCAAACAGTAACTGGTGGTTCTGGAACACCACGCCAATATGACGGCGAATGTAGGGGATCTGGCGCTTGGGAAGCTTATTCAACATCTGTCCGCCAACAATCACCTCGCCGGCGCTGGGACGCTCCATCACCATGATGAGCTTGAGCAGGGTACTCTTGCCGGCACCGGAATGACCGGTCAGGAACGCCAACTCGCCCCGAGCCAGGCTGAAATTCACCTGTCGCAAGGCGGTATGGTCGCTGTCATAGCGCTTGGTGACCTGACGGAATTCAATCATCGGCCGTTACTGCGTTACTGGTCGTCAAACAGGGCATCCACAAAGGTTTCCGCATCGAAGCTGCGCAGGTCCGCCACCTGTTCACCCACACCGATAAAACGGATGGGCAGCTGCAGCTGACGCGCGATAGCGAACACAATACCACCCTTGGCGGTGCCGTCCAGTTTCGTCAAAGTAATGCCGCTGACGCCCACGGCCTGCTGGAAAACCTGGGCCTGACTCAGGGCGTTCTGGCCGGTACCGGCGTCGAGCACCAGCATCACCTCGTGGGGGGCGGTGTCGTCCAGCTTTTTCATCACCCGAACGACTTTCTCCAGCTCGTTCATCAAATTCTCTTTGTTCTGCAGGCGGCCGGCAGTATCGGCAATCACCACATCCACCTCGCGGGACTGGGCGGACTGGATCGCATCAAAGATCACCGAAGCACTGTCCGCACCAGTATGCTGAGCCACTACTGGCACGTTGTTGCGCTCGCCCCATACCTGCAACTGCTCCACTGCGGCAGCGCGGAAGGTATCTCCCGCCGCCAGCATCACCGACTTGCCCTCATCCTGGAACTTCTTGGTGAGCTTGCCGATGGTCGTGGTCTTGCCGACACCGTTTACGCCCACCATCAGGATCACATAGGGCTGCTTTTTGGCGTCCAGTTCCAGGGGTTTCGTGACATCTTTCAACAGGCCATGAAGCTCGTCACGAAGGGCCTGACGCAGGGCCGCGCCGTCCTTGAGCTGGTTACGCTCCAGCTTGTCGGTGAGTGATTCAATGATCTCCGACGTGGCCGTGACACCCACATCCGCCATCAGCAGCGTGGTTTCAATCTCTTCCAGCAGATCCTCGTCGATCTTCTTGCCGATGGCGAACAGATCGGAGAAGCCTGTGGACAGCGTCGCGCGGGTTTTACCCAGACCCTGGCGAATGCGCTCCAGAACACTGACCTGCGGCTCTTCCGCAGCCGGTTCCGGTTCGACAGCAGGCGCAGGAGCTTCTTCCACTTCCGCAACCGAGGCCTCTGCGACCGCAGCGTCTGGCGCGGGCGCTTCTTCCTGCCCAGCCGCCGGTTTCGCGCCGGGCTGCGGCTCAGGTTTCTTCTGGGGAACCGGCTTGGGACGGGGAATACGCTTCCGGTTGCCGGCCAGATCCAGAGCAAAAACGAAAACAAGAAGGGCCAACAGGCCAATTGAAATCCACTCTGCGGTCATACTCATTCCATCGGTTGAAAATTGGCAGGATAAAAGAAAGCCGACATTCTAGCAGACTGCCGGCCGTAATTGGGGCACTCACATAACAGCTACACCCGATGGCGACGGGGTGATTTTCCGTTACCATGTCGCCATTCCAGATACAGAGGCAATCAGCGGGATCATGGGGCGAAAACCAGGACATCAGAAAAACAGTCGCAGCGCGGCAGCAAAAACCGGCGGCGGAGAACTACGTATCATCGGCGGCGACTGGCGCAGCCGCAAACTCCAGTTTCCCGAAACCGGTGGTGTACGCCCCACCCCCGCCCGCACCCGGGAAACTCTGTTTAACTGGCTGAACTACCACCTCGCCGGCAGTCGCTGTCTTGACCTGTTCGCCGGTTCCGGCGCACTCGGCCTGGAAGCACTGTCCCGGGGTGCCGGCACAACCGTGTTCGTCGACCATACGCCAACGCTGGCTCAAGCCCTGCGCGGCAACCTTCGGTTATTGAAATCGGAAAAAGGAGACGTAGTCTGCCAGAGCGTCGACACCTTTCTGGCCCAACCACCGGCCGAACCCTTCGACATCCTGTTCATGGACCCGCCCTTCCGGCAAGGCTGGCTGGAAAAGCTGATCCCGATGATCGCCAATTATGGCTGGGTCAAACCCGGCGGCTGGATTTATGTGGAACACGAAAGCGAACGGACAACCCCGGAAACACCCGAAAACTGGACCCTGTACAGACAAAAGTCCGCCGGCCAGGTCACGTATTGCCTGTTTAAAAACGAAGAATCAGAAGGTGCTTGAAGAGAAAAGTGGAGATCCCACGAAAATCTGACAGGTCTCGGGGTGGAGTGCTTTTTCTGGCGGGATAAAGGTGTCTGAGCGAAGCGAGTTCTTTTCCCATAAGAAAAAGTACCCCACCCCGGGACCATCCCCACCCTTTGCAGGCTACCAATGGCAAGCCTGCAAAGGGCCAGGAATTTAAGCCGAAGGCCTTCTGAGAGAATAAGCCCGAAGGTGCGCAGCAAACTCTTCCAGATAGCGAATACCACTGGCCTCCGCCTCCTTGCACCAGTCCGCGAGCGCCTGCATCTTCTCCTGGGGCTTCACCCCACGCTTACGCCACAGAGCCTGCAGCTCATGACTCATCTCGTAGATCTTACGCAACGCTGCGTTTTTCTCCAGCGCCGTCTCCAGATGCTCCTGATCCTTAGGCTTGATCAACGACACCTCGCGGGACAGCAACTGCTTCAGCTTGCGGTAACGGGGACGAATCTCATCATCCATCAACGCCTTCTGCTGACGCAACACCGGCTCCATCACCCGCTTACGGTACTGACGCATGATGGCGAAACGGTTGTTGGAAATCGCCTGCACGGTTTCCACATCCACAACCTGCTTGCCCGGCACGAAATGGGCGATCGGCTTGAAGCCCTTGGGCTTGGCCAGCCCGAACAGCTGGAACAGGCGGATGTAACCCCAGCCGATATCCACCTCAAACCAGCGACGGGACAGCTTGGATGAGTTCGGATAGGTGTGGTGATTGTTATGCAGCTCTTCACCACCGATCAGGATACCCAGCGGTGAAATGTTGCGGGCGTTGTCTGCACATTCAAAGTTACGGTACCCGAACCAGTGGCCGATGCCATTGACAACACCCGCCGCCCAGACCGGAATCCACATCATCTGCACCGCCCAGATCCAGATACCGTGAACACCGAACAGCAACAGGTTGATCACCGCCAGAATCGCGATGCCCAGCATTTTATAGCGACTGTAGACGTTGCGCTCGATCCAGTCTTCCGGCGTGCGCTGGCCATAACGCTCCAGAGTTTCCGGGGTGGCGGACTCGGCATAGAGCTCAGCGCCCTGGAACAGAACCTTGCGAATACCCAGAACCACCGGGCTGTGGGGGTCTTCCTCGGTTTCACACTTGGCGTGATGCTTACGATGGATGGCAGTCCATTCCTTGGTATTCTGGGCCGTGGTCAGCCACAACCAGAAACGGAAGAAGTGCTTCAGCACCGGATGCAAATCCAGCGAGTTGTGAGCCGAATGGCGATGCAGGTAGAGAGTTACGCTTACGATGGTGACGTGGGTCATGCCCAGTACAACCAGAATCAGTTGCATCACCGAAAGGTCAAGGAGACCGTTAAACCACATATTCAATCCTCAATCAAAATCGTGGTTAGACTGACATTAAAGCCAGCAAACCGTATTGGGCACTTTAGCGTACAGTTGTAAGCTCCAACAACCGCATTTGGATGAAAATTTGTTACTGATTACACTTGTCCGGTTTCAAACCGTACGAGCATCCCCCAGTCATCGGAGAACCCCGCTTGCCAGAATTACCGGAAGTCGAAACCACAAGGCGTGGCATTGCGCCCCATTGTGAGGGCCGCACCATACAACGGGTGACCGTTCATAACCGGAGCCTGCGCTGGCCCATTCCCCGGGAGCTGGAGGAGCATTTGACCGGCGCCACCATCCGCAGCGTGGAGCGGCGCGCCAAGTATCTGTTACTGAAGGTGGATCAGGGCAGCGCCATTGTACACCTTGGTATGTCCGGCAGTCTGCGGGTGATTACCGACAACACACCGCTATTGCCCCACGATCATGTCGAACTGGAGCTGGACAGTGGTATCCGCCTGCGATACAACGATCCCCGGCGATTCGGCTGTTGGCTGTGGTCGGACACGCCGGAGCAACACCCACTACTGGCCAGCCTTGGCCCCGAACCACTGGCGCCGGAATTCACCGGCGCGATGCTGTTCCGCCTGTCCCGGGGCAAACAGACACCGGTGAAGTCTTTCATCATGGACAATCACGTGGTAGTAGGCGTGGGCAACATCTACGCCAACGAAGCCCTGTTCAAGGCCGGCATCCACCCCAAACGCAAGGCCGGTCGCATCAGCCTGGATCGCTACAACCGCCTGGTGGACGCCATCCGCGAAACCCTCAGCGCGGCCATCCTCATGGGCGGAACCACCTTGCGGGACTTCGTCAACAGCGACGGCAAACCCGGGTACTTCGCGCAATCGCTGCTGGTTTATGGCCGCGCAGCGCTGCCGTGCGAGGAATGCGGCATGCCGTTGAAGGAAATCCGCATGAACCAGCGCTCCACAGTATATTGTGGACACTGCCAGCGATGATGCACTCCAAAACAGAAAAATCGTTTGAAAATGCGCAAATATGATCCATAGTTACAGGCAGGATCTCAGGAGACACAAGAAATGACTGGCACATTTTCCCGTATAGCAATGACAACCCTGGCAGTCTGCCTGCTGGCCTTCTCCTCCCTTGGCCACGCCCGGGCTGTCGATGAAAAACCGACCGCGCTCGCCATGACCGGCGACGCCATCTTCGTCCGCCCGGCCCTGCTTGCCACCACCATCATTGGCAGCGCCGTTTACCTGGTGTCCCTGCCATTCTCCGCACTGGGCGGTAACGCCGGCGAAGCGGGCGAAGTTCTGGTAGTCGGCCCGGCCAAGGCCACGTTTGTGCGCTGCCTGGGCTGCACCCGCTCCGGCCGCAAGCCGGATACGGTTGAACAGGACGACTACTGATCCGTACTATCCCGGCTTGCCAAAACCCGGCGGATTCGGCAGCCTGAAGTGACACTTACTTCAGGCTGTTTTCGTTTATGGTGAACTGGTCATCCCTCAACACAGTGTTTCTGGATATGGACGGAACACTGCTGGACCTGCATTTCGACAACCACTTCTGGCTCGAGCACCTGCCCGCACGCTACGCCGAGCACTACGACCTCAGCCCGGAAGAAGCCCGCAACACCGTGGTTCCGATGATCATGGCCGAGCGCGGCTCGCTGAAGTGGTACTGCACCGATTACTGGAGCGAACGCCTGAAGCTAGACATTACCGGCCTCAAGGCCGAGGTGGGTGATCGCATTGGCTACCGCCCGTTTGTCACCGATTTTCTCGACGCCATTCGCCAGGCCGGCTTGCGCTCGGTGATTGTCACCAACTGCCACCCCGATCCGCTGGCCCTGAAGCTGCGCCACACCCAACTGGAGCAACGGGTGGATGGCATCATCTCCAGTCACGAACTGGGCAAACCCAAGGAAGACCCCGAGTTCTGGCGCGACCTCGCCGAACGGGAACCCTACCAGCCCGAACGTACGCTGATGGTGGATGACAGCTTCCCGGTGCTGGAAAGTGCCCGGGCTGCCGGTATCGGCCAATGCCTGGCCATATTGGCGCCTGACAGCCGCCAGCAGGCGCGGGAAAAACACCCGGAGATACCCTCAATTCACCACTTCAGCGAAGTGCTGCCGTCGTTGCGTCAGCAACAGCCCCTGCCATCGGGCGAATGAGCCGGTTATAATATGACCATACGCTCAGCAGGTGAGGAGACATGACGGCAAAACACACCGACGATCACCGTGTCCGGCTCGACAAGTGGTTATGGGCCGCACGCTTCTACAAAACCCGCTCGCTGGCCAAAGAAGCCATCGAGGGTGGCAAAGTCCACTACAACAGCCAGCGCTGCAAACCCGGAAAACTGGTGGAAACCGGCGCGAAACTGACCCTGAGGTTGGGCTGGCAGGAACGCATCGTCGTCGTCGATGATATCAGCGATCGCCGCCGGGGAGCCCCCGAAGCCCAGAAGCTGTACCACGAAACCGATGACAGCGTGAAACGTCGTGAGGAACTGGCCTGGCAACGCAAGACCATGCAGGCAGCCCAACTTCCACCGGCGCGGCGACCCTCCAAGAAAGATCGCCGTGATATCCAGCGTTTCCGGGAACAGAACGGCATCTGAGCCGCCGCTCTGACCAGAAGCACCACAACCCTGTATCCACCACCCGCTTATTACATTATTTATTTCAGGAGACATCACCATGGCATCCCGGGACCAGTTCCAGCGATTTATTTTCGAGCACAGCCAGGTTCGTGGTGCCTGGGTGCAACTCGGTGAGAGTTACCGGGAAATCGTCAGCCAGGCCCCCTACCCCGACACCGTGCGCCAACTGCTGGGCGAATCCCTGGTGGCCAGCGTACTGATGAGCAGTACCCTTAAATTCGAGGGCACCCTTTCGCTCCAGGCCCAGGGCGAAGGCCCGCTGCGCACCCTGATGGCCGAGTGCAGCCACGACCGCAAGATCCGCGGCCTGGCGCGCTTCGACGAACACGCGGTGATGGAAGACAGCTTCCACGACTTGCTGGGCCAAGGTCGCATGGCCATCACCATCACCCCGGACCAGGGCCAGCGTTACCAGGGTGTCGTCCCCCGGGAAGCAGACACTCTCGCGGGCTGCCTGGAAGAATATTTCCTGCGCTCGGAACAACTGGCCACCAGTCTGTTCATCTTCGCCGATGAGAACCGCTGTGCCGGACTGCTGTTGCAGCGTCTGCCGGGAGCCAGCGATCACGATGACGACCTGTGGGACAGGATCAACCACCTGGCCCGCACCGTGGAAGCGGAGGAACTCCTGGAGCTGGACAGCGAAACCCTGCTGCATCGCCTGTTCCACGAAGAAACCGTGCGCGTATTCGACGCCGAACCTGTCATCTTCCACTGCAGCTGCTCACGGGAGCGCACCTTAGGCGCGCTGGAGGGCATCGGTCAGGAAGAGTGCTACAGCATCCTCGAAGAACAGGGCAGCATCGAAATGGATTGCCAGTTCTGTCATGCTCACTATCGCTTCGATAGAAATGATATTGATCATCTTTTCACCGGCCATACGTTACACTGAGGCCGGAACCAATTAGCCCCAACGCCAGTATTGGCGCGGCTTTTGGGGCAGTCGTTTTTTACCGGCGTCTCTGGCATAATAGCGCGCCTGAATTGACCCGATTGCTCAGATTTCCGCCAATTTTTACCGTGCGGTCTGGGCAATCATGAAGACACCCCGAGGGCGAGGTCGAAGTGAGTAACACTTATAATGATCTGAGTTCAGCACGACTGGTCGAGCTGGCACTGGAAAGACGTGAAGGCCAACTGGCATCAAACGGTTCACTGGTCGTACGCACTGGCGAGCGCACCGGCCGTTCCCCGATGGACCGTTTTATCGTCGAGGAGCCCAGCACGGCTGACGATATCCACTGGGGTCCGATCAACCGTCCATTCGACGCTGACAAGTTCGATGCCCTCTGGGATCGTGTTGAAGCCTACATCGCGGAAAAAGATCGCTTTGTTTCCAACGTACACGTCGGCTCTGACCCGGAACACTACCTGCCGGTCAAGATGACCACCGAGACCGCCTGGCAGAACCTGTTCGGCCGCAACCTCTTCATCCGCCCGGACAGCTTCAACCCGGCCGACAAGCAGGAATGGCAGATCCTCAACGCCGCCAACTTCCAGTGTGTGCCAGAGCGTGACGGTACCAACAGCGACGGCTGCGTGATCATCAACTTCGCCAAACGCAAGGTACTGCTGGCCGGCATGCACTACGCCGGAGAAATGAAAAAGGCGATGTTCTCTGTCCAGAACTTCCTGCTGCCCGAGAAAGACGTGCTGCCGATGCACTGCTCTGCCAACGTTGGCGAAGACGGCGAGACCTGCCTGTTCTTTGGCCTGTCCGGCACCGGTAAGACCACCCTGTCCGCCGATCCCGAGCGTTTCCTGATCGGTGACGACGAGCACGGCTGGGGCCCCGGCACTGTCTTCAACATCGAAGGTGGCTGCTACGCCAAGTGCATCGACCTGAGCCAGAAGAACGAACCGATTATCTGGGACGCCATCCGCTTCGGCGCCATCGTCGAGAACGTGACGATCGACCCGGAAACCCGAGAGCCGGACTACACCGACGTCTCCCTCACCGAAAACTCACGCTGCGCCTACCCGCTGGAGCACGTTGAGAAGCGGGTGATCGAGAACCGTGCCGGCGAGCCGTCTCACATTGTATTCCTGACCTGCGACATGACCGGCGTACTGCCGCCCGTGTCCATCCTCAGCAAGGAAGCCGCGGCCTATCACTTCCTGAGTGGCTACACCGCGCTGGTGGGATCCACTGAAATGGGCTCCTCCTCCAAGCTGAAGTCCACCTTCTCCACCTGCTTCGGTGCACCGTTCTTCCCGCGCCCGGCCGGCGTTTACGCTGAACTGCTGATGAAGCGCATGGACGAATTCGGCAGCAAGGTCTTCCTGGTCAACACCGGCTGGACCGGTGGCTCCTACGGTGTCGGCGAGCGTTTCAGCATCCCGACCACCCGCGGCATCATCAGCGCCATCCAGAACGGCGACCTGGACGATGCCGAAACCGAGCATTTGCCCACCCTGAACCTGAGCGTTCCGGTCAGCGTGCCCGGCGTAGACAGCAACCTGCTGAACCCGCGCAACACCTGGGCCAGCACCGAAGACTACGACGCCAAGGCCGCCGAACTGATCGGCCAGTTCGTCGAGAACTTCAAGAAGTTCGACGTCTCTGACGCGATTGTAGAGGCCGGGCCAAAAGCATAAGGCCCGCCTTTACTGCAAAAGCGCCCTGCTCCCAGAGCACGGCGCTTTTTTTGTGGCTTGTGGGAAGGCTCCGGTGATGGGCTCATTGTCTCTGCCGGTACCAGCGGGCGGTGGCCACGATGACAGCCTCGATGGAGGGGCGTGCCAGCCCCTGCTCCCGCAGGAAGGCATCGGTGATGGCGGTGTCGAAGCGAGTGGGCTGAATAAAGTTCAGTGCCTCCGGCCAGGTATTCATCAGACGGGGCAGACCGGGCAGTCGCAACAGGAGTGCCAGTAAAGGCAATGGTACATGGCGTTGAGGCGCCCGCCGGCCCAGCAGGTCGGCGGCAATAGCGAGCAGCCCCTTCAAGCTGGGCGTGGCCGGGTCCAGAGCCAGCAACCGCTCCGGCACACCGTCACTGGTGGCGGCAACAGCCATCAGCGAGGCGAGATGATCCACCGCCACCAATGGCAACCAATGCTCGGGGCTGCCGGGAATCATCGCCATGCGTCCCCGGGCCAGATTATCGAGCAGAGCAAACAGTGGCTGACTGGTATCGAGACTGCCAGTATCACTGTGGCCCGCGACAGTAGCGGGCTGCACTTCCACCAGGTCCAGATCGCCTGAACTTGCCAGCGCACGGACCCGGATTGCTGCTTCCAGTTTGCTGGCTTCATAACCACCGACCAGACGATATACACGCCGCCAGTCCACCCGTTCCGGATCATCGTTGTTAATACCCAGTCGCCGCAGGTGTTCGTGGTTTTCCAACATGAACCCGCTGACAAACACCAGGCGGCTTTGGTGACGCCGGGCCAGCTCAGCGACCGCCAGACTACCGGCCACGTTGGTGCGGTGAGCGCTGGCGGGATCCAGCTGCCACGCAAATCGGGCCCCCAGATGAATAATGGCTTCCGGAGCTTCCAGATCCTCCGGCAGGCCCAATCCGGGCAGGTCCGGGTCTCCTTTTACTGCATGCAGGCGGTCACCCTGACCGCCAAGATCACTCACCTGTTGTCGCAACGTCGGGAGTTGGGTCTCAGGCTGACGCAATACCGCATACAGATCGTGGCTTCGGGTTAACCGGGCGCATACATGACGGCCGATAAAGCCGGTAGCGCCGGTGATAAGCAGGGTCATGGCAGGTCTCCTTGGTAGGGTCTGCCAACACCTTAAAGGTTAGAGTACACTCAAAGGTCAACACCCGATTGAGAGGCCATCATGCAGATTGCGGAGCTTGAGCAGCGTACCGGCGTAAACCGCCACACCCTGCGTTATTACGAAAAGGCCGGCCTGCTGCAAGAAGTAGTACGGCGCGGCAATAATTACCGGGATTACCCGCAAAAAGCGGTGGAGCGAGTCACTATGGTGCGCCAGCTTAAGGCTCTCGGTTTTTCCCTGCGGGAGATTCGGGACATACTGAATGCTCTGCGCAGCGATAGCATTGACTGTGAACGGGGCGCGGCGCTGATGGCTGAGAAAAAGGCGCAGGTGGAGGACAGGATTCGCGAACTGAAACAGGTCAGCATCCTGCTTGGGCGGGAACAGCAACGGCTCGAAGAAAGTGCCGCAGCCCTGCGCGCAAGCGGGCGTCTGACCTGACCTTGTCATCCGTCCGGTCGTGCAGAGGGACAACAGCAAGACTTGCCTTCAAGCAGGTGTTCTAGCGGTTCGGCCGGCGATCAATAAATTCCAGATAACCCTGCCCCGATACCGGTGCGCCTTTAACGACCCCGTCAAACCCATACCAGCTGGTGTACCCGGCTCCCAAGCCATATTCATACTCACCTTGTACGGTGCAATCCAACGACAGCAACTCGTTACCCTCGTCATCCTCGGCATACCAGCGGAAGCACCGCGGCAGATTCATGGAGAAGCCATCCGGCGTTATCGAAGGCGCCTGCTGGAACCCGGTCACGGTGAAGTCGACGTTACGGGTATAGACCTCCCCCAGATCGTTCAGACTCCGAATGTAAATGGACTTCTGAAGGGGAACGTCTCCCGGCAAAAGCACCGCCACCAGCAGGATCTGTGTCGACTCGTCCAGATTGATGATCTGATAGGTAAAGTAGTTGAGCGGAATCTTGTGAGCCACGGGAAAAGAGTGCCCGGGCAGACTGTATGCACCAACGCCGGCGGCATACTCGAAGGTACACAGCCCGCTGACCTCCGTTTTCTCACCCTCGTGGTCGATGGTGCCAGAGTATCGGCTAAGCAGGCTCCAATGATTGTACAGACCGGGAATATGGACAAAGTGAGACACACAGCCTGTCGCTTCGAGTGAGAGCTGTATAGTAGTGCCCGGCAGCGTACGGGTGACGGTCCAGTGCGGGTAGCAGCCTTCAATCAACAGATCATGACCGAAGCGAAGATGGGTGCCGTCGGGTGAGAACTTGCACTCCTCCTCAATGCTATAACTCCGGAACTGTCCGGCCGGCAATGACGCCATCGTCGATAGCAGGTAGGCAGTATCCCGGGGTGTGGTTTTTACAGCGAAATCGTTATCAAACACCGTGGCGCCCGGCGTACCCACAATCGATAGCACATTGAAAGTGCGATGGGGCGCCGGCAAATCCGGAACCATGACCCCGTAATGCACCCAGCTACGTTTGCGCCCTTCAGGGGGCGCGAGACTAGTGGCCGGATCGAAAGGTTTGCCATTCAATCGATATGAATGGTTTATAAGACTGGGAGAACGCTCCAGCAGGCGTTTGACGATGCTCATGGTATCGGACTCGGATGTGGTGATGGGCACTATGCGGAGATGGTTTTCCGGAAAGATTCTATTCCTCACATTACAGCGGCATTGAGGTCAGTGAAAGCTGCGCCATACTGCAATTCGGGCCGAAGCTGAATACTCACTTTTGCCGGGAAAGCGCCTTGCTCTTTGAGAACCACACTTTTTTGTGCCTTGTGATTGAGTGTGTGAAAAGAGGAAGTCACGCGATTACATAGCAGCTTGGTGAGTGATGGGCTAAGCTGTTGTTTTATTGTATTTTAGATAGAACCCTGACCGGCGAGGAATTCGCAATAATGAAGCGGTCACGTTTTTGCACTATTGAGGCGTTCTATCTAACTGCTGTTACACCTCACTGATCTTGCCTTGACGATAGTACGGCAACGCCGTATATTTTGGCAATGCTGTTCATCGAAACCTCAACGTTCACCAAGCTATTGCCGAACTACCTCACGGACGAGGAATACCGTGGGCTTCAAACCTACCTTTTGCAGAAGCCGGATGCCGGGGATCTAATCAAAGGCTCGGGTGGCGTTCGTAAAGTTCGATGGGCACCAGCGGGTTCGGGAAAGAGCGGTGGTATCAGAGCCATTTACTACTGGAAGAAGTCTGACCACGAGATATGGATGCTCACGCTGTACAGTAAATCAGAGCGCGCCAGCATTCCTGGCCATACGCTCAAGCAGATAGCGGAGGCAATCAAAAATGGGTGACAGGAACCTTGGGGCAGAAATTCTTGATGGCATCAATGAAATCAAGCAGTTCAAGAAGGGCAAATTGGCTCTACGAACCCACGAGCTATCAGAGCCCTCACCGCCTAAAGTGATCAGGCTGAAGTTGAACATGTCGCAGTCAGCATTTGCCGGTCTTATGGGCGTGAGTGTGCGAACCCTTCAGGATTGGGAACAGGGTCGGCGAGAGCCGCAGGGGCCTGCGGTTGCGCTTCTGCGCATTGCTGAGCAACACCCGGAAGTTTTCAATCAGCTTCACTGACCAGAGTGAGGTGTAACCAGGCCATGCACCGGATGCCACAACCTCCGCTTCGCTGCGGTTTTGCCACCGGTGATGGCGGGCGTTAAGCTCGGTTGTTGCGTGATGCGCAACATGCTAGCATTCCCTTATGATTAAATCATTCCGCCACAAAGGACTGAAGCGGTTCTACTCGACCGGTAACACGTCTGGCATACAACCCGACCATGCGAAGAAGCTGCGTATGCAGCTGGCTGCTCTGGATACGGCGACTTCAGTGGAAGACATGGATATCCCTGGTTTTCGGCTTCATCCATTGAAGGGCAAAGACAAAGGCCGGTGGTCGATTAGGGTTAACGGAAATTGGCGCATGACGTTCGAATTCCAGGACGGCAACGCCTACATTCTTGATTATGAGGATTATCACTAATGACTATGCATAATCCGCCGCATCCTGGTGAATTCATTCGCGAGGTGTACCTGGAGCCTTTCGGTATCAGCTCTCGTCAGCTCGCTTCCAGTCTGGGTGTTTCACCTTCTACTTTGTCTCGGCTGCTCAAAGGGGATAGTGGCATTAGCCCTGAAATGTCTTTGCGGCTGTCCAAGGTTCTCGGGCGTACTCCTGAGAGCTGGTTGGCGATGCAAGACATGTACGACCTATGGGTGGCTCGCGGCACAGTCAATCTGGAGGGTATTCATCGGCTGGACTTCGAAGCAGCTTAAACAGTGGCTGTTGTCGGACGCGCCTGCGCTGGCGCTCCGGCACGCCGCAAAGCCGGGCGTTAGAGATCCGAGTTGCCCATGACCGGCGGCGTCCGCAGCACTGGCTGGGCAGGCTTTAACAATCGGCCGCACAGCGACCGGCTCGTCACAAATCTGTGAACGGAGGACACAATGGGACTCTTGACCTTCACATCAACGTTACCCTGGACGGCTGCGTCGACCACGAGGAAGGAGTCGCAGACGAGGAGACACACGCCTTCTTCACCCGCCTCATGGACGAGCGCGGGCTGTCCAACACGCGAAGACTCGAGTTGACCTCGGTGAGGCCGCTCCGCAATGGTGCGGTTCCCATGCACTACCGACGCGCGCGGTGTACTCAGTGTCATATATGAGAGGGAACCCTGATGAACCTGAAAAATCACTTTGAATTGCTAGCCACCTACAATCAGTGGATGAACTCAAAGGTCTATGAGGCTGCAGGACACCTCTCTGCAACCGATCTGGGCAAAGACCGCGGGGCCTTTTTTGGCTCCATCCTGGGCACTCTGAATCACATTTTCGTTGCTGATACCATCTGGCTCAAACGGTTTGCTACCCACCCGTCCTGCCTGAACTCGTTGCGGGAGGTCGCTGATCTTCAGAATCCGACAAGCCTCGACCAGATGCTCTTTGACGACCTGGGTCTCTTATCCGAGCAGCGGATCTGGCTGGATCGTCAGATTATCAACTGGATAGCCGAACTATCCGAAGATGATCTCGAGTTCGTACTCAGCTACCACGACATCAAGGGGACGCCTGCCAAAAAACGATATTCGAGTCTGGTTCTTCATTTCTTTAACCATCAGACTCACCATCGAGGGCAGGTTTCTACTTTGCTATCACAGGTGGGAGTGGATATCGGAGTTACTGACCTGTTGGCTCAGATTCCGTAGCAAATTCAGGAAGACGGGACCTTTGAGGCCATCATCAAAGAATACAATTTTTCAGACAAGCACTAAATATCATGTTCCATTTGGCATAACAGAAATGCTTTGCCGAAGAAGGAAAACGCAATGGGAGAGATTGCCGTCACCAGACTCCTTCCCAACATCTGCACGGACAAGATGGAGGAGACCCGGGATTTTTACGTGGAGCTACTCGGGTTCGTTGTCGGGTTCGAGCATGAGGGCTGGTACATCCAAATGGCGTCACCAACCAACCCCCAGCTCCAGGTCGGCATTATGCGCCGCGATCATGAGTTCACACCGAAGGCTTTCCAGTGTCCGGCACAGGGTGTGATCCTCTCCGTACAGGTTGAAGATGTCGATGTCGCGTACGCTGAGGTCCTGGAACGCGGTTTCGAGATCGCACACGACCTGTGCGATGAGAGTTTTGGCATGAGACGATTCATGGTTGCCGATCCGAACGGGCTACTCGTCAATATGTTTTCGTTTCCGTGAAGCCGCCCAATGCCTCTTGGTTAATCGCCCTTATCCAGCGCTGATGGAAATCGTACGCCAAAAGGTTCACCCTCAATTTCAGCCATATTCGCAACAAAGCTGACCGTATGGTAATTCCCACAAAGGGCGAAAATTTCAAGTTGTTGCTCGACCGTGAACAGGCTTTGAAACCGGTCCCGTGTTTCAGCACGCAAGCACGCTGAATTGCAGAGCTCGTCTACAGCCAGCAGCAGCGTGCTTTCCTCGGAGTTCCAGCAAGCATCATCAGGCGCTCCGAGCCGGGTCGCTTTGATCTGTTCCTCGGTAAATTGCACATGTTCAGCGAAGCCTGCTACGTGAACCCCCCATTCGTACTCGCAATCGTTGTTCGCGCAGGTTCGCAGAATCACCAGCTCCCGGTGTCGCATTGCGAGAGGGCTGTCGCGATCCAGAAGGTCCAGCACGCCCTTGCGGAGAAAGCGCGTGCTGTTGGCAAACACGCGAAACAGCTTCAGTAGATAGCCATTTGGCTTCGGGTAGCGAGAAAGCAATGTGTCCACTTCCTGAGAATAGGGTGGTTCTACGGTGTAGAGTCGGTTGGCCATAATAATCGCTCGCTGATTGCTACGTTTTATGTAGCAAATAATGTATGCTACCTTTTCAGTAGCGTCAAGCGAGGTGATGATGACAACCAAAAAACCAGGACACCCGGTAAGAGGCTCAAACACAGGCCGTCCGATCATGGTTCTCATGGATGTACTTGGCCAGCGTTGGGCGCTGCGCATCCTCTGGGAACTGAGAGAGGAAAGATTGACGTTCCGCCAGTTGCAGGAACGCTGTGATCAGATTTCACCCACCGTGCTGAACCGCCGGCTCAAGGAGTTGCGTGACCTTGACCTGCTTGACCATAACGGAAACGGCTTCGGATTCACCGATCAGGGCAAAGAACTGGGTCAACATCTGCTTGCACTGAATGATTACGCCCAGCGCTGGGCGGACAGGACCCAGAAGACAAAGGAGTAGTTACATGCCTTTGACTGATGCGTTTCCTTCCTGACTCGCGGGACTGACCGAGAATGGTGTGACCCCAAGCCAAGGGATTGGCTTTGGTTCACCGCTACCATGCCCAGCGCGTCCGTCCGTTTCCGACAAACTCAGGCTTCATCAGATAGAACCATGACTCCAGACCAACCACATACCTCGTTTGTCACCTCCATTATTGAAGAACAGGCGCCCCAGGAAGTCCTGCAACTCGGCCTGGGTGATTTTGACCTGACGCTGTCAGTCTGCCGTGCGCTTCGTGCCCTGGATAATTCAGCGCTGACACTGCTCACCCCCAACCTTCTTCAGCACTCTGAATTTCTGAAAGAGACCCGGAAACGGAACGTGGAAACAGTGATGGATCTGGTGGAACTGAACCGCACGCCTGCCGATGAGGTGCTTCCGGATTTCTATTTCCAGAATCGAACCATCAATCTGGCCATCATTAACGAAGTCGGGCCGTTTGATCAGGCTCTGGTAGCCATTTATTACGTCGACAAGATGCTCGTGTCCCGTGGCACCCTCATCCTCAATAATGCGGATACACCGGTGATGAGGAAACTCTGCCGTTACCTGGTGACCGAACGTGAATACACGCTTCAGCGAACCCTCGGCGGTGTAAAGAACGGATCAGCCCTTACCCGTTTACTTCGCCGCCAACTCAACAAGGTTCCCAGGGTTGTAAAGAACACTGTTAATACCCTCATCAACCCTGACCTGCTCATGCTTGATGACGATCCAGAGCTTCAGGGCTCGGTGATCGTCCTGACAAGGCGCGCGGAAGACGGCGAGATCGATATGGATTTCGATACCCTGCTGGAATCCATAATGAGCGAGTGAGCCGGGGTCGGCATCACACCTGGAACGACAAGATGACGTGTGCGATTGCTTGGCGGCGTGCCGGGCGATGGGCTAGGCTGTTGTGTTATCGTTTTTTGGCAAGGCGCTGTTTGTCACTGGTGATGCACGGGGAAAATCATGAAACCACGGATCAGTATGATCACCTTGGGTGTGAGCGATCTTCAGCGCTCGATCAGGTTCTACGAGCAGGGACTGAGCCTTCCCAGAATGGATTCTCCACCAGAAGTGGCCTTTTTTACCCTGAACGGCACCTGGCTCGGCCTGTACGGGCGTGACGCCCTGGCTGAGGATGCCTCGGTGTCCGGGCGTTCAGAAGGGTTTGCGGGGTTCAGTCTGGCGCACAATGTCAGTTCGGAGCAGGAGGTTGATCAGGTCATGGCCCAAGCGGTCGCTGCCGGCGCCGTTGTCACCAAGGCTGCCCAAAAAACGGATTGGGGTGGCTACGCCGGCTATTTTTCTGACCCCGATGGATATCTTTGGGAGATCGCACATAATCCGCTGTTCTGGGTCGGGCCGGCGGATAAATAGCTGACCCTGTCAGGAGACTGTCGAATCTGACCGCTCCCAATCGACTATGAAGTGCACCTCAAACAGAAGGAGCTCATATCATGTCGGCTAACAAGACTGCACTACCAACTATCGGTACGCTCGAAGACTGGCACAAGGCCCGCCAGGCGCTCCTCGTCAAGGAAAAGGAACTGACGCGCGCCCAGGACGCACTGGCCGCAGACTGCCGATGGTCCCTGTCGAAGAGCACTTCAGCTTTACCGGGCCGGAGGGCGAGGTTTCGCTGGTTGACCTGTTTCACGGTCGCCGGCAACTCATCGTTTACTGTGCCATGCTGGAGCCCGGTGCAGCGCCCTGCCAGGGTTGTTCAATGGTCATGGACAACATTGGCCACAATATCGTCCACGTCAACGCCCGGGACACCACCTTCGTGTTCACGTCACCGGCACCGCAAAGTGAGATTATCGCCCTGCAGAAGCGGATGGGCTGGCACACGCCATGGTACACGGATCACGGTCGCCGCTTCGCTGACGCTTTCGATGCCGGAAAAGGGTTTGCGGTGAACGTGTTCATTCGTGATGATGACAACCGTGTGTACCGCACCTACTTCACCACGGATCGCGGCGGCGAGCTGTTCGATACCAACTTCCGGTTGCTGGACCTGACACCCTATGGTCGTCAGGAAACCTGGGAAGATTCACCCGAGGGGTGGCCACAGAGCCCGCCGTTTGAATGGTGGCGTATGCACGACGAGTACGACAGATAATCAAGGACCTCCGATTTGCCCGAGCTAAAGACTGCCGGCCTGTTTTTCATCACGGCCATTGCTGAAATTGTTGGCTGTTACCTGCCGTACCTCTGGCTGCGTGAAGGCAAAACCATCTGGCTCCTGGTGCCGGGGGCGTTGAGCCTGGCCGCCTTTGCCTGGTTACTGTCATTGCACCCGACCGCCGCCGGCCGGGTGTATGCAGCGTACGGTGGTGTCTATATTTTTACCGCGATCCTATGGTTATGGGCGGTGGACGGCATTCGGCCCACGGTCTGGGATATCGTGGGCTCTTCGGTGGCGATTCTCGGCATGGCGATCATTATGTTTGCGCCACGTAATGTCTGAGTCGTCGCGGATTATTTAATGACGGCCTGTCGATTTCTTGCCCCCTCATTCGACAAGGATAGGAATACCACACAAACGAAAGGAGAGCGGACATGCGAATGATGGTCATAGTGAAGGCAAGCCAGGATTCCGAAGCCGGAAAGCTGCCAAGCCAGGAGCTCTTGGAAGCCATGGGTAAGTACAATGAAGAGCTGGTAAACGCGGGCATCATGCAGGCCGGTGAGGGCCTGCATCCCAGCAGCAAGGGCACCAGGGTTCGCTTTTCCGGCGACGAGCGCATCGTTACCGACGGTCCCTTCACCGAAACCCGGGAGCTGGTGGCTGGTTTCTGGATCTGGCAGGTGAAGTCGATGGAAGAGGCTATTGAGTGGGTCAAGCGCTGCCCCAACCCCATGCCAGGCACTGAGGCTGAAATCGAGATCCGTCCGCTGTTTGAAGACGCGGATTTCGGTGAGGAATTTACCCCGGAGCTACAGGAACAGGAGGCACGTATCCGGGCCAAGGCGGATCAACTGAGCAGTAAGTAGCATCTGGCCCGTTTTGCCAAAACGGTGTGGCGGTGGCAGGATAGGCGCTTTCTGATGTCGTGCTAGAGGGCGCCATGAACCCGACCATTGAACTTCTCAAGTCACACCGCTCGATCCGCAAGTTTCAGGATCGAAAGATTCCCCGCGAGCTGTTCGAGGAGCTGATTCGTGCCGGCCAGAGTGCCGCCACGTCCAGCCATGTTCAGGCCTATTCCATCATCCACGTGGTCAACCCGCAGAATCGTGAAGCTTTGGCGGAGTTGAGTGGTGGCCAGCGCTATGTGGCGGAGTGTTCCGATTTCCTGGTGTTCTGCGCGGACATGAAGCGAGCCACGGATGCCGCCGAACGTGCCGGTGCCGAGGTGGTTCGAGGTATGACCGAGCAATTGCTGGTCGCCAGTATCGATACTGCCCTGGTCGCCCAGAACATCGCGACGGCCGCGGAATCCGAGGGGTTGGGCCTGTGTTACATTGGCGGCATCCGCAACAATCCGGCCGAGGTGAGCGAATTGCTGCGCCTGCCGGATCATGTCTACCCGGTGTTCGGAATGTGCCTGGGCTATCCGGACCAGAATCCGGAGGTCAAGCCGCGCCTGCCACTGGCGTCGGTCCTCAAGGAGGACTATTACCAGGACGAGCATGACCCGGAGCTGGTGGCGGAATTCGACGCCACCATGCGCACCTATTACCACGTCCGCACCGGGGGCAACAAGGACACCAACTGGTCGGAACAGCTCAAGCCGCTGTTCACCTCCAAGCTGCGCCCCCACATGCGGGACTTCCTGCGTGGCAAGGGTTTTAAAATGAAGTAACGCCGAAGCCGTGGCTGCTTAACCGGGCGCCCCTACCAGCGCCCGGTATACGTCCACCATGGCCAGGGTCACGGCTGTACGGCTGCGCACCGCCGCGTCCCGGGTCGCGGTGAATTCCTGTTCCGCCGTCAGTACTTCAAAGTAACCGATAAACCCCTGTTCATATCGGGTACGGGCCAGTTCCACTGCTTTCTCCGCATCTGTCATGGCCTGCTGCAGGCGCCCTTCCCTTTCCTGCGCACGCTGATAACGCACCAGTCGGGTCTCCGCTTCCTCCAGCGCTTCCAGTACGGCTTGCTGGTAGCTGGCCAGTGCCGCGCGGCTGTCGGCACCGGCGGCCTCTATGCGGGCCTTGACCTTACCGTGATCAAGGAAGGTCCAGTCGATGCCCAGGGCAACACGGCGGGATTCCGCCGGACCGGTGAACAGGTCACTCGTGTCTGAGGCAACCGACCCCAGCAGCCCGCTCAGGGTAAAGCGGGGAAACAGATCGGCGGTCGCCACACCGATGCGGGCGGTGGCGGCTGCCAAACGGCGCTCCGCAGCGGTAATGTCCGGGCGACGGCGCAACACGTCCCCGGGGCTGTCCACGGGAATGACCGGCAAGGCATCCGGTAGCCCGACCGGGGGTGACAGTGTCTCCACCAACGCCATCGGCGGCTGGCCAGTCAGCACCGCTATGCGGTGCATGGCCGCCCGGATGCCTGCCTGCAGGGTGGGCAACTCGGCACGGGTGCGCTCCAACTGGGCACGGGCGCGCACCTGATCGAACTCGGTGCCCCGGCCGGCTTCTACCCGTGCCTCAACGATGTCCAGGGACTGCTGTTGCAGTGCCACACTCTGCTGCGCCACCCGATACTGCTGTTGCAGGCCCCGCAACTCGAAGTAGCTGCTGGCCAGTTGCCCGGCCAGGGCGACCTGTACCGCACCCAGGTTGGCACCGGCAGCATCCAGTTCCGCCCGTTGCGCCTCGGTGGCACGGCGCAGGCGTCCGAACAGGTCCAGCTCCCAGTTGGCAGCCAGACCGGCCTGGTAACGTTGCACCCGTTCCGGCCCTGCGCCCGGGGGTGATTGCTCAATGTCCGCCAGGTATTGTTCGGCGGTGGAGGCACTGGCGGTCACGCTGGGCCATTGTTCCCTTTCGGCGCCGTACAACAGGGCAGCCGCGCGCTCGTAGCGGGCCACGGCTCCTTCCAGGGTGTGGTTGGCCGCCAGGGTCTGGTCAATCAGCTGCGCCAACATGGGGTCATCAAAGCCCTGCCAGAAGCGCTGTTGATCAACGCCTCCGGCATCCGTTCCATGCCCTTCCGAGAAGGTTTCCGGTTCCGGCGTGACCGGTGCCTGGTAATCTGGTCCGACGGCGCAACCGGCCAACAGCGCCAGTGCGCCGGTCATCGTGAGTACTTTAAGCATGGTTACCTCCCGGAACTGCATTTTCATCCTCGTCCTCATCGCAAATCAGGGTGGATGTATGATGGCTCTGCAAGCGATGGCTTCCGGAGAGTTTGCGCAGGGCCACATAGAACACCGGCGTCAGGAACAGGCCAAACAGGGTGACCCCGACCATGCCGGCGAACACGGCGGTACCCAGGGCCGCGCGTACCTCGGCACCGGCACCCGTCGCCAGCACCAGCGGCACCACAGCGGCGGTAAAGGTGATGGAGGTCATGATGATGGGCCGCAGCCGCAACCGGCAGGCCTCCAGCGCCGCTTCCACAACACTTCTGCCCTGCAGCTCGAGTTCGCGGGCAAATTCCACCATCAGGATGGCGTTCTTGCAGGCCAGGCCGATCAACACCACCAGCCCCACCTGGACGAAGATGTTGTTGTCTCCCCCCCCGAACCAGACACCGATCAACGCCGAGAGCATGCACATGGGCACGATGAGAATCACTGCCAGTGGCAGTGTCCAGCTCTCATACAGCGCCGCCAGCACCAGGAACACCAGCAGGATAGAGAGCGGGAACACCACCAGCGCGGCATTGCCCTGGGTGGCCTGCTGATAGCTCAGGTCGGTCCATTCGAAATCCATGCCCGCAGGCAGTGTCTCGTCCGCAAGTGCGGTCAGAGTATCCATGGCCTGGGCCGAGGACAGTACCCGCGGGTCCGCCTCCCCGGCCAGGTCAGCGGCGGGATAGCCGTTATAGCGCAACACCGGGTCCGGCCCGAAGCTCTGGCGGATCTCCACCATGGAGCCGATGGGGACCATCTCGCCCTGTTCATTGCGGGTACGCAGGCGGGCGATGTCCTCCACGCTGTCGCGGTAGGGGGCATCGGCCTGTGCAATCACCTGCCAGGTGCGGCCAAAGCGGTTGAAGTCGTTGACGTAGGTGGACCCCAGGTAGGTCTGCAGGGTATCGAACAGTTCCGTCAACGGCACACCCTGGGCCTTGGCCTTGAGGCGGTCCACTTCCGCATCCAGCTGTGGCACGTTGGCCTGGTAGCTGCTGATGGGGTAGCCCATGCCCGGGGTCTGACTGATGGCGCCCTGGAACTGGTTCACCGCATTCTGCAGAGCTCCGTAGCCCAGGTTACCCCGGTCCTCGATGAACAACTGGTAGCCGGAACCGTTACCCAGTCCCAGGATCGGCGGCGGCATAAAGGAGAAGGCAAAGCCTTCCTTCAGCCCGCTGATTTTCTGGTTGATCTGGGCGTTGATCTCCCCTGCACTGAGACTGCGCTCGTCAAACGGTTTGAGGGGAAAGAACACTACGCCGGTATTGGAAGTGTTGGTGAACTGCAGTGCGTTCAAACCGGGAAACGCCACAGCGTTGGCGACGCCTTCGGTCTCCATGGCGATATCGGTCACCTGCTGCAGGAGCTGGTCGGTGCGCTCCAGGGACGCCCCTTCCGGCAGCTTCACGCCGGCCATCAGGTACAGCTTGTCCTGGATCGGGATAAAGCCCGGCGGCACCACCTTGAACATCAAGCCGGTGCCGGTCAGCAACAGGGCATAGACCACGAATACTGCTCCGCGACGTCGCAGGGAGCGGGACACACCGCCCTGGTATTTCTCCGCACTGGCGTTGAAGAAGCGGTTGAAGGGCCGGAAAACCCAACCGAACAGGGCGTCGATAACCCGTTGCATCCGGTCCTTGGGCGCGTCGTGGGGTTTGAGCAGCATTGCCGCCAGCGCCGGGGACAAGGTCAGCGAGTTTATGGTGGAGATCACCGTGGAAATGGCGATGGTCACCGCGAACTGCCGGTAAAACTGGCCGGTCACGCCGGACAAGAAAGCCATGGGGATAAACACCGCGCACAGCACCAGGCCGATGGCGATGATCGGGCCAGACACTTCCTTCATGGCCTGGTGGGCCGCCGCCAGCGAACTCAGGCCGTCTTCGATATTACGCTCAACGTTTTCCACCACCACGATGGCATCGTCGACGACGATGCCGATGGCCAAGACCAGCCCGAACAGGGTCAGGGTATTGATGGAATAACCCAGCAGGTAGAGCGCACCGAAGGTGCCGATGACCGACACCGGTACTGCCAGCAACGGGATGATGGAGGCACGCCAGGTCTGCAGGAACAGGGTCACGACCAATACCACCAACAATACCGCTTCCAGCAGGGTTGCCACCACTGCCTTGATGGAGTCGCTCACGAAGATAGTGGTGTCGTATACCGCTTCATACTCGACACCCTCGGGGAACCGGATGGCCAGTTCGTCCATCGTGGCGATCACCTCGTCACGGATGTTCAGGGCATTGGCCCCCGGGGCCTGGAACACACCGATGGCCACGGCGTCCTTACCGTCGAGCTGGGAGCGCAGGGTGTAATCACCGGCTCCCAGCTCCAGCCGGGCCACGTCTTCCAGCCGCAGGATCTCACCGTTGTCACCGCGCTTGAGCACGATGTTGCCGAACTCTTCCACAGTTTCCAGCCGGCCACGGGCGTTGATCAGGGTCAGGAAGTCACTGTCCGGCACCGGCTCCGCACCAATCTGGCCAGCGGATACCTGCACGTTCTGCTCACGCATGGCACGGACCACGTCACTGGCGGTCAGCCCCCGGGCAGCAACCCGGTCCGGGTCCAGCCATGCACGCATGGCGTAGTCACCACCACCAAAAACCTGGGCATCCCCAACGCCCTGAATGCGGGCCAGCCGGTCCCGCACATGCAACCGGGCGTAGTTGCGCAAGTACAGGGTGTCGTAAGTGCCGTCCGGCGATGTCAGGTGGACCACCATCAGGAAAGTCGGGGACTGCTTCTGGGTAGTCACACCCTGGCGGCGCACCTCCTCGGGCAGACGCGCCTGTGCCTGACTGACCCGATTCTGCACCCGCACTGTGGCGTCCTCCGCATCCGTGCCGGGGCGGAAAGTGACGGTCATCTGCAGGACGCCATCAGAACCGGCCACGGACTTGAAGTACATCATGTCCTCAACGCCGCTGATAGCTTCCTCCAGCGGCGTTGCTACAGTTTCCGCAATCTCCTTGGGATTGGCGCCGGGATAGACGGTGCGCACGACCACCGAAGGCGGCACCACTTCCGGGTACTCGCTGACCGGCAAGTTGGGGATGGAGATCAACCCGATGGCAAGAATGATGATGGACAGCACCGCCGCGAATATCGGCCGGTCCACAAAGAAACGGGACAGATTCATTGCACTGACTCCCGGGCTACCGCCACAGCGGGGCCCTGACTGGCACCGGGTTCGCTCATGGCAACCAGGTGCGGATCGACTTCCATGCCGGCACCAAACACTTTCTGAACACCGTTGATGATCACCCGGTCACCGCTATTGAGACCTTTCCGGATCACCAGCAGATCGTCCACCTGCCGACCGGTGGTTACCTGCCGGGGCGCAACCCGGTTGTTTTCATCGACCACGTAGACGTATCGACGATCCTGATCGGTCAGTACGGCCTTGCGGTTCACCAGCAGTGCCTGGTCCAGCTCGGCTACCGGCATTTCCACCCGGGCAAACTGACCGGGCTTGATCCGGCCATCCGGATTGCCTAATACGGCCCGGTATTGCAAGGTGCCGGTGCCGGGGTTCAGCCGGTTATCGACAAAATCCAGCAAGCCCCGGTATTGGCGACCGTTGTCACCCAGGGCAATGCGCACTCTACGGGGCTGGTCATTGGCCAGCAGCTGCTGGCTGCTGAATGCAGTGTGTTCATCTGCCTCGAAATAGACGTGCACCGGGTCCACTGACACCACCGTGGTCAGCAGGGTCTGGTCCGCGTTGGCGAGGTTGCCACGGGTCACCAGCGCCCGGCCGGCACGGCCACTGACCGGTGCGGTGACCCGGGTGTATTCCAGGTCCAGCTCCGCCGTATCCAATGCCGCCTGGGCGGCCTCCACCCGCGCCCGGGCACTCATCAATGCGGCATTGCGCTGATCGTACTCCTCCTGCGAAATCGCCCGGCTCTCCAGCAGGGTCTTCGCGCGGCCGGCTTCACTCCTGGCCAGTTCCAACTGGCTTCTGGCCAACGCCAGGTCAGCGCGGGCCGCCTGCGCCCTCGCCTGATAAGGTCGGGGGTCAATCTGGAACAGCAGGTCACCGGCCTGCACCAGTTCCCCTTCTTCAAAGGCCACCTCGTGAATGTAGCCGCTGACCCTCGGCCGCAGATCCACGGTTTCCGGTGCTTCCACGCGACCGGTGAAAGACTCCCAGAGGGTAACCGGCTCTTCTACAACTTTCGCCACGTCCACCTCCGGTGGTGGCGGCATCGCCATCGCTTCGTCGCTCTGCGCCTCACATCCGGACAGTAATACTGTCATCATTACCAGGGCCGGGCCCAACGCCCAGACTGGTCCGTTGAAGTTTTTTCCGGTCAGACGTTCCATGGTTTCTCGCTCCGTCGTGAGGGACGCCTTGTGAGCGTTCCCGTTAAACAAGAGATCTGGTCAGATCGCTTGTTAGGTCGGTTGGGGTGGAGATTTTTCGACATGAAAGGGTAAATTTCAGTCCCTCTTCCCCGATTGGTCGTCTAACATAAGGAGTCTTGGGCCCGGGAGGATATCGGGTTACTGCGGGAAGCTTGCCTGATTCTGCAGATGAGACCTGAATGCCATACCGTTCAGGTTGCAAAGGATTATACTGCCGCGAAAGGGAGACGCGACGATGACTGCTACCATTCCTGAGGTTACCACCAACCTCGTGCCGAACCTGCAGCAACAACTGGCCCGGGTCGCCAGCCGATGGACAAGCCAGCAGGGCATACAGAGTTCCGCCATTGACGGGGTGGAGCTGATTCGTTGCGACCAACCATCCAGTTGTGGTTCTTCTGTCTACGAGCCGTCTCTGTGTTTCGTGATTCAGGGCACCAAGAACATACTGCTGGGCGACCGGGAAATTACCTATGATCCCCTCACCTATCTGGCCAGTTCCGTTCACCTGCCAGTGTTGGGCAGAATTCTCGATGCGAGCCCGGAACGCCCCTATCTGGCGGTGAAATTGACCGTGGATCCACAGGAAGTGGCCGATCTGGTGCTGGAACTGGGCGACAAGGCACCGTCTTCAGACCGACATCATGCCGCCTGCCCGGCAGTTGAGTGTGGTCTATGCATCACTTACATGGACGAGCTGATGCAAGGTGCACTTTACCGGCTGCTGAGCCTGTTGGATTCCACGGGGGACATCCCCATTCTCGCGCCACTGGCACGTCGGGAAATCCTCTATCGTGCCCTGGTAGGCGAAATGGGCTCACGCATGCGCAAGTTCGCAGCTATCGACTCCCAGTCACACCGGATTTCCACAGTCATCTCGGCGTTAAAGGACCATTTCGCGGAACCGTTGCGCATCGCCGAGCTGGCGGAAGCTGCAAACATGAGTGAGTCCACTCTGTACCACAGCTTCAAACAGGTGACCCGTATGTCACCGCTGCAATTCCAGAAGAAACTGCGTCTTCACGAAGCTCGGCGGCTGATGCTCGCCGAGGGGCTGGAAGCCGCCACCGCCAGCTACCGGGTGGGCTACGAAAGCCCCTCCCACTTCAGCCGGGAATACAGCCGCCTGTTCGGCGCACCGCCGAGGGCGGATGTTACCTTCTTGCGCGGCGAGCGCAGGGCGCCGGAGCCTGTTTGATGAACCGGGCCTGGACTCACGCGTAGAACAACAACGGCACAAAGGCCACCAGTACCAGGGATATTCCCATGGCAATCAATGGCATGATGATGCGTTCGTGTCGTTGATAGAAAGTGCCACCTTCCTGTTGCGCGGCCAGCACTTCCGCTTCACCGACGACCTGCCGGGTTAACAGGTGGTTCAGCGCAACCGGCGGGCTCAGGTAGCCCAGTTCGAAGGCCACCAGGGTCACCATCCAGAAGTGAATCGGATGAATTCCACTGCTGTAGGCGATGGTGGACACCGTGGCGGTGACCAGGATAACGGCACCAAAGGCGTCCATGATCATACCCAGGATCACCAGGATGACGACCATCAACAACATCGCGGACCAGGCGCTGTCGAAGGCCTGGGGGAAAACCTCCATGATCTGGGACCGTTCGATGACGCCACCAATGCTTACCGACAGCCCCAGCAGCAACAACAGCGCGCCTATCTCGGAGGTCGTGTCGTTGGTGGCCGAGCGAAGGCTGCTCTCCATGCCCTGATGTGACGGCGCCTCACTGGCGCGACCAGCGGTCTTCTTCAGGGTCACATGCTCAAACAGCAGTATCGCCAGCATGATCACCGGCAGCAGTCGTGGCGCCGAGAATTCATCCATTCGTACGTCTAGGGCAAATCGGTATAGCAGCACCACACCGGCGATCACCAGGGCGTAAGGAATCAACGGTCGCAGGGCCTGCATCATCGCCGGGAAGGCTTCTGCGGAGGGCGCCAGGTTGAACTTGCTCTGGCGGTTGACGGTCAACGCCACCGTCATGAACATTATGGCCGTCAGCACAAACACCCAGATGCCCCAGCCAAACAGCTCGTCAGTGGTCACTTCCCGGTTGAGATAGGCAATCACCACCACCAGCAAGCAAGGGCGCAGCACCACCCCCAATGAACCGGACATGGCCGTAGCAGCCAGAGCAAGATGCCGGCGGGCGCCGGCAGCACGCAATTCACCGTAGATCACCGCACCGGCGGCGATGACGAAAATGCCGGAAGCGCCGGTGTAAGCAGTGGGCACCGCAGCCACCAGGACGGCAACCACGGCCAGCATCTCCGGCGGCATGCGCCACGGGCGGAATACGTCGAAGACCAGGGTCGCCAGCCGTGTCTGCTTGAGCATCATCCCCACCCAGACGTAGAGCCCGACGTTCAGAAACATGTCCGCCAGCTCCATCATCTTTCCCAGGTAGATACCGATACCGGAAGCGTGCCCGATCAGGACGAAGTAAGTCCCTGAAATCAGACACATCACCGTATACAGCGGGACCGCGAGGAACGCCTTGTTGAGACTGCCACCGTCACGCAGATCATCGGGCACCCGGAACAATCGGTACAGACTGGCCAGGGTGAGACAGGCAAAACCAATGATCCACAGGTTATGGAGGAGCAGAGCCTCCGCAGACATGGTGGTTTCATCGCCCATGCTCGACTGCCGAAAAATCACACTGGAACCCAGCAACATGGCATTGGCAATGGTCTGGAGGGTATGGGATACGGTGTAGTCGAGCCGGGTTTCCATCGCCCGCATGGCGATGTGGTGGCGGCTGAGTGTCGCGGTCACCGCACACAGCATCACCAGAATCACCAGGATATAACGCTGGGATTCCAGCCCGAATGCGATCAGGTCGGCCACGAACAACTCTACAGCCCGGTAGGCTTTAACGCTGGGGGTCAGTTTGTCCTTCAGGTTCTCATAACTGGCGAAACTGGCCTGGCAATCCGCCACCGACCGCTCGATGGCGAGGCGGACATCCGCCGGGTCTTTCTCATGCGCCCCCAGAAGTGCCGCCATGGGGTCATCAGAAGCACCCGATTCGGCAAGCTCCTGCTGGACCGCAGCCTCAATGTCCCGGTTGGGATTGCAGCTCGGCTGGACCGGATCGGAGCGGAGCTTGTAGTAGCTCCCCCACATCTGTTCTCCGGCCCGCAGCATCTGGTTGTGAATGTCACTGCTGGTGGAAAACAGCACCACCGCCAGCAACAGCAAACAAGCCGGCAAAGAGGAAAACCACTCCAGCCGGGTACGACGAAATCCAATCTGGGACATAACAGCGCGACCTGAAGGCATGGGCGTTACAACAAGTCGTCCAGATCCATGGTTTCAACGTCTTCCTGCTCGTCATCCCAGAAAGTACCCAGCTGCCCCAGGGGTGTTCGATGGCCGTTGTTCTCAACCCACATACGGTCAGAAATGGCCACAATCAGCTGTGTCGACATGGCATCGACGAAGGCCCAGTCTTCATTCGAGGGTGTTTCCTCAATGGACTCCGCATGCCGGCGGATCACATCACGCAGACGCTCATTGTCGCCCTTGTTCATTGCAGAAATCGCGTGGAAAACATGGCTGAGGCGGACACCCGCCTGTTCACCCTGACGATCGGACATTTCCAGTCGCTCGAAGGCGTTTTCGCCCTCAGGCATGGCGCCAGGAATCATCGCCCAGATGGTAGCCCGCAGCGCCATCGGCGCTCCCCACCACTTTTCGTTATCCAGGCAGCTGGTTGCCCTGCCAACCATCGAGCCCACATTCTTGGGCACACCAATCGCGGAGGTGGATTGAATTTCGGCGTTCAGGGCCTGAAGTCCTGACAACAGGCCCGCCATGTAAATGAATTCGTCCAGATCGTCATCGAAGTCCGGGCACTCGCCGGTACCGGGCTCGCCGTAATAGGCATTGTGATGCTGCCAGCTGCGGAAGTAGCGCTTGGCGGCCAGGGCGTGTGCACGTTTCTGACGGATCATCGCATCCTCAGCGGCATCACCATCCATGTCGCCCAGAGCGGCCAGTCCGGTCAACTCGTGTTCACGGGCCTGCTCATCGGCACAGCCCGCGGCCGACAGGTAGAGCATCACAGCAATCTGATCCGGCTCATTGGTGACCCGACCAAACGACATCAACAGCGGGGTCGTGGCCTCGCTCATGGCGCAACCCATAGCCAGATCATCGGTGTTCAGCAGATAGGGCACGGTATGGTTGCGGGAGAATCCCTGAAGAACATCTCCGGTGGTCTTGTAGACCATGTGGTTCACCACGCCACACCCGCTCAATGCAACGCTTGCGACCACGGCTGCGGTCACACCACGCAGCTTTGCCATTTTGGGCAACCACTGCCCCGCAGCTTTCTGGAAACGTTTCATACTTTCTGCACCTTCTTTATTGTTTTCAGAACTAATCGGGCCGCCTGGACCACCGCCTGCGCATCGTTACAATTTGTAACCGGGCACGCATTATGGCGGACAACCCCCTGTTTTTATGAGAACCGCACCGCAAATGAAAACGGTAAAACACTATCCTTCGCCATCATGGGTTTGCACATTGCCGCCGAACCCACTATAGATTTGTTCAGCCTGCGGCTGGCTTGCCGCCGGTGTGACACCAAAAACGACAACAAGGAGTACCCGATGCGCAAACCCGAACTGGCAGCCGCCATTGCCGATAAAACCGGCCTGACCCGCGAGAAAGCCAGCGAAGTCATTACCGCTTTCACTGACCAGATCTCAGCGGCAGCCTCCAGAGGCGAGGACACCACACTGATCGGATTTGGCACGTTCAACATCCGCACACGCGAAGCCCGCGACGGACGTAACCCCCAGACCGGCGCCACCATCAAGATCCCTGCCAGCAAGACCGTCGGGTTCAAAGCCGGTAAGGCACTGAAAGAGTCGGTCGGTTAAGCTGACCCGGCCCGCTGGAGCGGGCCCTCTCCCTCCCCTCAGGAAGCACACTCAGACCGGGAACCGTCCACCCGGCAACGAATGGCCTTCATCAGCTTGATCGCACGCTCGTCGTACACACCGTCTTCAAGCAGGGACAGCCGTACCTTACGCAGCATTTTGTCGTATTCCGCCACATCTTCCTGCGGGGGATGCATCCACACGTCGTCCGGAATGTCGGCTTCAGCCTGGTTAATGATTTTGTAGGCTTCATCGATGCGCGCGATGGCCTGGTCGCGAACCATCTGCCCGGCGTCATCCGGGAAACGGTCGCGGTGGATGATGACCTGGAAATTCATGTAAGCCAGGGCGTACTTGAATACGCCGCCATCAGGCTGCACGCCCTTATAAAGCTCCAGCGGGGAGTAGGCCACCGCAGGTGCATAGGCCAGATCCACACTGCCGTTATTGAACTTGCCGGCAAAGTTGGCGGAGTTCGAGCCCACGACCGAAGCCCCCACATGACGCACCATGCGCACCGAAGCGGTGTCGAAATCCAGTGTCGCGATACGCTTGCCCTGAAGCTCCTGCACCGAATCGATGGAGCGGTCGCGGGTGTGCAGGTACACGGCACCGCCCGGGAATACGCCGGCCACTTCGTAGGGACCATCAATCAGGAATGGGCGGGCCTTGGGCTGGCTCAGGGTGTTATAGAGCAGGCGCATTTCCTCTTCGCCCGGGACCGCTCCCATGGCCTCCAGCGAGCCAGTGAACTTGTTGAATTCACGGGCCCGGGTACCGGTCAGAAGTACCGCGTCGCACTGCCCGGCCTTGAAGTCCTCGGCCGCCACTTTCTCGTCGGTGTAGGCTCGCAGGTCAAGCTTGATGCCTTGCTTCATGGCCACCGGCTGAAAGGTTTTAGTGATGGCAAACAACGGGCCATTGGCACCGACCGGGTCAAACACACAAAAACTTCGTTCGAGAACAGATTCTTCGGCCTGGCTCACAGGCGAGAGCAAAAGACTGGCACACAGGGCAGCGGCTGCGGCCACCCTTTGCGGGAGGTTAGCTGATTTCACGGGATAACTCCTGAATTATTATTGTCAGACGTCAGGCACATCCTGTTTGTACCCGTCATCGTGAGATCCTGACCTGAGATTAGGTCGGGTGCCGCAAGAATACGTTGGCACGGGCGCCTGTCTTCAAGGGCTTTTCAGCAAAAAGATGGAAATCTGTGATCAGCTCGACAGAGGTTTGGCAACCTCTGCCGCATTTTTCCAGGTACTGCCGGGTCAGGACGACCCCACGCCCCAGGCCACCCGCCCATCACAGAGGGTCAGTTTGACAACGCCAGGGATGGCGTTATCAAGCACCGGCGCATGCCGCCCAGCGGAAATCAGGGTGCCCTCACCCGGTGTCCAGGTCGCTTCCGGATCGAAGACACACAGGTCAGCAATTGCACCTGCCTCAATGCAGGCATCCCGACCAAGGATGGCCGCGGGGCCCGCCGTCAGCGACCGCAGCAGAGCCGGTAATGTCAGCTCACCCCGGCTGACCAGCATCAGTCCCATGGACAGGGTGCTTTCGATGGTGGACAGGCCGGGTTCGGTAGCACCCAGGGGCGCCTGCTTGGCTGCCGAATCGTGGGGCTGGTGCTGACTGACGATGGCATCGATGACACCATCGCGGACACCGGCCAGCAGGGCCTGGCGATCATCTTCTGTCCGCAGCGGTGGGCGCACGTGGAAGCGGCTGTCGAATCCGGACAGAGCATCTTCGGTAAACAGCAACTGGTGCATGGCCACATCGGCCGTCACGCCAATGCCACGACGGCGGGCATCCGCCACCATGTCCACACTGCGGGCCGACGACAACTGACTGAGATGCAGGCGGACACCGGTTTCTTCCGCCAGCAACAGCATCTCCATAACCGACGTGGTTTCCGCCACTTCCGGAATACCCAGCAGGCCGAGCCGTGAGGCCACCAGGCCGTCGTGGGCATAACCATCCGCCGCCAGCGCCTGATTTTCGGGGCTGAACATCACCGTCAGCCCGAAGGTTTTGGCGTAGGCCATACAGCGGCGCAGGATCCGCGCATTGCGCACACCACGGCGACCGTTACCCAACGCCACACATCCGGCAGAGGACAACCCCGCCATATCGCTAAGCAATTCACCTTCCAGGCCTCGGGTAACTGCGCCTACCGGCAGTACCCGGATGGGTGAGCGAGCCTCAGCGACATCGCGAATCAGATGGGTGACAGCGCCGGAATCATTGACCGGCGATGTCTCCGGCGAGGCACAAACCGTGGTAAAGCCACCCCGGGCCGCAGCCCTTGTCTCTGAGGCTATGTTGCCTTTTTGCCCGGTGCCCGGTTCCCGCAGGTTGCAGCACAGATCCACCAGACCCGGTGCGACAACACTGTCAGCGGCGTCAAAAACCTCATCACTGGTGGCGGCGTCGGCGGCCTCACCAATAGCGCTGATTCGACCATCAACGATATGAAGGGACGCCTTGGTCAGTTCATCACTGCCGGGCAGGAGCAGCCGGCCATTGATGATTTTCAGGGATGTCCCAGGGGTGTTGTTTGTCGCTGTCACGCCTGTTCCCTCCCGGCCTGTTTCTGATTACGTTCCGACACCTGCCCGCCCATGGCCATGGACATCACCGCCATGCGAATGGCAATGCCGTTGGTGACCTGATTCAGGATCACTGACTGGGGGCCATCGGCCACGGCGGATTCAATTTCCACCCCGCGGTTGATCGGCCCCGGGTGCATCACGATGCATTCAGGATGGGCCAGCGCCAGCTTGTCCCGGCTAAGGCCGTAGAGGCGATAAAATTCCCGCTCGCTGGGCAGCAGGGCCCCTTCCATCCGTTCCTTCTGGAGCCGCAGCATGATCACCACGTCCAGATCCTTCATGCCTTTTTGCATGTCGTATTCCACAGTGCAGCCCAGGCTTTCCACGTCCGTCGGCAACAACGTGCCGGGAGCGATCACCCGTACTTCTGCCGCACCGAGTTCATTCAGTGCACGGATCTGGGAGCGCGCCACACGGGAGTGCAGCACATCGCCGACAATGGCCACTTTCATGCCTTCGAATCCACCCTTGTGCTGGCGAATGGTCAGCATGTCCAGCATCGCCTGGGTGGGGTGGGCATGGCGGCCGTCACCGGCGTTGATGATGGCGACACCCGGGGTCACGCTCTCGGCAATGAAATGCGGCGCCCCGCTCTGGGAATGACGAACCACAAACATATCGCTGGCCATGGCTTCCAGGTTGAGCAGGGTGTCGGACAGGGACTCGCCCTTGGAGGTCGCGGAGGTACTGATGTCCAGGTTCAGCACGTCGGCGGACAGCCGCTTGGCCGCCAGTTCGAATGTACTGCGGGTGCGGGTGCTGGATTCGAAGAACAGGTTCACCACCGTGCGCCCCCGCAGCAGAGGAACTTTCTTGATGGTGCGCTCGCCCACTTCTATGAAGGAATCCGCGGTATCGAGTATGTCGGTCAACAGGGCGCGGTCGAGCCCGTCAAGAGTCAGGAAATGCCGCAACTGACCATCCGCCGTCAGTTGCAGGGATCGTTTGGAAGCTTGGTCTACAGTCATGTGTCGCCTGTTCACAAGAGAGTTTCGCGGTGGTTACTGTCCGGTTTCCTGCAATTCGATGTGCAGTGGATCGGGGCCGCGGAGCTTAACCCGCTGATGACTTTCAAGTGCCAGCACCTTGCCCGTCACGTCCGGCTGGACGGGCAATTCCCGGGCCCCCAGATCAATCAGTGTGGCGAGAATGATACTGGCTGGACGGCCATAATCGAAGATTTCATTCATCGCGGCGCGAATGGTGCGACCGCTCATGATGACGTCGTCGATCAGGATGATGTCGCGATCCTCGGTACTGAAGGGCAGGCTGGATGGTTTGACTTTCGGGTTCAGACCAATGCGGCTGAAGTCATCCCGGTAAAAAGAAATGTCCAGTTCCCCATAGGGCTCTTCGAGTCCCAGGCGCTTCCTCATGACGTCGGCGAGCCAGACGCCGCCGGTGCGGATACCAATGAGCGCCGGCGACGTCACGCCCCGGTCGGCCATGATGTTGCGCAACCCAGCTTCCAGTTCGTCCAGTAACCGGTTCATATCAAGCAATGCGGTCATTATTTCCTCACTTAACACCACCGGCGATATCCGGCGGAATTTACTGCTGGCGAAACCAGGTTTCCAGGATCAGGACGGCGGCGCGGTCATCCACCCCATGGCGACCGAAATCACGACTTCCCCCACTCGCCATCACCTCGCCCTTGGCTTCGAAACTGGTCAGGCGCTCGTCGACCATTTCCACCGGCACATGAAAGCGGCCATGCAGGCGTTTGCCGAACTTGCGGGCGCGGGCGCACATGTCGTTTTCGCTGTCGTCCATGTTCAGGGGCAGGCCGACCACTACCAGGTCCGGCTTCCATTCGTCCAGCAAGTGGCCGATGGCATCCCAGTCCGGAATACCGTCTCTGGCCGGTAACAGAGTCAGTGGCTGGCCGGTACCCAGCAGTTGCTGGCCGGTGGCTACGCCGATGCGGCGGGTACCGAAATCAAATGCCATGACCCGGCGATTGTTTCCTTCAGGCATGGCCGATGGACTCGCTCAGTTGGTTCAGATCGATCCCAATCAGCTTCAGTACGGCCTCGTACCGTTTGTCCCAGGGGGTACGGAACAGGATGTCGGTGTTGGCCGGACAGGTCAGCCAGGAGTTACTGCCCAGCTCGCTCTCCAATTGACCCTCTCCCCAGCCTGCATACCCCAGCGCCACCAGGAATGCGTCCGGCCCCTCATCACAACCGATGCCTTCCAGGATATCGCGGGACGTGGTGAGCATGACATCATCGGTCACCTGCGCAGTGTTGTGCCAGGTGGTGCCGGGCGAATGCAGGACAAAACCGCGTTCGGGCTGCACCGGGCCGCCACTGAACACCGGCAAGTCCAGTTCACCGCCCTCCATATCCAGTTGTTCGAGGATTTCCCCCAGGTGAATATCCAGAGGGTGGTTAATCATCAGCCCCAGGGCACCGTCGTCGGAATGCTCGCACAGGTAGATCACCGCACCGTGAAAACGCGGATCATCAAGATATGGAGAGGCCACCAGGAAGTGGTGCCGCAAACTGTTGGGCGAATGTTTTGATGCCGTCATCCCGATGTCAGCCCCCGACGCTGGAAAGACCAGGTTCGAATGATTTCAAGCTCGTCGACTTCCTCTTTCATGCCTTCCGGGAACGGCGCGAATGGTGCGGCCATGCGCACGATACGGATGGCGGCATCATCCAGCACGGTGCTGCCGGAGGATTGCAGAATGGCGACTTCTTTGATTGTGCCATCCTTTTCCAGAGAAACCAGCATTCTCAGTGTGCCATAGATGCCGGCTCGCCGCGCCTCTGTCGGGTAGTTGATATTGCCAACCCGCGTCACCTTGGTGATCCAGTTCTGCACGTACCAGGCGTTACTTGAGCGCAGGGTCGATGCCGCTGTGACCCGCATGATGCGGGGCTTTTTGGCATAGGCCTGGCGCTGGGCATCAAACCGGGCTTCAAGGCTGGCGATTTCCAGGCTGCGCTCCATCAGACTCTTTTTCTTACGCACCGGCAGCGGTTCTTCCGTCGGCTCCACCGTCTCTTCCGGCTCCCGGACCTGACGGACCGACGCCGCTTCGGTCTTGATCGCTTCGCGATCCTGCTGCTTCACCGGCTCGGTCCGCGACGGCGGTTCCGGCTGCACTTCGGCAATCTTTGGCTGGCTGGCCTCTGTCGGCTGCGGCGAGGTCAACTCGCGGACCTCTTCTTCGGAACCACTGCCCTGCTGGCTGGTCTGTGCCAGGAAGTCGGCCTGATCCGGATCGGTTTCATCGTCAAACTGCGACAGGGTGATTTCCATGGTTTGCGCGGATGAACGCGGAGGCTCCGGCGCGAAGGTAATCCCCAGCACAATCACTGCGTGCACGGCCAACGCCATGAACAGGGTAAAGGAAAACCGGTCGAAATCACTTACCTGCGCTGCCATTGCTACTTCAACCGCTTCTCGATGGCATCCATCAGCTGCCCGGAAATGTCGATCCCGAAGGCTGCATCCAGTTCACGAATACAGGTAGGACTGGTGACGTTGATTTCCGTGAGGTAATCCCCGATCACATCGAGCCCGACAAAGATCAGCCCTTTCTCTTTGATTGCCGGCGCCACCCGTTCACAGATCTCCCGATCACGATCAGTCAGTTCACGACCTTCTCCGCGACCACCGGCGGCAAGGTTGCCCCGGTTTTCACCGTGGGACGGAATCCGCGCCAAAGCGTAGGGTACCGGTTCGCCGTCTATCAGCAGAATGCGCTTGTCACCATCGCTGATCTGGGGAATGAATTTCTGGGCCATGGCCTGGTGGGCACCATGATTGGTGAGGGTTTCGATAATCACGCCCAGATTGGCGTCGTTTTCCTTGACGCGGAAAATGGAGCGACCACCCATGCCATCCACCGGCTTCATGATGATGTCACCGTGTTCGGCATAAAACTCACGGAAGCGGGTGGACGACCGGGTCACAATCAGCGGTGGTGTCAGGTCTTCAAACTGTGTCGCGAACAGTTTCTCGTTACAGTCCCTGAGGGTGGAAGGCGGATTCACCACCAGCGCCCCTTGCAGCTCGGCCGCATCGAGAATGTAAGTGGCCATCAGGAACTCCCTGTCCACCGGCGGATCCTGGCGCATAAGGATGACATCCAGATCGCCCAGCGCACGATCCTGGGAGGCGCCGAAGGCAAACCAGTTCTCCGGATCCATGTGTACCGTCAGGTCACGGGTGTGCGCTCTTGCCTGGCCACCTTTCAGGTACATGTCCGGGAGCTCCATGTACTCAATCTGCCAGCCTCGTTTCTGAGCCGCCAGCAACATGGCCAGTGAACTGTCTTTCTTGAAGTGGATCTTTTCGATGGGGTCCATCACGATCCCGAGTCGGACTGTCATAATGCCTCTTGAGCTCCAGGGTTAAAAACACGAACCGGTCAGCAGAGCGAAGGATAGTTTAAGTGCTATGCTGAGAACACTGATGGTATTGTACCCGAGCTTTTAATGCATCCGCAGAAATCCGGGGTGTATAACGTGACATTGCCGGCAGAAGTACATTTGGTCACAAAGTTATGCTTTTTATCCGGCCATCGATCCTCTATAAATAAGCGGGATTTATAGAAGAACCCTGAGGTTTGTGTTAAAACCCCCGTTTAAAATAATGACAGTCGCTGAGCGCAAGGCACCTGGACAATGGATGACAACTTCGAGAATCTGAAGATTATGGTGATCGACGACAGTAAAACCATCCGTCGCACCGCAGAAACCCTTCTGAAAAAGGTTGGTTGTGAGGTCATCACCGCAACTGACGGCTTTGATGCTTTGGCGAAAATCGCCGATTCCCAGCCGGACATCATTTTTGTCGATATCATGATGCCGCGCCTGGACGGATATCAGACCTGCGCACTGATCAAGAACAATTCCTCTTTCAAAAAGACGCCGGTCATCATGCTCTCCAGTAAGGACGGTCTGTTTGACAAGGCCAAGGGCCGCATTGTCGGTTCTGATCAGTATCTGACCAAACCGTTCAGCAAGGACGAGCTGCTCAACACCATCCGCCAATACGTACCCCAGGCGGAACAGTAAATCTGCCGAAGTATCGAACTATTGAGGAAACCATGGCCCGCATTCTGATTGTTGATGACTCCCCCACCGAGGTGAAGAAAATCTCAAGCATTCTGGAAAAGCACCGGCACGAAGTACTGACTGCTGATAACGGTGCTGACGGCGTGGCAAAGGCCCGCGCCGAGACTCCGGATCTGGTTCTGATGGACGTGGTCATGCCTGGCCTGAATGGCTTTCAGGCTACCCGGCAGCTGACCCGCGCTCCGGAAACCGCTTCCATCCCCGTGGTGATCGTGACCACCAAGGACCAGGAAACTGACCGTGTCTGGGGCACCCGCCAGGGCGCCAAGGGCTACCTGGTCAAGCCTGTCAACGAAGATGACCTGATCAAAACAATCAACAGTCTGATTGCCTGATCCCCAACCGTGGAGTGCCCATGTCCGCCAAGGCCGCCCCTTTTGCCGTTCTGACGGATATCGCCCAGCGCAGCCGGTCCATGGCGGCCGGCCTGCCGGAGCAACAGGAAGCCGTTGAACTCTGGAATGGCATCGGCTTTGTTCTGGCGGGCGAACGCTATGTGGCGCCCATGGGTGAGGTTACCGAAATTCTCCATGTCCCCCGGTTTACACATATTCCGGGGGTCAAGCCGTTCATGATGGGTGCGGCGAATGTTCGTGGCCGCCTCCTTCCCCTTGTCGATCTCGCCGGATTCTTTGATATATCGCGCTCATCACGCAGTCAACGTGAGCGCCGGGTTCTGGTGGTCGAACAGGGCGATGTGTTCAGCGGCCTGGTGGTCGACAGCGTGTCCGGCATGCAGTACTTCGCGCGGGACAACTTCGTGGCCTCGCCCGGAGAAGTACCACCGAGTGTTCGACCGTTTGTGAATGGTGGTTATGAACGAAATGAAGAAGTCTGGAAAGTGTTCTCCGCCGCCGACCTGGTGGAAGACGAGCGGTTTCTGGACGTTGCGCAGTGGTAAGGATGATGACAATGGCAGGAGCATCATCCCTGCTACCCAAGCACGCAGAAGCAAACTTGCCAATATAATGAAAAGGCCGGGAGCCAGAAGATGAAAAACAGAGCCGGAAGATTCAGTATGGGACAGGGAGGCAACAAGCTCGTTGCCGGCCTGATTGCCGCACTGATTGCACTCACTGTCCTGCTTGTTGTGGTCCTGTTCATAATCAACAATGACAGCCAGAACGACCAGGAATACATCGCCCACGCCTCCGAGCTGCGGGTACTGTCACAGGAAATTGCAAAGAACGCGACGGAGGCCGCCGGCGGTACCGCTGAAGCCTTCGACCAGCTGCGTCGTTCCCGTGATGAGTTCCAACAGCTGTGGTCTTATGTGGTTGACGGCAACCCCGAAACCGGCCTGCCGCCCAGTGAGATTGCCCGGCAAAGCAGTGTGCAGGCCAAGTGGGATGCGGTACGTGAAAACGCCGACAGCATCCTCTCCACCCGGGATGCGGTGCTTGGTCTCCACGAAGTGGCCCGCACCCTGAACGAAACCATTCCGCAACTGCAGGTGGAGTACGATGACATCGTACAGATCCTGCTGGACAACAACGCACCGGCAGAACAGGTGGCTCTGGCACAACGCCAGTCCCTGCTGGCAGAGCGTATTGTGCGTTCGGTCAACAACGTACTGTCCGGTGACGAAGATGCGGTTATCGCCGCCGACAGATTTGGCCGTGACGCCAGCCTGTTTGGCCGCGTACTGCAGGGCCAGATGGAAGGCAACCCGGCCATGGGTATCTCCCGCGTAGATGACGAAGACGCCATCTATGGCCTGGAAGCCGTTGGCGAGCTGTTCGAATTCGTTTCCCAGAACGTAGACGCGATTCTTGAAGCTTCTCCCGACCTCTTCAAGGTACGTACCGCGGCCTCTGATATCTTCCAGAACTCCCAGATCCTGCTGGACGATATTTCCGTCATGGCAGACCAGTTTACCGGGCAGGCCGGCTCCCGCCTGATCAGCCCGACCCTGGCCTTTATCATCCTGGCCGCCATGGTCGGTATTGTTGTCCTGATCGGTGTCGTGCTCTATCGCGAAGCCCAGGAACGGATTTCGACCACCCAGGAGCAGAACGAACAGAACCAGAATGCGATCCTGCGACTGCTGGACGAACTCGCCGATCTGGCGGATGGTGACCTGACCACCGAGGCCACGGTCACCGAGGACTTTACCGGTGCCATCGCCGACTCCATCAACTACGCGATCGACCAGATGCGCGGGCTGGTACAGGCGATTCGTGGCACGGCAGTTCGGGTTGCCTCGGCATCCCAGGAAACCCAGGCCACGGCCATGCACCTGGCCGACGCGTCAGAGCACCAGGCCCAGGAAATTGCCGGCGCCTCCGCGGCGGTGAACGAGATGGCGGTGTCCATCGACCAGGTATCCTCGAACGCCGCCGAATCCTCTGCGGTTGCGGAGCGGTCGGTTGCGATCGCGAAGAAAGGCGCGGAAGTGGTACAGAACACCATTCGCGGCATGGACAACATCCGTGAGCAGATCCAGGAAACCTCAAAGCGGATCAAGCGTCTGGGTGAATCTTCCCAGGAAATCGGTGACATCGTATCGCTGATCAACGACATCGCCGACCAGACCAACATCTTGTCCCTGAACGCGGCAATCCAGGCCTCCATGGCCGGTGACGCGGGCCGGGGCTTCGCGGTGGTTGCGGACGAGGTTCAGCGCCTGGCGGAACGTTCCTCCGCGGCGACCAAGCAGATTGAAGCACTGGTCAAGACGATCCAGTCGGATACCAACGAAGCGGTTATCTCCATGGAGCACACCACCGCCGAGGTGGTCCGTGGTGCTCGTCTGGCCCAGGACGCGGGTATCGCCCTCGAGGAAATCGAGAACGTATCCATGAGTCTGGCGGAGTTGATCCAGAACATCTCCAACGCCGCCCGTCAGCAGTCCTCGTCTGCGGCGCACATTTCCAACACCATGAACGTTATCCAGGAGATTACCTCCCAGACCTCCTCCGGTACCAACGCGACAGCGAAGTCGATCGGTAACCTGGCAGAAATGGCGTCCGAGCTGCGGTCTTCCGTTGCCGGCTTCACACTGCCTGATGAAGAAGGCGCGGAGCAGCAGGAAGAGGAAGACAGCGACGTCCCGGTGGTGGGCTGATCAACCTTCCGAGGCGACTGACGGTTTATGGCTGAAACACGCGACAACCGCTCAACTGCCGAGGGCATCTGGTCACTGCGCCGACTTCCGGAAATGGATGAGGTGCAGTTCACCCAGTGGCAAACCTTACTGGAGCGGCGAACCGGCATCACCCTGTCATCGGGCCGCCGGTCCTTTCTCGAGACTAATCTCGGGATACGGATGCGTGAGATTGGCTGCGACAGTTATCAGGCCTACTACGAGCAGATCGTCTCCGGGGCCGATGCCATTTTGGAGTGGGCAACCCTGGTTGACCGCCTGACTGTCCAGGAAACCCGGTTCTTCCGGGATCCCGATGCCTTCCGGTTCGTCTCGGACTTCGTCCTGACCCGGCCGAGGGAACAGCTGAAACGGCGACCACTGGAAGCCTGGAGTGTCGGTTGCTCCAGTGGCGAAGAGCCCTACACGCTGGCGATGATTCTGAACGAATGCATGGCCCAGTTGGCGCTGCCACCGCTGTTCGGGGTAACCGGATCGGACATCAGCAAACCAGCCATCGAACGTGCCCGCAAGGGCGTGTTCAATACCCGCAAGCTGGCGGGCGTGAACGACGATCTCAAGGCCAGGTACTTTCAGCCGGCAGAACGAAATGCCGTGGCAATGACCGAAAGTATCCGGGAACGGGTGTGTTTTACCCAATTGAACGTGCTGGACCTGAACGAAGCTCCGATGCACGGGATGAGTATTATCTTCTGCCAGAATCTGCTGATTTATTTCCGGCGCTGGCGTCGGCGGGAAATCGTGAAGCGGCTTGCAGAGAGGCTGGCGCCCGGGGGGTTGCTGGTCCTGGGCCAGGGAGAGCTGACCGACTGGCAGCCACCTGGCTTACAGAGGGTACCCTCGGAACATGTGCTGGCGTGGATCAAACGCCAGACTGACGAAGAATAACCGGAGTGGTTATGGGCAATCACCATGACAGCATCGCCCTGGACTGGGTTCGGGACGAAATACAGGACACGCTGACCCAGGGTCAGCAGGCACTGGAAGCGTATGTCGAGAACCGCGACGATACCGCGCGTCTGCGCTTTTGCCTGAACTACCTCCATCAGGTGCATGGCACCCTGCAGATGGTGGAGTTGTATGGCGCGGCCCTGCTTACCGAGGAGATGGAAAAGCTGACCCAGGCGGTGCTGAATGACACCGTCGGCAGCGTGGACGACGCCGTTGAAGTACTGATGCAGGCCATCCTGCAGCTGCCCCAGTACCTGGAACACCTTGCCACCAGCAAGGATGATTTCCCCATGGTGCTATTGCCGCTGCTGAACGACCTGCGAGCTGCCCGTGGCGAGTCTCTGTTGTCGGACACCTCCCTGTTCAAGCCCGACCTGAGCCCATCGCAGCATCGGGCCGCCAACAATGCGTCCCAGCGGCTGCAAGACCCCAAGGTACTCGGTCACATCCGCAAGCTGCGGCAGATGTACCAGTTCGCCCTCGCCGGCGTGATACGTGAAGCGGACCTGGATGCCCACTTTGACTATATGCAGAAGGTTCTGCAGCGGCTGATCCGCCTGTGCCAGAAAACCCCCAGGGGCGAACTCTGGAAAGCGGCGTCGGCTTTTCTGGAAACCCTGCAAAACCGCGTTAATCCGGTCAACACGGCGGTCAAATCCCTACTGAGAGAACTTGATTCCGAAATCCGCCGTCTCGGCGATGAACATGTGGACATCCTTCAACAGCCGGTCCCGGAAGCACTGCTGAAAAACCTTCTGTACTACGTAGCACGCGCTCGTGAACTGGACACGCCGCAGGTGACGGAGCTCCGCCAGCGTTATCAGCTGGAGCAGGCACTGCCGTCGGAAGACGATGTCGATGCCGCCAGGACGCGGGTGTCCGGCCCCGGTCGTGAAGCCATTCATTCCGTGGTTAGCGCGCTCAACGAGGAGCTGGCCAAGCTCAAGGACCAGCTCGACCTGTTTGTACGCGCCGAGCTGCGCCAGAACGATGAACTGGAAGAACTGTTGCCGGGGCTGAAACAGGTAGCCAATACCCTGGCGGTCCTGGGTCTCGGTATTCCCCGCAAGGTGGTGACCGAGCAGATCGAACTGGTCGAGCGCCTGTCCGGTCAGATCGCTGCCGTCGACGACGGCACCCTGATGGACATCGCCGGGGCTTTACTCTACATCGAAGCCAGTCTGGCCGGCCTGGATAGTGATCGCTACCAGGAAACGCCAGCAATTGACGAGTCCGAGCAAGGCATCAACCTGGGCAATCGCGAACTCAATGAAGCCAGCAGTGCGCTGTTACGGGAATCCAGAAACACTCTGGAACAGGTGAAAACCGCCATCGTCAATTTCATCGCGTCCCAATGGGATACCCGGGAAATTGAACACGTTCCCGGCCTGCTGCACAGCATTCGTGGCGGCCTCAGCCTGGTTCCACTGGATCGCGTGGCCGACATGCTGGGCTCCGCGGAACGTTACATCAACGATGTGTTATTGGGTGGCAAGCAGGTACCGGACTGGAAGCAACTGGATACCCTTGCGGATGCGGTAACCAGTGTCGAGTATTACCTGGAGCGCCTGGCCGAAGGTATTGGAGAAAATGACAGCATTCTGCAAGTCGCCGAGGAGAGCCTGGCATCCCTGGGCTTCCCCGTAGGGGCCGAGCCGACCTGGCAGGGCCCCGGAGAGCAGACTGTTCCGGTGGTCGAAAGCACAGTACCTTCCTCCGGAGAACAACTGGCGGTGCCAGAGGAAACCAAGGGTTCCGATGAAGAACTGCTGGACGATGAAATACTCGAGATCTTCGTGGAAGAGGCCGAAGAGGTCCTGCAGACCATTCACGATTTCTACCCGCGCCTGCGCCAGAACCACGACGACCGCGAAGCCCTGGCTGAAGTCCGCCGCGCCTTCCACACCCTCAAGGGCAGTGGTCGACTGGTGGGTGCAACCAGCATCGGTGAGCTGGCCTGGTCTGTTGAAAGCCTGCTGAACCGGGTGATCGACCAGACCATCAAACCCAACGATGAGCTGTTCTCCCTGATCGACGATGTGAATACCCGCATTCCTTCACTGATCAGCGATTTCCGGGAAGGCCGATCAGACGGTGATGTGATTGAGCTGATCGCACGTGCGGAGGCCATGTCCACCACCCGCAAGACGGATGACGATTCCCCGACCGCCATCGAAGATGAAGCACCTCAGAAGGAAGTGGCCTCTGAACAGTCAGAGCCAATGGCGGAGGGCGTTCCCGCCGTCAGCAGCGCAGACGATGACGACCTGATTGATGACGAAATCCTCGAGATTTTCATCGAGGAAGCCGGTGAAGTCCTGGACAGCATTCGCGAATACCTGCCTATGCTGCTGCGACAGCATGATGACCGCACGGCCCTGTCGGAAGTAAGGCGTGCCTTCCATACCCTTAAGGGCAGTGGGCGCATGGTCGGCGCACTGGTGGTCGGCGAGCTGGCCTGGTCCGTGGAGAACATGCTCAATCGCGTTATCGATGGCAGCATCTTCATGAACGATGACGTCGCAGCCCTGCTTGAGGATGTCACCGCTGCCCTGCCCGCACTGGTAGAGGACTTCGAGAAGCGTCAGCCCGCCAGCCAGGACACCGCGCCCCTGGAAGCCCGCGCCACTTCCCTGGCCAATGGCGAGATTCCGGACGCAGACACCATGCCAGCGGTTGACGACCATGGCATGCACGACACTGAGGAACTCTCCTCAGAGGCCGAACACGATGGCACAGGCGTCGATCCGGTCCTGCTGGATATCTTTGAAAGCGAAGCAGAGACTCACCTGCAAACCCTAAGGGAGTTTCTGGAAAGCGCCGGTGACAAGGCGTCTGTCGCTTATACCGACGATCTCTCCCGCGCGCTGCACACCCTCAAGGGCAGCGCGCACACCGCGGGCATTGATCCGATAGCAGCGGTGATTACACCACTGGAACGGTTCGTCAAGGAATCCCGGGCCCAGAACAAGCGGGCGAACCAGGAGATCATCACCCTGATCGCCGACGCCTGCGAATTTTTGACCCAGGGCCTGCGCCAACTCAGGCAGGATCCCCAGGCGCCCCTCGCCGGCACCGACGCCTATCTGGAACGACTCCGTGACATAACGACCGCCACTCTGCGCAGCCATGCCAGCGTAGACGACGAGTCCCCACGGCAACAGTCCGCACCGCAACTGGTCCAGCTGTTCCTGAACGAGGGTCTCGACATTCTGCTGGACGCCGATCGCATCCTCGACGAATGGGCAGCGGATCCGGAACAGACAACCGCGGTCGAAAAACTCCGCACTGAACTGCACCAATTAACCAATGGCGCGCAGGAAGCCGGTCTGGCCGATGTGGCCGGATTGTCGGACGCCCTTGGCCAGATCTATGAATGTGCCGGTTCGCCAGGTTTTACGCCGGACGCAGGCTTCTTCACCACGGTACGCGCTGCCCATGAGCAGCTGATCAACATGATGGATCAAGTCGCCGCAGGGTTGGCGACGGAATCCGGTGACGAACTGATTGCCGAGCTGGATGCCCTGAGCATCGACCTCACCGAGTCCGGGGAACCCGAACCTGACGCGTTCGAACAGGAATTCACCGGCGACCTGGAAGAGATCGACCTCAGTTTCGACATGGAGGAAGAATCACCCCCCGCTGAGGACAATGAGCAGCCTCCTTTGGTGGAAACCGATGAGGATATGGATCAGGAGCTCGCTGAGATCTTCCTGGAAGAGGCTCGAGACCTGATCAACAGCTCCGCCGATACCCTGCACAACTGGAGTGACAACACCGACAACCTCGACCTGCTGAGACTGCTGCAGCGAGACCTGCATACTCTCAAGGGTGGCGCGCGACTGGCGGATATCCCCGCCGTAGGTGATCTTTCCCATGAACTGGAAAACCTGTTCGAGGGCCTGACCGAACAGCGACTGTCGATCACCGGCGAACTGTCGGACCTGTTGTTCCGCAGCCATGACCGCCTGGCCGGTATGGTGGATGCGCTGGAACAGCAGGATTCACCACGCCCGGCCCCGGATCTGATCAGTGAAATCCGTGCCTATATGGATAACACGGGAGCATCCCGACCCGTGACGGATGTCGCCACACCGGAAGTGGACGACGAGACACCGCCGTCGAGCCCGGACGAGCCCGGGGATTTGGAAGCCACCGACCTGTCCCACCTTGATCCGGAGCTGGTGGGCATCTTCCTGGAAGAAGCCTACGACCTGATCAACTCAACCGGTAGTGCCCTTCATACCTGGAGCGAGGACCCCTCGAACCGGGCCGTGGCAGCCGAATTGCAACGTGACGTGCACACCCTCAAAGGTGGTGCCCGCATGGCCGGCGTCGATGCCATCGGCGACCTGACGCACGTACTTGAAGATCTGTTCGAGAAGGTGGCCGAAGGCCAGCTGGCGGCCAGCAGTTACATGACTGACCTGCTGTTCGCCTGCCACGACCGGCTGGCACAGATGGTCGAGCAGGTCGCCACTCAAAAACCCTGCCCCCCGGCCGAGGAACTGGTTGCCGAGGTGAAGGCCATCCTCTCGGGTAAACCGGTATCACCCAAGCAGGACGTGAGCGAGGCAATACCGGAAGCCACCAACGACGAATTGATCGGCATCTTTCTGGATGAAGGTCTGGAGATCCAGGCCGCCATCAGCGAGAGCCTGGCCCAATGGCGGGATGAACCGGACGAGTTTACCGGGGTCACACAGCTTCAGCAGGAACTCCATACCCTCAAGGGTGGCGCGCGCCTGTCCGATGTTGACCCCATCGCCGATTTGGCGGAGGCATGGTCCGACGCCCTGGATCCTCTGATCAGTGGCGCCAGTAATCAGGCCGCATTATTGGCACTGAGCGACCGGGCTCTGGATAATCTCAAGCAGATGCTGGTCAGCCTGGAAGACGGCGAAAAACCGGTGGCAAACCAGACCCTGGTGCAGGCGCTGATGGATGCTCACAAGGCCGCCGCAGAGGATGTGTCCGGAGACAGCATCTCCGAAGAAACCGATGAGCCGGAAGTTGACCCCGAAGTTCTGGAGATTTTTCTGGAGGAAGCCGGTGAAATCCTCGACCAGCTCGAGCATCTGCTGGAAGACTGGCGCAAGGAGCCAGCCAATCACCATTTCAACCAGGAAGCGCAACGCGCACTGCACACCCTCAAGGGTGGCGCTCGCCTGTCAGGGCTGAGCGAACTGGGTGATAAGGCCCATGCGTTTGAAACCCGGCTGATCGATCTGGGGGGCAATGCACCGGATGATCACACCTGGCAAAAGATCACCGATGATCATGACGCCATCGTCGCGCTGGTGAACCGTGTCCGGGAGAACGCGGGGCAAGAACACACGCCTCCCACTCCGGTACCGGAAAAACCGGCCGAGGAAGACCAACCGGTCGAATCAGCGCCCGCTGCCGCACAGACGCCTGAGCCAGCAACCGCACCACAGCCACAGAAATTACCGGCCAAGCCCCACAAGAAAGCGATGGATGTGCAGCGCGCAGCCCAGGAAACGATTCGGGTATCGGCGCCGTTGCTGGACGAATTGGTCAACCTGGCGGGTGAAACCAGTATTACCCGTGGCCGCCTGGAACAGCAGAGCAGTGATTTCAGTTACACCCTGGATGAGATGGCCGCCACCATCGAACGTTTGCGCGAACAGTTGCGACGGATGGATATCGAGACCGAGACCCAGATCCTTTTCCGCGCGGAAAAGGAACACGGGCCGGACTACGGTGACGATTTCGATCCCCTGGAAATGGACCGCTATTCATCAATCCAGCAGTTGTCACGGGCACTGACCGAGTCCTCATCGGATCTCGCGGACCTGCGTGAAACCCTGTCCGATCGGGTACGGGATACCGAGACCCTGCTGGTACAGCAGTCCCGCATCAACACGGAACTGCAGGAAGGTCTGATGAAGACCCGCATGATTCCGTTCGCCTCCATGGTTCCACGCCTGCGACGGATCGTGCGCCAGATCAGCGGCGAGCTGGGCAAGAAGGTCGAGTTCGATGTCCGTAACCCGGAAGGGGAAATGGATCGCAACATCCTTGAACGCATGATTGCCCCGCTGGAGCATATGCTGCGTAACGCCCTGGACCATGGCATCGAAACCCCGGCGGACCGCAAGAAGTCGGGCAAACCGGAAACCGGTGAAGTGACCCTGTCACTGACCCGGGAAGGCGGTGATGTGGTGCTGCGAATGATCGATGATGGCGCTGGCATTCCTTCCAGCGTGATCCGCGAGAAAGCCATCCGCCAGGGCATGCTGTCGGCGGACGAAGAGCTGAGCGAACGGGAAGTACTGCAATTCATCCTGCAGCCAGGCTTCTCCACTGCCCAGCAGGTCACACAGATCTCCGGCCGTGGCGTTGGCATGGACGTGGTTGCCAGCGAGATCAAACAGCTAGGCGGCAGTCTGGACATTGACTCCACCGTGGGTCGCGGTACCACCTTCACCGTACGTCTGCCCTTTACCGTGTCCGTGAACCGGGCACTGATGGTGTCCACCGGCGAAGATTTCTACGCCATCCCGCTGAATACCATCGAAGGTATCGTGCGGGTCAGCACCTACGAGCTCGAGGAATACTACAAACCGGACGCACCGCTGTATGAATACGCTGGTCAGCAATACCGGCTGCAGTACCTCGGCAACCTGCTGAACAGCGATCACCACCCCAAACTTCAGGGCCAGGCGCTGCCACTGCCGGTCATTCTCGTTCGTGGTACCGAGCAGCCGATGGCCCTGCAGGTGGACAACCTGATGGGCAGCCGTGAAATCGTGGTGAAATCCCTGGGGCCACAGTTCAACTCAGTGCGTGGCGTCTCCGGGGCCACCATTCTGGGTGATGGTAACGTGGTAGTGATTCTCGATCTGCCTGCAATGATCCGTTCCGACATCCTGTCCGAGCGTCAACGCCTGGCCAGCCTGGAAAAGGCCCGGGAATCCGCACGCTACGAACAGCGTGAGACCCTGGTTATGGTGGTAGACGACTCCGTAACGGTGCGAAAAGTGACTTCCCGCCTGCTCGAACGGAACGGCATGGAGGTGATTACCGCCAAGGATGGTCTCGATGCGGTGGCCCAGCTTCAGGATCACAAGCCCGACATCATCCTGCTGGATATCGAAATGCCACGAATGGACGGCTTCGAAGTGGCCAGCTTTGTACGCCATGACGATAACCTGAGGGATACACCGATCTGTATGATCACTTCGCGGACGGGAGAAAAACACCGGGAGCGGGCGCTGGCAATTGGTGTCAACGAGTACCTCGGCAAGCCATTCCAGGAAACCGAGCTGCTTGAGACCATTACCCGGCTGACCAGGAACCAGTGATGGCTGGCCTTCCGTCAGGTCGGCCCCGGGTCGGGATCGTTTCCGACATCGTCCTGCAGCGGCATCGTTTGCAAGCGGCCACGTCAAAGTTCGGCCTGGACGTGTGCTTCACCGGGGATCCGGACCGCCTGCAGGATTATCCGGAATTCCCGGATGCCAACCTCTGGCTGGTGACTCTGGAAGATGAAGCTGATCACCCGATGCTGTTCGATCACCTCCTTGGTAACACCGACGCCCCGGTTTTGTTCGGACTCGACCCGGCGCCCAAACCCGGCACCACCGACTATTTCCGCTGGGAACAGCGGCTGATGGGTAAGCTGGAACAGCAACTGGGCCACCTGGAAGAACTCGATTCCGAAGCCAGCCTGCAGGAACTGGCGGAGCAGTCACCCATGGAAGCGCCGCCATTACCCCATTGGATTCCGCCGGCGGCGTCTGATTCCATCGCCAGGGATATCTGGATTCTCGGTGCTTCCCTGGGAGGCCCTGCGGCTGTGAAAACCTTTCTGGACCACCTGCCTCCCGGATTACCCGTTGGCTTCATCTACGCCCAGCACATTGATGGCAATTTCACCGATGTACTGACCCGGGTCCTCGGACGTCACGCTCACTACCAGCTCAAGAGCGCGCAAACCGGTTACCAGGTACGCAATGGCGACGTCATATTGTTACCAGTGGAACGGGAATGGGCACTGGATGACGACGGCGCACTGATCGAAAAGGATACCCCCTGGCCCGGGCCTTACGGCCCATCCATCGACCAGGTTCTGCTGAACATTGCCGATCATTACGGCAACCACTGCCATGCTATTCTGTTTTCCGGCATGGGTAACGACGGGGCGATAGCAGCCCCCCTGCTGAAAGCCTATGGTAGCCGTATCTGGGTCCAGGAAAGCAACAGCTGTGGCAACAGTTCCATGCCCGACTCCGTCGCTGCCACCGGGTGTACCTCCTTCTGCGGTACGCCGGAACAGCTGGCCCGGGAACTAGTCAAAACGATTGAAGAATCCTGCCTGCTCAAGGGCCGGCAAAATAGGGATTCTGCCTGAGGAAATGAGTGATGAGTGATAACAGTCAAGCCCTCTCCTGCGTCATGATCCCGATGAACGGCAGACAACTCCTACTGCCCAACGTGTCCATTGCGGAAGTGGTGGATTACGCCAGCACGGATGCCGGTACCAATACTCCGGAGTGGCTGGTGGGGTACCTGAACTGGCGGGGACTTAACTTGCCGGTCATCTCCTATGACGCGGCTAACGGCGCCACCCTGACGATCCCTGGCGATAACCGTGGGCGCATAGTGGTACTCAATACCATCGGCGATGAGCACCAGAAGGTCCCGTTCATGGCAATGGTGACCCAGGGCATTCCTAGCCAGGCGCGCCTGAGTGAAGAGCAGATACGCAAACTGGACGGTGATACCGGCCCCGCCGACCTGATGCAGGTAGAGGTGGAAGGCGATACCGCCTGGATCCCCAACCTGGAATATCTGGAATCACTGGCCGCCGAAGTCGCTCACTGATCCGACCTACGGGAGATTCCATACATACCGGACATGGCGTGGCCGTTTGCAAATGTTATAATGTTGCAAATTCTTCAGGACCGTGTCCATGTCGACCAGCGCTCTTCCCTATCGCCCACACAATCACGATGCCTGTGTTGCCCAGGCGCTGGCGGACGCCCGCGCCATTTGTCAGCAACGGAATGCACGACTGACTCCGACCCGTGAACGGGTTCTGGAACTGATCTGGCAGTCCCACAAGCCCCTGGGAGCCTATGATGTCCTGGCTGTGCTGACAGAAGATGGCCATAACGCCGCCCCGCCTACGGTGTACCGGGCATTGGATTTCCTGCAACAACATGGGCTGGTTCACCGTATTGCCTCGTTGAACGCCTTTGTCGGGTGTACCCATGCCGGCAAGCACCACAATGGCATGTTCCTGATCTGTCGCAGCTGCGGCAACGTGTTGGAACTGACCGCGCCGAACGTGGCCAAGGCCGTTTCGGAGGCCGCTTCCGCCGAAGGCTTTCAACCGGAAGACGTGATGATCGAGATCGCCGGGCTCTGCCCCGCCTGCCGCGCGGGCGCTGCTCATGACTGAGCCACTGGTAACCCTCGAACGAGTAACCATCGCCTTTGACGACCGCCCCGTGGTGGACCGGGTGGACCTGAAAGTCCATCGTGGAGACATCATCACCATTATCGGTCCCAACGGCGCCGGCAAGACCACCCTGATCAAGGCCGTTCTCGGTATCCAGAGAGTGACGGAAGGATCGGTAAAACTCGCCCGCAACCTGACGGTCGGCTACGTACCGCAACACCTGATCCTGGAATCCACTCTGCCATTGACGGTCAGACGCTTTATGGCACTTAGCGGACGCCCTGGCTCTGAGTGTCAGGCTGCACTGGAGAAGACCGGTGTGGGACACCTGGTCGACGCGTCCATCCACCACCTGTCCGGAGGAGAAAAACAACGCCTGTTACTGGCCCGTGCGCTGGCGAGGAAGCCGGATCTGCTGGTACTGGATGAACCGGCGCAGGGGGTCGATATCAACGGTCAGGCGGCGCTTTATGATCTCATTCGACAACTCCGGGACCAGCTTCATTGCGGCGTGATCATGATCTCCCACGACCTCCACCTGGTGATGGCCGCCACGGACAAGGTGATCTGCCTCAACCAGCATATCTGTTGCAGCGGGTATCCGGCCGATATTTCCCACGACCCTGCGTTCATTGAAACCTTTGGTCAACCCGTAGCAGAGAGTCTGGCGGTGTACCACCATCACCATAATCACCGCCACGACCTGCACGGAGATGTGGTCTCAGGTGCAGTCACGGACGACAATCACCAGGAGTGCGACCATGCCCATCATTGACGCCATTCTGGACGACTTTTTCTGGCGAGCATTGCTGGGCGGCCTCGGTGTTGCCCTGGTGGCCGGGCCACTCGGATGTTTCGTGGTCTGGCGGAGAATGGCATATTTTGGCGATACCCTGGCGCACTCCGCGCTGCTGGGCATTGCCCTGAGCTTCCTGATCAGCGTTCCCCTCAACGTCGGTGTTATCATCACCTGTGTGGTTCTTGCGATCGCCCTGGTGCTGTTGTCCCGCAGCCACACGCTGGCGACCGATACCCTGCTGGGCATCCTCGCCCACAGCGCGCTCGCTATCGGCCTGGTCACCCTCAGCTTCATGCCCGATGTCCGCGTCGACCTCACCGGCCTGCTGTTCGGCGACCTGCTGGCCATGAGCCGTGATGATCTGCTGTGGATCTACGGCGGCGCCCTGCTGATCCTGTTACTGCTGGTAGTGCTCTGGCGCAGCCTGCTGATGAGTACCATCCACGAAGAGCTGGCCCGGGTGGAGGGCATTCCCGTTGAACGCCTGCGGCTGGTACTGATGCTGATGTTCTCATTGGTCATCGCGGTGGCCATGAAGATCGTCGGTGTACTGCTGATTACGGCGTTGTTGATCATTCCAGCTGCCACCGCCCGCCGTCTGGCGCGCAGCCCCGAACACATGACGCTGCTGGCGGTTATGTTCGGGTTCGTTGCCGTCGGGGGAGGGCTGACCCTGTCCTGGCACCTGGACACACCAGCCGGACCTTCGGTGGTGGTGACAGCGTTCAGCGTGTTCCTGCTGATTTATGGCGGGGCGCGGCAAACCCAGGTCTGACAACACTGCTTTTCCTGTGGCACTCCATTGGTCTAAAGTGTAGATCAGCGGGAACACAACCCGCCCCCTGATCGTTATCGATCGCCAAGACGGACGGAGCCATGGAAAGCACCAGTCTCAACAGGAGTCCGGGGCAGTATATTCGTTCACTGTGGCATCCCTTTCTATGGGTGCCGCTGGTGGTGCTGGTTGCTGGCCTGACCGTCACTGCCTTCACCGCAGAACAGCTGGCAAACCATACCCGAATCCTCGCCGAACATGCCTATCGCGCCCAGCACGACGCCCTCGTTAACCGTCTGCACGCTGAAGCTGTTGCCCAGTCACCAGAGCGCCAGGTAGAAGAATGGCTGGCGTCCGTGTTTTCCATGCCCTACCCGAGTCTTGCAGCAATACGTGTGGATACCCTGGAACGCCATACCAAAATGCCACTCTTCCAGACCGGCCCCCTCGTCCCGCTGGATGACTCGCGCTCCCTGCGTTCAGAAATTAATCTGGACCGACATCACTGGCTCATCACCACCATGCCGGATAACACCGTCTTCCGGCAAAGAGCCAACACCGCACGATATGCCACCTGGACCGCAGGTACCATGATCACTGCCATCGGCGTAGCACTGACGCTCTTTCTCTCTGCCCGGATTCACACTCTCAGCGATCAGCTAAGTGACCGACAGCTTGCCAGCGAAAAGCTGGACCAGCAGTTGGGCAATATGCAGGTGGAGAAATCCATCCTGCGCCAGGCCCTGAATGACAGCGAACAGCGCAGCCGGGATCTGGTGGCACTCTCCGGGGCCATGATCGGGGAACTGGATGAACAGGGCTGTATAGGTTTTATCTCGGCCACTGCAGCAGACTGGTTGCAACGAGCACCTGCCGACCTGTCGGAAACACCGTTTGAGGAACTGGTCGCGCCCGAACACCGCGCCAATTTCCGCAAAGCCCTGGCGGCCGCACGCAGCGAGAAACAAATGCATCGGATCGACCTGGAATTGCTGACCGCTGACCAGGACGAAAACATCGTACCGGCGACACTCCGCATCCTGGCTTTGCAGGATCCTGTCCACGGTTTTGCCGGCTATCGCATCAGTGCACGACCCAGCGCTGCCACTACGTAACAGCATCGCTACAGAGTTTTGTGGGAACCATCGCACAGGGGGGCAGTGCCGGTTTGTTTGCAACCGCAAAACCAGACCCACTGCTTTTTCTCTGCCACATACTTAACAGGGGTAAACCCCGTCCCCTTGTGTGACCCATCGCAGAAAGGCTGGGACTGACTGCGGCCACATGCACACCAGAAATAGCTCTTACCTGCCTCGACCAGAACCGAACAGGGCGTTGTCCTGGGAATTTCGGGCTTTGCAGCGGCCATGGAAGACTCCTCATTATTGATGTCATGTCTTTTGGGCAGTATAGCCGTGATGCGCAATACCGTTGCCAACAGCCGGACATTCAAATACCATTATATTCACTTTTTGTTATATATGGTGATAAGCATGTCCTCCCGTCGCAGAGTCCTGTTTGTCTGCACCGCCAACAGCGCCCGCTCCCTGATGGCCGAAGCCCTGCTCAGGGACATGGCGGGCGATCATTTCGACGTCGCCAGCGCGGGCACTGAACCGGCGCAACCTCACCCGCTGGCGCTGCAGTGCATTCGAGAAGCCGGAATCAATCCCGACACCGTGCACAGCAAATCGTTGAGCTGTGTGAGTGACGAGAAATGGGACTATGTCATCACCCTGTGTGACAAGGCCTCACAGGAATGCCACACCATCGGTGAGACCGCCCAGCGGATCGCCTGGGACTTCCCGGACCCGGTACCCACAAACCGACATGCGGCATTCTCGCTGCTCATGAAAGAGCTCAGGGAACGCCTGAGCCTGTTCGTGATGGTGCACCAGAAAGCCACCAGCCAGGCCGTCAGTTATGACCCTGCTGCGGTATTCAAGGCGCTGGGCGATGAAAACCGTCTTGCCATCATGCTGATGATCCGACAACAGAGCGAACTGTGTGTCTGCGAACTCACCACCGCACTGGACGCGTCCCAGCCCAAGGTCAGCCGCCATCTTGCCCAGCTCCGTGAACTGGCCCTGCTGGACGACGAACGAAGGGGACAATGGGTCTACTACCGCCTGCACCCGGCGATACCGGACTGGGTACTTGATGTGCTGAGGGATACAGCCGATGCCAACATCGCTTTCCAGCAGCCTTTTCTGACGCGACTGGCCACCATGCCCGACCGCCCCGTAAAAATGGACTGTGTCTGATGGGAAATTTTGAACGCTACCTCAGCCTGTGGGTTGCCCTCGCTATTATTCTCGGCATCACGTCCGGCACTCTGCTACCCGGACTGTTCGAGTTCGTCGCCAGCCTGACCTACGCCCACGTCAACCTGGTGGTGGCGGTCTTCATCTGGGCGATGATCTACCCGATGATGGTGCAGGTGGACTTCACCGCCATCAAAAATGTTGGCCGTAAGCCCCAGGGGCTGGCGTTAACACTGGTGGTCAACTGGCTGATCAAGCCCTTTACCATGGCCGCGCTGGGGTGGTTGTTCTTCAAGGTCCTGTTCGCCGACCTGGTGGACCCAACCACCGCCACCGAATACATCGCCGGTATGATCCTGCTGGGGGTCGCCCCCTGTACCGCCATGGTGTTCGTCTGGAGCCAACTGACCCGGGGAGATTCCGGCTACACTCTGGTGCAGGTATCGGTGAACGACATCATCATGATCTTCGCCTTCGCCCCTATCGCGGCATTCCTGCTGGGTCTGTCATCCATCACCGTGCCCTGGGAAACCCTGGTTCTGTCGGTATTGCTGTACGTGGTTGCCCCACTGATTGCCGGCATCCTGACACGGAAGTGGCTGCTGCGTGACGGTCAGCAGAGACTGGATCACTGGCTACAGCGCAGCAAACCCACCACGATCATGGGCCTTTTGGCCACAGTGGTACTGCTGTTCGGCCTGCAGGCGGACCGCATTCTCGACAACCCCTACGCCATCGGCCTGATTGCCGTGCCGTTGCTGATCCAGAGCTACGGCATTTTCTTTATTGCCTATTTTGCAGCGCGCAAAATGAAGTTACCCCACAACGTCGCCGCACCGGCTGGCCTGATCGGTACCTCCAATTTCTTCGAACTGGCGGTCGCCGTGGCCATCAGCCTGTTCGGACTAACCTCCGGGGCGGCACTGGCCACCGTTGTCGGCGTGTTGGTGGAAGTTCCGGTGATGCTGTCATTGGTTGCATTCGCGAACAGAACCAGACACTGGTTTCCGTCAGCTTCAGCTGCATAGTCGGCTCTTTCTGGTTTGGGGGGAGGTCTGGCGGGAAGAGGGTCAGAAACAAGAAACGTGGTTTCTTTGAACGTTTCCGACCCTCTTCCCGCCAGCCCCCGGCCGATATCTCACGGGCTTTGGACTTTTTGGGAGATTTGAGATGAGTAAGATCAAGGTCGGGATTAATGGGTTTGGGCGTATCGGTAGGCTGGCTTTGCGAGCTGCATGGGGCTGGCCGGAGATGGAGTTTGTGGCCATTAACGATCCGGGCGCGGATGCCGGAACGCTGGCGCATCTGCTGAACTTTGACAGCATTCACGGACGGTGGGCGCACGAAGCCAGTTCGGATGGTACACATGTGGTCATTGGTGATCAGCGTATCCGTGTCACCCACAATAAAACCATCGGAGAGACTGACTGGTCTGGTTGTGATCTGGTTATTGAAGCCAGCGGCGTCAACAAGAAGGTCAGCGCCTTACAGGCGTATCTTGATCAAGGCGTGAAGCGCGTTGTGGTTACAGCACCAGTCAAAGAGGCTGGCGCCAAGAACATCGTCGTGGGTGTGAACGACGGTATCTTTGATCCCGCCAAGGACCGGATTGTGACAGCCGCCTCCTGCACCACCAACTGCCTGGCGCCGGTGGTGAAAGTGATTCACGAGAAACTGGGTATCAAGCATGGGTCCATCACCACCATTCACAGCCTGACCAATACCCAGACTATTATCGATGCGCCACACAAGGACCTGCGTCGTGCCCGGGCCTGCGGCAGTTCGCTGATCCCGACCACCACCGGTTCAGCTACGGCCATCATCGAGATCTTCCCGGAACTGAAAGGCCGCCTGGATGGCCACGCGGTGCGGGTGCCTCTGACCAACGCTTCGCTGACGGACTGCGTGTTCGAGGTAAACCAGCCTACGGACCGGGAAACGGTAAATCAGTTGCTGAAGGAAGCCGCGGAAGGCGACCTGAAGGGCATTCTGGGTTACGAGGAACGCCCGCTGGTGTCTATCGACTACAAGACCGATCCGCGCTCATCCATTATCGATGCCCTGTCCACCATGGTGGTTAACGGCACCCAGGTGAAACTCTACGCGTGGTACGACAACGAATGGGGTTACGCCAACCGCACCGCCGAACTGGCACGCCGGGTGGGTTCCGCCTGATATGACGCCGGCCATCCGACAGTATCTGGTAATCACCGGCAACTATTGGGCCTTCACGCTCACTGACGGCGCCCTGCGGATGCTGGTGGTACTGCATTTTCATCAGCTGGGCTACTCGCCGCTGGAAATCGCCCTGCTGTTCATCTTCTACGAGTTTTTCGGCGTAGTGACCAACCTGGTGGGCGGCTACCTCGGCGCCCGCATCGGCCTGAACCGCACCATGAACCTGGGACTGTTCCTGCAAGTGCTGGCGCTGGGCATGCTCGCGGTACCCGCGGCCATGTTAACCGTGCCCTGGGTCATGGCCGCACAGGCCCTGTCTGGCATCGCCAAAGACCTGAACAAGATGTCCGCCAAGAGCGGTATCAAACTGCTGGTACCCGATGAGCAACAGGGCAAGCTGTACAAGTGGGTGGCCATCCTGACTGGCTCCAAGAACACTCTGAAAGGCGTTGGTTTCTTCCTGGGCGGGGTACTGCTGATGGCCGCCGGCTTCAAGGGCGCGGTCATCATCATGGGCGCCGGCCTGCTGGTGGTATGGCTGGCCAGCCTGTTCCTGCTCAAACAGGAGTTGGGCAAGAGCAAGGCCAAAGCCAAGTTCACCGACATCCTCTCCAAGAGCCGCGCCATCAACGTCCTCTCCGCCGCCCGCCTGTTCCTCTTCGGCGCCCGCGACGTCTGGTTCGTCGTGGCCCTCCCGGTCTACCTGCACACCGTCTTCGGCTGGGATTTCTGGAAAGTCGGCGGCTTTATGGCCACCTGGATCATCGGCTACGGCTTCATCCAGACCATCGCGCCGCGCATCACCGGCAACATGGAAGGCAAACAACCGGCAGTGCTCTGGGCCGCCGCCCTGGCAGTGATCCCCGCGGCGATTGCCATCGGCCTGATGGCGGGCTGGTCGCCCCAAGTTGTGGTGATAGGGGGCCTGCTGTTATTCGGCGTACTGTTTGCCATCAACTCCTCCCTCCACAGCTACTTGATCGTCAGCTACGCAAGAGGCGACGGCGTGTCTCTGGATGTGGGCTTCTACTACATGTCCAACGCCGCAGGAAGGCTGCTAGGCACCATCCTCTCCGGCTGGGTTTACCAGGCCTACGGCCTGGAAGCCTGCCTCTGGATATCCGCCGGGCTGGTAGCAATGGCCGCCACCCTGGCCTCTGGTTTACCCGAAAAGCAGGCGCGGCAAACCAAACAGATATAACCCTCGGACGGTTCAGCACACGGTCGATCAAGGGCCGGTGGGGTCACAGAGTCAAAAAATTCAAAGAAACCACGTTTCTCCTTTTTGGCTCTATAGATCCAACAAGGGCTGGCGGGGCCACAGGATCAAAAAATTCAAAGAAACCACCGTTTCTCCTTTTTGGCTCTATGGATCCAACAAGGGCTGGCGGGGCCACAGGGTCAAAAAATTCAAAGAAACCACCGTTTCTCCTTTTTGACCCTGTGGCCCCGCCAGCCCGTCTTCCCCCCCCAGCTCAAAGCGGCCGAACCACCTCAGCCAACCGCCCGGAAGAAACCAGCTCCATAAACTCATCCCCCAGCCGGTCACTCTCGGCAATCGCCTTACGCCAGGACCGCTCACGCCCGGCATCATCGCCGGCGTACTTCTCGAAATCCTTCCGGTCCGGCAGCTTGCGATCCGGCAACGACTCCAGATACTCCCGCGAAGGCGCCACCAGTAACACATCCTGAAGACGGGTCGCATCACCGCGACGCCAGGGCAACGTCTTATCGAACCAGCCCGGCACCACCTTATCGGTGAAATGCGGATACAGAATAACCCCCGGCTGCTCATAGGGCAGATCCAGGTGATAATCCAGCAAACCGCCATCACGGTAGACCCCCTCAGGCGCACCGGGAATATTGCGTACCCCGGACATCACCATGGGAATCGACGCTGACGCCAGCAGCGCCGGCAGCAAATTATCGCGGGTCAGCGCCACCTCATGGCTGGGAAAATCCACCAGCTTCGACACCGGCGCTTTCAGACGGGCATCGTGAATAATGCCCCGCTCCATAAAGCGCCCCAGATGACGCCGACTGACCATATTCGCGCTGATGGCATTCATCAGCCCCAGACTGAGCCGCCCCCGGGTGTCATGTTCCAACAGACCGCGACTGCGAACCACCACCACATTCAGACGATAAAGCGGGTGATTCAGCAAATAATCCTCATGACCACCCAGCAGCTCTTCCAGAAACAGAATACTCTTACGACTCACCTCCGCCGTACTCACACCCTTGGCAAACCGCTGCGACGTATAAAGGTCAGCCAGACGCGCCAACTGGGCCTTGGGGTCATCTGTCGAAGCAACGGCCGCAAAGCGCCAGCTGCCGATCGAGGAACCAATCAAAGATCGCTCTTGTGGAACCGTAGGCAGCCAGTCTCCAAAAATGGCTTTATCCAACCCCGAAATACCGAGAGCCTTGGGCCCGCCGGCGGCACCCGGAATAACATGGACATCATCCGCCGACAGCGGTTTGTCTTGCAGCCGCTGGAGGGCACGGCGACCCGCCCGGATGGTCAGTGCGGGCGATCGGGTATGTATGGCTGTCATGGTGCTCCCCTTTTAAGATCTCCGGGAGTTTAACGAACTGACGGGCTCTCAGCCAGGGACTGCGCAGAGGTACAGTGAGCCAAATCTGGCCCACCATGCGACGCACCGTGCTAGACTTCCTGAAGCCCGGATATGGAAGCGGGCTCAATAGAACAAAACAGCAGGAGTGCGCTGTGAGTCCATTGCTCTCAACAGATAAGGTCGCCACAAATCCCACACTGGCGGTTCTGGGCTTCAAACGTCAGATTGTCTATCACCTTCACTTCTGGTCGTTTATTGCCGTCGCGCCACTGGTTCTGGTGCAGTGGAATCATGGCAATTATCTCCTGTCAGCACTGTTGGTACTGTTTTGCACCAACGCCCTACTGGTTATCGCGCTCCTCAGGTATCGAAATGTCTATTTCCTGAAAGGGCGGCTGTTTCCATTGCTGGCGGTGATCTGCGCGGCCTACTCCACAACGATTAACGGCCATGCCGGCCTGTACTGGGCCTATCCGGCCGCAACGGCCCTGTTTTTCCTGCTGCCGTTACGGGAAGCGACCACCTGTAATATCTTTTTTGTCACGGTGATGGCGGTGGTGTCGTTCCTCAAGTTTCCGGAGGCTGATTTCTGGCGCATCACGTTTTCCCTTGGCCTGACTTGCCTGTTCGCCATGATTTTTGCCTGGCTGGTCGGCCGACTCCAGGGTGAACTCACCCGACTGGCAACCACCGATCCCCTGACCGGCTGTCTCAACCGATCTCAGCTGGCCGATATCCTCAACAGCCAGATCCAGATACGTGAACGCTACGAGCGGGTATCCAGCCTGATTCTGCTGGATCTCGACTACTTCAAGTCAATCAACGACCAGTGGGGGCATCTCGCCGGCGATCAGGTTCTGGCTGAGCTGGCCATAAGGACTCGTCGGCGTCTTCGTGAGAGCGACCAGCTGTTTCGTATTGGAGGGGAGGAGTTCATGCTGGTGCTGCCGGAAACCCGCCAACGGGATGCCGAAACCCTGGCCCAGGAGCTGCTGACCAGCATCAGTGCCCACCCCTTTGGGGATGATATCCACATTACGGCCAGCGCCAGTGTGGCGGAAGTGGCCAAGGGCGAAACCTGGTCCGTGTGGCTGAATCGCGCTGACCAGTCACTGTACCAGGCCAAATCCCAGGGTCGGAATCAGGTGGTCAGCGCACCAAGAACCGCAGACGCCTCAGGCTCACCCGATGACGGCGGCGCGGAACTGATCGCTGAAACCTGAGTTTCGGTTCGGAATTACTGCTGGCTGCGAAACTCCCGGTAAGCAGAAAATACGTCCCAGGGGCTTTCAAAATGCGGGTAATGGCCCACATTCCGCAAACTGACAACATCCGCATTCGGAACCAGTTCCCGGTAACGCCTCGCCATGGCGGCACCGGAAACCGGGTCTGCCATACCGGACACCAGTCTCATGGGCTGCGTAGCATGCTGCAGCGCACCCACCCAGCGATTGCGGTGACAGCGCCGCTCTTCCATAAAATGAATCAGATGGTGAAGGATGCCGCGGCCATTGTTGTAGGTGAGTAATTGCCAGAAATCGTCCATGTCCTGGCGATCCGGCGGGTTGGCCGGTCCCAACAGCCGGCGAAAATTACGCTCAAAGATCCGGCGATTCAGACCACGACTGATCAGCCCGCCCAGGGGACTGCACAGCAGCTTCTGAATCAGCAACGGGTTGTGAACCTCCGGAAACAGTGCTCCGTTCAGGAAGCAGATACTGGCGATATGGAATGGCAATGTGCCTTCCTGGTCCCGGGCCAGCAACTCCTGGGTCACACTGCAGCCGTAGTCATGGGCAAACAGGTGGACAGTCTTCAAGCCCAGGCCGGAAATCCAGCCCTCTATCAGATCGGCCTGATCTTCAATGCTGTAGTCGTAAGGCACGGGCTTGTCGGAAAAGCCGAAACCCAGCATATCCAGTACCAGCACGTTGTACTGCTGGGTCAGCATGGGCCACAGTCGGTTCCAGTCCCAGCTTGCGGTCGGAAACCCGTGCAACAGAACCAGCGGCTCGCCCTGTCCCGCCATCCGGCTGAAAATGGCATGGCCTTCATAACTGAACCACTTGCCGCCCTGTTGCCACCACTCCAACGTTCCAACCTGTTGCGTAGCCCTGGAAGCCGTTGTGTGTCCGGTGATGACCTGTTCCATGCCCTGTTCCTGGATAGAGTTTGCAGACTAAAACTGTAGAACAAACCGGTGGGTGCCGCCATAGCTGCGCACAGGATTTGCGGGTGTCAGTCGAGCCACATGTGGTCTTTTGTGGACCGGCACTCGTAAACCATGGAGATAACCGGCGATTTCCCTTAAGCTTCGCCCTGAATCAGACACTGAATACCGGAACCGATTATGAGCAACTCCCTGGAAGATTTGGCCGGCCATTACCGCGACATCATTAATGGTCTGGGGGAAGACACCTCCCGCGAGGGCCTGATGGACACGCCAAAACGCGCGGCCAAGGCCATGCAATTCCTGACGAACGGCTATCAGCAGGATTTGGGTGAACTGGTCAACAACGCTGTCTTTGAGTCCTCCATGGACGAGATGGTGATGATTCAGGACATTGAGCTTTACAGCATGTGCGAACACCATATGCTGCCGTTCATCGGCAAATGCCATATTGCCTACATGCCACAGGGCAAGGTGCTGGGGCTGTCCAAGTTTGCCCGTATTGTCGACATGTACGCGCGAAGGCTGCAGATCCAGGAAAACCTGACCCGGGAAATCGCCGAAGCCATTGAATCGGTCACCGGTGCCAAAGGTGTGGCCGTGGTGATCGAAGCCCAGCACATGTGCATGATGATGCGAGGTGTGGAGAAACAGAACTCCCGCATGAAAACCTCGGTCATGCTGGGCCAGTTCCGCAAATCCCAGGCGACCCGAACCGAATTCCTGCAGCTGCTCAGCCATCGAGACTGATTCCATGTCGACCGCTCCAGTGGCCGTGATCACCGGTGCCGGACGGAGGCTCGGCTATGAAGTGAGCCTGGCTCTGGTTGAGCGGGGCTACCGGGTGTTCGCCCTGCACCGGACGCACACCGATGAGATCGATTTTCTCATCGGTCAGGGTGTGACGGCACTGCAGGTCGATCTGGCCGATCCGGACGCGGTGCAGGCCCGGATCGACGACATTGTTCGCGACACCACCAGCGTCAGCCTGTTGGTCAACAATGCCTCCACCTTCGAAACCGATGCCCAGGATCCACGGCAGCGGCCGGCCCAGGCTGCCCGCCTGTTTCAGATCAACAGCACCGCTCCCATGCAGCTGATGCACGGCCTCGGCCCTGCCCTGGAGACAGCGGCTCGGGCGTGCGGACGGCCGTCACTGATCGTCAACATCACCGATATCTTCACGGAACGCCCCAACCCACAATATGGAGCCTACTGTGCGTCCAAGGCGGCCCTCGCTAACCTGACCCTGAGTTATGCCGCGTTGCTGGCACCCGATGTGCGGGTCAATGCCATCATGCCCGGCCCTATCGGATTCCTGCCCCGCCATACCGACAGTCAGAAGCGGCAGGTATTGTCAGAGACTCTGCTGGCCCGGGAGGGAGGCTTTCACAGCGTGGTTATGCAGTTGCTGGCCCTGGTGGACAACGATTTCATCACCGGTGCGCAGATCCCGGTGGATGGTGGCCGACGCCTGGCCCAGGGTATGGCCCGCCACGGTCAGGGAAGCCCGGACTGAGTTTTCAATCTGCCCATCGAAAAGCCTTTGGTAATAAGGCTCCTCTATTTTCTGGCCAATAAAACGACCGCTCTCACTGAACTCCAGAATGTCCACATCAATCGGTCGATCCTTGAGACTGCAGAGGGGATCCGAGCGGTCGCGTCCGAGAGATTCCTCCAACTGATTGAAGCGGGCCTTGAGTTTCTCTGGAGACAGGGGACTGAATACGATCACCAGCGCATTGAGAAACGGACGTTCGGTCTCCATGCCCTGGGGACGAGTGTGGATGATCGGCGACAACCAAAGCGACCCATGGCTTTCCAGCAGGTTGGTGACAGCCCTCACCAGGTTCTGTTCCGGATCGATATTACTTCCCAGTCCACACAGGTACCACATGACAGAGTTATCTCAGCAGTTTGCGAATGTATGCACCCACTAATACGGTTACAAACAGTACACCGATCATGGACTCCAGGGTGACAAGCACGGACAGGAGCCCGGTGGCAGGTGGTTCAGGCGCACTCCATTGACCATAGAAACTGCTGATGAAGCTCTGCAGACTTAACATCACCGCTTCCCCGATTCTGACTCCGACCGTCATGAACCCCAGCGCAAACAGGATGGAGATCATCAGCGCCGCCGCCAGAATATTCCGAAACCGGATGCCCCATCCGAAAATCCCCCCGAGGAGAAAACGGCGCGCCCTGCTGGTTTCCTTGTGGTGCCGCATGTGGAAAAACGCGTGGTCTTCCTCCCGCAGATGCCCGGTGGTCGACATCCAGTTTTTGAACCGGGTATAGGCTTCCGCCAGATGACGACGGTCATCACCACTGGGGCGGGGCGTCAGGGCCCGTGCCAAAAGGCCAAAGGGGGGTGGTGTTGTCGAGCGTCGGGCCGGTTTGGCACCGTAGATCAGTGACACCGGATCAAACCATGCCTGCTCGGCGTGGAAGCGCACCATCTCCACCCTCGGCGTACCTTCCTCAGGCGCTTCCAGCTCCAGCATCCAGGCTTGAGCCACCGATGAGCCGTTCAGACACAAGCGGCCACTGAAGTGATGCCCAGTCATCCGCAGGTGACGCCCCACCAGGGTATCTTCGATACCAATACCGGCTTCTTCGTCCGTCACAGTGACCCGATCCAGCCACAGGTCAGCAGCCAGTTCGCAGTTGTCCACCAGGATCGTTTCCGCTGTCAGCTCTCCCAACCGTAACTGGTTCAGATGGCTGCGGCGGATCTCGACACAGCCTGACACCGTATACCCCTGCACAAACAGCCCGCCCTCAAACCCGTTCCTGCTCAGCTGTTCAGCGTGATAACTCTGGCGACCAATATAGACCTGGCCCAGGGAAGGAGAATCGTTCACCGGCGCCTCATCCTGGACTGCCATCAGTTGCACCGGCGCCTGGAAGCTACCGTTCAGGGCCAGGCAACCACTCAACGTCATTTCGTTGAGCCAGAGCATATCATCGCTGCCACGGGTACCGAATTCCATCAGCACGGAGCAGGCCCGTATACCACGGAACGAGATGCCACCGGCGCCGCTGAAGTCACAGCCGAACATAACGACGCTGCCATCCAGGTGGCCGGATTTCATGCTGAAATGATTGTTGAAGCGGCAGTTGAGACACCAAAAACTGCCGCGAAATCGGGCCCCTAGCCAGCGGAAATCACCCAACACATGACAGTTGATCAACACGACGGATCCTGAAAACTCCAGGTCGGACCGTTCAGAACCATTAATCACCGCATTGGCGATTACCACCACACCGTCGGCGGACCCAATGGCCGCCAGGAGCTCCGCCTCGGACATATGACGCGGTTGGTCCGATGGCAACGCCAGCCCATGGCTGTTCACTGCCACTTCTTGTGCTTCAGCGGTACCCAGCACCTCACGTACCACCAGCGTCACACTATCCCTGCGATCACGCCCAAGCCGGACCCGGAACTCCTGACCCAGCGTGACTGCCGGATAACCTGCCTGCTGGAACGGGCGCCAGTGACTGTAGACCAGTCGTTGATCTTCGGTTACCAACACCAGAAATCGACCGGCTTTCAGGTCGGAATGCACAACCCGGGCTACAACGGTTTTCCCGGTCACAGGGCAAACTCCTGTCCCTGGCGGGCAAACCCGGCAAACTCACGTTCCACTTCCGCACGATGTTGCTCGAAATTGTCTTCGTAGCTCATCAAATACATACGCTCACGCAAGGCGTCCGAATAGTTCTCACGAAGCTCACGAACCGAGGCGTGGACCGGGTTCCAGTCCGACAGGGTGGCATCGTGAAGAATGGTCTGCGGTGCATAGGTTGCCACCAGCTCGGGAATCGGACGGGTATCACCACTGAACAGCAGGTGATTATTGATCATCAGGCCGTAGGACGGCTTTGCCGGGGTGTGTCGGTTCTGGAACGGTTGCAACCGGACGCCTTCAAACTCGAAGGGCTGATCATCCAGTAACACCACATCAAAAAAGTCTGTCAGCTCCGCAGGCCCTTCCCCCACCTGCCCCATCACCCCCTTCAGGGTGTGCTCCCACAACTCCTCATAAACCCCCGGAGGCAAATACAGCACAGGCTTGAAGCCATAACGGAAACGACACTCATACCCCAGTCGTTCCAGGCCAAAACAGTGATCCGCATGAGCATGGGTAATAAAGATTGCATCCACATCGGCCAGGGTCAGGCCCCGGTCCCGCAACGCAAACTTGATGGTGTAGCCGGCGTCGATCAACAAACGTCGGCCACCGGCCTCTACCATGGCATTGTTGTTCCAATGGTCAATTGCTTCGGAGTGGCCAACTCCCAGCATGGTCAAGACTGCCATACTCTGGTCCTTTTCAGATGACGGGACGGATCACCTTGGTGAACTCCTTGAACAGCGATCCTATTACATGCAAGCCTTGTCGATCAAAGACCTATAGTATCATTTCCTGACACCGGCAGGCCGGCGACCAACCGGAAACTCACAGTGCTAAAAGGGCCTACATAACCATGCCAACCCAGACACCAGAAGCAATCCGCGCCATTTTAACCAGTATTCGCACCATTGCGCTGGTGGGCGCCAGCAACAAAATCCACCGCCCCAGCCACGAAGTGATGGCCTATCTGCAGGGCCGGGGCTACCGCGTCATCCCCGTCAACCCGAAGCTGGCCGGCCAGCAGCTGTTAGGTGAAACCGTTTACGCCGATCTTAATTCGCTGCCTGAACCAGTAGACATGGTGGAGCTTTTCCTGGCGCCAGAACGCACCGGGCCGGTGATCAATGCCGCCATTAAACTCAACGTGCCTGTGGTGTGGATGCAGATTGGTGTAATCAACGAAGAAGGCGCCCGGAAAGCAGAGGCCGCCGGCCTGACTGTCGTTATGGATCGCTGCCCCAAGCAGGACATTCCGCGACTCGGCGTGCCACCGGTTACTGGCGGCGCCCTCTAGGTTGTTAGTGCTGCTCACTCCAGGCCAACCTGTGACCCACGACCTGTTCGAATCGTCAGCGCTCTGCCATAATCAGGTCAAACAATCCGAAAACTGGCATCGCCATGTGGTTCAGACGCAAAACCAACAGGGCACATACGGCACCCCGACCGATCGCTGAGAAGGCGATGACGCCATCGGGGCGATCGCCTGCCTCCCTGCGTCGCACCAATCTGCCCGTCGATCTGCTAGAAATCGGCATGAAAGTCGTCAACCTGGACCGCCCGTGGACCGACGTCCCCGTCCTGTTCCAGGGATTTGTCCTTACAGATCCAGGCCAGGCCCAGGTTCTGAGGCAGTACTGTGAGTGGGTCGTGGTGGAGGATGAAGAGAGACGCCTGGCCCCGATCATCAGCAAGGTCGCACGGCTGCGAAAACGCACCACAGAGCCCATGGAAGAAACCCGGTCGCTGCTGGAGGAAATTCCCAGGGCCAAGGCGACCTGGAACAAGACCCGCATTTTTGTCGAGCGGGTGATCCGTGATATCGAACAGGGCAATAACAATCTGCACCTTCAACATGCCCGCCCCATCATTCGAAACTGCGTGGACAGCATCAAGGCCAACGCGAGTGCCATGTTCTGGATGACCAGAATCAAGTCCCGGGACGCCTACACCGCCGAGCATTGCCTGAGGGTCGCAATATTCACCGTGGCTTTTGCCCGTTTTCTGGGCATGCCTGATGAGGACCTGGAGATTGCCGGACTGTGTGGCCTGCTACACGACATCGGCAAACTCAAGGTACCGCCATCAATACTCAACAAGCCAGGCGCCCTCAGCCCCGATGAATTCAGCGTTATGCAGAAACACACCACGCTGGGCTACAAACTGCTGAAGCAGGACCCGGACGTGGATTCAATCATCAGTGACGTTACGGTTCACCACCACGAACGTATCGATGGTTTCGGCTACCCCCATCAACTGGAAGAAGCACAGATCAGTCGCTTTGCACGGCTGGTCTCCATCGTCGACGCGTTCGATGCTCTCACCAGCGACCGATGCTATCGCGATGGCGTGCCCACGTCAGACGCCATGCGTATCCTTTACCGCAATCGGGGGCAACAATTCGACACAGGAATGGTGGAGGCCTTTATTCGAATGATCGGTGTTTATCCGCCTGGAAGTTTGGTAGAACTGTCGTCGGGGGAAGTCGCTCTGATCGTCGCCACTCACCCTGGGAAAAAACTGAAACCAAAAGTTGAGGTATTACTGGATGCCAATAAGCATCCGGTGACACCCAGAGTTCTCGATCTGTCGAAACAACCGGATGAAACACAACACGGCATTTTACGCCCGCTGCCTGACGGTGCCTTCGGTATCTCGTTACAGGGACGTATACAACAATTAGTGGCCGGTGACCGCCCGTAACCCTCATAATCAAACACAATCTGCCGATAGATACTGTTGTTGGTGCATCAGACCGGAGTGACGTGTGGAAAAAACCGAATCAGCGACGAACGTAATGGTCAAAGGGCTTCTGCACCCCGTTTTTCCAGTACTGATTCTCATCGTCTTTCTCGGAATTGCTTCCGTTCTGAAGTATGGCATCGACAGGCAGGACAGGCGCCAGCTTGAAAGCAGCCTGGCCAGCGAAACCCAAGCCATGGCCGCCAACCTGGAACGGGAATTCCTGGTCCATGTGCAGGCAATCCGCCGCATGGCAAAACGTATTGAGGCCAACCCGGAATTAACGAAAGAGCTGTGGCGCCAGGACGCCAGAAACTACCTGGACGACTTCGGGGTCTATCAGGCCCTGGAATGGATTGACCGGCAGTTCGTGATTCGCTGGCTGGAGCCCCTGTCGGGCAATGAAGAAGTGGTTGGCTACAATGTGGCATTTTCCGCTGACCGTCGAGCAGCACTGAAAGCGGCGCAAGCCAATGGCACCATTGATATTTCCGGCGTGGTCGATCTTCGACAAGGCGGCAAGGGCCTGGTCATCTATGTGCCGGTCCACTCCGGTGATGATAACAACGGGTTTGTTGCCGGTGTCTTCCAGATGGAAACCCTGGCTCGTCAATTACTGACCAGCAGGGTTCTGGAAGCATTCAATATACGTATTTTCGAGGGCGAAGCACTTGCCTACGAACTTAATACCGACGGTGAGTTCGACACCCGATACTCCCAAACCGTCGACGTCGATCTCCCGACAATGAATTGGTCGCTTACCGTTACCCCATCAACCGCCTGGATCGGCAGCCGGAAAAGCATCTGGCCCTGGACCACGTTCACCTCCATCCTGTTCATGGGGCTACTGACCAGCCTGACCACCCTGCTGGTTCAGATCCTGCTCAAGCATAATCGCGCCCTGCTGAAAACCCGCAAGGAGCTGGAGTTTGAAATAGACCAACGCAAAGCCGTGCAACAGGATCTGGTCCGCCTGGAGTCCACGGATGCCCTGACCGGCCTCGCTAACCGTCGTTTCTTCATGGAAGACCTGAGTCACACCCTCAGCATCGCCGACCGGCAAATGCGCCAGGTCGCCCTGGTGATGATGGATCTCGACCGCTTCCAGATGCTCAATGACACCCTCGGCCACCAGTTCGGGGACGAGCTGCTGATCAAGGTGTCCGAGCGCCTGAATAGCCTGAGTAGTGAGAAAATCCTCGTGGCCTACTCCGGTGGAGACGAATTCATGGTCTGCCAGCAGCATGTGGATAGTCTGGACGACGTCATTCACCTGTTGGGCCAGATCAAGCAATGTTTCGCAGAACCTTTCGAGGTCCAGAACCAGGCCCACTGCGTTACCGCGACCATGGGCATTGCGGTTTACCCACAAAGTGGCCTGGACACCGATACCCTGCTCCGTAACGCCGACATCGCCCTGTACCGGGCCAAGGATCAAGGGCGCAACACCTACCAGTTCTATACCGAGGGCATGCAGGAGCGGGAAGTCATGCGCCTGGAACTGGACAAGGACCTCAGCCAGGCCCTTGCCAATGACGAGTTTGTCCTTCACTTTCAGCCACAGGTCGACCTGGAGAGCGCCGAGATAGGCAGCGCTGAAGCGCTAATACGATGGCAACATCCGCGCCGGGGATTACTGCCTCCGATCGATTTCATCCCGTTGGCAGAGGAAAGCGGCCGCATCACCGAGATCGGACGCTGGGTCGTGATGGCCGCCTGTCGACAGCTTGCCCGTTGGCGCGGCACTGCCTTCGAACACCTCAGGATTGCGGTCAATCTCTCCGGGCGGGAACTGGATGATGAAAGTCTGGTGGATCATATTCAGGAGGCACTGGAGACCCACAACGTGCCGCCGCATCAGCTGGAAGTGGAGCTGACCGAGGAAATCTTTATCCAGAACATCGAACACAATCTCAATCAGCTCTCCAGGTTACACAAACTCGGTGTGCACCTTGCTATCGATGATTTCGGGGTGGGTTACTCCTCACTGGGCTATCTGCGAGACTTCCCCGTAGACTTACTGAAAATCGACCGATCGTTCATTACCGAAGTCACCGAACGCCACGACGATGCGGTGATCACCCGCGCAGTCATCAATCTGGCCCACAATCTAGGCATCCGGGTCGTGGCGGAAGGTGTTGAGACCATGGAGCAGCTGGCGTTCCTGAAGGATCACCATTGTGATCTGGCCCAGGGCTACCTGATCAGCCGGCCCGTTCCTGCTGCCACACTGGAAAAAGCCCTGAGCGAAGGTACTATGGTTACCGGCATTCCAGCGGATACCCGCATCTAGCCAACCTCGTTCAATCGTTGTTTTCGGACCATTCCCAGCAAGGTAAGACTCCATGACAAGCCGCTACCTGACGCCTGAACAAGACCGGAAAATCCGCCAGTGGGAGCGCTGGAACCGGAATTATTTTATTTTTGCCTTCGTGGCGCTGACGATTATTCTGGTGTTCAGCAGTCAGCTGGGCTTGTCCAGTGGTGAGAGCTGGGGGCCACTCGGAGCGCTGATCGCGGTTCTGATCACGCCGATTATTGTGCTTCAGCTGCGGCTCGCGTGCCCAGCCTGTGGTCACAAGATCGGCTGGCAGGCAAAGCTGATGGCGCCGGACCAGTGCAGAGCCTGCGGTACATTCCTTCGCGCCAAGAGCCAGTAATCTTCTCTTCTTAAAAAAACCTTTGACCTGTGAGTTACTCACAGGTTTTAGGCTATCCTTGAATCAGGTTTCGGTGATTGCCGTGTTGAGGCACGCGCGACTCCCGAAAACCGCTGTTAATACGTCCCTGTACGCTTGCTCTCCGCCATCCATGGCTCCGAGCATTTTCGGGAGTCGCGCCTGCCTCAACACTCCGCTTACTTCAGTGATGGATTCCTTTGACCATTACTTATTTCGGGGTGAGGAACAGGATATGAAAGTCAAAGACATTGCGGAAGCCGCCGGCGTGAATCCGGATACCGTGCGGTTTTACACCCGGGAAAATCTGTTGAAGCCGACCCGCAATCCGGACAACAACTACCAGCAATTCGATGCCGAGGACCTTCGGCGCTTGCGGTTCGCCCGCAAAGCCCGGCAGTTGGGGTTTTCACTGCCAGAGATCCGGCAGATTCTGGAGCAGGCGGATGGCCATCATTCTCCCTGTCCGATGGTACGGGATGTCTTTCAACAACGGCTGGCGGAGGTGGAACGGGAAATTCGTGAGCTGCAGGAGCTGCGCCAGCGGATGACGTCGGCGATGGCCGCCTGGCAGGACATGCCGGACGGTACGCCGGATGGCCACACCATTTGCCGATTGATCGAACACTGGGAAGACCCGATGCCCTCTCACCGGGCAGACAATCAGAGTGAGGAGCACTAACGAATGACTGACGCACCTGTACTTCAGACCACGCTCAGTATTTCCGGGGCCTCGTGCCAGGGCTGTGTAAAGAAGATCCGAACGGCTCTGGAGCCGCTGACCGGCGATGCAGACCTGGTGGAAGTGAATCTTGAACAGCAGACCGTCGCTCTGCCAGAGGACGTGGATGCCGCCGAGGCGGCGCGGATTGTGACGGAGATGGGTTATCCGGCGGAGCCATTCGAAGATACTCCGGAGCCCGCCAGTTGCTGTGCCGCCAAAGCTGAACTTGGCAAAAACGACGATGATCACTCGGCTAATCTCTCCGAAGAAGCGGCCGAGACGGTCTCTGAGAGTGCTCAGGCTGAACCTTCCGATACAGGAAATGGGCAGGTTCATCTGTCGGTAACCGGTGCGACCTGCGCTTCCTGCGTGAGTACCATAGAGAAGGCCCTGATGTCGGTGGGTGGTATCAGCCATGCCCATATGAATCTGGCGGACAACACTGCGACGGCCACGGGTGACGCGGATCCCCAGGCTCTGGTGATGGCCGTGGAAAGCGCCGGCTATGGCGTCAGTGTGATTGAGAATGAGGACGACGCAGACGATCGCAAGCAGGAGGAGGACCGGAAGCAGTACAAAACCCTGCTGATCAAGATGGCGGTCAGCCTGAGTCTGGGCCTGGGATTGATGGTCTGGGGTATGGGCTTTGGCACCATGATGGTAACTGAGACCAATCAGGGCACCTGGCTCGGCCTGGGCGTGCTGACTCTGGTGGTTATGGCCGCCACCGGCGGGCATTTCTACACCGGGGCCTGGAAGGCCTTCAAGCACCACAACGCCAACATGGATACGCTGATTGCCTTGGGCACCGGCACCGCCTGGCTCTACTCGATTGTGGTAGCCAGTATACCCGGCGCCCTGCCGGAGATGGCGCGGCATGTGTACTTTGAAGCCTCGGCCATGATCATCGGCCTGATCAACCTGGGCCAGGCCCTGGAGTTGAGGGCCAAGGGCAAGACGTCGGAAGCCGTGCGCCGGTTACTGGACTTGCGGGCGAAAACCGCCCGGGTTATCCGCGATGGTGAAGAACGGGACATCCCTGTGGAAGACGTCCGCAAGGGTGACCATATAAGGGTCCGGCCCGGGGAGAAGCTGCCGGTGGACGGGGTGATTGCCGAAGGCTCGACCCGCATCGATGAGAGCATGCTGACCGGTGAGCCGATGCCGGTTAGCAAATCCGCGGGCGATGAGGTTTCCGCCGGCACGATGAACACCCATGGCTCAATCATTTACGAAGCCACCCGGGTCGGCAGCGAAACCGCGCTGGCCCAGATCATCAAGCTGGTGAAAAAGGCCCAGGGCTCCAAACCCGCCATTGGCCGACTGGCCGACAAGATCTCATCGGTGTTCGTGCCCACAGTCATGCTGATTGCCGTGGTGGCGGCGCTGGTCTGGTACAACGTCGGGCCGGAGCCTGCGGTGGTGCATATGATGGTGGCAGCTACGACGGTGCTGATCATCGCCTGCCCCTGCGCCCTGGGCCTGGCCACCCCCATGTCGGTGATGGTCGGGGTTGGCAAAGCGGCAGAGTATGGTGCGCTGATTCGTCAGGGCGACGCCCTGCAGACCGCCGGAAAGCTGGACTTGGTGATTCTGGACAAGACCGGCACCATTACCGAAGGCCATCCGGCAGTAACGCGACTGCATGCCAGCGATGGTGATGAACAGCGCCTGTTGGCTCTTGCGGCCGGGCTCGAACAGCACTCCGAACATCCGCTGGCGGAGGCCATTATTGCGAAGGCGAACGAGGAAGGCGTCGAGGCTGAAAAAGTGTCCGGTTTTGAAGCCCTGAACGGCAAGGGCGTCAAAGGCGAGTTCAATGGCAATCCCCTGCGCCTGGGCAACCGGCGCTGGCTGGAAAATGAAGGCGTGACTCTGGATGACCTGACCGCTGCCGCCAATGCCATTGCCGAAGAGGCGGGCACACCGCTGTTCCTGGCATTGGGCGACGAAGCCCTCGGTGTCATCGGAGTTGCCGACGCCATCAAGCCGGATTCCCAGGCCGCGATTCAGCGTCTGCATGATGCCGGTATCCGGGTGATGATGGTCACCGGCGATGTCGACGCCACCGCCAAAGGCATTGCCAATAAGGCGGGGATTGACGATTACCGGGCGGAGGTATTGCCGGAAGACAAGGCCGAGGTGGTGAGTGAAATGCGCGGTAAGGGCTACACCGTCGCCATGGTCGGCGACGGCATCAACGATGCGCCGGCCCTGGCCGCCGCCGATGTTGGCTTCGCCATTGGTACCGGCACGGACGTGGCCATCGAAAGTGCAGGCATTACGCTGATGCGCGGCTCCCTGCACGGCGTGCCCGATGCCATCGAGATCTCCCGCGCCACGGTGAGAAACATCCACCAGAACCTGTTTGGCGCGTTTGTATACAACACAATGGGTATTCCGGTGGCCGCCGGCCTGCTTTACCCTGTCTGGGGGATACTGATGAGCCCGATCCTCGCCGGTGCCGCCATGTCCCTGTCATCGGTCACTGTGGTCTCCAACGCCAACCGCCTGCGGTTGTTCCGGAGCAGTTACAAAAATATCGGCAATCAGCAAGAGGAGCGGAACTGATGGGCACACTTCTGGTCAACTCCGGAGGATTGTTACTGATGGCGGCCATCGTCTGGTGGTTCTGGCTGTCACCGTCATCCACCGGCGCCTCCAACAACGATCACGGCCATCATCACTGAGGAATCTGACATGACTTTACGTAAAAAAGCGCTCGGTCTCACCGCCGCCTTCGGTCTCAGCACCCTGGTCAGCACCCCGTTGCTGGCGGCGGAGGGTACTGAAAGCATTCACGTGTACAAATCACCCTCCTGCGGCTGCTGCAGCGACTGGGTCGATCACCTGGAAGAAAACGGCTTTGACGTCGACGTTACAGAGACCAATGACCTCAACCAAATCAAAATCGACGCTGGCCTGACCCCGGCGCTGGCCAGCTGCCACACGGCGTTCGTGGGTGACTACGTCATCGAAGGTCATGTGCCCGCCAGCGATATCCAGCGCCTCATCACGGAGGCGCCGCAAGCCACAGGGCTGAGCGTGCCCGGCATGCCCCTTGGCTCACCGGGTATGGAAGTGGGCGACCGGAAAGACCACTACAAGGTCATCCTGTTCAACGAAGCCGGTCAGACCCGAGTGTTTTCACAATACAATTAACTGAAACCTCAAGCCGGGGCCGTATAGGCCCCGACTTTGTACCAGGATCAGTAAAGGTATGGAGCCAACGCAAGCTCCAGCCTCGCCTGGGCAGAGTACAGATCAGCGACCGGAATCACTGGCTGCTCCGGTGGAACCGCTGTGGGCCAGGCCTTCTGCAATTCATCCAGGGCTTTGCCTACATCACGCCAGGCTTCCTTATTCTGCTTCTTCAGAACCGCCTTATGGCGATCCAGATAATCACGGGCGGAAAGCACGAAGCCACGGCCGTCCTGGTATTCGTGAACCGCTACAAACTGCTCACCGTCGAGTGCCTCGTCATACTCCAGCACCGCCTGTTTGGTGAGCGACAACGCAACCTTTGAGACGGTTGCAGCGCTCTGCTCACCACCACCGACTGAGTTCAATGCTTCCTCGGCCGCAACCCAGGCAGACTGAAACTCCTGATTGATGTCGCCCCAGTTCTCAACCTGCCCCGCTTTTTCCGCCAGGGTCTGCAGGCGACCGCCCAGCTCTTTCTGGCCGCGGTGTTTCAGCCCCGCTTCAGCCATGGGGTAAACCTCAATCCAGGGATGGGTGAGATGCGGCCGGCCCTCGGCGACCTCGCCTGACTTGATCAACTCCCGCGCTGCCATCAGATGCCCCTGCATCATCTTAAGCATCGCGACATAGGCGCCGTCGGACTCAACCGCTGACACGGAACCACCCGCTTCTCCGCCTTCTCCGCCTTCTCCGCCTTCTCCGCCTTCACCACCTTCGCCGCCAGCAGCGAAGTAGCTAAAAGCGGCGCCAGCCTCTCCTCCATGATGCTCACCGCCTTCGCCACCATGGTGTTCGCCACCTTCACCGCCATGGTGTTCACCGCCTTCACCGCCATGGTGTTCACCGCCTTCACCACCGTGATTTTCTCCACCTTCGCCGCCGTGGTGCTCGCCGCCCTCGCCACCGTGGCGTTCTCCTCCCTCTCCGCCATGGTGTTCTCCTCCCTCTCCGCCATGGGAGCCGGACGTCATCATGTCGTCGTGATGGCCGCTTTTATGATCATCGGCAACGGCGCCGGAACTGGCCAGCAAGGTTGCCATACCGATACCAGTCCACAGCTTCAGTTTCTGATTGTTCATCGTGCTCTCCTCAAACAACAAAAGACCACCGGCTCAAACACATCCAGGCCGGGAAGATTGATGGTTACTCCATGGTGATGCATGATGTTCCAATTAAGACTGTAATTGCAAATTAGTCGTATTACCGATTGGAGACACCATGATTCTTTGCATTGGTGAGGTATTGAACAGAGAACAGCTGGGGCGCGTCCGCTCCGCACTGGATAGCGGCCAGTTTGAAGACGGGCGCAGCACTGCAGGCTGGCATGCCCGCCTGGTAAAGAACAATGAACAGATGCAGGTCACCGACGAAGCCGGCCAATCAATTCGCACCGAGGTGGAAAATGCCCTGACCGGGCATCCCGTCTTCCAGATGGCGGTTAGGCCCGCGAAGATGACTTCCATTCTGTTCAGTCGCTATCGGGATGGCATGACCTACGGTAACCATGTTGACGACCCGGTGATGGGCCGTGGGCCAGGACGGTTGCGGACCGACATCTCCTTTACCCTGTTTCTGGACGATCCCGACAGCTACGATGGCGGTGAACTGGTGACCGACACCACAGCCGGCGAACAGTCCTACAAAATGCCCGCCGGCTCGGTAGTGATTTACCCTTCCTCGACCCTGCACCGGGTTGAGCCGGTATCGCGAGGTCAGCGCCGCGTCGCCATCGGCTGGATTCAGAGCACGATTCGGGATCCTGCCCAGAGAGAAGTGCTGTTTGACCTTGATACCGCCCGGCGCCAGCTTTTCGAACGCGAGGGCAAGTCCACAGAATTCGACCTGCTCACCAAGTCACTTGCCAATCTTCAGCGATTCTGGGCAGAAATTTAATATGGGAAGTCTGCTATCTGACGCGTGGACCGAGAACCGTTATACTCCGCCCCATCATTCATTTTTACCAGCCAGGTCCCGTTCATGCTCAATGCCGACGCTCTCAGCCAGTTGCGCCAGCTGAAAACCGACATTAAAGAAAACAAGGTGGTCTTCCGCGGCACCGTCAAAGCCACCAACGGTCGTTTCGGGTTCGTCGCGCTTGACGAGGGCCGGGATGTCTTCCTGCCACCGGAAGAAATGCAGAAAGTGCTGCCCGGAGACCGCGTCAACGTCACCGAACAGGAAGGGGACAAGGGCAAAATCCAGGGAGTGGTGGATGAGTTGCTGGAAAGCAATTTGACCACGTTCGTCGGGCGCTATCTGATCAAGGGCAAGGGACACTTTGTGGTGCCGGAAACCCCGGGCATCAACCGCTGGATCTTCATTCCACCGAAAGAACGGATGAACGCCGAGCAGGACGACTTTATTTACTGCCGCATCCACAAGCATCCGATCAAGGATGGCAAGGGCCAGGCCAAGATTCTGAAAGTCATCGGCAAGGCCGGGGAACCCGGCATTGAACGGTCCTTTACCCTGGCCACTTTTGACCTGCCAGACACCTGGCCGGACGCGGTAAAAAAACAGGCGGACGCCCTGGACGAAGGCACCGTGGAAGCTCAGTGCGGTGATCGTGAGGATCGCACCGGTCAGCCGTACGTCACCATCGACAGCCCGGGCACCCAGGATATGGATGACGCGCTGCTGGCAGAACCCAATGCCACCGGCTGGAAACTGTCCATCGCCATTGCCGACCCCACCGCGGTGATCGAACCGGGCAGCGCCGCCGAAGCCGAAGCGTTTAACCGGGCCACGGCGATCTATTTCCCGGGTGAGCCCCTGCCGATGCTGCCAGACAGCCTCAGCACACGGCTGTGCTCGCTGATGCCGGACGTCAAACGCCTGGCGCTGGTCTGCGACCTGCAGGTCAACAACGATGGCAGCCTGGGCGACTACAGCTTCCACAAGGCGGTGATCCAATCCAAGGGCAAGCTCAGCTATGAACTGGTCTCCAACCTGATCGAAGGCCGCGAGGACGACGACATCAAGGCTCTGCCCGACGCCGTCGCCAATAGCCTCGATCAGTTACACCAGACTGCTACCGCCCTGCGCAAATGGCGCGGCGAGCACGCGCTGCTGAGCGCGGACCGCCCCGAATTCCGGCTGCGTCTGGATGAGAACAAACGGGTGCGACTGATCGAACCCTCGGTTCAGAACGAGGCCCACCGGCTGGTGGAAGAGTGCATGGTAGCCGCCAACCGCTGTGCCGCGGATTTCCTCAGCCAGCAGTCCAGAGGCCTGTTTATCCAGCACCCGGGCCTGCGTGACGACCGCGTAGACAATATCCGTACCCTGCTCGCGAGCTATGCTCCGGAACTGGCCACGGTCGATGCGACCTCTGCCGAGGGCTTCCGTGACTTGATGAAACGCACGGAACAACTGGACGCCGAGGTGCCGATCAAAGCCATCATCTCCCGCCAGCTGGCACGGGCGGAACTGGCGTTCAAAGCCGCGGCTCACCAGGGCATGGGGCTGCCGGCTTACACCACGTTCACCTCTCCCCTACGCAAGTTCAGCGACTTCTATGTGCATCGACTGATCAAGTCGATTCTGTGGCAGGAGCCCATGAGTGACCTGACTGAAGAACAACTGGCGGAGCTGCAAACGACTCAGATCCGTGCCCGTCAGGCCGCAAACAGTCTGGAAAACTGGCTCAAGAGCGATTTCGCCAAGACGCTCGGGGCTGACCCCATGTCCGGCATCATCAGCCGTACCGTGCCCGCTGGATTCTTTGTCCGCCTGGCCGCCAATGGCCTGGAAGGCTTTGTCAGCTGCCGCACACTTGAAGGTAAGTTCAGCTTTGATCCGGTCACCCTGCGCCTTATCCACAACAAGAACGGCCGCATTTTCCAGCTGGAGCAGCCGGTCACCGTGACTTTCGCGGACGTGGACGAGGAGCGCAAGCAGATCAATTTCAAGCTGGTGGATACCGACGAAATCACTAAGCCAGAAGAACCGCAGAAGGGTTGAAAAACCAAAGGCACAGGCGCACCGTACTATTCAGGTAATACCTTACAAAGGAGGTGCGCCATGCCCATCAGTCCTGACGAGTTCCTCAAGAAATACGGTTTCGACAAGGACGAAGAGGAGCGGGACCACAGCCTGCGCCATAATGCTATGGAGCACGCAAAACACCTGAAGCGCCCCCACGCCGGCACGCCCCATGACTGGGAAGAGTGGGAGCGTTACAAGCAAGAGCACCCCGACGAAGTCGAGGATGATGAAGAAAGCAACCGCTGACCGCCGATGATGTTACTGCTCTAACATCCGGTTCAGGCGCTCATCCTTGGCCCGCCATTGATCCGCCAGCCACTCTTTTACGTTTCTGCGATGCTCCGCATCCGTTGAGTAATCCCGACCCTTCAGGTGTTCCGGGATAGTAACGGTGTGGATCTCCATTTTCACTTCCCTCACCCGACCGCAGATAAAATCCCAGAAGGTAGGCGCGCCACTTGGGTAAGCAATAGTGACGTCCACCAGGGTCTGGATGGAGTCCCCCATGGCGTCCAGTACAAAGGCGACACCACCCGCCTTGGGAGTGAGCAGATGAGTGTAAGGTGATTTTTGCTTGTCGTGCTTGGCCGGAGTGAACCGCGTCCCCTCCACGAAATTCATCACGCTGACCGGAGTGTAGTGAAACTTTTCACAAGCCTTTCGGGTAGCCTTGAGATCTTCCCCGCGCTTTTCAGGATGCTTGATCAGATATTCCCGGGTATATCGCTTCATGAACGGAAAATCCAGCCCCCACCATGCCAGACCGATCACCGGCACCCATATCAGCTGCTGTTTCAGGAAGAACTTCAGGAACGGCGCCCTGCGATTGAAGACCCGCTGCATGGCGAAGATATCGACCCAGCTCTGGTGATTGCTGAGCACCAGGTACCAGCTTTCCCGCTTCAGGTTTTCCGCGCCTTTCACGTCCCAGCGGGTACCATGGGTGAGTTTCATCCAGCCGGTGTTACAGGCCACCCAGGATTCCGAGATCCAGATGATGGCTCGGGTGCAGAGCACGCGGAAGCCCTTATGGGGAATAATAAGTTTCAGCAGCGCCGGAATGTAGAGCAGCAGGCACCAGAACAGTGTGTTGATTCCCAGCAGGATGGAGTTGAGTACACCGATAACGGGAGCGGGCAGGAAGCTGAGCATGGTGGTCCTGTTTTGGTTGTTGTTTCCAATGGAGGGCAATCATATCAACCAGAGACAGGATTGGGCAGTGGCCCGAAGTGACCGGTATGCCCCATTTATGTGACGGTGATGCCATAGCTCATTTCAGTGTGCGGCGGTAGCCTTCAGGAAATTGCCAAGTATCAACGTGAGTTGCGAATCCCACTATGGACATCCCCATGCCAAATCTCTTCAAATCCGCGGCTGACAAAGCGTCGGGACTCACCCGGCAAACGGCTCTTTACGCGGGCAATGCCTTTGATCGGGTATTCCGCGCCGCCAGCCTGGTAAAGGCGGGACAAACACCGTTTGAAACGCTGTACACCGATGGGCTGGTCAGTCTGCGGTATTACCCGCCGCTGGCGGAGGATTTTATCGAGCTGGATGGCGAGACCATCACGGTCGAACGCACCGCACACAAAACACCGATTGTCATAGTGCCGCCGCTGGCGGTGAATATGCTGATCTACGATCTGTTTCCCCAACGCAGCCTCGTCCGTTTCCTGCGGGCGAAGGGATTTGAGGTGTACCTGATCGACTGGGGCATCCCGACCCGCGAGCACAGTCACTACAATCTGCACACCTATGTGGCGGAGTTGCTGCCTGCCTACCTGAACCGGGTACGGGAGCACAGTGGCGAGCAGGAGTTGTCGCTGCATGGCTGGAGCATGGGAGGCATGTTCACACTGTTCTACTCCGCCCTGAGCAAGGATCAGCACATCCGCAATGCCGTGGTTCTGGGCTTGCCTATCGACAGTCATGCGTCCGGTCTGATGGGTCTGATGTACCAGCGCGTCGCAGATGTGGCGGACTTTGTGCGAAAACGTACCGGTTTTCGCATCCACAATGTCAAACCCCACTGGTTCCACACACCGGGCTGGGCCAATACCATCGGCTTCAAGCTGACCAATCCGATTGGCAGCGTGATGGGGTACTGGGAACTGATTGTGCGCCTGGGTGACCGGGAGTTCGTCAGCAACCACGCCACAACCTCTGCATTTCTGGACCGGATGGTGGCTTATCCCGGTGGCATTATTCAGGACACCGTGGTGCGGATCTGGATCGACAATCAGCTGTCGAAGGGTGAGATTCAAATCGGTGAAGATGTTGCCCGCCTGGAGAATGTGAACGCCAACTTACTGGCCATCGCTGGCCAGGAGGACACACTGGCGACACCCGGTGCGGCGAAGCGGGTGATGGATCACGTCAGCTCTGCCGACCGGACCTTCCGAGTAGTGCCGGGGGGTCATATGGGCATCCTGGCCGGCAGCAAGGCGCCCCGGGAAAGCTGGCTGGAGTTGGCGGAATGGTTGGCGGAGCGATCTGACTGAGTTTTCATCGTCCGTGTTAGCCGGCAGGGTGCTACTATTAGGAAAGGATAAGCCGAAAGTACCCTGACCGAAAAGGAAGGATTCTATGCCCCCAAAGTCAGAGGACATGAAAACCGATTCCACCCTTCAGCCGCAACGTACACGGCTGGTTGCCATTGCCCGCGACATCGTCCGCAATGACGGTATGGCAGCCCTCAGTCTTGAGGCTCTTGCAGCAAAGGGCGATACACCACTGCCCACCGTGGAATCCCTGTTCAAAGACAAACCCGGTCTGATCCGCGCACTTTACGAGGCCTGGGTGGAGGAGTGGCAACGTAGACTGATGACCGCCCTGCCCGAGACACCGCCAGAGGCCATGCTGCGACAGGCCGCGCACATTTACCGTGAACTGGCCTGCTCTGACCGCGCCCTTTTCCTGGCAGCCAGCACCCCTATAGCCATTGAGGCCGACCTGTTCGGGGTCTTGTCCAGATCGACCGCCTTCGAGCTGTTTGCCAACTTCCTCAAGACAGGCATGGCGGAGCGCCGGTTCCGTGTCACCGCCGACCCCGACGCCACTGTCCGGACCCTGTGGGGAGTCGTGCATGGCACCGTGCTTCTGGAAATCTGCAGCGGTTACGACGAGCTGACGGGCAAGCGAACGCTGGATGAGAGTATCAGCCTGATGACGCGGGGACTGCAGCGCTGACACACTCCGGAGCTCCTCTTCAGAGGTGTTTAAGGGCCTCCGGTAACTCTGAGAGACTGTGTATCACAGCTGACGGTTCTATACCCCAGTCTTCAAAGACTTTGCTGATATCTCTCTGCACCCAAACCGCTTTCAAACCCGCAGCCCGTGCACCGATCACGTCCCAGGCATTACTCGATACCAGGCACAACGGCTCGTCCCAGGCTCCCGTTGCCCTTTTGGCATAGGCATACACGGCGGGATCGGGCTTGAAACTCTTGATGTCATCGACGGAAACCAGGCCTTCGAACTGGTCCAGCAAATTATTATGGCCCAGCACTTTTTCCAGGGCGGGGTAGCTTCCGTTGGAAAATGCGAACAACGGATAGTTGCCGTTCAGTGCTTTCAGGGCAGGTAACGCATCATCAAACGCAGGCAGGGACAGATACGCGGCCATCAGCTCATCCTCACGATTCCCGGCCAGCGGCAGTTTATGAGTGGCCATGGCATACCGCAGAGCCTGACGAGTGCAAACACCAAAGTCCTCATAGACCCGCATCAGGCCCTTGCGGAAGGAGAACTCCAGCTGTTTTTCCCGCCACAGGGCACTGACAGCCTGTGCGCTTTCGCCAGCGTCCTGCGCCAACAGATCCGCCATGCCCATGGGGTCGACCAGCGTGCCGTATACGTCGAATGCGAGTCTGAGCGTCATGGTGCCCCCGGAAATTATTGATCGATCACTCACCACACACTAGATCAGTGATCCTGGTTTGTGTATGCGACCAGGGTGTAAGTGGATTACACTGCGACCCATGAACGGCATCGATACATTAAACCTCGACACTCGCTCGCTGAGCACCTTTCTGACGGTGCTTGATGAGGGCAGCGTGTCCCGCGCAGCGATTCGTCTGGGGGTCAGTCAATCGGCCGTGAGCCACACCCTGGACCGGTTGCGCCAGGCACTCGGGGATCCGTTGTTTGTGAAATCCGGGCGCGGCATTACACCCACACAGTACGCGCTGCGGGTGGGACCTCATATCCGGCAGATCCTGGATGACCTGCAGTCCCTCTCCAGCGGACCACCGTTCGCTCCCGCGACCGCGGAGTTCACCTTCACCATCGCCGCCAACGATTACCAGCGTGATCTCCTGTTACCGGGATTGGTCAGCACACTCCGACGGGAGGCGCCAGGCATTCGGCTGCAGGTGATCCCCTCCGGCATTCCGACCGCCGACATGCTGCGAAAGGACGTCTGCGACCTGATCATCTCGCCCCACGCACCAGAGGCGACAGACATCATGCAACGGGGATTGATGGCGGACCGGATGGTGGTGTTCTACGATCCCGACTATCGAGAGCCGCCCCGGGATATGGCGGAGTACCTCAAGGCCGATCATATCGCCCTGCTGTTCGCCACTGGAGAAAAGCCCACCCTTGAAACCTCGCTGAACGCCCGCGGGCTGACCCGCCGCAATACAGTGACTGTGTCCAACTTCTCCGGTTTGCCAGAGTTCCTTCGTGGTACGAATATGCTGGCCACCGCGCCAGAACGTATGAGTAATCACTTACTCAGGGGCTTCGCTTCGGTTCCCCTGCCCTTCGATTTCAAACCTTTCACCCTGCTGATGCTGTGGCACCGCCGCAACCAGAACGACCCCGCCCACCGCTGGCTTCGCAACCAGGTGAATGCCGTGGCGGCGACGATGAACGGTCTGAACGATTAATCAATCGATTTTGTTCATACGTTGTATGAAGTATTGGGTCGTTATTCTCGAACCACTGGGACGTAAACTCTGTTGACTTCGAGTAGGCAGCTGGGCGTGGGGTTGGGGGTAAGGGGTCAAAAACGTTCAAGGAAGCCACGGTTCCTGTTTTTGACCCCTTACCCCCAACCCCACTTTCTGCTCGCTCACCCTCAGATTAGACCGGGAAACAGTATGCTTGCGCTTACCAGCGTCTGGACGACCATATTACTCGCCGCCGCCGTGGCCCTGGGGCCTTTGGCCACGGATATGTATCTGCCGGCATTGCCACAGATTGGCAGTGATTTCAGTACCGGAACCGATCAGGTACAACTTACGCTAAGCCTGTATATGCTGGGCTTTGCTCTGGCGCAATTGATTTGCGGACCGCTGGCCGACCGCTTTGGCCGCAAACCCATTATGATCGGCGGCTTCCTGCTGTTTGCCCTCGCCAGCGTCGGCTGTGCCCTGGCCACCAATATCGAAACCCTGATGCTGTGCCGTTTCCTGCAGGCCCTCGGCGGCTCAGCTGGCCCCGTATTGGGTCGCGCCGCGATCCGTGACATCTACACGCCACGGGAAGCCGCCCGCATCATGGCAATCCTGGCCAGCATCATGGCCCTGGCGCCAGCAATTGCACCGACCATCGGCGGCTTTATGGTCTCCGGCCTGGGCTGGGCCTCTATTTTCATCGTGCTGGCCGGCTACGCGCTGGTCATGGCCGTGGTGGTGACTTTTGGCATTCCCGAGCCCATGCGCCCGGAATACCGCCAGCCATTGCGGTTGTGCAGCCTGTTGCGGAACTACCGCACCATCGCGACGGACATCAGCTTTCTTGGTTACACCCTGACCAACGCCCTGATCTTCTCCGGCCTGTTCGCTTTCCTGTCCGGATCATCCTTCGTGCTGATCGATTTCCTCGGCGTGGAGCCCGAGCATTTCGGACTCTTCTTCGCCTGCATCGTGGTTGGCTACGTCACCGGCAACCTGACCGCGGTCCGCCTTGGCAGCCAGCTGGTACCGGATCAGATCCTGGTGCGAGGCCTGACCGTGGCCGTAGTTGGTGGCTCAATCATGGCAGGACTGGCCATAGCCGAAATCCACACCGTTTGGTCAGTCATCCTGCCCCAGGCCCTGTTCATGGTCGGCGTCGGCATGGTCCTGCCCCAGACCATGGCCGGCGCCATGGCCAACTTCCCCCACATGGCCGGTTCCGCGTCAGCCCTCTTCGGCTTCACCCAAATGGCAGTGGCAGCCATTGCCGGCGCGCTTGTTGGCCACCTCCACGATGGCACCTCACTGGTCATGGCCACCATCATCGCGGCCAGCGCCGCAGCGGCCCTGGCCAGTTACCTGATTCTGGTTCAGCGACACCCGGCGGCTGGGTTCGAATCGCAACCGGCATCTACCCGATAGGCAAAGGAAAAAATGAATCGGAGGGCAACTCCACAGGTCTGAATCGGCCAGAGTGGCACTCCCCAAAACTGTGCGGAGCCAGGGATGGCGGAGCCCAAGCGCCACATGGATGTGCTTGAGCGTGTT
>NZ_KE007325.1:115017-145268 GCF_000397065.2 Marinobacter lipolyticus SM19
GGAGTGCCACTCTGGCCGATCGCCCCAAGCTTGAAGCCTGTTATAGACGGTGCCACCCTGACAGCCATGTACCAAGGTCGAGGATGAAAAATCATCCGATCTGAGCTAAACAGAGTAAGCTGTTACATCAGAATCCAGACAACAGGAGCATCGCAATGAGCAACGTAACCCTCGATGGCAACCCCATAGAAGTCAGCGGAAAATTCCCCACACCCGGCGACAACGCCGCACCCTTCACATTGACCAGCAGCGGCCTGGAAGAAGTCAAACTCGAAAACTGGGCCGGCAAACGCAAGATCCTCAACATCATCCCCAGCATCGACACCGGCGTGTGTGCCGCCTCCACCCGCAAATTCAATGAAAAAGCCGGCGGCCTCGACAACACCGTCGTACTCGTTATCTCCGCCGACCTGCCCTTCGCAGCGGGCCGTTTCTGTGGCGCGGAAGGCATCAAAGATGTGGAAACCCTCTCCACCTTCCGCAACTACAGCTTCCAGCAGGATTACGGTGTTGCCATCCAGAGCGGGCCCCTGGCCGGCCTGTGTTCCCGTGCGGTCATCGTGCTGGATGAGAGCAACAAGGTCCTGCACAGTGAGCTGGTCAGCGAAATCAAAAACGAACCGGATTATGACGCGGCCTTGAAGGTGCTTTGATCCTGTCCAGTGTCGGGTTACGCTTCGCTAACCCGACCTACCGTCACTTCAAAGTCCTGACCCGAGCACCCGTCATTCCGTGAGTACAGCACCCGACAACACCACCCTGGCCCGCCAGCTCTTCTCCATGACCTGGCCCATGCTGTTCGGGGTGCTCTCACTGATGACCTTCCACCTTGCCGACAGTGCCTTTGTGGGTCAGCTGGGGCGTGACCCACTGGCCGCCCTTGGCTTTACCGTACCCATGCAACAACTGGTCAGCGGCATGTACGTTGGCCTGGGCATTGCCACCACGGCGATCATCTCCCGCACCCTTGGCCAGAACGACGAGTTCAGGGCACAGCGACTGGGCGGGCTGGTCGTCACTGTCGGTGCATCCCTGGCGTTGCTGCTGTGTGCTTCCGTCTGGCTGCTACAGACGCACATCCTTTCCCTGCTGGGCGCGGAACCGACCCTGCTACCGGTCATCAACGAATACTGGGCGCCCTGGCTAGTATCCGCATGGACCGGGGCCATGCTCTATTTCGGATACAGCATCTGCCGTTCCCATGGCGACACCAAGTTGCCAGGCTACCTGATGATCGCCACCAGTCTGCTCAACATCGCACTGGACCCTTTGTACATTTTCGTCTTTGGCTGGGGCCTTCCAGGGGCAGCCTGGGCCACCATTACCGCGTTTGGCATAGGCACCCTGATAATCTACCCCACCCTATTTCGGCGCCAGTGGATCAGCTTCCAGTTGCGGCAGCTCAGCCTGGGCAAGGCACTGAAGCAGCTCAATGGCATCATGGCGCCGGCCATGGTCAGCCAGTTGATGCCGCCAGCCTCGGCCATGTTAGCCACCGCCCTGGTGGCGGGATTCGGCTCCGCAGCGGTTGCCGCCTGGGGACTCGGGACCCGGCTGGAGTTTTTCTCGATTGTCGTGGTGCTGGCACTGACCATGTCGATGCCGCCAATGATCGGGCGCATGCTAGGGGCAGGTGATATTGACCAGATCCGCAAACTGGTACGGCTGGCGGTGCGTTTCGTGGTGGGCTGGCAGCTGGCCATTGGCCTGATCTGGCTATTGGCCTCGGGCCTGGTCGCTCAGTTGTTTACCAGCGACGGCGAAGTGCAGCAGGTGCTGGGCAACTATCTGGTGCGGGTGCCGCTCAGCTACAGCGGGTTGGGTGTCTGCATGTTGATGGTGTCGGTGTGTAACGCGCTTGGGCTGTCACTGAGAGCCTTACTGGTCTCCACGTTACGGCTGTTCGTCTGTTTCCTGCCGCTACTGTGGATTGGCTCGCAGATCAGCGGCCTTACCGGTCTGATGAGCGGTGCACTGGTGGGGAATCTGATGGCCGGCGCGATGGCTTACACCTTCTACCGCGCCGGCATGGCCAGACTTCAGCAATCAGGCGAAGCGTGAACGGAAGTCTTCCGGCATCGGCACGACGGCCTTGCGCTGGTAATTGAAGAAGACGAAGCCGTACTTGGCCAGCGCCACCGGTTGGCCACTCTCGGCTTTGCTGACACGGAACACGAAATCCCCACCGTACTTGTTGAAATCCATCAGCCCGACCTCAAAGCGCAGCATTTCCGGGAAAAAGGATTCGGACTGGTACATGGTGGCCAGGTCAGTGACGATAATCCCGATGCCATTCTGATCGGCTTCCTGGATGCCGTACTTCACCAGGAACTGGGCCCGAGCTTCCGAGAGCATGGATATGAGGGCATCATTGCCCAAGTGATTGGCGCCGTTGATATCGGTGATCCGAACCGGCATCTTGGTTTCAAAACAAAAAACGTCATCCGGGAAAGAGAGCTTTATACGGGCCAAGTTCAAAATCCTGCCGGGAGAAAGTTTCGGGGGAGACGCCATGATACTTGGTTGCAGTCTCCCTATCACCCCAAGACAGCGAGTCAAACATTGGTTATCTTGGATTTGTTATTGGCGGCCCGCACCAGCACTGGATGAAAGAGGTTGGGAGGCTGCTGTCAAAACTGTGCGGAGCCATGGATGGCGGAGCCCAAGCGTCACATGGATGTGCCGAAGGAGCGTGTTTTGACAGCAGCCTCCCTACCTCTTTCCCGCACCCAGGCCTGACAAACGGAACACTAATGGAAATGCTATGGATATTCGCCCTGCTGCAACACTGGTTCTGACACGCGACACTTCTGAAGGCCTTCAGGTTCTGCTTTTACAGCGCACCTGGGAGGCAGTTTTCATGCCCGGTTATTTTGTTTTCCCCGGCGGCGCTGTGGATGAACAGGAGCCGCTCGGGCGCGAACACGCCCTTGGTCCGGCTGATACCGAGATCAGTCAGACAATGAGCGTCGACGAAGGCGGTGCCGATTATATGCTGGCAGCGGTGCGGGAGTGTTTTGAGGAGGCCGGGGTTCTGCTTGCGCTCGATGAGCGCGAGCAGCCACTCGGCAGTGACCATCCAGCCCATGGCGATCGTGAGGCCGTATTTCGGGGCGATATGTCGCTGGCGGATTTATGCCGAAAGCACCGATTGTCTATTCCGCTGGATCGACTGGCCTATCTGGGTCACTGGGTGACTCCCCCGGGACCACCAAGACGGTTTGATACCCGGTTTTTCGTTACTGTAGCGCCGGAAGGGCAGATCGCGAGTCACGACGGGGTAGAGACGATCGATCATCTGTGGATCGATCCCGGCGCGGCTTTGGAGGAACACCGTAACGGTCAGCGTTTACTGGGACTGCCCACCATTCGGACCCTTCGGGTGTTAAGCAGCTTTAACACCTCGGAGGCACTGATGCGGTATGCCCATGCCAATCCACCGGAGAGCTATCCTGATCAGCCCTGGCCGGCGGTAAAGAAAAGCGGGCCGGTTATGCTGGAACCGGGCGCGCCGGCCTACGATGAGGCCGCCAAGCTCGACCCGGAGGGAGAAGGCACCACCCGGGCGGAGATTGTCCCCGGTGAGCCGGTGGAGGTGGCTGCGGGCGTGATCCGGCTGACCGCGCCGAATCCGGGCGTAATGACGGGGCCGGGTACCAACACCTATATTCTGGGGCATGAACGGTATACGGTACTGGACCCAGGGCCGGACGATGACGTTCACATCGAGCGTATTCTGAAGTTCACCGGAGGGGTGATCGACCAGGTCGTGGTCACCCACACCCATCGGGATCACTCCCCGGCCACCACCGCACTGAAAGCTCGAACCGGATGCCGGGTTTACGGGTTATCAGCCCCAGCGGGTGCCTCCCAGGACCAAACCTTCGCTCCGGATGATGAACCGGCACACGGCGATCTGATTGTTTCCGAGGCAGGTATCCTGAAGGTTATCCATACCCCCGGCCACGCCTCTAACCACATTTGTTACCTGCTGGCCGATCAGGGTCTGTTGTTCTCTGGTGATCACATTATGCAGGGCTCAACGGTGGTGATTAACCCACCGGATGGTGACATGAAGGCCTATCTCGAGGCATTGTACGATTTGCTGGCTGAGCCTGTCCGATACATTGCACCGGCTCATGGCTTCCTGATGGGACATCCGGAAGCGGTCATTGATTTCCTGATCACCCATCGGCTGGCACGTGAACATAAGGTCGCCAGGACCCTGAAAAGTCTGGCGCCGGTAACACTCAAGGATCTGACCGCAAAGGCTTACGACGATGTACCAGCCGCTATCCATGGCGTTGCAGCGCGCTCGGCACTCGCGCACTTGCTGAAACTTGAAGCAGATGGCAAAGCCTCTCAGCAAGGTGATTACTGGTCAGCAACCGATAGCATCTGAAAAGAAAGCCCGGCATATCCGGGCTTGTCGCTGAAGCTTATTTCTTGGCGATGATATAAACCGCATGAACAATGCCGGGAATATAGCCCAGAATGGTCAACAGGATGTTGATCCAGAAGTGCTTGCCAATGCCCACCTGTAAAAAAACGCCCAACGGCGGTAACAAAATAGCAACCAGAATTCGCAAAAGATCCATACAGTTCACTCCCTTCAGCACGTATAACTGTCATATAAACGTAGATAATTATCTGTAGACCGACTTTCGGGGTCTTTCTCCAAAATACACAAAGATTTCATGAAGGTGGCATTAAACCTTTGTCACAGCCGTATTCATGATAGCAAGGGCGCTTTATCCTAGACTCCGTTTTCGCCGCCGGAACTGGGTGCTTCGCTCTGACCGGCTGACGACTTGTGAGGATCTATGCTATTGAAATGGTTCAGAAATCCATACATTCTGGCAGGGCTGGCGATCGGCACACTGGTTGGTGCCTATCCCGCTTCTGCAAATCAGGCCAAAAAGACCACGGAGATTCTGGTCGCCGAGCTGGCTGAAGATGAGAGTGTTGAAGACGTAGAGAATTCCGAGCCACGCAAGGGTGCGCGGGTAAAGCCTGCGCGCAAAGAAGAAAGTGATCAGAAGGACGAGCCATCCGGCACAGCCCAACACGAGTCGTCTGAGACGGAAGCGGAGAAAACCTCAAAGGTCGCTCCCAACATCGACCTCAAGGAAGTTGCTCCTGTTCCGGAATCGCCGGTTGAGGACGGAGTCAAAGAGGAAATCTCCGAACCGGCCAAACCTGAAAAAGCCACCAGCTTTTCGCTGCTGGGTTCTGAAGTGCGTCCCGGCACATCCTCGCGTCTGGCCTGGTCACCCAACATCCAGATTGCGGGATTGTCTCAGCCCACCCCTGTTCTGGTGGTGAACGGTGTTAACCAGGGCCCGACACTGTGTCTGACCGGTGCCGTTCACGGTGATGAACTGAATGGCATCGAGATCGTACGGCGCACCATGTACGACCTCAACCCCGAGAAAGTCTCCGGGCGGGTCGTCGGTATTCCCATCGTCAACCTTCCGGGCTTCCAACAAGGCAGCCGCTACCTTCCCGACCGCAGGGACCTGAACCGCCACTTCCCGGGCAGCCCGAACGGCAGTCTGGCTGATCGGATTGCCCATTCGCTGTTTGAGAACGTCATCCGGAATTGCGACATGCTGGTGGACATCCACACCGGGTCCCAGAAACGCACCAATCTGCCCCAGCTGCGGGCCGACATGAACAATCCGGATGTGGCCGCGCTGACACGGGGTTTTGACCGCATGGCCGTCGTCCACAGCTCCGGATCCCCCGGCATGCTGCGTACTGCGGCAGTGGAAGCGGGCATTCGCACGGTCACCATGGAGGCGGGCGAATCCCACCGCATCCAGGAGCAGCAGATCGACGCCGGAGTAAACAGCCTGACCAGTCTGATGGAAAAGGAAGGGATGATTTCGCGGATGTTTGTCTGGGGCGATCCCGAACCGGTTTATTATGACTCCGACTGGATTCGCGTAGAGCACGGCGGCATCCTGTTCAGCGAAGTCGACCTCGGTGCCCGAGTGTCGGAAGGCGAAGTACTGGGCTACGTGGCAGACCCCATTACCAACGCCCAGCACCCGATTCGGGCAATCAGCAAGGGCCGGATAATAGGCATGGCCGTGGACCAGGTGGTGATGGCTGGCTTTGCCGCCTACCACGTTGGTACGGAGGCAGAGGTGCCCGGCGAATAGTATGCTAACGGCTCCCGATGCTTATGGACGATCACAGGAGCCAGCATGTCTTTTCACCCCCCGAAACCATTATGGCTGGCCTATGTTGGGCTGGTACTTACACCACTGTTCTGGGCGGGTAATGCCGTCGTTGCCAAGGGTGCGATCGACAATATCCCGCCCCTGTCCATGTCATTCTGGCGCTGGGTAATCGCCCTGGTGGTCATCCTGCCCTTTGGGCTGCCGGGCATCCTGCGCCACCGTCGGGTCATTCGTCAGTATCTCGGCTCGATGCTGGTACTCGCCACCTTCAGTGTTGCGGCCTTCAATTCCCTGCTGTACTACGCAGCCATTAGCACCAGTGCCACCAACATCGCCCTGATCAACGCCACCATCCCCATCTTTATCGCCTTGCTGGCCTGGCTCCTGCTGGGCGACCGCACCCGTCCAATCCAGATACTGGGTATCCTGCTGGCGGTTCTGGGCATCCTGACAGTGGTCGCCCGTGGAAAGCTATCTGTACTCACTCAACTCCAGGCTCAGCCCGGAGACCTGATCATGGTAGCAGCGGTGTTCAGTTGGGGGCTGTTCTCAGTGCTGCTCAGGAGACAGGCCGTGCCGTTACCGGCCCTGACCTTCCTGACCACCCAGATCGCCCTTGGCACTCTGGTGATCCTGCCGTTCTACCTGATCGAATTAACGTTCTTCAAGGGTGGATTTGAGGTCGGCCGCGCCACCGTCATGCCGCTGCTGTATTTCGCATTTTTCCCCGGCATTCTCGCGTACGCGTTCTGGAACCACGGCGTCCACAAGGTGGGCCCGGCCCGGGCCGCGATGTTTATGTACCTGACACCGGTATTTGCTTCCGTACTCGCAGGTGTGTTCCTTGGCGAGCGTCTGGGACTTTTCCATATTGTCGGGGGCGTGTTGATATTGGCGGGACTGTTCCTGGCTACGCGTAAAACACCGGCCAGGCAATAACATGAAAATACGGAATCCAGGGGCTCCTTCCCCTGGATTCCGATGCAACATCTGGAAGTTAATTTCCTCTCAACTGGCTCGGCGACGGGCGCGCAGGGTCAGTCCAAGCAAACCCAGTCCAAGCAGTGCCAGAGTGCCCGGTTCAGGAACCTGAGATGCATCGGAGAGCAGTTCGATTTTCGCCTTCACCTTGGCTCCGTAATACTCACCATCGTGCAGGCCAAAGAGATAACCCTCATTGAATACAGCGTCAAACAGGGTCACCCGCAAAAGCCCATCCCCGAGGGCGCCAAAGACCAGGTCCAGAGGACCGTCCCAGGTCAGCTCTCCTGCCTGATAGTGGCCCCAAAAACCGTCCTTCACACCAACAGTCTCACCATCCACCGAACCGGTCATGACCTCAGGCGAGGTGAAGCTGAAGTCGACGGAAATCGGCTGAGATAACTGATCATCGTCATTGACCGCACTTTCCCCGGTCCAGATCTTGAAGAGCGTGAAGTACTCACTATCTCCCTCATTCAGATCGAACGTGAAAGGGTTATCTGCAATATCCGAAGAATGCACCACCAGCCCTGGATCCGATGAATTCAGGTTCACCTGATAGCTCGCAGAAATCTGCGCCGCACTCGCCAGTGTTGGGAAAAACAATACAGCGGCCAACAACGTGACCAGTGTAATACGTGGCATACTTGCCTCCCTGGGTTTCCCCATAATCCATTTATGAGTAATGCCCTGAACATGAGGCATCAGCAATGCCAAAAACGGTCTTTTATTGAAAAACCAGACACCTGGGGGCTTCGCTGAAAATGGCTCCCGCCTACATTGTAAAAAAAGCTGACAGCCAGTGGAGGGAGTTTCGATCAACCGCTAGCGTACACACCGTACAACCGCCGCCTCAACTTGCTCCAGAGCCCGTTCCAGAACTGCCCTGGGGCAGCCAATGTTCATCCGCATAAATCCTGATCCACACTCACCGAAGGTGAAGCCCGGATTCATGCCGATCCCCGCATCCCTCACAAAGAACTGTTTCAAATCCTTATCACCCAGGGACAGCGCGCGGCAGTCCAGCCATAGCAAATACGTGCCCTCGGGTATCGACACCGTGATTTCCGGCAGGCGTTGCTTCAGATAATCCGCCACATAGTCCCGATTCTGCTGCAGGTAGGCCATCAATTCATCAAGCCAGGGGCCACCGTGTCGGTATCCCGCCTCAAAGCCGGCAATGCTGAACGGGTTACACTGCCCCATGTGCAGGGAATCAAACACGGCTTTCATCGTCTGGCGGCGGGCTGCATCTGAAATCACCAGCGCCGACAGGCCCAGACCTGGCATATTGAAAGTCTTGCTTGGCGCGACGGCGGTGACCAATGCATCCTCAGGACCCACCAGCCGGGCGAGTACGTGATGCACCGGTTTATCCGGGTACACCAGGTCACAGTGAATTTCGTCGGACAACACCACCAGACCGTGTTGGCGGGCAATATCCAATACCGCACGCAGTTCCTCCTCGCTCCATACCCGGCCAACGGGATTATGGGGAGAGCAAAGCACCAGCAGGCGGGCATCGTCGCGGGCGGCGCACTGCTCCAGGTGCTCCAGGTTCATCTGATAATGCCCGTCCACACAGTCCAGCGGATTCTCGATCACCGTCCGGCCGGTCTGTTTGATGGAACTGAAGAATGGTGGATATACCGGCGACTGGATGATCACCCCCTCACCAGCTTCCGCAAACGCGAGGCATGCTGCGTGCAGCGACGGTACCACCCCCGGCGCCATCAGTATCCAGTCGCGTTCGATGGTCCAGCCATGACGCTCCCGGAACCAGTCGATCATGGACTGATACAGGGATTCCGGGAACAGCGTATAGCCGTATACGGGGTGGCGTGCCCGGGCTTCCAGCGCCCGGGTAACGGCTTCCGGTGCGGGGAAGTCCATATCCGCCACCCATAATGGAATCACGTCCTCTGTCCCGAACACCGCGCGGCGGGCGTCAAATTTGACCGAACAGGTCTGTTCACGGGTAACAGGTTTGTCGAAATCTATGGGCACGTGGCGCTCCGGTCGGCAAATTAAAGGGATTGATGGCCCTCATTCTGTGGCAGGAACATTGGTAGCCGCAACCCGACGCACCCGGGTCCCAGTAACCTAGGGCTTTGGTCGAAGATTTTCAGGTTTTTCTTGCCGACCATGGCCGACACTTGCGAACCTAACGGTTTATTACCCATCGGCTGAAACACACACCCGTCGGAGCTTTCGAATGATTGGTCAGATCCTGTCCACAATGTTGCCGGTTTTCCTGATTGCCGGATGTGGCGCACTGTATGGCCGTTACCGAACCCCCGATATCCAGGGCCTGAACACCCTGAACATGGAGCTGTTCGTTCCCATGCTGGTGTTCGCAGTACTGGCAGATCAGCAGGCACCGCTGCAGGAATACACCAGCCTGGCCCTGGCCGCGACGGTGGTGGTGCTGGGCTCCGGCATTGTCCTGTATCCCCTCGCACGGGTGCTGAAGCTGGACCTGAAGACTTTCCTGCCTCCGATGATGTTCAACAATTCCGGCAACATGGGCATCCCGGTGCTGGTATTTGCCTTTGGCGAGGCCGCTCTGCCAGCAGCCATCGTGTTGTTTATCGTGGAGATGCTGCTGCATTTCACCGTGGGCCTCTACATGCTGGACCCGCACACCTCCATCCTCAAACGGCTACGCCTGCCCGTTGTATTTGCCAGCATTGCCGGCCTGACAATCAATGTCGGCGGGGTCCCGATGCCGGACTGGCTGCTGGAGACCCTGAACATGCTGGGCGGCGTGTGTATCCCGCTGATGCTGTTTACCCTGGGCGTGCGCATGCTGGATGTGGACTTCAGCGACTGGAAGCTGGGCATGCTGGGCGCTATTGCCTGCCCACTCTCCGGTCTGATTCTCGCCTGGCCGATGATTGCCATACTGGATCTTCCGGGCCTGCAGGTGGCTGCCCTGTGGGTCTTTGCCGCACTTCCGCCAGCAGTCCTCAACTACATGGTGGCAGAGCAGTACCAGCAGGAGCCCCACAAGGTGGCGTCTCTGGTCCTGCTCAGCAACCTCGGCAGCCTGGTGGTGATGCCCATTGTGCTGGGGCTGGTGTTTGCGGCCGGCTATGTATGATCTTCAGGCCAGAATCTGTGTTTGTCGCTTGCAACTGCCCAGTCTTTGATCGATGGTAAAGGAAGCTTCGTAATACCTTCTCAAATCTGATTGATTTCATTCGTGATATGGAGGTCTGCCCATGAGCGTCCTGCTCCTTCTGATCAGCGCACTGGTCCTGATTTATCTTGGCATTGGTGGCCAATCCGCCGCGATAGTGATGGTTATCGCCACCATCGTCGGCTTGTTTCAGGATGGTTGGCACCTGCTCAGCATACTGTTTGGCGGCGGTTTACTCGCCCTGGCCCTACTGCTGGTCTTCCCTGGTGATCTCCGCCTCGACAAGCTGAGCCGCCCCCTGCTGGGTTGGGTTCGCAACCGCCTGCCGCAACTCTCGGAAACCGAATCCGAAGCGCTCAAATCCGGCTCCGTGGACTGGGACGGCGAACTGTTCTCCGGCCAGCCGGAATGGTCAAAGCTGCTGGACGCCAAACCTGCTCACCTCACCAGTGAGGAACAGGCGTTCCTGGATGGCCCGGTGGAAAAACTCTGCGCCATGCTGGACGACTGGAAAATCACCCATGAGAACTATGACCTGCCGGATAAGGTGTGGAAGTTCATCCGCGAGAAAGGTTTTTTCGGGCTGGTGATTCCGAAAGAGGATGGCGGCCTGGGCTTCTCCAATACCGCCCACTCTGAAATCGTGATGAAGATCTCCACTCGCAGCGTATCCACTGCCGTTACGGTAATGGTGCCCAATTCACTGGGCCCCGGCGAACTGCTGATGCATTACGGCACCGACGAACAGAAACACCATTACCTGCCGCGACTGTCCGGTGGAGAGGAGATTCCCTGTTTTGCACTGACATCTCCCGTGGCAGGCTCGGACGCCGGCGCTATTCCCGACAAGGGGATCGTCTGTAGGGGGCAGTGGAATGGCAAGGAAGTGCTGGGACTGAAAGTTACCTGGAACAAGCGTTACATTACCCTGGCACCGGTAGCGACACTGATCGGCCTGGCCATCAAGGTCTATGACCCGGACAAACTGCTGGGTGGCCAGGACGACATTGGTGTCACCTGTGTCCTGGTCCCCCGGGAGACCGAGGGCGTCAACGCCGGCGCCCGCCACCTGCCGATGAATACGGTGTTCATGAACGGGCCCACCTGGGGTCACGAGGTGTTCATCCCCATGGAACAGGTCATCGGCGGCCAGGACATGCTCGGCAAGGGCTGGACCATGCTGCTGGAATGCCTGTCCATCGGTCGCTCGATTTCCCTGCCGGCCCTGGGCACCGGCGCCGGCAAGGTTGCCAGCCTTGCGACCGGCTCCTACGCGTTGACGCGGGAACAGTTTGGCCGTTCCATCAGCCAGTTTGAGGGGGTTCAGGAGGCCCTGGAACCCATTGCCGGCTACACCTACATGATGGATGCGGCACGGCTGCTCACCTCAGGCATGTTGGACCGGGGTGTACGCCCCTCCGTACCATCGGCCGTGCTGAAATACCGTAACACCGATCTGATGCGGGAAGTGATCAACCACGCCATGGATGTGGTTGCCGGCCGTGGTGTGATTACCGGCCCGCGCAACTTCCTGGCGCGGGCCTACCAGGCCGTGCCCATTGGTATTACGGTGGAAGGCGCCAACATTCTCACCCGCAGCCTGATGATCTTCGGCCAGGGTTCCATACGCTGTCATCCCTTCATCGTGGAGGAAATCGAAGCCGCCGGCATGGAGGATGAAGACAAGGCCGCGAAGAAGTTCGATGGTATCTTCTACCGCCACATCGCCCACACCACCCGCAACGCCCTGCGGGCGCTTGTACTGGGACTGACCCGCGGCTGGTTGGAGCCGGTGCCGCGCCAGGGCGATATCAAGCCCTGCTACCGCCAGTTGGCTCGTTTCTCCGCCGCCTTTGCACTGATGACCGACGTCACCCTGCTGACTGTCGGAGGCGGTCTGAAAGCCCGTCAACGATTGTCCGGGCGCATGGCGGATTGCCTGGTGCACCTGTATTACGCCACCGCGGTGATCAAACAATGGCACGAGGAAGGTTACCCGGACGACCAGCGACCACTAGTGGAATGGGGCCTGAAAACCTCCCTGCGTGACCTGCAGGACTCCATGCGCGAGGCCATCATCAACTTCCCGGTGCCGGCACTGCGCTGGCCGCTGCGATTGCTGGTCTTCCCGCTCGGCGCCACCGGCCTGAACGGCCCCGATGACAAGCTGGGCGCCACGGTCGCAAACACCATCGTGGAGGATACTCCGGTACGTAAACGCGTCAGCCGCGGAGCCTACATCAACACCGATCCGGAAGATCCACTGGGACGGGTACTGAACGCTTACCGCCTGGCCAACGAAACCGCCGACATGCGCCACCGGCTGCACCAGGCCATTCGCAACCGCGACGAGGACGAAATCGATGGTATTGCACTGTTGATGGGCCACGAACGCAAGGAACTGGTGGACTGGGCCTGTGAGCAGGGCGTCGTCAAAGAGGAAGAGTGTGACAAGCTGCTTGAGGCACTTGAAGCGCTGTACGACGTTATCCGCGTGGATGCCTTTGAGGGCGAGGGCCTGAAAGCCCTTGCCCGTTGCGCCAAAGGCAAGCGCAAAGTCGTCGAGCGGCCACCCAAGGAAGAGGACTGATCAGGAAACCAATCTGACATGCGGATCCGTCGGCACCCTGGGGGAATTTCACACTTCCCCAGGGTGGCGCGTTGTACGATCAGTTGTCTTCATCCTCGCTTCTTAAACCACCTTGAATGGCCTCACCCACCAGCCAACGCCGTAACAACTGAATCCCCTTTTCGCGGCGGCGGCTGGTTTTCCAGGCGAAGTAGAACTTGTCGCCAGTCATCACCGGGTGGCAAGGCAACCGGACAAAATCTCCCGAATCCTTGCGTGTACTCAGCATGTAATCGTTGGTCAATGCGATGCCCTGATGGAAACGTGCCGCCTCCAGGGCCAACAACATATGACTGAAATGCTGGAGACGAGCCGTGCCCGGAATCCTCTGAGACGCCGCCCGGTACCACGCTTCCCAGTCACCGGCAGCTTTGTCAAAAATGCTGTGGGTCGAAAGGAGCGGAAATCGGGACACCTCCTCCGGTGACAAAGCCGGCTCATCACGCCCCTCAATCTCCGAATCCCGCCCCAATTCCCGGCGGATACGTTGCCAGTAATCCTGGCTACAAACCGGAAACAATCGCTCGGTGTACAACAGCTCATAACTGAAAGCCGCTGAGCTCGGCTTGATGGTAATGAAACAATCCGCCACCCGGTCGGACAACACCGGGTTCTCGCTGCTCATCTCCAGCGACAGATCCAGTTGTGGATGTTCCCGCTGCAGATCCGGCAACCGCGGCACCAGCCAGCGCACGGCAAACGAACTGAACACCGACAGCCTCAACCGCGATTCCTCGTGGCCCAGTAACTGTTCACTTACCCGCTCAATCTGCAACAAGGCCGAACTGATGCCATCCAGATACTGACGGCCTTCGTCAGTCAGCGTCAGCGCGCGGCCACTGCGCCAGAACAGCTTTTCACCAAGGTAGGTTTCCAGCTGTTTGATCTGGTGACTGATCGCACTCTGACTGACCGCTAACTCGTCAGCTGCCAGCGAAAAACTGTTCAGGCGGGCAACGGCTTCGAATACCGGCAGGGACTTCAGGGGTGGCAGCTTCATTATCTAATTTTCTAATACCCGATGGATAAAGATCATTTTATCGGATATTACTACGCCAGTAGACTCGACACCACAAGCTCAGGGAGCCCTGTGCAGCGCCCTTTCCAAAACTGTGCGGAGCCATGGATGGCGGAGCCCAAGCGTACAAGGACGTATTTACAGCGTGTTTTGGAAAGGGCGCTGCACAGGGCGATGACTCCCCAGCGGGAGTGCAGTTTGTAGGGGGTGAAATTATGTCAGGAAAAACCGTAAACAGCGCGATCCTTCTTCTGGTGATCGGCAACGCCATGGCACTGATTTCCGATGTGTTTATCAAGCTTCTGGAACCGGGCGCACCGATTTTCCAGTTTGCCTTCCTCCGCTGCGTAATCACTCTGCTGCTGTTGCTGCCACTAGCCGGCCAGCTGAACCGTAAAGCCCTGTTCGCCGGCGTCGGGGTTCACACCATGCGGGCCCATATCCACCTGTTCGGCATCCTGTGCATGGTCGTAGCACTGGGCAACCTGCCGCTGGCCACCGCCAATGCCATTTTCTATGCAGCGCCGATCCTGGTGATGGTACTGTCCGTCTTCCTGTTCCGGGAGAAGCTGACGCCGCTGAGCGTATTCGCTGTCTTCAGCGGGTTTACCGGCATTGTGGTGATTCTGCGGCCCGTTGAATTCAACTGGGCGGCCATAGCGGCGCTGGGTTCGGCATTCGCACTGGCCATCAACGCCGTCATGGTACGCCAGCTGCCGAAACAACAGTCCACCGTCCACAAGCTGTTCCTGAATTACCTGCTGATTGTGCCAGCCGCAGCGGGCCTTGCGCTGTGGGAAGGCGCCAGCTGGGATAGCTCGATTCTTGCCAGTGCTCTGGGTTCATCTCTGTTCATACTGGGATACAACATCACCGTACTGCTGGCTTACCGGCAGGTGGACGCCAACCAGGTCACCAGCGCCGAATACACCGGACTGATCTGGGCCGTGGGCATTGGCTGGATCTGGTTTGGTGAAGTGCCAGACCTGTGGTTCCTGGCCGGCAGCTCCATGATTGTGGTGCCGCTGATACTGATCGGCCTGAAGCACCGGCGCAAGGCGCCGGCCAGGGGCTTCAATCCCCCCACTCAGCGGCGAGAGGAATCGATCAGCACCTGAGCATCACGGATGATGCGCACCACCCGATGCTCGGTCGGAATATGGTCATCGTATCCCTGATAGGTATCCCGATACCCGGAACGATACCTGTCGTGATAGCCCCCGTGATAATCCCGGCGGTCACGGTACTTGTAACGGTCCTTGTAATAATGGTCTTTATGGTGATGTTTTCTGTGCTTTTTCCAATGCTTGTCCCGGTGGTGTTCGCGGGAATAGCGATCATCCCTGTACCTGGCAGACAGGAACTTCTTCTGCAGGCCCGGCGGCATTGCCGTACCCCGCTCCATCTGCTTCTGGATGCCCGGCGGGAGGCCACGCCCATGCTCAGCCATAACCGGTGAGGCGGCCATCAACAAGCCAACGATACAGGTACTTATCAGCCATCGTTTCATGGTTTTTCTCCCGATCTTGTCTGTTCCTGGATCGCGCTTCCTTCGAAGCCGGAAGCGCGCCCTGAGTTCAGGATATCGATTGGGAGCTGGATGTCAGTGGGTGAGAGGCAGCTTTGCATAACCTTTACGAAAAACCGCTCCGGATTGACGTTTTAACCGCCCTTTGTGTCCACGTTATGGGCAGATTGCATGTGCGATTCAATGGCGAAGGTATGTGGGCACTCCTCACCCAGCATTCTCAGCGACTCCGCCAGCCGCAACAAATACTCGGAATTGGGCCCGCTTGGTCCGCTGGCAGACGTAATCTGTCGGGCGATGTCTTCCTCGGATGCGTGGCCCAGAAAGGCCTCATTGTCTTCCGTGGCAATGTAGACCAGTCCCTCGGCGTGACTTCCATCTTCAAAAGTGAGCTGGATGGTCAGCCGCAGGTAACCATTCTTTTCCCGCACATCCAGATGTTCAAACACACTGGGCGACACCCGGTAGGCTATGCCCTTGCAACGGGCTTCCCGGTTCTCTATCAGGGTCACCACCCGTCCCGGGGCTTCCGGGGTACCCCGGTGGTCATGGGAGCCTTGCCAGAATCGCCTCTGCCAACCGCGAATGGTCGCCGGCCGCTTCTCCAGAAAAGGAAAATCAACCTTGTAGATAAGCGAGCCATAACCGAACAGCCAGACCGATGACACACCATCAAAATTCTGACGTGTGCGATTGTGTTCAATCGTGTTTGCGCTCATTCGTTTACTCGTAACACCCTGCCCTGGATTGAAAATCAGTCCCAACGGCCATCAGCCAATAGACACCATAAACCCGGCAATACCCGTGAGTACAATTTCAGCCGCCATGGCGGACAGGATCAGGCCGCTGATCTTGGACAGGATGTTCAGGCCGGTTTTGCCCAGAGCCTTTTCAAGATAACCGGACAAGCGCAACAGAACCGCCAGGATCAACAGCCCAGACACCAACCCCAACAGCCCGCCGGCAACCTCCGGCACCGCCTTCAGTTCCGCGCCATACACCATGATCGCACCAATGGTGGCCGGTCCTATCATCACCGGAATCGCCAGCGGCACCACTGCGATATCATCGCGGTCCTCTTCCGGCAGACCGGTGGCGTGGTTACGGGTACCACTGGTAACCAGGCTGATCGCAGTCAGGAACAGCAGACTACCCGCGCCAATGCGAAACGAGTTGAGGGTGATGCCAATGGCGTTGAACAACAGCGGCCCGGCAAAGAACAGGATCAGTCCCAGAATCAGCGCCGACATCGTGGAACGACGGATGATGGAACTCTTTTCAGCCATCGGCAGGCCCCGCGTCAGCGCCAGGAACATGGTGACCACAAAGAACGGCGCCAGCAGGAACAGAAAACGAATGGTACTGCTGATGTAGGTGGAGAAAAACGTCTCAAGCATTCCGGGCATTCCAACGGTTAATGAAAGCCGGTAAGCATAGCTTGCCAAAGGGTTTTCTGCCGTACGGAAGTGAACGTATAAGGCGCAGGCCGGTTACACTGCCATGGGTGTGACATAGCTGAAGCGCTTACGATACTGCTCCATGGTGCAGCCCACGGTTCGCTTGAACAATCGCCGGAAAGAACTGGCGTCCTCATAACCCACACCCCAGATAATCCGGGCGGTCTGCTCACGGCTCGACTCCAGTTTATGTTTGGCGGCTTCAATACGCAGGTGCTGGAGATAGCCAATGGGCGTCTCCCCGGTCGCCTCCTTGAACCGGCGCTTGAAGGTTCGCGTGCCCAAACCGGCAACTGCGGCGACTTCATCGATGGTGACCGGCTCGGAGTAATGCTGCTCCAGCCAGGTTTGCGCCTTACGGATGGCATCATCCTGATGAGCCTTGCGGCTGTAGAACGCCATGTAGGGCGTCTGTTCCACCCGACGACCGTCCAGCACCAGCATCTTGCTGCAGGCCAGCGCCACTGACGGTGATGCAAAGCGTTCTACAAGGTAGACGCACAGATCCATGAACGCCGTCGCCCCGCCGGCGCAGACAATCTGGCCGTTATCCACCAGCAGGTGCTCTTCCTCCAGCCGTATACGGGGATAGCGGCTGCGAAACAACGGCCCGGCGCGCCAGTGGGTGGTGGCAACCTGATCGTCCAGCAAGCCCGCCTCCGCCAGCACAAAGCTGCCGGTACACACGCTCGCCAGTACAACGCCCCGCGCAAAAGCCTGTTGCAACCAGCCGTGTATGGGTATGGCTGGCGCCAGGGTGCGCTCCACCCGGTCAGCGCTGACGGCAGCCTCCACAGAGGAACCCACCACGATGAGATCCGGCCGGAAGTCCTCGCGACGAACCGTTGGCGTCACCATGGCACCGCTGTAAGCACGCACCGGCTCGTTATCCACCGTCACCACCTGACAATCGAACAGGGGTTCACTGTGTCCGGCGGGCACACGACCGCAATAGTTGGCCACGGTAAAGAAGTCCATCACCCCGTGTACACCGGAGGCATGGCAGTTGGGCAAGGCAACGATCGCAATGTTCATTCTGAAAATGGCCCTTTCCGCACTTTATATGTCAAATATGACACTCCTGCTGATAACCCGCAAGCCCTAACCTGAAGCTGTCATCCACCAGAGCACGAAGAAGGATTTTCTCCATGACCTCACAACTGAATACACAGTCAGAAATTTTTCGCCATTCCACTCCTGCCAGGGCGCCGGCCAATGTCGGCCTTTCCGCCACACGCCTCGCCCTGCAACTGTACGCACGGGTTTCACCCCAGAAAGCCGGGCAGCTGTTTAACCGCATGGCATTCCGGCCTTCCCGACTGCCGATGCCCACCCGTTACGAGTACCTGCTGGACAACACCGACAGCTATACCCAGCTCCAGCATGGGTCACGCACCATTCCGGTGTATTCCTGGGGCCAGGGCCCGGTAATTCTCGGCGTTCATGGCTGGGCCGGTGCCGGTATCCAGTTTGGCGCCTGGGTCGACCCGCTGGTGGAAGCCGGTTACCGGGTCGTCCTGTTCGACGCTCCGGCCCATGGTCGCGCCCAGGGCGAAAGTACCGATCTGTTCGAAATGGCGGACGTCACCGCCCGCGTGGCCGCCAGCGTTGGCCAGATTCATGGTGTGCTGGCGCACTCCCTCGGCTGCATCGCCGTGGCGAGATCTATCGCAGACGGGCTCCAGGCCAACTACCTGGCCATGCTGGCACCCCCGGTCAGCCTGGCCGCCACAATGAAGAGCCTGGGCCGACAATTCGGGCTGAGTCCGGAGGCGCTGTCCGTGCACCTGCAACTGATGGAAGAGCAGTTTGGAGCCTCGGTTTGGGACAAGCTGGATATGGAAGCGCTGTCTCTGTCCCTCACCCAGCAGGGTCTGATTGTGATCGATGACGACGACACGTCCGTTTCACCGGAACAAAGCCAACGAGTGGCCGGCAACTGGGCCCGGGCGGAGGTGTTGCGCACCAGTGGTCTGGGCCACCACCGCCTGTTGTGGAGCCCGATGGTAGTGGACACCGTGCTCAGGGAGCTGGGCCGGCCCGTCGACACCAACTGATTGCGCCATCGCGCCGGGCCGTTTATGGTTTTGCACCAGTACCGATAACAGACACGGAGTCCCGCAATGCAACTGTCCGACGCGAAACAGCAACAGACACCCCGCGGCCGATTCGCTTGGCGGGAAGGCGGCAACCCCGAAGGCCAGCCGCTGGTGATGATCCACGGCTGGCCGGAAAGCTCCTACTGCTGGGAGCACGTGGCCGCGCATCTGAAACCGGGCTTTCGCATCATTGCTCCGGACCTGCGGGGGTTGGGCGACAGTGAACGGTCGCCGGAAGTCGAGCATTATCGCAAGCAGGAAATGGCGCAGGATGTGATCAGCCTGCTGGACAGCCTGGGCATCGGAAACTTTCAGCTTGTGGGCCATGACTGGGGTGGCATTGTTGCCCAGGAAGTGGCCCTGGCCATCCCCGATCGGGTACGGCGGATGGTGATCATGAATATTGCCATCATCAACAACCTGAGGGGCAATCAGGAAGTCATTGAGAAAGTCCGTTCCGGCAGTGGCGCCGCTTACTGGTACCAGCACTTCATGCAAACACCGGGGCTGCCGGAGGCGATGATACCCGGCGCCGAGGAAACCTGGCTGGGGCATTTCCTGCGCACCTGGAACGGGGAACCCTTTCCACGGGACGCGTTCGACGAATACCTGCGCACCTTCCGGATTCCGGGCACCTCCGGCACCAGTTCCAATTACTACCGGACCTTTCGCGATGACGCCAAACGCTGGGCCACCACGGCAGGCCATCGCTGGCCGATGCCATCCATGTATGTCTATGGCAACAAGGACAAGGTGATCATCCCGGAATACCTCAATCACATTGAGACATGCTTTGAGTCTCTGCGGGTGGAGCAGGTGGAGGCGGGGCACTTCCTGCAGGAGGAACAGCCGGCCGCGGTGGCAGGCTACCTTAACGATTTCCTGCAAGCCGACTGAAACTCTAGCGGGACGGGCTGACAAACACCCAGTTGGTGCCCACGTTGTCGCACACAATGATGTCGCGGTTGATCACCATGCACAGGGAAAGATCACCCGGCAGCTCATCGTGATAACGGGTATCTACCGCGAGGTTTTTCTTGTCCTGTTTGAGCAGGGAAAAGGTTTGCTCCATACGCCGGGCAAAATCGACACCACCGTCTTCCATGGTGTGGAAGGCGTTGTGGAAAGCAGTGAAACTCATGGTGCTGGCGCCAAGGCCGATGTCCACCATTTTGGGGATATAGCGATCGTAGGCATCTGACAGATAACGCCGCACTGCCTCCTCGTCATTCCGGTCGCCTTCGAACGGGCCAAGCCCGAGGCGGTTGTCCGGCGCCAGAACACCGTCGGTCAGTTTGCTGTTGTGCTGGTTTGTCACCAGATCGAAACGGCGTTGCGGGCAGGAAATACGCTGGCCCTGAAGTTGGCACTCAGACAAAGAACCCCGGAGTTGCGACGCTTCTTCCGGCTCTGAACCGGCGGTTTCAGGACCAGCCTGCGAAGGTGGTGGCTCTGGCGCTGCCGCGGCACCGACCTCTGGCACCTCCAGCCCCAGACGCCCGGCGGGGCGTCGCAACAGCAACGCCTGAATCTGTGGATCGTTGCGCTTGAAATCCGTTGGCGAGGGCAAGCCGGCACCGCCTCCTTCGCGGACAACCTGGCAGTAAAGCCGCTCCAGTTCCGTTTCCGCCCCGTCCATGCAAGCACTGTCGGCTGCCGGGGCGACCTGAACAAAGCCAATGCAGGCGCCAAGCATCAGCAGGGTCAGCCATCTAGTCATCATCACGCTGCCCCAGCGCCAGGCGTGCCATCAGATCTTCCACCCGGCGGATGGTCTCGGCGTCACCCTTCTTGCCCGTCAGCACCACCTGGGATCCGATGGTGGCCACATACATCAGCAGCGCCAGATCCCGTATGCGCTGGGGATCACTGCTCAGACGCTGGTACAGCTCACAGTTCTGATTGATCCGGGCTTCGTCCACCTCGGTCACCAGCTCCGCCGCATAATCATTCCGCCGGGCGAAATCCCGCACTGCCAGCTCCACCTGCAGGCGGCGAATGTTACGGGAGGCATCGGTGAGCAGAAGCTCCAGAATCTGCCGCAGTTCGGTTTCCACGTCGCCGCCCTGGGGCCGCCAGTATTGAAGTTCGTGGAGCCGCCGATCCCGCCAGCGGTCGAGAAAGCTGACCACCAGATCCTCATGGTCCTTGAAGTGCCAATAGAAACTGCCCCGCGTGACACCGAGTTTTTTCGACAGCGTCAGCACCCGCAAATGACTGAAACCGCCCGCGGCCACTTCGCCAGCGGCGGCATCCAGCCAGTCGTCGCGGGTCAATTGCGCTTTTTCCGGCGTCTTGCGGCTAGTGCTTCGGGGCTGTCGGGTGTCAGTCATTCGGTAGTCAGATCCTGCTGCTGGCGATGTCGGGAGCATTCTACATTAACGGAGGCCACAAATTTGAAACCGTTGACCCCACCAAAAACATACATTAGTGTATGGAACAACAATACACCAGTGTATGGAGATTTCAACGCGCGTCTTCATACCAACGATCAACCCGATTCCAGTATCAGGGAGCTGCCCAATGAGTACCGCCCATTACGATCTCAACGGCGCCATTGCCGTTATCCGACTCGACAACCCGCCCGTCAACGGCCTGGGCCTGGCCCTGCGCCAGGGCATTGTGAACGGCATCCGCCAGGCAGAAGCCGATGATGCGGTGAAGGCCGTTGTACTGATCGGCTCCGACCGCGCGTTCTCCGGCGGCGCCGACATCAGCGAGTTCGGCACCTCCAAAGCCACCGCCGAACCCAACCTGAACACCGTAATCAACTATGTGGAAAGCAGCCGCAAGCCAGTCATTGCCGCCATCAGCGGGGCCTGCATGGGTGGCGGTCTGGAACTCGCCCTGGGTTGCCATTACCGCATCGCCAAACCCGATGCCCAGATTGCCCTGCCAGAAGTGAAACTGGGCCTGCTGCCGGGCGCCGGCGGCACCCAGCGTCTGCCCCGGGTGATCGGCGCCGAACACGCCCTGAACATGATTGTGTCCGGCAGCGCCGTGCCCGCGAAACAGTTCAAGGGCAGCGCACTTTTTGATGAGCTGGTGGACGGTGAGTTGCAGGATGCCGCCATTGCCTACGCCACCAAGGTCGCCAATGAAAACCTGCCACTGAAGAAAGTGCGGGACCTGAAGGCCAAGCACCCCAATCCGGAAGGCTTCTTCATGTTCACCCGCAACACCGTAGGTGCCATGGCGAAGAACTACCCGGCCCCGCTGAAGTGCGTGGACGCGGTAAAGGCCGCTGTAACCATGCCTTTTGACAAGGGTATGGAGGTCGAACGCGAAGCCTTTGTGAACCTGATGCAGACCCCGGAATCCCGCGCCCTGCGCCACGCGTTTTTCTCCGAGCGGCTGACCAGCAAGATTGCCGATGTGCCCTCCGATACTCCGGTGCGTGACATCAAGTCCGTTGGCGTGATCGGCGGTGGCACCATGGGTACCGGTATCAGCATTAACTTCCTCAACGCCGGCATCCCGGTAACACTGGTAGAGATGAAGCAGGAAGGTCTGGACCGCGGCGTGGCAGCCATCCAGAAAGTCTACGAAGGCCGGGTCAAGAAAGGCCGCATGAGCGAGGACGACGCCAGGGCCAAGATCGCCCTGCTCACCCCGTCCCTGACCTATGACGACCTGAGCGACGTCGACCTGGTCATTGAAGCCGTCTTTGAAGAAATGGGCGTGAAGCAGTCCGTGTTCGAGAAGCTGGACGAAGTTTGCAAACAGGGCGCTATCCTGGCCTCCAACACCTCCACCCTCGATCTGAACAAGATCGCCAGCTTCACCAAGCGCCCGGAAGACGTCATCGGCCTGCACTTCTTCAGCCCCGCCAACATCATGAAGCTGCTGGAAGTGGTGCGCGGCGACAAGACCGCCAAGGATGTACTGGCCACCGCCATGAAACTGGCCAAGGCGATCAGGAAGACCGCCGTGGTGTCCGGCGTGTGCGACGGCTTTATCGGCAACCGCATGATCAACCAGTACCAGCGCGAAGCTCTGCTGATGCTGGAAGAAGGCGCCAGCGTTCAGCAGATCGACAAGGCCATCGAGAAGTTCGGCTTTGCCATGGGCCCGCTGCGCATGGCCGACCTGGCCGGCGGCGACATCGGCTGGGCCATCCGCAAACGTCAGTACCAAGAAAACCCGGACATGGTGAAGATGGTCGTCGCTGACCGCCTGTGCGAAATGGGCCGATACGGCCAGAAGACTGGCGCCGGCTTCTACCGCTACGAGCCGGGCAACCGCAACGCCCTGCACGATCCGGAAGTGGACAAGGTGGTGGACGAGGTTCGCGCTGAACTGGGCATCACCCCACGCAAGATCAGCAACCAGGAAATCGTCGAGCGCTGTGTCTACGCCCTGGTCAACGAAGGCGCCCAGATTCTGGACGAAGGCATCGCCCAGCGCGCCTCCGACATCGACATGGTGTACCTGACCGGTTACGGCTTCCCGGTATTCCGCGGCGGCCCCATGCATTACGCCGAGGAAGTCGGACTGCCGAACGTGGTGCGCGCCATGCAGGCCTTTACCGAAGACCGCCACACCCAGCCAGGCTTCTGGAAGCCGGCGGCGCTGCTGGCCAAGCGCGCTGAAGAAGGCAAGGGTTTCGACGCTAAATAACCGGTCCACGAATTGATCCGGGGCTGCCTATCCCTTATCGAAGGACCGCAGCCCCGACCTGAGGAGAATTGTTATGTCCAATGATGTTGTCATCGTATCCACCGCCCGCACGCCCCTGGCCAAATCCTGGCGCGGCGGCCTGAACATGACCCACGGCGCTACTTTGGCGGGCCACGCCATCCAGCACGCAGTCGAGCGCTCGAAAGTCGACCCCAACGAAATCGAAGACGTGCTGATGGGCTGCGCGCTGCCGGAAGGTTCCACCGGTAACGACGTCGCCCGCATGGGCGCCATCCGTGCCGGCCTGCCGGTGTCCGTGGCCGGCGCCACCATCAACCGCTTCTGCTCGTCCGGCCTGCAGGCCATCGCCATGGCGGCCCACCACATTGCCGTGGACCGGGTGCCGGTGATGGTCGCCGGTGGTGTTGAATCCATCTCCACCGTGCAAGCCAACGTCAACCAGAACTACTTCATGGAGCCCTGGCTGGCGAAGAAAAAGCCGGAACTCTACTGGTCCATGCTGGACACTGCCGAGACCGTCGCCAAGCGTTACGACATCAAGAAAGAAGACATGGACGAATACGGCGTCCGCAGTCAGACCCTGGCGGCTCAGGCCCGCGAAGACGGCAAGTTCGACGACGAAATCGTGCCCATCACCACCACCATGGGCGTGGCCGACAAGGCCACCGGCCAGCTCAGCAGCCAGGAAGTCACCGTCAGCCAGGACGAAGGCATCCGCCCGGGCACCAACCTGGAAGGCGTCAGCAAGATCCGCTCTGCAATGGAAGGTGGCGTGGTCACCGCCGGCAACGCCAGCCAGTTCTCCGATGGGGCATCTGCCTGCGTTCTGATGGACAGCAAAGTCGCCGAACAGCGCGGCGCTACCCCGCTGGGTATCTTCCGTGGTTTCGCCGTGGCCGGTTGCGAGCCCGACGAAATGGGCATCGGCCCGGTCTTCGCCGTTCCCAAGCTGCTCAAGCGCGCCGGCCTGACCGTCGACGATATCGGCCTGTGGGAACTCAACGAAGCCTTCGCCGTTCAGGTGCTCTATTGCCAGCGCAAACTCGGCATTCCCATGGATCGCCTGAACGTCAACGGCGGCGCCATCGCCGTCGGCCACCCCTACGGCACCACCGGTTCACGCCTGGTCGGCCACGCCCTCATCGAAGGCAAGCGCCGTGGTGTTAAATACGTGGTCGTTACCATGTGCGTCGGTACTGGTATGGGTGCTGCTGGCTTGTTCGAAGTAGCCTAAGGCTTTGGTTGCCTGAGGCTTTGGGGGAAGCGCCTGTTGGGTCGGATGTGCCGAAGGAGCGTGTTTTGAAAGGGGATACCCATTCGGCGCCACCCCCGTGTTTATAAGCCCGGCATTAAAACCCAACAGGCAACTCAGAAGTCAAAACCGTCAACCTCAGCCACCAGACAAGAGGTGCAACATGGATTTGAATTACACCCCCGAACAAGAGGCGTTCCGCGCTGAAGTTCGCCAGTTTCTAGACGAAAACCTACCGGATGACATCCGCGAACGGGTGCAGAAAAGGCTTCGCCCGGACAAGGCGATGACCGAGCGCTGGCAGAAGATTCTGTTTGATAAGGGCTGGGGTGCCTCCACCTGGTCGAAAGAATTTGGTGGGACCGGATGGGATCCGATTCAGCAGATCATCTTCGAAGAAGAATGCGCCCTTGCCGGTGCGCCCCGCCAGCTGGATTTCGGGCTGCGTATGGTTGCACCCGTGATCATGACCTTTGGCAATGACGAGCAGAAACAACGCTTCCTGCCAGGGATTGTCAGTGGTGAGGACTGGTGGTGTCAGGGCTATTCCGAGCCCGGTGCTGGGTCCGACCTGGCTTCACTGCGTACCAGTGCCAAACGCGAAGGGGAACACTACATCGTCAACGGCCAGAAAACCTGGACCACCCTGGGCCAGCATGCGGACTGGATCTTCTGTCTGGTGCGGACCAGCACCGAAGGCAAAACGCAGCAGGGCATTTCATTCCTGCTGATCGATATGAACACCCCGGGCATCGAGGTACGGCCCATCATCATGCTGGACGGCGAGCATGAGATTAACGAAGTCTACTTCGACAACGTGAAGGTACCGGCCGAGAACCTGATCGGCGAGGAAAACCAGGGCTGGACCTACGCCAAGTTCCTGCTGGGCCATGAGCGTACCGGTCTGGCCAATGTGGGCCAGTGGAAAGCAGCGATGAAACGCCTCAAGGAAGTGGCGCGGGAAGAGCAGGACGGGCAACGTCCGCTAATTGAGAACACCCGATTCCGCGACCGGCTGGCGCAGCTGGATGCTGAACTGCGCGCTCTCGAGCTGACGGTTTTGCGGGTGCTCACCGACAAGCGTGGGCCCGGCCCCCAGGCGTCGATCCTGAAGATTCGCGGTACCGAAATCGGTCAGCAGCTGTTCGAGATGTTGATGGAAGCGGGAGGCCAGGACGCCATTGCCTATATTCCGGAAGCACTGGAATTGGACTATAACGGCCCCAGGGTCGGCTCTGCCGATGCGACACCCGCCGCCGGCGATTACTTCAACATGCGCAAGCTGTCGATCTTCGGCGGGTCCAACGAGATCCAGCGCAATATCATTGCCCAACTCGTGCTCGGTCTATAAGGAGGCGTTTATGAATTTTGATCTGACCGAAGAACAGCAAATGCTGAACGATTCCCTGCGCCGCTTCGTGACCAACGAGTACTGCTTTGAAAAGCGTGGGGAGATGATCAGCTCCGGAGCGGGTATCGACAAGGCCACCTGGGAGAACTTCGCCGAGATGGGCCTGCTCGGGTTCACCTTCCCCGAAGACTATGACGGCCTGGGTGGCAACGCCATCGACACCCTGGTGGTGATGGAAAACTTTGGCCGCGGCTTGGTCGTGGAACCCTATCTGGCCACCGTAGTGCTGGCCGGCGGGCTGATCCGGGATGCCGGTAACGAAGCCCAGAAAGCCGATATCCTGCCGGGCATCACCAGTGGTGAGCGGCTGCTGGCCCTGGCCCACAACGAGCCGGGCGCCCGCTACAACCTCAGCTACGTGCAGACCACTGCCCGCAAGGACGGCGTCGATTTCCTGATCAGCGGCCAGAAAACCGCCGTACTCCATGGCGGTCAAGCGAATCAGTTAATCGTCTCCGCGCGCACCAGCGGTAACGTGAACGATGAATCCGGTTTGTCCCTGTTTCTGGTGGATCGCAACGCCAAAGGCGTCACCGTTGACGACTTTGCCACCCACGATGGCCACCGCACCGCCGAGATCAGTTTCAATAATGTGTCGGTCAGCGCCGACAATCTGATTGGTAGCATGGATAAGGCCTTCCCGACCATTGAAAAAGCCGTGGATCTGGGCATTGCCGCGCTGTGTGCCGAAGCCGTCGGCGCCATGGAAGCCATGAATGCCGCTACACTGGAATACATCAAGACCCGCAAACAGTTCGGCACACCCATCGGCAAGTTCCAGGTGTTGCAGCACCGTATGGCGGACATGTTCATCCAGACCGAACAGGCCAAAACCATGGCGATCCTGGCTGCAAGCGAAGCGGATTCCGATGACCGAGCCAGCCGCCGGGAAGCCATCTCGATGGCCAAAACCCTGGTCGGCCAGGCCGCGCGTTACGTGGGCCAGCAAGGGGTGCAACTGCATGGCGGTATGGGCGTGACCGACGAGATGTTCGCCGCCCACCTGTTCAAACGCCTGACCCTGATCAACCTGCTGTTCGGCGATGCCGATCATCATCTGGCGCAAGTAAGCGACGGCCTGCTGGCCAGGACCGCCTGAACCATCTAGGAGATAACCATGAGTGTAAAACAACTACTGGACCTGACCGGCAAGGTCGCCTTTATCACAGGCGGCTCCCGCGGTCTGGGCCTGCAAATGGCCGAAGCGCTGGGGGAACTGGGAGCAAAAGTCGCCATCAGCGCCCGCAAGCAGCATGAGCTGGACGATGCCAAGGCGCATCTCGAAACTCAGGGCGTTGAGGTGGTGACTATTGCGGCGGATCTGTCTGACCTGGAAGGCATTCCCGCCGTGGTGGATCAGGTGGTCAGCCAACTCGGCGATATCGATATCCTGGTCAACAACGCCGGTGCCACCTGGGGCGCGCCTGCGGAAAACTACCCGGCGGAAGGCTGGATGAAGGTGATGAACCTGAACGTCAACGCCGCCTTCTTCCTCACCCAGACCGTGGGCAAGCGCTGCATGATTCCCCGCAACACCGGCAAGGTGATCAACATCGCCTCCATCGCGGGCCTGTCCGGCAATCCGGAAGGCATGAAGACCATCGCCTACAACACCAGCAAGGGCGCCATGGTGAACTTCACCCGCGCGCTGGCGTCCGAGTGGGGCCATTACAACATCAACGTGAATGCCCTGTGCCCGGGCTTCTTCCCGTCGAAAATGTCCCAGGGCCTGCTGGATGCCCAGGGTGAAAAAATGCTGGAGCGCATTCCGCTGAAGCGCTTTGGTGGCGAGGAAGACCTGAAAGGCGCCGCCGTACTTCTGGCCTCCGAGGCCGGGCGGCATATTACCGGGCAATGTCTGGCCGTGGATGGCGGCACGCTGGTCAGTTAAGCGTGTTCCAATAATTGGTCACAGGCACTGACTGACCTGTTCCGAGTCCAGGTTGTCGCCGGTAATAACCAGAACCGCGGCCCTGTCCGGAGCAGGTCTATTCCTGGCCAGTACGCTGAAGGCTCTCGCACTTCAGCCCAAGCGACGGGCTAAGAAGATACATTGGCCAACCGGAATCGGCAGTACAAACACACACCTTGCATATACCCAAAATGGGTATAAAATTACCCAATTTAGGCATTAATCAGAAAGAACTCGATAATCACCGGTGAACCCTCAATGTCTTCAAACTCCAGCCTTGCGGATGCTTTGTTTTCAGGCACCCGGCAAAAAGTGCTTGGCCTGCTGTTCATGCAGCCTGATCAGGACTTTTCACTAGCCGAATTGATCGAACGGGCAAGGGCCGGCTCCGGGGCAGTTCAGCGGGAAGTAGGTCGATTCGTGGACAGCGGGTTGGTCACTGTCGAAGTCAAGGGGCGTCAGAAACGCTATAGAGCCAATCCGGACGCGCCGATCTTTCCGGAATTGTGCTCTCTGGTTGCAAAAACCCTTGGGCCGGCTCAAGTAGTCAAGAATGCCCTGGGCGCCATGGACAGTGAAATTGACTTGGCGCTGGTCTATGGTTCAGTTGCCAAGAATACCGATCGGGCGGACAGTGACATCGACCTCATGCTGGTTTCTGACACATTAACCCTCGAAGATGTGTTTACCGCACTGGAGCCGGTGGAGCAGGAGCTGTCGCGGCCCGTGAACCCCACGCTCTACACCAGGCACGAATTTGAAAAGCGTCGGAACAACGACAATCCGTTTATAAGAAAGGTACTGAATGGACCGTACCTGCTATTGAAGGGAATCATTGATGAACAAGGAAGCACTTGAGAATCTGGTCGACATTCGCAAACTTCATCACGAAGCGGCTGATACCCGCGAGGTTACTGACCTTATCCAATCCGGCAGTATCCGACTGCAAGACGCACAGCTGGAATCACTCAGCCTGGAAAGCCGCTTTGATCTGACTTATAACGCCGCTCATGCGTTGTCACTCGCAGCACTGCGCCATCTCGGATATCGCTCGGACAACCGATACCTCGTTTTTCAATGTCTGCAGCACACACTGGACCTTCCCTCCGCGAAATGGCGCATTCTTGATCAGGCCCATCGCAAACGAAATCTGGCTGAATACGAGGGTTTCATTGACGTGGATGAAAGCCTGGTTGCAAGCCTTATCCGGGTTTGTGAGGAAGTAAGGGTGACTGTCACAGAGCTAACGGGGAGTGGCGGCTAGCCGGATCATACCCAATATGGGCATTACTCTGCCCATATTGGGTAGCATGTCGATCAGGTAGCTTACAACGCTGGAGCGACCTCGCCTACTTCGACGGCCTCCGGCTCACGCACATACTGCCCGGCATAACAGGCGGTCAGGCCTGGCTTCTCCACTTCGATGAGCTTGTTGCGGGCATCGTAGTGGTAGCGGGTGACTTGGCCGTGCTATGTCTCTGTCAGGGTGTTGCCGTTGGCGTCGTCATAACGCCTGCAGCATGCGCGCCCATGGAATGGAGCCGAAGGCGCAATGTAATGGGCATCGCCGTGCCTGCAATGGTTAAATTGATCAGAGACGACCACGTCGCACGCTTGGCCATGCTCCTCTCCTTTAGATATTCCTCGCTAACCGATTACCGACTGCACCAGTGGGATACAGACAGCGACAAAGTTGACCACCGTGAGTAAGAGGATAGCAATCGTCATATTTCGTACCTGGCGAGTCATTGCCTGCATCTGCTGTTCCATTGCCTTGGCCTCACGTCTGGCGATTTCCTCACGATAGAATCCGAGACCCTTCGCGGTCGTCCGAGATAATCGATCGTAGGTCTTTTTGAGCTCTTCAAGGCTCATCGCTTCTAATTCTTCGTAGGCAGACATAGGTTCCTTAGAATTTAACTGTAGGTGGTGTGCACCCCGTTGATGAAGCTGTAGGTGCGGTTGCCCACCTTGTCGAACTGGTATTCGGCGC
>NZ_KE007325.1:145278-212484 GCF_000397065.2 Marinobacter lipolyticus SM19
GTTGACCGGATCGGTGATGGTTTCGCCGGTCAGGCGGTACAGCTCGTCGTAGCTGTAGCTGATGGTGCGGCCGTTATGCGCCTCCTGCACTTGGGTGCGGCGGCCGGTGGGGTCCAGGGTGTAGGCGTAGTCCGCCCGGATCTGGTCCGCCGCATCCGTGATGGTGAGGCGGGTTAGCCGGGTCAGGACGTCGTAATCGTACAGGGTAACGTTGCCGCTGGATGACGAGTCTCAGATTCTTGCTATGCAATAACAGGCTTCTAAGGATCCTTACCTCTTCTTGAACTGTTTTAACCGCTCAGGATAACTCTCCAAGAATCGATTAATGGACTCGTAAGCATGCAAATTTCCCTTCTCCATCGGAAAGGAGATTAAATATTTTTTGTCACCCTCATCCCCGTATTTATAGGAATCACCTTTTGGATGAAAATTGAAATTTAATTCAACAACCAGCTCATTATCATTGCTATTGAACCCAAAGGCCAGCTCTCCCTCCAAAAAAGATATATGAGGATCAACTTTCTTACCTTTAGAAATTTTCTCTAACCATTGCTTTAGCTCAATTAATTCGCATGTAAGGAGGCAGCTATCACTAGCTTCCCAAGACTGATCTTTATCAGAAGCCTGAATCTTAATATTCAGCCAGTTCGCATCATCATAATCGATTGCACTTGGGAACTCATAACCAAGAACCTCCATTTCAAAACTTTTGCCTTTGGCCCTTAGAATCATAGCTATCAAGTCCACCCTTTTATAACGGTCGAATTGTCCGTATCTTCATGGTTCCAGGAATGATTATCGCTTTCATCCCATTGTAAATAAAGGCAACATCTCCTCTATCTTCGATTTTTTCACCACGGTTAATAATTTTTGCAATATCGTTAAGAGTATTGAATCCCAAATCTCTTGTTCGAGGATGTTTGATCCTTCCGATAGCGTGACTAGAGATCTTATATCCAGTTTGAGCGAACGCATTAGCAATTTCGCTGCCAGTTAGATCATCAATATTTCTATTCCTAACCAGTCCTCTTATTTTTAGCTCTGGAAAAACTGCCGTTATATTAGGTGAACAGAATATATTAGTATTATGGACAAGGTATCCAGCTTCACCAACGTGAAAGGTATTCACCTCGTCAACTGTAATATTAAATACTTTCTGTTTCCTTAGCTCTTTTTCTACAGAAATGACTATTTCAAAATCATCCCCAGAAAGGCTAGATACTCCTACACCCTCTTCCAAATTTTTGGCATTTATCCACTCTCCATTTGAAAAGAACGGATGATCAGCAGTAGCGGTTATTTTTTCTCCAGAAGCAAATTCGATTAAGTAAAGTTCGTACTCTCTCTCACCTTGAATGAGATAAGTAACTGGCTTCAAAACAGCTTCACCAGTCTCTGGATCCGTTGCCCAAACCAAATCGCCTATAGCTACATCTTCGATAGACTTAATGCCTGACTCAGTATGAACAGGGGTTTCCGCAGTAAAACTATTTCTTGAGCATCCGGCGCGCTTAAAGTCGTCAGCGAACTTTTTACCAAACAAGCCAATAACTTTGCCAGCTGCCCCACCCAGCATATTAAACAAGATCCTGGATCCAACTTGCGTGGCAGTTAACTCCTCTTCGCCCGTTGCAATCTGGAAAATGCTGTAGGCGGAACTAGCAAAATTTGCCGTTGCCAGTACTCCTTGGATATTTATTCCTGCGCCAAGTGATCCCAACGAGAACTTACCAGTCGGGTCCCTGTAGGAGACTGGGTCAGCATTGGCGTACAAATATTTGTGCAAAGTTATCGGATCATGGTTGTTTCCTTGCCACGTATCCATCTGCGTAAACCGACCACTATTCTGGTCGTAATACCGCGCCCGCAGATAGTACTGGTCCAGACTCGGGTCCAACTGCTCCCCGGTATACCGATAGACGTTCTCGGTATCGCCAGTACTGTTCAGCAACACCCCAAACGCATCGTAGTCGTAGCTGTCTGTTAAAGAGCCGCTCGCACTCGCCAGTGCCCGGGTGGAGCCGTGGCCGTCATACAGGTAGTACGAGGCGCTGCCGGCACGGGTCTGTGAGACCACGTCATCGCCGTAAGTGTAGCTCACCTCGGCGGTCCCGCTGGTCACCTCCGCCAGCACCTGGGCGTAGTCCCGGTTGTTGTCCACCACGTAGTGGGTGGTGATGCCGTTCTCGGTCTTGCGGGTGCGGATACCGTCGGCATTGTAGCCGTAGCGGGCGGTCAGGCCCGGTTTTTCCACTTCGATGAGCTTGTCGCGGGCATCGTAGCGGTAGTGGGTTACCTGGCCGTCTTCGGTCTCGGTCAGGGTGTTGCCGTTTGCGTCGTAGCTGTAGCTGACGCCGCCCTGCTGGGTGAGTCGGTCGTTGTTGTCGTAGCTGTAGGCGGTATGCACCCCGTTAATGATGCTGTAGGTGCGGTTGCCCACCTTGTCGAACTGGTATTCGGCGCTGTGGTTGCCATTGACCGGGTCGGCGATGGTTTCGCCAGTCAGGCGGTACAGTTCGTCGTAGCTGTAGCTGGTGGTGCGGCCGCTGTGGGCCTCCTGCACCTGGGTGCGGCGGCCGGTGGCGTCCAGGGTGTAGGCATAGTCCATCAGGATCTGGTCCGCCGCATCCGTGGTGGTGAGGCGGGTCAGCCGGTTCAAGGCGTCGTAGTCGTACAGGGTGACGTTGCCGCTGGGGTAGCTGACGCTCTCGCGGTTGCCCACCGCATCGTAGGTGTAAAGGGTCTGACCCTGGCTGGCCGTCACCACTTCCAGCCGGTTCAGGGCATCGAAGTTGTAGCTGGTGGACGTGGTGCTGCCACCGGCGGAGACGTCCAGTTGGGTCCGGTTGCCAGCAGCGTCGTAGCCGTAGGACAGCACCGAGCCGTCGGGCTGGACCTCTTCAACCAGGCGGTTCTGGGCATCGTAGCTGTACCGCGTGGTGCCTTCCGGGGTGGTGGCGGTCAGGCGGTTGCCGACGGCGTCGTAGGTATAGCTTTCGGTGGTGCCGTCGCCATAGGTGACCTGGCTCAGCCGCTGGTTGAGGTCGTAGCTGTAGGTGGTGGTCTGGCCGTTGAAGTCGGTATGGCTCAGGCGATTGCCAGCCGCGTCGTAGGTGAAGCTTTCGGTCTGGCCCATGGGCAGGGTGCGGCTGAGCACGCGGCCCTGGCTGTCGTAGGTCCACCGTGTGGTGCGGCCTTCGGCATCGGTCTGGGTCAGCTTGTTACCGGCTTCGTCGTATGTGTAGGTGGTTACCCCGTCGAGGGCGTCGGTCACCTTGGTCAGGCGGCCGAGGGCGTCGTACTCGTAATGGGTGGTACGGCCATTCTGGTCGGTGCGAGAGGTGCGACGGCCCAGGGCATCGAAGCTCTCGGTCACCGTGGTGCCGTCGTGGTAGCGGGTCTGGGTCCGCTGGTCGAGGGCATTGTAGGTGTACTCGGTGGTGTGACCCTTGGCGTCGGTCTCGCTGACCAGGTTGCCGTCGGCGTCATAGGCGTAGCTGTGACGGTTACCCAGCGCATCCACCACGGCGGTGCGACGGCCCGCCGCGTCGTATTCGTAGGTGGTGGTGCTGCCGTTGGCGTCGGTTTCACCGGTGACGCGGCCTGCGGCATCGTAGGTGGTCAAGGTATGGCTGCCGTCCGGATAATCGGTACGGACAACCCGGTTCAACCCGTCGTAGGTGTAGCGGGTGGTCCGGCCCAGCGGATCGGTTTCGGTCAGCAGGTTGCCTTCGCCGTCGTAGGTCTTGTACTCGGCGGTGCCATCCGGGTGGTAGGTTTCCGTCAATCGGCCGTAGGCGTCGTAGCTGTATTCGGTGCGCCGCCCCAGGGCATCGACCGTGGCCACCTGGTTACCGGCCACGTCGTACTCCGTGGCGGTGGTGCTGCCGTCCGGATAGCGGGTTTCGATAACGCGGTTATTGGCGTCATAGACGTACCCGGTGGTTTCCTCCACCACGCTGCCGTTCACGGTGCGGGGCCGGGTTTCGGTCAGCACGTTGCCGTTGGCATCGTAGGTGTAGCGGGTGGTCTCGCCGAGGGGGTTGGTCTCGGTGAGCTTGTTGCCGTCCTCATCGTAGGTGTAGGTGGTGGCGTTGCCTGCCACATCCACGGTCTTGGACACCAGCCCCTGGGCGTTGATGTTGTTGCCCGCCACGTTGCCGTCCGGGTCGGTCACGGTCAACAGGTTACCCACGCTGTCGTAGCTGTTCCGGTAGACGTTGCCACGGGCGTCGGCAATGGTCAGTTCCTGGCCACGTCTGTCGTAGCTGAACGCTACCGTATTGCCGAGAGCGTCAGTCTGGGTGAGCTGGTTGTTGCGCTCGTCGAAGCTGGCGGTGGTGACGTTGCCAAGCGGATCCACCTGACCCAGCTGGTTGCCGCGTTCGTCGTAGGTGTAGTTCCAGCTATGGCCGGCCGCATCCACCTTGGTGGTAACGTTGCCCCGGTCATCGTAGTAGTACAGCGTGGTGTTGCCATTGCGGTCGGTGACCACGGACTGACGGCCCTCAATGTCGTGGTTGAAGTCCGTGCGGTTGCCGTCGCTGTCTTCCTGGACAATCAGCCGTCCACTCTCGTCGTAGATGTTGCGGACCAGGGTGCGGCCTAGCGGGTCGATGATGTCCAGCAAGCCGTGGTTACGGTTGTAGGTGTATTCGGTGGCGTTGCCCTGGGCGTCGGCACTGCTGACCAGGTTGTTGTCGCCGTCGTACAGGTAGCTCAATTGGTCACCGTTGGGCGTGGTGATGGCCTTGATGCGGCCGTTGCTGTCCCGCTGGAAGGTCACCGCCTTGCCACTGGAGTGGAAGATTCCGTCGTTGGTGTACCTCAGGGTGTGGCCGTTGGGGTCCACCACCTTCTCGATGCCGAAATCCTGGTTGAGGGTATAGGCGTAGCCGGCCTGGGTGGTCAGCAGGTAACGGGTCGGATCCACCGGGCCGGAGAAGGTGCCGGTTTCCAGCAGGGTGCCGCCCTCATACCTTGCCGAACTGTCGTCCAGGGCCTTCAGGGTGGACTGGGTATCTCCCACCGGCTTGAAGTCCAGAGTGACGTCCTTGATGACCTGGTAAGTGTTGCAGCTCGGCGAAGCGCCCACTTCGAAGCGTTCGACGTCGCCGGTCGGCAGGGTGACGGTTACCACCGGGGCACCGAGGGGCTCGACACAGAAGTCGGTGATCAGGTTCAGCGGCCCGCGCTTGTACTGGTTAACGGTCCAGTAACTGCCCAGCGTACGGGACTCTTCCACCTTGGCGTCCTGGTAGCCGATGCTCCAGCCTTGCCCGAAGTCCAGCGCCTCAAAACGCTGGCGGCTGTCGTAGGTTCGGGTGACCCGGATGGGGATGCCCGCCACCGGAATCGACAGGTCTTCCAGGGTGATGCTGAAATTGCCCACCTTGAGGTCGCCTTCCACCTGCAGGGACATCATGTCGGAACCGGACAGGCCGTTGACGTCCACCGCCAGGATGGCCAGATCGTACTGGCCGTTCATCAGCAGGCTGGGATCAAAGGTAGCCACCGGCGCGGATACCTGGCTGGTTGAGCCTTCCGCGATGGTCTGCCACTCGCTCTCACCCTTCGGGCTGATCAACACTTCATAGATTGCCAGGTTGTCGTCCTGGACGGTGGCGATGATGTCCGTTGGCGCAGTGACTATGGCTCCGCTTTCCGGGCCTTCCAGTGTAACCACTGGCGCCACGGTATCGCTGTCATCACGGATGGTGACGTAAGCCACCTCCGTCACCGTGGTCTCGGCATCGGATACCGTGGCGGTGACGGTATGACGGCCGGTGCCGCTGGCGGTCCAGGTAGCTCGGCCATAGGGGTTGAGGGTCAGGGGCTGGCCATCCACGTCCACGGACTGACTGATCTCCCCTCGACCACCGTCGGTAAAGATATCGATGGTGACCGTGTCGCCGGCGTTCACGCTGTCCGGCGTGACCAGCAGGGTGGCCGACAGCGGCAAGGGCTCTTCCTGAACCTTGATACTGGTGTTCTGCAGCGTCCGGCCCTTGCCATCATCGGCGAAGTAGGACACATCATGGATACCGATCTGGTCCAGGGTCGGTGTCCAGGTGACCAGCCCGGAGGCGTCCACCTCCATACCATCCGGCTGGACCATGGCGCCGTAGGTCAGCTCATCGCCGTCAGCGTCGGTTGCTACCAACTGGTACTGGTAGGTTTCACCGGCCACGGCCTGCGTGTTCGGCCGGCTGGTGATGTCCGGGTAACTGTTATCACTGGCTTCCACCGCATCCAGGGTGAAACTCTGGGTGGCGTAGGCCTTGCCATCGGAGACCCGGATGCGCACGGCATGGGCGGCCACCTGATCGCTTCCCGGGGTCCAGCGAACCTGGCCGGTCGAGTTGAGCGTCATGCCCGATGGGGCAGCTTCCAGTGTGTAGGTCAGCGCATCGCCGTCGGCATCCCGGGCGATCACATCGTACTGGTACTCTTCACCCACAAAGGCCGGGGATGTGGGAATACTGCTGATTTCCGGGGCCTCGTTGGACTCCGCCGGCGCGTTGACTGCAATACCAAAGCTCTGGGTGGATGCCGCTCCACGGGCGTCGGTGACCCGGACAACCACGTCATGAACGCTGCCGGCCTGGGTGTCCGCCGGCGTCCAGTTTACCTGGGAGCCGGTCAGGGTCATGCCGTTGGGCGACTGGTCGAGGCTGAAGGTAAAGGCATCGCCATCGCTGTCGGTGGCTGCGATGGAATAACCATAGGGAGAACCCGCCAATGCCTGGGTTTCCGGCGTGCTGGTGAACTGGGGCGGATGGTTTGCGCTTTCGTTGACCGGCAGTGTGAGCTTCTGCCGCGCTTCGCCGCCACGGCCATCACTGACCAGGATTTCAACGATGGCGGTGTCGCCGATCCATTCAGATCCTGGTAGCCAGGAGAACAGGCCATCGGCGGCGATGGTCATACCGGATTCAGACGTTGCGAGGGAGTAGGTCAGGGTATCCCCATCCGGGTCGTTGGCGGTCACCTGGTAATCGAACAGCTGGCCAGCATAGACGGCGCCACCAGGGGTGCTGGTGATGGTGGGTGGCTGGTTAGCATCATTGGGATTCAGTACTTCTATCAGGAAATACTGCTTTGTAGATGCGCCACGGGTATCCAGCGCCGTCACTTCGGCTGGGAACGTTCCTGACAGATCTATGGACGGCGTCCACGAAATCCGGCCGCTTACGCCATCAATTGTCATTCCAGGTTGGGAGCGACTGAGCAGGTATACGACTTCATCACCATCCGGATCTGTTGCCACAACATTGTACTGGTAGTTCTGGCCAGCGATGACTGAACCCGCTGGCTCAGAATCAATGATCGGTGCCGTATTATCTGGTGGTGTTACCGTGAGTACATAGGTTTGTTCAGCGAGGCTTCCGGACAAGTCTTCAGCTTGAACGGTAAAGGTATGAACGCCTTCGTCAGCGAGCTTTCCGGAAAGCTTCCCAGAGTATGGTGTTATCTCGACACCCGCCGGCGCACCAACAATGCTGTACCTGAAACTGTCACCTATGTCTGGATCGGAAACTTCGATCGGCAGTTCAAAGTCCAATCCTACAAAGGCCTGCCCACTTGCCGCCGACGAAATTTCCGGGTGGTCGTTCACATCCTTTATGGAGACCGCAAACTTTTGATCATCAAAGAGACCTGCCTCATCAAAGGCCTGAACCGTCAAGATAGCCGCCCGGGCACTATTGTTGTTGGAAACGCATTCAACAACTTCTCCAGGAACAGTAAGATCGACTCTCAAGCTGTCCACTATCTCCGCATCATCTACGGCAAGGGTCAGTACTACTTCTTCGCCGTGTCTTAGCGAGGGCACAGTTTGGGCACCTAACTCCGTGCCACCACTCCAGAAGTGCTCATGAGTGAATTTGACATCAAATGGCTGATTAACCGGGGCCAACCCTCTGTTTTTTACAACAACGGATACTTCCTTGCTGTCTTCAGCGTAAGTAATCCCATGAACAGCAAGGTCAGGCAATCCCAATGAGGGACGGTCGGGGAAGGAATTTAAACGGAAAGTGTTATGTGTCAGCCAACTCTTAACCGGGCTCGTTGGCACAGTTAAATCATCATTTATATTGTCGATGTGGTAGTTATATTGATTCCACAAATGCCGAGTCGGTGCCCAAGAATCGTTGGCATCCTCGATTGCCCTTAATCCGAGGGTGCTGCCATTATCCGAGCTGACCAATATTTCGGCGTGACCATCGGAATCGATATCCGCTACCACCGGATACTCGGCTGCCGTGGCAGAATAGTTGACGGTAGAAAACTTAACCGCACCGGTTTTCCCATCATATACACGCAGCTTTCGTTCATCGGCGTAGACAATTTCAGCGTTGCCATCGGCATCAAAGTCAAAGACCGTTGAACCCGTAGTTTTTGAACTGTAGTCGTGCGTGGTCTTCGCCCAGAGGACAGTGCCATCGGTATCGAAAACCAAATAGCTTGAGCGACCGGCAACACCGATCTCTGGCTTACCATCACCATCAACATCAGCGACAGTTGGCGACCCACCGCCTCCACCTGGGATCGCACTTTCCCAAATCAGCGTTCCATCGATTTTTGCTAAGGAAACCACACCGCCGGCCACACCAACAATTTCAGGAGAGTCATCCTCGTCAAAGTTGGCAAGGGCGGTTAGCGCGCTCCTCGATAACGGCTGGCCAAATAATTCCCCATCCTCCTTGAAAATGTACCCGCCAATTATGACTTCCTGGAGTCCATCCATATCCACATCTGCAGCATAGGAAGAGGCCCTATGCCAAGGCGTATCTGACGCGGACCAAAGTAATTGACCTTGCGCATTTAATACCCAGTCCCTGGCGAGAACCTCCGGCTGCCCATCACCATTAAGGTCCGCAACATTAATGGCACCGTAGTTGTACCTGCCTGAGACTCGGCGGTCTTTGTTGACCCAGAGTGTATTTCCCGAATTATCCGCCGCCCTTACATAACCATCAGATGTATAGTGGAGTATTTCCGGAGCGCTATCCCCTTGGATATTTGCAACCGCAATATTCGAGCTTGCTTTGACATTCCTTGAAGATGTCCAGATTACCGCCCCGGTTTTACCATCCAAAGCGACCAATCTGCCTGTAGCACTGTCCACAAAGCCAGAATATGCGTTAGCCACTACAATAGGATCGTCTAACTCGTTATATAAACCGTCTCCATTTGAATCGAAGAGAGGTGCAACTGAAGGCACGCTAAGGACATCCATGGTGTTGTAGTGCCATTTCACGCTTGGCGCTATAGCGCCCTCGCTACTTTCAATTGGATCCGCCATACAGAATAAATTGTCGTCAGCTTTACCCTCGACATATGGTTCCACTGACTCCCATTTCGCAACGCCGTCCTCGATGTCTATTAGCAACCCATCTGGGGCGATTTCATACCCGTAACGCAGGACATCACCCTCGTTGGGATCGGCAGCATCGACGTCATAGCGGTAGCCACTACTCTCATCCCCGACAAGTACCGGTGGCGTAACAATCTCCGGCGGAAGGTTTTCATGGATAACCAGGGTAAAGGTCTGCTCGCTCGTGGCGCCCCGCAAGTCGGTGACCAGGACCACAATCTCATACTCACCCGGCGCAATCCCGCCCGGTGCCGACGTGAAGCGACCCGTACGCTCATCCAGGTATAGGCCTTCCGGTCCGGATACGATTTCGAAGGTATGGGCATCGCCCACATCGGTGTCGGACACCTCAACCTGGTACTCAAAGGACTGGCCGCCCTGCAGTACCGTCTGTGGTTCGCTGTCGATCACCGGCGCTTCGTTCACATCCTCTACATTCAGGGTGTAGAGCTGGGTGTCAGTCAAACCGTCGGGGTCGGACACGTGGTGACGCACGAAGGCGGCACGGGTGACGTTGTTATTGATCTGGCACTCTTCGATGGCCGCGCCGGGGTTAAGCACCACGGAGATGTCGTCGGTCAGCGCATCGTCACTGACCAGGATTTTGGGAGTGGACCTGGTGTCACTGCTCAGGCTGGTTACCTGGGCAGAGCCAAGGAACTGACCATCCTCAGGCTGGCCAGCGTAGAAGGACACATCCAGCGGCATGCGAATATCTGCAAGCCCGAGGTTAGAGAGCTCAACACTCAACTCATGCACACCACTGTCGCCTTCGGCCAGGGAGACATGGCCAAGGCGGACGTCCGGATTGCCCAGGTGGTCCAGGGCAACGGGAAGGTAAGCCATGACCAGACTGGTGGTCGCCAGTTTGGTGCTGAACAGACCACTGGTCGTGTCCCAGGTACCACCGGCCTGTTGGCTTTCCAGCAGGTATTCGATATTCCCCAGAACCACCGGGTCGGTCAGCGCCGGGTCCTGATAGTCAAGGGCCAGCCCCACCCAGGCCGACGTCAGCGGATCACTCTGGCTGCCGGAGTGGTAGCGTGACCAGCCACCGTCTTCACGCTGACGTTCGCGGAGTTGCTGATCGAGCAGAACAATGGCAGCGGAGATTCGGGACCGTAGGTCGTCACCGTCAATAAAAGGTTCAATTTCAGCCAGGCCCACAAGGCGGAATACCCGTCGCAAGCTGTCGTTTTCACTCGAGTTCAAACCTGCCAGCAGGTGTTCCGCCAACGCCGGCATCAACATTCGGTAGGTATCGGCGACTTCAAGCTGACCCGATGATTGATTGTCCAATTCAGCGAGATCATTGATGAATCCCGCTGCCGCCTGACTGACCAGGGCGGTGATTCCAAGGGATTCCCTTAGCCACCCGCTGTTATGGTCTGTTGTCCAGTACGCCCTGTTACCACTGACCGTGACGCGATCAGCGAAAAAATCCAATCCTTTCTGGCGAACCAGGAAGGTCCGATCCCGCTCGGGTACCGCGTTAAGTGCCCACAGTGCAAACGCCGTCTGGTTCTTCGCATAATTGGGATGCGACCGGCGAATGGAGCCATCACTCAACTGACTGGAGAGAATTTCAGTCAGCAGATATTCCGCGGCCTCTTCATCCACATCGGCCTTGGCTTTCGAGGACTGCATTCCCAGCAGGCTTTGGGTCTGGATGTGGCAGCCCAGGCATCGGTTCCTTTTGTGCCAGGCCACCGACTGGGGCGCCACATAGCTGCCAGCATCCGCAACCGCGGTCTTCACACGGTGGAACAGTGGCGCGATATAACTCACCCCTGAGGCATCATCACCCTCTTCATAGACTTTCACGCTTCCGCTTGGCACCACATAGCACTGCTGGTTGAAGGTCGGTACCGATTGCGTGAATTCCGCCTGGGGCAGCCAATGAATCACCCCGGAAGCCGGGTCGATGGTCATTCCTTCCGGCCCACGATCCAGGGTATGGGTCAGTTCGTCTTCGTTAGGATCTTCCGCGGCTACGGGATAGCTGTAGTTCGCGTTCTCCGGCGTAGTGACCACCGGTGGGCTGGTGATTACCGGCGGCAGATTCGGCTGAATAACATTGATGGTGATGGTTGCCGTGGCCTGAAGCTCGCCGTCAGAAACCTCGTAAGTCAGTACTTCCAAACCCTCGAAGCGGGGATCCGGGGTATACACCAACCCCGGGGCATCCCCGGTGAACTGACCATGGGCGGGCTCTTCAAGCAGCCGGTACGCAAGAGGCTCGCTGTCGATGTCTTCCCCCACAAGGGTGACTGATACGGCGTTCCCACCTTCGGTTTCGGCAAAGACATCCTGAGCCGTTGGCGCATCGTTGACGGGCAGCACCTCGAGGCTGACGGTAGCGGTACCGGAAAGCTGCTCGCCGTCGTGTACCCGGAACTGCAGGCTGTCGTTTCCATAAAAATTGGCGTCGGGTGTATAGGTAACCCGGGAGCCCGACTGTGCGATTTTCCCGTGCTGGGGCTGCACGAGTATTTCGTATGTCAGCGCATCACTGTCCGCATCCTGAGCCTGCAGTTCGAATTCAACCGGCGTGTCTTCCGGCGTGGTGATGTGGCTGTCGAGGGATTCGGGGCGATGATTGTAGCAGCGTGTATATCGCTCAAAGGTAAAGCTGATATAACCCTTTCCACTGAGGGCATAGTCGTTCAGTCGAATGACAGCAAAGCGCACAGTCTCGTAGTTAAAGCGAGCGCCCTGACCGTCCACGTCCCCCCAAACCGGCACGATAATGTTGTAGTCCAGAAGTGCGTCAAGGTTCGAGCGGATGGCCTTGCTGTTCTTGACGCCAGGACCACCTTCCACCCAGTCACCAACATTCAGTTGTGTGTCGGAGGCGTTGAGCGGGTTACGGTAGTTGTTGCTGGTACCAGGAGGAACGAGGGCATCGGCCAGGGTATTGGCGTTGTTGCTTCCCTGCCAGGACAGCCAACTGAAGTTGCCGGGGCCCGTGCCTGTTGGAATGTTCTGGAAGGTTTGGCCCATTGTTGCCGAGGCCAGCACTGAATCGGAAACGGCGATGGGATAGAGGGAGCAGAAGTCAGGGCTGATGACTATATCGTCCGTCTCCCGGAACGACTCTGCATTCACAGTACCTAAAGACGTAACTACCCAAGCGAACGCCAGCCCCAAGACGTACTTATACATCACAACTTCCTTGTCCCGTTGTATGCACAGCGCGTGCATAACTACCAATTTAGGGGAGGCAGTATAGGAAGTGCGTGTCAGTTCTCTATGATTTGGTTAATGTTTTTTAATTATTTTACGATGTTTTACATTCAGGGAGGCCAACCAATGGCCTCCCTGATTTTATTCCTAGGCAGTTACAGCGGCCGCTTCGTCGACCACCGGAGCACCCTCAACACACACATACTGCCCCGCATCAAACCGCTTCGTCTGCTGGCGGAACTGCCAGGTGAAGCCCGGCCACAGGGTTGTGTTCTTGCCGTTTTCATTCACGTACCAGCTCTTACAGCCGGTCTGCCAGACGGAGTCGCCAAGCTTGGCGTGAATGGAGGCGTTGTATTGGCTCAGGGCGTCTTCCTTCACTTCCACGCTCTTCCAGCCGTGCTTGTCCATCTTCTTCAGTGCATCCAGCACGTACTGGATCTGGCTCTCGATCATGTAGACCATGGAGCTGTGGCCGAGGCCGGTGTTGGGGCCCATCAGCATAAAGAAGTTGGGGAAGCCGTTGATGGTGCTGCCCTTGTAGGCTTCCGCGCCGTCTTTCCAGGCGTCCAGCAGGTCCTGGCCGTTACGACCGGAGACCATGCCGGCAGGAACCGGGTCCTGGGCCTTGAAGCCGGTGCCGTAGATGATGCAGTCCACTTCCCGCTCGTTGCCGTTATTGTCGACGATGACATTACCGCGCACTTCACGGATGCCGTCGGTGAGCACGTCCACGTTGTCCTGGGCCAGTGCCGGGTAGTAGTTGTTGGAGATCAGTACCCGCTTGCAGCCGAAGTGGAAATCCGGGGTCACTTTCTTGCGCAGTTCCTTGTCCTTGATCTGGCTGCGGATGTGGCGACGGGCCTGCAGCTCACCGATCTTGAGGATGCGCGGGTTGCCCACAAAGCCCAGTACCCGAGCTTCCAGGGTCCAGTAGATACTCTGGCGGAAGGCGTTCAGGGTCTGCGGGAACTTGCGGAACATCAGCTTTTCCAGCGGACGGATCTCGCGGTCCGGCTTGGGTACAATCCACGGCGGCGTACGCTGGTACAGATCCAGATGACCGGCATCTTTGGCCACTTCCGGTACAAACTGGATGGCGGAGGCGCCGGTACCAATCACCGCCACACGCTTGCCTTTGAAGTCGTAGCTGTGGTCCCAGTCCTGGGAGTGGAAGCTCTTGCCGGTAAAGGTTTCGATACCCTTGATGTTCGGGTAGGCCGGGGTGCTCAGACCGCCCATGCCGGACACGACGACGTCGGCTTTCAGGGTGCTGAATGCCGGCAGATCCTCGTCGGAACGGTCCAGCTTATCACCGGGGTTGAGACCTTTTTCCTGCATGTAGGCCCACAGTTTGGGGCTGTCGCAGGTTTCGACGGTCCAGCTCTGGGTCTTCTCATCAAATTTGGCGCCCGCCACGTGGGTGTTCAGACGCACGTGCTTCATCAGGTCGTACTTTTCAGCACACTGGCGCAGGTAAGCCTGGATTTCTTTCTGCTGCGCGAACATGCGGCTCCAGTTCGGGTTCTGTTCGAACGAGAAGGAGTAAAGCGCAGACTGCACGTCACAGGCGCAACCCGGGTAGTGGTTTTCGTGCCAGGTGCCACCGACATCGTCGCTTTGCTCGAGAATCACGAAGTTGTCATAACCGGCTTCTTTGAGCTTGATGCCCATGCCCAGGCCGGAGAATCCGGTGCCGATAATGGCAATTTGTGCTGACTGACTCATAACTCTACCTCGTTGTTCGCTGGCCATCTGGCCTTGCCTGTTGTTGTCTGTTTCGCCATGATGTTTGACGGTATACACATGTATACACAAGGAAGTAGACAGCTGTATACTCCGTTTCATCGGAAAATGGTCCATTGGCCTTACGTGACAACTGATTGTCCCGTCTTCCGGACTTCGCGGGAGGGTCTGGTTGGGCGGGCAGGGCTTCCGAAAACCGCTGCAAGTACGTCCGTGTACGCTTGCTCTTCGCCATCCCTGGCTACGAGCATTTTCGGCAGCCCTGCCCGCCCAACCAGACCAATAACTTTGGGTGGAAATCGCATGAACGTTTTGACCGGGGGAAAGCTGAAGCTGGTACAAGCCGGCCTTCGGCTGATTACCGAAAGTCGCAGCCTGACATCGCTGGGGCTGCGGGAGCTGGCTCGTGAAGCCGGACTGAACCCGAATACCTTTTACCGCCACTTCAAGAACCTGGACGAGTTCGGGCTACAGGTATTGGGGTACATCGCTGCCGACATGAAGTCCGGCGTGCGGGAACTCCGGCAAATGGCAGAATCCTCGGAGCAGGCTTCCCGCGATACCGTGACTTACGTGTATCACTACTTCCTCGCGAACCCCGCCGCAACAACTGTCGCGGTGCGGGAACTTCATGGTCCCTCTCCGCTGTTACGCAAGGCCCTGGAAGCCCAGCTCAATGCCAGTGCCCGGGAAATGGCGGAGGACATTATCGAACGGCAACTGGTCAATGCCGTGCCGCCGGAGACCATCCATGAAATTTCCCGCATGACCATTCGTTACATTCTGTTCCGGGCCATGGATTACATTGAAAAGCCGGAGCAGCGAGAGACCATTCAGCGGGAAACCGAGCGCTTTATTAACCGGCAGTTCCGAGGCGCAATGCTGGATAATCTGTCCCAGGGTGACATTGAAACCCTTGTGAAAAAGCCCTCCTCACGAGTGGGGTAACCTGCCGTTTTTTTGGAGTATTCCGGGCAATTTCGCCAGCTTGAACTAGTATGTGGATATCCAGACAACTGGTTCATCGGGCAATCCGGAGGACATCCCAACCATGCAAATCGGTATCCCCAGGGAAATTTTCGAGAATGAACGACGGGTAGCGGCCACGCCGCCCTCCGTGCACAAGTTGATTGGGCTCGGCTATGACGTGGTCGTTGAGGCTGGTGCCGGCGAGGCCGCGAATTATTCCGACGATGCCTACGAGAAGGTAGGCGCGGCCATAGCGACCGATACTTCTTCGCTGTGGCAGGAAGTGGACTTCATCCTCAAGGTTCGCGCCCCCATGGAGAATCCCGCGCTGGGCAAGCACGAAGTCGACCTGATGAAGGAAGGGGCGTTTCTGGTCAGTTATATCTGGCCGGCGCAAAACCCGGAGCTGCTGGAGAAACTGGCCGCCAGAAAGATTACCTCATTTGCCATCGACAGCCTGCCCCGCATCAGTCGTGCCCAGAAGATGGATGCCCTCAGCGCCATGGCCAATATTGCCGGCTATCGGGCGGTGATTGAGGCGGCTAATAATTTCGGGCGTTTTTTTACCGGACAGGTGACCGCAGCGGGCAAGGTCCCACCGGCGAAGATCATGGTGATCGGTGCCGGTGTGGCTGGCCTTGCGGCAATTGGCGCCGCCAACAGCATGGGCGCTATCGTGCGGGCGTTTGATACACGGCTGGAGGTGAAGGAACAGGTCGAAAGCATGGGCGCCGAATTCCTGGAGTTGGATTTCGGGGACGAGGAAGGCAGCGGCAGTGGCGGCTACGCCAAGCAAATGAGCGACGAGTTCATCAAGGCGGAGATGGCGCTGTTCGCAGAGCAGGCTAAAGAGGTGGATATCATCATCACCACCGCTCTGATTCCCGGCAAGCCTGCGCCGAAACTGATCACCGCCGACATGGTGAAAACCATGAAGCCGGGCAGCGTGATTGTCGATCTGGCGTCGGAACGCGGCGGCAACTGCGAACTGACGGAACCCGGCAAGGTCGCCCATCAGCACGGCGTAACACTGATCGGCTACACCGACCTGCCGAGCCGTATGGCCAAGGTGGCCAGCGATCTCTACGCCACCAACCTGGTGCATCTGCTCACCGAACTGACTCCGGAGAAGGACGGCCAGCCCCAGGTCAATATGGACGACGATGTCATCCGCGGTCTCACCGTTGTGCGAGAACACGACATTACCTGGCCGCCCCCCCAACCGGAGGCTCCGGTCAGTCCCGCACCGCCGCCGGGCACAGAGGAACCGTCGGCTGCTGACATGGCGGCGGCCAAAAAAGACGCCGACCGTCGCAGCCTGATTGGCAAAGGAGCCCTGCTGATCGTGACGGTCCTGGCGCTTTACGGGGTGGGCGCCCACGCGCCGGAAAGCTTCCTGCAACACTTTACGGTGTTCGTACTGGCCTGCTTTATCGGCTGGCAGGTGATCTGGAACGTGACTCCGTCCCTGCACACTCCCCTGATGAGTGTGACCAACGCCATCAGTGGCATCATTGTCATCGGTGCCATTCTGCATCTGGCCCAGGCGGCGAACATTGCTGTCGGCATCATGGCCTTTATCGCGGTGCTGATTGCCAGCATCAACGTAGGGGGCGGCTTCCGGGTCACCCATCGCATGCTCAAAATGTTCCGTAAGTAGGAGACGCCCGATATGAGCACAGGATTGGTGAGCGTGGCCTACGTGGTCGCAAGTATCTGTTTTATCCTCAGCCTGGGTGGCCTCAGCCACCAGGAATCGGCACGGCGCGGTAATCTCTACGGCGTTGCCGGCATCATCATCGCGGTGGGAGCCACCCTTGCCAGCGTGGGTGATGGCGGCATCATCGCCATTGTGATTGCGGTGCTGATAGGCGCCGGCATTGGTATCCCCATCGCCAACAAGGTGGAAATGACCCAGATGCCGCAACTGGTTGCCCTGCTCCACAGTTTTGTGGGCCTTGCGGCAGTGCTGGTTGGCTTCTCCGGCTATATCGAGCCACTGATCGCCACGACGGGCGCGGAACACACCATCAAGCTGGTGGAAGTGTTCGTCGGTATCTTCATCGGTGCGGTGACCTTCACCGGGTCTCTTGTGGCCTGCGGCAAGCTGGACGGGCGCATTGACAGCAAGGCCCTCACCCTGCCCGGCCGCCACCTGATGAACCTGGTGGCGGTTATCGTCTGCGTGTTGCTGGGGGCCTGGTTCCTCGGAACGGACAGCATGGCACTGGGGCTGATCTCTCTGGTGCTGATGACCGCTATTGCCTCGGTACTCGGCGTTCACCTGATCATGGCCATCGGCGGTGCTGACATGCCAGTGGTGGTGTCCATGCTCAACAGTTATTCCGGGTGGGCCGCCGCCTCCATCGGATTCATGCTGGGCAACGACCTGCTGATCGTCACCGGTGCGCTGGTGGGTAGCAGCGGTGCCATCCTCAGCTACATCATGTGCAAGGCCATGAACCGGTCGTTCATCAGTGTCATCCTGGGTGGATTTGGCCAGACCACCAGCAGTGCCAGCGCGGCGGACCCCGACCAGACGGTTCATGAATCCAGTGTCGATGAAGTCTGCGAGGAGCTGCGTAATGCCGAATCGGTCATTATCGTGCCCGGTTACGGCATGGCGGTGGCCCAGGCCCAGAATGGGGTCAGTGATATGACCCGGATTTTGCGGGATCGAGGTGTGAACGTGCGCTTCGGCATCCACCCGGTGGCCGGTCGTCTGCCCGGACACATGAACGTGTTGCTGGCGGAAGCCCACGTGCCCTATGACATCGTGCTGGAAATGGACGAGATCAACGCCGATTTCCCCGACACCGACATGGTGCTGGTGATCGGTGCCAACGACACCGTGAATCCGGCCGCCGCCGAAGATCCCGGCAGCCCCATTGCCGGCATGCCGGTGCTGGAGGTGTGGAAAGCCCGGCAGGTGGTCGTCCTCAAGCGCGGCATGGCCACGGGCTATTCCGGTGTGGAGAACCCGCTGTTCTTCAAGGACAACACGCTCATGCTGTTCGGCGACGCCAAGGACAGCATCGATAAGCTGGTGGGGGGATTACGCACCTGACAGCCCAGGCCAATATGCAATGTGTCCGTCAGCCCGATCACGCAGGATCTCAGCCACCCAGGTTGCGAACCAGCATGATCGGGCCGGTCAATGAAATCCCCCAGGCGAACAGGGCCAGCAGGCCGTCCCTGGAGATCATCGTCAGGCCAAAGAACACAAGGGCAACACCGGCAATACTTGAGCTGAACGGTACAATTTCGGTCGCAGGCATCACCACGGCTATCACCATACAACCCAGTGCCATCATATAAAGCCCTGGTCCCTTGACCAACACGGTTAGCCGTGGGCGGATCAGGCGGTCAATCTTTCCGGCGGCTGGACGCAACAGTTTCAGGCCCTGCAGAAGCTTCCGGTGCGACACCTTCCGCTTCACCAGCCAGCCCGGCAACCAGAATCGTTTGCGTCCGATCAGAACCTGACCCAGGGTCAGCAGGGTGAGCAAGCCCATCAGCGTCGGTATTCCTGGCACACCACTGAGGGGGGTCACCAGGATAAGCCCCACCAGAAGCACCACCGGCCCGAACGTCCTGCGCCCGATCGCATCCATCATTTCACCGATGGACACGTGGGAACGATTGGCCGCCACAGCCTCCAGCCGGTCCAGTAACTGCACTATATTAGCCGGGTCACTCTGGTCATCCATAAGCCCAGCCTCCGGAGTCCCTGGCACTTATTCGGTAGTGTTGTATACGTAGGAAGAAACCGTTCCGTCCGGATTGAAACGCACCACCAGGTCTGTTGTTTCCGCGTCACCAAAGGCGGACCAGCGATATTTGCCGTATGTCCAGGTTCGCTTGCCATCTTCAATGCCGGTGCGCCAGGGTTCGCCAAACAGCTCCTGGATTTCTGTCCGGGTGGTTTCCCCGATCTCTATCTGGTCGACGTTATGGGTAGGAAAGTCTTGGCCGACGGTGGCACAGCCAGCAACAATTAACGACAAGGCAACCAGAACAATGGCAGGAAAAGAGGTGACTCTCCCCATGGTGTATCCCTTCTGTTGATGATCGAAACATCAATCATACGGGTTTTAAGATCAGCTTAAATTACAGCAAGGACAGACGCAAAAAAGCCCCGGGGATTAGCCGGGGCCGATCGTCAACGCATCGAAGACTCAGTAAAGCTTTGCCAGCGACTTCTTCGCAAAAGCTTCCACTTCATTCAATCGACCTTCCTTCACTTTCACCAGCCATTCCGGGTCCTGCAGCAGGGCGCGGCCAACGGCGATCAGTTCGAACTCGTGGTTGTTCATGCGTTCCACCAGTTCATCGATGCCGGCCTGCTCCACCGCTTCCTTCTTGCTGGCGAAGGTACCGCTAATGAAATCTTCGGTCAGACCCACGCTACCCACGGACATGGTCGGCTTTCCGGACAGCTTCTGGGTCCATCCGGCCAGGTTGAGGTCGGAGCCTTCAAACTCCGGCTCCCAGAACCGACGGGTAGAGGCATGAAAAATATCCACACCGGCGTCCACCAGCGGATTGAGGAATTGCTCCAGTTCCTCCGGCGTATTAACCAGCTTCGCCTCGTAATCCTGCTGCTTCCATTGAGAGAAACGCAGCATGATCGGGAAATCCGGCCCCACACGGAAGCGAACGGCTTCAACAATCTCGACCACGAAACGCAAGCGGTTTTCCAGGCTGCCACCGTATTCATCGTCGCGCTGGTTGGTGCCTTCCCACAGGAACTGGTCAAGCAGGTAACCATGGGCGCCGTGGATCTCGACACCGTCAAAACCCAGGGCTTTCGCATCCTGGGCGGCATCGGCAAATGCCGTGATCACATCGTCGATATCACCCTTGCTCATGGTCTTGCCATTGGGCTTGCCCGGCGCAAACAATCCGGAAGGACTGAAACCGGGTACTGAGGGATCCGGTTCTACGCCTTCCTTACGGACCGCGCCCACGTGCCACAGCTGCGGGAAGATGGCACCGCCGGCGTCATGAACCGCATCGACAACATCCTTCCAGCCGGCAAGGGCTTTATCGCCGTGGAAAAACGGCACGTTCGGGTAACCGTTGGCGCCGGGGTGGTTCACGGTAGTGCCTTCGGTGATCAACAGCCCCACGCCACCTTCGGCGCGACGACGATAATAGTCCACGACCTCCTGGCTCGGCGCATTACCTGGCGAGAAATTGCGGGTCATCGGGGCCATGGCAACGCGGTTGCGCAGCTTCAGGTTGTGGGTCTCAAAAGGGTTGAACAGGGGGCCAAGATTCATGCTCATAGTAGATCGCAACCTCATTAATCTGGTTTCTTTAAGCAACCTTATTTAATCTGGTTTTAAAATGCAACCCTATTAGGTAGACTTCCCACTATGGCCAGAAAACGTTTTGATGACTCCAGTTGCTCCGTCGCCCGTGCCCTGAATGAAGTGGGGGACTGGTGGTCCCTGCTTGTGGTGCTGCACGCCATGTATGGCACCCGTCGTTTTGTGGACTTCCAGCAGGAACTGGGCATCGCCCGCAACATCCTCTGTGACCGTCTGGCCCGACTGGTGGATAACGAAGTCCTGAAAAAGGTGGATGTAGGCGAACACGGCTCCCGCTTCGAGTACCGTCTGACCGAAAAAGGCCGGGATCTGTTTCCGATCGTGATTGCCCTGCGCCAGTGGGGAGACAAGTGGAATCCGGCCCCCGACCAGCCAGCTCTGGACTTGCGGGACCGTGCCTCCGGTCGTCCCATCCGGCCAGTCACCGTTCAGAATGCTGACGGAGACTCACTTACCGTTCGGGACGTGTTCGTTCGGGATGACAGCGAAGCCACCCTGCGCAAGGACAAAAAGCAGACTGGCTGACAACCTGTCATCTTATGTTAGTCCCCTTTTCTTGAGCCAGATCAATCCGGTGGCCAACACCATCCCCGCCCCCCGGCATTCTTGCGCTATATCAAGTTTTCAATCTCCGAGGACATTACCCTGACGTCAATCACACTTCAGGTCCAAGGAGATTTTCATGTCCCGTATTTACCAATTCGGTGTTGTTGCTGTCGGGCTATTGGCTGCCGCTCCGGCCACCCAGGCTTACGAAGCGGGCGATTTCATGCTGCGCGCCGGGGCCGCCCACGTAGCTCCGGATGATTCCAGTTCTGATCTGAATCTGGAAGGTGTGGGCACCCTGCCAAACGCTAGGGTCAGCGTGGATTCCAACACCCAGCTCGGTATTACCGCCACCTACATGGTGACATCGCATATCGGTATCGGCGTGCTGGGCGCAACTCCTTTCAAACACAACATTGAAGGTGCCGGCGCACTGAACGGCATCGGCAAGCTTGCCGAAACCAAGCACCTGCCACCGACACTGACCCTGCAGTATTTCCCGTTGGACAGCGGCTCTATGATTCAGCCCTACGCGGGTATTGGCGTGAACTACACCCATTTCTTTGAGGAAAAAACCACAACCACTCTGACAAGCGCTGTCGATGGCGTTGCGCAGAGCGTTCTGGGCACCGCGCCGGGCACCATCAACGGTACCGAACTGGAGTTGGACGAGAGTGTGGGTGTGGCGCTGGAGTTAGGTGTTGACTGGATGCTGGACGAGCACTTCGGGCTGAATGCGGCGCTCTGGTGGGCGGACATCAGTACCGACGCCACAATCACCGCCCTGGCGGATGGTGCGGAAGCAGGAAAAATCACCACCGAGGTCGATATTGACCCGATGGTTTACATGGTTGGTTTCACTTACAAGTTTTGATCCCCGTGCCCGCCGGAAACCTCAAGGTCTGTGAGATTCCGGTAGGGTGCGTTCTCCTGTGCGGGGCCCTCGGGCCCCGCTTTTTTTGGAGAGCGCTGGATCAGGCGCTTTCGCGCTGCGGGGAACGTCTCGCCTGACCACCGTTTCCACCCTGACTACGGCCACCGCTGCGACCACCCGGCTTACCACCGAAGCTACGAGAATTACCGCCCGGTTTGCCGTTGCCACCACCGTTACCATTCCGGTTACGAGCACGGCTCGGATCGGCCTTGGCTTTCGGTTTCAGGGGCAGGTTGTTCGTCGGCTCAAACCCTTCCACGCTCTTGCGCGGCAGCTGTTTCTTGATCAACCTTTCGATACCCGCCAGCATTTTGCCTTCATCAGCACTTACCAGAGACAGCGCATGGCCACTTTCGCCCGCACGACCGGTACGGCCGATGCGATGCACATAATCTTCCGGCACGTTGGGCAGCTCGAAGTTCACCACCTGAGGCAACTGCTTGATATCGAGACCACGAGCCGCAATATCCGTAGCCACCAGTACGCGCACATCACCCTGCTTGAAATCGGCCAGGGCACGGGTACGGGCACCCTGTGACTTGTTGCCGTGGATGGCGGCAGCGGTAATGCCATCCCGCTCCAGTTTCTGCGTCAAGCGGTTGGCGCCGTGCTTGGTACGGGTAAAGACCAGCACCTGTTCCCAGCCGTTGTCCCGAACCAACTTACTCAATAGTGCGGTCTTCTGGCTCTGGTCCACTGGATAGATGGATTGTTTCACCTTTTCCGCTGTGGTGTTGCGCGCAGCCACTTCTACCTGAACCGGGTTATCCAGCAGGCCCTGGGCAAGGGTGCGGATCTCGTTGGAGAAGGTCGCAGAGAACAACAGGTTCTGGCGCTTGGCCGGCAACAGCGCAAGAATCTTGCGGATGTCACGGATGAAGCCCATATCCAGCATACGGTCGGCTTCGTCCAGCACCAGGATTTCAACTTCGTCAAAACGCACGGCGTTCTGCTGGTACAGATCCATCAGCCGGCCCGGTGTGGCCACCAGCACGTCCAGACCCTTGCGCAGCTTCATCATCTGCGGATTGATTTTTACACCACCGAAGACCACGGCAGCCTTGGTGGGAATGTATTTACTGTACAGATTCACGCTGTCGTGAACCTGTGCGGCCAGTTCACGGGTCGGAGCCAGAATCAGGGCGCGAGGGCCTTTACCCGTGCGCGGGTTTTCAGCCAGGCGCTGCAACAGCGGCAAGGTGAAACCGGCGGTCTTGCCGGTACCGGTCTGAGCCGCAGCCATCACGTCCTTGCCGGACAAAACCGCAGGAATCGCCTGGGCCTGGATGGGGGACGGGGTTTCATAACCCTGATCGGAAGTGGCACGAACCAGCTGCTCGGACAAACCGAGTGAAGAAAAACTCATATTGGATCAACTCTTGATTATTCTGCCTCCACGAACACCGTTCGCGGCGAATGCGGGCAGATGCCATGAAAATTCATGGAATATAAAGACGACTACAGTCACGCGCCGTTAACGGGGTGACGTCCTCTGACAGGTCGTATCGGATGGGTCGCAAAGCGGCATTAAGCCGGAAACTGCGGAAATCCTTAGAGGCAGGATGCAGGCACGGTAACAGAGGCCCCGATAAATAGCTATAGGTGCTTTTCAGTAGCAGGCTTTTTATTATTCGGCTAAAAGACGGAACTCCCGTATACATCACTGGTCACTATCCGCCGTGCTGCGATGTAAAATCACCCTGATCACGGAGAAGTCATGCTCAGTGTAGGCGTTGGCCCCTTCAGCCTCTCTTCCGGACATCTGTTGCTGATTCTGGCTTTTATTGTTGCCTTGATTGCAGGAGCGTTAGCAGGCCGTAAGGAAAAACTGCCGGTATCCGGCACCCTCGCCGATATTTTTCTCACTGCCGTGATAGGTGCACGAGTCGGCTTTGTGGTCCGTTACTTTGAACACTATCAAGGCGATTGGCTGGGCATTATCGACATTCGTGACGGCGGTTTCGACCCGTTCTCCGGCCTGATGGCCGCATCTGTTTTCATTGCCTACCTGCTATGGCGGCGTACCCAAATACGTCGTCCACTGGGGATCGCCCTGGCCTCGGGCCTGATGGTCTGGGGCTTCACCACTGGCACGATCGCCTTGATCAACAACCAGACCCGGGGATTACCCGACGTTGAATTGACCGACCTGGACGAGCAACCGATCAGACTCGATTTGCTTACCCGGGGGAAGCCCACGGTGGTAAATCTCTGGGCCACCTGGTGCCCGCCCTGCATTCGCGAAATGCCGGTACTGGAGGAAGCACAGAGCCGCTATCCGGGCGTCAACTTTGTCTTTGCCAACCAGGGCGAACATCCCGAGACTATCCGCCGGTTTCTCAACGAACAAAGCCTGAATCTTGAGTACGTGCTGAGTGACCGCCGGGGTGGTTTTGGTCGCGCCACAGGCAGTCAGGGCCTGCCTACGACCCTGTTCTACAGCGCCGAGGGAAACCTGGTAGACAGCCACATGGGCGAACTGTCCCGCGCCAGCCTGGCCCGGGGCCTTGAACGATTCGATATCGACCATCCTGATCAGCCGGTCGATAACACTACTCAGTAGCTGCATTGGCAAAGCCTGCCAACGCGCCCTTCACTTTTTCGATGACTGCATCACAGCCTTCAATACCGTGGCGGGATTTCAGGTATTCCGGGTCGTTGTAGCCCAACCAGGTGTTGCCACTGCTATCTTCCCAGATCAGTGCTTTCTGGGGCAGATCAATGGCCACGCTCCGGGCACACTGCATCAGTGGGGTACCGACTTTGGGATTGCCGAATATCACCACTTCCGTGGGCGGCAGCTCAAGCCCCGCCTTTTCTGCGCCTTGCTGATGGTTGATACGGGCCATGACTGTCATGCCCTTATCCTTCAGCACTGACTCGAGCTTGTCTGCCGTTGCATGCACACCATGCCTGCTTTTGACTTTGACCATGCCATCGGCGGCCTGCACCGATACGGATAAGCCCAGTAGTACCACGGCGAACACTCGTCCAAGTACAAAACGCATCGTCATCCCCTCTAATCAGGCCAAACATGGACCAAGCATAGGTTATCCATCCACACCTTGCCCGCTTCAAGGAAATCAGAGTGATACAGTTGGGTTACGGATTCGTAACACGACAAACAATGCACAATAAAGAGGCCTTCGATGAATCCAACGCTAAAATACGCCTTGTCTGCCTGCATCCTTACCACCCTCGCAGGCTGTGGTCAGAGCGACAGCAACGACGCAAAGCCAGCGAAACAGCTGGCACCACCAGAAGAAACCGGCGTGCTTGAAGTCGCCACCCGCAATGGTTCTACCACCTATTATCTGGATCGCCACGAAAATCCCATCGGCCCCGAACACAGTCTGATCACCCGCTTTGCCGGGAGCAAAGGCTGGCAGGTGCAATGGACCATGCATGATTCCACCGCTGAGGTGCTCAAGGCCCTGGAATCCGGAGCCACACATATTGCCGCAGCGGGCCTGACACACCTGCCCTCACGAACAGAACGTTTTACCCAAGGGCCCGCCCACACAGAAATCACTGAACAGCTGGTGTGTCACCGGGAGATGCGCCCGCTTCCCCGCAAACCCGAGGCGTTGACTGGCGTCGGCATTACGGTGACGGCGGATTCAAGCTACGTGGAAACTCTGAACAGCCTTGCTGCAAAACATGAGGGCATCAAATTCAACGAAGATGACGGTCGAACCACCGAAATATTGCTGTCCGCAGTAGCCGAGCAATCCCTCGACTGCACCGTGGCCGACTCCAATATCGTTCAGGTGATGCGCCGGCACTTCCCGCACCTGGAAGTCGCCATGAACCTGACTTCCGGCAAGAATCTGGGATGGTATCTTCCAGCCGGAGCCGAGGATCTGGCGGGCCAGGCCCGTGAGTGGATGAACAGCACCGCCGGCGACGAGGCGATTGGTTATATGGAAAACCAGTACTACGCCTACATTGGCGAATTTGATTTCGTCGACCTGAGAGCACTGAACCGCCGCCTTGAAGAGCGGCTCCCGAAATTCGTTAAACACTTCTCCGAAGCGGAAGCCACCACCGGAATGCCCGCTGACCTGCTGGCGGCGCTGTCGTACCAGGAATCTCACTGGGATCCCACCGCTGTGTCTCCTACCGGGGTCCGTGGCATCATGATGCTGACTCAGAACACCGCGCAATCCCTGGGCGTCACCGACCGCCTTGATCCGGTGGCAGCCATTGATGGCGGTGCCCGTTACCTGGCTGATCGTCACCGCCGATTGCCGGATACCATTCCCGAACCTGACCGCACCTTCCTGGCCCTCGCCAGCTACAATATCGGTCGCGGCCATCTGCTGGACGCCCGCCAACTGGCGCGGGATCTGGGCAAAAATCCGGACTCCTGGGACGACATGAAAGAAGTTCTGCCGCTGAAAGCGGACAAGCGATATTACCCTCAGACCCGATACGGGTATGCCCGTGGATATGAACCCGTGCACTATGTGCAAAGAATCCGTAACTACCGCGATGTCATCAGCTCGAAGTTCGAATGACACGCAATCGACTGGAGAGTTTGATGAATACCTGGAATCGCCTTTTTGCCCTCGTTGTGCTGATGCTGGCCGCTACCCAGCTTTCAGCACAAACAGAACCGCTAAAGGTTGGGCTCACGCCGGTCCCACCGTTCGTGGTCGAGGCAGAAAACGGTGAATGGGAAGGCATCAGTGTTGATCTGTGGCGACAGGTGGCAGAGGGTATAGGCCGCGAATTCACGCTGGTACCACTGTCCTTCCAAGAGATGCTCGCCAACGTGGAGAGTGGCGACATTGACGTCGCCATTGGCGCCCTGACCATGACCGCCGAACGGGAGGCTAAATTCGATTTTACCCACCCGTTCTTCCAGACAGGCTTGTCGATCGCAGTGCCGCCAGCTCCTGAACAAGGATTATGGGCGAGCCTTCGGGCCTTGGTGAGCTGGCAATTTGTCAGCGTCATCATTGCCCTTGGCGCCCTGCTTCTGGGTGTGGGGTTTGTATTGTGGCTGTTCGAACGGAAGCGAAATCCGGAGCAGTTTGGCGGTGATGCGATTAAAGGTATCGGCGCAAGCTTCTGGTGGGCCGCGGTGACCATGACTACGGTTGGCTATGGCGACAAGGCGCCGGTTTCCTTCGCCGGACGTGCAATCGCATTGGCGTGGATGTTTGCCGGACTGATCATGGTGGCGAGCTTTACCGCAGCCATCACGTCGTCACTGACAGTCAGCAACCTTCAGCATCAGATACAGGGACCGGAAGACCTCGTCAGTGCCAATGTGGCAACGATCGCAGGCACCGCCAGCGAAGCCTTCCTGCGTGACGAACGCATAAGGCACCAACTGTATCCCGATCTGACAACGGCAATGATGTCAGTCGCGGAAGGTGAAACTGACGCCGTCGTTTATGACCGTGCTCTGCTGCAATACCGCAATCTGCAACTGGGCAAAAAGAGACTGACACTTCTCCCGGATATTTTCCAGCAACAGCTATACGGCTTTGCCCTGCCATCCGGCAGCCCAATACGGGGACAAGTGTCGGAACAAATGCTGGCGGTTACCGAAGCTGCAAACTGGCAGGACACACTGCGGCGTTACCTGGGCCGGAAATAGGCGCTCTAATATATCCTCGGGGCACCCTCTGGCCGGCTCTTGAACCGTTTGTGCAACCAAAGGTACTGATCCGGAAACTCTCGAATCGTGGATTCTATAAAGCGGTTCCAGGTTTCGGCATCGCGGACCTTATCCTGGCCAAAGTCTTCCTGAATGGGTGAAAACTCCACGCGGTAACGGCCATCGGCCAGTCGCAAGTGACTGACGCAGATTACAGCGGCACCGGATTCCCGTGCAATATAACTGGGGGAGGTGATACAACCGGCATCCACACCAAAGAATGGAACAAACAGTTCGGTCTTGCGGCCGAAATCCTGGTCACAGGCAAACCACACCTGGCCGCCTTCTTTCAGGAACTGCATCATCCGCGGCAGCTGGCGCTTGGAAAACGGGCGAATATTGAAGTGACGGCGCCGGCCTTTTTCGATCATGCGATCGATGACGGGGTTGTTGTTGGGGCGGTACATGTACCCGGGCTTGTCCAGTTTGCAGGCAATCAGCGGCAGGGCGAAGTCAAAAATGCTGTAGTGGGCGCCAATCAGCAGCACACCCCGATTTTTCGCCTTTGCTTCCTCCAGATGCTCCAACCCGACCACTTCGGTCGTATCGTAGTAATCGGACATATCCCGCCACCAGGCGTGGGTACTTTCCAGGAAGCCTCGGGTACAGGCGATAAAATTATCCTGCACCAGTTGTTCCCGATCATTTTCGGCCAACTCGGGCAGGCAGGCGGCGAGGTTGGTGTGTGCCACCCTGGAGCGGGATTTCAGCTTGCGCTCCAGAAAACACCCCAGCCGACGGCCAACACGTTGTTTGGCCGACATTGGCAGAAGCGACAGCAGGTACAGGGTGAAGACAATCAGCCAGGAGGGCCAGTAAACCGGATGCCACAGAGGGGTGTTTTTCTTTCTGGCCGATTTCGACATACATCATTAGCCTTTACTGCAAGTAACAAGGCCAGAGAGCCTGACATATTCTTGCACGCACTAATAGATGTATTAGGTAACCGGGCCCGCGGGCCCGGTGGACCTTTATGAGCCGAACAGCGCCGAACGCAGCGGCTTGAGGAACCCGGCAGAACCCTCTGCCGCCTCACGGGAACGCTTGCCATCGAACTCCAGGTAACCGTCCTCAATGGGCTCGAAACGCAGGATCTTTACGTCCTCCAGATAATTCTGTGACCCCTTCCATGGGCCATGAGTACCCTGCTTCGGCAAGCGGTCCTCTGCACGCTTGATGTAGCCGGAACTGAGTGCCCCCAGAATGGTATCTTCACCCAGGCTGTTCTCGGTATCCCGCGGAACCACCACGCGACTGCCCTTCTTGTCCATGTGGTTGATCAGGCGGCACAGGTATTCGCTGGCAATGTCCGCCTTCAGGGTCCAGGAGATGTTGGTGTAGCCAAAGATCATGGCGGCGTTGGGTACGCCTTCCACCAGTACGTTCTTGTAGATGATCTTGTCCTTCATCACCACCTGCTCGCCGTCCACCGCCGGCTCAATACCACCCAGCATCTGAATGTCCAGGCCCGTGGCCGGAATGATGATGTCGGCTTCAAGCTCTTCGCCGGATTTCAGGCGGATGCCGGTTTCGGTGAAACGCTCGATGTGGTCGGTGGCGATGGAGGCCTTGCCCGACTTCAGCGATTTGAACAGATCGCCATCCTTGACCACACACAGACGCTGGTCCCACGGGTTGTAGTCCGGGGTGAAGTGGCGCATATCCGCCTTACCGTTGACCTGCTGTTTGATGATGCTCAGGAACAGCCGGCGCATGGCCTTCGGGCTCTTGCGTGAACGCTCGTACAGCAGGCGCGCAATGGAGATATTGCGGGCGCGGGTAATTTTGTAGGCAAGCTTGGCGGGCAGCACTTTCTGCAGGCCCAGGGTGACCTTATCTGTGGACGGCAATGGCATCAGGTAGGTAGGCGAGCGCTGCAGCATGGTGACGTGCGCAGCCTTCTCAGCCATAGTCGGAACCAGGGTAATGGCGGTAGCACCGCTACCGATCACCACGACTTTCTTGCCGGCATAGTCCAGGTTCTCGGGCCAGTGCTGGGGATGAACCACCTGCCCTTTGAAATCTTCCTCGCCAGGGAAATCGGGTTTATAGCCCTTGTCGTAATTGTAATAACCGGTACAACCCACCAGGAAACTGGCCGTAAACGTTTCGATCTCACCGCCCTCTTCCCGCTGAGCGGTCACGGTCCAACACTTGTCGGCACTGGACCAGTCTGCGGTTTTCACCGCCAGGCCGTACTGAATGTGCTTGTCGACGCCGTTTTCCTCAGCGGTCTCTTTGACATAATTCTTGATGGAGGCGCCATCCGCCAGCACCTTGCCGCCCGTCCACGGGCGAAAGTTGTAGCCGAAGGTAAACATGTCGGAGTCGGAGCGGATGCCCGGGTAGCGGAACAAATCCCAGGTACCGCCAAGAGATTGCCGGCGCTCCAGGATGGCGAAAGACTTGCCCGGGCATTCGCGCTTGAGGTGGCATGCCATACCAATGCCGGAAACGCCGGCGCCGATAATCAGTACATCAAAATGTTGTTGGCTCATGGTAGCGGTCTCGCTCCTGGTAAATTCTTTCTGGCCCTCTCCTTTGAACTATGGGTTCGGGCCAACCATGATCCAACGTTAGCGGCTTACGGCAACCGGGGAATTGGCCAATCTCCCGGTTGCCGAGTGTTCAGCGGGCCAGTCAGGGGCCCGTGCTTACTCGTCCACCTCCATCTGGAAGCCACCGTAAATCAGCCGCTTGCCGTCGAAAGGCATGGGGTTGACGTCGGCCTGCAGGCGCGGATCTTCCATCACCTTTGGCATCGCAGTATTACGCAACGCCTTCGACGGCCAGGTGATCCAGGAAAACACCACCGTCTCATCAGGCTGACACTTCACGGCCATGGGAAAGGACGTAACCTTGCCCTCGGGTACATCATCGCCCCAGCACTCCACCAGGCTCAGGGCCCCATGTTCCTTGAACACCACGGCGGCGTCCCGGGCGTGCTGGATGTATTTCTCCTTGTTGGCGGTTGGCACTGCGGCCAAAAAACCATCCACGTACGTCATATTCAATCCTCCTGCCTGATTGTCTACTGGCGCCATTCAGTCCTTGGGCGGCAGATCCCGCACCGGGCGGACCTCAACACTGCCCAGGCGCGCTGGCGGAATATGGCTCGCCAGCTGCAGCGCCTCGTTCAGATCCCGGGCTTCCAACAGATAGAACCCCGCCAGCTGCTCTTTGGTTTCAGCGAAGGGACCATCCGACATCAGAACCTCGCCATCCCTGACTCTCAGCGTGGTGGCACTGTCCACCGGCTGGAGTGCCTGGCCGGCCAGGAACTTGCCCTTGTCAGCCAGATTCTCCACACAACGAATACACTCCTGATTCAGGTCATGCCATTGCTGCTCAGTCATGTCATTGATGGTTTGTTCCCGGTAGTAAACCAATGCCACGTATTTCATCGGTACTCTCCTTTATCGTGTCCCGTATCCTTGTCGTTCATCGATCAGTCATTTCGACATCGAATGGCTATCTTTTTCGTCCGTCGCTCTGGGCCAACCGGGCCAACTGCTTCTCGAGAAAACGCTTTTCCTGGGCCTGGCTCGCCAATGACAGTGCACGCTCATAGGCAACCCGGGCTTGTTCCCGGCGCCCGGAGCGTCGGTGTAGATCAGCCAGGGCGGCATGAAACAGGTGATAGTTCTGAATGGCTTTGTGAGAAGACTGCCCCTCCAGCAGAGCCACGCCGGCATCCGGCCCCTCGAGCATTGCCACCGCCACAGCCCGGTTCAGGGCAACGACCGGTGTAGGTGAACGTTGATAGAGCAAATCATAGAGACCCGCGATGTCGTGCCAGTCCGTCTCCTCAAAAGACGGTGCATCCGCGTGGGCAGCGGCAATCGCGGCCTGAAGCGTGTACGCGCCGGCCGGTGCCTGCCCCAGTGCCCGCATCAGCCACGCCTTGCCCACGTGGATTTCTTCCCTGTTCCACAGCGTCCGGTCCTGGTCTTCCAGGGTCACCAACTCACCGTCCTCATCCACCCGGGCTTCCTTGCGGGCGTCCTGCAAGCGCATCAGGGCAATCAACCCTGATACATCGCCGTCCGGAAGCAATGTTGCAAGCAACTCCGCAAGGCGAATGGCCTCAGCAGTGAGGCTGGCGTCAATCAACCCCTCCCCCTCGGTGCGGGCATAGCCTTCATTAAACATCAGATAGATGACGTGCAGAACGGCCCCGAGACGCTCCGCAAGGAGCTTGTCGTCGGGGACTTCGTAGGGAATGCCCGCCTCGCGGATCTTGCGCTTGGCGCGGACAATTTTCTGGGCCAGCGTGGTGGGTTTCTGCAGCAGTGCCCGCGCCACCTGCTCCGTGGTGAGTCCGCACACCTCCCGGAGCGTCAGCGCCAATTGCGATTCCGTTGCCAGCGCAGGGTGACAACAGGTAAAGATCAGCCGCAACTGGTCATCCTGCAGGGAGGATTCCGCCAGGTCCGGGGTGTCGGACACGTCTGCGGCGCGGGCCAGCTCATCGGCGTGAAAACGCACGGTCTGTCGCCGTCGAATCTGGTCGATGCCCCGGTTCTGGCCACAACGAATCAACCAGGCCAGAGGATTATCCGGCGCTCCCTGGTCCGGCCACTGTTGGGCGGCGGCTGCAAAGGCGTCCTGCAGCGCCTCCTCTGCCAGGTCAAACTCCCCCAGCAAACGGATCAGTGTCGCCAGCACCTGCCTGGAGTGCTGACGGTAAACAGTTTCCAGATCCAGAGCATCCATCTCATTGATCCAATAGCTGACGATAAAATTATCGAATAGTGTCGTACATCTTTTGGCAGACTGTCGTGCGTTGATTCATTAAATCGACATTACGAACTGTGGTCAGGGACATGTCGGCAACGAGCCCGGTCATAATCCCTCAGTCAGTTGGCGAACCAGATCGGCGGCTGGCACTTCCCGGCAACCCGAGGCATTTTGCCCGGACCACAAAGGAGAAAAATCACCGGAGCCATTTGCCTCCGCCTTTGCTCGCAAGGGCGCAATAGCTCATGTTGCCAGGGGAAACTCAGGAGCATCCCCGGACATCGGGCCAAGCTCTCGCATCACCCGGTTCATGATGCCCCGAGCGGGCCCGCCAGAGAACAGATTGGTCAGTGCGGTGTGACGGGCTTGCGGGCTTTTCAGTGCGGCCCGGTGAATCGACCGCGTGGTGGCTTCAGGGCACAACAGGAACGCCGTGCCCAACTGGACACCGGCGGCCCCCAGATCCATCGCCGCGCGGATGCCTTTGGCATCAACAATCCCGCCGGCAGCAATAACCGGGCAGCGAACCGCCTGGATAACCTGGGGCAGCAGCGCAAACGTACCCATCTGGGTGGACAAGTCCCGGGTCAGGAAGATCCCCCGATGACCGCCAGCCTCCAGCCCCTGGGCAATAATCGAATCCACCCCACGTTCATCCAGCCAGACCGCTTCTTCAACCGTGGTTGCGGTGGAAATGACTTTGGCGCCGGTGGCTTTTACCCGGTTCAGCAAGGTGTCATCCGGTAACCCGAAATGAAAGCTGACCACCGCCGGGGTATAAGCCTCCACCAGCTCGGCCGCGTCTTCGTTAAACGGCGTGCGGCCACCGCCCGCGGGAATACTCTCCGCATCGATACCGTATTCCAGATAGTATGGCGCAAGAGCTTCCCGCCAGGCCCGTTCCCGGGCATGGTCCGGCCCGGGCGGCTGGTGGGCGAAAAAGTTCACATTGAAGGGTTTGTTGGTGCCTGATGCCAGCGTTTCCAGCTCGGCTCGCAAGTCATCGGCACCCAGCATGGCGGAGGGCAGCGAACCCAGGCCACCGGCATTGGACACCGCCAGGGCCAGCTCCGCGCCCTGAACCCCCGCCATCGGCGCTTGAATGATGGGTAACTCAATTCCCAGAAGTGTTGTCAGTGTCATATCCCTTATTTCCCTCTCCCTGAAACTTTCCCAGACTGCCACAATGTCCGAAATTGAGCCACGGCATTGCTTGTGTCAAAGTGACCTGAGTTCATTAGCGCGGAAACTGCCCAGCCATGAAAACCGTGTTCTCTCCCCTCCATGCCCGCCGTACTGTCAAAACCGAATTGGATGGCGGCCTGCTGATCGAACCCCATGAGAAACCCTCACGGGCGGAAACCATCCTGGCGCGGGTCAGGAATCAGGCGCTGGGGGAGGTTCTGGAACCGGAAGAGTTTGGCCTTGAGCCCATCAAAAGGGTACACACGGCTGATTACGTGTCCTTTCTGGAAACCTGCTGGGACGAGTGGGTCGCCGCCGGCAAACCCGGCGAAGCCATTCCCGCCGTGTGGGCCGGTCGCGGCATGCGCCACCGTCTGCCCAAGGACATCGATGGCCGCCTGGGCTATTACAGCTTCGCGGCGGAAACCTCCATTACCGAGGGCACCTGGGACGCCGCCCGAGCCTCCGCCAATGTGGCCCTGACCGCCCAGAAACTGGTGGCCGGAGGCGAGCGCGCGGTTTTCGCCCTCTGCCGCCCACCGGGTCATCACGCTCACGCGGACCTGTTCGGTGGCTACTGCTTTTTCAACAACGCAGCCATTACAGCGCAAGCCTTCCGGGACCAGGGCTACCAGCGGGTCGCCATCCTTGATGTGGATTTCCATCACGGCAACGGCACCCAAGCCATCTTCTACAACCGCAGTGACGTGCTGACCATCAGCCTGCATGGCGACCCGGACCTGGTATTTCCCCACTTCCTCGGCTTTGAGGACGAGATCGGCGAGGGCGACGGGGAAGGCTACAACCTGAACCTTGTCTACCCGCCCAATACTCCTTACAGCACCTGGAGCCAGGGCCTGGAAACCGCCTGCCGGCAGATCGAAGCTTTCCGGCCAACGGCTCTGGTGGTTGCCCTGGGCGTGGACACCTTCGAGGAAGACCCGATCTCCTTCTTCAAGCTCACCTCGGGTGACTACCTCACTCTCGGCAAACGCATCGAGCAACTGGGCCTGCCAACGGTGTTTACCATGGAAGGCGGTTACGATGTGGAAGCTATCGGAGTGAACGCGGTGAATGTAATGCAGGGTTTCGAAGGCAAGGAATGATAGAAAAAGGCAATGTCATTGTCGGAAAAGGCCATTGTCAGTAGCTTGCTAATTAGAGACGATCAGGTCTTAATACCCCAAAATCGGATGGATCATTATGGAACGCTATCTCCAGCCTACCGCTTTCTTCAATTATGACCAGCCTGAGCTGAAGGCCTGGATCGCGGATCAGCTAGAGGGTGTGCCGGATGATCCCGTCGAACAGGCAAAGACACTTTATCTCGCGGTACGGGACTCCGTGAGCTACAACCCTTACGTGTTCCAGACGAACCCGAAGACTTTCAGTGCCAGTTACGCCCTTGAAAGCGGTGAGACCTACTGTATTCCCAAGGCAGTGCTGCTGGGCGCGGCGGCCCGTTCCGTTGGTATTCCCAGCCGACTGGGGCTGGCGGATGTGCGTAATCATCTATCCAGCCAGAAGCTGATCGATTACCTGCAGTCGGATATTTTTCGCATGCACGGTTTCATCGAGCTCTACTTGAACGGGAAGTGGGTAAAGGCAACTCCGGCATTCAATGCCAGGCTGTGCGAGCTGATGAGCGTGGAACCACTGGAATTCGATGGCGTCCACGATTCCATCTTCCAGGAGTACACCGAATCCGGCGACGCCCACATGGAATACGTCAACGATCACGGGGTGTTCGATGACGTCCCCCACGAATTTATCGTCGATGGCATCAAGGCAGCCTACGGTCATCTCTTTTCAGCGAATGACGTTGAGAAGAGTTTCCAGGGCAGCCTCGAGACAGATGTCAGTTCGACAACGTCCGCAACCGGAGCTGACTAGGAATCAGGGTCGACACCCGGCTCATCGTCATCAAACTCCACATACAGGGGCCCGGCAATGTCCTGGTAAACACCGTCGCGCTTGAGCTTCTTCAATTCCCGCGACAGTTGGGTTAAAAAAGACCGATTGCGCTCGGTGTTGTGGCAAGTCAGGCGATCAAAGCTTTCCAGAAGGGGGTGATCCGGCGAATAACTGAGCCTGTCCAGATAAGGCCTGATATCCGGAATCGCACCGATAACCGCCTCAAAACGCCCGTACTCCAGCATTGACACATTCAGGGCATCGTTTCTGGACCAGACAACATCCAAATGATGATTCTCAAGAAAAGGGTGAAGGAAGTGTTCCTGGCCGCTGACCACTCCAACCCGTTTATTTTCAAGGGCACTCACGCTTACCATCGGGGGACTGTTCTTGAGGGTAAACAGAAAGAAACTGAATTTCCCTAGAGGGAAGCTAAAGATAAGCTCATCCTGCCCGAATGTTTGCGCTAACGCTTCGGTTGAAGAATAAATACAGTCCACCTCTCCCTGCTCAAAAACGAGTAGCGCCCGCCTGATTGGATAGAAAGATTCGTTCACTTCGACATCCTGGTTCTCAAGGGCCCGGGCGATAATTTTCTGGTATACCCCGTCACCGGCTTCGGTCGTCAGGTGAGAGAGGCCAGGGACGGCTATACGAATACGGTCCCCTTCCGAAGCACCAGCACTAGCGCAAAACACCCACAATATCGGGAGTAGAAAAACCCTCATGGAACTGCCTCTGATCAAAACCGGTTTCCCATAACGATAACAGGCATCGGGTGACTCCGATGCCTGTTTTGTTCAAACCAGAAGATCAGACCATTGAGCTTAGGCAGCCTGATCGTCCTCAGCCGAGTTACGGATCAGGAAGTCAAAGGCACTCAGTGCCGCCTTGGAGCCTTCACCCATCGAAATCACGATCTGCTTATAAGGTACCGTGGTGGCATCGCCAGCCGCAAACACACCGGGAATGGACGTTTCGTTGCGGTCGTTGATGATGAGTTCCCCGTGCTGGCTCAACTCGATATCGCCTTTCAGCCACTCGGTGTTGGGCACCAGGCCGATCTGCACGAACACGCCTTCCAGCGACACGTGATGACTCTCACCAGTGTTGCGGTCGGTGTACTGCAGACCGTTAACCTTGCCGTTCTCACCGGTGATTTCGGTGGTCTGGCCAGAGGTGATGATTTCCACATTCTTCAGGCTGCGCAGTTTCTTCTGCAGCACCTCGTCCGCCCGCATTTCGGCGCCAAACTCGATCAGCGTGACGTGACCGACAATGCCCGCCAGGTCGATGGCCGCTTCCACGCCGGAGTTACCGCCACCAATGACTGCCACGCGCTTGCCCTTGAACAGCGGGCCGTCGCAGTGCGGACAGTAAGCCACGCCCTTGTTGCGATACTCTTCCTCACCCGGGACACCCAGTTGGCGCCAGCGGGCACCGGTGGACAGAATCACTGTGCGGGATTTCAGCGAAGCGCCATTGGCCAGGCGCACCTCATGCAGACCACCTCGCTGGCTGGCCGGAATCAGCTTCTCGGCGCGCTGCATGTTCATGATGTCCACGTCGTATTCGGTGACGTGCTGCTCCATGGCGCTGACCAGTTTCGGGCCTTCGGTATAAGGCACGGAAATCAGGTTCTCAATGCCCATGGTATCGGCAACCTGGCCACCAAAACGCTCGGCGGCAATGCCAGTGGCAATGCCCTTGCGGGCAGCGTAGATAGCTGCAGCCGAACCGGCCGGGCCACCACCGATGATCAGTACTTCAAAGGCGTCTTTGCTGTTAATCTTTTCCGCTTCACGGGCGTCGGAGTTGGTGTCCAGTTTGGCCACGATCTCTTCCAGCGTCATCCGGCCCTGGCCAAAGGTTTCGCCATTCAGGTAAACGCTCGGTACCGCCATGACTTCGCGCTTCTCGACTTCCTCCTGGAACAGCGCACCATCGATGGACGTGTGCTTGATCTTCGGGTTCAGCACACTCATCAGGTTGATCGCCTGCACCACATCCGGGCAATTCTGACAGGACAGGGAAAAATAGGTCTCGAACTCAAACTCGCCGTCCAGGGCCTGAATCTGCTCGATCACGTCCTGAGACGCCTTGGACGGATGGCCGCCCACCTGGAGCAGTGCCAGCACCAGCGAGGTGAACTCATGTCCCATGGGAATGCCGGCGAAACGAACACCAATATCCGTACCTACACGATTGATGGCAAATGAAGGGCGACGCACATCCGGATCTTCCTCAGTGCGCAGGCTGATCTTCTCAGACATCGGCTCCAGCTCTTCGAGGAGCTCACGCAGCTCCTGGGACTTGGGGCCGTCGTCGTAGGCAGCAACCAACTCAATCGGCTGCTGCAGTTTGTCCATGTAGGCTTTCAACTGTTCCTTGATATTGGCATCCAACATGTAACGCGTCCTCTTTATAAACTTCGTGAGACTGAATGTACGAACTCGGAATGAAGTACGAATCGAATATGTGAGAAAGATACGGATTGAGCATATAAAGCTCAAATTAATTGATCCAAACCTTTCAATAGGACGGACCTATATACAATCTCAGGATTGCTGTCCGCCGGCCATAAAACCTGCCCATCAGGTCTTGATCCTGTCCCTATCAGGCAACTCACCGTCCTGTTGTCCCCCTGCCAACCTCGCTTTCGGCTTGCTACTTTAAAAGGCTGAATACAGAGAGGTTTGCCCGCCGGTTTATCTCCCGATCCCGTAGCCGGAGAACACAAATGAAGGCCAAATCACGTCATAACATACAGCCACGACACGTTCAGTTTGATTTCAGTGACACGCCCTTGTATTGGCTCAGGGATGATGCGTTTTCCACCCACATGATCAACGGTATTCATTTATTACTGCCAGAGGGTGAGCTCTGGTTCTGCCGCGTCTACAACAAGGCTTTACCACTGGTCACGGATGACAACCTCCGAGCCGACGTGCAAGGATTTATTCGCCAGGAGGCGATCCATTCCCGCGCCCACAGCAAAGCCCAGGACTACCTGAGAGAACACGGGTTAAGCTTTGACGAATACCACCGACGGGTAAGCTGGCTATTCCAGTCCCTGCTGGGCGAACAACCCCTCGGTCTCAAGAGCCTGGACCGCAAGAAATGGCGCAAACAATGGCTGGTCCTGCGGGTTGGTCTCATCGCCGCTATCGAGCATTTCACCGGTGTGCTCGGCCAATGGGCGATGGACAATACCAGTTGGGAACAAAGCGGCGATCCCGCCATGGTGGACCTGTTCAAGTGGCATCTCGCTGAGGAAGTGGAGCATCGAACGGTGGCCTTCGACCTGTTTGAGCACCTCTGCAAGACGCAGCTGGGCTTTTACATCAGCCGACAGGCGTTAATGGCCTTGGTGTTTCCACTCTTCCTGTATTTCATAGCCGAAGGTGGGCGCACACTGTACCGCCAGGATCCATCCCCCAAAGTAAAACGCTTTGGTCGTATGGGCATGCTCAATATTTTCAGAGAGCTTGAGCGCGTCGGGAAGGATACCGGCAATGTGCCCACGTTCTCGTTTCTGGTCAGGGCCACGTTCCGCTGGCTTGCACCTGATTTCCACCCCGTTCATGAAGGGGATACCCAGCAGGCACTGGATTACCTTGCCCGCTCCCCGGCAGCAAATCACGTCAGCTGAAAGGTAAACCCCCGGAAAACCGGGGCTTGACCAATAGCGAATACCCAACGGCAGCTTGTCAGCGTATCGTGTACCAAGGACACCGAATAACCACTCTCTGGTACTCAGAATAGGCAACGCATGTTTCTAGATCGTTTCCACTCCGTCCGAGACGGGCACGTACATATCTCCGCCCTGCAGGCCAGTCAGTTCGCCAAAGAGATCGCGGGAGATTTCAACCCCATTCATGATCCGGATGCCCGCCGCTTCTGCGTTCCCGGGGACCTGCTCTTCGCCATCATTCTGGCCCGTTTCGGGCTCTCGGAAAACATGACGTTCAGATTTCGTAGTCTGCTGGGTGCAGACGTGCCATTAGGGTTTGTGGAGACCGAGAGCGGCATTAACGTTTGCGATGACGCCGGCAAGGTCTATATCGAAGTGACTCGCAGTGGCGCCCGCACCGAGGACCAGCAGCTGATCGAGGATATTACCCGCGCCTACGTGGCCGCCTCCGGCAAGAACTTCCCCCATACCCTGAAACCGTTGATGGAATCGAACGGGGTAATGTTCAATCCCGATCGCCCGATGGTCATGTACGAGAGCATGAGCCTGGCCCTGAACAACCTGGATCTGCCGTCGCCGGACCTCGAACTGAGTAACGCAACGCTGGATGCGGCCGGAAAGCGTGGCAACGTTCTGCTGGAGTACCAGCTGACCGCAGACGGCAAGGCCGTGGGCGAAGTTACCAAGCATCTTATACTGAGCGGCCTGCGGCCTTACTGCCCGGATGCCATGGCCGGCGTCATCGAGGAGTTCTATCGCCTCAAGGCCCGTGGCACTGCGGTTCCCCCAGACACAAAAAACCCCGGATAATCCGGGGTTTTCTGCTCTTTAGCTACTCTCGGGGAGGAGCTTAGATCTTGCCAACCAGGTCCAGGGAAGGAGCCAGAGTCGCTTCACCTTCTTTCCACTTGGCTGGGCAAACTTCGCCCGGGTTGTTGCGAACGTACTGGGCAGCTTTTACCTTGCGCAGCAGGTCGTCGGCGTCACGGCCAATACCTTCAGCAGTGATTTCCACCGCCTGGATAATGCCATCCGGATCGATCAGGAAGGTAGCGCGATCCGCCAGGCCCTGACCTTCACGCATTACACCGAAGTTGTTGGTGATGGTGCCAGTCTGGTCGCCAACCATGAAGTAGTTGATCTTACCGATGGTCTCGGAAGCGTCGTGCCATGCCTTATGGGTGAAGTGGGTGTCAGTAGACACAGAGAACACTTCCACGCCCAGCTTCTGCAGCTCTTCGTACTTGTCTGCGACGTCACCCAGTTCGGTCGGGCAAACAAAAGTGAAGTCAGCCGGATAGAAGAAAAAGACAGACCACTTACCTTTTACATCAGCTTCGGAGATTTCAACAAACTCGCCCTGTTTGAAGGCGGTGGCGTTGAACGGTTTGATCTCGCTGTTAACAATACCCATATAAACTCACTCCCGATTGTTTGATTCAAGGATTGATGAATGAAAGGCGCCTAGACTAATGAATTCAGGCGCCAAGGCAAAATTGATAATTTCCAAACCAGAGATAGGCTGTACCTATTTATCATGGAGGAGAGGCGAAGCCTTCGTCCACCGCTCTTTATGGAGACGGAACTGGGAAATTCAATCGTTCAGAGCTCCACGGATGGACTATTATTAGGGGTCTGAAGGGAGGACAGGGCTCATGCAACGATGTCTTCTGCTACTCATATGCCTGATAGTTACCGCCTGCGGTGGGGGCTCGGGAAACAGCTCCGGCGGAGAGACCCTCGGTCTAGCCGAACGCCCCAGCAACACTGAATGCCTGGCCTTTGAGGGCTCAGGCGAGGTTCAACTGACTCCGATAGCAACGTCCTTCAGCTTCAATTCGCCGTTGCTGATGCTCCCCCATCCCAGCCAGAGCGGAATTTTCTACGTGGTTGAGCAGGGCGGAGTCATCTATCGCCTTGACCTGACCACCGACAACCGGACCCAGCTGGCAGACCTGTCCGAAACCTACTCACTCAGCACCTGCGGCGAGTGTGGGCTGCTGGGCATGGCGTTTGATCCGGCCTTTTCCACCAACGGTTTTCTGTATCTGTCATTCACTGAAGACACCAATACCGGCATGACCTCATTCGTCGCCCGCTTCGAGTCCGCCGACAATGGCCAGAGCCTGCGCCAGGATACCAACGGTGCCCTGCTTCGCAACAATCTGCTGGAGCAGCCACAGCCCTTCAGTAACCACAATGGCGGCCATATCACCTTCGGCCCTGACGGCCTGCTGTATGTTGGGCTCGGCGACGGTGGCAGCGCCAACGACCCCGGCAACCGGGCCCAGAACCTGTCCACCCGGCTGGGCAAGATCCTCAGGCTCAACCCCGATGGCAGTCCAGCCAGCAACGGTATTTCAGGCGCGCTACCGGAGATCTATGCCTACGGTCTGCGCAACCCCTGGCGATACAGCTTCGATCGCTTAACGGGGGATCTGTGGGCCGGCGATGTCGGCCAGAACCGGTTCGAAGAAATCAGCCGGATCACCCTCGGCGGCAACTATGGCTGGCGCTGCTACGAAGGCTTTGAACGCACCAGCAACAGCTGCGGGGACTCCCCCTCTGGCCCGTTCATCGATCCGATAGCGGCCTATGGCCATAATGAAGGCGTTTCCGTCACCGGTGGCTATGTCTACCGCGGCAACAACATGCCTGCCATGCAGGGTGACTACCTGTTCTCCGATTTCGGATCAGGCACCCTCTGGGCACTGACCGAACAGCCAGACGGCAGCTTCAAGCGTCGCACCCTGCTGGAGACCGGTCGCAACGTCGCTTCCTTCGCGGAGGATACCGCCGGCGAACTGTACCTGGTGACTTTCTCCGGCCTGTTCCGCATTGATCCGGTGGCTGTCGAGACCGAACTGCCACAGCAGTTGTCCGACACCGGCTGCGTCCAGGCCAACGCGCCCTGGCAGCCGGCAGACGGGCTGATTCCCTACACCGTTATTGAGCCGTTCTGGTCCGACGGTGCCGATAAAACCCGCTACCTGGCACTGCCGAACGGCACGAATATTACGGTCGATGACAGTGGGGATCTCAACCTGCCCAGGGGCTCCGTACTGGTGAAAAACTTCCTGCTGGGCCAGAACCTGATTGAAACCCGGTTGTTCCTGCATAACGCCGATGGCAGCTGGTCCGGGTACAGCTACCAATGGGACGACGCCGGGTCCGACGCCGAGCTGGTCGACGGCAGTCAGGAGGTGGATGTCGGTGGCCAGACCTGGCACTACCCTTCGGCCGGCGAATGCAGTCTTTGCCACACCGCCGCTGCGGGCTTCAGTCTCGGCCTGGAAACTTCGCAACTGAACAGGGACTTCACCTACCCGCAAACCGGCATCACCGCCAATCAGCTGGCAACCCTGGCCGGCATCGGGGTATTGAGTGAACCACCAACACCAGCCCAAAGGGATCAGCGCCTGAGCCGGAGCACCGACGACAGCGAATCCATCACCAGCCGCGCGCGCAGCTACCTGCACAGTAACTGCAGCCATTGCCACCGTCCGGGCGGCACCACCCAGAGCTCCATGGATCTCAGGTTCACAACAGCTCTGGCAGACACCGGCACTTGCGGAACGCCCCCAGCTAACACCGATTTGGGAAGGCCGGGCGCACAATTGCTGACACCCGGGGATGCAGACAACTCACTGCTGTACCTGAGAATGACCGCAGAGCAAGAATTCCGCATGCCACCGATCAGCATCCTTCAGCCGGACACCGAAGGTGCCCAGCTGATCGCTGACTGGATCAATGAGCTGGCCAGCTGCAATTGATCCACACCCGCCCCGCAGACCGGGTTAACTGGCTAGTTCAATCTTGCGGAAGTCGAGAATGTTCTCTTTCGGTGATGCTTCAATCGCCATTACATCCGCCCGCTTCTTCGCCAGGATGTAGGCAAAGCAGGCGAAATACAGCGCAATGACCAGAGCTCCCACCCACTGAATCCTCAGGAAATCCAGCTGGAACAACATGGTCAGGCCCACCATCGCCAGGAAGTTGAACACCACATAGTTCGCCCTGCCGAGGCGCCGGGCGGTCATGTTCAGGTTATCGGTGTAGAGTCGGATCAACGAATCCAGCGAGTTCACCACCATCAGCACACCCACGGTAATCATCGCCAGGTTGGTGAACGCCGCAATCTGCAGGCCCTCGGCGTGATAATGGTAAAGAACCGAGAACCACACACCGATGGCGATGGACGGCACCACCAGCATGGCAATCAACAGCTGCCAGGTACGAATTCCGCTGACGAAACGGGCGGTGAACTGGCCGATCATGATGCTCCAGGCGAACCACCAGAACAGGTAAAACTCGTGGTAGTCATTGATCGGCAAGACAAACTGGTGGATGTTGGCGAAGTACTCACCCAGCATCCCGGCTGTGCCGAGGAAATCCGCAGGGGAGCCCGCACCCAGCACAAACGCCCGGAACCACATACCGCAAATCAGGGCAATGAATAAAAGACTGGAGCCCAGGCTGAGAATACGCACGTACTTGATCTTCGAGCTGGAATAGACCGCCAGGCCGATCGCGGCAAACACAATAAAGTAGAACGCCGGCACCACGGACTCACCGTCCCCGAGCTGGGGCAGGTACCACGGCAGGTTTACCAGCAGCAGGTAGGCGGTGAAGGCACAGGTGCCAATGATCACCACGTTGTTGACGACCTTGACCAGCGGGATCTCGAAAAACTGCACCCGCGGTTCAATGATCGCGAAATAGAAGCAGGTCAGGAAATAGAAGCCCCAGATCAGGAAGGCCCAGAAGCCAAATTCAATCGCCAGCGGATTGGCGAAGCCGTACTCCGGACTCGCCGAGAGATCGCCATAGCCGCCGAATTCGGTCAGCGGGAACATGATCAGCCCCACATCCAGCCCGGAGGTAAACAGGATGGCGATAAAGGTGAACGTGCGAACCGGCGTGACGCCGATGCACTTGATATCCCACCACTTGTACAGAATCAGGGCTATGGCGGCGAAAGTGAAAAGCAGCCCCGCAGATAACCAGAGTGTCATGCGTTACACCTCCGGTTGTTATTCAATTTTTTAGTGAACAGCATGAATGTTCCTCCTCTACTTTGAAGCTGTTGCTCGTTCGAATCGGATACAGAAAAGGTGGGGTCAGATCAGCGCCCGCTTAGCCTCTCCCGGTCGCTGCCGCCCCTGCCACTGGTCATCCATCACCACAGGCGCGTCAGAAGGTTGCAGGGGCTCCTTGCCCCGGATCAGATCGGCTGCCCGCTCGGCCACCATGATGGTGGGCGCGTTCAGATTGCCGTTGGGTATGGTCGGGAAGATGGAAGAATCCACCACCCGCAGGTTGTTTATGCCGCGAACCCGGGTGTGCGGGTCCACCACCGCCAGTTCGTCGGTGCCCATCTTGCAGGAGCATGACGGGTGATAGGCGCTTTCCACGGCCTGACGGACAAAGGCGTCGATCTGCTCATCGCTCTGCACATCGATTCCGGGTTGGATCTCGGCGCCGCGGTATTCGTCCATCGCCGGCTGGCTAATGATTTCCCGGGTCAGGCGCACGCAGTCACGGAAGCCTTCACGGTCAGCTTCATGTTCCAGATAATTAAAGCGAATGGTCGGTGCCTGCTTTGGATCCGCCGACTGCACACGCACATAGCCACGACTTTTCGGTTTGTTGTGGCCGATATGGAGCTGAAAGCCGTCACCATCAAACGCTTCTTTACCGTCGTAGCGCATGGCCGCCGGCAGGAAATGGTATTGCAGGTCCGGCCACTCGACCCCCGCCTTGGAACGGATAAAGCCGCAGGATTCAAAGTGATTGGTAGCGCCCAGACCGTCCTTGCGCAGAATCCAGCGCACACCGATCTTCAGCTTGTTCCACCAGTCCAGTTTGCCGTTGAGGGAGACCGGCTTTTTGCAGCGGAACTGAAAATAAAATTCCAGATGATCCTGAAGATTCTCGCCCACGCCCGGCAGTTCGTGCTGCACCTCGATGCCTGCGCTTTCCAGCACTTCGCGCTTGCCGATACCAGAGAGCTGCAGCAAATGGGGCGAGCCGATGGAGCCGGCGGACAGAATCACTTCCTCGGCGGCTTTCGCTTCATGGATCTTGCCGCCCTGCTCATAACGCACGCCGGTAGCGGTTTTGCCCTCCAGCAATACCTTGTGCACCAGCGCATGGGTCACCACCGTCAGGTTCGGGCGCTCCATGGCCGGACGCAGATAAGCATTGGCGGTGGACCAGCGACGGCCGTTCTTCACGGTCATGTGCATGGCGCCGAACCCTTCCTGCTGGGCGCCGTTGTAATCCCCGGTCTCGAAATAGCCGGCATCCGAGCCTGCCTTGATGAAAGCCTCATAGAGCGGGTTCTGCATGTTGTTGCCGTTATTCACGCCCAGCGGGCCCTTGTCGCCCCGGTAGTCATTACTACCGAACGCCCAGGTTTCCGCTTTCTTGAAGTAAGGCAGTACCTGCCGGTAATTCCAGCCTTCCGCGCCCTCGGATTCCCACTCATCGAAATCCCGCGCGTGGCCACGGACATAAACCATGCCGTTGATGGAAGACGAACCGCCCAGCACCTTACCCCGCGGGCAGTGCATGCGGCGATTATCCAGGAACGACTCCGGCTCGGACTCAAACTGCCAGGCGTACTTTTTGGTGTTCATGGGAATGGACAGGGCCGTGGGCATCTGGATAAAGATGCTCTTGTCGCTGCCGCCGGTTTCCAGCAGCAGCACCCTGTGGCGCGCGTCCTCGGTAAGCCGGTTGGCCAGTACGCAACCGGCGGAACCCGCGCCCACAATGATGCAGTCGTATCGGTTTTCTGTCATATGCGTTCTCCTCTGTGGCCTGCGGGCTTAAAACGGCGCGTCGATGTCTTCCATCCCCACATACACCGACTTGATCTGGGTGTAGTGAGAAATGGTCTCGCGCCCATTTTCGCGGCCGATGCCGGAGAGTTTGTAGCCACCGACCGGCATTTCCGCCGGGGAAGCTCCGTAGCTGTTGATCCAGCAGATACCGGCCTGGATCTGGTGAATCACCCGGTGAGCGCGGCGGATGTCGTTGGTGAACACGCCAGCGGCCAGACCGGTATCGGTGTTGTTGGCCCGGGCAATCACTTCGTCTTCCGCAGAGAAAGTGAGTACTGACATCACCGGCCCGAAGATCTCTTCTTTCACAATAGTCATGTCATCGGTGCATTCGGTGAAGATGGTCGGCTCCACGAAATAGCCGCCTTTGGAATCCTCTGGATCAAACGCGCGGCCGCCGTGGCTCAGGGTGGCGCCTTCGGCAAGCCCTGTGGCGATGTAACCCAGTACCAGATCCCGGTGTTTGGCGGAGATCAGGGCACCGAAGTTGGTGTCGGGGTTCATTGGATCACCGGCTTTGATGTTCTTGCGGGTGCGTTCCAGCAGTCGCTCCATAAAGCGTGGGTAGATATCTTCATGGACAAATACCCGGGTACCGTTGGTGCAAATCTCGCCCTGGGTGTAGAAGTTACCCACCATCGCGGCCGAGACGGCGTTCTCCAGATCCGCGTCGTCAAAGATGATCAACGGGGACTTTCCGCCCAGTTCCATGGTCACGTCCTTGAGGGACGATGCCGCAGCCGCCATCACCTTCTTGCCGGTCCCCACTTCGCCCGTGAACGACACCTTGGCGATCTCGGGATGATGGGTCAGCCACTGGCCGACGTCCGCCGCACCCTGTACGACATTGAACACGCCGGCCGGCACACCCGCTTCGATAAAGATTTCCGCCAGCTTGACCGCGCCCATCGGAGTTTCCTCCGACGGTTTGAAGATCATCGCGTTACCGCAAGCCAGCGCGGGTGCGGATTTCCAGCAGGCAATCTGGATTGGGTAGTTCCAGGCACCGATACCGGCACAGATACCCAACGGCTCGCGGCGGGTGTAATAGAAGTCACCGCCCAGATCCTGCTGGTTGCCCTCGATGGAGGGCGCCAGCCCGGCAAAGAATTCGATGGCGTCGGTGCCGGTGACCACATCCACTGCTTCTGCTTCCTGCCAGGGCTTGCCGGTGTCCTTCACTTCCACAGCCGCCAGCTCGTCGTTGCGCTCACGGAGCAGCGCCACGGCCTTCAGCAGAATCCGGCTGCGCTCAATGGCCGTCATCGCGGACCACTCGGAAAAACCCGCACGGGAACTTTCGATGGCAGCCTGCTGAACCGACTCATCGGCCACTTCCACCTCATAAATCACCTGGCCGGAAGCCGGGTTCACGACTGGAAAGGTTTCTCCGGTGCTGTTGGCCAGGAAACGCCCATGCACGAAATTTTGGACAGCGGGAACAGATGCGGATGCAGACATATCAGTGGGTAACCTCAGTTCAGTGTCTTCAGGCCTTGTGGGCCGTTGGAATAAAGTGACGCTCAGGTCTGTGCCTGAGCCAATGTCTCGTGGACAAATTTTTTACAGAGCCTCTCGCCGGCTTCAAAGCTCTCGATCGGGTCCAGACTCAGGGCGCTGCGCAGCCAGAAGCCGTCGATCAGCGCCGCCGTTTGCCGCGCGGCTTCTGTCGCCGCTTCGGGCGTAAGCACCTGCGCAAAGGTATGGCGCAGGTTGCTGTACAGCCGCGCGTTGTTGATCTGCTGCAAGCGCTGCAGGCCGGGCTCATGCATCGAGCGCGCCCAGAAGCTGAGCCAGGTTTTGGCCGCCAGCGCCGAGCGCTGGAACTCGGAAAAATTCGATTCGATGATGCAGTTCAGCCGCTGCTCTGGAGAGCCATCGGTCTTTGCCATGCGCTCCCGCAATTCCTTACCCAGCTGATCCAGCAGATACCGCAGGGCGGCTTCGATCAAACCCTGCTTGCCACCGAAATAATGGCTGATGATGCCCGAGGACATCCCCGCCCGTTTGCTGATACTCACAATGGTGGTGTTCTGCATCCCCAGCTCGGCGATGGACTCCATGGTGGCGTCGATCAACTGCTGCTTTCGTGTGTCTTTAACTCCAACAATCGGCATGGCGACTTCGCTGTTTTCCGGTCCAAGTTTTATTAATTGAACATTCAATTAAAATAAAGGCTACAGAAAAGATGAGGGGGTTTCAACTTCTGTTGGTTGGAAATTGAACAGGCGGTGTCGGATTACGGCTTCGCCTAATCCGACCTACGGGGGTATAAAATTATCTGGGAGGGGACCTTCCACGCGCTGACATGAACGTAGGTCGGATTAGCAAAGCGTAATCCGACACACCGTCTCACTTCTTCAATCGATAATTCGGATCCGTCCAGCACTTGGGCAAGCCTTCACCGGAAGGAAACCCCAGTTCCGACTTTTCATAGAACTCCGGATCCTGGGCTTCCTCGCCGTATTGCATACTGCCCTTGATGCGGGTTTTATGGGGGTCGAACAGGGCCTGGGTATCCAGCACTTCGATTAAATGGCCGGTGTATTTTTCTGCCACAAACATAGCGCCCTCCTGTCTCTACCAAGAGCTTAGCCCCTAAACCGCAAATACGACAGTGATTACGCCAGCCTCGCTGTTGCCCTGGGTTTTCGGAACAGCACGTAGTTTCCAAGGATCGCCAGGCAAGCCCCCGCAAGCGCGGTACCGCTCCAGACAAACCCTTCCAGCCAGGTCGACACACTCAATGCCACGACCGGGAACAGGACGGTGGCGTAGCCCGCTTTGTCGGCTCCCAGCTCTCGGATCACCGTGATGTAGCTGAAAAACGCCACAATCGAGCCGGGAATAGCGAGGAACAGCGTTGCTCCCCAGAACGTTGCCCCCTGCGGTATCACCCATTCAACGCCATTCACCAGGCACCAGATACCCAGCGCAATAGCGCCGTAGAACATGGCCCAGGCATTGCCTGCAAGCAGGGGAATATTTTCCTCGCGGACCTTCAGGCTCAGCAGGTTGCCCAGGGAAAACCAGAAAGTGCCTGCGGCGGCAAACATCAGCGCCGGAAGGGTGGCATTGCCAATCTGCAGATCGTGCCAGAACAGCAGGGCAACACCGGAGATGCCAAGTGTCACCGCTGGGTAGATCCGGGGATTGGGACGAATACCCATGAACAGCCGACCATTGAAGGCGTTGAAAAGCGCTGCCAGGGAAAACACCACCGCCAGCAGGCCGCTGGTCATGTTTTCTGCCGCGCGATAGATCAGCAGGAAGTTGATGCTGTAGAGGGTTAGCCCCTGCAAAACCAGCCAACCATGCTGTCTGAGCGTAAATTTCGGCAACCGTCGCAGCAACGCCAGCCCGCCGAGGGCCACCGTAGCGGCCAGGACAAAGCGGTAGAACACCGAATTATCCACAGCAGCGGATTCAACCTGCAGTCGAATGGCTGTCCAGGTGAGCCCCCAGATCAGAACAGTCAAGGCATAATGAGCACTGATGGGCATGGCGAGACTCTCCTCAATTCAGTCGGGACTCCGGAGAATAGCCCGGTCAGCAACCCGCTGACTTGTCAGATACGGGCAAAGGGTGGAAGATTCTTGCGGTAGTAAGGGATAAAGGTGAGTAAAAATCAGGAGCCGAACGGAATGGCCACAAGCCGAAACGAACCCAGAGACATAGTGCATGCGCTGACTGCTGCCGGCGCAGCGCCTCGCCGTGTGCTGGAACTGAACGACGGTCGCGCCCTGGCTCACTGGCACAATCACCACGGGGAAGCCCGTTATGAGCGCCCCCGTCACCATGCCCTCAGCATCTACACCCGGGGCGGCGAACACACTACCCGGCAGGTGAACGGCCAGGCTGTCAGCCACGGCTTCCCGGGCGCGGTTTGTTTATTCCCTGCCGGCAGCCAGTCGCTCTGGCGCATCAACGGCCCGTTTGAATTCCTTCATTTTTACTTTACCGACCAGGACCTGCACCGCTGCGTCGAGAGTACCTGGGACCGGGAACCTGCGGCCCTGCAGCTTGGGGAGCGGTACCAGATCGAGGATGACATCATTGCCCAGACCGGGCGCCTGCTGGAGATGAGTGAATGGGAAGCCGCCAGCCAGTCGCTGGCCATGGATCACCTTGCTCACTGGCTGATTGTCCAGATAGCCGGTCGTTATGGCGCCCGCGATATCCCGGAACCAGCGGTCAGCGGCCGGTTTTCCCAATTACAGCAGCGCCAACTTGCCAACCGGATTGACGAAGCCCTGGGCTATCCCCTGGACCTGGCAACCATGGCCGGATGGCTCAACCTCAGTCCCTACCATTTCGCCCGCCTGTTCCGCGCCAGCTTCGGGCTTGCGCCCTATCAGTACGTTCAGGAGCAGCGGTTGCTCCGGGCAAGACGATTGCTGCAACAGCCATCCGCGAAAGTGATTGCGGTCGCCCTTGAGTGCGGCTTCGGCGATGCCAGCCAGTTCTCCCGGGCATTCCGGAGAAGGTTTGGCCAGTCGCCGTCGGAGTATCGGGGCGAGCAGACCTAACCCGTATCTTCGTCGGTAAAGGCCCCACGATGAAACTCTGCGGCCCGGTCTACCTCCTCCATGCCACAAACCTTCGGATCCGGCACCGAGCCACCTGCCAGTACCTTCAGCACTGAATGGACTCCGTGGGACAGGGATTCCGTGTTGTATCCCCCTTCCAGAACGCACACCAGCCGGCCATCACAATGCCGCCGGGCCAGGGACTGCATCACACTGGCCATGGCTGCAAAGCCTTCATAACTGACGTTCATCGCCAGATCGAACCAGTGTGCATCAAAGCCCGCCGACACCAGAATCAGATCCGGGTTGAAGTACTCCGTAGCCGGCACAACGATTTCCTGCATGGCGTGGAAATAGGCCATATCGCCGGCCCCACCGGGCAAAGGCACATTCACAGTGGTACCTTCCCCACGACCGGCACCGATGTCATCCAAGGCGCCCGTGCCCGGGTAGAACGGTGCCGCCCGGTGCAGATCAATGAACATCACGTCGGGATCGGCCCAGAAAATGTCCTGGGTGCCGTTGCCATGATGAACATCCCAGTCCAGGATCAAAACCCGCTTGCAGCCCAGCACGGCCTTGGCATGGGCCGCCGCGACCGCAACGTTGTTGAACAGGCAGAACCCCCTCGCCCGGGCCGGTTCGGCATGATGTCCCGGCGGACGCACCAACGCGAACGCACTTTCGGTCTGGCCCGCCATCACCGCCTCCACCGCGGCGATCGCCGTACCCGCAGCGACTTCTGCCGCTTCAACACTGCCTGGCGACACTGCGGTGGTGTCAACATCCAGCCAGGCACTGTCATCTCTGAGGGAAAAAATATCGTCCAGGAAAGACATGGTGTGAACGCGGGCCAGTTGCTCGCGAGTTGCGGCCTGCCCGGGCGCAAAAGCCACATCCGGAATGGGCTCCCGATTGAGGAGCTCCATGACGGCTTGCAGGCGCCCGGGATGTTCCGGGTACTTCCATTGCACGGCGAGGCCAGACAGGATGGTACGAATGCGCTTGTCCAGTCGCCCAGGCAGAAACGCGGTATTCACATCGGGGAAGTGCTTGAGAACCCGCTCATCATAAAACACGGTGACCACCTTCCGATCCGTCACAAGGCCCTCCGTATTTCCGGTTCATGGGATAGCCCTGAAACCAGTGCAGGGCCTTGTACAAAGCATAGTCACAAAGCCCGAAAACACACACCACCAATCGCAGCCGCTTCATACCGGGTCGCCAAAATCCGAACAAGCATTCGTATTACTGTCCTCTCTGGCCGGTTACCGCGGGAAAGCTGCCGCCATCACCGTCTCCCGTGCCTCGCCGGGTTCCGAATTGAACCCGAACAATTAGTCGCCTTAGTATTTTAACCTGACAAATGCTTTAGCCACGCGGTTCACAACGTGATCCCGGCCCCCAAGGAAACCATCATGACCACAGCAACCGCCGAAAAACTCGACTCCGTGGCGATACCACCGGAAGCGCCAAAGGCTGATGTACCCATCCGGCACATGAAGTTCGATTTCAACGCCAGGGATGCCGACCCCAACTTTTATATGAACACCGAACTGGCATCCGCCTACTTCGAAGCCCTGTCGATCTTTCTGACCTACGGCGAAGATCTGGTTATCGAGACCGCCCGCCACCATCGCGAATTCCTCAAGGATCCGGTACTGAAACAGCGGGTAACCTCGCTGATCGGCCAGGAGGCGTTGCATTCCAAAGTGCACGAGGAATGGAACGAAGTGCTGAAGGAACACCGCTTTCCGGTGACCTTCTACCGCTTCCTCGCCGAGAACGTCTTCAACTACGGGTTCCGACGGTTTCCGCAACCGCTGCAGCTCTCGCTGATGGCCGGCATCGAGCATTTCACCGCCGTACTGGCAGAATTCATGATGAAGCACGAAGACAACTTCTTTCACAGTGAGGATGAGAAGCAGCGTGGCCTGTGGATGTGGCACATGCTGGAGGAGTCCGAGCACAAAGACATCGCCTACGATGTCTTCCAGGAGCTTTCAGGCAACTATGCGCTACGCGTCAGCGGGTTTGCGCTGGCCCTGATCACCATCTGGTTCCTGGTCCCGCTGGGGGGTGTACTGATTCCGTTCATCCGACGGCCTCGCAACCTGATCAGCCTCCGTTTCTGGAAGGACGCCAAGCGCAGCCTGGATCTGCTGATCGGTCGCGGGGACGGTGTCTATGGCAGCACCCTTGGCCATGTATTCGATTACCTGCGCCCGGGCTTCCACCCCAACGATCACGATACCTCCGAGTATCTCGCCTACTACAAAGAGCGCCTGCTCAACCCGGAGACCGGTCTTTTGGCGCCCTACCTGCTCAAGGAAATCGTCCCGCCGGTGCGGGCGTAAATCCGGACGGGCAGCTGCTTCAAACAACGGAATTCAACAACGGTCACAACACATGGCACATTCAAACATCAACTCCTCCGCCGCAGACACTGTCTACGATACCTTTATTGTCGGCGCGGGTATTTCCGGGCTGGCCACGGCGATCAAGCTCAAGAAAACCGGCTATCACAACTTCAAGATCATCGAGAAAGCCAGCCGGGTCGGTGGCACCTGGCGGGAAAACACCTACCCGGGCTGTGGCTGCGATGTGCCGTCATCGCTCTATTCCTACTCCTTTGCCCCGAGCAGCAAGTGGAGCAACCTGTTTGCCAAGCAGCCGGAAATTCTGGATTACCTGGAGAACGTCAGCGATGACTTCGGCATCACCCCGCTGATCGAGTTCAACAACGAATTGCACCGCGCCGCCTGGGATGAGGAGCGCCATCTCTGGCAACTGGATACCGCTGACGGCCGATACCTGTCGAAAACCGTGGTCTTTGCCACCGGCCCGATCACCGAATCCAAGATTCCATCGATTCCGGGTCTGGATTCCTTCAAGGGCGAAATGTTCCACTCCGCCCGCTGGAATCACAATTACGACCTGACCGGCAAGCGTATTGCCGTCATCGGCACCGGCGCGTCGGCCATCCAGTTTGTGCCCCGTATCCAGCCGCAGGCGGCGGAACTCCATGTCTTCCAACGCACGGCGCCCTGGGTACTACCCAAGCCCGACATGCAGCTGGGCGATACCAGCAAGCAGGTGGTTGACCGCTTCCCGGCGATCCAGAGCACCTGGCGCAAGGCCGTTGCCGGCTCGCTGAATGTGATCAATTTCGGTCTGCGCAACCCGACTTTCCTGAAGCCCGTCAACGTCGCCGCCCGACAACTGCTGAAGCTTCAGATTCAGGACCCGGAACTGCGCAAGGCGGTGACCCCGAACTTCGACATCGGCTGCAAGCGCATTCTGTTTGCCAACGATTACTACGCCGCCCTGCAGGCGGACAACACTTCGCTGATTCCCAGTGGGCTGGTGAAAGTGGAAGGCAATACGGTCATTGCCGCCAACGGCGAACGCCGTGAAGTGGACGTGATTATCTGGGGTACCGGGTTCGACGTCTCCCACCCGCCCATCGGTAACAAGGTGTTCAACGCTAACGGTCAGTGCTGGGCCGACCTGTGGAAGCACAGTTCACCGGAGGCGTACCTGGGCACCACCCTGGAAAATTCCCCGAACGCGTTCCTGATCCTCGGGCCCAACGTACTGGTGTATGACTCGTTTATCCGGCTGGCGGAGGCACAGCTCGACTACATCATTGACGGTCTGTGGAAGATCAAGGAAAAGCGCATCAGCAAACTGAGCATCAAACGCTCGGTGCTGAAGCAGCACAACCAACGGGTGCAGAAGAACCTGCAGACCACCGTCTTCAACGCCGGCGGCTGCAGCAGCTACTACCTGGACCAGAACGGCCGCAACTTCGCTGCCTGGCCCTGGTCACTGAGCGCACTGAAGCGCCGGCTGGACGTGTTCAAGCTGGAAGATTACGACGCCGAATTTGCCGGCAAAGGCATAGTCCACACCCTATCTGACCAGCCAGTGACACAGGCAGTCGTTCAGGAAGAAGTCTCCAACTTGTCCTGAGTGCGGAGCTCGAAATCGCTGGCGTCGTGCCGCTCATGGAGCTGGCTCGACGGCTCGCCCCAGGCCCGGTTGACCATGCGGCCACGCTGCACAGCCGGGCGCTTGGCGATCTCATCCGTCCAGCGGATCACGTTGGTGTAGGTGTGGGCTTCGAGGAATTCAGCCGCCTCGTAGACCTTATTCTTCACCAGCGCCCCGTACCAGGGCCAGATCGCCATATCGGCAATGGTGTATTCGTCACCGGCAATGTACGGACGATCCGCCAGCTGGCGATCCAGCACATCCAGTTGGCGCTTGACCTCCATGGTGTAGCGGTTGATCGGGTATTCGTACTTCTCAGGGGCGTAGGCATAGAAGTGACCAAAACCGCCACCCAGCATCGGCGCGCTGCCCATTTGCCAGAACAACCAGTTCATGCACTCGGCACGACCGGCAACGTCTTCGGGTACGAAGGCACCAAACTTCTCGGCGAGATACAGCAGAATCGAGCCTGATTCAAACAACCGCACCGGCGGATTGGTACTGTAGTCCATCATCGCCGGAATCTTGGAATTCGGGTTCACTCCGACAAACCCGCTGCCGAATTGCTCCCCTTCGGTAATGCGGATCAGGTAGGCATCGTATTCCGCCCCTTCAAAACCCAGAGCCAGCAGCTCTTCCAGCATCACCGTCACTTTCACGCCGTTGGGCGTCGCCAGTGAATACAGCTGCAACGGATGCTTGCCCACCGGCAGCTCTTTCTCATGGGTAGGGCCGGCAATGGGGCGATTGATGTTGGCAAAGGCGCCGCCGCTGGCGGAGTCCCATGTCCAGACTTTCGGCGGGGTGTAGGTGTTATCGGTCATACATCGGCCTCTTCTCGAGATGTGGATGAATAACGCTCACTGTACCGGAAAACACGACGGTGTCACGGTGGCCACAGTCCAGCCCTGTGGAATCAGCCAACTCATCTACGCCTAATGGCTAAATCGATACGGTGGCTGATTGTGTCGGCCTGGTCTAGATTGATCGGGATAAAACAATGCCAAAAGTTCACTCGTTCCGACCAATCAGTAAGGACACCGTCATGAACAAGCGCCAGTTCCTGAAATCCGCCACGGCGATGCTTGCCGCCGCGACCCTCGGGGTTTCCCTCAATGCCCAGGCCGAGGGCAAATACATCATGGGAACCGCAACAACCGGTGGCACCTATTACCCGGTAGGGGTCGCGATCTCCACCCTGATCAAGGTCAAACTTGAACCCACTCAGAATATCTCCGTGTCTGCCATCAGCTCAGCCGGCTCCGGCGAGAACCTGAAGCTGATGGACGAGGACCAGATCCAGTTTGGCATTCTCCAGGGCCTCTACGGCGCCTGGGCGTGGGGCGGCAGTGGGCCGGTGCCCAAGGCTTACAAGAACCTGCGGTCCGTGTCCATGCTGTGGCAGAACGTGGAACACTTTGTGGTTCGCAGCGAACTGGCTGACAGCGGCACCATTGCCGATATGGAAAACCTCTATGGTGAGAGCTTCTCTATCGGCGCCCGCAATTCCGGCACCGAAGGCTCCGGCCGTTTCATTCTCGGCAAACTGGGCGTCGACCTGGAAGCCATGGATATGGCTTACCTGGGGTATGGTCCCAGTGCCGATGCCCTGCAGAACGGCAACATTGACGGCATGAACATTCCAGCTGGAGTGCCGGCTTCCGCAGTCACCCGGGCCTACGCCAACATGGGCAGTGACATCACCACCCTGGATTTCACCGCCGAGCAACTGGCCCAGGTGAACAGCGAGTTCGAGCTCTGGTCCCCCTATGAAATTCCGGCGGGCACCTATCCCAATCAGGACAAGGCGATCAATACCATTGCCCAGCCCAACATACTGGCGGTGCGGAACGATGTCTCGGAAGAGGATGTCTACCAGATCACCAAGACCATCTACGAGAACCTGCCATTCCTGAACAACATCCACGCGGCCACCAAGGCCATGGCGCTGGAAAAGGCCATAGTCGGCCTGCCCATGCCATTGCATCCCGGGGCAGCGCGTTTCTATTTGGAACAGGGCATCGAGATTCCGGACCGCCTGATCGCGGAATAGGGGCAAGTACCTGAGTGAGTAACGCTGCCCCCGACCATGACCCGGGACTGGACACCCGGCTGGAGAAGATTCGCGAGGAAAGCCCAACGGAGGCGCCCGAGCGGTTGGATCACCCGGTCATTGGCCGGGTGATTTTTGTGCTGGCCATTGGCATTGCCCTCAGCCATCTCTGGTTCAATACCTTCTCCACGCTGTCGGAGCTGTGGACGTCCGCCCTGCATTTCGGTCTGTTTGGCCTGTTGTGTGCCCTGGCCATGCCCATGGTGCGCAGCGAGCGCCCCGGTACCCGGCGGTTGGTGTTCACGGTAGACCTTGTGCTCGGCATGCTCGCCCTGGGGTGCGCCCTCTACCTGATCGGGTTCGAGGATGCCCTTTACGACCGGGGGGTGGTGTTCTCGACTGCTGACTGGGTGATGTCCATTCTCGCAGTGCTCCTGGTGCTGGAGTTTGCCCGCCGTACCACCGGCTGGTTCATCCCCTGCCTCTGCATCGTCGCGCTCACCTACGTGGCCTGGTGGGGTCAGTACGTGGATGGCATATTCAATTTCCCGGGGCTCACCTGGGAAACGGTGCTGTTTCGCTCCTACATCGGGGGTCAGGGTATGCTCGGCCCCATTGCCCGTATCTCCTGGACCTACGTGTTCATGTTCATCCTCTTCGGCGCGTTCCTGGTGAAATCCGGCGCCGGTGACTTCATCATTGACCTGGCCCGCTGTGCTGCTGGCCGCTTTGTCGGCGGTCCAGGATTTGTGGCGGTGTTTTCGTCAGGCCTGATGGGGTCGGTGTCCGGCTCCAGTGTAGCGAATACCGTATCTACCGGGGTGATCACCATTCCGTTGATGCGCAAGGCCGGATTTCCGGCCCGGTTTGCCGGTGGCGTCGAGGCCGCGGCGTCCACCGGGGGCCAGCTGATGCCCCCGGTCATGGGGGCCGGGGCTTTTATCATGGCGTCCTACACCCAGGTGTCCTACGTCACCATCATCGGTGTGGCGGCACTACCGGCGTTGTTGTACTTCCTCTCCGTGGCAATGTTTGTCCGCATCGAGGCCAAACGCAGCCATGCCGTCAAACTGGAAGACGAGAACGCCGAAACCTTTATCCAGGTCCTCAAAGGAGGCTGGCATTACCTGTTGCCGCTGGTCATCCTGGTGGCCGCACTGATCTACGGCTTTACCCCGACCTATGCCGCCGGCATTGCCATTATCTCGGTCGTGGTGGCGTCCTGGCTGACCAAGAACCCGATGACGCCACGGGACATCCTCGACGCCCTCGCCCAGGGCACCCGCAACATCATGACGACCGCGATCCTGCTGATTACCGTGGGGCTGATCGTGAATGTGATCTCCACCACCGGGATCGGTAACACCTTCTCATTGATGATTACCAACTGGGCCGGCGGCAGCCTGCTGATCACCATCACGCTGGTGGCGCTGGCATCGCTGATCCTGGGCATGGGATTGCCGGTAACCGCCGCCTATATCGTGCTGGCCACCCTGTCGGCGCCAGCCATCTATGGACTGATCGCCCAGAGCCAGCTGCTGGAGTTGATGGTCAGCGGTAACTTGCCGCAGGAGGCGCAGGCCATCTTCATGCTCACCGCGCCGGACAGCATGAACCTGCTCAATGCCCCGATGGATATGGCAACAGCCACCCAATTGCTGGCGGGCGTACCGGACACCTTCAGCACGCAGCTGCAGGAACAGGCGTTATCGCCTCACGCCCTGACCATGGCGTTAGTCTCGGCCCACATGATCATCTTCTGGTTGTCCCAGGACTCCAACGTAACGCCACCGGTCTGTCTCACCGCATTTGCAGCGGCGGCCATCGCCGGCACCCCCGCCATGCGCACCGGGCTGACCGCCTGGAAGATCGCCAAGGGTCTGTACATCATCCCGCTGCTGTTTGCCTATTCTCCCCTGGTATCGGGTACTCCCGCTGAGGCCATCAAGGTGTTCACCTTTGCACTGTTCGGGATTTACGCGATCGTAGCGGGTATGGAGGGGTACCTGGAACATCGGCTGACCTGGTGGCTGCGACTTCTGATGTTCCCCGTAGGTGCGTTGATGTTATGGCCCCATGGCATGATCTGGGTCGACCTGGCCGGTTTGGTTATCTTCCTGGCATTGTTGGTCTGGAGTGCCCGGCGCGGTATGGGTATGACGCACCCGGCCACGGCATGATCGACTGCTCATGAGCCTGATGGAAATCCTGGCCCTGGTGGCCATTGGCGGGGTGGCGGGGTTTATCAACGTGCTGTCCTCCGGCGGGTCGATGCTGACGCTGCCGCTGCTGATGTTTCTGGGGCTGCCCGCCCCGGTTGCCAACGGCACCAACCGGGTAGCGATCACCCTGCAGAGCATCACCGCTGTGGGCACATTCTTGCGGGCGGGCCACAGCAATCTGGCGGTCAGCATCCGCCTGTCCATCCCGGCGGTGGCAGGGGCCCTCATTGGTGCCTGGACAGCCACATGGATTCCCCGGCCGATCTTCGAAGGCGTGCTGATTACCGCCATGATTGGCGCCGCCATTTTCATGCTGCTGCCACAGCCCCGGCTCGATACCCGCCCCTTAACGCCGGAGCGGCTGGGCATTCCCGAATACCTCGCGCTTTTCCTGATTGGTCTCTACGGTGGTTTTATTCAGGTCGGCGTCGGGGCGCTGTTCGTTGTGGTGCTCTATCGCATGCTGAAGATCGACCTGCCCCAGGTGAATGTGATCAAGGTTTTTGTCATTCTGATCTACACCCTGCCTGCCCTGGCGATCTTTGCCCTCAACGATCAGGTGCTCTGGGGCATGGGGCTGGTGCTGGCGCTCGGAAATATGGCCGGCGCGGTGGTGGCGGTCCGGGTGAACATGGGAGTCCGAGGCGCACAATGGATCAAGTGGCTGACCCTGGTGATGGTAGCAGCGATCCTGGTGCGATTGATCTGGTAGGGAAGACGTGGGGCGGCAAAAGCTGGATAATGGCAACCGGCTTCTGATAGCCCGCTCAATTCTGCAAACGCGGTACCCTGTTCATGGAAATCAAAGTTAACTTTCTGGAAAATCTTCGACTTGAAGCCAAGTTTGATGATTTCACCGTCACTACCGACCAGCCCATTCGCTACAAGGGCGATGGCTCGGCGCCCAGCCCGTTCGACTATTTCCTGGCGTCATCGGCACTCTGTGCGGCTTACTTTGTGCGGGTTTACTGCAAGGCGCGGGATATTCCGACGGAAAACATCCGCCTGTCGCAAAACAACATTGTCGACCCGGAAAACCGCTACAACCAGATATTCAGAATTGAGGTGGAGCTACCGGAAGACATTTCCGAAAAGGACCGCCAGGGCATCCTGCGCTCGATCGATCGCTGCACCGTAAAAAAAGTGGTGCAGACCGGTCCCGAATTCCAGATTGAAGTCGTCGAGAATCTCGACGAGGACGCCCAGGCCCTTCTGATGGCGCCGCCGGAAGGCGAAGCGAGTACTTACATTGTCGGTAAGGACCTGCCGCTGGAGCAGACCATCGCCAACATGACCGGCATCCTTGAAGACCTGGGCATGAAAATCGAGATCGCTTCCTGGCGCAATATCGTGCCCCACGTGTGGTCGCTGCACATCCGCGATGCCGCCTCGCCCATGTGCTTTACCAACGGCAAGGGTGCCACCAAGGAAAGCGCACTGTGTTCGGCATTGGGCGAATTCATTGAGCGCCTGAACTGCAACTTCTTCTACAACGACCAGTTCTTCGGCGAAGAGATCGCCAACAGCGAGTTTGTGCATTATCCCAACGAGCAATGGTTCAAACCCGGCCCGGACGACGAGCTGCCCGAGGGTATTCTGGATGACCACTGCCTCGCCATCTACAACCCCGAGGGGGAGCTCTGTGGCTCCCACCTGATTGACACCAACTCCGGCCGGCGTGACCGCGGTATCTGCTCCCTGCCCTTCGTGCGCCAGTCCGACGGCGAAGTGGTGTACTTTCCCTCCAACCTGATCGAGAACCTGTACCTCAGCAACGGCATGAGTGCCGGCAACACCCTGGACGAAGCACAGGTACAGTGCCTGTCGGAAATCTTCGAGCGGGCGGTGAAGAAGCAGATCATCGAAGAAGAAGTGGCTCTGCCGGATGTGCCCCGGGAAGTACTGGAGAAATACCCGGACATTCTCGAGGGCATCGAAGCCCTGGAAGCCCAGGGCTTCCCGACCCTGGTGAAAGACGCCTCCCTTGGCGGCCAGTTCCCGGTGATGTGCGTGACGCTGATGAACCCGAGAACCGGCGGCGTGTTTGCCTCCTTCGGCGCCCACCCGAGCTTTGAAGTGGCGCTGGAACGCAGCCTGACGGAACTGCTCCAGGGCCGCAGCTTCGAGGGTCTGAACGACGTACCGGCTCCCACCTTCAACAGTCTGGCGGTCACCGAGCCCAACAACTTCGTTGAACACTTTATTGATTCCACCGGCGTGGTGTCTTGGCGTTTCTTCAGTGCCAGATCCAACTACGATTTCTGCGAGTGGGATTTCTCCGGCACCAACGCGGAAGAAGCCGATGGACTGTTCAGCATCCTCGCGGACATGGGCAAGGAAGTCTACGTGGCCGTTTATGAGGAATTGGGCGCACCGGTCTGCCGTATTCTGGTGCCGGGTTATTCCGAGGTGTATCCGGTCGAGGATCTGATCATGGATAACACCAACATGGCCCTGAACTACCGGGAAGACATCCTCAACCTGCACCGCCTGAGCGATGAGCAACTGGCCGATCTGGTGGAGCGCCTGGAAGCCAGCCAGCTCGACAACTACATGACGATCATCACCCTGATCGGCGTGGAGTTTGACGAGAATACCGTGTGGGGTCAGCTCACCATCCTCGAGCTGAAAATCCTGATCTGCCTTGCCCTGCAGTGGCACGAGGAAGCGCTCGAATTTGTCGACATGTTCCTGCAATTCAACGACAACACCGTCGAACGTGGGCTGTTTTACCAGGCAGTACAGGCAGTGCTGGAAGTCACCCTCGATGACGAGATGACGCTGGACGACTACCTGACCAACTTCCGGCGCATGTTCGGGGACGAGACCATGAACGCCGTGGTGGGTTCAGTCAGTGGCGAGGTCCGGTTCCACGGCCTGACCCCGACCAATACGCAACTGGAAGGCCTGGACAAGCACCTGCGGCTGATTGACAGCTACAAGAAGCTGCACGCGGCCCGGGCAGCCAAAGCGGGAATCACCTCAAAATGACAAACCGATGGTTAACCGGCCTGGTCCTGGCTACCCTCCTGGCCTCTCCGATGGCTGTCATGTCTGCCCTCGCGACGCCGGCATGCTCCGAATCGGAAAACGGTTGGGTACCGACCCGCTATTATGCCCGTGGTGCAGTCACCTTCTATCGCGGCGACTGGTACCGCTCTCAGGAACGCCACGAAGGCCGTGAACCGGGACAGGGGGCGTTCGCCTGGCAACGCCTTGAAGCGCCTCCCGCGTGTACCGCAGACCAGGACGAGTCAGCACCACGCCCAGATGCCACCACCCCACCGGACCAGCAGTCCCAGAAAACACCACGGATCGAAGACAAGCAGCCACAAACGTCGGGCACAGCCAAGGTCAACTGCCCGGAACCCCCGACGTGGTCCTTCGCCGGGAGCTACAACGTCGGTGACCAGGTCCTTCACGAGGGGCAAGTCTATCGCGCCATCCGCCAGAGCAATGGCACCCTGCCAGGGTCCGGACATCCGCCGCACTGGCAACTGTCGCCACAGCCCTGCCGGAACATGCCGTGACCGCGCGGACTGTTTGTTATCTCAATGAGGCACGCCAGTTACCATCCTTGAACGCCTCAAGTAACTTTTTAGCTCTGCCCGGATCCAGCTCCGTGAAACACTTTTTGGTATAGAAGAAGTCGTTCAGCCCCTCTATCTCCTTTAAATCCTGTCGGGTGACACCAGCGTACCCCATCGTCCACTCCGAGAAGTTTCTGGCCTCAATGGACTCTCTGATAATCTTGGTGATCCGGCGATGCCTCTTATCCCTGAAGATCTTTTCGTACAACGCATCGACACTCTCAGCCGGGCCTTCCAACACTTGAAAGAACGACCCTTCCTCGTACAACAACATTCCGGTAACGCCTAACGCAGAATTCGCTTCCCTGGCTTTTTCGAGGAGGGACACCATATCTGCCTCACTGAACCTGACGGTGCCGGCATTGCAGTAAATGCAATGTATCAAATCGTTTTCCACAACTTCGTCACTCATGCCCAGAAGTACTCCTTGAGATAACCGGCCTGACCGGGACCTTACCCGACTAACACCAGCCGCGCATGTGCATCGCCTCTTCAATCCGTTTAAGTGCATTAATCCATGCACCCAGCCGGATTGATTTTACTTGGTATTCAGCTGCCGTGTTCAATGCTTCGCGGTAGCTTCTGGTCAACCGCTCCTGTCGCATGCGGTTAATCGTATCGATATCCCAGTAATAATCGGAGAGCCCCTGGCTACGTTCCATTTGGCATAAATGCACACTACCGGCGTTGGCCAGTACATCCGGTACGACGATCACCCCTTTTTCCAGTAGCATCTCATCGGCGGCGACCGTGACTGGGGCATTGGCGGCCTCTACCACCATCCGGGCCCTGATCCTGTCGGCATTGTCAGCGGTAATGACGCCCTGAACTGACGCAGGTACCAGCACATCACAGTCACATTCCAGCATCTCTGCGCTGGTTAAAGGCTGGCTGCCCCTAAAGTCTGCGACTTTCCCCGTGGTCTGCTTGTGCGCCAACAGCCCGGGAATATCGAGCCCGTTGTTCGCATAGACGCCGCCACGGCTATCACTCACCGCCACCACATCACAACCGGCTTCGTAGAACAGACTTGCCGCTACCGACCCGACCTGGCCAAAGCCCTGAACAGCGACACGGGCACTTTCAATATCAACGCCATGCAGCTCCGCAGCTTCCCGAAATACGTCGAAAACACCGCTGCCGGTTGCCTCATACCCCCCCAGCGATCCACCAAGGATGGGGGGGTTTGTCATTGACCGCTGTCGGCTCATGGTAGCCGGTGACAGATTCATACTCGTCAAGCATCCAGCTCATGGCTTGCAGCCCCGTGCCGATATCCGCACCGGGCACATCGTAAGCCGGACCACGGGGGCGCAGGTTTCGAATGTAGGCCCGGCAAAGAGACTGCAATTCCCGATCACTCAGTTCACGCGGGTCAGCCACAATGCCGCCCTTGCCCCCACCGGCGGGAATCCGGCCAGCCGCATGTTTGATCGCCATAATCAGTGCCAGCGATTTCCCCTCATCAAGGTCGAGATGGGCAGAAATACGTGTCCCATCACGACTCGGACCCAGAGCATCGTTATAACGGACACGATGGGCGTCGAAGACGCGAAAGCTGCCGTCGTCCATCTTCAGTGGAATTCGAAACGACACCACGCGCCCGGGTGCGGCAAGATATTCCATCACATTGGGATCAATCTGACCGAGACGTCCGGCCTCACGAAGAATCTGTCCACTTTCATCCAGAAGATCGTATGTCATGGCGTACCCCCTTTCAGATGTTGGGCGGCCCCGGATCAGGAACCACACCCTGACCCTAAAGATAGCAGCCAGAGAAATCTTGGGGGTGAGCCACGGGGGCATATCATGCCGAGAACACGTCCCTGGTGAGTCAGCTCTCCTGACCCATAAAAAAATCCATGAAGGTGGATATTTCCGGCTGTTCCCGGCCACGCCGCCAGACAAAGAACAGCTCACTATCCCCCATCTCATAACGCTCTACGGTGTTACCCGGATCAATCTGATTCAGCATGGACAATGGAAACCAGGAAAGCCCCAGGCCGGCTTTCACATACTGAAAGATAACGTGGTAAGACTCGACACGAATGCTTCGGCCGGAGCCCACACCCTGCTGGAGGGCCCATTCATCCATCCTGACCCGGTATGAGCAATTTGTGCCGAACCCGAATATATCAAGGTCCGTCATCGCATCACCAGGCCCTCCCCGGTTGAGCGGTGTGATCAGACACATCCTTTCCCGGTATGCCGGGCAGCTTTCCAGTAATGGATGCTCAATCGGGCCGTCCGTAATCACAAGGTCCATTTCGCCAGCCAGTACTGCAGCCTCCAGCTCCGATGAAGGCCTGCAGCAGATATCCAGTTTTACCTGTGGATACTGCACACGGAACTTCGGCAGCCGAGCAGGCAGAAAATCGAAGAGGCTCACATCAAGCGCGCCAAGATACATCTCCCATTGCGCCTGTTTTTCATCAAATAGCCCAGCAGCATGATCAACCCGTTGGATAATGCTGACCGCCTCCCCATAAAAACGCCGCCCATTGGGAGTCAGCACCAGCCTTTTTCCTTCTCGGTGGAACAGCACGGTGCCAAGCACTTCCTCCAATTCCCTGATCCTTGCCGTCACGTTAGAGGGAACACAGAACAGGGTTTTGGCAGCCTGAGCCACCGACCCCTGCTCCACCACCGCCCGGAAGTGACGGAGCTGATTCAGCTTTATATTGTTCACTTTTGGTGTCCATAAAGAAGAGATTTAATTACTTTTAATGATATCAGGATGTATTTAACCTGTCTCCGTGCTTAAAAACCACGCACCACAAATCAGAGCAACCTCTCAGGAGTTCCACCATGAGTTACCACGTACTGGTTCAGTTCGATATCCCCCCCGCCAAACGCGACGATTTCGCCAAAGCGGCGCTCTTTGACGCCAACGGCTCACTGGAAAACGAGCCCGGCACACTGCGCTTTGAAGTGATCCGTGATGAAAACAACCCGAATCGCTTTTACCTGGACGAAGTCTACGAAAGCGCCGAGGCCTTCCAGCAGCATTGCCAGAATGAAACCATCAAACAGTTTTATGAAATGGTGGATAGCTATGCCCAAGGGCCGAATTTTATTTTCAAAGGCTATCTTGAAAAATAAAACCATCAGCCCTCTGCCCCCGGACCTGCAGGGCAGTCCGGGGGTAAAAGCCCACGACGAGAAACAGGAGCATCATCATGCGTGTACTGCATACCATGTTGAGAGTTATCAATCTGGAAGAATCACTTCGTTTTTATACCGAGGCGCTCGGCATGCATCTGCTACGGCAGAAAGAATACCCCGACGGACGCTTTACGCTGGCGTTTGTTGGCTATGCCCCGGAGACCGAGGCAGCAGCACTGGAGTTGACCTGGAATTGGGACCAGACCGACTACACCCTTGGTGACCAATATGGCCATGTCGCCATTGAAGTGGACAACGCTGCGCAAGCCTGCGAACGGGCTCGAAAACTGGGTTACCGGGTGACCCGCGAAGCTGGCCCCATGAAACACGGCAAAACCATACTGGCGTTTGTGGAAGACCCCAACGGCTACAGCATCGAGTTCATCCAGAAAGGCACGCAGTTTGACTAGAACTGCACTCCTTTTTGATTAATCACGCCGTTGTTCAGCGGCCGGTTTGAAGGCGCAACCACGCTGGAAAACCGGTCCGGTGGAGACCCGTCAGGGCCGGAACGAACTGCAACTACTTGTTAGCAGATTCTTGCTGAAGACGCTCTACCAGCCACACTTTGATGATTGATTGGCGGGTAACGCCATAGCGCGCAGCCTCACGATCCAACGACTCGACAACCCAAGCCGGGAAATCGACGTTGATTCGCTTTTGTTCTTGATTAACGCGGCGAGCAGTGGACAGGTCCAGGTCTTCCACAATATCTTCCTGACCTGCCTCAAATTTCTTATCGAAGTCTTTAGCTTTCATAGAGCTCAACCTCCTTCCTGCGGGAACGCCTGACTGAAATCAGGCGAGTACGACCTTCCCTGTGTGTGACGACAGCTGACCAGTGCTTTTCACCAATCTTGCCGATCAGCAAAAACCTTGGCTCGCCCTCTGCTTTTGCGCGGACTTCCAGCAGATACGGATCGCTCCACAGCTCTTGGGCAGCCACGAAATCGATACCGTGCTTGTCCAGGTTCGCTTGGCTTTTACTTTCGTCGAATTCAAACTCATCCATGAGTAGAAATTATACCTTTTTTGGTCGTACTTCAAGATACAGGAGGACTAGCTGAATTGCTAACGAGGCTGTAGAAAAACCCAATTCCGAGCCGTTCCCACCGCCTGGTTCCTGAAATTTTGTCGCGGCCATCAACTGACCGATGATTCCGATTCCGGTGTTCAGCGAGTCATTTCGACTCCTTGCCGCTTCCAGTGCCGGTATTGCTGGCATCCAGGGGCCACCTTTCCGGCCTTCTGCCCCCAGTATCACGCCGCCAACTGTCCGTAATTCGCCAGCTTCTCAATATTGTGCACCAGGCAGTATAGCTGCCACTGGCCCTGTACCTTCTTCTTGCCTTGTAGGCTGAAGCGGTTCAGCCACTTGGTGGTACCAATGTTACCGAACACCGGCTCTACCACCGACATGCGGTGACTGTATATCTCCTTGCCCTGTTGGCTATCCACACGGTGCTTCATCCAGTCGGTGTAGTTGGGCAGGCGCTTGTTCTC
>NZ_KE007325.1:212494-553661 GCF_000397065.2 Marinobacter lipolyticus SM19
CACCTGTCGGCCAGAACCATTTCGATGGTTAGCTGACGCAGGGTTCTGCATGCATTGGCGCTTCTTGGGGCAGTGCCGGCATTGCAACAACCGACCTTCGAAGTGCACCCGGATCTTGCCATTCTCGGCTTCTCGCTGCCCCCGGTAGGTGAGCGCTTCGCCGGTCGGGCAGACGAAGGTCAGGTTCACCGGATCGAACTGGAATTCACTCGCCGGGATCGTATCTTTCCACCCTTTGTCCGGCAGGTTCTGATGGCGCTTGCCGTACTTGTCTTTCTGGTTCTGGAACTTCGGATCCCGGCTGCGGAACCGGTTGTCTGGCACGTAGCCGTTGATCTGCCGTTCGTGCAGGTACTTCATGTTCGCTTCGTTGGCAAAGCCGGTATCGGCGGTGATCACAGCGCCTTGCTGATAAATGCTGTCAGCGATACCCAGCTTCTTGAAGCGGTGTTCCACGCTCTCCAGTACCGGTTGCAGGGTGTGGTGTTCCTGCCCTTCGCCAAAGGCCTGGGCGTCGATGATGATCTGGTGTTTCCTGTCCACCGTGGCCACGCCGTTATAGCCCTGGATCGTGCCCTTGCTGGTGGTCATCTTGGCGCTTTCGTTATCGGTGATGTTGCTCTTCACTTCCTTGTTCCGCTTTCCCCGGCCCATCCGTGGGCGGTTCGTCTTTAGGAAGCGGTCCACTTTATTCATGGCTTCATCAGTGAGAGGATGGTCTTTGCCCGGCGGATATCCCGGTCCAGCGCTGCTTCGGTTTCCGCCTCGCCCCGCTCGTAATGTTCCTTCAGGTGATGTTGGTCTCGCAGCACCACTGCCTCTCGCGGCTGGAGGTGATGCCCCTGGAATACGCAAACAGGATGATCTTCAGCAGGATGGCCGGATCGTAGGCCAGCCGACCGGTGTCTTCGTTGCGATACTTGGGAAGGAATACCGACAGGTCCAGCTTGTGCTCGATCAGGTAGTGCACCGCGTGTTCGAAGGTGCCGGGTTGAAGCTGGTCCTGGTAGTTGATCACGACCATGGCGTTCTGGTCGGGGTTATACGGCCTAAAACGGGGTTTGGCTTTGGGCACCCGACGACTCCTTGTCCGTTTGCCTGATCCTATCAAACCGCTGCGGCATTTTTGAGTTTTTCTACAGCCTCAACGCTAGCGGCAGGGGCGCAACGTTGGGAGCGTCCCTTGACCGCACTTGATACTGATTGAGCCTTCTCCCCAGCCCAGCGGTTGCCCGCTAAGCTGGAAGGCGAGGTACTGCTGCACAAGGAAATCAAAGCCCGGCCGGAACCCTTACTGGCCATGCTCAAGGCCCACGCCGTGAACACCTTGGGGCAATTACACCGCCTTCTACGGTGCCTACTGGCTATTGATCGTGCTGATGCAGGCGCTGACCGGCGGCACGCTCACGATTGGTCAGCTCGAGCGAGCCTTCGTCGGTACGCGAAACTGGTCCATCGGTATCAGCGCAAGACACATCTGGTGGGTAGCCTTCATGGCATTGATCGCGAGGCACGCGCTTTCCATGCTGGTTGCACATTGGCGCGCACTCCAGCTGTTCGAAGATGCCCGGCGCGCTGCGCGCTCTCAAATTCTGTTGACCATTGCCATGGTCGGACTGACTTTGCTGAGCCTGTGGATTCTTTCACAGCCCATCAAGGAGTGACTGGCATCCCAGTATTTTACGTAATTTTCTTGGTTAGTGGCCGTGGTTGAGAACCGCATTAGAGAGCCCCGACATGTGTTATGAGAGCCTCTACCGGATTACGCCAAAATGCTGCAGTTATTATCTGAATTCACCTTTTCACTATTCAATTTTATCAGCAAAGACGACTTGATTACGGCCATTTTCTTTTGCTTTGTATAAGGCTTCGTCCGCAAATTTAATAGTTTCCTCCATCGTGTAGCTTCCATCGTTTTTTGCGCACCCAATTGAAGCAGTAATCGGCCCATTTATGTCTGTCCATCCCTCAATCCTGATTTTTTGGATATTCATTCGAACGTTCTCTGCGACACGTTCTGTTCCCTGTTTGCTACTATCAACCAGAATGATTGAGAATTCCTCGCCACCTATTCGGCTAACCAGATCGACATCACGGACTGATTTTTTCAGATCTTCGCTTAATATGACAAGCACCTGATCCCCCATATCATGACCAGCACTATCATTAATTTTCTTAAAATGATCAACGTCTATAATCAAAAGCCAAAATTCGTTTTCATTACGGGCAACACGTCTAATCTCTTCTTGTGCAAATTTAAGAAAATTTCTACGATTCGACAGCCCTGTCAATGGATCACTCAGTGCTGCCTTGGCAAGTAATTGTTCGCCTTTACGACGCTCATGATCTATTTTTTCCTGGTAGATTGCGGATAGAATGATCATTAAAATCATGAACCAACATATGGTTACTACGAAGAGGCCAAATAAGCTTCCTTCTCTTGAACTAAGCGTCTTAACTAAAAGAAATCCCAGCAAAGAGGGAACCATATAACCTAAGAAGGTTTGTGACCTTGCAATTGTTCCGCCAAGATATGGGCTCAGGAATGCCCTCAAGCCTCCGATATGTGCTGTCATACTCAGAGCAGAGATGGCGAGTGCGAAGCCAGTCGTTGCTGTTAGTATTGACATTTGACCATGAAATTTTTCTAGATTATAGGCATAGCCAGTAAAAGAGATGGTTGGTAAAGCCAAGGCCAAGAAAGCGAAAAATTGCGAACTGATGAGCCGTTGAAAGCCATATAACCCCAAGCAGATAGCAAGGCAAAGAAACATAATGGCAGAGTTCAACCCCATGCTATTACTTTTTCCCACTTCCAGCTCGCTCATAACCTGTTCCTGAAAGGGGGTTATGAGCGAAGAAATATTTGTGCTGAAAATTACATCAATAATTTTGGACGATGCCATAATTATTACGAAAAGAGCGCAGGCCTTTTGCAACCATTCATCTTGTTTTTTATCATTTCTCTTTCGAAGTCCTAATCCGATAACGATTATACACATTGCCGTCAATGGATTTGTTGCGGGACCATTCGCAAATGGCCTGTATAGAATTTCTATAGATCCAAAATAGCCGGCTAGAACAGTGAAGCCGAACAATATGCAAGCTCCACTGAGAGGTCGTACAATTGCCTGGGCATATTTGACTAATACCCATTGTTTTTCATTAAATGTGAATCCTGACATCTTTGATTCAATTCCTACGTATTCTTTAGAATAACTGATTGTTTTTGCAATTCATTTAAGCTCTGAACAATCCATGGGCATACTGGCGCAAGCCAGGATCCTGAAAAAAGAGGTTTTCTCCTAACCAAAGGGCACCCTTTACCAGCGTCCGCCGGCCAATGATGGATCCACCTTCAGGAGCTGCCAATTGTGGATTGCTGACAGCAACAACAACGAAACACAAGCACCGAGCAACGCTAACCCCATATCAGACTGGGTGTCCCAGATATAACCCTGGGTACCAGGGAATGCTTCGGCATCCTCACCACTGACCAGGGCAACCCACCATTCAATCAACTCATAGAACGCACTGCAACCCAGGCAGATTGCAATGATGATAAAACTCCGCCAACCACTGCCGTTGACAACCCTTTTACGTATCAGGACCTCCCTTGCCACCAGTGCCGGTACAAAACCCTGGAAAAAATGCCCCACCTTGTCGTAATTGTTTCTCTCTGCACCCCACAAGCCATCGAACAGGGGCACTTCAGCGTAGGTATAATGCCCACCCACCATGAGAATGATGCAGTGCACCAGAATCAAACCGTATAACAGGGTGGTCAGGTGGAAAGAGCGATAGGTCACCACCAGCAGCACAGCCGCCACCAAAGCTGGCAGCACCTCCAGGAACCAGGTCAGCTGATCCTTGGGACTGATCCCGGACCAGATTAAAACCGAAAGAAAAATAACAACCCAAAGGTACTTGATATCTCAATTCCCCCATGTTCACCCTTAGTTTCTAGCTGGCCCTGTCCAGACTCCTTTCAAACACAACAGTCAGTTATTGGATGGCCGGAATATAGCCGCTCTACGGCAATTAAACCTTGCGGGCAGCCCATTGCAAGCGCCTTTCGATTCCCCGGCCCGGCCAATCTTGCCAACTATCACACTTTCAACCGATAAGGTTAAGTGCAAACTACCCGCACAGAGCCCTCTGCTTAGGCCAACATTTGTGCTTCGTGCACTATTTATTTCCGTATTGTATCCACGAGGACTACCATGCCCTAAACACCCAATACTGAAAGAGAAACGATGACCCTTTGCCCTATTGCCGCAGCTGTCAGCTGCACAAAATGCCCGATGTTCCGAATTTGTCCCGCCACACGTATTCTCGGCGACCAGAAACCTGAGGAAAAAAAGCCTGAGCAAACCGAAAAAAAATCCCAAGAAGGGTAATAAGCTCAGACCCGGATCGCTGATGAAACTGTCAATGTGTAGTGGTTCAATGATTCCTGGGGGATTACAGTATGCTTTGGCCAGGAAATACCCTAACGCAGGCAATACCCTAGAGTGGCAATGGCTGTTTTCATCGCCATCACTCAGTACCGACAACCTGGGAAAAGTTTCCCGTCGCCACCGAGTTACTCAAACGCGGCAACGACATCCGCACCGCGCAGGATCTGCTTGGCCATGCTGACCTGCGAACTACCCAGATCTACACCCATGTTCTGGGGCAGGGTTTTGCCGGGGTCCGCAGTCCTATGGCCTGAGGGTCAGTGAGTCCTTACCACTCCAACTGCGCCCCTGTCTGATACTCAATCACCCGCGTCTCGAAGAAGTTCTTTTCCTTGCGCATGGTGGCCTGCTCGTCCAGCCAGGGCGAGACGTTCCTCGCCCCCGGGAATGGCTCTTCCAGGCCTACCGTTCTGGCCCGGCGATTGGCTACGAAGCGGAACTGTTCGCTGTGGTACTCGGCGGAGTAGCCCAGGATCGGGTCGCGAAGGATGTAGTTCGAGTAGGCGGTTTCCGCGGCTTCGGATTCGTCCCACATATCCCGTACAGCTTTCGGGTCGAGGGTGATGTTTTCCTCTTCCAGGATCTGGTTCACCACTTTCAGGCCGAAGGAGAAGTGCATGGCTTCATCCCGCAGGATGTACTGCAGCTGTTCGGCGGTGCCGCGCATCAGGCCGCGACGTTGCAGGGCAAAGATGGGGCTGAAGCCGTTGTAGAACCAGGCACCCTCGAATACCGCGGCGAAGAACAGGTAGGACATGATGAATTCCTGCAGGTCGTCCTTGTTGTGCAGGTTCATGTCGGAACGCATGGCGGCGTCCAGGCGGCGGTTGGCCATCTGGATCTTGCCGTTGATGGCGGGCACCACGCGGTAGCGGTTGTAGATTTCGCTCTGGTCCAGGTTGAGGGTTTCGATGCAGTGCTGGTAGGCCCAGGTGTGCATGGCTTCCTCGTACACCTGCCGCGCCTGGTAGATCTGCAGTTCCGGGGCGCTCATTTTCTCCATCACCGCCAGGCCGATGTTACGCATGGCCAGAATGTCGGAGGTGGTGAGATACGCCAGCACGTTCTCGTACACGTGCTTTTCTGGCGCGGTCAGGCGGTGGTGGTAATCGTGGACGTCCTGGGCCATGTTGACGTCCAGCGGGGTCCAGTGGTTCTTGTTGGCGTTCATGAAATACTCCCAGGCCCAGGGGTACTTGAACGGCGCCAGTTGGTTGATGTCGGTCTCGCCGTTGATCACCCGTTTGTCGTCGACGTTGACGGGGGCCGGGCCTTCGACAGTGGCCGGCCGGGTTTGGGTGTTTGGTTCGTCGTCCCAGTTCAGCATGATTGATCTCCGGTATTATTGGCAGGCTTCGCAGTCAGGCTCGTCGATGCTGCAGACCTGGGGTTGCGACGCGGCGACGGGGGCAGTTTTTTCGGCGCCGGTGGCACCCAGGGAGCGCAGGTAGTAGGTGGTTTTCAGGCCGCGTTCCCAGGCCAGCTGGTACAGCGCATCCAGCTTCTTACCGCTGGGTTCAGCCATGTAGAGGTTGAGGCTCTGGGCCTGGTCGAGCCATTTCTGGCGCCTTGCGGCGGCTTCCACCAACCATCTTGGGTCAATCTCGAAAGCCGTGGCGTAGCGGGCCTTGAGTTCATCGGGTATGCGGTCAATCTGCTGCACGCTGCCGTCGAAGTATTTAAGGTCGTTGACCATCACGTTGTCCCACAGGCCTTCGGCCTTGAGGTCGCGAACCAGTGACGGATTGACCACGGTGAACTCGCCGGACAGGTTCGATTTCACGAACAGGTTCTGATACGCCGGCTCGATGGACTGGGATACACCCACGATGTTGGAGATGGTGGCCGTAGGCGCGATGGCCATGACGTTACTGTTGCGCATGCCGTTCTTCGCGATCAGTTCCCGTACCGGCGCCCAGTCCAGCCGGGCGTTGGTGTTCACGGACAGGTCCCCTTCGCGCCGGGCCTCTTTCAGCAGGTTGATGGAGTCGATGGGCAGGGTACCCTGGTGCCACAGGGAACCTTCGTAGGTCTCATAGGCACCGCGTTCGCCGGCGAGAGTGGCGGAGGCGCGGATGGCGAAGTAGCTGAGCTGTTCCATGGCGACATCGGCAAACTCCACCGCTTCCGGGCTGGTGTACGGCAGGCCTAGTTGATAGAGGGCATCCTGGAAGCCCATCAGTCCCAGACCTACCGGCCGGTGCTGGAGGTTGGAGTTACGGGCCTGGGGCACGGCGTAGAAGTTGATATCAATGACGTTATCGAGCATGCGCACGGCGGTGGATACGGTTTGTTCCAGGCGTTGTACGTCCAGCTCACCATCGCGGATATGGGCCGCCAGATTCACCGAGCCCAGGTTACACACGGCGATTTCATCGGCACTGGTGTTGAGGGTAATTTCGGTGCACAGGTTGGAGCTGTGCACCACGCCCTGATGCTGTTGCGGTGAACGCAGGTTGCACGGATCCTTGAAGGTGATCCACGGGTGGCCGGTCTCGAACAGCACGGTGAGCATCTTGCGCCAGAGCTGTTTGGCAGGGATTTTCTTGAACATTGTGATCCTGCCCTGCTCTGCCAATGCCTCGTAATGCTCGTAGCGTTCGCGGAAGGCGTTGCCGTACAGGTCGTGCAGGTCCGGCACATCGCTGGGGGAGAACAGGGTCCAGTCCCGGTCCTCGCGCATGCGTTCGATCAACAGGTCCGGCACCCAGTTGGCGGTGTTCATGTCGTGGGTGCGGCGGCGCTCGTCGCCGGGGTTCTTGCGCAGTTCCAGGAACTCCTCAATGTCCAGGTGCCAGCTTTCCAGATAGGCGCATACCGCGCCCTTGCGCTTGCCGCCCTGGTTCACCGCCACGGCGGTATCGTTGACCACTTTCAGGAATGGCACCACGCCCTGGCTTTTACCGTTGGTGCCCTTGATGTGGGAGCCCAGCGCGCGCACTGGCGTCCAATCGTTGCCCAGGCCGCCGGCCCATTTGGACAGCATGGCGTTGTCGCGGATGGCGCCGTAGATGCCTTCCAGGTCATCACCCACGGTGGTGAGGTAGCAGGAGGACAGCTGGGAATGGCGGGTACCGCTGTTGAACAGCGTCGGTGTGGACGCCATGTAGTCGAAGGACGACAGCAGGTTGTAGAACTCGATGGCGCGTTCGTTGGGGTTGTCTTCCCGCAGTGCCAGGCCCATGGCCACGCGCATGAAGAACACCTGGGGCAACTCCAGGCGGGCGTCGTTCCAGTGCAGGAAATAACGGTCGTACAGGGTCTGCAGGCCGAGGAAACCAAATTGCAGGTCCTGTTCCGGCTTGATGGCCGCGCCCAGGCGCTCGAGGTCGAACGCGGCCAGGGCCTCGTCCAGCAATTCGTAGTGGATGCCGGCCTCGATAAAGGCATTCAGGGCCTGGGGATAAATCTCCGCCAGCGGCAGGCTGCGGGGCAGCTCCAGCGCTGTGGCGGTTTCCATGCGCAGCTGTTCCAGCAGAAGCCTCGCGGTCACAGAGCTGTAGTCCGGTTCCTGTTCGATGCGACCACGGGCGGTCATCACCAGCGCTGACAGCACGTCTTCCTCGGCGATGCCGTCATAGAGGTTACGCAAGGCGTCTTCCACCAGGGATTCGCCATCAATGCCTTCCAGCCCGGCGGCGGCCTGTTCCACCTGGAGTTTCATCAGGCCCAGGTCCAGCGGCACGGTGTCGCCATTGGCCTGCTTGACGGTCAGGTGCGGGTGCGCTTCCATCGGCGCGTGGCGGGCCCGTTCACGGGCGTGTTCTTCCCGGTACAGTACGTAGGCGCGGGCAACTTTCTGCTCTTCGGCCCGCATCAGCGCCAGTTCCACCTGGTCCTGGATGTCTTCGATATGCACCTTGCCACCGGCTTTCAAGCGCCGGCTGATGGCGTGTATCACCTGCTCGGTGACCCGTTGCACGGCATCGTGAATGTGCGCCGAGCCGGCGGCTTTATCGCCTTCCACAGCCAGGAAGGCCTTGGTGACGGCCACGCTGATTTTCGCCGGATTGAATCCAACGAGGGTGCCGTTGCGTTTAATTACCTGAAGGGAAGCGGTATCGTCTGGTCGGGAAGTATCGGCCGGGGGGTGTGCCGCAGTGGCGGTGGACATGTCGGTTCTCCTGAATACGCGTTGGTTTGCTTGTCCTTCGCGTAGGCAGAGAATCGGGGAGGCAGCAGCCAATGATGTCGGATTACGCTGCGCTAATCCGACCTACGGGGCCACGGGTATGTACCTGATCCGACCTGCTCACCTTATGAACGCGAAGGTGCAGTTGTTTTCCCTGGCAGGTCTTCGGACTCAGGGGCGTGAACCGTGTGGTTCGGCCTTGCGTGGCGACTTCCCGGCGATTGCCAGTGTCATGGTGCCACGCTCGTTCCCCAATACCGCTGCGCGTCAGTTCCGGAGTCTCACCGGATTCCCGATACCGTGGAAGTGTTTACAAAATAAACACTACATCTGGTATATGACCAAGGATACGAACACTATATACACGAAATGCCACGGCAACAAGGCACTTTTCAGGACTGCCGTTGTCAACGACACAGGCCAAGGGTTCATCAAAGGATGTTGAATATGAGAAAGCCGGATTCACTGAAAGCCCTGTTTCTGGGGGCGGCATTGCTGCTCGCCAGCGGGGCGGTCGTAGCAGACACCACCATCAAACCGTTTTCGCAAATGACCAATCTGGACGATGGCTGGGAGCCTCTGGAATTTCCGAAGATCGATCGCCACACCACCTACCGCCTGATTGAGGAAGACGGTACCCAGGTGGTTGAGGCGCAAACCAGCAACAGTGCCTCGGGCCTGATTGCGCGCCTGAACGTGGCACCCGGGGATTCGCTGATCCTGCGATGGCGATGGAAGGTGTCCAACACGTTTGAAAAAGGGGATGCCCGCCAGAAGTCCGGTGACGACTACCCTGCCCGCATCTATGTGGCATTCGAATTCGAACCGGACAAGGCCGGCTGGTTCGAGCGTGCCAAACGCAAGACTGTGGAAGCCCTGTTTGGCGAAGAGCTACCGGGCAATGCCATCAACTACATCTGGGCCAACCAGCTTGCGAGGGGGAAAACCGTGGCCAACCCTTACGCCGAGGAAACCATGATGATTGCGGTCACCTCTGGTGAGGATAAGGTCGGGGAATGGGTGACCGTGGAGCGGGATATTGTGGCCGATTATCGGGAGGCGTTCGGCGAGGAGCCGCCACGTCTGCGGGGCGTGGCCATCATGTCAGACTCAGACAACACCGGGGAGTCAGCCACCGCCTGGTACGGCGATCTCGAACTGAACCCGTGAATTAACGCGGGAGGTCTTCCGGGAAACCGGGAATAATGAAAACGCCCTTTTCGAGCTCCCTCGCAGGGGGCACTTCGCCGCGCTCAGCGAGCCGTTGATAGGCATCGTCAAACTCCTCCCGCAGGAGGCTCGCCCGGGGATTGGCCAGAGAATATAGCCAGGCAGCGTGACGTGTGCGTACTTCGGAATCTCTCAGAACCCGGTCCGAGGGTTGGTTCAGGATATCAAGGACCGGCTCTCGATAATCGAGCAGATAATCACCCCGCTGACGTTTTAACATATCAATGCCGGCCCGATGATGGGGTGCCTCGCTGATCCGAACCTCTTCGTGGATTTGCAGTTTCTGCAGCAAACCACCGTAGGTATAGCCACCGATGACTATCAATGTCTTTCCCCGGAGGTCATCAAGGTGGGCCAGCGGTGGCGTACCCTCCACATACCAGGCGCTGAGTTGCACAGGGATTGGTCTCACCCAGCTTTCCAGGACATCTTCCCTGAGAGAGGGGATACCGGTCATCCCCGGCCAGACATCAATCTCTCCGGTTTTCATATAGAGGTAGATTCGCCCCACCGGTAAGTAGAGAAAGTCCGGCGTGTAGCCGGCTTCCTCGGCCACCTTGCGTGTCAGTTCGACAAACAGCCCGGCTGCCTCGCCATCGGCGTCGCGGTACTCAATGGGAGGGAATTCCGCATACGCGATCCGCAGCACAGGTCGACTTTCGTCCGCCTGGACTCCCCCTGTCACCATCAGGGCAACCCCCACCACCACAGTGGCCATTGCCCTCCCCATGACTAACCGGCACCACCGTCTGCCCATAGAGACCATCACTTTCTAGGCGAATTCCCTGAAGATTAGCAGACCCGACCAGCCAAGTACGATAACCAGTACTCCTAGCGCAGAATCACCAAGGGCTTTTTCGCGGTTTTCAGCATATTGGTTGTGGTGCTGCCCACCAGGAACTGGCGGATCCGGGAATGGCCATAAGCGCCCATTACCAGCAGATCAACGTCGTGCTCTTCCTGGTAGGCGTGCAGGGTTTTCTCCACATCGCCGGCACGAATGGCCAGATGCACTTCGCAGCCCAGATCCGCCAGCATGCGCTCGGCCTTTTTCAGTTGTTCCCAGCGGTCGTTGGTGTCCGGGCCGATCATCACCAGATGCAGCGGGAAGCCCTTGAACACCGGACTGTTGGCCAAGAGCTCTACACCGTTGAAGGCAGTCTCGGAACCGTCGAACGCCAACATGGCACTGCGGGGCTCCGAGTAGTCGTCCGGCACCAGCATGATCGGACGGTGTACACTGCGGATCACCGTTTCCAGCTGGCTGCCAATGTGCACATCGCGCTCGGTGCTGGTTTCCCCGTGCAGGCCCATCACCAGCAGGCGGGTTTCGTTTTCGATGGCCAGCAGGGAATCGGTCAGGTCACCGTGGCGCTGGCGCTTGATCACATCCTCAACACCATGGGACTTCACCCGTTCCTCGGCGGCGTTAAGCATATGATGGCCCTGCTCCAGCGCGAGTTTGCTACGCTTCTGGTCCAGTTCCGCCAGCTCCTCCATCAGGTGTTCCCGACTACCCAGGCCGATGTTGCCAGCAAGATCGGTTTCAGCCGGATACCGCTCCTGGTCCAGAACGTGGAACAAGGTCAGCGGGGCTGCCATACGCTGGCTGGCCCATGCCGCATAGTCACACACTGCCGATGCCGCTCTGGAACCATCGATACATCCTACGATCCGGGTCATCGTTACCTCACTACCTTGGTTCTGGTTCTTGTTGTCATTATGCGGGTTTGTATCGGCCCCGCCTTGAGAATAATCAGTAGTCATATCAGTGCCCCATCAGCTGGTCAACTGCATCCGGCTTGTCGTGTACACCGAATCGGTCAACGATGGTGGCGCTGGCCTCATTGAGACCGATGACCTCGACATCCGCACCTTCACGCCGGAACTTGATGACCACCTTGTCGAGGGCACCCACGGCCGTGATATCCCAGAAGTGAGCGCGGCTGAGGTCGATCACCACCTTATCCACCGCTTCCTTGAAATCGAATGAGGCGGTGAATTTCTCGGAAGAGCTGAAGAACACCTGACCTACCACACGATAGGTACGGGTTTCACTGGCTTCATCCAGATCGGAGCTGACAATCATGAAGTGGCCGATCTTGTTGGCAAAGAACAGCGCCGCCAACAACACGCCGGCGAGCACACCGAACGCCAGGTTATGGGTCGCAACCACGACAATTACCGTCACCACCATCACGATGTTGGTGGACAGTGGGTGCTCCTTCAGGTTGCGGATGGAATCCCAGGAGAACGTACCGATGGACACCATGATCATCACCGCCACCAGCGCCGCCATGGGAATCTGTACCAGCCAGGCATCCAGTACCAACACCATGACCAGCAGGAAAGCGCCGGCGGTCAGTGTGGACAGACGGGTACGACCGCCCGATTTGACGTTGATGATGGACTGACCAATCATCGCGCAGCCCGCCATGCCACCGAGCAGGCCGGAACCGATGTTGGCGATGCCCTGGCCCTTGCACTCGCGGTTGCGGTCACTGGAGGTATCGGTGAGATCGTCCACGATGGTGGCGGTCATCATCGACTCCAGTAGGCCAACCACGGCCAGAGCCAGGGAATACGGCAGAATAATCATCAGCGTTTCCAGATTCAGCGGCACGTCCGGCCAAAGGAAAATCGGCAAAGTATCCGGCAGTTCGCCCATATCGCCGACGGTACGGATGTCCAGATTCAGAACAATGGCCACCGCCGTCAGACCGACAATACAGATCAGCGGTGATGGCAGGATCTTGCCCACCACCGGAACCAGCGGAAACAGGTAGATGACGCACAGGCCGGCGGCGGTCATGGCGTAGACGTGCCAGGTGACGTTGGTCAGTTCCGGCAGCTGGGCCATGAAGATCAGGATCGCCAGGGCGTTGACGAAGCCGGTGACCACGGAGCGGGACACAAAGCGCATCAGCCCGCCCAGCTTCAGGTAGCCGGCACCAATCTGGAACACACCGGTTAACAGGGTCGCGGCCAACAGGTATTCCAGGCCGTGTTCTTTCACCAGGGTCACCATCAGCAGCGCCATGGCGCCGGTAGCCGCGGAAATCATGCCCGGGCGGCCGCCTACAAACGCGATGATGACGGCAATACAGAAGGATGCGTACAGACCAACCTTGGGGTCCACACCCGCAATAATGGAAAAGGCGATGGCCTCGGGAATCAGCGCCAGTGCCACTACGATGCCCGCCAGCAGGTCACCGCGAACATTGGAGAACCAATTGTCTTTCAACGATTTGATCATAAAAATATCCGGTCAATTAAAAACTGCAAAACGACGGCATCCCCGCCCGGCCATAAGCCCGACGGGGAGTATAAAGCCGTAATGTTCAGATGTGGTTAATAACCATGAACAGGCCGACGGCGCCCATAACGATGGTATAAGGGAAGGCCATGATCACCATCCGGCCGTAGGAAAGCCGGACCAGGGGAGCAATGGCGGAAGTCAGCAGGAACAGGAATGCAGCCTGTCCGTTGGGGGTTGCCACACTCGGCAGGTTGGTGCCGGTGTTGATGGCAATGGCCAGGGTCTGGAAGTGGTCGTAGCTGATGCTACCCGCATCCAGCGCCTGCTTGATCTCACTGATGTACACGGTGGCAACGAACACGTTGTCACTGATCATCGACAGCAAGCCATTGGCGATAAAGAACATGCCCGGCTGCTGCTCCATCGGCAGCGACAGCACATATTCGATAATGGGTTTGAACAGGTGCTGTTCGTGGATCACCGCCACGATAGCGAAGAACACCACCAGCAGCGAGGTGAACGGCAGGGATTCCTGAAACGCCTTGCCGATCTGGTGTTCATCGGTGATGCCGGTGAACGACGTAATCAGAATGATCACCAGCAGGCCGATGAGGCCGACTTCTGCAAGATGGAACGCCAGCCCCACCACCAGGATCAGCGCCGCCAGGGCCTGAATCCACAGGGCGGCCTGATCGGCTTTAGTGCGCTTATTACGCTCGTTGTCGGCAAACTCTTCCAGCACACGACGTACCGGTTTGGGCAGGCGACCGCCATAACCAAACCAGCGCAGCTTCTCCAGCAGCCAGCAGGTGGTCAGACCTGCAAACAGAACCGGAATACTCACCGGTGCCATGTGCATGAAGAAGCTGGCGAAATCCCAGCCCACCACTTTGGCAATCAGCAGGTTCTGGGGCTCACCCACCATGGTGGCAACGCCACCCAGCGCGGTACCGATGGCTCCGTGCATCAACAGACTGCGCAGGAAGGCGCGGAAGTTTTCCAGGTCTTCCCGGTGCAGTTCGATCACATCGTCATCGCTGTTGGCGTTGTGGTCCTTGTGCTGGTAGCCCTTGCCGGATGCCACCTTGTGGTACACCGAAAAGAAGCCCACCGCCACGCTGATAATCACCGCCGTGACCGTCAACGCATCGAGAAATGCAGATAACAGAGCTGCTGCACCACAGAACAACAGCGACAGCGCCGATTTGGACCGGACCCCCACCAGGATCTGGGTGAAGGTCACCAGCAGCAGCTCCTTCATGAAGTAGATGCCGGCCACCATGAACATCAACAACAGGATGACGGGGAAGTTAGTAAGTACTTCCATATACACCGCATCAGGCGTGGTAAGGCCTATCAGCAGGGCCTCTACTGCCAACAGGCCACCGGGCAGCAGCGGGTAACATTTCAGCGCCATCGCCAGGGTAAAGATGAATTCGGCGATCAACAGCCAGCCCGTGACGCCAGGACCAAACACATAGAATGAGATGGGGTTGATGGCAAGAAACAGCAGGATGACCTGCTTGTACCAGACAGGCGCCTTGCCAAGAAAGTTGTGGGTGAAACCTGAGATAACAGAATTAGGCATTACAAAATCTTCTGAGTGATCGGGCGATAACGATAATGCGACAGGCACGCCGCATCTTCCTTGATATTTGTGTACCGGTCAGTCACCCACAGGTGGTAAAAATCCCCACCATTGGTCGTAGTTAACCAGCAGCACAGGTCAGCCCAACGCTAGGGCGGAGTGATCATCAGAACGTTGTTGTCGGGGGCGGGCATGGAACAGGTTTCCGGGTGCGCGTGTTGTTTTAAGGGCGCGAATAGTACCAGAAAATCTCATTGGGGGTAAGCAAGGAGGCACGACCGCCCACCACACGCTTACCCTCGGTCTGTCGCTGCTCCAGTAACAGCGGCCGTCGTCAGGGCCTGGTTGACGACGTCCTTTCAACCGAATCCGCCAGCATTTGGGCGGTAATCGCAGACAGGGTCCAGCCCAGATGACCGTGACCGGTGTTGTAGAACACCGTAGGCAGGCGACCCGCCCCGACGCGCGGCATCATATTGGGCAGCATCGGACGCAACCCCGCCCACGGCACCACGCGTCGGGTACAGACCCCCGGGAAACACTGCTCGACCCAGCGGGTAAGTGGCTGGATCCGGTCATCCCGGATATCGCGATTGTAGCCACTGAATTCCGCGGTACCGGCAACGCGGAAACGACCATCACCGAGCCGACTGGTCACGATCTTGGTGGCATCGTCCAGCAGGCTGACCGTTGGCGCTGATTTCCGGGAGTCCTCGTCGTCGAGCTCAACGGTGATGGAGTAGCCTTTGACCGGATAGATATTGACCCGGTCTCCCAACTTTGCCGCCAGCGACCGGCTACCCACGCCGGCACAAATGACCACGCCATCAAACGTATCCCGGTTCTGCTGTTCCCCATCATCGGCTGTCACCCAGGCATGGTTCTGATCCGCGCTCAGTTCGGTGACCGTGTGTCCGTAACAGGTTCTGACCCCAAGGCGCAGGATCGCATCGGCCAGACCGTTGGTGAATTTGTGGATATCACCGGTGGAATCGCTCTCGGTATAGAAACCGCCGTAATAGGTGCCCGCCAGCGTGGGTTCAATAGCGCGCATTTCGTCCGGAGTCACTGCTCGACGCTCCAGACCGCCGGCGGCCAGCAGTTTCGAGACGTTGGCAGCGTGGTCGAAGCCCGCCTTGTCCCGATAGATGTGCAGGATGCCCTGTTTCTTCAGGTCGAAATCGATGCCTTCTTCCTGAGCCCAATTAAATAGATGCTCACGGGCGGCAATCGCCAGACGGGCGGTTTCCGTGGTGTTCTTTTCGTACTGGGGAATCGCAGCGATGAACTCGGCAAACCAGCTCAATTTGTGCCAGGACGGTTTGGGATTGACCAGAAGCGGCGCATCGCGACGGGACATCCATTTGATGCCCTTGATGACCGTTTGCCAGTTATTCCAGACCTCCGCATTGGAGGCTGACAACTGGCCCCCGTTGGCGAACGAGGTTTCCATCGCCGCGTAACGGTGCTTTTCGTAAACGGTCACATCCAGGCCACGTTTGGCCAGCGAATAAGCCGTGGTGATACCGGTGATACCGCCGCCAATAACTGCAATTCTCTTCATGACAATCTCCAGGGCACTTTCCGGGACGCGTCCAGGGTTACCTTCCTGGCCTGAGGGCAGGAAGCACCCCTTCCGTCACGGAACCTGAGAGATTCACGCACCGTTTCAATGAAACCGGCGGTTTGCTCCTTCGGTGTGCCGACTGACGCAGTCGTCGACAGCTCTTCGGAAAGTCTTCATGTCAGCGGTCCTTTTGCCTGAGAGTTTCCGGGGCAGTTGCTCCTTCGGCGCTGATCACACGATTGTGCGACTCAGTCTCTCCCGCTGACACATTTATTCTGTCACCAATAACAGACTGCCCTAGAAAGTAGCAAATAACTCGGCATTACAACAACTTTACTGTCATATACCGGGTGCTGGTTTTTTTGGTTGTCAATCAGGCCGTCGTTTATTCCACCGTCACACTCTTCGCCAGGTTTCGCGGCTGATCCACATCCGTACCCTTCAGTACCGCCACATGATAGGACAGCAGCTGGAGCGGAACTGTGTAGACGATCGGCGCGGTGATCGGGTGCACCGAAGGCAGCTGCATCACGTGGATGCCATCCTGGGCCTTCACATCGGCGACCTTGTCGGCGAACACGAACAGTTCACCACCACGGGCGCGGACTTCCTCCAGGTTGGATTTCAGTTTTTCCAGGAGGTCGTTGTTGGGCGCCACGGTGACCACCGGCATTTCACTGTCCACCAGCGCCAGCGGGCCGTGTTTGAGCTCACCGGCAGGATAGGCTTCGGCGTGGATATAGGAGATTTCCTTCAGCTTCAGCGCACCCTCCAGAGCCACCGGAAACTGTGAGCCACGTCCAAGGAACAGGCTGTGGTGTTTGTCCATGAACGCCCGGGACATTTCCGCAATTTCACCATCCAGTGCCAGTACCTGGTCGACCTGACCCGGCAACAGGTGAATGGCTTCCACGATCTCTGCTTCGGCTTCAGTGGACAGTCCGTTGTGGCGCGCCAATGCCAGCGTAAAGATCAGCAGTGCCGTCAATTGGGTAGTGAACGCCTTGGTGGAGGCGACACCGATCTCTGGGCCGGCCTGGGTCATGATCACCAGATCGGATTCCCGGACCAGGGAGCTGCCCGGCACGTTACAGATGGCCAGCGCGGCGCGGAAACCCGCTTTCTTGGCCTGTCTCAGCGCGGCCAGGGTATCGGCGGTTTCACCAGACTGGGAGATGCACAGGAACAAGGTATCGGGTTGGATCACATGCTTGCGGTAGCGGAATTCGGACGCCACTTCGACAGAGCAGGGTACCCCGGCCAGATCCTCAATCCAGTAACGCGCCACCATACCAGCGTGGAAACTGGTGCCGCAGGCAATGATCTGGACGTGGCGGACGTTCTCAAGCAGTTTTCCTGCCGAGGTGCCCAACGCCTGTTCCAGCACGCTGGTGTCGGTCAGACGACCTTCCATGGTGGCCTTGATCACCCGTGGCTGCTCATGGATTTCCTTGAGCATGAAGTGGCGGTATTCGCCTTTGTCGGCAGAATCGGCGCCGTGCTCAAAGCGCGTAACCGGACGCTCGACGATGTTGCCTTCACGGTCATGAATCTCGACACGGTCACGACGGATATCGGCAATGTCGCCCTCTTCCAGGAACATGAAACGGTCGGTAACGGGCAACAGCGCCAGCTGATCGGAGGCAATGAAATTCTCGCCAATGCCCACGCCGATCACCAGTGGGCTGCCTTCACGACAGACCACCAGGTGATCGGGCTCATCGGCATGGATCACCGCCAGGGCATAGGCGCCCCGCAGGCGACCAATGGCGGATTTAACCGCATCCTTCAAATTGCTCTGCTCGCGGTAATGCTTTTCGATCAGGTGGGCGACCACTTCGGTGTCGGTCTGGGAAGTGAACTCGAACCCCTCAGCCTTGAGTTCATCCCGCAGGTCCTGATAGTTTTCGATAATTCCGTTGTGGACAATGGCCAGCTTGTCACCGGACATATGTGGGTGTGCATTCAGTCTGGAAGGCTCACCATGGGTTGCCCAGCGGGTATGGGCAATACCCACGGCGCCTTCCAGGACCTTTGCCCCGATGGCGTCCGCAAGTGCTGCAACCTTGCCCACTTCCCTGGCACGCTGCACGACATTGCCGCCATCCATGACCGCCATTCCAGCGGAGTCGTATCCCCGGTACTCTAGCCGGCGCAGGCCTTCCAGAAGAATGCCCTGGACCTCACGTTCCGATACCGCACCTACAATGCCACACATGTTTTATTCACCTGTCGGATAATTAGCTGTGTTACGGGCCAATCAGGACTTTTTGACTGGTCGGTCCCAGTCTGCAATGTTGCGCTGACGCCCCCTGGCTACCGCCAGTTCACGATCAGACACATCACGGGTAATGGTGGAACCGGCACCGATCGTGGCGCCTTCCGCAACCGTCACTGGCGCCACCAACGAGGTGTTGGAGCCGACAAACACACCATCCCCGATCACCGTCTGATGTTTGTTAACACCATCATAATTGCAGGTGATGGTCCCTGCACCCACATTCACATTACGGCCCAGTGAGGCATCACCCACGTAACTGAGGTGATTAATCTTACTGCCCTGCCCGACAATCGTTTTTTTGGTCTCAACGAAGTTACCCACCTTGGTATCGTCAGCCAGACGAGTGCCGGGGCGCAGGCGAGCGAACGGACCAATCTGGGCATTAGCGCCGATCTCGGCGCCTTCGATTACCGAATGGGCCTTGATCTGGGCGCCGGCGGCAATCTTCGCGTCACGGATCACACAACCCGGGCCGATTGAGACACCGTCTGCCAACTCCACTTCACCTTCAAACACCACGTTGACGTCAATCAGGATGTCATTGCCAATGGACAGATTGCCACGCACATCGATGCGAGCGGGATCAGCGAGTGTTGCCCCTTCTGTCATCAGGCGTTCTGCTTCCCGACGTTGAAACCAGCGTTCCAGTTCCGCCAGTTGCAGGCGATTATTGACGCCCTGCACTTCGAAGGCATTCCCAGGCTGGGAAACCGCAACCCGCATGCCGTGCTCCACGGCCATGGCGATGATATCGGTCAGATAATACTCGCCCTGGGCGTTGCGATTGGAGAGCTGAGGCAACCAGTCCTTCAGGCGCCGGGCCGATACCGCCAGAATGCCGGTATTGACCTCGCGGATCTGTTGTTGGACCTCACTGGCGTCCTTCTGTTCGACAATGGACGTCACCTTGCCCTCATCGTCACGGATGATTCGGCCATAGCCCTGGGGGTTATCCAGGGTAACCGTCAACAGACCCAGAGTGTCATTATCGATCTGCGACACGAGTGCCTCCAGGGTGCCCGCTCCAGTCAGAGGTACATCCCCGTAAAGTACCAGTACCCGGGCGTCATCCGGCAGGTCCGGTAACGCCTGGGCCACCGCGTGGCCGGTGCCCAGCTGCTCCTGCTGCAGCACCCAGTTAACCGGTTGTTCCGAGGTAGCGGCCTTGACCTGATCAGCACCATGGCCGATCACCGCATGAATCTGCTCGGCCTCAAGCTGACGGGCCGTCGCGATGACATGATGGAGCATAGGGAGACCAGCCACGGCGTGGAGCACCTTGGGCAGGGCGGATTTCATTCTTGAACCCTGGCCAGCGGCCAGAATGACAACGTGTAGCGGGCTCATGGAAACGTCAGGCTCCCGGTCGGTTGATTGTCTTCATTGAAAAATAAAAAAGCCGCACCCCTTGCGACCGGAGTTCCAACGCCAGGCGTTGGTCCTCCAGCCACTCAGGATGCGGCTCTGGTGTTCGGTAATCCCGAAATCCGACTGCTTAGCGCATTTTATTGCGCAGCTGCTGGATCGTACGAAGCTGGGCAACAGCTTCGGCCAGCTCTGCAGCGGCACGGGAGAACTCGAATTCACCGGTCTTGTCGGCAAGTGCTTTCTCGGCTTCTTTCTGAGCTTCGAGTGCGGCAGCTTCGTCCACATCCTTTGCACGAACCGCGGTATCAGCCAACAAAGTCACCAGATTGGGCTGGACCTCCAGATATCCGCCGGACACGTAAAGAATCTCTTCCTCACCGCCCTGCTTGATGATCCGAACGGGACCAGGCTTCAGCTGGGTCAGCAGCGGCGTGTGGCCCGGGCTAATACCCAGGTCACCTTCAGAGCCCGCTGCGATCAGCATTTCTACCAATCCGGAATAGATCTTTGTTTCGGCACTTACCACATCACAATGCACGGTCATACCCATGTCAGTTGCCTCTTTGATCGATCCGGAAAAAAGCGCTCAGGCTCAGATTACTTCTTCGCCTTGCTCTTCATTTCCTTCGCTTTCTCGACCGCTTCCTCAATAGTACCAACCATGTAGAATGCCTGCTCGGGCATATCATCATAGTCACCGTTGAGGATGCCCTTAAAGCTGCTGATGGTTTCCTTCAGGGAAACGTATTTACCGGGAGAACCGGTGAATACTTCAGCAACGTGGAACGGCTGGGACAGAAAACGCTCGATCTTACGGGCACGGGCTACGGTCAGCTTGTCTTCTTCTGACAGTTCGTCCATACCCAGGATGGCGATGATGTCTTTCAGCTCCTTATAGCGCTGCAGGTTCGTCTGCACGCCACGGGCCACTTCATAATGCTCATGACCGATAACCAGCGGATCCAGCTGACGAGAGGTGGAATCCAGCGGATCAATCGCCGGGTAAATACCCTTGGAGGCGATGTCACGGCTCAGTACTACGGTGGCATCCAGGTGCGAGAACGTGGTCGCCGGAGACGGGTCAGTCAAGTCATCCGCCGGTACGTAGACCGCCTGGATAGACGTGATGGAGCCAGTCTTGGTGGAGGTAATACGCTCCTGCAGCTCGCCCATCTCCTGAGCCAGAGTCGGCTGGTAACCTACCGCGGAAGGCATACGGCCCAGCAGTGCAGATACCTCGGTACCCGCCAGGGTGTAACGGTAGATGTTGTCAACGAACAACAGGACGTCACGACCTTCGTCACGGAACTTTTCGGCCATGGTGAGGCCAGTCAGGGCCACACGCAGACGGTTTCCGGGAGGCTCGTTCATCTGCCCGTATACCATCGCAACCTTGTCCAGTACGTTGGAGTCCTTCATCTCGTAGTAGAAGTCGTTACCCTCACGAGTACGCTCACCTACGCCGGCGAATACAGACAGACCGGAGTGTTCTTTGGCGATGTTGTTGATAAGTTCCATCATGTTAACGGTCTTACCAACACCGGCGCCACCGAACAGACCAACCTTACCACCCTTGGCGAACGGGCAGATCAGGTCGATAACCTTGATGCCGGTTTCCAGCAGGTCAGCTGAGGCAGCCTGGTCCGCATAGCCGGGGGCCTTGCGGTGGATAGCCCAGCGCTCTTCTTCGCCGATCTCGCCCTGTTCGTCGATGGGACGACCCAGAACATCCATGATACGGCCCAGGGTCTGGGTACCAACCGGTACCGAAATTGCCTTGCCGGTATTCTCTGCTTTCAGGCCACGCTTCAGGCCTTCGGTGCTGCCCATGGCGATGGTACGAACAATGCCGTCACCCAGCTGCTGCTGGACTTCCAGAGTTGTTTCGCCACCTTCAAGCAGCAGTGCGTCATACACGTTGGGTACGGAGTCACGTGGGAATTCCACGTCGATAACCGCGCCAATGATCTGAACGATTTGTCCGCTACTCATGCTCGGTTCCTCGTTATCTTGATAGTCAATAAAACCAGTTGGATTGCTGGCGGGATCAGACCGAAGCCGCGCCGCTCACAATCTCCGAAATCTCTTGGGTGATGGCTGCCTGACGTGCCTTGTTGTAAGCCAGCTGAAGCTCGTCGATGATGCCACCGGCGTTATCAGTTGCGCTCTTCATGGCAATCATCCGGGCTGCCTGTTCACATGCCAGATTTTCTACCACACCCTGGTACACCTGGGATTCAATGTAACGTGGCAGAAGGCCATCGAGGATCTGCCTGGCATCGGGCTCGTAGAGATAATCCCACTGGTTCTTGATCTCTTCCTCGTCTTCCCCCGGAGGCAGCGGCAGAATCTGCTCGACCTGAGGGGTCTGAGTCATGGTATTTTCGAACTCGTTGCTGACCAGATACAGACGATCGATCTTGCCTTCCGAGAACGCATCCAGCATGACTTTGACGTTGCCGATGAGTTTGTCAGAGCTCGGGCTGTCCCCCAGATGGGTCAGCGCCGCAACGACGTTACCGCCGTAGCTCTTGAAGAAAGAAGAACCTTTCTGTCCGATGGCGCACAGATCAGCCTCTACTCCTTTCTCTTTCCACGCTCGCATGTCACGGACAAGCGCTTTGAACAGGTTGATGTTCAGACCACCACACAGGCCACGGTCAGTCGACACCACGATATAGCCAACACGCTTCACTTCGCGCTCAACCATAAACGGATGCTTGTACTGAACGTTTGCCTTGGCAATGTGCCCGATAACCTGACGCATCTTTTCGGCATAAGGGCGAGTCGCCTTCATGCGTTCCTGAGCCTTGCGCATTTTGCTCGCCGCCACCATTTCCATGGCGCTGGTGATCTTCTGCGTGCTCTTGATGCTTGAAATCTGGTTACGTATTTCTTTGCCGACGGCCATAACTCACTGCCTTCTCAAGTTAGACACTCGTTGCTCAAAAATCGGCCTGCAACGCGTTGCAGGCCCATTTATTACCAGCTCTGAGTGGTCTTGAATTTCTCAAGTGCAGCTTTCAGGCCGGCAGCGATTTCGTCGTTGTAATCGCCTTTCTCGTTGATCTTGTCGAGAAGTTCTTTCTGTTCGGAGCGCATCCAGTCGAGCATCTGCGCTTCAAAACTAACTACTTTCTCAACATCAACGTCGTCCAGGAAGCCTTCGTTGGCTGCAAACAGAACCGTACCCATTTCAGCCACTGACATCGGGCTGTACTGGTTCTGCTTCATGAGTTCCGTAACACGCTGACCGTGCTCAAGCTGCTGACGTGTCGCTTCGTCGAGATCGGAAGCGAACTGGGCGAAAGCGGCCAGTTCACGATACTGGGCCAGGGCCAGACGGATGTTACCGCCAAGCTTCTTCATGATCTTGGTCTGGGCGGAACCACCAACCCGGGATACGGAGACACCGGCGTTCATCGCCGGACGGATACCGGAGTTGAACAGGTTGGTTTCCAGGAAGATCTGACCATCAGTGATCGAGATAACGTTGGTCGGTACGAACGCGGATACGTCACCGGCCTGGGTTTCGATGATCGGCAGCGCGGTCAGGGAACCGGTCTCGCCTTTCACTTCACCGTTGGTCAGCTTCTCAACGTACTCGGCGTTCACGCGGGAGGCGCGCTCCAGCAGACGTGAGTGCAGGTAGAAAACGTCACCCGGATAGGCTTCACGGCCCGGCGGACGACGCAGCAGCAGGGAAATCTGGCGGTAAGCCACAGCCTGCTTGGACAGATCATCATAGATGATCAGGGCGTCTTCACCACGGTCACGGAAGTATTCACCCATGGAGGTACCGGCGTACGGTGCCAGGAACTGCATGGACGCAGGATCGGCAGCGCCGGCGGCAACCACAATGGTGTGGTCCATGGCGCCATGCTCTTCCAGCTTACGCACAACGGCAGCAATGGAAGATTGCTTCTGGCCGACGGCAACGTAGATACACTTGATGCCGGAGTCTTTCTGGTTGATGATCGCGTCGATGGCGACAGCGGTCTTACCAATCTGACGGTCGCCGATGATCAGCTCACGCTGACCGCGACCGATCGGCACCATGGTGTCGATCGTTTTCAGACCGGTCTGTACCGGCTCGTCAACGGACTGACGAGCGATAACGCCAGGCGCGACTTTCTCGACCGGAGAGGTCAGATCGGTGCCCAGGTCACCCTTGCCGTCGATCGGGTTACCCAGACCGTCGACAACGCGGCCCATCAGTTCCGGACCCACCGGAACTTCCAGGATACGACCGGTACAACGAACCTTCTGGCCTTCTGCCAGACCTTCGTAGTCACCCAGAACAACCGCACCTACGGAATCACGCTCCAGGTTCAGAGCCATGCCGAATGTGCCGTTGGCAAATTCAATCATCTCACCGTACATAACGTCGGCAAGACCGTGGACCAGTACGATACCGTCGGAAACCGACAGGATGGTACCTTCGTTTTTCGCTTCGGAAGAGATATCGAGCTTTTCGATTCTCTTCTTGATGATGTCACTGATCTCGGATGGATTCAGTTGCTGCATGCCAATATCCTCAAACCTTGTGCTGAAATCAGGAGCCCAGAGCGTCGGCCAGCTTGGTCAGCTTTCCGCGTACAGAGGCGTCAATGACCAGATCGCCGGTGCGAATGATCGCCCCGCCAATCAGAGACTTGTCCATTGACGCTGCGAGTGACACTTTTCGCTCAAGTTTGGTCGAGAGTGCCTGGGCGAGCTTCTGTTGCTGTTCGTCCGTCAGCTCGAAGGCTGCGGTAACTTCGATATCAACAGTGCGCTCCAGATCAGCCCGGTATGTGTTGAAGAGCGCTGAAATCTCGGGAAGAAGAGTCAGCCGGCGGTTTTCAGCCAGTACCGCGAAGAAGTTGCGAACCTGCTCGGTGACGCCATCTTCAGCGACCTCCAGAATCAGTTCCGCCTTCTTCTGCTCTTCCAGACCCGGATTCGCGAGAAGCTGTCGAATGCTTTTGTTCGCGGTGACCTGTCCGGCAATCGTCAGCACCTGGGACCACTCAGCCAGTTGCTCGTGCTCCTGGGCGGCCTTGAATGCTGCTTTTGCGTATGGACGGGCCAGCGTTCTCAGTTCTGCCATGATGAACCTCGTCGTTTAAAGTTCTGCCGCCATTTTTTCCAACATATCGTTGTGCTTGGAGGCATCGACAGAGGTTTCCAGGATCTTCTCAGCACCAGCGATTGCAATGGCGGCAACTTCCGCGCGCAGAGCATCACGAGCCTGATTACGCTCCTGTTCAATTTCGGCCTTGGCCTGCTCAATCAGCTTCTGGCCTTCCTTGCGGGCGTCATCCTTGGATGCTTCCACAATTTGGGCAGCGCGCTTGTTGGCCTGTTCAATAAGGCCAGCGGCTTGCTGCTTGGCTTCACGCAGTTCCTGAGCTGACTTTTCCTGAGCCAGTTCCAGATCGCGCGTTGCGCGGTCTGAGGCAGCCAGTCCGTCAGCGATCTTCTTTTGACGCTCCTGCAGGGCAGCCATAATCGGCGGCCAAACGTACTTCATGCAGAAGACGACAAAGATAAAGAACGCGATGGCTTGACCAATCATCGTCAAATTAATGTTCACGTCTTCACCTCTCGCCTGTTTTGTTAAGAATCATCTGACCGGGGTGAACCCCCGGCTCTGGCGACTCGATTAACCGGCGATCTGGCCGACAAACGGGTTGGCGAAAGTGAAGAACAGAGCGATACCAACACCGATCATGGTTACGGCGTCCAGCAGACCTGCAACGATGAACATTTTAACCTGCAGCATCGGGGTCATTTCCGGCTGACGCGCAGCGCCTTCCAGGAACTTGCCACCGAGGATACCAAAGCCAATCGCAGTACCCAGGGCACCCAGGCCGATCAGCAGTGCAACGGCAATCGCGGTCATTCCAACTACAGTTTCCATGATAACTCCCAGTTTTCAGTTTAGGTTTTCAGTTTAATGGTTAAGGGTTAAAAACTACGGCTTAGTGCTGCCCGGTCAGTGATTGTCCTCGTGAGCCATGCTCAGGTACACGATGGTCAGCATCATAAAGATGAATGCCTGCAGGGTAATGATCAGAATGTGGAAGATCGCCCAGGGTACAGACAGTGTCCACTGTGCCCACAGCGGCAGCAGTGCAATCAGGATAAAGATCAGCTCGCCGGCGTAGAGGTTACCGAACAGACGCAGTGCCAGTGAAATCGGCTTGGCCAACAGACTCACGCCTTCCAGCAACAGGTTCACCGGGATCAGCAGGACCTTCAGGAACAGGTTGTCGGATGAAAACGGATGCAGGGTCAGCTCACCCAGGAAGCCACCCACGCCTTTCACTTTCACGCTGTAGTAGATGATCAGCGCAAAGACCGACAGGGACATGCCCAGCGTGACGTTGACGTCTGTGGTCGGAACGACCTTCATGTATTCCAGACCCATCAGGTGGAACAGCTGCGGCAGGAAATCTACCGGCACCAGGTCCATCAGGTTCATCAGGAATACCCAGCAGAAGATAGTCAGGGCAAGGGGAGCGATAACCTTGTTTCTGCCGTGGAAGGTTTCCTTCACGCTGGTATCGACAAATTCGATCATGACTTCAACGAAGTTCTGCAGCCCGCCAGGCTGGCCGGACGTAGCACGCTTGGCCGCCATACGGAACAGGATCAGGAAAATCAGACCCAAACCTACGGCCCAGCCCAGTGAGTCCACGTGCACTGCCCAAAAGCCCATATCGGAGGCTTCGGCGGCGGTGTGCGCCATGGTCCAGGTGCTTTCTTCGATTACGGTTCCGTCGGCACGCTCATAGCCTGCCGGCAGCTTACCGTAGGTAAGGTTCTGGAGGTGATGCTGAATATATTCGGATGCACTTCCTGCCATAACGGGTTCCCAGGTCCAGTTAATTTCGCTGCGTATTGCTGCCCGCCAGAAGCGGTGTCAACCAGTTGGTGACCAGCATGATCGCAAATGTTAAAAAAAGTGCCGCAATATCAAGCGGCTGAATCCATTTGAACACCATCGTGAAGAGGATGGCGCACAGGATGAGCTTGCCGGCCTCACCCTGATAAAAAGAACTCATGATCTTCCTGGCAGACCGCGCGCCGGAGTAGCGGAATGCCTTGAGCGCAAAGTAACCGTGGGGCAGTAAAAAAATAAGTCCGCCCAGAAGCGCTGAATAACCGGAAACCTGACCACGAAAAAGGAACGCCAGGCTCACGAAGACAAGTACCACACTTTCTATTACAAACCATCGTGCGATGGGCGGACGGCTGATACCGCCAGGAGCTGCCTTCGTCATGTTTTTCCCGTGAATACGGTGCCTTGGTTCGGTGCCGTTTAAAAAATAAGCAAATACACCGATACGAGCGCCGCAGATTATATGTGTTCAATGTGCACGAATCAACAATACCAGCCCCTGTCGAACCGGCGAGAAACAGCAGAATTCCTGACCTTACGGCTTTTCAGACACAAATAGGCGACTACTCAGTTGCGCACCACTACATGTTGTGTGCAACTGATGAAATGGTCTTTCGTAGGTGAACCAGAGGTGTAGAAAAATAAGACGTTTTACTTGATATGGCCCAAAATCCCATCCAGCTCATCCAGGGAACTGTACTGAATGACCAGCTTGCCCTTGCCACGCTGGCCGTGATCGATGGATACCCGGGCACCCAGTCGCTCGGCAAGGTCGTCCTGCAGCGCACGGATGTTGGGATCCACTTCGCCTCGCGGCTTTTGGCGATCTGGCGTTTCCTGCTGAACGCGGCGAACCAGGGCTTCAGTCTGACGAACCGACAGGGATTTCGCCACCACCTGCTTGGCCACCTGCATCTGCTGTTCCGGCTGCAACGTCAGCATGGCGCGGCCGTGGCCCATTTCCAGGTCGCCGTGTTCCAGCATCAGGCGGACGTCTTCGGTCAGGCCGATCAGGCGCAACAGGTTGGTGATGGTGGTACGGCTTTTACCCACGGCTTCTGCCACCTGGGCCTGGGTCAGGCCGAACTCATCCTGGAGACGCTGCAGGGCAAAGGCTTCTTCAATGGGATTGAGGTTTTCGCGCTGGATGTTCTCGATCAGCGCCATGGCAATGGCGGCTTCGTCCGGCACATCGCGGATAATGGCTGGAATACTGTCCAGCTCGGCCATCTGGGTGGCCCGCCAGCGACGTTCACCGGCAATCAGTTCGTAGCGACCCTCGGCAATGGGGCGAACAACGACCGGCTGCATGACACCCTGCTGACGAATGGAGTCCGCCAGCTCCTGCAGAGTCACCGGGTCCATATCTCTACGGGGCTGGTAACGACCACGCTGGATCAGGTCGATCGGCACTTCACGGAGTTCACCGTCGTGGTCATGGAGTTCCTGACCCAGATTGACCTTGGAGCCCTGTAGCAGGGCGCCCAGTCCGCGTTCACCCAGTCCTCGTTTCTTCGCCGCCATGGTGTTTGTCATTCTTCCCGATGAAAGTCAGTGTTGCCCAGAATTAAAGAGCAGCCGTAGTTTACACGGCAACCGCGGTGGATGTCTTTTGCGCTTTGTGGCGACGGACCATTTCGCCGGCCAGCGCCAGATAGGCCACGGCCCCCTTGGAGGCGCGATCGTATTTCAGAGCCGGCACACCATAACTGGGCGCTTCCGCCAGGCGCACATTGCGGGGAATCACCGCCCGGTAGACCTTGTCACCGAAGTATTCGCTGAGCTGACCGGATACGTCCAGCGTCAGGCTGTTGCGGGGATCGTACATGGTACGCAGGATACCTTCGATCTGCAGGTTGGGGTTCACCGTCTCCTGAATCTGCTCAACAGTGTTCATCAGTGCGGCCAGCCCCTCCAGGGCGTAGTACTCACACTGCATGGGAATCAACACGGTATCCGCGGCGGACAGGGCGTTCACGGTAAGCAGACTCAGGGAAGGCGGACAGTCGATCAGGATGTAATCGTAGTTGTCACGAACTGTATTGAGCGCCAGGCGAAGGCGGTGCTCGCGGCCAATTTCGTTCATCAGCTCCACTTCCGCGGCGGTCAAGTCGCCATTGGCGGGCAACAGGTCAAAACCGGAGGCTTCGGCCAGGAACGTCACCTCGGCGGCGCTGGCCCGCTTGGTCAGCATGTCATAGCCCGACAGTTCCAGGGCATTTTTATCCACACCACTGCCCATGGTGGCATTGCCCTGGGGATCCATATCCACCAGCAATACCCGGCGCTTGGTCGCAGCCAGAGAGGCGGCAAGGTTCACGCAGGTGGTGGTTTTACCCACACCGCCCTTCTGATTGGTCACTGCAATCACGCGCGCCATGTCTTGCCTCCTTGATACTGGATTACTGGGGTTGCCCCGCCCGGCTGATCACCAGCAGGTGCCGTTCGCCATCTGAGGCGGGTACGGTCAATGGATGACGGGATTTTACCTGCCATCCGGCCGGAAGCGCAGCTACTTCATCATCCGGATACTGACCTTTCATGGCAAGGAACTCACCGTTATTTGCCAACACATCCCCGCACCAGGTCACCAGGTTCTCCAGAGCGGTAAACGCTCGGCTGCTGATCTGGCTGAAACGGAGATCCGGGCCGCAGCTTTCCGCCCGCCCGTGAATAACGTCAACATTATCCAGGCCCAGCTCCAGCACGCACTGGGTCAGGAACCGGGTTTTCTTGCTGTTGCTGTCAAGCAGGGTAAACCGTCTGTCCGGCAGGGCAATGGCCAGAGGAATCCCGGGCAGGCCGCCGCCGGCGCCCACATCCAGCAGGTGCTCCGTGGTGACAAACGGCAGGATGCTCAGGCTGTCGAGCAGTTGGCGTGACACCATTTCCCGCGGATCACGCACCGCCGTGAGATTGTAGGCGCGGTTCCACTTGTTCAACAACGCCAGAAAGGCCAGCAACTGCTGTTGCTGGTGTGCGTCGAGTACAATCCCCATGTCCGCCAGCCCGTTCTCGAGCTGGCTCTGCCAGAGTGCGTCACTCATAAGCGCGGATCAGGCCGTCTGCTTGCGCAACAGGTCGCGCTTTTTCAGGTGCACCAGCAACTGGGATACCGCTGCCGGAGTCACACCCTGAATGCGTGAAGCCTGGGCCACGGTTTCCGGCCGTACGGTCTTGAGCTTCTGCTTGATCTCATTGGACAGGCCGCCAATGGCGTCGTAATCCAGATCCACTGGCAGTGCGGTGTTTTCGTTGCGGCGCAGGCGCTCAATCTCGTCGGTCTGACGGGAAATGTACCCCTCGTACTTGATCTCGATTTCCACCTGATCAGCCACCACCGGATCATCCGCCTGCGCCGCGCCTATGTCAGCCACGTGCTTGTAGGCAATCTCGGGGCGACGCAGCAGTTCCGCCAGGGACTGGTCGCGGGTCATCGGCTGTTTGAGGAACCCATTGGCCCGTTCGCCGGCGTCGGTATTCGGATGAATGCGGGTGGATTCCAGACGGCTGCGCTCGGTGGCAATGGCTTCGCGCTTGTCGTTGAACTTCTGCCAGCGATCGTCGTTCACCAGGCCCAGCTTGCGACCGGTTTCGGTCAGACGCAGGTCGGCGTTGTCTTCCCGCAGGATCAGCCGGTATTCAGCACGGCTGGTGAACATGCGGTAGGGCTCGGATGTGCCCATGGTGATGAGGTCATCCACCAGCACGCCCAGGTAAGCCTCGTCGCGGCGCGGATACCATTCATCTTTTTCCTGGGCTTTCAGCGCGGCGTTGATGCCTGCCAGCAGGCCCTGGGCACCGGCCTCTTCATAACCGGTGGTGCCATTGATCTGGCCGGCAAAATACAGCCCCTGGATAAACTTGGTTTCCAGGGTATGGCGCAGATCCTGGGGATTCAGGAAGTCATACTCGATGGCGTAACCGGGCCGGGTAATGTGGGCGTTCTCGAACCCCGGAATGGAGCGCACCGCCGCCAGCTGGATATCAAACGGCAGGCTGGTGGAAATGCCATTGGGATACAGCTCGTTGGTGGTCAGCCCTTCTGGCTCCACAAAGATCTGGTGGGAATCCTTGTCGGCAAAACGGTTGACCTTGTCTTCGATGGACGGGCAGTAGCGGGGGCCAATACCCTCGATATTGCCGGCGAACATCGGCGAACGGTCGAAGCCGCTGCGGATAATGTCGTGGGTCTGCTCGGTGGTGCGGGTGACGTAACAGCACATCTGCTCGGGATGCTGATTGCGGCTGCCGATGAACGACATGACCGGCGTGGGATCATCGCCCCACTGTTCCTGCATCACCGAGAAATCCACAGAACGGGCGTCGATCCGTGGCGGCGTACCGGTCTTCAGGCGACCAACGTTGAACGGCAGTTCCCGCAGGCGTTTGGCCAGGGCATTGGCCGGTGCATCGCCAGCGCGACCGCCGGAATGCTGCTGCATGCCAATGTGGATAACGCCACCCAGGAAGGTACCGGTGGTCAGCACCACGGTCCGGGCATTGAAGCGGATACCGGTCTGGGTGACCACGCCGGTGACCTGATCGTTTTCTACAATCAGATCGTCCGCCGCCTGCTGGAACAGTGTCAGATTGGGCTGGTTTTCCAGGGTATGGCGGATGGCCGCCTTGTACAGCACGCGATCCGCCTGGGCACGGGTTGCCCGCACCGCAGGCCCTTTGCGGCTGTTGAGCACGCGGAACTGGATACCCGCCTGGTCCGTGGCCTCAGCCATGGCACCGCCCAGGGCGTCGATTTCCTTGACCAGATGACTCTTGCCAATGCCGCCAATGGCCGGATTGCAGGACATCTGCCCCAGGGTCTCAATGTTGTGGGTCAGCAGCAGGGTTTGCGAACCCATGCGTGCAGCCGCCAGCGCGGCCTCGGTACCGGCATGGCCACCACCAATGACAATAACATCGAAACGGCTCGGAAAATCCACAGTTCACCTCGGAAATCGGGGGATAAAAACAGGGCGGGGAGTATAACGCCTTGCCCCGGAAAATGCAGTCAGAATGTGCAAATTTTAACCAGATCGGCTCACAAGGGAAACCGGCACCCACCACAACCATGCCGAAGAGGCCATGGGGCATGCCTGTCAGGACATGAGTAAAATAGAAATCGTTATACTTTCAGTGGCTTGGAATGGTCTTCTCAGAAAAGTTTTCAAGAAAGTTATCCACATGAAAGAACACTAATCATACAACCCAAATAACACTATAAGACATTGTTTTCGAAGTACTATTTTTTATTCATCCAAAGCTTATCCGTAGCTTATTCAAACTTTTATCCACAAGATACCGCCGATACACAGGCCGTTCCGGTCAAAAATCATCCGCCCGTTTCTGCGGTGCCGTAGCCAGCCCCTGCCCGCCACCGGACTGACCGGCCTGCTTTTCCAGCTCCACCGCGACGGCATTGGTGGATTTGGCAAAGCGTGCCAGCAGGTTGTACAGCACGGGGATAATGAACAGGGTCAGGGTGGTGGCGAACACCAGCCCACCGAGGATAACCACACCGATGGAGGCGCGGCTTTCAGCACCGGCACCCGTGGCAAGCACCAGCGGTATGGCGCCAAACACCGTGGAAATTGTCGTCATCAGCACCGGCCGGAACCGAAGGCTGGCACCGGCCAGTATCGCGTCCCGCACGTCGTAGCCCTTGTCCCGGAGCTGGTTGGCAAACTCCACAATCAGGATGCCGTTCTTGGCCATCAGCCCCAGCAGCATGACGATGCCAATCTGGCTGTATATGTTCAGGCTGATGCCGGCCCAGAACAGGGCGAACAGCGCACCGGTCACCGCCAGGGGTACCGACAGCATGATGATCAGCGGGTGTATCCAGCTTTCAAACTGCGCCGCCAGCACCAGGAACACGATGACGAAGGCCAGTCCGAAGGTCAGGTAAATGGCAGCGGAGGAATCCTGGAACTCGCGGCTGAGCCCCTTGTAGCTGATGCGGGCCTCCGGTGGCAGGTTATCCACAGCCAGGTTATTCAGGTATTCCAGGGCAGATCCCAGATCGTAACCCTCAGCCAGGGAACCACTGATCACCACTGCCGGCAGACGATCGATCCGTCGCAGGTCCGGGTTGGCACCAATTTCACGCACTGACACCAAAGCTTCCATGGGAATCAGATCGCCTCCCGCCCGGGGACGCAGATACACCTGCCCGAGGTCCTCAGGCGTCGCCCGGTCGGCGTCCGCGGCCTGCACAATGACATCGTATTCCCGGCCACGATCGATGTAGGTGGTGACCTGACGGGAAGCCAGCATGGTTTGCAGGGTCAGCCCCACATCTTCAACCGTAATGTCCAGATCCGCAGCCCGTTCACGGTCAATATTGACGCGCAACTCCGGTCGGGTCAGTTCGAAATCCGTGTCCAGATTCAGCAGGTTCGGGTTGTCTTTTGCCCGCTCTTTGAGTTCCTCACTCCAGGCCTGTACCGACTCATAATCGGGACCGCCGACCACGATTTCCACCGGCTGGTTGAACCCCCGCTGCCCCAGCCCCGGCGGATTAATCGCCACGGCACGGATACCGGGAATACTGGCAAGCTTGCCACGGAGCTCACTGGTGACCTGTTGCTGTTTGATATCACGTTGTTCCCATGGAGTAAGGCCCATGATCATGAAGGCATTGTCCGCCTCATTACGGAACCCGACGATGGAGAGCAGACGGTCGGCAACTCCCTCCTCCAGGTATGGGAGTAACTGTTCCTCAGCCTTTTTCACATGATGATCGGTGTATTCCACCGTCGATCCTCGCGGCGCGCTGACCGGCATGATAATCACACCCCGGTCTTCGACAGGCGCCAGTTCCTGGGGCAGCTTGGGAAACACCACCGCTATCAGCACCATGCCCACCAGCCCGAGACCGAGCAGCAGTCCCGGTTGGCGCAGCGAGAATCGCAACATGCGCTCATAACCGCGGGTCAGGCCGGTCAACACCTTCTCGGTGGCACTCCAGAGCCGGTGACCCTCTTCGGTTTCCGGACTGTGTTTCAGCCACTTGGAACAGAGCATCGGTGTCAGGGTCAGTGCCACCAGGCTGGACACCACCACGGCCGCCGCCAGGGTAAAGCCGAATTCCGCGAACAACCGGCCAATATTGCCGCCCATAAACGAAATAGGCACAAACACCGCAACCAGCGTGAGGGTGGTGGCTATAACCGCAAACGCCACCTGCTTGGCACCACGGTAGGAGGCCAGTAACGGCGGCTCGCCGTCATCAATACGACGCTGGATGTTCTCGAGCATGACGATGGCATCGTCCACCACCAGACCGATGGCAAGAATCACCGCCAGCAGGGTCAGCACGTTGATGGAAAAACCCAGGGCTCCCAGACCGATGAATGCACCGATCACCGCCACCGGGATGGTCACGGCAGGGATCAGTGTTGCCCGCCAGGAGCGCAGGAACACGAAAATCACCAGGATCACCAGTGACACGGCGATGCCCAGGGTGATCATCACTTCCTTGATGGAAGCACGGATGAAGATGGATTCGTCGTAGCTTTCAGCAATGGTGACTTCCGGTGGCAGGGTGCGCCGGATATTCTTCAACTCCTCCTGAACCCGGTCCGACACCGCCACCGTGTTCGACTTGGACTGCCGGATCACCCCCATACCGATGGCCGTCTGACCATTGGCCCGCAGGCGACCGGTATCGGATTCCACCCCCATCTGGACGTTGGCCACCTCACCAAGGCGCAGCAGGTCGTTGCCGTCGCGGCGAATCACCAGTTCACGGAACTCCTCCACTGTGGATAACCGACCCTCAGCCCTTACCGTAAAGTCCCGGGTGGAAGACTCCACCGAGCCTGCCGGCAGTTCGACGTTATTGGAGCGCAACGCCCGTTCGACTTCAGCCACGGTAATGTCGCGGGCCGCCAACCGTTCCCGGTCCAGCCAGATACGAATGGCATAGCGGCGCTCACCGCCAATGCGCACATCGGCCACGCCGTCCAGTACCGAGAGCCGGTCTGCCAGCACCCGGTCGGCAAAATCACTCAGTTCCGCGCTGTCCCAGACGTCGCTGCGGAGCGTAATCCACATCATCGGGCGCGCATCGGAATCGGCCTTGCTTACTACCGGAGGATCGGCTTCATCGGGGAGTTCGTTGCTGATCCGGGACACCGCATCACGGACATCGTTGGCGGCAATATCGACATTGCGGGAGGTATTGAATTCGATGCTGGTACGGGATTCACCCTGCTCGGTGCTGGACTCAATGGAACGGATACCCTCGATACCACTGATCGCCCCCTCGATCACCTGGGTGATCTGGGTGTCCACCACTTCGGCGGCGGCGCCGGTATAGTCGGTGGATATCGACACCACCGGCGGATCGATATCCGGGTACTCCCGCACGGGCAGGCCCAGCAGGGCGGCCAGACCGAACACAAGGATCAACAGGCTCAGAACGGTGGCAAAGACCGGGCGCTTGATCGAGACATCGGACAGGATCATGGATTACGACTCCAGCGATGTGGCAAAGCGGTTGTCCGGAATCGCCTTGTCGTCTTCCACCACTTCGATACGGTCGCCACTGCTGAGGCGATCTTGGCCGGTAATAATCACCGGATCATCCTCGGTCAGTCCATCCGACACTTCCACCCACCCCGGCTCACGAGCGCCCAGGGTGACGGGCACGCGCCTCGCCTTGCCATCTTCGGCAACAAACACATATTTGTCGGCGCCACGCATCAGTACCGCCTGTTCCGGAATCACCAGGGCCTCACGCTCACGCAGGGTCAGGCTGGCTGACATAAATTGACCGGGACGGAGTTTGCCTTCCGGATTGTCGATCAGAGCCCGCACCGGCAGGGTACGGCTAAGTTCACTGATGCGAGTACCCAGCTCCGCAAGTTCACCGCCAAAGATTTCCCCCGGGTAGGTCGGGGACTGCCCCTGCACTTGCTGGCCCAAACTGATCTGTCCCAGGAAACGTTCCGGGATGGCAAAGCCCAGTTCCATGCGATCCGTGGAATCCAGGGTCGCAACAGCGGTGCCGGAAGCCAGGTAGGCTCCCATACTGATATCATTCAGACCCACCACCCCGGTAAACGGCGCGGTGATACGGTGATTGTCCAGACGGGTTCGCGCCGCCTCCAGCTGGGCCTGGGCCACATCCAGTGAGGTACGCAATTCATCCACCTGGGACTGGGAAATGCTGTTGTTTGAACGCAGGCTCCGGGCGCGCTCAAACTGACGCCGGGCATCAGCTACCTGGGCTTCGGAAACCCGAACTTCTGCCCGCGCCTGGCGATCATCCAGCCGAAGCAGCAGATCGCCCTTCTCCACGCGCTGACCACTGCGCAGATTCAGTTCCACGGCACGACCACTGACCTCGGTGGTCAGTTCAATGGCATTCGGTGCTTTCAGGCTGCCAACGGCGTTCACCCGGTCCCGGACCGTTTCCAGGCGTGGATTGGTTACGTTAACCACGCTTGCCGGTCGCTCACGCTGATCACCAGCAGACTGCCCCTGATCCAGATAACGGTAGGTAAACGTTCCGGCAACTGCCACAACCACCAGAACCAGCGCAATCAGCCATTGCTTCAGCATACGTGTCTCTATCACTCTTGTTGGTTTTTGGTGATCACCAACACCACTTCACCCACATCCACCCCCCATTTACTCATGGTGGTCTGGTTAATGAGGGCGTTCGGTGTCACCAGATACATCCAGTCGTCCATGCGGACGTCGATGGTGCCATCACCGTATGGCACCCGTAATACGTAATTCATATGGATGGCATTGCCCTGCCACCGCATGGTGCCTGGCTCTACCACATCACCGGCCTCGGCAAGGTAACCATCGTCGGAAGCCGTCAGTATCCAGGTTCGAGTCTGTACTTCGCCGTCATCGAAGCGGAACACCTCGTCCAGGGTGCCGACTCCCCGGGCGTCCCAGCTGGCGTTGATGTCCGCGTCGAAGGTACGAATGACGGTGCCAGACCAATCCTTGACCACGCCCCGTGCCGAAAGTTCGCCATCAAAAAACTGTTCGGGAACCAATTGGGGCTCGCGATCGCTGTAATCATCCAGCGAGGGCCCGGCGCAACCGGCCAGAACCAGTACCGACAACAATAACCACAAGGGCAATCGCGGACCAGCCTGTTCAGCCGAAGGTCTGGGTATTTGCATGACTTTTACACTCCCGAAACAGAATTTGTTGGCAAGTTATCTTCCGGGAAATACGCTCATCGCCGGTTTTTCGATCAACGCCTCATTACGCCCGACTTCAGTACCGTCATTTCAGCCAATTGTCCTTCCTGACAGTCGGACAGGCGGTTTTCGTCAATGGAACACCTGTTTGAATGCCGTAAAACATGACCTATCGGAAGGCCTGTTGCCTTCCACCCGATTCCCTGACAGGACTGAGGTATTGTTATGCCGGTTTACAAGGCGCCCCTGCGCGACATGAAATTTCTGCTCAATGATGTGTTTGACTACCCGGGTCATTACGCGTCACTGAAAAGTGGTGAAAACGCCACACCGGACATTGTTGAGGCCATTCTCAGCGAATGCGGCAAGTTCTGCGAGGAAGTCCTCAGCCCGCTGTATCAGCCCGGGGATGAAGAGGGCTGCAAGCTGGAAGACGGTGTGGTCACCACGCCAAAGGGATTCAAGGAAGCCTACGAGCAGTACGCCATGGGTGGCTGGCAGGGACTGTCCGCGCCGGAAGAGTATGGCGGTCAGGGCCTGCCCGCCTCCATGGGTCTGCTGAAACAGGAAATGATGGGTACCGCCAACTGGTCGTTCTCGATGTACCCGGGCCTGTCCCTGGGTGCCATGAACACGATTTACCTGCATGGTTCCGAAGACCAGAAGCAGACCTATCTGGTACCACTGACAGAAGGCCGTTGGGGCGGCACCATGTGCCTGACCGAGCCGCAATGCGGTACCGATCTGGGCCAGGTCAAAACCAAGGCGGAACCCCAGGCGGACGGCAGTTACAAACTCACCGGTACCAAGATTTTCATTTCCTCCGGTGACCATGACCTGACCGAGAATATTGTTCATATCGTGCTGGCACGGCTGCCGGATGCACCCAAGGGCACCAAAGGCATCAGCCTGTTTATCGTTCCCAAGTTCCTGCCGGACGGCAACGGCGGTATCGGCGAGCGCAACGGTGTGAACTGCGGCAGCCTGGAAAAGAAAATGGGCATCAAGGCGTCCGCAACCTGTGTGATGAACTTTGATGAGGCCACCGCTTTCCTGATTGGTGCCGAGAATGAGGGTCTGAACTGCATGTTCACCTTCATGAACTCCGCCCGTATCGGTACCGCCATCCAGGGCGTTGGCCCCGCGGAATTGTCCTATCAGTGGGCACTGGACTATGCCAAGGAGCGCCGCTCCATGCGTGCGCTGTCCGGCAAGAAAGATCCTGAACATGTTGCCGATGCGCTGATTCACCACGCCGATGTGCGTCGCATGCTGCTGACCCAGAAGGCTATCGCTGAAGGCGGCCGCGGAATGCTGTACTACGCAGCCCGAGTGGCCGATCACATGGTGGAAGGCCATGCGGAGGGTGACGAGCAAAAAGCCGACAAATACGACGACAAGCTCGGTTTCCTGACGCCGATCCTCAAGGGCTTCCTGACCGAACTGGGTAACGAGGCGGCGAATATCGGCATGCAGGTCTTCGGCGGCCATGGCTACATTCGCGAGCACGGCATGGAGCAGATTGCCCGCGATACCCGCATTGCCACCCTGTACGAGGGCACCACCGGCATCCAGGCCCTGGATCTGCTGGGCCGCAAGGTGCTGCTGATGACCCAGGGCGGCGCGGTTCGCGAGTTCACCCTGATCATCGCCAACTTCGCCCGCAAGCACCTGACTGACAAGCGTTTGCGGCCATTCGCGGTGGAACTGCTGAAACTGACCGCCCAATGGAATCTGCTGACCGTGCGCATCATGCTGGCAGCACGCAAGGACCGGGATGTGGTCAGTGCCGCCGCCCACGATTTCCTGATGTACAGCGGTTATGTGTCGATGGCCTACATCTGGGCACGTCAGGCCGCAGTCGCAATCGACAAGCTGGATAACGGCGGTGACGAATCCGAGGAGTTCTACAAGGCCAAACTGGCCACCGCGGAATTCTATTACGAGCGCCTGCTGCCCCGCGCGCAGACCCACGCCACCACCATGCTCAGCCCCAGCAAGAATCTGATGCAGCTGGACGCTGAGGACATGAGCTTTACCGCCTGATCCTTTTAGATCTGTCCTACCCCGAAAGAGGAGCCGCCCGGCTCCTCTTTTTTCATCTCCCCCTTTCTATCTCCCCGTCAACTTAAAGAGATCAACAGGTTAACTGTCGCGTTTGACAACATTGACATCGCTCAATTAGTAATTGAGAATCATTCGCACCTTATTTATCGTTTGATAAATCAACTGTAAGGACAATCAACAAACGGACGACCCTGCCCATGTCTGATCAACCTGCATTTTCAAACACTGCATTGACCACGCCGTCCACACCTGCCCTATCGGAGACGGATTATTGTCTGTTCAACCCTACCAACCTGACATACTACAGGAGCAGCCTGCTCCAGGGACTGGAGCTGATCGAAAACCGGATGAAAACGGTCAAGCGTCCATTCAGCGGTATACTGCCACGGGAACTGGCCCAACAGTTCGAACACCTGGACCTTGACCAACCCTGCCGCGGCATGAACGAAGCCCTGGCAGAACTTGACCGGCTCTACCTGGAAGACGCCGTCTACTTTCACCACCCCCACTACACAGCTCACCTTAATTGCCCGGTCACCATTCCCGCGATCACCGCGGAGCTGATCCAGGCATCGTTCAACACCTCGGTGGATACCTGGGACCAGAGTGGCGGTGGTACCTTCATTGAACAACGGCTGATTGACTGGACGGCCAACCGCATCGGATTTGATAGCGAGGCCGATGGGGTGTTCACCAGCGGCGGCACCCAATCCAACCTGATGGCCATGTTGCTGGCCAGGGACAACCTGTCCCAACACTTCTGGCAGCACAGCACACGGGAACAGGGTCTGCATCCGGACGCCCACCGATTCCGCATTTTCTGCTCCGAGGTCAGCCATTTCAGCATCCAGAAGGCCGCGGCGTTGCTGGGATTGGGTTATGACGCCGTGGTCCCGGTGCCCTGTGATGCCTACTATCGCATGGACGTGACCGCCCTGACGCAAGCCATCGAGACAACGCGCGAACAGGGACTGCTGCCGATGGCAGTGGTGGCGACCGCCGGCACCACCGATTTTGGCAGTATAGATCCGATTATCCCGATCGCGGACCTGAGCCGGCGCGAGGGCCTGTGGCTTCATGTGGATGCCGCTTACGGCTGTGGCCTGCTGACGTCCTCCCGCCATCGTCACCTGCTGAAAGGTATTGAGCAGGCGGATTCGGTCACGGTCGACTACCACAAATCCTTCCTTCAGCCCGTCAGTTGCAGCGCCTTGCTGGTGCGCCATAAACACACCCTGGGGTGTGTCACCTGGCATGCTGAATACCTGAACCCCCTCTGCCAACGTCAGGAAGGCACGCCCAACCTGGTGGACAAGAGCCTGCAGACCACCCGCCGTTTTGACGCTCTCAAGCTCTGGCTGACCCTTCGGGCACTGGGACCCGAGGCGATTGGCGCGGCTTTCGACAAAGTGATCCACCTGGCACGCCAGGGCTACCTGCTGCTGTTATCGGATAACGACATTGAAATCCTTCACCAGCCCCAGCTCAGTACCCTGGTATTCCGCTACCGCCCGGATATGGCTTTGAGTGAGGCGGCACTGGACCAGCTCAACCAGTCCATCCGCAAGGCCCTGATGCGCTCCGGCGAAGCACTGGTCGCCGCCACCCGGGTCCACGGCCGGCAGTATCTGAAGTTCACCCTGCTCAACCCAGATACCCGGATACGGGATGTCCAGGCGGTTCTGCGCCTGATCAAACGCCACGGCGCCGAGGCTCTGGCCGACCATACACCCACGAACACCCAGCAGCCGATGGAGGTCGCCCATGTCGGATAACACTCTTGATTTCATTGCTATTGGTCTGGGGCCTTTTAACCTCAGCCTGGCCTGCCTGGCCGAACCCCTGGACGACCTGAGCGGACTGGTGCTGGATGAGAACCCCCGGTTCGACTGGCATCCGGGCATGATGCTGGAAAACGCCCGGCTGCAGACCCCGTTCCTGTCGGACCTGGTGACCCTGGCGGACCCCACCAGCCCCTACAGCTTCCTCAATTACCTCAAGGCCCAGGGCCGCATTTACTCGTTTTACATTCGCGAGAGCTTTTTCCTGTTGCGCCGCGAATACAATCAGTACTGCCAGTGGGCTGCCAGCCAATTGAGTAACGTCCGCTTCAACACCCGGGTGGAAACCATCCACTACGATGAGACCGCCAACCAGTATGTGGTAACGGCGCGCTGTACCCAAAGTGGTGATGAACAGAAGTTCCGCACCCGCCGACTGGTGCTGGGCACCGGTCCACGCCCAGCCGTACCACCGTGCTGCGAACATCTGGAGGGCTCCGCCATCCACTCGTCCGGTTACCTTGACCACAAATCGGAACTGCAGGCGCAGCCGTCCATTACCGTACTCGGCAGCGGACAGAGTGCCGCCGAGATATTCCACGACCTGCTGCAGGACGTCGACCGCTTTGGCTACCAGCTGAACTGGATTACCCGCTCCCCCCGTTTCTTTCCGCTGGAGTACAGCAAGCTGACCCTGGAGATGACCTCTCCCGAGTATGTGGACTATTTCCACGACCTGCCTGCGGAAACCCGCGACGACCTGGTGACCCATCAGAAGCATCTCTACAAGGGCATCAATACCGACCTGATCAACGACATCTTCGATCTGCTGTACACCAAGCGTCTGGTGGCTGATGTGCCGATCAACCTGCTCACTAACAGCCGTCTGGAGTCCGCCCGTTTCTGTGGCGACAGTGCGCACCATGAGCTGACATTCCGCCATCTGGAGCAGGATCGGCCGTTCGCGCTGAACACCGCCGGTCTGGTACTGGCCACCGGCTACCAATACCGCGAACCCGATTTCCTGGAGGGTATCGCGGGACGGATCCGGCGTGATGACCGCGGTCGCTTTGCCGTTAGACGCAACTACAGCATTGATCACCGGGGGCATGAAATTTTCGTGCAAAACGCGGAATTGCATACCCATGGCTTTGTCACCCCAGACCTGGGTATGGCGTGCTATCGCAATGCCTGGATATTGCGGGAACTGACCGGACGCGAACCCTACGCCATAGAGCAGACCATCGCCTTCCAGCAGTTCGGTGTTCCCGAATCCCGGGAGACCACGCAATGCACCGGCTCACTGATGGAGCCCGCGTAAGATGGCTATGACGGTTAAACATTGGCTGGTCGCCATCACCATTGCCGCAGTGGTCAGCGATTCCATGCTGCTGCCCTTTTATCCGCATTTTTTCGCCAGTGTGTTCGGCATCACCGATACCGGTCATATCGGGCTCTACCTCAGTGCCTGCTGCCTCACCATTGTCATCGCGTTTCCGATGTGGGCGAGAGTCTCCCGGCAGATACCGGTGCTGCAGCTGCTGATTCCCACGCAACTGGCTGCCGGTGGGCTGAGCATACTCTGCTACTGGGCCGATACCCCGGTGTCGTTCTGGATTCTGTCGCTGGTCATGCTGGTGTTCAAAGGCAGTTATCTGCTGGTCTACCCGATGATCATGGCCGCCGAACGTGAGGAGAATCACGGCAATACCATCGGGTTGTTATCGGTGGTGGTTCATATCGGCGGTATTGCCGGCGCCGTGCTCGGTGGCGTGGTCCTGCAGTGGTTTGAGCCGCGCCAGGTGTTTCTGGTGATGGCGGTGAGCGATTTCATCCAGACCGGTGTCTGTTTTTATCTCATTCGCCGCCCCGATGCCCGGCCCAAACCAGAGGAACCGCCAACGGCAGCGCCCGAAAAGAGCCGGGTGACCTCCGCCGTGATCTACAAGCTGGGACTGGTGATGTTCCTGTTCTATTTCAGCGCCTACCTCACCCGCCCGTTCTTCGTGCGCTATTGGGAATCGGTGACCCCGGCCACGGGCGAAATCCTGTCCGGGCTGGTGTTCGCCATTCCGGCCGGCATCGCGATTCTGGCCTTGTGGCTCAACGCCCGCAGCAGCCGGACCCGATCGCCCGGGGAGGGACTGCTGACCGCGATGATGTTGGGCAGTGTCGGCCTGGCCCTGCAGGGACTGAATCAGGAATGGCTGGTTCTGGCTGGCCGCTGCCTGTTTGGCTGGGCCCTGTTCCAGGCTACCGTCCAGCTGGATCAGCTGCTGTTTGCCCTCAGCCACCCCGAGGCGTACGCCACCGATTTCAGCAAGATCAACATCTTCCAGCAGTTGGGAGTACTGGCCGCGGCGTCATCCGCTGGCGGAATGGTGGGGCTGCTGGGTTTGCAAATGCCTTTTGCCGTCGCCGCCGCCGGCCTGGTATTCACCGCGGCCGTTTACGGCGCGCTGTTTTACCGCACCCGTCGCGAGTTACTACCGTCCACCTGACCAGGGAATGATCATGAACGACGTTACCTACCACTATGAACAACACCTGCCTTCACTGGGCCAGTTCCGCATTCGCCCCCTGCGACTGCCGGACGATCTGCCACTGATCCATCAGTGGCTCAGTGATGACCACGCCCGTTTCTGGGGCATGCAGGATATGTCTCCGAACGAGCTTGATGATTTTTACCGCACCCTGCGCTCCTCCGGGGAAGGGGATGCTTTTATCGGCTTGCACAACGGCCAGCCTGCTTTCCTGATGGAGACCTATCAACCACAACTGTCGCCACTGGCAGACCACTACCCGGTGCAATCCGGCGACCTGGGTATGCACATCCTGATCGCCCCCACCGATTACCCCATTCGCGGGTTCACCCGCGGTGTGTTCACCGTGATCATGGGTTTTCTGTTCGAAGCCCTGGATGCCCGACGCATTGTTGTCGAGCCGGATGTCAGCAATGACCGCATCCATGATCTGAATCGTTTCGCCGGTTTCCAGTATGACCGGATCATCTCATTACCGGACAAACAGGCTCACCTGGCGTTCTGCGACTACGCACAGTTCCAGCAAGCCATGACCAACAACTACCTGCTCAAGGAATCCAACATGACCACCGACCGGACCATTTCCCTCACCAACAATCCCGCCCTGGCTTGCGATCACCTGCAACCGGAGCTGTGGCAACACGTGAATACGCTGCTGGTGCGTAAGGCCCTGAGCGAGTTTGCCCATGAGAAGCTGCTTCAGCCAGAACCCCTGTCAGAGCAGGACGGCTGGCAGGAATATCGGGTAATCGCGGACAAGCCCGACATCGAGTACCGTTTCCTCGGCAAGGTTCTCGCCCTGGAGCACTGGCACATCGATCCGTCGTCCATTCGCAAAACCGTGGCTGGCGAGCAAACGGATGTGGATGCCATGCGCTTCATCATCGAGTTCCGCCAGACCCTGGGTATCCAGGACGCCATGCTACCGACCTACCTGGAAGAGATCGCCAGTACCCTCTATGGCAGTGCCTACAAACACCGCCGCCCGGGACTGGATGTGACCTCTCTGGTCAGTTCGGACTTCCAGCAGCTGGAATCCGCGATGATGGAGGGGCATCCCTGTTTCGTTGCCAACAACGGCCGCATCGGCTTCGACGCCCGCGACTACCAGGCCTATGCCCCGGAAGCGGGCAACCCCATCCGGCTGATCTGGGTGGCTGCACACAAGGACAGTACCACCGTGGCCAGCAGCGAAGACCAGGGTTTCAACGGCATGATACGGGAGGAGCTGGGGGACGAGCAGTTTGAAGCCTTCATGACCTTACTGGAGCAACGGTCGCTGAACCCGGACGATTATTACCTGCTCCCCGTCCACCCATGGCAGTGGTACAACAAACTGGCCCACGTATTTGCGGCCGATATCGCCACCGAGAAACTGGTTTACCTGGGAGAAGGACAGGACCGCTACCGGGCGCAACAATCCATCCGCACTTTCTTTAATACTGATCGACCGAACCGGCACTACGTCAAGACCGCACTTTCCATTCTCAATATGGGCTTTATGCGGGGCTTGTCGCCCTACTATATGAGTACCACGCCGGCCATTAACGAATTCCTTTACGATCTGGTCAATCAGGATCCGTACCTGGCTAGCACTGGCTTCAGCCTGTTGCGCGAAGTGGCGGGTATCGGCTACACCAATGCCCATTTCGAAGAGGCTGTGGATAAGTACAGCCCCTACCGCAAGATGTTGTCGGCGCTGTGGCGGGAAAGCCCGATTCCTCAGCTCAAAGACAATCAGAAACTGATGACCATGGCCGGGCTGCTACACGTCGACGCCGAGGGCAATGCCCTGTTGCCGGCACTGATTGCCGCCTCTGGCCTGGATACCGAAAACTGGATCCGGCGTTTCCTGCACGGCTACATGAGTCCGCTGTTGCACTGCTTCTATGCCCACGATCTGGTCTTCATGCCCCATGGGGAAAACCTGATCCTGGTGCTGGAAGATCATGTACCAGTGCGGGCCATCATGAAGGATATCGCCGAGGAAGCGGCCATTATGAACACCGATATCCTGCTCTCGGAAGACGTTCGGCGGTTACAGGTGGAGGTACCGGAGGAGCTCAAGGTGCTGTCGATCTTCACCGACCTGTTCGACTGCATTTTCCGCTTCATGGCACCCGTACTCGATGAACAGGGGGATTTACCCGAATCCCGTTTCTGGCAGCTGGTGGCCGACTGTGTCCACGACTATCAGTCAGCCCATCCCGAGCTGGCCGACAAGTTCCGCCGTCACGACCTGTTTGCGCCGGAATTCACCCGTTCGTGCCTGAACCGCCTGCAACTGGCCAATAACCAGCAGATGATCGACCTGGCCGATCCCGCGGGCAATCTTCAGTTCCATGGCACCCTCGTCAATCCTATTGCGCGTCATGCGCGGAACGGTAGGAAAACGGGAGAAACGGAGATGCTGTCGGACGGTTAATCCCCACTGAAAGTCCCTGACACCGGATAAGCACCCTCCCTACCAAGCGGGGGGTGCCTGCTCCCCGTCAAAGGCCGTATTTGGTCTCGATGGCCTCATACATACCGGTCTCGTGAACCTTCTTCAGGGCCGCGTTCAGCTCGTCAACCACGCTGTCCGGAGTGGCGGGGTTGATCGCCAGGTACAGTTCGGTGTCATTGAAGGAGTAGACCGGCTCCAGGCCTTCCACATCCTGCTGGGACGCAAAGTAGGGGCCGGCCAGACGGTCGGCGATCCACAGGTCGACCTGGCCCAGTTCCAGACGCTTGGGGTTCAGGTCGTCGCTGTCGAGTGCAGAGACCTCATAACCACGTTCCAGCAGGTACTCGGTCATCACATCGTTGCGGTAGCCACCAAACAACAATTCCCGGGCATCTTCCAGTCTGTCGATCTTCAGGTTGGTGTTGGCAGGCGAAAAAATCGTCCACAGGTTCTTCGTCAGCGGCCCCACCCACTTGAATAGGGGAGCACGGTTTTCGGTATAGGTGGTGCAGAAAATTCCGTGGTTCTTCTTGTTCCTGGCGCGATTGTAGCCATAGTCCCAGTTACGGAGCTTGATCACATATTCCAGGCTGGTATGGCTGAGAATGGCCTTGACCATTTCGGTACACAGGCCATCAATGCTGTCACCGTTGTGCTCGAATGCACGGCCGGTGGCGCTCATGTTATAGGGCGGGAAATTCTCGGTGTAAAAGTAGAGCTTTTCGGATGCGCCAACCTGGGGAGCCGAAGCCAGCACCAGGATCAGGGACAGGACAATAGACAGATTCCGCACAGCGTTTCTCCTTGCAATGGTGTTCGCACCACAAGGTCGTGGCACGTTCGTTATGCGGCGGAGAAGTTTACCTGATGATTTAACAGTGTTTTATACAATTCCTGTGTGTTTTCGTAAGGGCGGCGTCCTAAGGGTGCAAAGCCTACTTCCCGATACAGAAACTGCTGAATATTTTCCCCAACAGGTCATCGGGCGTCATTACCCCGGTGATTTCACCCAGGGCATCCTGGGCAGCGCGTAAGTCCTCGGCCAGTAATTCACCGGCACCAAAGCCGTCCAGCTGGCCCTGCCCCTGGAGCATGGAGTCCCGGGCGCGCTCCAGCGCATCAAGATGCCGGCGACGGGCCAGGAACCCACCTTCGGTGGTCGCCGCAAAGCCCATACACTGCTTCAGGTGATCCCGCAGGATTTCCAGTCCATCCGCGGACTTGGCAGCAAGACGGATAACCGGGCCAGCCGGGTTATCCACAAGCCCGACGGTTTCCCCGGACAGGTCCACCTTGTTACGGATCACTGTCACCGGGGCCGAGGCCGGCAATTGATCGATAAAGTCCGGCCAGATCTCGTGCGGGGTGATTTCCGGAGTCGTGGTGGCATCCACCATCAACAGGATCCGGTCGGCCTGGCGGATTTCATCCCAGGCGCGGGCAATGCCGATCTGCTCGACTTCATCGGGGCTGTCCCTCAACCCCGCCGTATCAATGATATGCAAGGGCATGCCATCAATGTGGATATGTTCCCGCAGCACGTCCCGTGTCGTCCCTTCAATGGCTGTCACGATCGCCGCTTCACGACCTGCGAGGGCATTGAGCAGGCTCGACTTACCCGCATTGGGCCTGCCAGCAATTACCACCTTCATGCCATCGCGGAGGATCGTGCCCTGTTGGGCTTCCGCCAGAATGCCGTCCAGGTCAGTAATCAGCTGCTGTAGATCGGCAGCCACTTTGCCATCTGCAAGAAAGTCGATCTCTTCTTCCGGGAAATCAATGGCCGCTTCCACATAGATGCGTAAGTGGGTGACGGCTTCCACCAGGCTCTCGATACGGCGGGAAAACACCCCCTGCATGGAGCGAACTGCACATCGCGCGGCCTGTTCCGAACTGCTCTCGATCAGGTCGGCAATGGCCTCGGCCTGGGTCAGGTCCAGTTTGTCGTTCAGAAACGCCCGTTCGGAAAACTCCCCGGGCCGGGCCAGACGAGCGCCGAGGTCACAGACCTGGCGTAGCAGCAGGTCCAGGATCACGGTGCCGCCGTGGCCCTGGAGTTCAAAGACATCTTCCCCGGTAAAGGAGTTCGGGTTGGGAAAGTAAAGGCCAATACCTTCGTCAATCAACTGTTGCTGCTGATCGTAGAACGGGCCGTAGTGTGCATAGCGCGGCCTGGGTTCGTAGCCGAGCATCCGGCAGGCAATGTCCCGCGCTCCCGGACCGGACACACGGACAATACCGACACCGGCCTGACCGGGGGCAGTGGCAATGGCGGCGATGGTATCGGTCACGTATTGCATGTGTTCTTTATGATCCTTTCCTGTAGCCCTGAACCAGCAAAGGCTCCACGAAGGAGCCTCTGTCAGGTTACGGTGTCAGACACGGTATCCGCAGATCAGTGTTTTCTTCCCGCAACTTCCGCTTCAATCTTCCGCGTAATGTACCACTGCTGGGCAATGGACAGAATGTTGTTCACCAGCCAGTACAGTACCAGACCAGCGGGGAACCAGAGGAAGAACACGGTGAAGATCAGCGGCATCATCTTCATGATCTTGGCCTGCATAGGATCCGGCGGTGTCGGGTTAAGACTCATCTGCAGGAACATGCTGGCGCCCATCAGGATCGGCAGGATGAAGTAGGGGTCCATCACCGACAGGTCGTTTATCCACAGCATGAACGGTGCCTGGCGCAGCTGCACACTTTCAAACAGACACCAGTACAGGGAGATAAACACCGGCATCTGCACGAGTATCGGCAGGCAGCCGCCCAGTGGATTGATCTTCTCCCGCTTGTAGAGCGCCATCATTTCCTGGGACATGCGTTGGCGGTCATCACCATACAGCTCTTTCAGTCGGGTAAGCTGTGGCGCTACCGCTCGCATTCTCGCCATGGACTTATAACTGGTGGCCGACAGGTGGAAGAACACGGCCTTGACCAGCACCGTTAGCAGAATGATAGCGACGCCCCAGTTGCCTACGATGCCATGGAACCATTCCAGAATGATGAACAATGGCAAGGCAATAAAGAACAGGAAGCCGAAATCAACGGTGCGATCCATGTTCGGGGCAACGGCTTCGAGCCGGTCAATGATCTTGGGACCGACATAGGCCCGGGCACCAATTTCTGCAGTTTCACCGGGAGCCACAGTGGTCGCCGGATAGACAAAACCCATCACATAGAGTGGACCACGTTGGGTGGTCTGGAACTGGGCTGGCTGATCCCGTTCGGGAACCCAGGCGGTCAGAAAATAATGTTGGAGGAACGCCAGCCAGCCATTGGTGACAGACTGATTAATCGGTGTCTCACTGAGGTCACCAAAATCGTATTTCTCGTAGGGATCTTCCGGGGTACTTACCACCATACCGAGGAAGGCTTTGATCCCGAGGCTGTTCTGGGCAGTCGGATCGGGTGTCTGGTCCCGGACGATCTTGCCTGTGAGGTTGGCTTTCCAGTTGTCGCCGGACTGGTTATTGATCAGATAGCGCACGCCAATCTCGTAGCTGTCACGGGCAAACTGGTACTGCTTGGTAATTTCGACGCCGGAATCGGTCGTAAACATCAGGTTAACTATGAGCTCATTGGCGTCTTCCGACAGCTCGTAGTTGGAAGTGGCTGATTCATAGACCGGGGGTTTACCGTTACTGCTGCTGTCGATCCCGTCCCGACCTATCAGTCCACTTTCCAGAACATAGGTACGGTTGTTTGTATTGGTCAGGATCTTCAGGGATTCCTTGCTATCAAGGGATTTGTCGTAATCCAGCAGGGAACTTTCCACCAGGTTGCCGCCAACGCGATCGATCTTGAGTTCCAGTACATCAGTACGGACAGTGATCAACTGGTCACTGATTTCGGTGGTGTTGGTGTCGCCGATTGCCTGACTGTCGTCGTCCGGTGTGGTGAATTCTCCACCGTTGCTGTTTTGTGTACCGGTTTCTTCCGGGGTGCGGAGGTCAGCGGTGCTCCCGTTGCTGCCTGTAGAACGGACCTGTTCGACAACCTGTTGTTGCTGTTGCGGCAGGTTATAGTCCTCGTTCCAGGCAAGTACCATCAGGTAACTGACAATAGCGAGGCCGGCAAATAATACTATGCGTTGAATATCCATAAACTTACTGTTTGGTCTGGTTCGTGTTATGGGAATGGCTAGCCTGCCCACAATGGTCAGTGCCCGGTACCGGATCATACCCGCCTTCAGCCCATGGATGACACCTCAACAAACGCCCCATAGCAAGAAAAAGGCCTTTGATTGCACCGTGATAGGTGATGGCTTCAACAGCGTATTGCGAGCAGGTTGGATAATGCCGGCAATGACTCGCCATCAGGGGGCTGATTGCATACTGGTAGAAGCGGATTGGCAAGAGCAGCAATGTGCGCATTAATCCGATCCTTTACCAGTGCGAGAGGGTGCAGGCGTCGACGATTGAGCGTGACGATGTTTTCTTACCAGCCGTGACCAGAGGTCGTTCAGCGTAGCAGTGACGGTCTGGTTATCAAGCTGAGCCAGACCTTGCCTGCCAAGAACGATGATATCCAGGCCCGGTAACTCGGGCTGGAGTCTGAAAGTTTCCCGTACACGTCGCTTGACGCGATTGCGTTGTACGGCAAGTTTCAGGTTTTTCTTGGAAAACACCAGACCGATCCTGGCGTGCCCCAACGTATTGGGTGTCGCCAGGATCAGAAAATTCCGGTGTGGAACTCTGATTCTTACGTCGTTGAAGACTTTGCCGTAATCGCCGGGTTTCAGGAGCCGGTGAGATTTCGGGAAACTCAAAGCCTTCATGAGGCGGACGATGTCTTAAGCAGACAGACGTGCGCGGCCTTTCGCACGACGACGGGAAATAACTTTCCGGCCGTTTGCAGTGGCCATACGAGCACGGAAACCGTGGACGCGCTTACGCTTCAGTACGCTTGGTTGAAACGTTCTTTTCATGGTGATGATCTCACATTTCAGGTATTTGGAAATTCAACGGTTGGCTGGAAAATGAACAGCCAAAACAGGAGCGGCATTCTATGCAAACTGGCCGACGAATTCAATGGCTAATGCAAGGGGTGGTGTGGAAAGTGCGGAGAAAGCGTAGATCTGGCGAATCACTAATAACATTAGTAGGTCTTTTTTAATCTTCTTAAGGATTAATTATTACTGTTATTAGTAAGCTCCTTTTCTGTGGATAAGGGGATTTAAAATAATAAATTCAGTGGATTAAGAGGTTTACAAAGACGTTGACAAGGCGCCCTGGGATCTGTGTATAAACGATGCAGGGATTGTGGGTAATTCGAGGGGGTGGTCAAAACCTGACTTATCCCTGTGTTGGTCAAGTGGATACACACAGGGTTAAACGCAAGGTATACACACAGGGCTGTGGGTAACTGGAACTGGTATTATTTTTCTGTACACAACCCTGTAGGTAAGTTTGTAAAAACATGAAAATAAATAAAATAAATTTCCACAGGCTGTTCATGAACGGGTTTTTCCTCTTTTACTTGAGGGGCCCGCGGGGTAGAATTCCGGGTCATCTCTGACATCATCGGATTACCGTAATCCGGTGTGAGAAAATTCTGAGGCATCGGAGGCAGGCTGTTGTGCCGAATACCATCTGGCATCAGTGTCTAGAAGTACTCCGGGACGAGTTTCCCGCTCAACAGTTCAATACCTGGCTGAGGCCGTTACAGTCTGATCATCGCGAAGGTCAGCTGATGTTGTTTGCGCCCAACCGGTTTGTTATGGACTGGGTGAACGAGAAATACCTCAGGCGTATAGAAGAAGTATTGAAGGATTTGAACGGGGGGCAGGCGCCCCGCGTAAATATGAAGGTTGGATCGGCGCCAAAGGTCGGGGATCTGGTGGTGCGTTCTGAGCCTGACAAACCGGTTAATGGGGCTGACCAGGAAGAAGCCGGTAGTTCGGTCACTGAAGAGGAAAAGGGCGTTGCGGCCACGGTGTCATCACCTTCGGTAAAACCGCCACAGGGTAGTCAGCGACGTACGGTTCAGGTTGAAGGTGATATCAAGCACCAGAGTTTTCTGAACGAGGGTTTTACGTTCGAAACCTTTGTCGAAGGTAAATCCAACCAGTTGGCACGGGCGGCGTCGATGCAGGTGGCTGAAAACCCCGGCGGTGCCTATAACCCGTTGTTCCTTTATGGTGGGGTTGGCCTCGGTAAGACTCACCTTATGCATGCGATTGGTAACGATATCGTGCGGCGTAATCCTCGCGCCAAGGTTGCCTATCTGCGTTCCGAGCGGTTTGTTGCTGATATGGTCAAGGCGTTGCAGCTCAACGCGATCAATGAGTTCAAGCGCTATTACCGATCGGTTGATGCGTTATTGATCGATGATATCCAGTTCTTCGCCCGCAAGGAGCGGTCACAGGAAGAATTTTTCCACACCTTTAATGCGTTGCTCGAAGGTGGACAACAGGTGATCGTCACCTGCGACCGGTTCCCGAAAGAAATTGTGGATATGGAAGAGCGCCTCAAGTCGCGATTCGGCTGGGGGCTTACCGTGATGGTAGAACCGCCGGAGCTGGAAACCCGGGTTGCGATCCTGATGAAGAAGGCCGAGCAAGCCAACGTCAAACTGAGCAGCGAAGCCGCATTTTTTATTGCGCAGAAAATCCGATCAAATGTCCGAGAGCTAGAAGGGGCGCTTCGTTTGGTGATAGCGAATGCTCACTTCACAGGCTCGGAAATTACCCCGCCGTTCATTCGGGAAAGTCTGAAGGATCTGCTGGCGCTCCATGAAAAGCAGGTCAGTATTGATAATATTCAGCGTACGGTGGCGGAGTATTACAAGATCAAGGTGGCGGATTTGTTGTCAAAACGACGGACCCGAACGGTAACCCGTCCGCGGCAGGTGGCTATGTCGTTATCGAAAGAGTTGACCAACCACAGCCTGCCGGAGATCGGCGATGCCTTCGGTGGCCGTGACCACACCACGGTATTGCATGCCTGCAAGAAGATTGTGGAATTGCAGGAGACGGATCCCAGTATCCGTGAGGATTATCAGAACTTTATGAGGCTGCTGACCACCTGATGACCGGGATGGTTGCGGACAACATTCACCTTCCAAATAGAAGACTGCTGAGTGCCATGAAACTGACGATCAGCCGAGAATCACTGCTTACCCCGTTGCAATCCATTGCCGGGGTAGTAGAGCGCAAACAGACCATGCCGGTGCTGTCCAATGTGTTGCTGGTGGCCGAGGATAATACCCTGACCATGACCGGTACCAATATGGAAGTGGAGTTGGTGGGGCGGATCACACCTGTGCATGTGGACCAGCCGGGGAAAATTACCGTGCCGGCCAGAAAACTTGCGGATATCTGCCGCGCACTGGGCGATGAGGCACCGATCGAGTTGGCCCAGGAAGGAGACCGTCTGCACCTTCGTTGCGGGGCGAGTCATTTTACCCTGTCGACCCTGCCGGCCGAGCATTTCCCGAATGTCGAGGACGATGCCGAAAGCTTCCGTCTTGATGTACCGCAGAAGGAATTGAGTCGCATGCTGGATGCCACGGCATTCGCCATGGCGCAGCAAGACGTTCGCTACTACCTGAACGGGTTGTTGCTGGAAGTGGATCAGGGCCACATACGTACCGTAGCCACCGATGGCCACCGTCTGGCGATGGCCCACTTCGACCTGCCTACCGGCAGCGACCTGCGTCAGGTAATTGTGCCGCGTAAAGGCGTATTGGAGCTGGCCCGGCTGCTGGATGATGTGGAGACACCGGTCACTCTGGTAGTGGGTGACAATCACCTGCGCGCGACCGTCGGCAGTTATACCTTCACGTCGAAACTGATCGAAGGCAAATTCCCGGACTATAATCGGGTCATTCCGCGCGGCGGGGACAAAATAGTCCTGGCCGATCGGGCGACACTGAAGAATACCCTGCAGCGGGCGGGCATTCTGTCCCACGAGAATATTCGCGGTGTGCGATTGAATCTTGCACCCAATGAGCTTCAGGTTTTTGCCAACAACCCGGATCAGGAACAGGCCGAAGACGCGCTGCCAGTGGAGTATCAGGGCGAATCACTGCAGATTGGCTTTAATGTAGGCTACCTGGTGGATGTTATGAACGCGCTGGACGAAGACCAGGTCAAGATTACCCTGTCCAATCCCAACAGCAGCGCGTTGATCGAAGCCCAGAACGACAATCGTTGTCTGTACGTGGTCATGCCCATGCGCCTGTAGTGTTGATTGAACCGGGCCACAGGCATGGGTAGCCCGTACGGATGTCGAGGATTGGTTACACATCGGGTTCAGTAAACGTTGAGGTGAAGAGATGATGAAGGGAACAGTGACCAACAGTATCAAAGGCGCATTCCGTATTGGCCAGACGGTATCCGTACTGGGCCGTACCGGTGTTAACTGGTTACGGGGAGATCGCCCGCCGACGCCACGGCTGTTACGTCAGACCTTTGAATCTCTGGGTGCAACCTACATCAAGCTGGGCCAGTTTATTGCCAGCTCTCCCACGTTTTTCCCCAAGGAATACGTGGAAGAGTTTCAGTACTGTCTGGACAAGACCCCTAACCTGCCCTTCAGCGTGATCAAAAAGATCATACGTGAGGAGCTCGATCGTCCAATCGATCAGGTCTTTGCAGAGATTGATCCGGTCGCCCTGGCTTCCGCCTCCATTGCCCAGGTCCATTCGGCAAAACTGCTGACTGGCGAGGATGTGGTCATCAAGGTACAGAAGCCGGGGGTGGAAAACATTCTGCTGACGGATCTGAATTTCCTGTATCTGTCTGCCAGGATCCTTGAAACCCTCGCGCCAAAACTGTCCTGGACGTCCCTCTCCGGTATCGTGGAAGAAATTCAACGGACCATGATGGAAGAGTGCGACTTTATCAAGGAAGCCAACAACCTCAAGGTGTTCCGTCATTTCCTGCAAACCACCCATAATGAGGACGCGGCCGTTCCCCTGGTGTACGAGCATTGCAGTACCCGCCGCATTCTCACCATGGAACGATTCCACGGTGTTCCCCTGACTGATCTGGAAAGCATTCGCGGATATGCTCGCGATCCGGAACGCACCCTGATTACGGCAATGAACACCTGGTTTTCCAGTTTGACCCAGTGCGAGTTTTTCCATGCGGATGTGCATGCGGGCAACCTGATGGTGTTGAAGGACGGCCGTGTCGGGTTCATCGATTTCGGTATCGTCGGGCGCATACGTCCGGATACCTGGCAGGCAGTCAGTGATTTCATCTCCGCAGTGATGGTCGGTAATTTCGAAGGCATGGCCGACGCCATGATTCGGATCGGTATTACTCACGAACATGTGGAAGTTTCGGCCCTGGCCAACGACCTTCGCAAGCTGTATCAGCAGATGGACACGATGGTGCCCGATCAGGTGCCGTATGAAGCGGATCAGGCGGAGGATGACGTCAACAACATCCTGATGGATATGGTCAAGATCGGCGAAAGTCACGGTCTGCATTTTCCTAGGGAATTTGCCTTGTTGCTGAAGCAGTTCCTGTATTTCGATCGCTACGTGCATATCCTGGCACCGGAAATGGACGTGTTTATGGATGAGCGATTGAACATGCTCCACTAACCAACAAAGCTGGCGGGGAGGAAAAAAACGATTGTTGGCAAATTCGCCTTAATCGTCGCCTTCCTGCTGAGGGTTTTGTACACTAAGGCAGCACTCGCTAGGCGGGCGCTGCCTTTTTCATTTCTGTCACATTCTCCGGTAATCCCCGACTCTATGGCGCTGGTCAAACTGCAAACGGAACACTTCCGGAATCTTTCCTCCGCGCCTGTTACTTTTTCCCCGTCCTTTAACCTGGTGTTTGGCGAGAACGGCAGTGGGAAAACCAGTGTGCTTGAAGCGATTGGTTATCTTGGTCTTGGTCGATCCTTCCGGGTCAGTCGGCACCAGGCGGTTGTTCAACATGGCCAGCAGCGACTGACGGTATTCGGTGGATTGGATCAGGGGCTGGATAATGCAATGAACGAGGGGGAAGACCCCGGACAACTGGTACATCGGTTGGGGTTCGCCCGGGATATCGGTAGCAAGGAAACGACGTTACGGGTGGATGGTGAAGCGGTGAAGAATCTGTCCTCGCTGGCCCGTCATCTTCCGGTGTCTGTCATTGATCCGGGGGTGTTTGACATCGTCGCCGGTGGCCCCGGAAAGCGTCGGCAATTTCTGGACTGGGCAGTGTTCCACGTGGAACCTTCCTTCGCAAATGTGTGGCAACAGTGTCAAAGAGTGACGTCACAGCGGAATCAAACGCTGAGAAATGGTAGACTAGACGAAGCCTTGATCCGGGTCTGGGACAGTCAGTATGCCCAACTGGCAAACCGCCTGACGGAAGCAAGACGAGCTGCCTTTGCCCTGTTTGAGTCGGCGTTTAAGCGACTGCTGGAAGAGGTAGATGCGCCCTGGGTCGAGGGCATGAAAATGGATTTTTATCCGGGCTGGGATATCAGTCAGCCTCTCTCCGATGTGCTCGCAGCTCATCGGGAACAAGAGCTGCGGATGGGGCACACGTTATATGGCCCTAATCGTGCTGATGTGAAGTTGCGGTTTCAGGGCAGACCGGTTGCAGAGACCTTTTCCAGAGGTCAGCAAAAAACTCTCGTGATTCTGATGAAGATTGCTCAGGGTATGGTGTTGAGCAGTCTTGGTAAGCAGGTGACGTTCTTACTGGATGACATCAATGCGGAACTGGATGTCAGCCATCGGGCCATGCTTGCTAAGAAGTTGTATGAACTTCGATGTCAGGTCTTTATGACCTCTATCGAACCACCCCGCCCCGACGAATTGTGGCGGGATGAAAAACCAGAATATCGGATGTTCCACGTGGAACATGGCAAATTGAAGGAAGAATAAATCTGGGTGGCACAATAATGACGCTGGTACAAACCGGCCATTCTGCGACCAGGTAATTACCCATCAGGAGTACCTAATGAGCGAATCGAGCTACAATTCCTCCAGTATCAAAGTCTTGAAAGGACTGGACGCGGTTCGGAAACGGCCCGGGATGTACATCGGCGATACCGACGATGGCACTGGTCTGCACCATATGGTGTTTGAGCTTGTGGATAACTCCATTGATGAAGCTCTCGCCGGGCATTGCTCCGAAATCGGTGTCATTATCCATCCGGATGAATCTGTCAGTGTTAAAGATAATGGTCGGGGGATTCCCACGGACCTGCACGAAGAGGAAGGAGTGTCCGCTGCAGAGGTTATCATGACGGTACTCCACGCCGGCGGTAAGTTCGATGATAACTCCTACAAGGTTTCTGGCGGTCTGCATGGCGTGGGTGTCTCTGTTGTAAACGCCCTCTCCTCTACCCTTACGTTGACCATCCGCAGGGAAGGCAAAGTCTACGAACAGTCCTACAGCCATGGTGTGCCGAATGCACCGCTGGCCGTGGTGGGCGATACCGACGTCAGTGGCACCAAGGTCCACTTTATTCCATCCCCGGATACGTTCACCCATATCGAATTCCATTACGACATTCTTGCCAAACGGCTCCGTGAGCTGGCCTTCCTTAACAGTGGGGTCCGTATTCGCCTGACTGACGAGCGTAGCGGCAAAGAAGAGGTCTTTGAGTACGAAGGTGGCCTGAGAGCGTTTGTTGAGCATCTGAACACCAACAAGACCCCTATCAACCGGGTTTTCCACTTCAACACAGAGCGGGAAGACGGTATCGCGGTGGAAGTGGCGATGCAGTGGAACGATGCGTTCCAGGAGAACATCTACTGTTTCACCAACAATATACCCCAGCGCGACGGCGGTACTCACCTTGCCGGTTTCCGTGCGGCGCTGACCCGATCCCTCAATAACTACATTGAACATGAAGGTCTGGGCAAGAAGGCCAAGGTCAGCACCTCAGGGGACGATGCCCGTGAAGGTCTGACAGCGATTATCAGTGTAAAGGTGCCGGATCCGAAATTTTCGTCCCAGACCAAGGACAAACTGGTGTCTTCTGAGGTGAAAACCGCGGTGGAACAGGAGTTGTATCAATCCTTTGCGGACTTCCTGCAGGAGCAGCCCAGCGAAGCCAAGCTTATCGTGAACAAGATGATCGAAGCCGCTCGGGCCCGTGAAGCCGCTCGGAAGGCTCGGGACATGACCCGTCGCAAGGGTGCACTGGACATTGCCGGCTTGCCCGGAAAACTGGCTGACTGCCAGGAAAAGGACCCCGCCCTGTCCGAACTGTTCATTGTGGAGGGTGACTCGGCCGGTGGCAGTGCCAAACAAGGCCGAGCCCGTAAGACCCAGGCGATTCTTCCGCTGAAAGGTAAGATCCTCAACGTGGAAAAAGCCCGTTTCGACAAGATGCTGTCATCCGCGGAAGTGGGGACGCTGATCACTGCACTGGGTTGTGGCATCGGTCGTGAGGAGTTCAATCCGGACAAACTTCGTTATCATTCCATCATCATCATGACCGATGCGGATGTGGACGGATCCCATATCCGTACCCTGCTGCTGACGTTCCTGTTCCGCCAGATGCGCGAAATCATTGAACGTGGCCACGTCTTTATAGCCATGCCGCCCCTGTACAAGGTCAAGCGGGGCAAGCAGGAGCAGTACCTGAAGGATGAGAAAGCCAAGGTCGCCTATCTGACCCAGACGGCCCTGGAAGGCGCCCAGCTGTACGTAAACCCGGAAGCACCGGCGATCAAGGATTCGGCGCTGGAGACCATGGTGAAGGACTACCAGGCGGTGATGGCGATGATCGAACGATTGTCCCGTGCCTACCCGGCCAAGGTTCTGGAGCAGATGTTGCAGAACGTGACCCTGAAGCCGGACGACCTGAAGGAAGAAGCAGCGGTCGCACGCTGGGTTGCGCGTCTGGGCGAAGGGCTGGATCTGGATACGCGCACCGGCACCAAGTACACCTTCTCGGTGGAAAAGGATCCCGAGCGCAACCTGTACCTGCCCAAGGTGATCATCTACGTGCATGGTATTCCATACACTCACGTGTTCAATCACGAATTCTTTGAGTCATCATCCTACGCGGCTATTGCCCGTATGGGAGAAACCCTGGATGGCTTGATCGAGGAAGGCGCGTATATCCAGCGTGGTGAGCGCAAACAAGCGGTGCTGTCCTTTGAGGGCGCTCTCAACTGGCTGATGAAAGAAGCCCAGCGTGGTCTCAACATCCAGCGTTATAAGGGGCTGGGTGAAATGAACCCGGAGCAGTTGTGGGAAACCACCATGGATCCGGAAACCCGCCGCATGATGAAGGTCACCATCGAGGATGCCATCGCGGCCGATCAGATCTTTACCACGCTGATGGGTGACGACGTGGAACCACGCCGGGCGTTTATCCAGACCAATGCCCTGGAGGTGACCAACCTGGACGTCTGATCAACGGCGTGAGGGAAGCAATAAAAAAGGCGACCGCTTGGTCGCCTTTTTTATGATAAATCAATAAGTTGTTATTCTATTCCTAGCGTCCGGAATCCGACGTGTTGCTGTTCTCGTGCTGGGCTGCCAGATGCGGCGCCATCACCTCTTCGAGGGTATAGCCGGTGAGCCGGCGAATGGAGCGCCACAGATAGTAGAATATCGCGATCATCATGATCATCGATGGTATGGCGATCATCGGGTAACTCACCAGTGTCATCCGCCCCAATTCCTCGTTGAAGGCCTGTGTGCCGGAGGGGCTGACGACAATCCACCTGGCCAGCACATAGTTCATGATGGAGGAAAACAGGAATGTCAGGCTGAAGAAATACGTCGCCTTCAGCAGTCTTGCTTCGAACTCGTCTTCGCTGCCCTGCTCTTTCAGCGCGGCCTGGATCTTGTCGACGTTCAGCACCGACGGGTTATACAGCAACGTCCGCACCAGGGGGTATTTGGTACGTGTGGATATCAATACCGCCAGGCCAATGATGGCGGGAATTGCTGCCTCTTTGATCGCCAGCCAACCGGCATCCAGCTCCATCAAACCAATACCACCGGTCAGCCCCACGCTGATCAGGCCCAGCACCGCAATAAAATTTTTCTTGTGGTATCTGATCAGTTCAAACAAACCCCAACCCAGGGGGAAGGCCAGGCCAATAAGCAGGGCATTCACGCTACCCAGGTGCTCATCACCGCTGAACTTCATGAGGATCACTGAGGGAATAATAATACTGACCAGCAAGTCGACCCAGGGCCTGGGCTTGTGGTCCGGAATATTGGAGGAACTTGGAGAAGTCATGGCTTAGCCTGATTGGTGAAACAGCAGCAGGCCAACAGGCACTGCCGGAGATCGTTCCGGCAGTATACGATGAATCGAGCGGGTTACGTAAGCGGGATCAGAAGCTTCCCGAGGTACTCGCCGTGGCGCCGGAATCACCGGTTTGCAGGAGATTGTTGGCACCGGGTTGCCAGACCAACTGGCTCTCCGAATCGGTCTCACTGCGTTTGATGCACTTCCACTCGATACTGGCGTTAGCCGGCATGGTAAAGGTACCGTTCCAGGTCGGATAATTCTCCGGATCCAGTTTCAGTGCGCTGGCAGGTGACCAGTTGCCCAGTTCATTATTGTTGCCAGTCACATACACGCTTTGGCCCCAGTTGGTGGACCCATTGGCGCACTCGAAGGATACAGAGACGCCCTTATCGTCAGATGGTTCGTCGATCCCGCCACCGTCACAGGGCGCCCCTGTGTGCAGTGCCGCCGCTTCCATTGCCGGGATGTCCAGCGTAACCTGCCCGCCCTGGACACTGACACAGCTGCCGTCGCCGGCGATATTGCGATACTGGCCGTCCGGCAGCATCGTACTGAAGGTCCGTGAGAGACTCCCCCCTTCCCGGTTGATCGCCACAAAGCCTTTGTTGCCGCGGTTGAAGGCAATCTGATTATTGCCGTTATCCCACCAGCCAGATACCCCGGTGCCATCGGTAACGTTACGGAAACCCACCATATTGGCAATGGAATCCCACCGATGTTCACAGATCCAGGCATCACCGCATTGCGCGCTGCCATTCTGGTAAACGTTCTGGGCGGGTGGTCCCTGATCACCGTCGGAAAAGCTGTAGCTGGACATCACTTTCGGGTAGCCATAGGGCCAGGCCAACATGAACACATTGGCGAGGTTGTACACACTGCCGTCCTTGTAGGTCACCACGTTGCTACCGCCGGCACCATGGCCCCGCTGATTGTCATGATTGTCGGTGAACACCACGGCATCACCACCGGCCAGGAACCCCCAGCTCTCACCAAAGCTGTTGAGATTGGCCAGTTGCTGGTTCTTGAAGACATCGCCAATGGACGCGCTGTAGCGAAACTCCGTGACATCGGAAATACCGGTGTATTCCCCGGCACTCACCGCTTCGCCTCCCAGGTCGATCACCTCCTGGAACACATAGAGCGGGTCGTTCAATCCCGACAGGATGCCGCTGATATCGGATGGCGACATGTGTTTGGCTGCATCAATGCGAATACCTTTCACACCCAGTGAGGTCAGATGGTTCAGATACCCTGCAATGGTGTTCTGCACATAGCTATCCGCCGTATCCAGGTCCGGCAAGCCCACCAACTGGCAGTTACGTACCCGCCAGGCATCGTTGCCGTAGTCTTCAGGATTGATGGTACAGGGGGCGTGAAAATCGTTACTGCTGTAGATGGGATAGCTGAAAGAACCGGAGTCATAACTCGAGCCGGCGGTACCTGTTCCGGAACCGTTGGCCATATGATTGATCACCGCGTCGGCATAAACCTCCACACCGACGGCATTACAGCGCTGAACCATATCCGCAAAGGCATTGGCATCACCACTGCGGCCCTGTATCTGATAACTGACCGGTTGATACCGGGTCCACCAGGCACTGCCCTGAATGTGCTCCTGAGGCGGCGACACCTGCACAGCACTGAAACCTTTCGGCCCGAGGAAATTCTCGCACTCCTGTGCGACGTCGCTCCATTTCCATTCAAACAAATGAACAAACGCGCCCGCATGGGCCTGATGGGTGGGTAACACCATGGTCACGCCAAGGGCGGCGCCGGCGATAAACCGATGTAAAGGGATCATTGCATGCTCCTGTTTTGTCTTTGTTGTGGTGCATCTATGTATCAGCCAACGGTTGGTTGTTTTCTATTCGGATTGGCTGATAACCAGCAACATGCATTGTGCAATCTTTAGGCAAAACATCCTTAAGTGTTAAAAAGGGGGCGTAGTACCAGGGAGGATCTATTTTTTGGTCACACCAAAAGTACAAAGCGTCGGTGAGGGCAGGCTGTCGGAAACTGTGCGGAGCCATGGATGGCGGAGCCCAAGCGTCCCATGGATGGGCTTGAAGCGTGTTTCCGACAGCCTGCCCTCACCGATGCCCGCACCCGATTCAGGAGACCAAAAAAAGCCGGGCGTTTAGCCCGGCTCTGTCATCAGAAAAGTTTGAAGGGAATTAAGCCCCAACCTCCTTCAGGCTCTCTTCCACTATTGCCAGCCCTTCTTCCAGCACATCATCTTCGATGGTCACCGGCATCAGGAACCGCAACGTATTGCCGTACATACCACAGCTCAGCAGAATCAGACCCTTTTCCTTCGCCTTCTTGGTCACTGCTGCCGCCAGCTCCGGCTTGGGCGTACGGCTGGCCTTGCTCTCCACCAGCTCGAAGGCCGCCATGGGACCAAGATTGCGCACGTTATCCACATGCTCGAACTGGTCCTGCCACTGACTGAAGCGCTGTTTCAGCTTCTCGCCAAGTGCCTGGGCCTTGCCCAGAATATCCTCTTCCTTGAACACATCGAACACCGCCAACGCAGCCGCACAGGCCGTCGGGCTACCGGTGTAGGTACCGCCGAGAGAGTTCGGGCCAGACGCATCCATGTAATTATCGGTGCCGACAATGGCGGAAATCGGCATACCGTCCGCCATGCTCTTGGCCATGGTAATCAGATCCGGCTCAATACCGCTGTGCTCAATGGCGAACATCTTGCCGGTTCGGCCAAAGCCGCTCTGAACCTCATCCACAATCATCAGGATATCGTTTTCATCGCAGATCTTGCGAATGGCCTTGAGGAAGCTCGCTGGTGCAGCATAGAAACCGCCCTCACCCAATACCGGCTCGATCACGATTGCTGCGGTATTGTGGGCCGGGGAATCGGCCTTCATCGCCATCTTCAGACCGCGTAGTGCCTCGTCTTCACTGACACCGTGATACGGAACAGGGTAAGGAGCGCGATAGACGGTACCCGGCATCGGACCGAAATCGGTCTGGTAGGGCGCGGCCTTGCCGTTCATCGCCATGGTGTAAAAAGTACGCCCATGGTAACCGCCGTCAAAGCAGATCACGTTGGTGCGGCCGGTGGCAGCGCGGGCGATCTTGATGGCGTTCTCCAGGGCCTCGGCACCGGAGTTGGCCAGCATGACCTTGGCGTGGCCGCGGACCGGACTGACGCTGCTGAGTTTCTCTGCCAGTTTGACGTAGCCCTCATAGGGCATCACCGTCTGGCAGGTATGCATCAGCTTGTCCAGCTGGGCCTTGACGGCTTCCACCACCTTGGGATGACGGTGACCGATATTGAGGACACCGATGCCACCGGCAAAATCAATCATCCGGTTGCCATCGGCATCCCACAGTTCCGCGTTGGTCGCGTGATCGGCAAATTGCTCATTGGGACTTGCCGCGCCCGCTGCAACGTAGCGTTCTTTGAGTGCCTGCAATTCTTTATTGCTCACTTTGCCATTCTCCCTGATATCAGGTTCGAATATTTGGCGGCAACCGGGCTTTGATGGGTCGCCGCCCTGGAATCTCTCTATCAGTGTAAGGAGTACGGTGACGGTTCACAAACCGACTAACTGATTACAGGGCTCGTTTCCTCTTCGGAATCGCGGAACTGCAGCTGTGCCAGGCGCTGGTACAAGGGGTTGCGCTGAATCAGCTCATCGTGGCGGCCAATGTCCTGAAGTCTGCCCTGATCCATCACCGCAATCCGGTCGGCATCGCGAACCGTGGCCAGCCGATGGGCAATAACCAGCGTGGTTCGTTGTGCCGTCAGCGCCGGCATGGCTTGTTGAATCAGGTGCTCGCTTTCCGCATCCAGGGCACTGGTGGCCTCATCCAGCAGCAGCACCGGGGCATCCGCCAATAACGCACGGGCGATGGCCAGTCGTTGTTGCTGACCACCGGACAGCCCCAGACCGCTGTCTCCCAACCGGGTGTCATACCCCTGTGGCAGGGCCCGGATAAACTCATCGGCGTGGGCAATAACGGCGGCTGCCTTTACCTCTTCCAGTGTGGCTGTCGGCCGCGCGTAGCGAATATTATCCAGCACCGAGCCATGGAACAGCGCGGGATTCTGGGGCACCAGCGCAAAACACCGCCGCAGATCCGCCAGAGTGAGCTTGCTGACGGGAAGTCCGTCGATGGTGATGGTGCCAGCTTCCGGTTCGTAGAAGCGCAGCAGCAGATCAAACAGGGTGGATTTCCCGGCACCGGAAGGGCCCACCAGCGCCACCGTCTCACCGGCACGTATGTGGATGTCCAGATGATGGATGGCCGGCGCTTCCGGCCGTGACGGATAGTGGAAGGTCAGCGCTTCAATATCGATCTGGCCGCTGACATGGATTGGCAGAGTTACCGCGTTCTCCGGTTCACTGACCAGTTCCGATGGCGTCTGTAACAGTTCAAACAGCCGTGCGGCGGAACCGGCGGCGCGCTGGAGTTCCCCGATCACTTCGCTGAGCGCGCCGGCAGCTACCCCTACCAGCAGGCTGTAGAATACGAAAGCGGCCAGCTCCCCGGGACTGATCCTTCCGTGGATGACATCCAGGCCTCCGATCCACAGCACCACCCCGACCGCTCCCATGACCAGAGCGATGGCCAGGGCGGTCAGCCAGGAACGCTGCCGGATCCGGGCGCGGGCAATATCGAAGGCTCGTTCCGACACTTCGGCGAAGAAGCGGCGGTCGTGGGGTTGATGATTGAACGCCTGAACGGTTTTGATCTGGGCCAGATTTTCACCCACGTAACTGCCGACATCGGCCACCCGGTCCTGGCTGAGGCGGGATAACTGACGAACCCGGCGACCGAAAAACAGAATCGGAATGATCACCAGCGGGAAGCCCAGAAAAATCACACTGGCCAGTTTTGCGTTGGTAACAAATAACAGAATCAGGCCCCCCACCAGCATCAGCGCATTGCGCAGGGCAATGGACATCGTCGAGCCGATCACTGACTGCAGAACCGTGGTATCGGCGGTAAACCGGGACTGGATCTCCAGTGCCCGGTTCTGTTCAAAGAAGCCGGGGTGAAGGTCTATCAGGTGGTTGAAGACTTGCTTGCGGATATCCGCCACCACCCGCTCCCCGATCCAGGACACCAGGTAGAACCGCGAAAACGACCCGATCGCCAGGCCCAGCACCAGCACAAAAAACAGCCCGATAGCCTGGGCCAGATTCTCGGGCGATTGGGTAGCCAATCCCTGGTCCACCAGAATTCGTAAACCCTGACCCAGGCCAAGGGTAATACCGGCAGTGATGATAAGCGCCACCATGGCGCCAACCACCGCCCGACGGTAAGGGCTGATAAACCCAATAACCAGTTTCATAGCTTTGCGGTGACGGGTGTTAATGGTATGCCTCCTGGATGCGGTAGACTCTGGCGACTATACGGCTTGTACTCGTAACAAGACCTATCATACAGCTATGCAAGAGCGTGCGGGGTGGGTACTGCCTACCAAGACCGTCAAAAGCCAGGGATGGCTTTTGACGAGCGTACAGGGACGTATTTACAGCGTGTCCTGGCAAGCCGTTCCACCCCGTACGCTCGACTACTCTGAAGCGAAAGGAAGACCAAGTGCGCGCCTACGCCGATAACGACTACCCCGCTGATCACAAACCGGACTGGAAGGTCATAGCCGGTCTATGGCCTTATCTGGCGGAATTCCGTGGCCGTGTGTTCCTGGCCCTGGGCTTTCTGGTGATCTCCAAGCTAGCCACCGTGGCGACACCGGTGGCGCTGAAATACATTGTGGATTACCTGGACCAGAACCGGGGCGGCGAACTGCTGTTGTGGATTCCGGTGCTGCTGGTCGTGGCCTATGGCCTGCTTCGGTTTGGCAGCACCCTGTTCAGTGAACTGCGGGATGCGGTGTTTGCCCGGGTAGCGGAGCGGGCGATGCGACGGGTGTCGTTGCGGGTGTTTGAACATCTTCACAATCGGGAGCTGGCGTTTCACCTGGACCGCAAGACCGGTGGTCTGGCCCGGGATATCGAACGGGGCACCAATGGCATCAGTTTTCTGTTGCGTTTTACCCTGTTCAACATCGTGCCCACCCTTCTCGAAATCCTGATGGTTGCCGGCATTCTGTTTGTGGTGTTCAACGTCGGCTATGTGCTGGCGATTCTGGTGGCGGTGGTGGTGTATGTGGTGTTTTCCATCAAAGTCACCGAGTGGCGGACGAAGTTTGTGCGGGAAGCCAATGCCCGGGACAACCAGTCCAACTCGCGGGCGGTGGACAGCCTGCTCAATTACGAGACGGTGAAGTACTTCAATAACGAGCGTTTTGAGGCGCAGCTGTACGACCGGGATCTGGAGGACTGGGAACAAGCCCGCCTGAAAAACCGGTTATCACTGGCGGCGCTGAACTCCGGCCAGGCCCTGATCATCGGCCTGGCGATGATTGCCATCATGGCGATGGCGGTGCGAGAAGTGGCCAGCGGCGAGATTACCCTGGGTGACTTCACCATGATCAACGCTTACCTGTTGCAACTGTTTATTCCCCTGAACGCCCTGGGGTTTGTCTACCGGGAAATCCGTCAGGCGTTGGTGAATGTGGAGCGCCTGTTCGGGCTGTTGGGTGATCCCCCGGGCATAAAGGACGCGCCGGATGCCCGGCCGCTGGCAGTGAATGACGGAGAAGTATGCTTCAGCCACATCCACTTTGCCTATCGCCCGGATCGTCCGATTCTGCAGGATGTGGATTTTTCCATTCCTGCTGGTCACACCGTGGCGGTGGTCGGCGCCAGCGGTGCGGGTAAGTCCACCCTCGCCCGATTGCTGTTCCGCTTTTTCGATGTCGACAAGGGCGCGATTACCATCGATGGCCAGGATATCCGCGAGGTGACCCAGGACAGCCTGCGCGCCGCCATTGGCGTGGTGCCCCAGGATACGGTGCTGTTCAACGATACCCTGTATCGCAACCTGGCCTACGGCCGACCGGAGGCCAGTGAAGAAGAGGTGTACCGTGCCGCCCGCATGGCGCACCTGGAAGACTTTATCCACAGCCTGCCCGATGGCTATGAAACACGGGTCGGTGAACGCGGGCTGAAACTCTCAGGCGGTGAGAAGCAGCGGGTGGCCATTGCCCGGGTGATTCTGAAGAACCCGCCGTTGCTCATTCTGGACGAGGCCACATCGTCACTGGATTCGCTGTCCGAGCAGGCCATTCTGGGGGCGTTGAAAGAAGTTAGCCAGCAGCGGACGACGCTGGTCATCGCCCACCGCCTTTCCACGGTGCGGGATGCCGACGCCATTCTGGTAATGGATGGCGGCCGGATTGTGGAAAGCGGCCACCACAACGACCTGTTGGCTCGGGGTGGCCGCTATGCACATCTGTGGGAGCAGCAGCATCGGAGCGGTGATAACTCCCAGTTGAGCCAGTGATCGGAGGGCCTTGCCAAAACCGTGCGGAGCCAGGGATGGCGGAGCCCGAGCGTCACATGGATGTGCCGAAGGAGCGTGTTTTGGCAAGGCCCTCCGATCACTGGCGTCCCGGGCGCTCGTTATCAGCAAGCCTCAACGCCAGCCCGGAGGCCCGGACCACCTGCTGCCCGACACTGTCTTTCAGTACCTGGGCATCGCCGGTGATCAGGCTGAACCAGTTCTTTGCCCGGGTGATGCCGGTATAGACCAGCTCCCGGGTCATCACCGGGCTGAGTCGGTCCGGCAGTACCAGGCAGGTATGGTTGAACTCGGAGCCCTGAGACTTGTGCACGGTCATCGCGTACACGGTTTCCAGTTGTTGCAACCGGCTCGGGGATATCCAGCGTATGCTGTCGGTCCCGTCCCCGCTGGGAAACGCGACCCGCAACGTGAACCTGGGCTCACCGGACTCGGTCCGGTCCCAGGGCACGCTGAAGGTGATACCGATATCCCCGTTCATCAGGCCCAGGTTGTAATCGTTGCCGGTGATCAGCACCGGCCGCCCGGCGTACCAGCCTTCGGCGCGGGGAATCAGTTTTTCCCCCAGCAACTGCTGCGCCACCTGGTCGTTGAGGCCTTCCACTCCCCAGGGGCCCTTTCGCAGGGCGCAGAGAATCTGGAAATCGTTGAAGGCGGTCAGTACGTCTTTTGCCAGATCGTCCCAGTCCTCCCGGGAGCTGTCGGGCGTTAACCGATGATGATTCATGCGTTCCAGATAGTGACGATACCCGACCGGTGGCGGCAGCATCTGCCGGTTGACCTCCCGACCCTGGCCCTGATGTCGGAAGGCGTCCGGCGTGCCGGTGACGGCATGGGCACAGACCAGTTCCAGGGTGTCGTCGAGGGCCGGTCTGGCGGTGCGGCCGTTCAGCCAGATGACGTCATCGAAGCCGCCGTCGCGGCACTGTCGCAACAACGCTGCATCCAGGGTATCGGTGTTGACCGCTTCCGCCAGTTTGCGAATACCGCTGTCCTCACTGAAACGATAGCTCTTGCGCAGCATCGCCACCGCCTGGTCGAGCACCTGGCCCTGGGGATCAATCCGTGAGTCCGGTACCCGGTCGCCAGTGATGGTGTGCAGCCACTGGGCAGTGTCCGGGGTGTAATGGGCCTCTGCCGCACGCTGGCACAATTCACCCAGAACGGCGCCGGCATCCACCGACGCCAGCTGGTCCTTGTCGCCCAGCAGGATCAGTTGGGCATCGCTGGGCAGGGCATCAAATACCGAAGCCATCAGGTCCACATCCACCATGGACGCTTCGTCGATCACCAGGATATCCACCAGCAGCGGATTGTCCCGGTTGTGGCGGAATTTGCGGGTGTCCGGCCGGCTGCCGAGCAGGCGATGCAGTGTGGTGACTTTGGTGGGAATGTCGTCCAGCACCACCTGACCGGGCAATGCCTCCAGTGGCAGGCGGCTGACCGCACCGCCGATGGATTCGTTCAGTCGTGCGGCGGCCTTGCCGGTGGGGGCGGCCAGACGAATACGGTACTTGCGACCGGCCCGTTCCGGGGATTCACCGGCTACCGCCTGCAGGGCTGCCAACAGGTTCACCACGGTGGTGGTCTTGCCGGTACCGGGACCACCGGTAACCACCGCAAACCGGTTGCGGGCGGCGAGGGCGCAGGCCAGTTTCTGGTAATCCACATCCGGTTGGGGTTTGAACAGGCAGCCCAGTGCCTGCGACAGGGTGCCGGCGGATGCCGAGGTCGGGTCCGCCAGTGGGGAGAGCAGCGCCAGCCGTTGCTGGATGCCCTCGGCAATTCGCTGTTCGTAACGCCAGAACCGGCGCAGGTAAAGTCGGGTATCGTTCAGCACCATCGGCGTGATCTGTGAGCCATCACTGACTGCCGGCGTGTTGCCCAGGGCGGCAAGACACTCCTGCAGGGAAACGCTGGCCAGCACCTCATCCGGGGCCAGTTGGCTCAGTTCCGCTGCTTCGGAATCCGTCAGTTTATCCGGGCCGGGTTCCTCCGGTGGCAAGGACAGGGTGGCGCCGGCATCGGACAACAGATTGGCAAGGTCAATACACACATGGCCCCGACCTACCTGATGGGAGGTCAGTGCTGCCAGTAACAGCAACAACGGTTGTGGCGTATGGCCCTGCTCTTCCAGAAGGTTCCGGATCAGCCGTGCAAACCCCACATCCAGTGGGCGAATCCATTCGGCCTGTTGCCACTGGAGCAATAACGCTTCGGTCCGGTCGAGGCTGGCCAGTAGCTTGCGGGTATCGACAGTCGGTACTGATGGCGCTGTGGATAATGGTGGCGCAGGGCTTTGACCGTCATCGCCGAGATCGAAGGTGAACTGTTTGTCGGAGTTGCGGGTCCGGCTCATGCGGCTACCTCCCATGGCGTGTTGCCGTCAAACATCGCATCCAGTTGCTTGATCAGTGTCTTCGGCGGCTTGTCGGTAAAGGCGCCGGCGGTGGGGGCATTCACCCCGCGCAGGAACAGATACACGGCACCACCGATGTGGGTATCGTAGTCATAATCCGGCAGCCGGGCCTTCAGCAGCCGGTGCAGGGCCAGCAGGTAAAGGATGTACTGCAGGTCGTAGCGTTTATCCAGGATCGCCTCACCCATGGCCTGGTCGGTGTAGGCGCTGTCATTGTCGCCAAGGGTATTGGATTTATAGTCCAGCACGTAATACTGCCCGTCATGTTCAAACACCAGGTCGATAAAACCCTTGAGCATGCCGTTGAAGCTGCGGTCGTTCACCTGGGGTCGGTCGGCGCCGTTAAGGGTATGGTGCCTGACCAGCTGGTCCATAGCCCGGGTACTGACGTGGCAGCTCTCGAACCAGAACTCCAGTTCCGGGCGCAGGGTGGTCAGTTCCGCCAGGCTGGCGCGCTGATGGCCGGTTCTGCTCAGCGGGATCGGTTGGCGAATCAGCGCCAGCAGCCACTGCTCCAGCGGCTCCACCCACTCGCTCCAGCCACGGGTGCTGCATCGGCGGGTGAGCTGTTCGCGCAGTTGCGCGGGGTGGTCCACAACCTGTTGGAATCCCTGTTGGGTACACCACTCCAGTAACTCATGCAGGAAGGTGCCGGGGCCAGCGCCTTTGGGGAAATGGTGGTGGTTGCGGGTCGCCGGAACAGCGGCTTCTTCGGCCTCGTCCTGGGCACTTTCTTCCAGCAAATTCTGGGTTTCCGCATCTTCCACTTCTCCGGTAAAGACGATACCGGTTCCGGCCATACCGGTGTACTCGATGGAGGAATAACTGGCGATCCACCAGTCCTCTTTTGCTTCGCGGTTGGAGACCAGCGCCGGCCCCAGGGCTTCCGGTGCGGCTTCGGTGTAGTGGTTGTCGGTGGCCTCCGGCAACGGCATGACCGATATCGCCGGGTGGCCGTTCGCCAGTTGGTTCAGGCAGTTGCTGACGGAGTGCGGTTCACCTTCCCCGCCCATCAGATAGCCCAGGCCGCTGAGGGGCCAGTTGTCGATCGCCGCCACGCCGACCCAGGTGGCAAAACGGGCGCGGGTCAGCGCCACGTAGAGTTTGCGGATGTCCTCACCCAGCCGTTCCCGGTCGGCCCGTGCCACGTCGTCCGGGGTGGGGTCGAACACGGTGGTAAGCTGGCCGCTGTCATCGTGATAACGGACAAAGGCCTGTTTCTCGTTCTCGGCACGAAATGCTGTGCCGAAGGGCAGGAAAACCAACGGGTATTCCAGACCCTTGGATTTGTGCACGGTGATCACCTTTACCAACCCGGCGTCGCTTTCCAGGCGCAGGGTGCGATGTTCGTCTTCCTCGTCCGCCGCCCGCAGGATCTGGGTGTAGTGGTGCACCAGCGCGTGTTCGCCGTCCAGTTGCAGGCTGTCCTGCTGTAGCAGTTCGGCAATGTGCAGGATGTCGGTCAGTCGGCGCTCGCCATCGGGGCGCTGGAGCAGCCGGCCAGGCACATCGAAATCCATCAGGAAACTGCGCAGCATGGGCAGCACGCCCTGGTTTTGCCATTGCTGCTGGTAACCCATAAAGCGTTCAATTTCCCGCTCCAGGGCAATCTCGTCGGTCAGCAACCGGTTCAGGGAGTGCCAGGACTGGCCCAGCGTCGGGGTGGCCAGCGCAGCCCGGGCGTAGGCCAGTTGCCGGGGTTCGGCAAACGCCCGGAGCCAGCACAGCATTTCCCTGGCTTCCTGTGAGGTCAGGACCGAATCCCGATCCGACAGGTACACGCTCTTGATCTGGCGTCGCCCGAGGGCATCCCGCACCGCGCTGGCTTCGTTGCGGTTGTTGACCAGAATGGCGATGTCCTTGGGGGCTACCGGTTCGAGATCCGCCGGGTTTTCCGTCAGCGCAAATCCGGCCTCGCCCGCCTGCCCCTGGCTCAGCAGTCGGGCAATTTCACTGGCACAGGTCTCCGCGATATCGGCGGTCGCCGCCCCTTTTGCCAGCCCCTTGCGGTTGCCGGCCTTGTCCTCTTCTTCCGATTCCAGCGACCAGAAGGTGAGACTCGGCTGGATTTCGCCCTGGACCGACCACAGGCGTTTGGTGCCATTGGCGCCGACACTCTGGAACGGTAGTGGCGAGGTGTCGCCCTTGCCGAACAGGAAGGCGCCATCACGGCTGTTTTGATCGCCATGCTCAAACACCCGGTTGACGGCTTTCACCATGGATTCGGCGGAACGGAAGTTGCGGCCCAGGGTGTAGGTGCGTTCCCGTGCGCCCTTGCGGGCTTCCAGGTAGGTATGGATGTCCGCACCGCGGAAACCGTAGATGGCCTGTTTCGGGTCACCGATCATCAGCATGCAGGTGTGCGGGTGGTTGTCCGCCACCTGGTAGACCCGGTTGAAGATACGGTACTGCACCGGGTCGGTGTCCTGGAATTCGTCAATCAGTGCCACCGGGAACTGACGACGGATGGTGGCCGCCAGTTGCTCGCCGCGGGGGCCGTGCAAGGCGTCGTCGAGGCGGGTGAGCAGATCGTCGAAGCCCATCTCCGAGCGTTTCTGTTTTTCCGATTCCAGCCGTTGGGCGATCCAGTGGCTGGCGTGCCGGAGAATATCCGACTCGGCACTGGGCAGGTTCTGGCTGAACGCTACCAGTTCGGCTATGGCCTCGAAGGCGGGATGGTGTGGCGCCGGGTCCTCGCCCTTGAGCTTGGTGGGCAGTACGGCCGGTGTCTGGTTCTGGAAGCCGGCCTTGTCCAGCCCCTGGGGATAGAGTTCGTCCGAAGCCGCCCAGTCCAGCAGGGTATCCCAGGCAGCAATCATGGGCTTCATGCTGCTGCCGTGGAGCCGTTTGCTCTTGTTGAGCGTGGTCAGCAACTCCACCACGTCGGGTTTCCAGTGGGCCCAGTCATAAGCCTTCAGTTCCCGCGCCCGTTCCTGGCGTTGATTGACGGTCTGTTCGATGGCCTGTTTCACATCACCGGTGGCTGCGCCCAGGCTGTTCGCGTCGGGTATCAGGTTACGCACCGCCTTGCGCAGGTCATCCGGGGTTTTCCAGTGGCTGAGGGCTTCGTCCATCAATACCGGCGATAAGGGGTAGATGAAGGTGCGCCAGTAATCCCGCACCACCTCGTCCAACAGGTCGCTCTGGTCGGTTTCCAGGGTAAGCTTGAACAGGCTGCCGCTGTCGAAGGCGTGCTCGCTGAGCATTCGGTTACACCAGCCATGGATGGTGGAGACGGCGGCCTCGTCCATCCACTCGGCGGCCAGTAACAGTTTCTTGCGGCATTCCGGCCAGGTGGCCGGGTCCGGGTAACTGTTATCGCGAAGCTGATGGATCAGCGCGGTTTCCGGTGATGGCGCTGCGGCGTCTGCGGCATCGGAAAACACCTCGGCGGCCTGGGTCAGCCGGGTACGGATGCGGTCCCGCAGTTCCTTGGTGGCGGCGTCGGTGAAGGTCACCACCAGCAGGTTCGGCGGCAGTATGCCCTGTGCCAGCGGGCTGTCCTCCGGCTGGTCGTGGCCCAGCACCAGGCGCACATACAGAATGGCGATGGTGAAGGTCTTGCCGGTACCGGCACTGGCTTCAATCAGGGTGCTGCCGTTCAGGGGCAGCGTTAAGGGGTCCAGATTCGGATTGCGGTTTGTCATGTTTTCGCTCATGCCTGACCCTCGATCTGTTCGGCGGCGGACTTGCCCTGCTCCGCTTCCCACAGGGGCACATAGAGTGCATGCAGCAACGCCTCGAATGCACCACTGGCCATCAGTAACTCCGCACTCTCAAATGCCCCTCTCAGGTAACCGGTGTCCCGCTCCAATGCGGTGGTGTAGGCCTGCTCCGCGTCGCTGATCGCGCGTTCATGGTCCCCGAGGAATTTTTTGCTTTGATAGAAGCTGTAAATCCAGGCGAAGCCGGCTTCACAGTGAATCGGCAGGGCGCGGGTGGTGGCCTCCATCCAGCGGGCGATGATGGCATCCAGGTGCGCCTGTGCCTGTTCCCGCTCCATCGGAGCGAAGCGGAACCTGCGGCCCTCTTCCTTGCCGAGGATCAGGGTTTCAAACGGCCGCCCGGTAAGCTGCCCGGCGAGATGAATCACCCAGTCCCGCATCAGGTTGGCGTACCGTACCTTCTTGCTGTAACCGGAGCCTGTCAACAGCCCGGAACTGGCCACCACCAGCCGGCACAGCTGGCCTTCGTGGTTACAGCGCAGGCCATCGATCAGGTCCAGCACCTCGACAGCGCCAGTGGCGTTGCTGACGTGGTAGTCGAAGGGGATGGGTTCGCTGACCGTTTCCGGCCACTCCATCAGTGCAGTTTGATAGCGCTCGAACAGGTCCGGCAGGCGGCCGGACAGCTCGGTGCGCAGCCGGTGCTCGGTGACCCCCATGCCCAGGTCACCGCGCCGGGCCATGCGATCCAGGGTGGCTTCCAGCCGTTCATGCAGTTCTTCTTCCGAGCCGGCCTTCATTAGACCTTCCCGGATCAGTTCGTTGTCGAGCCGCCAGCGGTCCAGACCGTTGAGGTCGAAGTTCTCGTTGTCGGTGTCCTCGTCTTCCACATCCTCAAAGCGCACCTGCAGGCGACGCTGGTAAAAGGTGTCGATGGGCTTTTTCAGGAACGCCGCCAGATCGTTCAGGGTGATGGGCTCTTCCGGGGTCTGATACGGCAGGGCATCCTGGGCCTGTTCTGCCGCTTCACTGCCATGGGCGCTGCGCCATTCCCCCTCGTAGGTAAACAGCGTGCGGGCCTGCAACACCTCGGTCAACGGTCTTGGCGGGCTGTTCTCGCCTTCGCCCAGGCCATTGGCTTTGGGGAAGTAATCGCGGCTGAACGGTTGCAGCGGATGCTGCGTGGTCAGGGCATGGGTGACCGGCTGGGATGGCTGGCCGGTGACCTGCCACAGGCTGTCGAGATGGTCCCTCAGCTGGCCCACCAGCACCGAGGGTGGTCGCTCGGAATCGTCCTTGATGCTGCGGCCGACCCAGCTGATGTATAACTGTTCCCGCGCTGACAACAGCGCTTCCAGGAACAGGTAACGGTCGTCCTCGCGGCGGGAACGGTCCCCCGGTCGGTAATCCTGGGCCATCAGATCGAAATCCACCGGCGGCCGGGAACGGGGGTAATCGCCATCATTCATGCCCAGCAGGCACACCTTGCGGAAGGGAATGGCCCGCATCGGCATCAGGGTGGCGAAGTTCACCTTGCCGGCCAGGAAGCGCTGGTTCAGGCCGCCTTCATCAAGGCCTTCCAGCAGCACATCCTTGACGATGTTCAGGGGCAGGGACTGATTTTCCAGCCCGGCGGCCAGGGCATCCTCCAGCCATTGTTCCAGCTGGCGGCGGAAGCGGTTGAGCAGTAGCAGATCGCTGCCGGTTACCTTGTGGAAAAAACGCTCCAGCATGTCGGAAAACAGGGCTTCCCAGGCTGTCGCCGTGCGGGATTGCTGTAACGCCTGCCACAGGGTTTCCAGCTGGTGAACGAACTCGCTGAGGCGCCCGGCCAGGCTGGCCTGAAGCCCGCCGATTTCGCCGTAGGGTTCCACTTCGGCCCAGGGTTCATCTTCTCCCATGCTGTACCCCAGCAGCATCGACCTTAGTCCCGACTGCCAGGTGTTACGTTCCAGCTCGGCCGGCAATTCCAGGCTTTCCCGGTGCTTGCCGTGCAGGCCCCAGCGGATGTTGGCGCCTTCCACCCAGTGCCGGGCCAGGGGAATCTCGTCCTCGGCGATACCGAAGCGATCGCGAATGCCCGGCACTTCCAGCAGGCTGATGATTTCACTCACGCCGAAGCGGCTACGGGGCAGCGACATCAGGGTTTCCAGGGCAATCAGCACCGGTTCATGGTGACGCTGGCCCTGGTCGGAAATAGTGAAGGGAATATGCCGTGTGCGACCGGCCTGGTAACGACCGAACACCGCCTGGATGTGGGGCGCGTACACGTTGATATCCGGGACCATGACGATGACATCCCGGGGCCGCAGCGCGGGGTCGGCGTTAAAGGCGGCCAGTAACTGATCGTGCAGGATTTCCACTTCCCGCTGGGGGCTGTGGGCATCATGAAATACCAGGGAATGATCCCGACCGGGATCCAGCTGGCGCTGCTCAGCGCGAATGTCCTGCAGTGGCGTCAGGTTGTAAATGTCGTTCTGCAACTGGTGCAGCAGGGTGGCTTCCTCGCCGGCACCGTGCGCCGAGAAGATGTCGATTTTATGGTCCGGGGTCTGGAAGCTGCTCCGGTACTCTTCCGGATTATCGAATTCATCCAGCAGGCGGATGTAATCACGCCCCTGCTTACCCCAGGCTGCGAGCAACGGGTTGGCATGCTGGTGCAACTGGTCCGGATCAGCAACGTGGGAAAGCGTCGGGTGGGCGATCCCACGTTTGCGTTCGGCCTTGAGCAGTTCCCGGTCGCTGATGATATCCGCCCAGTAGAACTGACTGGGGTTGTGGACACACAGCACCACCTGGCTGAAGCGGCTGAGCACGTAGAGGGCTTCCAGTGCCTGCCGTGGCAGGGAGGAGACGCCAAACACCACAATGCGTTTGGGCAGCCGGGATGGATTGGCAGGCACACGGATACGCTGGCCTTCGGTCATAAACCGGGTGTGAATCTGCGAGCGGCTGGTGTGGGCCTCGGCACCGACATCTTCCACCACCTTGCGCCACAACAAGGGTTGCCAGCGGGTTTCATCATCCAGCGGCTTCTCCTCACCCCGGGCGGTGATCACCACATCCCGTCCCTGCTCCCAGGCACTGAGCCAGTCGGCGCGGAACACCTGGTACTGGTCAAACAGATCCGCCACTTTCTCGGCCAGCTGGAAATCCCGCAGATCCGGATCAGTGCCGTCCAGGAATCGGGCCATCGGGGTGAAGGCGTCGTCCTGACCGACCAGTTCCGGCAATAACCGGTATAACCGCCAGACCAGTCGACGCTTGTCGAACGGCGATTGCTCCGGCACTTCGCCATCGGGCATGACCGCCCGGTAGGCCTGCCAGATAAAGCGGGCGGGAAACAGGAAATCCATGCCGGCGGCGATCCCCAGCCCACCGTCGGCGCCCTCCTCCGAACGCTTCTCCGCCAGTGCCAGCTTCAGCCACTGGGCAATGCCGTTACTCTGCACCAGGAAGGTTTCGCTCTCCAGAGGCGGCATGGGATTCTGGCGGCAGATGTACACCACCGCGCGGCGCAGGTCTTCCAGGTGATTGGCGTGAATGGCGTGAAAGCCGGGTTCGATGGCGGTTGTGTCGGGCATACCTGCTCTTTGGGGGTCCGGGTAAACGTGGCGACTACAGAGTAGCGCAAACCCGGGTGAAATTTCTCGAAAACACATCCGCCAGGCTGAAAATGGCGTAAGCTTAAAACAGGGTTTCCCTGGGGAGGACACCATAATGACCACTTCCCTGATCCAGGCCCGTATCGGGCTTTTTTCCTTGCTGTTGATCGCAGCGATGATGACCTTTGTTCCAGCTTCGCCCAGAGCGGGGACCGAGGGTTCCGCTATTCGTGAGACCATACTTCTGCAAATAGAGGCGTTCGCCAATGACGACGATGAAGCTGCATGGCGGGTGGCGTCGGATGGCGTCAAACGCCGGTTTGGCAGTTCGGATGTGTTCCTGGAAATGGTTAAACACGCGTATCCTGCGGTTCACCGTGCCAGTGCCATTGAGTTTGTAAGGCGGGTTCCTCACGGTGATTTCGAGATCCAGGTAGTGCGCCTGAAGGGTCCGGATGGAAAGCTGTGGGATGCTTATTACCGGATGGTGCTGGTTGATGATCAGTGGAAGATTGGTGGGGTACAGATGCAGCCGGCGGATTTGGGTATTTGAGACCTGGTCTTGGCCATCGTAGAGTTGGGTGGACTGCGACCGAGCGGGTAAGATCTGCCAAAATACGCTGTGAATACGTCCCTGTACGCTCGGCTCCGCCATCCATGGCTCCGCACGATTTTGGCAGATCTTACCCGCTCGATCGCGTGCAGGCTAAGGCAGTTGCGGCCTCTCAATAAGGTTCCCTGGAACACTATGACCACCGAATCAAAAGGCCAACGCCCCCAGACGGCGGACCTTGAAGACCCCCTGTATTACCTGAAGAACATGGACACAGTCGTGTCATGGGTGACCAGTCACCACGGGGACCTGCTGACCGCCAATGAGCAATCCCGTTTAGACAATTTCTTCAAGCTATCTGTCGCCGCGCGTGGATTGCTGACGCGTATGGTGATGCGGACGGGCGAATTGTTTCGTGTGGATAAACTGAATTACCCGGAGCTGCCAGATTCCGTCGGTTATGCCTTGGCCGAACTGATCGAGAGTAACTGGTTGCAGTCGTCCCCTCTGCTCGGCATTGATGACCTGTTCCGGCTTGTTACCCTCACCGAACTCCGGCCGGTTTTTGCAAACCTGCTGACGGAACTGGGCCTGCCCAAGAACCTGTCCAAATCCCGGATGCGTGAAGTATTGACCGAACATTTCCCGGAGCCGCAGCGTTTGCAGGAATGGTTGGGCGATGGCGCTCCGGCAATGGTGCGGCTGCGGGATATGCCTCTGTTTGACCGCATCCGCCTGATGTTCTTCGGCAACCTGCGTCAGAGCTGGACTGATTTCGTGCTGGTGGAACTGGGTTATCAACAGTACGAGCAGGTGACCTTTTCCACCGATTCCCGGGCTTTTCATCAGCGGGCGGACGTGGACTGCTATCTGCAGATGCACCACTGTCGGCAATGGCTGGATGAGGGCGTGGCCGCGGTTGAGGTGTGGCCCGAGGTGCCCGGTCCTTTGGCAAATCCCTGGCTGACCAGTCGGCGGGACCGGTTGTTGCTGGAGTTGGGCCGGCAGGCGGAGCGGCAGGGTGAGCGAGAGCTGGCGCTGGAAGTGCTGGCGGCCAGTAACCATCGGGAGGCGCGGTTGAAGCAGCTGCGGTTGCTGGAACGAATGAAACGCTTTGGCGAGGCCTGGAAGATTGCCCGACATTGGCATGCCGGGGACCTGAGTGATGCCGAGGCCCAGGGGCTGGCGCGCATTCTCAAGCGGCTGGCACCGAAAATGGGCGCGGCGCCGCCTGCCGTGGATACACCGCCGCCGATCCGGGAGTTCACCCTGACCTTACCGAAACCTGAAATCGCGTCGGTGGAGCTGGCGGCTCAGCAGCATCTGGAGACCGAGGAGGCCCCGGTTTTCTATGTGGAAAACACCCTCATCAACAGCCTGTTCGGCCTGCTGTGTTGGCAGACCATTTTCGCGGCCATTCCCGGCGCTTTTTTTCATCCTTTCCATGTGGGGCCGGCGGACCTGATGCGGGAGGACTTTGTGGAACGACGCCAGCAAGCCTTCGACCAATGTTTTGCACTGTTGCGGGGTGGTGATTACAGGCAGCGCATCCTCGAAACCTGGCGGGAAAAGCACGGCATTGCCAACCCTTTCATAGTCTGGCCGGTGTTGTCGGAAGACCTGTTGATTATGGCCATGGACTGTATTCCGGCGCATCACCTGGAGCGGCTGTTCGAACGCCTGCTGAATAACCTGAAGGAGCACCGCAGTGGCTTCCCGGACCTGATCCGGTTGCACCCCAACACCGCCGGCCCGGGACCGCTTTACGAAATGATTGAGGTAAAAGGACCCGGTGACCGGCTGCAGGATCACCAGCGTCGCTGGTTGGCTTTCTTTGCACGCGAAGGTATGCCCGCCAGCGTCTGTTACGTGCGCTGGCAGGCAGATGGGGACAGCGAGTGAAGGTGGCCGTCCGTACCCTGTGTGAGTTCGCCGCTCGTCGTGGCGACCTGGACTTTCGTTATACCCCGGCACCCAGCGCTGAAGAGGGCATTGCCGGCCACCAGGCCATTCAGTCACGGCGTGGCTATGGCCATAAGAGCGAGTACTTACTGACCGGGGAGTGTCTGGGGTTAGTGCTCTCGGGGCGAGCGGATGTTTACAATCCGCACAAGGGTCGGCTGGAGGAGATCAAAACCCACCGGGGTGACCTGTCCCGCATCCGTGAGCATCAGCGTGCACTCCATCGTGCGCAGCTCAGAGCCTACGGTGCCCTGCTGTGCCGGCAGGAAAACCGCAAAAAATTGGAACTTGCCCTGATCTATTACGACACCGGCAAGGATAAGGAAACCCCGGTAGCGGAAACCGCTACGGCGGATGAGCTCTGGCGGGAGCTTGAAGGGCTGTGCCAGCAGTACAAGGCCTGGGCAGAGCAGGAAGCACATCACCGGGAGCAGCGAAACGCCCTGCTGTCCGAATTGACGTTTCCCTTTGCCGAATTCCGGCCGCGGCAACGCCAGCTGGCTGAAACGGTCTATAAGAACTCTATGACATCCGGCGCTTTGTTGCTGGAGGCTCCCACTGGTCTGGGCAAAACCCTGGGTACCCTGTTCCCGGCCTTGATGGCCCTGCCGGCGGCGCAACAGGACCGGCTGTACTACCTCACCTGTCGTAATACCGCCCGCCAGCTCGCCATGGATGCGGTGACCCGTCTGCGTGCAGCCCAGAATCAGCCCCGCTGGCCGTTGCGAACCCTGGAGCTGGTGTCGAAAGACGATGCCTGTGAGCACCCGGACAAGGCCTGCCATGGTGATTCCTGTCCGCTGGCCAAAGGCTTTTTCGACCGCCTGCCGGATGCCCGGGCCGAGGCTGCACAGACGGAAGATACGCTGGATCAGGCAACATTGGCGAAGATCGCCGCAAGTCATGGCATTTGCCCCTATTTTCTTGCCCAGGAGATGGCGCGCTGGTGTGACGTGGTGATTGGCGATGTGAACCGGCTGTTTGACCAGTCCGCCCTGCTCCACGGCCTGATTCGCCAGAATAACTGGAAGGCCAGCGTACTGGTGGATGAAGCCCACAATCTGGTGGACCGGGGCCGGGGCATGTATTCGGTACGGCTGGAACAGCAACGACTGCTGAAGGTGAAGAAGAGCGCCCCGAGACCGCTGAAATCGGCGATCGATCGCACCGCCCGGGCCTGGCAGAGTCTGATCCGGGATCATCAGAGGGATGACGAAACCCCGGTATTTCTCGACAATCTGTCCCCCCAGCTACTCGGGGCCTTGCAGGCCACGGTCTCCAACCTCACCGATTATCTGGCGGACAACCCGCCGGACCTCACCCTGCAGGAACTGCTGTTTGAAAGCGTGGCCTTCATGAAGCTGGCGGAGTCCTTTGGCGATCATTCCCTGTGCGAATTCCAGCGCACCGGCCGGGGCCGGGCCAGTCTCACCATTCAGAACCTGATACCGGCGGATTTTCTTCGGGAGCGGTTCGAAGCGGCGCAGTCGGTCCTGTTGTTCTCTGCCACATTAAGTCCTGGCGTCTACTACCGGGACCTGCTGGGCATGCCGGAGGACACCCGCTTTACCTCCCTGCCCAGTCCGTTCAGTGCCGAGCAGTTGCAGGTGCAGTTCACGCCGGGCATCAGCACCCGGCAGACCCATCGGGACGCCTCCCTGAGGCCGATAGCGGATCTCATCGCCCGGCAGTTCCGCGAACGGCCGGGTCACTACCTGGCGTTTTTCAGCAGCTTCAAGTACGCACGGGCGGTCAGTGAGACCCTTGCCAAAGAGGCGCCGGATGTTCCCCAGCGCTCTCAACAACCGGGCATGTCGCCGCAGCAACGAAGTGAATTTCTGGCAGGGTTTCAGAAGTCCGGGGGCAGTGTCGCATTTGCGGTACTGGGCGGCGTGTTCAGCGAGGGCATCGACCTGCCCGGCGACCAACTGATTGGTGCCTTCGTGGCCACCCTCGGCCTGCCGCCCTTTGATGCCTGGCATGACATCCTCAAGGCCCGTCTTGAGCAACGATTCGGTGCCGGCTACGACTACACCTATCAGATTCCCGGCCTGCAGAAGGTTGCCCAGGCTGCCGGGCGGGTGATCCGCACCCCGGAAGACCGGGGCGTGATCTGGCTGATTGATGACCGGTTTCTGAAACCGGCGATCCACTCGTTGTTACCGCGATGGTGGTTCCGATAACCCAGTTGCCATCCGGGGGCGGAGCCGGGTCAGGATTTCGGATGTTTCCGTAACGAGGATTCCAGCTTCTTGGTGTCGGTAATATCCACCAGGGTGATGACGACCCCGTCAATCACATTATCCAGCCGCCGGTAGGGGATGATCCTGACCGAAAACCAGCGATCATCCGTTGTCGTGATCTGCTTTTCGCTGACCGCCAGGGTACTCAGGGTGTGCCGGGCGTCTTCCTGAAGCTCCGGATAACTGAGATAGGTGGTCAGGTCACTGAGTGGACGGCCGATGTCGCTCTCGCGCAGGCTGATAATGGTTGCGGCCCGCTCGGTGTAGCGCCGCACATTCAGGTCTTGATCCAGGAACAGTACCGCGATTTCAATACTGTTGAGCACATTCTGCATATCGCTCTGGGCGAGCGAGAGGTCATCCAGCTTGGTTTGCAGCTCGGTGTTGATGGTTTGCAGTTCCTCGTTCATCGACTGCATTTCTTCCTTGGAGGTTGTCAGTTCCTCATTGGTGGACTGCAACTCCTCATTGGTCGATTGAAGCTCTTCATTCGATGCCTGCAGTTCTTCCCGGGATACCCTCGCCTGTTCCCTGAGACTTTCGATTTCCTGCTGGTACCGCTGAATCTCCGCATCGTGGTCCGGATTGGCGGCTGACGCTTTTTTGTGGCGCTTGGGTGCGACCTGGTCAGGCGCGTCGTGGAACACCACCATGGTCATGCCCTTCAGCGCCTCGGGCTTACTGAAGGCCTGAATGGAAAGGTCGACGGCTTGTGTGCCGGTGCCTGTCTGTACCAACACGCCTTTAAGCTCCACCGGCTCGGTCTGGGCAGATGCCTGTTTCAGCGCGGTATACAGTGGCTCCCGCAACCCGTCACGGGCCATGGCATGGATGTTCCAGTTGGCCTTACCGGCGGCGGGTTCCAGGTACTTGCCGGTACGCCCGCTGATGTACACGATGTCAGCATCGGCATTGAGCAGCACCGCGGCAGGCGAATACACCTGTAACAGCACATGATCCGCTGCGGACTGCAGGTTGCTGTGGGCCTCCTGTGGGGGAACCTGGTTGGATGGCACGGATTGCTCCTTGGGCATAGTGGACAGCGGCGGAAACGATTTTAGCAGGAAGTCGGTGTGGCGGTTGGACTGGTAGGGTTTGCTCCGATAGAGGCGCATTTTGGGCTTCAACGGTGCGAACAGATGATTCAGCCGGCCAACGGTTTCGGAACTGCCCAGCATCAGTAGCCCGTTGGGGCGAAGACTGTAGTGGAACAGGGGCAGTATCCGGCGCTGCAGTGTCAGATCAAAATAAATCAGCAGGTTACGGCAGGATATCAGGTCCAGCTTGGTAAACGGTGGATCGAGAATGACGTCGTGCCGTGCAAACAACACCTTGCCCCGAATCGATGGTCGTATCTGGTAGTAATTATCGTGTTTGACGAAAAAGCGCGCCAGTCGGGCCTCGGACACGGTGTCTTCAATATTCAGTGGGTATTGCCCTCGCCGCGCCACGTTAATGGATTCCGGACTGATGTCGGAAGCAAAGATCTGCAGGTCCAGCTTCCGGTCAGGTTCGATGTGGTCCAGCGCTTCGGTGAACGCAATTGCCAGGGAATAGGCCTCTTCCCCGGTTGAGCAGCCCACTACCCAGACCCGTAAAGTGTGTTCCGGTGGCAGTAGGGAAAGGAGTTCCGGCAACCCGGTATTGATCAGATACTCCCAGGTATCGGGATCCCGAAAAAACTGGGTAACGCCGATCAGCAATTCCCGGAACAACAGCTCTATTTCCTGGTTGTTTTCGGCGAGGAAGTGGGTGTAATCGGCCAGATCCGACATACCATGGATCGCCATGCGGCGCTCAATCCGGCGGTTCAGGGTGGTGGGCTTGTAAAGTGAAAAATCGTGTCGGGATTGCTGTCGCAGCAGGCGAAGGATCGGGTCCAGTCGTGTCAGCGAGGTGTGAGCGTGATGGTTTTGTTCCGGACTTTGGCCCGGCTCGGGAACACGTCGGACATAGGCCAGTATACGATCCGGTAATTCATCGGCCGGTGCCACAATATCGGCACAGCCGGCGGCTATGGCGTTTCTGGGCATGGGATCGAACTGGGCGGATTCAGGGGTCTGTACCACCGTCAGCCCGCCGGTGGCCTTGATGGCCTGCAGGCCCAGGGTGCCGTCTGAGCCCATGCCGGAAAGCACAACGGCAATAGCCCGCTCATTCAGTGCGCTGGCCAGCGATGAGAACAGCACGTTGATGGGCAGGCGCAAGCCTCGGGGTTGGGCTGGCTGATCCAGTTTCAGGGTGTTGTCGACCACCCGCAGCTCCCGGTTCGGGGGGATGACATAGACGGAATCCCCACGAACGGGCATGTTCTGCTCCGCTTCATACACCGGCATTTCGGTAAAGCGTTGCAGCAGTTCGGGCAACATCGCCTTTTGGGTCGGATCCAGATGCTGCACTACCAGAAACGCCATGCCGGTATCGCATGGCGTATTGCGGAAAAAGTCTTCGAGGGAAGCCAGACCGCCGGCGGAAGCGCCTATACCGACGATACGCATCAGGAGCTGGCGGAGGGTGTCATGGCTTCAGTCAGTATCATCAGAATACTGTCCTCGGAAACGGCAGACCTTGAGTTGATTATCAGCCTCCTGCGATCAGGGAGCTCGACCACCACACTTTTAGTGGGTTGTCTGCCTGAGCCTTGTTCCTCAGTATTCCTGAACAGTGCGTCCACCGAGCCTTTCTGGTCGGGGGCCAGAAGCGCGCTCAGGGGCTTGCCGGTCAGCGGCTGCGCGGAATCACCGAAAAGTAGGTCTGCGGCCTGATTACCCTCAATAATTTCACCATCGTTGGCGACGACCAGATAGGCAGCGGGAGCCTGCGCATAGAGTGATTTGTAGTGTGCCAGTTCCTCGGTGATTTCCTGTTCGTTGGCCTGAAGCTGCTCATACAGAAGATCAAGCTCCACCTGATAAGTCTGCATCTCATGGAGCAACTTGAGGGCGTCGGCAGCGGATTCGGGATTGCTCGCACGTTGGTAAAGCAGTTGCAGCGCATCCACGCTGAGCGATCCGCCACGGTTGGATGGCGGCACGCCGTGGTCGATCAGGTCCCTGGCGCTGCGGCGCAGCCGGTCATGGCTTTCGGAATTCGGCTTTCCGTGGGTGTTGTCCATAGTGCCTCCTAAAAATGCGCCTCCCAAAACCGGCTTTCTGTTTACGTCTATTGAGTCTACTCCACCTTGAGGCCCCGAAATAGCAAGCGTTGGGTGTTTCAGCACAGGGCGAACCTTTTGTGTGCGTTAGCGAACGGACGGTGTTCGGGCTTGGCCCTAGTGTTAGAGACAAGGAATGTTGTCGGACCGTTATGGCCCGGCCGTGCCCGGAATCATAACAGAGGGCCGGGCCGTTCCGTGGCATAAGGAGCCTCGCTATGAAGACGCACACAATCCGGCGGGCCGCTGAACGTATCGGCCTGTTCACCACTTTGTTTCTTGCAACGCTGACTCTGGTCGCCTGTGCGTCTGCTCCGTTGCCACCGACAGAATCACTGAACGCGGCCAGAGATGCCATTGCCAGTGCGGAACAGGCCGACGCCCGACGCTATGCCGGCGCCGAACTGGAAGAGGCGAACAGGCATCTGGCGGAAGCCGATCAGGCTGTCGAGAAGGAACGGATGACCGAGGCTGACCGCCTGGCCAAACAGGCCCGCGTTGCCGCACAACTGGCAATCGCGAGGACGGAACTGGCGAAGGCCGCCGCAATCAATCGTGAAATGGGGCGAGGCGCCGAGGCTCTGGATGAAGAAATGCAGCGCCAGGGGGATCAGCAATGACTATCTTATCGTTTTTGAAACCGGTTCCAGGCTTAAAAACCGGCGCCGTGGCAGTGCTTTCCTCGGTGCTGCTGACCGCCTGTGCCACATCGCCAACGAGCCCTGATGGCTCCGAGGACGTGCGTGCCAAATTGATGGAGCTGCAACAGAACCCGGACATGATGACCCATGCCCGCATCGAACTGCGTGATGCGGAAGCGGCCGTGCAGCTTGCTGAACAGCCGCTGGATGATGACGAAGCGGCGCTGGCGGCTCACCGTATTTACATGGCCGACCGGATGGTTGAAATTGCCCGTGCCAAAGGCGAGATCGGTCTGCTGGAAGCTGATCGGGCGCTGTTGGGCGAGCAACGCGACGCAGCCAGGCTAGCGGCACGGACTCGTGAGGCCGACCAGGCACACGCCGATGCTGAGAGTGCGCGCAGCGCACAGGCAGATGCCGCCGCCCTGGCTTCCCGTGAAGCAGAGGAATTGCAACGACAGATCGATACCCTGGAGGCCGAAGCGACCGAGCGCGGGTTGGTACTGACCCTGGGCGACGTACTGTTTGCCACCGGGAGCGCGGAGATTCAGGGAGGCACTAACCAGAACCTCGAGAAGCTGGCGAACTTTCTGAAACAGTATCCCGACCGCAATGTGTTGATTGAAGGCCATACGGATAATGTGGGTAGTGCCGCGTTTAATCAGAATCTCTCACGCCAGCGGGCAGAGTCGGTCCGGCGTTTTCTGACGGGCCGGGGCATCGAAAGCCGCAGACTGTCGGTGTACGGATATGGTTTTGAACGACCGGTCGCCATCAACGACAGCGCAACGGGGCGCCAGCAGAACCGCCGTGTTGAAGTCATCATCGAAAACAGGGAGTAGTGCATGCTGCGATATCGCGATTTCTTCCCGATGGCGGCAGACACCCAGGCCAATGCCGGAAAGGGCAAGGGCATTCCACTGAGTGATGCCTTGCCGCTGGGCATTTTGGTGACGGATCAATATGGCAAATGCATCTACAGCAATGCGGCCTACCAGAAACTCTGTGGCTGGACCAGCGACGAGCTGATCGGCTCGCACTGGTGCTCGGTGATCCATCCGCTGGATCATGACAGGATCCTTCGGCACTGGAATGCGGCGGTGCAGGGGCATAAGCCGTTCCTGTGTGAAATGCGGTTAAAACGTGCGAACGGCGAGGTTATCTGGGCCCGCCATAACGCGGCGATGCAGACCGACAATGAGCCCGGCGACGGCTATGTGCATACGATTGAGGACATCAGCACCTACAAAGCCCACGAGAGGGCTGGGCGCAAGGCTGAGGAGCAACTGTATGAGGAAAGGGAGCGCGCCCAGGTGACCCTCGACTCTATCGGTGATGCGGTATTGAGCACCGATATTGACGGGCGTGTTTCCTACATGAACGTGGTGGCGGAGACACTGACCGGCTTCAGCCGCTACGAAGCCATCGGTCGGCCCCTGAGCGACATTTTTCGAGTGGTGGATGCGGGTACCCACAAGCCGAAAGCCGATCCGGCCCGGCGAGCCATTCAGTCAGACAGCATTGTCGCACTGGAAGCGAACGCCCTGTTGGTCGCCAAGGATGGTGTGGAGCTGGCAATCGAGGATTCCGCGGCCCCTATCCACAACCGTTTTGGCGTGGTTGTCGGAGCCGTGATTGTGTTTCACGATGCCCGCTTTTCCCGGGAAACCACCGCCCGCATGGCGTACCTTGCACAGCACGATGAGCTGACCGGCCTGCACAACCGCAGTGCATTCTACGAGCGTTTTGAGCAGTCCCTGGCACTGGCGCGGCGCCACGGCAAACAGATGGGCCTGCTGTTTATTGACCTTGATAATTTCAAGGATATCAATGACGTTCTCGGCCATGGCAGCGGTGATGTTATCCTGGCCGCACTGGCCGGAAAACTGAAGACCTGTGTAAGGGCGGCGGATACTGTTTGCCGCTATGGTGGCGATGAGTTTGTGGTGTTATTGGGCGAGATCGCTCAGCCCGATCACGCCTTTGCCGTCGCCGACAAAATTCGTGAAGCTGTGGCTATCCCCATGGAGATTGATGGGCATAATGTGGCGCTTAAGCTCAGTATTGGGGTGAGCGTGTATCCCGACAACGGGGAAACCGCCAACGAGCTCCTCAAAAAAGCGGATACCGCCATGTACCAGATCAAGATACTGAATCGGCGGCCCGTGATCGGAAATCTGATGCAAGATCCGGAGAGTCGACAGTAACCGGGCTAGTACCTGAAGTTGTCGGGTGCCAGGCGATCGGTTTCCCGTTTCACCACGGCGTAGCATTCACAGCAAAGCGTTTCGAGGCGTGCCCGGTCAAGGACGGTTATGTGACCACGGTGATATTCAATGATGCCTAGTTTCTGCAACTTGCCGGCGGCTTCGGTGACGCCTTCCCAGCGGACGCCCAGCATGTTGGCGATGAGTTCCTGGGTCATCGTCAGCCGGTTGTCCGGGAGGCGATCAAGAGATAACAGTAGCCAGCGGCACAGTTGCTGGTCGATTGAGTGGTGGCGATTACATACAGCGGTCTGGGACATCTGGGTGATCAGCGCCTGGGTATAGCGCAACATCAGGACCCGCACATCGGCATGGTTGTTGAACTCAGCCTTCAGTTCCGTTGAGGGCATCCGGTAAGCGGCCCCCCGGCTTTGCACAATGGAACGGCTGGGGGTGCTGTCTCCTCCCATGAATACCGCAATACCGGCCATGCCTTCGTTACCCACCACCGAGATTTCTGCAGATGCGCCGTTGAGCATCACGTAAAGCAGGGAAATGATGCAGCTGGTGGGGAAATAGACATACTCGATAGGCTGGCCGGATTCGTAAATCACGTCACCCAGATTCAGTTCAATCAGTGTGAGTCGTGGGAATATTCGCTCCTTGGCGCCGTCTGGCAAGGCTGCCAGTAACAGATTCTGCTCGAGGATGGTCGGTGAGACAGTCATATTCACCTCCCTGGCGAAGCTGTGGTTGATGAGAACTGAGCTCATCAGTAACCATGTGACGCTAACACAAAGTCAGCACTCTGGCTTCAATATTATAGCGTAATGGATTCCGCCGTTGTGTCAGACGCAGGTTGTCCGGTCGCCCCGGGAGTTGTTGAAGCAATGGCCCTCACCAGAGGGCCATTGCATTAACCAAAGTGAAAGAAGGCCAGCTTGTTGCCATCCGGGTCTTTCACGTAGGCACCGTAGAACTGGTTCGGAATGCGCTGCCCCGGCTCACCGTCGCAGGTGGCGCCCAGCTCAATGGCCTTGTGGTAGTGGGCATCCACCGCTTCTTTCGAGCCCGGTTGAATGGCCACCATGTTGCCATTGCCCGGGTGGTTGGGCTCACCGTTATACGGCTTACAAACCGCCAGCATGGGGGAGCCCATGTTTTTACCGATGAAGGCGATGCGCTCCATGTCCAGCAGTACCTTTGCGCCCAGATCTGCCAGAAGATCCGAGTAGAATTGCTTGGCTTTCTCCATATCACTGACGCCAAGGGTGACGTATCCAATCATTGTTATTCTCCGGTGTGGTTTGTGTTACAGAATCAGGCAATTGGTTCTATCTTAGTCTATCGAATTGCTCTGTCACCTCGGTCAGACGGATTAAACAGCGATATTTTGATGAACAGCAGCACCAGTTCAGTGATGAATCCGATTAGTTGATGCTGTATTCGCTACAGAATACGCGGCGCCTGAATGGGCACTGTCTTGAGAGCAGAAGGAGTAAGAAGGAAAAGCGGGAAAGTGGTCGGCGTGGCAGGATTCGAACCTGCGACCCCTTCGTCCCGAACGAAGTGCGCTACCAAGCTGCGCCACACGCCGATCAACGGCCGGTATTATACGGATTCGCTCTGGTTTTACCACCCCTCGGCGGATAAAAGCGCATCCGTAAATTTGCTGAGATTATCGTAAATAGCGACTTCTGCATCTGGAATCGGACGTGCGTCCAGGTGCCTTTCTGTATCCAGGCCATTACCGGTTCTGACCAGAACAGGACGACAGCCAGTGGTGTAACCGGCTTCCAGATCCTTTCGGCTGTCACCAACCATCATGGCGCCCTGCAGGCTGTCCAGATGGAAATGATCGCGGATCTGGTCCAGTAAACCGGTCCGTGGTTTGCGGCAGTTGCAGTGCTCATCGGGATGATGCGGACAATAGGCAATGAACTCGATGCAGCCACCCTGGGCTTCAACCAGCTGTTCCAGCTTGTGGTGCATGGCGTCCAGTTCGTCGATGTCATAGTAACCACGGGCGATGCCGGACTGGTTGGTGGCGATGGCGATACAATGCCCGGCATTGCTGAGCCGGGCAATCGCCTCAATGCTGCCGGGAATAGGGATCCACTCATCCGCTGAGCAGATGTAGTTGCCATCGTATTCGTTGATGACCCCATCCCGGTCCAGAATGATCAGCATTGTGCCTTTTCGATTGCCTCTGTATCAGCTTGCCGTGGGCAGTAGCGAGATATCCGCCACCCGCAGGAACAGGTTGCGGAGCTGGTTAAGCATGGCCAGACGGTTGTCACGAATGGCTTCATCTTCTGCCATGACCATGACTTCATCAAAGAAGGTGTCCACCGGCTCGCGCAGGCTGGCCAGTGAGGTCAGCGCAGCGGCATAGTCGCCCTTCTCGAACAGCGGCAGGACGGTGTCTGCCTGTTGGCTGATCTGTTCGGCCAGGGCCTGCTCGGCCTGATCCTGCAACAGACTCTTGTCCACGTTTTCACCGATGGCGTCGCCGCCCTGCTTGGTGAGAATGTTGGACACCCGCTTGTTGGCGCCGGCCAGGGCCAGGGCTTCCGGCAGCTGGCGGAAGGCTTCCACGGCTTTCACCCGACGGTCAAAGTCCAGCGGCTTGGTGGGGCGGCGGGCGTGTACCGACAGGTAGACTTCCGCACCAATGCCCTGTTCTTCATAATGGGCCCGGAAACGCTCCAGCATGTAGTCCACGACGGTGTCGGCGGTGTCCTTCTTAGTGAGTACCGTGAAGTTTTCCTCTGCCCACTGGCAGCAGGTTTGCAAGTCCAGCGGCAGTTCCCGTTCGATGATGATGCGTAGTACACCCAGGGAGGCACGGCGCAAGGCGAACGGGTCGCGGGTACCGGACGGCGGCTGATTGATGCCGAACAGGCCGACCAGAGAGTCCAGGCGGTCGGCGATGGCGACGGCGCAGCCAGTCAATGTGGTGGGCAGATCGTCACCGGCGAAGCGCGGCATGTACTGCTCGTTCAGTGCCTTGGCGACGTCTTCCGGCTCGCCGTCGTTGGTGGCGTAGTACTGGCCCATGATGCCCTGGAGATCGGTGAACTCGAGCACCATCTCGGTGACCAGGTCAGTCTTGGCGAGCATGGCGGCACGCTCGGCCAGGGCCGGATCACTGCCAATGGCGTCGGCAATCTTTCTCGCCAGCGCGGCAACCCGCACGGACTTATCGTAGATACTGCCAAGCTTTTCCTGGAACACGATCGGTTTGAGCTGTTCGATGCGGTCTTCCAGCCGGCTCTTGCGGTCGGTCTCGTAGAAGAAGGCGGCATCCGCCAAGCGGGGGCGGATGACCTTCTCGTTACCGGAGATGACCTGGCTTGGATCCTTGCTGTCCAGGTTGGCCACGGTGATGAACAGGGGCATGATTTCGCCATCTGCGGCAACCACGTGGAAATACTTCTGGTGTTCCTTCATGGAGGACACCAGGGCTTCCGCAGGAACCTCCAGGAAGCGTTCCTCGAACCGGCCCATCAGCGGTACCGGCCATTCATTCAGGGCGGTTACCTCGTCCAGCAGCTCTTCATCAATCACCGCTTTGCCGCCGGCTTCCTTCTCGGCCAGAGTGGTTACACCGGCCCGGATCTGCTCACGGCGCTCGGCGAAATCGGCAATCACATAGCCTTCCTGTTTCAGCACCACCTCATAGTCGCCCGGCGTCGGTACAATCAGGGATTTCGGGCAGTGGAAACGGTGGCCTCGGGTCTTGTTGCCCGGGGTCAGTCCCATGATCGGTGCATCGACCACCTTGTTGCCAAAGAGCATGATCGCCCAGTGCACCGGGCGGACGAATTCGGTGCGGTAGGCACCCCAGCGCATGCGCTTGGGAATCGGCAGGCCGGCCAGGGATTGCTCCACCAGTTCCGGCATCAGTTCAACCGTGGGACGGCCCTTCTCCACCGAACGGTATACCACCCAGGCGCCCTTGTCGGTTTCCAGGGTATCCAGCTGGTCCGGAGTTACACCCAGCGAAGTGGCGAATCCGGTCAGTGCCCGGGTCGGGTTGCCGGCGTCGTCAAACGCGGCTTTCACCGCCGGGCCGCGCTTCTCCACGGACTTGTCCGGCTGGGCATCGGCCAGGTCACGGACGCGCACGGCCAGACGGCGCGGTGCGGCAAAGCTTTCGAGCTTGCCAAAGGCAATGCCGGCGTCTTCCAGGCCTTTGGCAATGCCGGCGGTGAAGGCATCAGAAAGCGGTTTGAGGGCCTTGGGGGGCAGTTCTTCGGTGCCCAGTTCGACCAGAAAATCCTGTGTTGCCATGATTATGCGTTCCCCTGTTCCTGCTGAGCTTTCTTCGCTTTCTTACCCTTTTTGCCTTTGCTATTGGCCTTTTCATCGGCAGCTTCGGCCGCTGCCAGCACTTCCTTGCGCAGCGCCTCGGGCGCCAGCGGGAAGCCGAGCTTGCGACGGCTATCGAAATAGGCCTGGGCCACGGCACGGGCGAGGGTGCGAACACGCAGGATGAAACGTTGACGCTCGGTTACGGAAATGGCGTGACGGGCATCGAGCAGGTTGAAGGTGTGTGAGGCTTTCAGCACCTGCTCATAAGCAGGCAGCGCCAGACCGGCTTCGATCAGACGTGCGCTCTCACGCTCATGGACGTCGAAACTGTGAAACAGGAAGTCGGTGTCTGCATGCTCGAAGTTGTAGGTGGACATTTCCACTTCCTGCTGGTGGAAAACATCGCCGTAGGTGACCACACCGTCCGGACCTTCGGTCCACACCAGGTCGTACACGCTGTCCACACCCTGAAGGTACATGGCGATGCGTTCCAGACCGTAGGTCAGCTCACCGGTGACCGGGAAGCATTCAAGACCGCCCACCTGCTGGAAGTAGGTGAACTGGGTCACTTCCATGCCGTTGAGCCAGATTTCCCATCCCAGGCCCCAGGCGCCCAGTGTGGGTGATTCCCAGTTGTCTTCCACAAAGCGGATGTCGTGAACCAATGGGTCCAGACCCAGCGCCTTCAGGGAATCCAGGTACAGCTCCTGGATGTTATCGGGGGAAGGCTTCAGGACCACCTGGAACTGGTAGTAATGCTGCAGGCGGTTCGGGTTCTCGCCATAGCGCCCGTCGGTGGGACGGCGGCTGGGCTGAACGTAGGCGGCGTTCCAGGTTTCCGGACCAATGGAGCGCAGAAAGGTCGCCGGGTGAAAAGTACCCGCACCCACTTCCATATCCAGTGGCTGGAGTACCACGCAGCCATGCTGCGCCCAGAAGTTCTGCAGGGCGAGAATCAGGCCCTGGAAGGTTTTGACGTCCGGGGTATTGTGAGAAGTTGCCTTGTCTGTCACGACGATTGCCTGCTGATCGGTCTGTGTGTGGTGCCCCGTTACATGGTCGGGGTACTCTGAAAAAAGGCGCATTATACGCTGGCCAAACGTGTATTTCTAAGTGGCGTTCACAACCTTGTTTTTGCGGTGTTTCTGCTAGAAGAACGTGAGACCCACCTGGAACAGCTTTTCCACGTCCCGGATCCGGGTTTTGTCCACCAGGAACAGGATGACATGATCGTCCGGCTGCACCCTCAGGTGATCGTGGGCGATCAGTACTTCGTTATGGCGCACGATGGCGCCGATGGTGGTGCCTTCGGGCAGTGCGATCTCGTCCAGGCGCTTGCCCACCACCTTGGAGGAGCGATGATCACCGTGGGCAATGGCCTCAATGGCCTCGGCGGCACCCCGACGCAGTGAGTGAACGTTCACCACATCGCCGCGACGCACATGGGTCAGCAGGCTGCCGATGGTGGTCTGCTGGGGTGAGATGGCTACGTCAATGTCACCGCCCTGGATCAGATCGACGTAGTCGGGGTTGTTGATCAGGGTCAGTACCTTGCGGGCGCCGAGGCGTTTGGCCAGCAGCGATGCCATGATGTTGGCTTCGTCGTCATTGGTGACAGCGCAGAACACGTCGGTATTCTCGATGTTCTCTTCCAGCAGGATATCCTTGTTGGCAGCGTTACCCTCCAGCACCACCGTTTTGCGCAGGTTTTCCGACAGCATCACGCAGCGTTCTCGGTTTCGATCGAGCAGTTTGACCTGATAGCGGTTTTCCAGGGTATGCGCGAGGCGCTGGCCGATATTGCCGCCGCCGCAGATGAAGATGCGCTTATAGGGTTTCTCCAGCGGCTGGAGTTCACTCATCACCGAGCGGATGTGGTCGGAGGCGGCAATGAAGAACACCTCGTCGCCGTCTTCAATGACGGTGTCACCCTGGGGCATGATGGCCCGGTTTTTACGGAAGATGGCCGCTACGCGAGTGTCGATCTTGGGCATGTGGGTGCGCAGGTAAGATAACTCGTGACCCACCAGTGGGCCCCCTTCTGTCGCGCGAATGGCAACCAGTCGGGTGAGGCCTTTGGAGAATTCCAGTACCTGCAGGGCGCCCGGGTATTCGATCAATCGGGTAATGTGTTTGGTGACCAGATGTTCCGGACTGATCAGGACGTCGATGGGAAAGCCACGCAGGCTGTCCAGATCCTTTTTCTGCTCCCGTTGGTAAAACAGCTCGGTTTTCGCCAGGTAGGCATTGGCCCGGACCCGGCAGATGGTCGTTGGCGTTTTGTAGAGCAGCTTGGCGACCTGGCAGGCCACCATGTTGGTCTCGTCGCTGTTGGTGACGGCGATGATCATGTCGCCATCTTCCGCGCCGGCCTGCCTCAGTACCGTGGGAAAGGATGCCTTGCCCTGCACCGTGCGAATGTCGAGGCGATCCTGAAGCTCCCGCAGGCGGGTGCTGTCACTGTCGATCACGGTTATGTCATTGGCTTCGTTAGCCAGGTTTTCCGCCAGTGTGCCGCCGACCTGGCCAGCACCGAGAATCAGGATTTTCATAGCTCAGGTTTCTCCAGCACGGCGTAGAAGAAGCCGTCGTGGCTGTCGGGATTCGGTAACAGTTGTCTGCCTGCCGTCATATCGCGTCCCCAGGTGACGTCCGGGTCCACCAGCGTTACATCGGAACGTTGTTTGAGGAATCGCTGGATTATACGGTGATTTTCCTGGGGGAACACGGAACAGGTGGCATAAACCAACCGGCCCTCGGGTTTGAGAATCTGCCACATGGCGTCCAGCAAACCGAGCTGGATCGACGCGAGGGGCACGATATCCGACTCCCGTCGCAGCAGTTTGATGTCCGGATGACGGCGGATGACACCGCTGGCACTGCAGGGAACATCCAGCAGGATGCGGTCAAACGGCTGGCCATTCCACCACTGATCGATATCAGCCGCGTCTGCTTCCTGCAGGTTGGCCCGCAGATCGAGGCGGTCCAGGTTTTCCTGTACCCGCGGTAGGCGCTCGGCGGATTCGTCGATGGCGACGACTTCCTCAAGTTCGCCGCACGCTTCGAGTATGGCGCAGGTCTTGCCGCCCGGCGCTGCGCAGGCGTCCAGTACCCGCTGACCGGGCGCGAGATCCAGCAGTGTGGTGCACAACTGGGCGGCTTCGTCCTGAACACTGACGGCACCGTCGGCAAACCACGGCAGGCGATCAACCGGCACCGGCGTGTCCAGCTGGATGCCGTGAGGCGCAAACGCGGTGGCCTGAGCCTGTATGCCGGCTTCGGCGAGCTGGCGAAGGTAGTCTTCACGGGAAAACCTCAGGGCGTTGACCCTCAGGGTCATGGGGGCCTGGGCGTTATTGGCAGCGAGAATGGCCGTCCAGTCATCGGGCCAGTTATGACGCAGTTTTTCCACCATCCAGACCGGATGACTGAAGCGGGCGGCATCGCTCGTGGGCTCGGGGGCGCCGTCCCTTTCGGCGCCGCGTAACACCCCATTGACCAGGCCGGTCAGGTTGGGCTTGCCAAGGGCGCGACAGGCTTCCACTGTCTCATTCAGCACGGCGTAGGTGGCCTGCTGGCTGTAGCGCAGTTGAAACAGCGCCACCAGCATCAGGTGGTGCACTACCCGGTCCTGTTTGCGCAGGGGCTTTTTCAGGCGTTGATCCAGTTCATCCTCAAGGCGGTGAAACCAGCGGCAGGTGCCGTAACAGATCGCCTGCAGTTCCGGACGCTCGTTCGGTGCCAGCTGATTCAGGGCTGGCGGCAGGCACTGGGTCAGTGACTGACCATTCTCCACCGATTGCAGCACACGGGCGGCCAGGGCTCGCATGGGCTGACTGCGGTCGTTCATTCAGTGCAGCTCCTGGCCGGGCAGTAACAGTTCCTTACCGCCATTGATCAGGTCGTTGGCGGTCTGGGCGCGGGCGCCGGGCAGTTGCAGGCTGGTGATTCGGAGCACACCGCTACCGCAGGCTACGTCGATGCCGTCCCGTTCCCGTTGCAATACGGTGCCCGGAGTCTTGTCGGACGATTCGTTCAGGGTTTGGGCGCGATGGAGGCGAATACGCTGGTCATTGAGATCGGTGTAGGTGCCGGGCCAGGGATTGAAGGCGCGAATCAGCCGCTCGATGGTCGCGGCTTCGGCGGACCAGTCAATGTGGCCTTCATCCTTGGACAACTTATGGGCGTAGCAGGCCTGGTCGTCGTTTTGCGCCTCTCCCTGCAGTTCGCCTTTTTTCAGCAGTGCCAGTGCCTTGACGATGGCCTCTCCGCCCATGTCCGCGAGACGATCGTGGAGACTGCCGCCGGTATCGTCGGCTTCAATAGCGGTCACCGCTTTCAGCACCATGGCACCGGTGTCCAGGCCCTCATCCATCTGCATGATGGTGATACCGGTTTCCTTGTCCCCGGCGGCAATGGCGCGGTGAATAGGCGCGGCACCACGCCAGCGTGGTAACAGCGAGGCATGGATGTTGAGGCAGCCGTGGGTGGGGATCTCCAGCACCGCCTTGGGCAGGATCAGGCCATAGGCGGCCACAATCATCACATCCGCCTCAAGGCTGCGGAGTTCGTTCTGGGCTTCCGTCGTTTTCAGGCTTTCAGGCTGAAAGACAGGGATGGTGGCGTCCAGCGCGACCTGTTTCACCGGGCTTGGGGTCAGTTTGCGGCCTCGACCGGCAGGACGATCGGGCTGGGAATAGACGCCCACCACGTTATGATGGCTGGCCAGAAGAGCTTTGAGAGCGGTGGCTGCAAAATCCGGGGTGCCGGCAAACACGATTCGCACGGTGATATTGTCTCTGTTCCGTTGAATACGAAAAGACCGGGTATCTACCCGGTCCGTTAATTCTGGCTGTTGTCACTGAGGTCCGAGTGCTGAGAAACAGGACCGGGAAAATTTACGGGCGCTCAGGCACTCTTCTTGTGAAGCTTTTCCAGTTTCTTGCGGATTCGATTGCGCTTCAGGGCGCTCAGGTAATCCACGAACAGCTTACCATTGAGGTGATCCATTTCGTGCTGGATACACACGGCCAGCAGGCCGCGGGCTTCAAGTTCAAAGGGCTTGCCGTCACGATCAAGGGCACGGATCATGCAGTGCTCGATCCGTGAAACGTCCTCATAGAAACCAGGCACTGACAGGCAGCCTTCCTGCATGTCCTCCAGTTCACCGTCCAGCACTTCCACTTCCGGGTTGATGAACACCCGTGGCTCGCTCTTGTCCTCGGACAGATCCATCACGATGATCTGTTTGTGAACGTTCACCTGGGTCGCTGCGAGGCCAATGCCGGGCGCATCGTACATGGTCTCGAACATGTCGTCGATGAGCTTTCGGTCGGCGTCAGTCACCTCATCCACCGGCTTGGCAACGGTGCGCAGACGGGGATCCGGGTATTCGAGAATTTCTAATATCATATTGCTCGTACTTTTGACCTGTGAATGACCTGTGAACCTGCATCACACCGTTATGATTTGTAACAGTGTGACTGCCATCTCCGAAATGCGACAGTGTACTGCGCATATTTCTCTACCGGGGCTATTATGACCGGAGGCTTACATTATCCCCCATCTTGACGATTGAGTACAAACTGATCAGTTAATAGTTAAAATCTCTTGACGGTGGAGTAGAATTTACTGGAAGAACAAAAGATAACATCACAATTTGCGAGACTTCTTCTATAGTATCGGAATCGGCAACGTAATATGCTGCATCCGACAGGCTGCATATCAAGAACAGAAGCCATCGATTCAAGGCACGCGATCAAGGACTTACACAATGAGGAAACTGCTGTACGCTCTGGCAGCAAGTATGCTGCTGCTAACCTCCTGGGCCCATGCACAACCGGAGCTCAGGGCCGATCATCCCGAGCGTTACACTGTCGTGAAGGGTGACACCCTGTGGGACATTTCTGCCCGTTTTCTGAAGGATCCCTGGCAATGGCCGGAGATCTGGCACGTCAATCCCCAGGTGCAGAATCCTCATCTGATCTACCCGGGCGACCGTCTTGCGCTGGTTTATATCGATGGCCAACCACGCCTGACCAAGGTAGCAAGCAATGGGGTGGTGAAATTATCACCGCGGGTGCGCTCTGAGCCGATTGATACGCCGATCCCGGCGATCCCGCTGGATGCGATCAGCAGCTTCCTGTCGGAGACCCGTATCGTCTCTGCCGAGGAAATCAACGGCGCCCCCTACGTGCTGGAAGGTGAAGACGGCCGTATCATCACCGGTGCCGGTGACCGTATCTACGCTCGTGGTGAAAAGCCGGCAGACAAGGTGGGCGTTTTCCGTCGCAGCCAGGAGTTCCGGGATCCCGACACCGGTGAATTCCTGGGCCTGGAGGCACGCAGCATCGCCAAGGGTGAGGTCAGCGCTGAGAATGATGATGTACTGACACTGAAACTCACCAAGTCCAGCGAAGAGGTACGTATCGGGGATCGGCTGCTGGTCAGCGAGGACCGACGCCTGACGACTCAGTTCGTGCCGAGTTCTCCGGATGAAGAAGTTGAAGGCGAGATGATTTCCGTCGAAGGCGGTGTCAACCAGATCGGCCAGTTCAATGTGGTCGCAATTAACCGCGGCGAACGCGAAGGCCTGAAACCGGGCAATGTGATGGCAGTGCTGAAAAGTGGCAACCTGGTACGTGACCCGGTCACCAATGAGACCATCAAGCTGCCGTCCGAGCGGGCTGGTCTGTTGATGGTATTCCAGACCTACGAAAAAATGAGCTATGGTCTGATTCTTCAGGCTACCCGCCCCTTGTCGGTTGGGGATAAGGTCACCAATCCCTGAGGAACGGTCCTCGCCTGAACGCAGACCCCGCAACGGGAGCCCATTATTGGCTCCCGTTTTTTATGACATAATCATCGCCGGCGGTGCCAGGAAGGCAAACGCCGGAATGCAGTCCCGATACTGCAGTTTCAACCAGCCAGGGAAGGATGGCCCATGCCCGATGTACCTACGGTTCTAACGTTGCCGGAGACTTCCTCCGATATTTTCCACTGTGCGGCAAGTCCATGGTTGATGCTGTCCTGTCTGCCGAAATTCGGTGTACGCCGTCGTCAGGCCGCGTTGTCCGCATTGACTGACCTCACCGCTTTGCTTGGCGCCAGTGTGGCCACCTTGAAAGCCATTGGCCTGACCACCGAAAGCATAGAGCCCATCCAGGCGTGGCAGCGGCAGGACCGGAATCACCCGGTGGTGGCGCAGGTTCTCCGGATATGGAATGAATGCCGGATCCAGGGAATCCGGCTGATAACACCGGGCGATGACGATTACCCCGAGCCCTTGCGTCACATTCACGATGCCCCTCTGGTGCTTTACTGTCTTGGACGCCGTGACCTGTTGGCGCGAGACCAGATTGGCATGGTGGGCAGTCGCAATGCCACCAGGGCCGGCCTGGACCACGCGCGGAAATTTGCCGCGGCGCTCGGCGACCAGGGATTCCTGGTAACCAGTGGCCTCGCGTTGGGAATTGATGGCGCCGCCCATGCGGGAGCATTGGATGCAGGTCACCCCACCCTGGCGGTCATTGGCAGTGGTTTTGATCGGTTGTATCCCAGCCAGCACCGCAAGCTCGCCGAACGAATTATCGATCAGGGTTTGCTGATCTCGGAATATCCTCCCGGTGTCCGTGCCCGGGCCGCCCACTTTCCCCAGCGGAACCGCATCATCAGTGGCATGAGTCGAGGCGTTCTGGTGGTGGAAGCGGGCCTGAAAAGCGGGTCGCTGATTACCGCTCGGCTGGCTCTGGAACAGGGGCGGGAAGTGTTTGCCATCCCCGGATCCGTCCACAGTCCGGTGGCCCGGGGCTGTCATCACCTGATCAAACAGGGTGCCCGCCTGGTGGAAACCGTGGATGATGTGCTGGAAGAGCTTGGCGCCTGGTGGTCCCCTTCCCTTGTGGCTGAATCCGCGGAGAGCCAGCAGGCCTTGGCGACGGATCTGGATGCCAGGGAAATCGCGGTGCTGAAGGCTTTAGGGTATGATCCGCAATCAACCGATCAACTCTGTTCGGAAACCGGATTGCCCGCCGACCAGCTGATGCAGTCGCTGTTGTTGCTGGAGTTACAGGGGCTGGTCAGTTCGGTACCGGGTGGATTCCAGAAAATTGCATGAGCCGGGCCGTTCCGGCAACGACGTATCAGAGTGAATGAACCCATGCCACACTCATCCACACCCTTGACTGACTGGCAACTGCACTGCGCTCGCCGTACGCTGCTGCAGGGCGGTGTCATTGCCTATCCCACAGAAGCTGTGTGGGGGCTCGGTTGCGATCCCTGGGATGTGCAGGCGGTCGACAGGATTCTCGATCTCAAGCGACGGCCCATGGAGAAGGGCGTGATTCTGGTCGCATCCTCCATTGAGCAGGTGCGTTTCCTGTTGGATCCCCTGCCCCTTGAATTGCAGAGGGAAGCCGAGAAGCACTGGCCCGGTCCGGTCACCTGCCTGTTACCTGATGTAGAACGCCAGATACCGGAGTGGGTGCGCGGTCGCCATAGTTCCATAGCGGTGCGGGTCAGCGATCATCCCGTGGTTCGCGCGCTCTGTAATGCCGCCGGCATGCCGCTGGTGTCCACGTCCTGCAATCCGGCCGGACGGCAGCCAGCCCGCTCCATCTGGCAGGTTCGCCGTTATTTTGGTGATGAGCTGGACTGGATCGTACCCGGTGATCTGGGTGGCAGTCGCCAGCCCAGCCGTATTCTGGATATCGTCAGCGGCCGTCAATTGCGTTAGGAGAATCAGATGTCGCAGCAACCCGACAGCAACGCCGTCAAACAGTACCTGCTTGAGTTGCAGGAGACGATCGTCGCCCGCCTGACAGCTGTTGATGGCAGGGCCGGTTTCATCACCGATGCCTGGGATCGCCCGGAGGGCGGCGGCGGTGTCAGCCGAGTGATCAGTGATGGCGCCGTGTTCGAAAAAGGGGGGGTGAATTTCTCCCATGTTATGGGGGATACCATGCCGCCGTCTGCCACCGCGCATCGTCCACATCTGGCGGGGGCGCCCTGGCAGGCCATGGGGGTGTCACTGGTGCTTCACCCCCATAATCCAATGGCGCCCACCTCTCACGCCAATGTGCGGTTTTTCATTGCCACACCGCAGGACGCGGAACCGGTGTACTGGTTTGGTGGTGGCTACGACCTGACGCCCTATTATGGTTTTGAAGAAGATTGTGTTCACTGGCACCGGACGGCTCGCGGCGCCTGTGAGCCGTTTGGTGAAGATCTTTATCCGCGTTTCAAACAGTGGTGTGATGAATATTTCTACCTGAAACACCGGGATGAACCGCGAGGCATTGGTGGTCTGTTTTTCGACGACTACAACACCGGCGACTTCGGACGGGACTTTGAACTGATGCAGTCGGTGGGTAGCAGTTATATCGAAGCGTATGAGCCCATTGTACGCCGCCGCGTGGCGCTGCCTTATACAGAACAGCAGCGTGATTTCCAGCTGTACCGCCGTGGCCGCTATGTGGAGTTCAACCTGGTTTACGATCGCGGTACCCTGTTCGGCCTGCAGTCCGGCGGACGCACCGAATCGATCCTGATGTCGCTGCCGCCGCTGGTTCGCTGGGACTACAACCGCACGGCGGAGCCGGGCTCCGAAGAGGCACGGCTGACCGACTATTTCCTCACCGATCGTGACTGGCTGGAGTTGAACCATGGAAAATGATCTGTACGCGGTGGTGGGTAACCCCATCAGCCACAGCAAGTCGCCACGGATTCACAGTCTGTTTGCACGCCAGACCGGACAGCCGGTGGAATACACCGCCATTCAGGCGCCACTTGATGATTTTGCAGGTACCGTCAGGAGCTTCTTTGCCCGGGGCGGCAAGGGGCTGAATGTCACGGTGCCATTCAAGGAGCAGGCCTGGACACTCGCGGATCAGCGCACTCCCGAAGCAGAAAAAGCTGGCGCCGCCAACACCCTGCTGCTGGATAGTGATGGTTTGCTGACTGCCGATAATACCGACGGCCGGGGCCTGGTGACCGATCTGGTTCACAATCACAGCGTTGACCTGCGAGACAAGAGCATTCTGGTGCTTGGTGCTGGCGGTGCCGTTCGCGGCGTCCTTGGCCCCCTGCTGGCGGAACGACCCGCTGCGCTGACCATTGCCAACCGCACGGTCTCCAGGGCCGAAGCGCTGGTGAAACTGTTCCGGCCGGATGCCGGCGCAACCACACTCTCGGCCTGTGGTTTTGAAGACGTAGCGGACCGGTTTGATATCATCATCAACGGCACCAGCGCCAGCCTCCAGGGTGACCTGCCGCCAATTTCACCGAATGTGATCGGCACCGATACCGTGGTCTACGACATGATGTATTCTCTGACGACCACCACCTTCAACCAGTGGGCTCTCGATCAGGGCGCGACACGGGTACTCGATGGACTCGGTATGCTGGTGGAACAGGCGGCCGAGTCGTTCCGGATCTGGCGTGGTGTGCGCCCGGACACGGCAGCGGTGATGGAAGAATTGCGTAACGACTGAGTCGGCTGGCCGGCGATGGGCTATGCTCAGGGTCACAACATACAAAAGGTTCCCGATGGATATCCTTACCCTTGTGGGCCTCGTGGCGGGTGTACTGATTGTGGTGCTCGCCATGCTGGCCAATGCCTCTGTACTGACATTCCTGAATCTGCCGGGGTTGGCCATTGTGCTCGGCGGCACGTTCGCAGTCACCCTGATCAAGTTCCGGCTGTCCTCGGTGATGAGCGCCTTCCGCCTGGCATTTTCCGCGGCATTCAAGGAACAGGTGGCACGCCCGACCGAGCTGATCCGGGAAGTGGGAGAGTTGGCCATGGTGGTGCGCAAGGAAGGCATTCTCGGACTTGAGGACCACGAAACCACCAACGGATTCCTGCAAAAAGCCATCAACCTCTGTGTCGACGGTCATCCGCCGGAACTGGTGGAAGAAGCCCTGAACCAGGAAACCCGCCAGACAGCGGAGCGTTACGAGGTCTCCGAAAGGGTGTTCCGCGGCATCGGCGAATCGGCACCGGCCATTGGCATGCTGGGTACCCTGGTTGGCCTGGTGCAAATGCTCAATACCCTCGATGATCCCTCCTCCATTGGCCCGGCCATGGCGATCGCCCTGTTGACCACGCTGTACGGTGCCTTTATTGCGCAACTCATTGCACTACCGCTGGCGGACAAGCTCCAGCTCAAGGCAGAGGACGAGGCCCGCAACCAGTTACTGATCACCACCTCCATCCGCAACATCATGCGCGGCGAAAATCCCCGGGTGATGACCGAACTGCTGTCGTCCTTCGTGACTCCGGAACAACGCACGGGCCTCGCACCGGAGCGGGAGGCCTGACAGTTTGACGGGTATCAGCCAGCAGCGCCGTCGCAAGCCGCAGAACCGCACCCCGGCCTGGATCGTCACCTTTGCCGATCTGGCGACCCTGCTGCTGACGTTCTTTATTCTGCTGCTGTCCTTTGCCGAGATGGACATCGAGAAATACCGCGCCATGGCCAATTCCATGTCAGTGGCTTTCGGCAGCAGCAATGTCCTGGCGGAAGACATTGGCGGTTCGCCCCTGACCATGATCGAGTCGGATACGGTGTCGCTGCCCGAGCCTTCGGAGAGCGCCGTCGATGAGCCGGAGTTCATTGATGAGCGATCAAGCGGCGATGCCCCGACAAAAATTCCCGGAGGGGTGATCGAGCTTGCCAGCCGTCTGATCAGTGAGCTGGAAACGGAAGTGGCCTCGGAAACACTCAACGTCAATTACAACGAGGACCGGGTGGTGATCCGTTTCTCGGAAGAGGCGACCTTCCGCTCCGGCGAGGCCGCCATCAAGCCGGATATGATTCCGATCATCGAGCGGGTGGTCGGGGTACTGGCCCAGTGCAGTGGCGATGTTCTGGTGTCCGGCTACACCGATGATCGCCCGATTTCCAGCAGCCGCTACCGCTCCAACTGGGATCTGTCCGCGGCCCGTGCGGTGTCGGTCGTCCACGAGTTGGTGCTGAATCGCCAGTTGCCGGCAGAGCGGGTGGTCGCGGCCGGTCGTGCGGAAACCAACCCGCTGGTGCCAAATGACAGTGCGGCAAACCGCGCAAAGAACCGCCGGGTTGAAATTGCCATTCGTGACCCGGAATGCGCCGATGCTGCAGCAACTGAAACGCTCCCGGTGGAAATCCTGCCGTAGCGAGCCTTATGCTCTGGTGGCAGCACCTCATAGTCATTTCAACTAACTTCTTCGCTTTCAGATCTTTATACTGTGCCCCCCAGTTATAAACGATAAGTCGGAAAATACCGGAGGGAGACTATGAGCGGACCAGACAAACCCAAAGTGATTGGCGAAGAGTGGAGCGACGAGCGGGTCAGGAGTTTTCTTGCCATCGAGCCAGCGGAAGCCGGCATAAACCCGGATTTTCATGTATTGCAGAAAGCCTACCAGGCCATGCGGGCAGAGGACTTCGAGCGTTTTATTGCGTTCTTCCTGGACGCTGGACGGGATCTCAATGCCGTTGCTGAATCCGGCGAAACCATTCTCGACCACATCTCGGCTCACCGCAGGAGCGTGGCCTATGCCGAGGCTCTGAAAGCCGCCGGAGCAAAAACAAAGGAACAAGCCGGGAGTTGAATTCCCCCGGTGTTGCAGTGGGTTACTGAACCTCGACCTCAATGGCTTTCGGTTCGGCAGGTTCAGACTTCTGCAGGGTGAGTGACAACACTCCGTCCTTGAAGTTGGCCTTGATACTGCCTTCGTCCACGTTCTCCGGCAGGGTGAAGCGGCGCAGGAAACTGCCATAGACCCGCTCAATACGGTGGTGTTTCTTGTCCTTTGTTTCCTCTTCGTGTTTGCGTTCACCCTGAATGCTGAGCACACCATCATGGACGGTGACTTTGACATCCTCCTTGTTCATGCCCGGCAGCTCTGCCTCAATGGTGAAGGCTTCCGGGCTTTCCTTGATATCAACGGCAGGTGCCCAGTCGCTGCGACTGAACAAATCCTTGCCTTCCCGCTCCCCGTTGCCACGGCTCAGGCCCAGCAGTCGATTGTAACGGTTCATCAGGTCGTCAAATTCACTGACCGGATTCCAGCGTGTAATGTTGCTCATAATGAAACTCCTCCTATACGAATCTGAAATCGTTGTGACATCAGCCTCGCTCGCGGAACAGCTCCATACCGGTGGCGCCGGCCGGATGGACATCCGTGAACATCTGCTATTTCCGAATGTAGGATCATTGCAGCGGTTTTCAAGTGCCGTCTGATCGAATTTTGACCTGCATCAGGAGCGGGAGGATCATTCCTGCCCGTTCAGATATTCGTCCTTCAGTTTGACGTAGTTGGCAGCGGTGTATTTGAAGAAAGTGCGCTCTTTGTCCGTCAGCGCGCGTGCTTTTTTACAGGGGGAGCCGACATAAAGATGGCCGGATTCCAGGGTCTTGCCCGGAGGTACCAGACAGCCAGCCGCGACGATGACCTCATCTTCCACCACGGCCCCATCCATGATGATGCAGCCCATGCCCACCAGTACCCGATTGCCCACGGTGCAGCCGTGAAGCAGTGCCTTGTGGCCAATGGTGACATCGTCACCAATGATCAGCGGCCAGCCGCCGGGATTGAAGTCACTGGCGTGGGTGATATGCAGCACGGAGCCATCCTGGACACTGCAGCGATCACCGATTCGGATCTTGTGCATGTCTCCCCGAACTACTGTCATTGGCCAGATTGAACAGTCATCGCCCGTGATTACGTCGCCAATCACCACGGAACTGGGATCAATCCAGGCGCGCTCGCCAAATTGTGGCGTGATACCCTTGTGAGAACGTACATTCGTCATTACATATACTCGTATAGCGTTTTCCCGGAGGTTCGGGGTACCTGTGGGAGGGGGCTTTCCAAAACTGTGCGGAGCCATGGATGGCGGAGCCCAAGCGCCACATGGATGTGCCGCAAGGAGCGTGTTTTGGAAAGCCCCCTCCCACAGGTGCCGTTCCCCGAAGTCTGATATACCGAAGCTACCCTACAAATTGACAGCTGAGAAGGGAACTTATGAATAACCCATTATTGACCGACGACCTGTTGCCGAAGTTCGACCATGTTCGTACCGAACACATGGAAACGGCAATTGACCAGATTCTCAGCGAAAACCGCGTGAAAATCGCCGAACTGGCGCAACAGGAAGACCCCACCTGGGATACCCTGGCCCAGCCCATGCAGGCCATGGAAGACAAGCTGAGTAACGCCTGGTCGGTGATTTCCCACCTCAACGGGGTAATGAACAACGACGACCTGCGCAAGGTTTACAAGAACTGCCTGGAAAAGCTCACTGAATACAGCACCGAGCTGAGCCAGAACGAGACCCTCTGCAACGCCTATAAGAAACTGGCGGCGCGGGACGATTTTAGCGAGCTCAGTGAAGCCCAGCGCAAGTCCGTAGATAACACCCTGCGGGACTTCCACCTGGGTGGCGTGGATCTGCCGGCGGACAAGAAAAAGCAGTACGCCGACCTGTCCCGGGAACTGGCGGAACTTTCCAACCGGTTCAGTGACAACGTGCTGGATGCCACCCAGCACTGGTACAAGCACATTACCGATGTCGACGAGCTGTCCGGTTTGCCGGAAAGCGCCATTGAGGGCGCGAAACAGGCGGCGAAACAGAAAGACCTCGACGGCTACGTCATCACCCTCGACTTTCCCAGCTTCTTCCCGGTCATGACCTACGGGGACAACCGCGAGCTGCGTCGCGAAGTCTACGAAGCCTTTGTCACCCGTGCCTCGGACATGGGCCCGGACGCCGGCACCTGGGACAACACCCCGGTGATGGCGGAAATCCTCAAGCGCCGCCACGCCCTCGCCCAGCTACTCGGTTTCGATAACTATGCTGAACGCTCCCTGGCCACCAAGATGGCCCGCAACACCGACGAAGTGCTGGATTTCCTCAACCAGCTGGCCGCCAAATCCAAACCGGTGGCGGAGAAAGAGTTTGCTGAACTGACAGCCTTCGCCCGGGATCGTCATCGCGTGGAAGAGCTCGAAGCCTGGGATATCGGCTATTACAGCGAGAAACTGCGCCAGGAACGTTACGACATCTCCCCGGAGACCCTGCGCCCCTGGTTCCCGGCGAACAAGGTGGTGCCGGGGCTGTTTGCCGTGGCGGAGAAGCTGTTCGATGTCCAGATCGAAGAAAAGCCCGAGGTGGAACCCTGGCATGAAGATGCCACCGCCTATTGCATCAGCCGCAACGGTGAGCCGGTGGCCTGGTTCTACCTCGACCTGTTCGCCCGTCAGGGCAAGCGTGGTGGTGCCTGGATGGCGGATTGCCGGGTGCGCTGGCGCAATCAGCGTGGCCACTTGCAGCTGCCGGTGGCGTTTCTGACCTGCAACTTCACCCCGCCGGTGAACGGCAAACCGTCGTTGCTGACCCACGACGAGGTTACCACCCTGTTCCATGAGTTCGGCCATGGCCTGCATCACATGCTGACCCAGGTGGATGTGCTGGAAGTATCCGGTATCAACGGCGTGGCCTGGGATGCGGTAGAGCTGCCCAGCCAGTTCCTTGAAAACTGGTGCTGGAGCCCGGAGTCCCTGGCGCTGATCGCCTCCCATCACGAAACCGGCGAACCGCTGCCAGAAGATTTGCTGCAGAAGCTGCTGGCAGCCAAGAACTTCCAGTCCGGCATGGCCATGGTGCGCCAGCTGGAATTCTCCCTGTTCGACTTCCGCCTGCACGCGGAATTCACCAGCGAGGCCCCGACCAACCCACTGGATATGCACCGCAAGGTGCGGGAAGAAATCGCCGTGGTGCGGGCACCGGAATTCAACCGCTTCCCCAACAGCTTCTCCCACATCTTTGCCGGTGGATACGCGGCCGGCTACTACAGCTACAAGTGGGCGGAAGTGCTGGCCGCGGATGCGTTCTCGCTGTTCGAGGAACGAGGTATCTTCGACCCGGAAACCGGCAAGGCATTCCTCCATAATATCCTGGAAAAAGGCGGCTCCCAGGAGCCCATGGAACTGTTCAAGGCCTTCCGCGGCCGCGAACCGCAGGTGGATGCACTATTGAAACAAACCGGCATCACGGACGACGCTGCTTGATCACCAAGGCCCGAATACTGGAGTAATCTTATGGCGAGTCCAAAACGATTCATCGCCGGCGCCGTCTGCCCCCGCTGTGCGGAGATGGACAAAATCAAGATGTTCACCACCGACGATGGTGACCAGGTCCGCGAATGCGTGGCCTGCGGTTTCACCGATGCGGTGTCCGACACCGAGCAGCCGTCTAATCCCGAACTTGAAACCCGGGTTAACAAGCGCGGTAACGAGGACGACCATACGGTTAAGCAGGTGGTGTTTTTTAAGGCTGGCTCTGAGGACTGACCTCTGGGGTTGGCCTTGTAGCCTGATTGAGTGGGGGTTGAGAGGGTCTGGGGGAACCTTTCCAAAACGGAGAAACGTGGTTTCTTTGAATGTTTTGGAAAGGTTCCCCCAGACCCTCTCTTTTTTGACCACGCAGATATCGCCGGGGGGCGTTTATCGGCCGAAGCCTTCTCTGTTGGCCCTTGCTATTTCCGCTTCACCAACTATTGTTCACCTGTGTATTTGTACTGATAAGAGGGTTCTACAGATGCGAATAATTGGAAGCGCGTTAGTGCTCCTGTTGGGGTTTGGGGGCCCTGTTGCCTGCTATGCCGATGAGCTCCTAAAAATTGGCAGCACCCTTAACGATTTTACCGAGTTCTTCGCAAGTGGAACCGTTAATCTCAGGGATGGCAGAAACGACATTCAAATGCGGCGCTTTCGCTATGAACTCCGACAGGGAGAGAAGATCGAAGGTGGCTGCAAGTATTCCAGTGGGGGCAATAGTGAATGGGGGCAAGGCGAAACTGTCATCGCTCAGGAAGTTGCTCACGACCTGACGGAATGTAAACGACTTTTCCTCGTTGGGATCCCTTATCCAGATAGCATCCCGGATTGGATGCGGAAGTCGGACGACGCCTCGTCAACTGAGAGCTTAGAGGTCAGCCCTGGGCAAGATGATTCCTCTGATGAGCCATTGACAACATCATCCGAAATTGCAGATTGCGAGACAGGCTATCTCCAAATCACGGATGGCAACCAAGCTGCTGTCAGCGTTGCGAGGGCGTTAACTGGCTGGACTGGCATACCCATTTCAACCACCGAAGTATGGGCAAAGGTAAGTGGGACACCAGGAAGTATGGTAAATGGCTGCGGGACGTTTCAATATGGCAGCCTAACGGGGGACGCAGATTACGATGAAGGCGGCATTGGTTGGGATCATTCAGTCACAGACATTTCTTGTCCCTATGAATCTACCTATGATCGAAATAGATATTGCAGTTGTACGCGTGAGGAAGACACTGGCGCTTGCTTGGTGCATTGTAAAGCAGCATCTGGGCCAGGCCCCTGGTATGGTCGGGCCGGGATTTCAGCCACCCTAACCAATAAAGGAAGCGTCCCTCTTGTATTTGACTGCTCGGCGGGTGACGGGGCCAAAATTGTGATCAGTGAGGTAAGCATTGAGTCACAAATTGCTGGCGACTCATGGGCATTGAAGCGAGAATTTTCGATGACCGGACCAGTGGAGAGCTGCCTAGAGAATGTATACGTCGATAGCGCCGAGCATACCAGCCGGTGTGATTAGCTTGTATAGATCAGTTGCTGTCAGCTAAAAGGCTGGCTGGGGTATGCAGCACGGAAAGGCCGCATATAGTGAGGCTGATTATGCCTTGGGATCAGCAATTTGATCAGGATACCGACGTTAAGGCTCCTGCCGAGGGCGACGATCAAAATCTCTATCCAGAGTCGATTCGTACTGGCCAAATGGTGGGAAGAAGCCGGCAGTACTTCTTTATCAATTTTCAGCAGAAATCTGTCATATAGTCGCATTTATTAGCAAGTCGTACAGTGAGGGTGGGGGGACGGCGAATCAAAACATTCAAAGAAACCACGTTTCTCCGTTTTGATTCGCCGTCCCCCCACCCTCACATCCCCCCAATCAGGCAGGCTACAAAAAGCAGGCCACTCCCAACTAAATCAAAGCACCATAGCCGCCAACCACCCAAAGCCAAGCAACGGCAGGTTGTAGTGCAGGAAGGTGGGCACAACGGTATCCCAGATGTGGTTGTGCTGGCCGTCGACGTTGAGGCCGGCGGTGGGGCCGAGAGTGGAATCGGAGGCCGGGGAACCGGCGTCACCGAGGGCGCCGGCGGTGCCGACCAGGGCGACGATGGCCAACGGGCTGAAGCCCATTTCCAGGGCCAGGGGTACGTACAGGGCGGCGATGATCGGGATGGTGGAGAACGATGAGCCGATGCCCATGGTGATCAGCAGGCCCACTACCAGCATCAGGAAGGCGGCCATGGCTTTGTTGTCACCGATGGTGGCGACCGAGCTTTCCACCAGGGTGGCGATCTCGCCGGTTTCGCGCATGACTTCGGCGAAGCCGGAGGCGGCGATCATGATGAAGCCGATCATTGCCAGCATTTTCATGCCCTCGGTGAACAGATCATCGGCTTCCTTCCATTTGACTACACCCGACAGGTTGAACAGCACGAAGCCGGCCAGCGCGCCAAGGATCATCGAGCCCAGCCAGAGCTGGACGACAAACGCGGTGACGATGGCAATCAGTGCCATGAACAGAGTGCGGCCGTTGTACTGGATATCGACCCGCTCGGTTTTCTCGATGGTGTCCATGTTGTATTTGCGGTCGTCACGGTAGCTGAACAACACCGCAACCAGCAGACCGCACAACATGCCCAGGGCTGGCAGTGCCATGGCGGACATGACGTTCAGTTCGGAGGCATCGACGCCGTTGTCACCGACATTGGCCAGCAGGATCTCATTCAGGTAGATGCCCCCGAAGCCAACCGGCAGGAACATGTACGGGGTGATCAGGCCGAAGGTCAGGACGCAGGCTACCAGGCGGCGGTCCATGTTCAGTTTGGCCATTACGTACAGCAGTGGCGGCACCACCAGCGGGATGAAGGCAATGTGGATCGGCAGGATATTCTGGGACGAGATGGCAATGGCCAGCAGCAGACCCACGATGAGGAAGCGGATGCCGCCGACGGCTTTGCCTTCGTCCTGCTTGCCCACCAGGGCCAGGGCTTTGTCAGCGAGGGCGTGGGCGAGGCCGGATTTGCCGATAGCCACGGCAAACGCGCCCAGGGTGGCGTAGGACAGAGCGACCGTGGCGCCTCCACCGAGACCGTTATTGAAGGCTTCGATGGTGGCTTCCAGGGACAGGCCGGCGACCAGACCACCGGTAACGGCTCCGATAATCAGGGCGACAACAACGTGAATGCGGCACAAACTCAGGACGAGCATGATGGCGACCGCAGCGACAACGGCATTCATGGCAAAACTCCGGGTAGGAATTGTCGGTTTATCCGACCCCTTGTGAGGGTGGACATCTCAAAAAGCGGGCTAATGTGCAGGAAATCATCGTTCCAGTCAAAGCCGGGCAGATGTCAGTCGTCACTGACCCTGTAAAAACGGGGTACCTGTTCGCCGGCAACCTCGACGGTTTCCTGGAACATGGACAGCGGCCTTACCCAGAGGCTGTGATCGCCATACAGGCACCTATAGACCACCAGTTTTTCCTCAGTTTCGCTGTGACGGGCGATATCAATGACCTGGTAATCCTTACCTTTGTAGTGGCGGTAGCGCCCTGGCGTAATCTCCGTTTTTCTTTCGGTCATGTGCGGACTCCGGACGTTGTGTGAGGTTTATGTAACAGGCAGGAGATCATCCGCCGGTAAGCGTCTAAACTTATCACCTATCTGGCAAGGATGCATAAGGGTCGTGTTGAACTGTTTGCAACTCTGAATCACTGATACCGGGCATCGGATATCCTTTTATGAATCAGCCAGCCTGTCGCTTATGCAGCTGTCTCCTCTTTGTGATGGTGCTTTTGGCCCCTGCTTCCCTGAAGGCCGAAACCGCCGAGTTTTCCTGGCTGAAAGATAGAGATGCCACCCTCTCAATTGATGAAGCACGAGCTTTACCGGAGCGTCGCTGGCAAGCATTTGATCCCGAACACGTTTTAAACCTCGGCTTCAGTGATGGCAGTGTCTGGCTAAAAGTGGACGTCCCGCCAGAGCCTGAGAACCGGCTTCTGGAGATCGGCTATCCATTGCTGGATGACGTATCGGTTTTCTGGGTCGTGAAGGATGACATTGTTCAGGAGTACCGGACGGGGGATCGAAGGGTTTTTAACAGTCGTCCTGTACCGCATCGTCATTTTGCGTTCCTGGTGCCCTCGAATACCGAGACAGTGACCGCCTACGTGCGCGTGAAAACCCAGGGCTCGGTCCAGATTCCCGTGCGAATCGTGCCTTCTGCCCAGTTCCTTGCCGAAGAGCATCTGTCCTACGGCTGGCAGGCCGTATTCCTGGGCATTATGTTGGCAATGGCGCTGTACAACTTTTTTGTCTTCCTTATCGTTCGCCACCCGACCTACCTCTGGTACGTGCTGACGGTGTTAGCAGCCGCCATGGTCTGGCTCAATTTTAATGGGCTGCTGTTTCAGTGGTTGTGGCCAGATATGCCGATTCTGAACCGCTATTTCACAGCCCCGATTATTTCTCTAAACATAGCCTTTGCGTCGCTGTTCACCATGAGCTTCCTGTCATTGCAGCGCGTCAGTCCGCTCGCCTTTCGCCTGTTTCAGGGTGTGGTCGTAGTGGCCGTGTTTACGTTTCTCTTCGGTCTGTTCGGGCCCTATCAGGCCAGTACCGTTATTGTCAGTGCGTTCGGGGCCTTTGTTACTCCCCTGGCGTGGTTTGTTGGCCTGTGGGTCTGGCGCCAGGGCCAGGTACTTGCCGGTTTCTACGTGCTGGCGTGGACACCGCTGTTGCTGGGGCACCTGGTTCTGGCGGTCAGTAAACTGGGCTACCTGCCGAGTACCTTTGCGACCGATTTTGCGCCGCAATTCGGTGTTGCGCTGGAAGTGATACTGCTCTCTTTCGCGCTGGCCTACAGGATCAATCTGGAGCGATATCGGCGCCAGATCGCTCAGGACCATGCACTGGCAGTCCAGCGTCAGGCCACTCAAACACTGGAAACCCGTGTGCAGGAGCGCACTGAAGAGCTGGAACGGGCCAATGAACAGCTCAAGGCCATCTCACTCACGGATGGTTTGACTCAGGTGGCCAATCGCAGGCGTTTCGATGAAATGCTGGCGGTGGAATGGAGCAGGGCCTGTCGACAGGGACATCCGCTTTCCTTGCTGATGCTGGACATTGACCATTTCAAACAGGTTAATGATCAGTTAGGGCATCTGGTCGGGGATGATTGCCTGGTCAGCGTAGCAAGGCTGTGTGCCAGGGAGATTCAACGTTCCGGTGACCTGCTTGCCCGTTATGGCGGTGAGGAGTTCAGTGTGTTGCTGCCGGTTACCCCCGAGCAGGGCGCCCGGCGTGTGGCCGAGCGGTTGCGGAAGATCGTTGCCGAGAACCCGGTTTATCCCAATGATGGAGTCCGCCCTGTCAATCTGACCGTCAGTATCGGCGTGGCGACCATTACACCAACGAACAGCACCGGGCCAGAGGCACTCATCCAGCGTGCGGATGAGGCGCTCTATCAGGCCAAGGAATCCGGACGGAACCGGGTGGTCGAGTGGCTCAGTTCTTCAGTTTGTAGCGACCCGGCCCCAGAAAAACCAGGGCAATCGCGGTAAACAGGAAGAATCCCTGCAGCTCCAGTGCCCAGCCACCGCTGCTGCCCAGCGCCAGCAATTCATGACCATGGACCAGTGCAATGGCGACCAGCATGTTGAAGGCAATCAACAAAGCGCCGATGCGGGTCTGGTAACCGAGGATCACCATCAGCGGTGCCAGGAGTTCGCCGATAAACACCCCGTAGGCGAAGATCGCCGGAATGCCAAGGCCAGCCAGCTGGCCTTCGATGAATCCGACCCCGTGGATCAGCTTGGCGATGCCATGGAATAGCATAAGCCCGCCCAGGGTCAGGCGGATGATCAGTTTTCCCAGGTCTGCGTTGTCCAACAAAGGTGCCTCCGTCAGGTAAGTATGGAATCGTGGTATTCAGGAAGGTGCTAGATTACCCGCAATCAGAGGCCGTTGCCCAGAGAGAAACGGATGTGATTCCGTACCAGGAGGTTTTCCCAGTATTGCCGCATCCAGTCCCAGGCGGCATTTTGTGCGTGTTCGACGAAGGGATCCAGGTTGAGCTCATAGTAATCCGGTGTGCCGGCTATCTGTAACAGGGTCAGGGTAATGGCGTCGTCCAGTTCGTTGGCGAAGGGTTCGCCAATCAGCTGATGAACCAGCAGGTTGGCATGAGTGGCCTCGATGTCCACCAGGTCGCTGGCGCGGATGGAGCGGTTATTCTCGTACATTTCTTCCATCAGGCGATGGCAGAGGTAGGCCCGGATCAGCAGGCCATCAAGGCCGTCGTAACGTACCAGCAGTGCCGACGGCTGGGTAAAGTAGCGGGTTGCGGCATCAATGAACGGGGCGAACAGGTCAGACTTGCCGGCTTCCCGGGCACAGGCTTCAACGCACTCGATCAGTCGGGGAGCCATCTCGATGTATTCCACGGCGAACTGGAACAGGCAGGTGGCCGGTTGATAGCCATCAATAGTAATTGTGGCAGGCAGTGACGACGCCTTCTCCCCCAGTTGCCGGAGAAACGTGCCGGAGTGGGCTTCCTGCCGTCGTGCCTGATCAATGATGTTTAGGACTACCTGTGGTGTCATATCAGGAGATGCCGGTATCTGAACGAATTGAGGTCGCAAGGCGCCTCCCGTTGTTCATATAGAGTGGTTGAAGGCAGGAGAGCAGGGGCTGGCAACCGCAACAAGCCTGCCGTTTACGACAATTGTAGCCCAGATTTACCCGCCTGCTTCCGGCGCATCATGAAAATCGGGCCATGTAATGTTTGCCTGGCTGACGGTTATCGGGCATCGAACCACCGGCCGTGTCGTGTATGGGACAGAAACAACCAACCCATGGTCACGGCGCGGGCGAGCATAAGGCTGATCAGTGAGAACCAGAGACCATGATTTCCCCAGCCGGTAGTTAGCCACCATACTGGCAGGAAGATGATCAGGGCTGAGAACAGCATGGTGTTCTGCATATCCCGGGTTCGTGTGGCACCGATAAACACACCGTCCAGCAGATAACCCCAGACCGCCGCGAACGGCAACATCCACAGCCATGGCAGATACTGCCATGCGGTCATGCGGACCTCCTCAATGCCGGTTAACAGGCTGATCAGGAAGCGACCGCCCAGCACAAAAGCGATGGTGAACAGCACCGATCCCCACAACGACCAGCGCAAAGCGGTGCGGACCACTACCCGGAACTGGCGTCGGCTACCTTTACCCACGGCTTCGCCAATCAGGGCCTCGGCGGCATTGGCAAAGCCATCCAGACCGTTGGAAATGACCAGCAGGAACGTGAGCAGAACTGCATTGGCGGCCAGGATGGTGTCTCCCTGGCGGGCACCCTGCGCGGTAAAGAAGGCCAGGACCAGCAGCAGTGCGATGGTCCGTACCATGATGTACCGGTTGACCTGCAGAATACGCAGGTAGTCCGCCAGCTGTCCCAGCAAGGCACGGCTGAAGGAGTGCCCCGCAGGTAATCGCAACAGCACCAGGCGAAAACCAATCGCTGCGGCTGAGTACTCCGCGATAACCGTGGCGACCGCGACCCCCTGGCTATTCCAGCCCAGAACCGTCACGAATAGCATGTCCAGCAAGATATTCAGGCTGTTTGCCACAATCAGCATGATCATGGGCGCTCGCGGAAACTGGGTGCCGATCAGCCAACCCACCAGGGTGTACTGACAGAGGACGGCGGGCGCGCTCCAGATTCGTATGGCGGCGTAGTCGGCGGCCAGCTCCGCCACACGCTCGCTGGGGTTCATCAGGGTCAGGCCAATACTGATCAGGGGCTTATGGAAGGCGATCAGCAACAGGCCAATGGCTGTCGCCAGTATGATGGAGCGCAACAGCAGGGCGATCTGGGCAAACTCATCGCGCTTGCCCCAGGCCTGAGCCGAAAGGCCGGTGGTGCCCATACGCATGAATCCGAACGTCCAGTAAAGAATACTGAACAGGTTGGCACCGACCGCGACCGCCCCCAGGTATTGTGGACTCTCCAGATGACCGAGCACAGCGGTATCCACCAGCCCAAGCAGGGGGACGGTGAGATTGGTGAGCATAAGCGGCCAGGCCAGTGCCCATAGCCGTTGATCCATTCTGGTCAGCGGAAGGCTTATATATGATTTGATTATTAATAATCCTGGCTTATAACGTTTGGGTTTAGTCGTCTTTTAGCATTTTCTTGATCTGTGTCTATACTCAATCCTGAGTTATCCATAAGCAGACTTCCACTCTGACCTGACCGGTGTGTGCGAGCTCCGCCAGAGCAGAGGGATTGAACGCAAAATCCGACAAGAATAACACTCTGTGGAGACACAGTATGCGCGTGCACGCTAAGCGGGCAGGTGCCCTTTTGGGCGGCCTTTTGTTCCCCGCCTGGTCCATGGCGGACTGGACATTGAACATGGCTCCCGGGGTAACCGGCACCAGTAACGAAATTTTCAGCCTTCACATGACCATCCTCTGGATATGCGTTGTCATTGGCATCGTGGTTTTCGGGGTGATGTTCTGGTCTATCTTCGCCCACCGCAAGTCCCAGGGGCACAAACCGGCGAACTTCCATGAAAACACGGTGGTGGAAATCCTCTGGACCATCATTCCCTTCGTAATTCTTGTGATTATGGCCATTCCGGCAACGGCGACTCTGGTGGATATGTATGACACCGCCGAGTCGGACGTGGACATCAAGGTGACTGGCTACCAGTGGCGCTGGAAGTACGACTACCTCGACGAGGAGTTTGGTTACTTCTCCAACCTGGCGACCAGCAAGGATGAGATCTACAACCGGCTGGACAAGAGTGAGAATTACCTGCTGGACGTGGATAACCCGTTGGTGATTCCTGTTGGCAAGAAGGTGCGTCTGCTGGTGACAGCAAACGATGTTATCCATTCCTGGTGGGTACCGGCTTTTGGTGTCAAGAAAGATGCCATTCCCGGATTTATCAACGAAACCTGGACTCGGGTTGATGAGCCTGGCATCTATCGTGGCCAGTGCACGGAGCTGTGCGGTAAGGACCATGGTTTTATGCCGGTTGTGGTCAAGGCCGTACCCGAAGCTGAATACAATGAATGGGTCGCTGAACAGCAGGCCGCGGCCGAGCGTGAGCGCGAGCTGACCGAGAAGGACTGGACCCTGGAAGAGCTGATGGAACGTGGCGAACAAACCTATGCCACCACCTGTGCAGCGTGCCACCAGGCCGACGGTAGCGGTGCTCCTCCGGCCTTCCCGGCCCTGAAGGGTAGTCAGGTTGTACTTGAAGATATGGATGCCCACCTGGACATCGTGGTTAACGGTGTGTCCGGTACCGCCATGCAGGCGTTCGGTGGCCAGTTGAGTGAAGTGGACCTGGCCGCTGTTATTACCTATGAACGCAATGCCTGGGGTAATAACACCGGTGAGATGGTTACACCGAAGGAAGTATTCGAGTACAAGAACCAGGAATGATTCGCCAAATAACATCACCAGCCAGAATAACAAGGCGGTAACGGGGGTTTTTCATGAGTGCGGTTGCAGATACCCACGCCCAGGATCATCATCACCACGGCCCTGCCAAGGGCTTCAGCCGGTGGTTGCTGACGACCAATCACAAAGACATCGGGACCATGTACCTGATTTTCAGTTTCGCCATGTTCCTGCTTGGTGGAACCATGGCCATGGTGATCCGTGCTGAGCTGTTCCAGCCCGGCCTGCAGATTGTCGAGCCGGAATTTTTTAACCAGATGACCACCATGCATGGTCTGATCATGGTGTTCGGCGCGGTGATGCCAGCGTTTGTGGGCCTTGCCAACTGGATGCTGCCGTTGATGATCGGCGCGCCCGATATGGCCCTGCCTCGGATGAATAACTGGAGTTTCTGGTTGCTGCCGTGTGCCTTCCTGATCCTGGTATCCACCCTGTTCATGTCCGGCGGCGCTCCCAACTTCGGCTGGACCTTCTACGCGCCATTGTCGACGACCTATGGTCCGCCCAGCACGACCTTCTTCATCTTCGCGGTCCACATCATGGGGATATCCTCCATCATGGGCGCGATCAACGTCATTGCCACGATCCTGAACCTGCGGGCACCGGGCATGACTCTGATGAAGATGCCATTGTTTGTCTGGACCTGGCTGATTACCGCATTCCTGCTGATCGCCGTAATGCCGGTGCTGGCGGGCGTGGTCACCATGATGCTGATGGACATCAACTTCGGCACCAGCTTTTTTGATGCCTCTGGTGGTGGTGACCCGGTGCTGTTCCAGCATGTGTTCTGGTTCTTCGGGCACCCCGAGGTGTACATCATGATCCTGCCGGCGTTCGGGGCGGTATCGCACATCATTCCGGCTTTTTCCCGCAAACCGCTGTTCGGTTATGCGTCTATGGTATACGCGGTTGGTGCCATTGCCCTGCTGTCTTTCGTGGTCTGGGCTCACCATATGTTCACCGTTGGCATTCCCATCGCCGGTCAGCTGTTCTTTATGTACGCGACCATGTTGATTGCCGTACCCACCGGGGTGAAAGTGTTTAACTGGGTGGCCACCATGTTCCGCGGCGCCCTCAGTTTCGAGGCCCCGATGCTGTTCGCCGTGGCCTTTGTCATTCTGTTCACCATTGGCGGCTTCTCTGGCCTGATGCTGGCCATTGCCCCGGCTGACTTCCAGTACCATGACACCTACTTTGTGGTGGCTCACTTCCATTATGTGCTGGTGCCGGGTGCCATCTTTGGTATTTTCGCCTCGGCCTATTTCTGGCTGCCGAAGTGGACCGGCCACATGTACGACGAAACTCTGGCGAAGACTCACTTCTGGCTGTCGTTTATTGGTATGAACCTGGCGTTCTTCCCCATGCACTTCCTCGGGCTGGCGGGCATGCCGCGTCGTATTCCCGACTATGCCCTGCAGTTTGCCGATTTCAACATGGTATCCAGCATCGGGGCCTTTATGTTTGGCGCCACGCAGCTGTTGTTCCTGTTGATTGTGGTGAAGTGTGTGAAGGGGGGCGAGAAGGCTGCGGCCAAGCCCTGGGATGGAGCGGAAGGTCTGGAGTGGACGCTGCCGTCGCCGCCGCCCTACCACTCGTTCACGACACCACCGGAAGTGAAGTAGGACAGAGCCTGTCGGCAATTATCGGATCAGGAAAACAATAATCGATAACGGATAAGCCATCGGAGACTGTCATGGCGGAAAACCAGACGTATTACGTGCCCGAACAGAGTAAGTGGCCGATCATCGCTACGGTCGGTCTCGGGGTAACCCTGTACGGCGTTGCCTCGATCATGGTGAACGGCAAGCAGGGAGAGCCGACCACCGGATCCTGGATCCTGTTTTTTATTGGCGCCCTGATCATGGCTTATATGCTGTTCGGCTGGTTCGGGAGTGTGATCAAAGAAAGTCGGTCAGGCCTGTACAGCCCGCAAATGGATCGCTCCTTCCGTTGGGGGATGAGCTGGTTCATCTTCTCGGAAGTCATGTTCTTCGCCGCCTTCTTTGGCGCTTTGTTCTACACCCGGGTATTTGCGGTGCCCTGGTTGGGCGGGGAAGGTGACAGGGCCAGCAGTAACATGCTGTGGGAGGGGTTCCAGGCGACCTGGCCGCTGATCAATAACCCGGATCCTCAGGCCTTTCCCGGCCCCAAGGAAGTGATTGGCCCCTGGGGCCTGCCGCTGATCAATACGATCCTGCTGGTCACCTCCTCATTCACAGTTACGGTGGCACACCATGCCCTGAAGGAAGGTCACCGACAGAAAATCAAGATCTGGCTTGGCGCCACCATTGCCCTGGCACTCCTGTTCGTGTTCGTTCAGGGCTATGAATACGCTCACGCTTACGCGGATCTGGATCTCACGCTTCGGTCCGGCATCTACGGCAGTACGTTCTTTATGCTCACCGGTTTCCATGGTGCCCACGTCATACTGGGAACGCTGATGCTGAGCATTATGCTGATCCGGATTATCAAAGGGCATTTCACCGCTGACCAGCACTTCGGATTCGAGGCGGCAGCCTGGTATTGGCACTTTGTCGACGTGGTCTGGCTGTGCCTGTTTGTCTTCGTGTATGTGATCTGAGGTGGTATATCAGGGAGTCGGGTTCAGCACCAGGCTCCCTTGCCAGAGGGAAATTACAATCACCAGCAGCAGTAGCACACTCAATGCCACCCGCACCGCCAGTGAGTTCACCACCCGGTTGGTTTTGCCGCCGTCCTTGATCAGAAAAAACAGCCCGCTGAAAAGACTAGCGACGACAGCCAGCATGAGTATGACAACAACAGCTTTCAGCATGAGATTTCCTGTTTCTGATGGTGTTTATTCTGAGGTCACTATAGCAGAGCATGCCTGATACCGGGTCGTCCACACGTCGCCAGTGGCAGTTCGACTGGCGGATACTGTTGTTTGCCGGGGTGTTTCTGCCGTTACTCGTCAGCCTGGGTATCTGGCAGCTTGAGCGGGCCGAAGAAAAAGAGCAGCAGTTGTTGCAGTGGGAGCAGCAGGCAGAGACCCTGAGCTGGCCCCGACAGGAGGCCCGCGGGTTGAGTAACGGTCGTCCGGTTACGCTCCTGGGTCGGTACAGTGACCTGACCTGGCTGCTGGACAACCGGACACGGGATGGCGTTCCCGGCTATGAAGTGTTGACGGTGTTCTATCCGGATGAAGGATCAGCGGTGGTCGTCAATCGTGGCTGGATCCAGGCGCCGAGGACCCGTGACCGCTTGCCCCGGATTGATGTTCCCGACGGGGTGCTTGAAATTCGCGGGCGCCTGGCGGAGTTCCCGGAACCTCCGGTGCTCGCCGATAGCGAAACACTGGACAGCGGCTGGCCACGGCGGGTTCAGGCCCTGCCACGCGCGCAGGCTGTGGCGCAGGAGTCGACCCTGGCTGCAAAGGTGATCAGACTTTCCGACAGCGAACAGCCCGGTGCCTACCGGGCTGACTGGGAACCGGACCTGATGGGTCCACAGACACATTACGGATATGCATTTCAGTGGTTTTCACTGGCCATCGCACTGGTTATATTGACGGTGGTAGCGAGTTACCGAAAGACAGGAGCCAATAATGACAACGACAATGGCTAACAGGGAATCCGATCAGCAATCCGGAGGCCCCACGCCCGAACAGGTTCGCCGTGGCCGACGTACAGCCCTGTTGCTGTTCGCCATTGGCTTCGGCCCCATGGTGTTTGCCACCATCATGTACTACACCGGTTGGCTCAATCCGGCTGGTCACACCAACAATGGCGAACTGATACAACCCGTGTTACCGATTGCCGAACTCCAGCTGCAAACCGCTGATGGCCAACCGCTGGCCAATCGGTTTGGTCCTCAGCGGGCCAACGCCGAATGGATGATGATGGTCGTGGCTGGCCAGTGCACCGAAGAGTGCGAAAACCTGCTTTACCTTGCCAGACAGGTCAACATTGCCCTTGGCAAGAACGCCGACCGGGTGTCCAGAGCCGCCTATATCGCGAATGTACCTGCCGGACTGGAGGCCCGTTGGAGCGATGAGTACAGCGGCATGGAACGACTGCAGTCACGGGGTGATCAGGCTCCGGCCTGGCCGGCCGGAGTTCAGCCCGATCGCGAGCCGCGCATCCTGCTGGTTGACCCATTCGGTAATGTGATGATGCATTACGGCAATGAGCACACCGGCAAGGACATGCTCAAAGACCTCAAGCACCTGATGAAAATTTCCCAGATTGGTTAATCGGATGCCCGGAGGACGCTGCTCTTGATCCAGACTCAGACCACCCGATTATCGCTCTCCATAGCTGACCGTGCCCGCATCATGGAGCGCTGGTCACTGTTTGCCGCGCTACTGGCGGTAGTGGGCATCATGCTGGGTGCCTGGACCCGGCTGGTGGATGCCGGGCTGGGTTGCCCGGACTGGCCTGGCTGCTATGGTTTCCTGTCGGTACCGCAGAGTAGCGAGAGCATTGCAGTTGCCAATGCCCGTTTTCCGGAGACACCGGTGGATGTGGCCAAGGGCTGGCCGGAGATGATCCACCGCTATGCGGCAGGCACCCTGGGGCTGGTGGTGTTTGGACTGGCGGCCTTTGCTGTTCGCCATCGTCGGGAAGGCCTGCCGGTCAAGTTGCCATTGTTTATTGCCGGCTTTATCGTTCTCCAGGGGGCGTTCGGCATGTGGACCGTGACCCTCAAACTGTGGCCTCAGGTGGTCGCGCTGCACTTATTGGGAGGCTTTACCACACTGAGTGCACTCACTCTGCTGACGCTTCGCTTACGGGCGAGACACAAGACACCGTCCGAGCGCAATTCGATGCCAGGACTGAGCCATTTCCGTCCATGGCTCTACGGTGGCCTGGGCCTGGTTATCCTGCAAATCGCTTTGGGGGCCTGGACTGCGTCCAACTATGCAGCAGTCGCATGTCCGGAGCTGCCCACCTGCCAGGGTGAATGGTGGCCGGCCGATATGGATTTCCAACACGGTTTCGATATTACCCAGCATGTCGGCCCCAACTATCTGGGGGGGCAACTGACCGCGGATGGACGAGTGGCCATTCACGTCACCCATCGTCTGGGCGCATTGATACTGCTAGGCTACTTTACCGTGCTACTCGGGCTGATGTGGCGGCGGGTTCGCCAGACCGGGATGGCCAGGCACGTACAACTGGTTGTCCTTGTGCTGGCCGCCCAGATTACCCTGGGGATCATCAATGTAGCCTTCCATATTCCACTCTCTGTTGCCGTGGCCCATAACGCCATGGGCGCAGGCCTGTTGCTGTCAGTGATCAACCTGCTGTGGCGCCTGCACGAACAACCGCAAACGCACGCGGCAAACAGCCAAAACACAACAACAATTAACCGAGAGGTGACGGCATGAGCGAGCATGTGAAAACACTGCCGGCCCACAGCGCTGGGAATCACGCAGAGACGCAGACAGAGGCCTCCATTTCCTGGCGGGATTTCCTGGAGCTGACCAAGCCCCGGGTCGTAGCGCTGATGATCCTGACCTCGGTGATCGGCATGTTGCTGGCGGCCCCCGGTGTCCCGGGCTGGGAAGTGTTGGTCTACGGTAACCTCGGTATTGCGCTGCTTGCTGGCGCCGCGGCGGTGGTCAACCATGTGGTTGATCAGAAGATCGACACGGTGATGGCGCGCACTCGCAAGCGCCCGGTGGCGACGGGGAAAATCAGCCCGGTCGACGCCATGGTTTTCGCGACGCTGCTGGCAGCGGCTGGTATGGGCATCCTGGTATGGCAGGTCAATGCCCTGACGGCGTGGCTGACCCTCGCCTCCCTGGTGGGGTACGCCGGTGTCTACACCCTGTTCCTCAAGCGGGCCACACCCCAGAACATAGTGATCGGCGGCCTCGCGGGCGCCATGCCGCCGCTACTGGGGTGGACCGCCGTTACCGGTCAGGTCGAGGGCCATGCCCTGTTGCTGGTGCTGATCATCTTCGCCTGGACACCACCGCATTTCTGGGCCCTGGCCATCCACCGCAAAGAAGAGTATGCCAAGGCCGGCATTCCCATGTTGCCGGTCACCCACGGCAACAAATACACCGAACTGCATATCGTGCTCTACACGTTCATGCTGTTGGCGGTCAGCCTGTTGCCGTTCGTTACCGGTATGTCTGGTGGCATTTACCTGGTGGGAGCTCTGGCGTTGGGCCTGCGTTTCCTGCAATATTCCATCCGTTTGCTGCGGGGGGATGATCGTCGTGTTGCCCTCAAGACCTTCAAATATTCCATCACCTACCTGATGGTGCTGTTTGTGGTATTGCTGGTGGACCACTTCGTATTTTTCTGAGCAGCCGTTTGATGGAGCCTGCATGAACCGCTCGATTCGCCTGACCCTGATTATCCTGCTGCTGGTAGTGATATTGATATTCGGTCTGGTGGTCGGGCGGCAAATGTACCTGGCCGGAGATCGGGCGCCTGCACCGGCTCCCGAACTCGCCGAGCTCAACACCTACGTCTACGATCAGGGCCGACCCTTGCCGGAATTCGTGTTGCTTGATGAGAACGGTGACACGGTTACCCGTGACGATCTGAAGGGGCACTGGACCTTCGCCTTTGTGGGCTACACCAGTTGTCCTGATGTCTGCCCTGCCGCCATGGCAAATTTCAGACGCACTGATAACCTGATACCGGACGACCTGCCCCAGCCTGATTACCTGCTGGTGAGTGCGGACCCCGAACGCGATACGCCCGAACAGTTGAAGCGGTATCTGGGTTTTTTCGGCACAAACTTCCACGGCCTGACAGGGGACTTGGAAACTTTGCGGGCGATTGCCAAAAGCCTCAACGCCGTCTTCGTTCACCGGGAAGTTGACGGTGAACTACTCGTTGATCACAGCGGCCATTTTGCCTTACTGAACCCCGATGGCGAGATGATCGCGGTGTTCCAGCCACCACACAATCCCGAAGACCTGGCCGAGGCCTTTGAGCGAATCTATGAGTGGGCCAGGGCCAACCACGCACGGGCAAGTTAATAACGCCTGATACCCCTGACTTCGTGACAGTTGTGGCTTAAACTGCGCCCCTTTTTCCAGGGATGTCTGCCATGTCCGTATCTCGCCAGAGCTGCACGTCACGTCAGGAACTGTTTACAGTCCTTGCTGCCGGTGCAGTGGTTCTTCTTGTCGTCCATGGTCTGGGCCGGTTCATCTACACACCGCTGTTACCCTACCTGGTGGATGACGGCCAGTTCGGTGCCGCAGAAGGCGCCGCCGTTGCGACCTGGAACTATCTTGGTTATCTGATGGGCGCCATGGTGGCGATTCGCTGGCATCGCATCGATCAGATTCGCACCTTGCTACCGGTCTCGCTGGCGCTGCACGTTGCCACGACACTGGTGATTACCCAGACCGATCACCTCACTGTTATCTCCGGTGCCCGCTGGCTCAATGGCGTCGCCAATGGCATCGTGTTCGTGCAGGCGCCGGCGTTGATCCTGGAATGGCTGGTGTTACGCAATCGCGCATCCATGAGTGGACTGGTCTACATCGGGGTTGGTCTTGGCCTGCTCCTGTCCAGTGGCCTGGTCACCGGCAGCGCCGACTGGCTCGAGGGCGCCGAGCGCTGGTGGCCCGCCGCCCTGATATCAATTCCCCTTGCCTGGTGGGGCGCGGCACGCCTGATGAAACTGGACGTACCGGTTCGCCAGCAGGAAAACAACAATCACCCCGTCACCACCAGCCCCCTGTTCGACCGCGCCAGCATCCCGCTGTTTCTGTCCTACGCCGGCGCTGGCCTTGGTTACATCCTGCCAATGACCTTCCTGCCGTTGCTGGCGAAAGTGGAATTGTCAGCTGGCCACTGGTTGCTGAACGGTACCTGGCTGATCGTCGCGCTGGCCACCATTCCCGGCCCCTGGATATGGAACAAACTGGGCGCCCGAATCGGCGACCTGCCGGCCCTCAAACTGAACTTCCTGATCCAGCTGATCGGTGTCCTGGCCGCTATCGTTCTGCCCAGCGAGATTGGCTTGATCCTCTGCGCCGCCCTGGTCGGCGGCACTTTCCTCGGCACCGTGCTACTGACCCAGCGCATCGGCCGCGCCCTCCATCCCCACCAGGGGCCCCGACTCTCCGCGGCCATGGTGGCACTCTATGGCTTCACCCAGATGGTCGGCCCCTGGCTGACCAAGCAGTGGCTGGATGGCGGCGGCACCCTGGTCAATGCGTTCGGCATTGGTGTGGCGGCTCTGGTCTTTGGGCTGGTATTTGTGTTTTTTGTGCCTCGGTCGGAGTAGGGAGTTTGGGTTCTTTTCAGGATTGAGGATTTTGGGGATTGATCGGGGTGGAGGGGGTATTTTTTCTTGGAAATGGAACTCGCTTCGCTCAGACACCCATGTTCCGGCGGAAAAATACCCCCTCCACCCCGCTCTAGCTGACCATGCCGATGTCGCTGGTTAGAGACAAAACGAAAAGATCGTTCGGAGCATTTTGCTTCCTGGTAGGTACCGTTGTCGGATTACGCTTTGCTAATCCGACCTACGCGGGAACATGCACACATGTAGGTCGGATTAGGCGCAGCCGTAATCCGACAAAGCAGGCTCGAAAAGCCTCTTCCGGCCAAACCCAAGCCTAACCATGGTATGTTGAAAACGACAACTGGAGTTACAGCTGGGTATGGGGGTGGTATCTATTTTTTGGCGGACAAAGGTGTCTGAGCGAAGCGAGTTCTTTTCCGCCAAAAAATAGATACCACCCCCGTGCCCTCCCCCAAACATCACAGTCCTGAACCAAGCCCAACCATGCTCCCGATAGACCAAATCCTCCCCAAGTTGACCCAAACCCTGGCGAACTCCACCACCGCCCTGTTACAGGCCCCACCAGGTGCGGGCAAAACCACCCGTGTACCCCTGGCATTGCTGGAAGCCCCCTGGCGGGAGGGCCGCAGGATCCTGATGCTGGAACCAAGGCGGCTGGCGGCTCGGTCGGCGGCAAGGTTCATGGCCGGACAGCTCGGGGAGAAGCCGGGGCAGACCGTTGGGTATCGCACGCGGTTGGATACCCGGGTGTCGTCGCAAACCCGCATTGAGGTCGTGACCGAGGGCATCCTGACGCGGCTGATTCAGAGCGACCCGATGCTGGAAGACTACGCCGCCGTGTTGTTCGATGAATTCCATGAACGGTCCTTGCAGGCAGATCTGGGACTGGCGCTGGTGCGGGAGTCCCAGCAAGCGTTGCGGGAGGACCTGCGGGTGCTGGTGATGTCGGCGACGCTGGACACCGCGCCCCTGGCCAGGGTCTTGGGGGACGTGCCGGTGATCACCAGTGAAGGGCGGGCGTTCGACGTGGATGTGCTGTATCGACCGTCTCCACGGAACGCGCGGGTTGCGGATCAGGTTACCGCCGTTATCCATGAAGCCCTGCGGGATCAGAGCGGTTCGTTACTGGTGTTCCTGCCCGGAGCCGGTGAGATCCGGCGCGTGGAACAACAGCTGCGGGGTCAGGATCCGGAGCAGGTAGTGATTGCACCGCTGTACGGCAATCTCAAATCCGACGAGCAGGACCGGGCGATTGCACCGGCTGCAGAGGGACAACGCAAAGTGGTGCTGGCCACGGCGATTGCCGAGACCAGCCTGACCATTGATGGTATTCGTGTGGTGATCGACAGTGGTCAGCAAAGGCGGGCCGTATTCGACCCGAACAGCGGCATGACCCGGCTGGTGACCGGGCGGGTATCGAAGGCGTCTGCCGAACAGCGAAAGGGCCGCGCCGGGAGGCTGGAGCCCGGGGTGTGTTACCGGCTGTGGAGTGAATCCGAGCAGTTCGGCCTGGCGGATTTCACGCCGCCGGAAATACAGGAAGCGGACCTGGCACCCCTGGTGCTGGAACTGGCCCAGTGGGGCGCGCGTTCCCCGGAACAACTGGAGTGGATCGATCTGCCCCCTGCCGCACACTGGCAGCAGGCGGTGGAGTTGCTGCAATGGCTGGACATGCTCGATGCCGACGGCGCCATTACTGAGCACGGCAAGGCTGCCCGGGAGATGGGGGTTCATCCCCGGCTGGCACACATGATTCTTCTAGGCCGCAACATCGGCCATGGCTATCTTGCCGCGGAACTGGCGGCGCTGCTGGAAGAGCGGGACCTGGCCGCGCGATCGGCGGGAGCGGACATGCAGGAGCGGGTTCGGATTCTTCGGGGTCAGGGCACTCGCCATGGTATTGATATCGCCAGGGTGAAAGCCATTGGCAAGTCGGTCTCGCGGCTGGCGGGTGGTCTGGACCGGCCAGCCGAATTGCCCACCGATGACGAAGTGGGGCGCTTGCTGGCGCTGGCCTACCCGGACCGGGTGGCCCGTAAACGGCGTGGCGATGCTCCGCGTTATCAGCTCAGCAATGGCCGTGGTGCTCTGCTCCGGGACGACGACCGGCTGGCCCGTCATCAGTGGCTGGCCACGGCAGAGCTTGATGGCAAGGCCCGGGAAGCGACAATCTACCTTGCCGCGCCGGTTGATCCGGCGCTGCTGGCACAGGATCTGGCCGGTCATGTCCAGGAACTGGACGAGGCAATCTGGGACGACAGCCGGGGAACCGTGGTGGCACGCCGTGTCAGAAAACTCGGACAGGTGGTACTGGAGGAAACGGCCTTGCCGGCTCCGCCCCCAGAACTGTTGCAGCAGGGTCTGCTGGCAGCCGTGCGTAAAAAGGGACTCAACAGCCTGCCGTGGACACCGGCGGCGAACCAGTGGCTGGCCCGGGTCGCCCTGCTGGTGCGTTATTTTCCCGGTGACTGGCCCGACGTCAGCGAGCGTTGGTTGCTGGAGCACCTGGAAACCTGGCTGGCGCCATTCCTGGCGGGAATGAACCGCTGGCGTGATCTGGAGAAGCTTGATCTGAAACAGGCCCTGTCCAGCCTGTTGGAATACCCGCAACAGCAGGCGCTGGAGGAATTGGCGCCAACACGCCTGACTATACCCACAGGCCAGTCGGTGACGCTGGACTATACGGCGGAAAATGGTCCCGTGTTGGCGGCCAAGCTGCAGGCCTTGTTCGGATGGACGGAAACCCCGCGAGTGGCCGGTGGCCGGGTGCCCGTTGTTATCCATCTGCTTTCCCCCGCCCAGCGCCCCCTGGCCGTCACCGCGGATCTTGCCAGCTTCTGGCAGAATGCCTATCCCGACGTTCGCAAGGATATGCGCGGGCGCTATCCCAAACACCCCTGGCCCGAAGACCCGCTTATTGCTGAGGCGAGTCAGGGCACGAAAAAACGCCCTGCTCGCTGACCCGGCCTGTGACCAGAGATTCGGGGATTGTCTCGAAATAGATGTTCCGGGGGGTAATCCAGTCACCCTCCGGCGCACCTAATTCGCTGGCCGGCATTTCTTCCAGAGTGACGTTTTCGCTGGTCTGATCGCTGTGCCGGAAACTGTCCGCAAGCACCCATAACGGCTTTTTGTGGGCGCGGGCGGCCAGGGCGAGGAGTCGGGTCCCGCTCTTGTTGATGAAATGCCCATCCGCCAGCCAGGTATCACAACCGGTGATCACCACATCCGCCTGCGGGACAAACAACCCGATCTGGGCATCGGTAATCAGCGTCACCGGAACCTTCATATCGTTCAGAGCGACGGCCAAAGAGTGCCCCTCGTGGCCGGGGCTGCTCTGGGTACAGATCACGGAAAAGCCGTGTTGTTCATGGGCCAGTAAACGAAGAAGCCCGAGCACTGCGGAGCTGGCACTGTGAGTCATAACCACTGCATTGGTCGGAATCAGTGGGTGCGCGTGCCGTGCTATGGCTGAACTGGCGTTTTCCAGTTCGCAGGTAACCCGGGTTATCGCAGCCAGTGGTGTCTCCCCACCAGCCAATCGTGACGCCACTCTTGCCAGGGCATTGGCAATCACAATCATACTGGGCCGGGCGTTGCGAAGCTCGCTTAGCAAGGGTGTCAGGTCGCCAGGTTTGACCTCCTCTACATACCGAGAGAGACCCTTGAGGGTCTTCAGCGCCAGCGTTGTTGCTCCAGATTTGTAATCCTTCCGGAGCATGCGAAGAAGTTCCATGGCTCTGTCATCGAAACCTGACATGGCTGCCCCCCTTTCACTGAACCTGTTCAAGAGTAACAGGGCCTTCGTTGATTTGGGTAAGACGGGTGACTTGGTGGGAATCAAACCTATTGCGCCGAACCCAAAGCTGTATAAAATGCGATCACCTCACCGGAGCACACAAACTCACAATGAAACTGGTTTCTTTCGATATTTTTCGCACCCTGGGCTTTCCCAATACCAGCACCCTGAAGCCTGAACAATTTCTGCAACACAAGGAGCTCCTGAGAGAGTCGGACTGGGTATTGTTTCCGGAATACTGGCAATTGAACGCCCTGGTTCATGGCTTGAAATGCCGGGTGTTTCCAAGCATTGCCAGCTATCGAATTGGCCACGACAAGGTGGAGATGACCCGGGCATTTCAGACCGTTGCGCCGGAGCACACGCCGTGGACCATGATCGAAGCCAACGGCCCGCAGGAGCGGGAACTGATCTGGGAAGCGATGGTGCATCCCTTTGTGGCCAAGCTGCCGAAAGCCAGCATGGGCGAAGGGGTCTGGCTGATTGAAAACCGGGAAGACTGGCACCGCTATTGTGAACGGACCGATGTGCTTTACGCACAGGAATACCTGCCGCTGGATCGGGACGCGCGGGTAGTGGTTGTCGGCGACCGGGTGTTGACCGCCTACTGGAGAACTCAGGCAGATCAGGGGTTTTACAATAATGTCGCCCGGGGCGGCCGTATTGATACCAGCCCTGTACCTTCGGTGATGACGGATCTGGCGTTGCGTCTGGCGAAGGAGCTGGAGGTCGATCACGCCGGCTTCGACATCGCGCTGGTTGAGGGGTACCCCTATGTCCTTGAGTTCAATCGGTTGTTTGGCAACCAGGGACTGGGACAGGGCCGCGAGTTGCAGCAGGCCATTCTCGACTATTTGCATTGCCAGACCGAGCCAAAAGATCCCGATGGCCCAACGGATCCGACACCGCTTTGGCCCATAGCCGTTTAGCCCCATAACGAGTAGGGAAAGGCTGCCCGGTTATGGGTAGATATGCGCATATCCGGCTCAGAAAAAAAGCCCGATGATCGCGCCAATCCGGGGAGCTGCAGCCAGGCTGTAGCGCCCCTTTTTTATGCCTGTTTGCCCGCTGGAGGGAAACACCATCCATGACCGAGTCTGCCAACGCCCACATCGCCGATTATTACGACGCCGAGACCTTTGCCCGTATCAAGGCTTTTGCCGATACCAAGGAAACCCCATGCGTGGTGATCGACACCGCCACCATTGACCGTCAGTACAACGAACTGGTGGAAGGTTTTCCGTACGCCAACGTTTACTATGCGGTCAAGGCCAATCCGGCGCCGCAGATTCTGACCATGCTGCGTGACAAGGGGGCCAGTTTTGACATCGCCTCTGTGTATGAACTGGACAAGGTCATGGCGCTGGGTGTGACCGGTGATCGCATCAGCTACGGCAACACCATCAAGAAGGCGCGGGACATCCGCACTTTTTACGAGAAAGGCGTGCGCCTGTTCGCCACCGATTCCGAAGCTGACCTGCGCAATATTTCCAAGGCTGCCCCAGGCTCAAAGGTGTATGTGCGTATCCTGACCGAAGGCACGCTGACGGCGGACTGGCCGTTGTCCCGCAAGTTTGGCTGCCAGACCGACATGGCCATGGACCTGCTGATTTTGGCCCGTGATCTGGGCCTGGTGCCCTACGGTGTGTCTTTCCACGTGGGTTCCCAGCAACGGGAGATCGGCGCCTGGGATGCCGCTCTGGGTAAGGTTAAGGTGATTTTCGAGCGCCTGAAGGAAGAAGACGGCATCGAACTGAAGATGATCAATATGGGCGGAGGCTTCCCGGCTAACTACATTACCCGCACCAACGAGCTGAAAGTGTATGCGGAAGAAATCGCTCGATTCCTGCAGGAAGATTTTGGTGACAATCTGCCTGAGATTATCATTGAGCCGGGCCGTTCGCTGATATCCAACGCCGGAGTTCTGGTCAGTGAAGTCGTGCTGATTTCCCGTAAATCACGGACCGCCCTGCACCGCTGGGTCTATACCGATGTGGGCAAGTTTTCGGGACTGATCGAGACCCTCGACGAGTCCATCAAGTTCCCGATCTGGACGGAAAAATCCGGTGAAGGCGAAGACTGTGTCATCGCCGGGCCGACCTGCGACAGTGCGGATATCATGTATGAGCATCACAAGTATCCGCTGCCTTTGAATCTGGCGATTGGCGACCGGATGTACTGGCTCTCTACGGGTGCCTATACGACGACCTACAGTGCGGTGGAGTTCAACGGTTTTCCTCCGCTAAAAGACTATTACATCTAGTTGGGAGTCGGGCCGCGGGGCGGGGTGTCTTTTCCTCTGGGAAAAATAACTCGCTTTGCTCAGACATTTTTTTCCCGGCGGAAAAGACACCCCGCCCCACGGCCTTTCAGCCTTTGGTGTGGGAGTCATTGTGAAAGGATCAGCCTACGGGCTGGTCCTTTTTTCGTTTCAGGTCCAGGGTGAAGGCCAGGGGGAGGACCAGGACGCTGTAGGCGACGATGGTGAGGATGGCGTGGCGGGCATCGCCGGTCCAGTCGGCCAGCAGGCCACCGAGCATCGGAACGGAGAAGGCCATGGTGTAGCCGACCAGGAAGGTGCCGGCGGAGAGGCGGCCGGTTTCCTGTGACGATGTGACCAACGGTGGTACCGCGACCAGCAGGATTAGCAGGATGCCGGCAGTGAGGCTCATAAGGGTGGCGCTGGCGATGGTCCACCAGCCGGTGAAGGTGATGGCGCCCAGGGTGCCGATGATGCTGAGCAAGGCAGTAATGATGATCGCGGAGCGGCGGCCTACCCAGATTCTGGCCATCTTGAGCATGATCAGGGAGGCGAAGACCTGGGCGATGTTGTACCAGAACAGGGCGTCGGCGAGTTTGTTGAACTGTCCTTGCTGTTCCAGCAGGTTACCCATGTAGGCGTTGAGGCCAAAGAACATGGAGCCGGAAAGGCCAAGGAGGAGACCGACTCGCAGGGTCAGCGGATTGCTCCAGTCCGGTAACCAGGCGACTTTGCCCACCGGTTTTGCCCGGTCTCTTTTGGGCAGGTACAGGGCAGCGGCGATCAGAAGGGCCGGCAATGACCAGGCAAGGAGCGTGGCACGCCAACTGTTGTCCAGCAGCGGCATCAGCACGGGTAAGGTAATTCCCGCCCCAATAAATTCGCCCATCAGCATACCATTCATGTAGATGGCAGAACCCAGGGCCAGGTGGTGGGGCTCCAGCCAGCGCGGCAGCAGTGCGGGCAGGGCCGGTTGCATCATGGCGACGCCCAGGCCCATGACGGCGCTGGCGAGCATCAGGGTGAAGGTGTCCGGTACCAGGCCACGCCCGGCGGAGCCAATGACCATGATCAGCATCGCCAGCGCCAGGGTATTACGCGGACCGATACGGGCGATGGCCAGGGAGCCGGGCATGGAGCCGATGGCCAGCATCAGGATCGGCAAGGTGGTCAGCGCGCCGGTCAGTGTCTGGGACAGGGCCAGTTCGTCACCGATGAAGGGTGCCAGCGGCGGTGCGACGAGTATCGGTATGCGCAGGTAGACGCCGGCGAGCCAAAGCAACACCGCCACCGGAAGCAGCGTTGCCTGCGGTGGCGGTGTGGTGGCGCGGGGATCAGCCACGGAGTGCGGCTTAGTCTTCGCCGGTATCCGGCAGGTAGGCGCCGTCCTCGTCATGCACTTCGCGACCGGTAACTGGCGGGTTGAAGGCACAGATCAGGCGCATGTCTTCGGTGCCGCCACGGAGCGTATGCTGGTCGTGCTTGTCGAGTGCGTACAGCGTGCCGTCGGTGATTTCGTGGGTTTCACCGGTGGCCTTGTCCAGAATGCTGCCATTACCGGCAACGCAATAAACGGCTTCCAGGTGATGTTTGTACCAGAGGTTGAGCTCTGCGCCGGCGGGGATGATGGTCTCGTGGAAGGAGAAACCCATGCCATCCTTTTTCAGCAGCATGCGACGGCTGGTCCAGCCCGGGCCGCTGACTTCGCGCTCGGTACCGATGATGTCTTGCACTCGTACGATTTTCATTCGCATTCCTCATTTTGTGATGGAATAGCCCTACAGTATAAACATCCCGGTCAGGTCCGGTTCAACCGCCAATCGTCGTAAACCGTCATCGCCTGCTCGATGGCGGCGGCAAAGACAACCCGCTGACGGTCGTCGGGTGTCCTGCGTTTGCGGCACCGGTTGAAGACTCTCTGGATGTCCTGCCGGCTTTTACGGTCCAGGTTTTCCAGCCAGTGACTATCTGCTGGTGCGAGATCAAGCTGATCGCGGCCGGCATGGTTGCGGTGGCTGATATGCCACCAGTGATCCACGGCCCGTCCCAATACAACATAGCCGAACTGACTGTCCTGTACAGGGCCGAAGGTGGCGGTTTTCAGCCCGTCCTGTAGAGCGCCGATCTTCAACGCCGGCAGCGCCAGCCGATCGCCATAGAAATAGCTGCCGGCGGCGCCGAGAATACCTCCCACCAGAGCACCGGTGCCCAGTGACGAACCGAAGGTGAGTGCGTCAATACCGGCACCACCAACGGCACCGGCCCCAAAGCCTGCGGTGGCCAGGTAACGTCGGCTGACAGCCCAGACACGGCGACTGTCCTCACTGAACAGGTCGTGATCGCTGTGCCACTCCAGTTCTGCCTCCTGACGCTGAATCCGCTTGTGCTGGTACAGGTGTTCAACGGAGACCCGAAGGGTCTGTTCACGACGACGTTGGTGCTGGTACCAACTTCGCCTGAGAGTATCCGCCAGGGCCCGCTCGTTGGTTTCCGTGGCCTGATTGGTCGTCAGGGTGCGCTTTTCCTGGTACGACATTATGTCTTCCAGGGCTTTGGCGATCAGTCGGGCGGCCTGGGTTTTCCGCTGCCTGCGCTGGTCCGCGAGAAAACCGGTGGCTTGATCCAGGGGCGACTCCCAGGCCGGTTCCAGTTGGCCGAAAGCCCTCAGGAGGCTGAGATGTTGCTCAAAATGTGCGCGAACAGCGTCAAACTTGCGAATAACCTGAAAGAACTGACCAAGCGCAGCCTGCCAGGCAGTGCTGTAGTCGTCCGGACCAATGCTGTTGATCAAGGCCAGGCTGGGGCGACCGGTCCAGCGCAGGATGGTCATTTCCGCTTCGTGTTCCGCGCTGTAGGGCACCGACCCGTCGACCACGTAGATGATGCCGGCCCCCTCGACCAGCGGAGCCAGCAGTTCGCACTCGTCAGTAAAGCGCGGGTCGTCGCGGTGTTGGGTCACGAAAGCGGCGACGGTTTCGGCGCGATCCGAGGCGGACACACTGTGGGCGTCCAGCCATTCCAGAACCCGCCTTGGGCGCTGGAAACCCGGGGTATCCACTAGGGTGTAGAGGGTTCTGCCGTCCACGGTTAACGGATAGGCCTGGCGCTGACGGGTGGTGCCGGGCTCCAGGGCAATGGCAATGGCATCGTTCTGGGACAGGGTCGCCACCACACTGGATTTGCCTTTGTTGGGGTGACCCACCACAGCAAAAACCGGGGCATTGTCCATGGCTACAGCTCCCCCTGACGATATGGATTCTGAGGAAACAATGGCGGAAGGCTGACGCAGGCGAAGTCGGTTCCCAATCGCTCGGTAAATCGCAGCCATTGTTGGACCTGGTGCGTGGGCGGCTCTTCCTGCCCGGAGGTGGTCAGCGGCACCACCGCCACGTGACTGGTGGGGGGCCATAGTTCGCGGGCGTGCTGGAGAAAATCCTGCAGTTCGCCGGTGGGGGGCTCCCAGCTGCGGGTCACCACAATGACCGCGGGCCGGGTGATGTGCGCAAGGTGATTGGCGGCTTTCTCCAGGGTAAGCGTGTCGTCCTGAAGCGAGGCCCGGCCACCGGCACGGAGCACCAGGGTGTCGGGTCCATTCAGGGCATCCGGCAGCTCCGGCTCTCCGGCGCCGGCCCAGCAGATAACGGTGTCACTTTCCGGAAGCGGCTTCAGTTGACTGTTGGTGGAGGTGTCCGGCTGGTGCTGGGCGTCGTTATGAGCGTTACCGGTTTCCAGTGCCGGCGTTTCCATCCGGTACTGCAATGCGGTCAGCCCCGGGTGACGGTTGAGCAGCCGTCTGGCCTTTAATTGCAGGTGTCCATTGGCGATGACCGCCAGTACCAGTCGTGGCAGCAGGACATAGAATGTCCACACCATGGCGACGAACGGCCACCAGTCACCCAGCCGTGCCGGATTGAGGGTGAGGTTGCCGGTCTGAGCCCGGAAGAAACGGGTGGTTTCCACCAGACTGGCGTCGGGCACCGCGCCAGGCCAGAGCCATTGCCAGGGGGCTGCAATGGTCTGGACCAGGCCGAGGAATCGGTGACTGTCAGTATTGAGCGTGGTGCTCCAGCCAAATGCCAGGTCCTGAACCACAACCATCACTAACAGCGTCAGCAAACCGCAGGTACCGAATGCCAGGCCACCGATATGAGCGGCCCTGGCCATGAGCTGTGGTTGGAGTTTACCCAGCGCCGCAGGCGACTTCTGGTCGGCAAATCGGGTCAGTAGTGGGCGCCAGGGCTGCCATCCGGCAAAGGCCTGGAGTGTGGTAAAGCCTGCCAGCAGGCACTGGAGAAAAACAAAGGCGAGGATTACGGTAACGTTGATGCGCTGGCCGCCCTCATAGAACAACAGGCCGAGCATGGTGAGGACCCCCAATGCACAGCCAGCGAGGATAAATCCCGTCATGATGCGTCGCCAGGTTCCGAGGGCGGCATCGGCAACAGACTCCCCTCCTTGCCCGCTCAGGCGTTCCAGGTGAGCCAGCCAGTGCCCTGGCGACGGAGTCATGTCGCGTTGTTGGCAATCCAGGGCGTATTTCCGGTCGCGTCGGTGCAGGAAAGCCGGAGGCTGCTCATGGTCTCGGCGTACTTTGTCGTCAAATTCCAGCAGCAGCCGGATGGCGGTGTCGGTCATTCAACATCCCGGTGGCAAGTTCGGTAGGGTATCCCTATGAATGCTAGGATATAGGGATTCCGGCCACCGATACCAGACATACCATGCCCCACCATCTGATGAATCTCCGCCACGTTCCCGATGACGAGGCGGATGAAATCCGCGAATTGTTCGCATCCCATGACGTTCGTTACTACGAAACCCCGCCCAGTCGCTGGGGGATCAGCATGGGGGGCTTCTGGGTTCACGACGATGACGAGGCCGCCCGGGCCCGGACTTTGCTGGAAGAGTATCAGCAACAGCGCCGGGCACGACAGCGGACGGAATACGAGCACGAGCTCGCGGCGGGCCGGGTCGGCGGCTTCTGGTTCCGGTTACGGCAAAAACCCGTACGAACGCTAGCCGCGTGCCTGGCCATCGTTGTCATCGCCGCCCTGAGCCTGCTGCCTTTCGTCAGAATCGGCTAGGACCCGCTGTCAGCAGAGAGGCTGTGCCGGCGCAGAAAGTCCGCCGCCCGATCCACCGCCTGTCCTGCGGTCAGGAAGCTGGTCAGGTGGCCACGAAGGTGCATCCGGTAGAGTTCATTGTCCACGCTGTTCGCATTCAGTGTCTGCTGCAGCCGTTTTGCCTGACTAAAAGGCACCAACATATCCATGCCGCCATGGAACAGGAAAAACGGGGGAGCAGAGGGGGTGACATGGGTCACCGGTGATGCCTGCCGGTAGATGTCGGGTATCTCCTGCTGTTCTCCTCCCAGGAACTGCTTGATCAATCTGCCGGAATCAAACGCTTCCAGATCAGCCGGTATGCCACCGGCGACGACGGCCGTGGGACGAGTTGCGTCACCGCCGTAAGGGTCGTTCAACGGGCTGTCGGAACTGGCGACCAGCGCCATCAGCGACACCAGGTGAGCGCCGGATGAGAAGCCGAAGGCACTGATGGCCGAGCGGTCCAGTCCGTATTCGCTGCTGTGTCTGTGAAGCCAGTGCATTGCCATCTGCACGTCGTGGAGTTGTGCGGGGAAGGTGTGCTCCGGCGCAAAGCGATAATCGACGTTCATTACCGCGAATCCCCGACTGGCCAGGTCCCTGGCAATCCACGCCATATCCTTGCGAGAGCGCCGTTCCCATCCACCGCCATGCACCAGTAACACGGTGGCATGTTTGCCGTTGGTTTCCGGAAGGTAGAGGTCGGCGTAAAGAGTCTGCGGCCAATCCTCGGGGGTATAGGCAATATCGTCGAGCATGCGGAAATCGGTGTGGGGGTGATCCGGCGTGGATGCTGGTGCGCCGGAGTGAGTGGCGCAGCCCCACAGGCTGCTCAGCATCAACAGCATGATGGTTACCCGGTAGCGGAATGGGATGGACATTATGAGCTCCCGAAGGGGTGAGTCCAGATTGGATTATCAAGCTTTTACGGTCCACGACAGCGATCGGATGCATTACAGGTCTGTGATTTTTCTCACATTTTACCGGGTTAACTGGCGACATGTCGGAAACTGAATTTCTGAAAATTCAGTGAAACCAGTCAGTTGGCATGTGTCGCATTTGTGATGACCCGGTTGCCAGGATGTTCGGGTCGACCCTGCCAATCTGAACAGGAAACGGAGCCTTTAGGGTTCCGCCCCACGAACGACTCGGGCTTACCGCTCGGAGAACCAATTCCCGCGTGTCAAAAGGAACTTAGCCATGTCGTACATGATCCGCCGATCCGTACTTTTTTCCCGCCTTGTTTTCGCCACCAGCCTGGTGGGCGTTTCACCTCTGGTGAGTGCAAGTATGGGCAATATTGGATCGACCTATGGCGTGTTGCCGACGGATATAGCCTCCGCACAGGCTTTATCCATGTTTAACACTCAGGTGTCGGCCAATTTCTACAACCCCGCCTATCTGGCTTCGGACTCCCGTGGTGAACTGACCACCGGTTTGTTACATGCCCAGCCTGATCTGGAAGCCACAGGTAGCAACGGCACCTTCAGCTTTGAAAAGGAAAGTCAGCATGTCCTGATCGGTATGAAAACCGATCTCACGTCGATGTTTCGAAACGGCCCGCCGATCTACCTCGGGTTTATTGCCGGTGTGGAAAAGTACGGCAAGGAAATGCTGGCCTTTGGTTCGCAAACATCCAGCGAGGGGCAATTCCTGGAGTATGGCCGCCAGCCATTGTTCCTGAACATCGGTGCGGCTTCGAATGTGTGGCGAGGCGTCAGCGTTGGTGCCTCGGCTCGGGTCACGCTTCATGCAAGCGCGGAGCTGCGGGCCGTCAGTGATCTGGCGGGGAATACCGAAAAGGAAAAGCTGTCGGTCGACGCCCAACCCTCGGTTCGCCTGATCTATTCCACCAGTGTCGATCTGGGGCGCACCTTCTGCCAGGAAAGCCAGTGCCTGCTCAGTGGCTGGGAGGTGGCTGCGGTCTATCGCACCAGTTCGGATACCAATACCACGGTGGATTCGAGTGTGGTCATTCCCGGGTTGATACCGGCTTCCGCCCCCCTCGAATTCACCATCCGTACCTACGACTCCTACCAGCCCGAAACCCTGGCGCTGGGGTTGCAGTACAAGGGCGGCGGCTGGCGGATTGGCGGCAGCCTTGAGCAACAGAACTGGTCAGGCCTGAGTGACAAGTTCGAAGGAGATCAGATCAAGGATCAGGCAGAGGTGCGCTTTGATGACATTATTGTGCCCCGTATCGGCGGTGAGTATCAGTTCCACCCCAATTTTGCGCTGACTACCGGACTGGCCTATCAGGAATCTCCTCTTGGAGATGGCCTGACACCGGATGTGAACTATTACGACAGCGACCGATTTATTGTCGGGCTCGGCCTATCCGCGCAGTACGAGCAAACGCGTCTTCTGGCATACCCGGTCCGCCTGGACATCGGGTATCAGTTCCATCAATTGGATGATCGTGAGTTTGAGCTGAGCTCCACCGGTTCTGGTAACGAAACGGTGACCAACGGGCAGGTGACTGCCGGGGGCGAAGTCCATGTCATCGCCGGTTCCATCACGCTGAAATTCTGAACAGGAGGCATCCATGAACCTTTGGAAAGTCGGCTCACTGATGCTGGTTTCGGCCTTGCTGTCAGCATGCGGGGGAGAAAACTCCAGCATGCAGACACCAGGGCCTGCGCTCTCGTTGATATACAGCTACCCCGCCGACGGTCAGCGGGACGTTTCGCCCCGGGCCAGTCTGGTCCTGAGGTTTTCTCAGCCAGTGGATGAGCCTGAACTGGCACTGGAGGCCGGGGATGAGCGGATAGACCATAAGCTGACCCCGGTGGATGGTGGCCAGAGCTGGGTGATTCGCCCGGCTGCTGCCCTCAAACCGGCCACCACCTACAGTGTTCGTCTGCAGCGACCGGTCCGAACCGGTGATACTGCCATTGAGCAGCTGGGTAGTGATGGCAGCCTGGAGTTTCAGACCCGTGGGAGTTTCAGTGGTATCCCCTCACTCTCCGGCACGACGGCCGAATTCGGAGTCCAGGGCATGGTCCCTGACGGTGAGCATTATCCCCTGGTGGATTTTTCGACCCTCCGACTGTCGTTCAGTCAGCCTATTCATCCGGCGGGCGCCGTTTACGGGGAGTCGGTGAGGCTGGAAGACAGTGCCGGTAACCTGGTCCCCGCGCGGGTTCTGTCCGGAAAGCGGCACCTGGTGATAGACCCGATCGCCGCTACCGACGGCTCAGCATCGGATCTGAACCCCGGGGAAACCTACCGGCTGGTTGTCCGCGACTTGCCCAATGCCTATGGCGATCAGTTGGCCAATTATGAAACCACCCTCACCCCTCAGGACTCGGGCCCGGGGGAAATCCTCTACCAGGCGGCGGTTGCCAACTCGGATGCCCGGGACCTGCGCTCGGTACTGAACGGTGAGCCCATAAACGGCATTGCCCTGAGTTCGGTGTTGCTGGGAGATACTCCCACTTCCTACCAGACGGGCGAGATGTGGGCAGAGCTGGCCTATGCGCCGGACTACCCCGAAATGACACCGTTGCAGATCCCCGCCGGGACGTTACTGAGCAGCACCTCCCTGGATGTGAACGTCGGCGGCGTGGTGCCGTTGATGACCGACCGTGGCGTCCAGACAACGGGCGACATCCGGGTGACCACGATCTCCGATGCGGTGGGGTACCTGTACCGGAACCCATACTCCGATGCGGATGACGCGCCCCGGCATATCCGCCTGTTCATGGATGTCGCCATGAGCACCGAGGAAGCGCAACCGAATGCTGCGCTGTCCCAGACCATTCTTGGGCTGGAGCTGGTAGGAACCGCGATCATCAGGAACGGGACCCTGGAAATCGATGCCCTGAGCATGGTCGAACCGCGGCTGCTGGGGCTTGAGAATGCGGTGGCCTCACTGGCGTTCCGGATCGAAGCGGATACCCTGGATCGGGCCCAACAGAACGCGCCGGACCCATTCGTGGATACCCGGGGCCCCGAGCTGTTGAGCTGGATGCCCGATGAGGCCGGCAGCGGTCTGTACAACGCCCATCGGCCAGGGGATCCGATCACCCTGTATTTCGATGAACCGGTATCGCGCGAATCCCTCGCTGACGGGCTCCGGGTACTCGCCGACGGGAATCCCGTGGAGGCGCTGGACCTGTCCGTGGATGGAACCAGTGTGTCGGTGGCGCCTGCCGGCGGGCTTGTTCACGGTACGCATTACCAGATTCGGCTGACCTCGGGCCTCACCGACCTGGCAGGTAATGGCGCTGTGCCCGAGGAACTGTCGTTTGAGCTCCCGGTCCAGGCGGACCAGTCTGCGTCGTCCCCACTGGCGGTGGCGGTTTATCCCGGGTTTCCCTGCGTCACCAAGGGGCTGGATTTACTGAACGACCAGCATGGGCGTTGCGTTGGCGCCATTGATGGCAATGGCGTTGACTACAACCTGGATGACGAAAGCATGCCGGTGGTTTCACTGCCCGCTAACCGGCCCATTGCGGTGACGTTTTCCCAGTCCATGGATCCTGCGTCCATCCGCCTGAACGAAACTTTCACGGTGGAAAAGGTGACCGATCCGGGTGATGGCACCGGTGATAACGTCGAGGTTGCCCGGGAACCGGTGGCGGGCCGGCTTGAGATAACCGCGCGTAAGCTCTGGTTCTATCCGGAGCAACCATGGGAACAAGGGGCCCGGTACCGATATACCCTGTCTTCGGAGGCATCTGAATCCCCGGACTGCGATCTTGCCATCTGCTCTGTCGCTGGCCAGGCTCTGGAGACCGATGCGCTCGCCGGTTTGAGTCAATCGGGCGGTCCGGATATGACCATTTATTTCCGGGGCGGTGCGCCGTCCGATACGGTGCTGCTGCCCCTGAGAAACCTCCCGGTGCGGGATGTGAACGCCGACGGGGTGGTTCAGTGTGGCATCGTGGATGAGACGGACAGTGACGGTGTTGTTATTCGCAAAGTCTACGAGCGTGACTGCACAGAGCCACCCGAAGTGGCCCTGGATGACATGGGCCAGCCACTCACGCCACCCCAGGCTACCCGGGTCATCAGCCGGAACCGCGAAGAGGCCCGTGTTGGCTGTAACCGCGACCGTAAGGATATCTTCTCGCCCTGGATTGAAACCGAGTGTCCTGAGCTCAAGTTCATCTACATGACCGGAGCCCTGAACACCGAGGTTGTGGGTCCGGTGGATCCGGATGATCCTTCTGCGGGTGTGCGCATCCTGCTCCATCCCACCCTGCTGACCACCACGTCCCTGACAGTGAATGCCAAAGTGGGAACAGACCTGACCTGGGCAGAGACACCAACCGGTCCGCAGGTTATCCGCATGCGCTATGCAGAGGATGAAGAGGGAAATCGCACGCGTTTGATTCCGGGGGTTATCCGCACAGGTGAGGATGGTTTTCCGGTTTTCGAGACCGACGTTAAGACTTACCTGGATGCGCCGGATCTGGCCACCCCGCTGGACCTGCCCCACAACCTGCACAGTGTGCCTCTGGATCTGGACCTGGCGGGTGAAGTCCGATTCCTGGATGATGGTCGTCAGGTGATTGAGCAATACAATCAGGTGGCGCAAACTCTGGCGGTGGATGTCGGGGGAATTGTGGCCTTTGATCTGGAAATACCAGCCAACGGTCTGCATTTGAGTTACCTGTCATCCCCGGTCAAATCCATGATCGGGGTGAATTCGGGGCGCTGACCCCTCCAGCGACTCCGTCCAGTCGGGGCGGAGTCCGCCTGCTTGTTCGTATTTCCGGACAGTGTCTGGCTATCCGGACACTGCCATTAACTGCCTGTTTACAGTGCGCCAGAGTCTAACGGTGGATACGGCAGTGTCCGGAATCCCGGATAGCCTCGAATCGAACTCCTATCTTTCCAGTAAATATTCTTTGTTTTCAGTGCCTTGGTGAGTTGGCACGGCATACGCATGACAGCCAGTCGGGCCGGAGTGCCTGAGGTTCGGCCTGACCGTTAACAACAACAAACAAGGAACGAATCATGAGACGATTGCTGCTATGCACCCTGATCGGTGCAATCGGGGCTGCGCCCGCCACTGGCAATGAGGGCAAGCCGCCATTCAATGCGATACCCGATTTTATCTCCGGTGATATCCAACAGACGTGGTACGACGGGCAGACCGACGACCTGCTGACGGCTGGCCTGGGCGCCGACGGTCTGGCCAGCGCAACCCCGCCGGCCTTTGATGATGCCCTCAATCCACCCCCCGCGGAACTCCGACGACTGGCGATCTACAACAACTACCGCGCGCTGGTGGACACCGCGCCGGGCGGCGGTTATGGCACGTTCTTCGGGCCCACTGTCGGAGTTGACGGAAACGGTCTGATTGCCGGCGAGGAGTTCCTCGCCTTGATGACGGTAGCAGGCCATACGGTGCCGGTGACTGCGATGGTCCAGGTGCCGGACAGTTTCGATCCTCGCCGGCCCTGTATGGTAACCGCCCCTTCCTCCGGTTCGCGGGGGGTGTACGGTGCGATTGGTACCGCTGGCGAATGGGGCCTGAAAAAAGGCTGTGCCGTAGTCTATACCGACAAGGGCACCGGAACCGGCGCTCATAATCTGGTCACCAACAGTACCCAGCGAATCGACGGTACGCTGACCACCACCGACGATGAATCGGTGTTGTTCCGGGCCAGCCTGGATGATGCCGCCCGGGCAGATTTCAACAGCCAGTGGCCGGACCGGTTTGCCTATAAGCACGCTCACTCGGGCGTGAACCCCGAAGCCGACTGGGGGACTCATGTGCTGCAGTCGATCGAGTTTGGCTTCTATGTGCTGAACGAGAAGTATGGCCGCGAACTGGGTAATGGTGAGCGATTGATGACCATCAAGCCGAGGAATACCCTGGTGATTGCCTCCAGCGTTTCCAATGGTGGTGGCGCCTCTGTCAGGGCCGCTGAGCAGGATGACCGGGGGCTGATCGACGGTGTCGCGGTTTCCGAGCCCAACATCAACCCACAGGTGGATGACTCGTTTACCATTCGTCAGGGCAATGGCCCGGTCATTTCCGGGCACAGCCGCAGCCTGCTGGATTACACCACGGCGCTGGCGGTGTATCAGGGCTGTGCCAACCAGGCACCCGCCATTCGGGATGTGGCACCGTTTAACTCGGTATTCAATCCGCCGGCTATTGGTGAAAACATCTGCGATTCGCTCGCCAGCAAGGGCCTGGTTTCCGGCATTACCACCGAGGAACGTGCCACCGATGCCTTGCGGATCCTGAACGAAGACTTCGGCATTCAGCTCGAGCAGAACCTGCTGGCGCCGGTGCATTTTGGCCTCTCGGTGGCACAGGGTATCTCCATGACCTACGCCAATGCCTATGGTCAGGCCGGCGTTGAGGATCGGGTGTGCAGTCTGAGTCTGGCGGCGACGGATGGCACCGGAGCGGTGGTTCCGTTGGCCCCATCACAGGAAGCTGCCCTGTTCTCGGCCAGCAACGGCATTCCGCCAAGTGCCGGTGTGAATGTGGTGAATGACAATGCCCTGGGCCAGCCGACCCATCTGGCCATGAGCGCTTCGGCCAGTACTGGTCAGCAGGACTATGGCCTGGATGCACTGTTGTGCCTGCGCAGCCTGGTGCAGGGGGAGGATGTCGCCACGGGCAATCCCCTGGAGGGAGCCGATTCCGTCCTGGCCGATGCCATTGATCAGGGTATTGAGGCGATCCGCGCCAGTGGCGACCTGCAGGGCAAGCCAGCCGTGTTTGTTACCGGGCGGGCCGATGCGATCCTGCCGATCAACCACACATCCCGGCCATACCTGGCGCTGAATCAGAGGGTTGAAGGTGATAGCTCCGGCCTGCGTTATTACGAAATTCTCAACGCCCATCATCTGGATGTATTGAATGGATTGCCGGGCGTGGCGGAGCGTTATGTTCCCTTGCACCATTACTACTTCCAGGCACTGGATCTGGTCTACGAACACCTGACCGAGGGCCGGTCCCTGCCGCCGAGCCAGGTGGTGCGAACGGTGCCGCGGGGTGATATCACCACGGCGTTGTCGGAAACCAATGTGCCGGATATCCAGGATCAGCCGCCGGAGAGTGATCTGATCGTGTTTGCTGATAACCAGCTGAATATCCCTGATTGACGGGCTGCCCAGGTTTTGTACCATGCAAGACAATCTCTCTGGCGGTAACCGGTACATGACACAGCTATTTGCCCACAATAAAAAGAATGGCCTGACTCGAGAACTCATCGAAGCCCTGATCCCGATGTTCGAGGAGGCCAGCGCAGGGGCAATCGCTGTTGGTCGTGACAACCGGATTACCTGGATCAACGCCAGTTACTCCGATTTGCTGGGATTCAAATCCCCGTCATCGGTGATCGGCCGGTTCGTGCGGGATGTGATCCCGCACACCCGCATGCCCGAGGTGGTGGAGACCGGGAAACCGCTGCTGCTGGATATCATGGAACACCAGAACCAGCAATTTGTGGTCAGCCGCCTGCCGTTCTTTGATGAAGAAGGCGAGATCGTTGGCGCGGTGGCCTTTGTCCTCTACGACGATCTACAGCCGCTGACGCCTTTGGTCAGCAAGTTTCGGCGCTTGCACCAGGACCTGGCGGCGGCCCGCAAGGCACTGGCAAAAAAGACCCGTGGTACCCGCTACAGCCTGGGGGATTTCGTCGGTGCGAGCCCGGCCTCCCTGGAGGTCAAACGCCGGGCCCGGTTGGCCGCCGGTCGCGATATGCCGGTATTGCTGTTGGGCGAGACCGGTACCGGCAAGGAGGTGCTGGCTCAGGCCATTCATACGGTATCCGGGCGCGCGGAAAAGCCCTTTGTCGGGGTCAACGTGGCGGCCATTCCGGACAACCTGCTGGAAGCGGAGTTCTTTGGTGTGGCGCCCGGCGCCTATACCGGCGCCGACCGCCGCACCCGGGACGGTAAATTTCAGCTCGCCAACGGTGGCACCCTGTTCCTGGATGAGGTGGGCGACATGCCGTTGCCATTGCAGGCCAAGCTGTTGCGGGCGTTGCAGGAAGGGGAGATTGAGCCCCTGGGTTCCAACAAGGTGGTATCGGTGGATGTCCGTGTCATTGCCGCCACCAGTCGCAACCTGGAAGCCATGATGGCTGAAGGCAGCTTCCGCTCCGATCTGTATTACCGGCTCAATGTCCTGGAGATTCCGATTCCGCCCCTGAGGGAGCGGCTGGCGGACCTGGGTGTGCTGTGTGAGGCTCTGCTGGAAGACATCTGCGACGGTCTGGAATTGCGCGGTGAGATTACCGATGCCGCGGTTTCGGCATTGGGAGGTTACGACTGGCCGGGTAATATTCGTGAACTGAGAAATGTGCTCGAGCGGGCGCTCACCATGGGTGAGGATAACGGCCTCCTGGATGCCGATGCCATCTTCAAGGTGCTTCCCCGTAACGGATCTCGCCCGCAGTCATCCCTCTCCCCCCGACCGGTCAGGCCGCTGGCTCAGGTGATGGCGGAAGCGGAAGCCCAGGCGATTGAGTCGGCGCTGGTTGCCTGTCGGGGTAACCGGACCCGGGCAGCCAAGCTTCTGGGTATTTCCCGTTCCGTTCTGTATGAAAAGCTCGCCAGGATGTCCTGAAATCAGGACAGTTGTTCGAAGATCAGGACAACTACCTACGACATAGGTCTTAATGCGTCCTGAAATCCGGACGCTTCGATCTGCCCCTTCTCTGCAATAAAATACTTACGTCGCTGATTTATTTGATTTTTCTGAGTCTGGCACGGCATCTGCTAAATCCCCGACGCAGGACGTCAGAACAACGCGGAAAACAAGACTGGCGCTCAACGTTGGACCCACAATTTGTATTGTCTGTCTCGTTTTCTGCGATGTCTGACTACACTCAGACTAGGACCGTCAGTCAAGAACCGGCGGCCGGATAAAACAACAATGCTAGGAGACTCGCTAATGAAACTCTTCAAGGCTCTCGCCGGAATTACCGGTGCGATCGCCCTGTCCGCAGGATCGGCGTTCGCAGACGACCTTCGCTGGAAAATGCCTGTCGCTTTCGCCACCAATCTGCCAGGTCTCGGTTCTCCCGCAGCCTGGGTGGCCGATAACCTGACCACAGCTTCTGATGGCAGCATTCAGGTCCGGGTATATGAGCCGGGCAAGTTGGTGCCCCCTTTCGATATTCTCCAATCTGTTTCTGACGGCAAGGTATCCGCCGGCTATACCTGGATCGGCTATGACCAGGGCAAGGTGCCTGCGATTCCCCTGTTTGCCGCTGTGCCTTTTGGTATGAAGCCCCCCGCTTACATTGGCTGGTATTACTTCGGTGGCGGTCACGAAATGCTGCAGGAAGTCTACGACAACAAGGGCTTCAAGGTTCATGCCCAGTTGTGCGGCATTATCGGTCCTGAAACAGCGGGTTGGTACTCCAAGCCCATCAAAACACTAGAAGATTACAAAGGTTTGAAGATTCGCTTCGCTGGCCTGGGTGGCAAGGTTCTCGAAAAACTGGGCGCCTCCGTCACCATGATGCCCGGCGGAGAGCTATACCAGGCCCTGGAAAAAGGCACCATTGATGCCACCGAATTCTCCATGCCTGCCATTGATCAGATCCTGGGCTTCAACCAGGTCGTCAAATACAACCTGTTCCCGGGCTGGCACCAGCAGTTCACGGCCCAGTACATGCTGATCAACAAGGATGAGTGGAACAAGGCTACCAATGCGCAGAAGGCGCTGGTTGAGGCTTCCTGCACCGCGGCCACCACTCGTGGTCTGGCCGAGGGCGAGTACAAGAACGGCAAGGTTCTGGCTGAATTCCAGGACAAGGGTGTTCAGGCCGACCAGATTCCCCGTGACGTTCTGCTCAAGCTGAGAGAAGTGACTGAGGAAGTGCTTGAGGAAGAAGCCTCCAAGGATGCCGATTTCAAGCGCGTCTATGAAAGCCAGCAAGAGTTCATGGAAACGTACAAGGTGTGGGATACGCGCGCCTATGTTCCGGCGGACCTGTAAGGTTCGGGGCTGATCCCGGGGCGCCGGAAAAAATTCCGGTGCTGTGATCGAGTCTGGATGGCCCTTCGGGGCCATCCTTGTTTCATGACAGGCTTTCTGAACGAGGAACTGTTGTATGACAGTGTCTGGTAAAGGCTCACCGCAGGATGTGCGGGCATCCGTGTCTGACGCCGGTAAATTTATTCATCATCACACCGAGTTTCCTACAACCTGGCTCAGTCAGGTTATAGACGGTGTAATTTCTGCAATTGGCAAGAGTGCTTCCTGGCTCTGGGTGGTGGTCACCGGCGTGATCATCTATGCAGTGGTGGGCCGCTATGCCTTTGGCCTTGGTTCGGTGACGTTGGAAGAAGTCCAGTGGCACCTGGCCGGTGCAGGCTGGCTACTGGGGCTGGGCTACACGCTGGTGACGGATGATCATGTGAGGGTGGACGTGATCCATGAACGCCTGTCTCTCAGAGGCCAGGCCTGGATTGAGCTTTTAGGCGTGGTGTTCCTGCTGTTGCCGTTTCTCGTGCTGGCAGTTTACGAAATGGTTCCCTACGCCTTCAGTTCCTGGCAACAGGGCGAGACCAGTCAGGCACCCGCCGGGCTTCCACATCGCTGGATTCTCAAGAGCATTCTGGCATTGTCTTTTGTACTGCTGATTCTGGCTGCCCTGTCCCGCCTGCTGAAAGTAACGGCTCTGCTTTTCGGCTTTCCGAAGCCAATCCGGATCGAGTCCGGGAATAACAAGAAAGAGGATGCGTCCTGATGGAGCTTGAAACCCTATTTGTAATCGGCATGTTCCTGACGTTCGGGGCATTGTTGATGACCGGTTTTCCGGTTGCCTGGGTGTTGGGTGGCACCGCGGTTATCTGGACGGTGATTGGCGTGGTGGCGGTTGATAACTTCGGCGCCAATTTGTGGTTCGACTATTCCTCCTCCATGGGGCTGGTGCCTGAGCGGGTGTGGAAAGTTGTAAGTAGTGAGACCCTTGTGGCTCTGCCCATGTTTATCTTTATGGGCATCATGCTTGATCAGTCCGGCGTCGCCGAGCGACTGATGAACGCTATGGTAAAACTCTTTGGTGCCGTTCGCGGTGGCTATGCGGTCACAGTGATTGTCATCGGGGTACTGCTGGCAGCCACCACCGGTATCATCGGTGCGTCCGTGGTGCTTCTGGGTATGCTCTCCCTGCCGGTGATGATGGAAAACAAGTACGACAAGGGGTTTGCCGTGGGCACTGCCTGTGCCACCGGTACCCTGGGGATCCTGATTCCTCCGTCCATCATGCTGGTGCTGATGGCAGACCGGCTGGCGGTGCCCGAGGCGTCGGTGGGCGATCTGTTTATGGGCGCGTTCTTCCCCGGTTTAATGCTGGGCGCCATGTACGTGGCCTATGCCATTATCCGCCCCCTGTTGCAGCCTCACGTTGCACCGGTGCCAGAAGGTACCCTGAAAGTATCCTGGAGTATTGTCTGGGAAGTGGCCAAGGCCGTAGTGCCCACGGCTGCGCTGATCCTGGGTGTGCTTGGTTCGATCTTTGCCGGTATAGCCACGCCCACGGAGGCTTCCGGCGTGGGTGCTCTGGGTGCTCTGTTACTGGCCCTGATGGCTAGACGCCTGAACCTGAAAGTGCTCAACTCATCGTTGCAACAGACCACGCGCACGTCCGCCTTCATCTTTGCCATTTTCCTGGGCGCGACGGCCTTCTCTGTGGTATTGCGGGGCCTGGGTGGCGACCAGGTAATCGAAGATGCGCTGTTGGGACTGCCATTCGGCCCCTATGGCGTGGTGCTGACCATTCTGTTCGCGGTGTTCCTGCTCGGCTTCTTCCTGGACTGGGTCGAGATTACTCTCATCATCCTGCCGCTGGTGGCGCCGGTGGTTCAAACGCTGGGCTTTGACCTGGTGTGGTTCACCATCCTCTTTGCCATGTGTCTGCAGACGTCGTTCCTGACGCCACCGGTAGGCTTTGCCCTGTTCTATATCAAAGGTGTCGCGCCGCCGGAAATCAAAGTGATGGACATCTACAAGGGTGTCATACCCTTCATCATCATTCAGCTGGTGGGGCTGGCCATCGTATTCCTGGTGCCCGAGATCGCTACCTGGCTGCCCGCCGCGGCTTATAATTAAGGAGATAATAAAATGCGTCTAGAAAACCGGATTGCTCTGGTGACCGGTGCCGGTCGTGGCATCGGCAGGGCCATTGCCGAACACTATGGACGTGAGGGGGCAAAGGTCGCGGTTGCCGATCTGACCCTGGAAAGTGCCCGTGACACCGTTCAGGCTATAGAAGCCAGCGGCGGCACGGCCATGGCCATTGCGATGGACGTCACCAATGAGCAGGCTGTTGATGATGGTGTGGCCGCCATTGTCGAGCAATGGGGCGGGCTGGACATTGCCCTGGCCAACGCCGGTGTCCAGCACATCGACCCGGTGCACAAGCTGGCGTTTGCGGACTGGAGCAAAGTCATGAGCGTCCACCTTGACGGCGCCTTCCTGGTTACCCGTGCCGCTCTGCAACACATGTATGCCTCCGGTGGCGGTACCATGTTGTACATGGGCTCGGTGCATTCTCTGGAGGCGTCACCCCTGAAAGCACCCTACGTTGCCGCCAAACACGGTATGCTCGGCCTTTGCCGTGCAGTTGCCAAGGAGGGAGCCGAGCATGGTGTGCGCAGTAATATCATCTGTCCGGGCTTTGTGCGGACCCCCCTGGTGGACAAACAGATTCCGGAGCAGGCAAAGGAACTGGGGATTTCCGAGGAAGACGTCATCAGCAAGGTCATGCTGAAAAATACCGTGGATGGCAAGTTCACGACCCTTGAGGATGTATCCGAACTGGCCGTTCATCTGGCTGCCTTCCCGTCAGCAGCCCTGACCGGCCAATCCATTGTCGTCAGCCACGGCTGGCACATGCAGTAATGAGCAGGAGAGACGGATGAGTAATACAGAACAATCACCGGTAGTCTGGTCTCCCTCGGAAGACACCCTGACCAACTGCCAGATGGCCCGCTTCAAGTCGTGGCTGGAAGATCAGGGCTTCGGACCCTTTACTGATTACCACGCTCTGCACCAGTGGTCCATCGACGATCTGGACACCTTCTGGGCAAAGGTGTGGGATTATTGCGGGCTGGTAAGTGATACCCCCGCAGACCGGGTGCTTGGCAAACGGGATATGCCGGGCGCTGAATGGTTTCCGGGCATGACAACGAATTTTGCCGCCAACCTGCTGCGCCTGGCGGATGGTGAGCAGGCCGATAATGAAGCGGTTGTGGCCTATTGCGAGACCCGACCGGTATTGCGCCGCAGCTATGCTGAACTGAAGGCCGACACCGGCGCTCTGGAAGCCTTCCTGCGGGATCAGGGCATTGTGCAGGGTGATCGTGTTGCCGGCGTGGTCACCAACGGCTATGAAGCGCTGGTTGGTATGCTGGCGGCGACCAGCCTGGGGGCCATCTGGAGTTCCGCGTCGCCGGACTTCGGCGTAGGCGCGATTCTCGACCGCTTCGGTCAGATCGAACCCTCCGCGCTGGTGGTGGTGAACGGCTATGGCTATGGCGGTAAGGTGTTTGCGCGTCAGGCCGATTTCGCCGAGCTGATCGCCGGGCTGCCAACGCTGAAATGCGTGGTCAGCGTCCAGCAGCTGCCGGAGGAAGCGCCCATCGCCGGCGAGCGTGTCACCACCTGGGAAAACGCCCTGGCCTTCGGTGCCGGCAAAGCGCCGTCCTTTACGCCGCTGCCTCCGGATCACCCGGTCTACATCCTGTATTCCTCGGGCACTACCGGCAAACCCAAGTGCATCGTCCACGGCGCCGCCGGCCTGCTGGTCAACCACGCCAAGGAACTGATGCTCCACGGCGACGTCGGGCCGGAAGACCGCTTCCTCTACTTCACCACCTGCGGCTGGATGATGTGGAACTGGCAGGCCTCCGCCTTGCTGACCGGCGCAGCGGTGATCACCGTGGACGGCTCGCCTGGCTACCCGGATCTGAACTTCCTGTGGCAGGTCGTTGCCGACGAGAAAGTCACCCACTACGGCACCAGCGCCCGCTTCCTTGCCGGTTGCCGGAAGGCCGAACTCAAACCCGCCCAAACCCTGGATCTCAGTGCCTTGCGGGTACTGTTCTCCACCGGCTCGCCGCTGTTGCCGGAAGACTACGACTGGGTCTACAGCGACGGCGCCCCTGGCGTGCTGCTGGGCTCCATCGCCGGCGGCACCGACATCTGCGGCTGCTTCGTTGGCGCTACCCCGCTGTTGCCTGTGCGCCGTGGCGAAATCCAGTGCCGTTTCCTCGGTGTCGACGCCGTAGCCTATGGCGACGACGGCAAACCGGTCAGCGAAGGCCGCGGCGAACTCGTCTGCCGCCAGCCACTGCCATCCATGCCGGTATGCTTCTGGCAGGATCCGGACGGCGAGCGATATCGCGATGCCTATTTCAACACCTTCCCGGGCGTGTGGGCTCACGGTGACTTCATTGAATTCACCGAACACGGCGGCGCCATCATCTACGGCCGCTCCGACGCCACCCTGAACCCGGGCGGTGTAAGAATCGGCACGGCGGAAATCTACCGCCAGGTGGAAACCGAGGCTGCGGTGAAAGACAGCCTCGTCATCGGACGCCAGATCGACGGCGACGTGGAAGTGGTCCTGCTGGTGGTGCCGGCTGAGGGAGAAAATCTCGGGGAAGCACTGGTCAAACGCCTGAAAACCCGCATCCGTGAAGGGGCCAGCCCAAGACACGTGCCCAAACACGTGATCACCGTGCCGGACATTCCCTACACCCGCAGTGGCAAGAAAGTGGAACTGGCCGTCGCAAGACTGATCAACGGCTCGGCACGTAGCGACAACCGCGACGCGTTGGCCAATCCAGAGGCGCTTGATCAGATCCGCGAATGCCTGGCCGAGGCAAACCTGCTGCCGAAGGGGTAACCGTAGGTCGGATTAGCCGCAGGCGTAATCCGACGGTGCAATGGCCTGAGAACTGGTTGTCGGATTACGCCTGTGGCTAATCCGACCTACGGTTCCGGGACGGCAACTCCAACGTTGTATCAAGGAGCATGGCTGGGGGAAGCCCCCAAAACAGTCAGGGAAGCCACGCTTTCCGTTTTGGGGGCTTCCCCCAGCCATGCTCCGAGCCGCCAAAATCCACAAACCCAATGTCCGAAAGTTTCGTAAAATCCCGCCTTTTCACCAACCTGTAACAGGTTTTAGCGCATTTTTAGTCCGTTGTTATACTAAGATCGTACCCAAAATCTGCGAAAAAATGGTATCTTAGTAGCCCTATCAAAAGTTCCCGTATCAGTCATTGCTCAGGTTGGGCGTTCACAAGACACCTGACCCCGCCATGACCGTCCTGAACTCACACTCTAGCCTGAGGACGAAAATGACAACATCCAAAGCCAAGATTATCTACACCCTGACCGACGAGGCGCCAGCCCTCGCCACACGTTCACTTCTTCCCATCCTTGAAACCTACGCTAAGCCGGCCGGCATCGAATTCGGAACCAGCGATATCTCCCTGGCGGCGCGTATTCTGGCAGGGTTCCCGGATTATCTGGAAGAAGACCAGCGGGTTCCCGATGCCCTGGCGGAGCTGGGTGACTACACCAAAGATCCGGATGCCAACATCATCAAGCTGCCCAACATTTCTGCCTCCATCCCGCAGTTGCGTGCAGCCATCAAGGAACTGAACGAACAGGGGTACAAGGTTCCCGAGTACAAGGAACACCCCGAGACAGACGAAGAGAAAGAAGCTCAGGCCCGCTACGCCAAGGTACTCGGCAGTGCCGTGAACCCGGTACTTCGCGAGGGCAACTCCGACCGTCGCGCGCCGGCCGCCGTCAAGGCCTTTGCCCGTAAATACCCCCATTCCATGGGTGAGTGGAGCCCGGCTTCCCGCACCCACGTGGCCCACATGCGCGGTGGTGATTTCTACTCCAACGAACAGTCCGTGACTCTGGACAAGGCCACCAATGCCCGCATCGTGTTCGAAAACAGCAAGGGCGAACAGACCGTCCTGAAGGCCGAGCTGCCGCTGCAGGAAGGCGAAGTGCTGGACGGCATGTTCATGAGCAAGAAGTCGCTGATCAAGTTCTTCGAGGATGCGATTGCCGATTGTGAAAAGACCGGCGTCATGTTCTCCCTGCACGTAAAAGCCACCATGATGAAAATCTCTCACCCGATCGTCTTCGGTCACGCGGTGAAGGTTTTCTACAAAGAGCTGTTCGACAAGTACGGCGACCTGTTTGACGAGATCGGCGTTAACCCCAACAACGGTCTGTCTTCCGTTATTGAAAAGATCAAGCAACTGCCGGAGTCCAAGCAGGAACAGATCCAGGAAGACCTGCACGCGTGCTACGAGCATCGTCCGGAAATCGCCATGGTGGACTCGGTAAAAGGAATCACCAACCTGCACGTACCGAGCGACGTTATTGTTGATGCCTCCATGCCGGCGATGATTCGTAACTCCGGCAAGATGTGGGCCCGTGACGGCAAGCTCAAGGACACCAAGGCGGTGATGCCCGAGTCCACTTACGCCACCATCTATCAGGAAGTGATCAACTTCTGTAAGACCCACGGTGCGTTTGATCCGACCACCATGGGTACGGTTCCGAATGTCGGCCTGATGGCACAGAAGGCGGAAGAATACGGCTCCCACGACAAAACCTTTGAAATGAAAGATGACGGTGTGGTGCGCGTGGTTGCCGAAGATGGCACGGTACTGACCGAACACAAGGTTGAGAACGGTGATATCTGGCGCGCCTGCCAGACCAAGGATCTGCCGATCCGTGACTGGGTCAAACTGGCCGTTAACCGCGCCCGCGCCACTGGCATGCCGGCGGTGTTCTGGCTGGACGATGAACGTGCTCACGACGCCCAACTGATCAAGAAGGTCCAGACCTACCTGAAAGACCACGACACCGAGGGGCTGGATATCCGTATCATGTCGCCGGTTCGCGCTATCCGCTGGACCATGGAGCGCCTGATTCGCGGTCTGGATACCATTTCCGTCACCGGTAACGTGCTGCGCGATTACCTCACCGACCTGTTCCCGATCCTGGAGCTGGGCACCAGTGCCAAGATGCTGTCCATCGTCCCGCTGCTGAACGGTGGTGGCCTGTACGAGACCGGTGCCGGCGGTTCCGCGCCCAAGCACGTACAACAGCTGTTGGAGGAAAACCACCTGCGCTGGGATTCCCTGGGTGAATTCCTGGCGATCGCGGTTTCTCTGGATGAGCTGGGTGAGAAGCACGGCAACGAGCGTGCACGCCTGCTGGGTCAGACGCTGGACAAGGCCACCGAGCGCCTGCTGGAGAACAACCAGTCTCCATCCCGCGTCACCGGTGAGCTGGACAACCGTGGCTCCCACTTCCATTTGGCCCGTTACTGGGCGGAAGAGCTGTCCAGGCAGGACAGTGACCAGGAACTGAAGGCATTCTTCGGCAAGTTGTCCAAGCAGCTGGAAGAGAACAAGGACAAGATTCTGGAAGAAATGAGTGTAATCCAGGGTCACCCTGCGGACATCGGTGGATACTACCACCCGCCCGCGGATAAAGTCTGCGGGGTGATGCAGCCGAGCGAAACCCTGAACCGGATCCTGGCGGATGCACGCGATTCTGTGAAGTGATCCAGAGCAACGCCAGCCGGGTGTTTTGACCCGGTATCCTGTGAAAAAGCCGGACAGCCCGCGAGGGTTCTCCGGTTTTTTCGTATTTGGGACGACTAGTCGTCATCCACGGATTCTTCATAACCTTTGCCGGTTTCCCCGGCGTGGCGGAGCTCGATCAGGGTCAGGGGTGGCCCGACCAATTCAAAAATAACCGTCGCTCCAATCACCAGCGGCAGTATGTAGGTCAGCTCTGGCAATCGGTCGGTTGCGACAAGGGCGAGGCCCAGCGCAACGCCGGCCTGAGGCATCAGGCATGCACCGATACGTCGACGGTTATGGGGGGCGGATCCTGCCAGGTAGCCACCAATCTGTCCGCCTGCCAGTCTCCCGGCGATTCGGGCACCGACGTACGCAACACCGAGCGCACCCAGTGCTGGTAACATCGACCATTCCAGCTGATAACCCGCCATGAAGAAGAACAGCGCCAGGAACGGTTCTGAAATTCCGTCGATCGAGCGAAATGGCCGGACGTGGTGGCGTGCCTGGTTGGCAACGACGACCCCCAGAGTCATGCAGGTCAGGAGATAGGAAAGTCCCAGCAGTCCGGCAATGCCTGCTGCCAAAAAAACAAAACCAGCGGATTCCAGCAGCATCGGCTCGCCCGGTCTTATGCGCCCGGTTAACCATGCCATCGGCAGTCCCAGGATGGTACCGAGAACCAGGGAACCGCCGACTTCCACGATGCCGGTACCCAGGCTGCCGAGACCGGTACCGCCATTTCCCATTAACAGCTCTGCGCTTACCAGGCAGACACTGAACAGAATAACGCCCCATGCATCATCAATGGCAACGACCTGATATATCAGCCGGGTCAGTGGACCATTGGCGCCGGCCTCCCGCAGCACATCAAGCGTGGCGGCGGGTGCGGTGGCCGTCGCAACGGCGCCCAGCAGCAGGGACGCTGGCAGGTTGGACGTCACCAGCCAGACTGCGCCGGCAACGAAGGCAGCCGTGACAAGCGTTACCACGAGGCTGACAATCAGGGCTTCCCGGCCGTCCTTCAGATCTTTCACGTACATCCGCTCACCCAGAAGGAAGCCGACCATCGCCAGAGTGAGCTGGGTAATGAAACCGAAATGTTCATCGGCATCCGGGGGCAAAAGATCCAGCAATTCGGGCCCGGCGAGTGCGCCGAGTAATAACAACAGGGTGACTCGGGGGATATGGATCCGTTGGCCGACACCATGAGCGGCAACCGCTAAAAGCAGGGTACCGCCGATCAGTAGCAGGTCAGTGGCGTTAGTCACTGTTCAGTCCTGATGCAGCGGCGTAAATACGCCTCCGGTCAACTGCGCCAGATCTTGAGGTGCGAGCTCAATTTCCAGGCCCCGGCGACCGGCGCTGACGTAGAGGGTGTCGAAACTCCGGGCGGAGTCGTCAATGAAGGTTTTCAGGCGTTTTTTCTGGCCCAGAGGGCTGACGCCGCCGAGCACGTACCCGGTACTGCGTTGTACATCCTGTTTGTCGGCCATGACCGCTTTTTTCCCTCCAGCTGCTTTGGCAACCAGTTTCAAGCTCAGCTGGGACGTGACGGGTACGACGCCGACCGCTAGGTCTTTGCCATCAATGGCGACTACAAGGGTTTTGAATACTCTGACCGGGTCTACCCCCATCTTCTCCGCCGCCTCGGTACCGAACGATTCGCTGGCGGGATCATGCTGGTATTCGTGAATCCGGTGATTCACTTTCGCTTTTTTTGCAGCGTTGATACCGGGTGTCATACTTTGAGTCGGGCTCCGCTATTCCGTGAACGGGTGAAATTCTGTAAATCATCCCATGACAGTGGCCGGGAATACCAGAACCCCTGATAACTGGTACAGCCGAAGGATTTGAGGAGGTTAAATTGTTCCTCCGTTTCCACACCTTCAGCGACAACGTCCATGCCCAGTTCGTGGGCCATGGACAGGGTGCCTCGGGTAATCGCAGCGTCACGCTGACTGGCAGTGATGCCGTTGATGAAGGTTCGATCGATTTTTATCCGGTCGACCGGCATATCCCGCATATAGCTCAGACTTGAAAATCCCGTACCAAAATCGTCAATCGCCACTACTACTCCGAGGTTCTGCAACTCACGGAGTTGTTTGATGGCTTCCTGGGGATCGTCCAGAAAAACATTTTCGGTGATCTCGACGCACAGCTTTCCAGCCTGGATCTGGTACCCATCCAGCAGGCTGGTTATTCGCTCCACCAATCGATGACGATGAAACTGCAATGGTGAGAGGTTAATGGAGATGGTCGGAACGCCTATCTCTGTCAGTCCTGCAACCATGGTTGCAGCTTCCTCCATAACCCATTCGCTGATGGGGATGATTTGCCCGGTACGCTCTGCGACCGGAATGTACTCGGCAGGTGAGATGTAGCCCCGGGTAGGATGTTTCCACCGAATGAGCGCTTCCACCCCGATAATATCGAGATCGTTGCCAAACATCGGTTGATAGAACAGTTGAAACTGTTTCAGGTTCAGGGCTTCGTGAATTTGCTGCCGCAGTGATACTTCGTGCAGGGCATGTTTGTTCAGGCCATCATTGAACCAGTGCCAGGTATTACCTCCCAGTCTTTTGGCCTGATACATGGCCATATCGGCCTGCTGAATCAGCACCATGGCATTGGCCAGTTTTTCATTGCTGACGGCAATACCGATGGCAGCTGACAAGGTGACTTCCACTCCGTCATGACAGAACGGCTGGACGAACTGCGCCAGCATCGTCTCGGCAACCCTGTTCAGGTGATGGTTGTCACCCGGTGCTGGCACCAGGGCAACGAATTCGTCACCACCAAAGCGAGTCAGTGTGGCGTCGGCTGGTACCGCATCGGCAAGACGGTGGGCCGTTTGCTCCAGGATCTGGTCCCCGAAATAATGTCCGAGACTGTCATTGACCGGCTTGAATCCGTCCAGATCGATAAACATGACATAAATAGAGTGGCCCTTGCCAAGGGCGTGCCGGCAGATGTCTGCCAAGTGTGCCTCAAGATAAACCCGGTTTGGTAATCCGGTCAGGGAATCGTGGCTGGCCTGAAAGGCCAGAACTTCCTCTTGTTTTACCCGTGCACTGATATCGTTCTGAACCCCGACAAAGTGGGTGACTTCCTGGCGGTTATTGCGCACCGGGGCAATGTACAAATCGTTCCAGAATGTCGAGCCGTCCTTACGGTAGTTCAGGATGGACGTATGTACCTCCCGGAATTCGGATAGCCTTCGCCGAATCCGGCGCTTTGCCGATTCACCGGTAGCTGCTCCCTGCAGCAGGCTGCAGCTGCGTCCCAGGATTTCATCACGGGCGTATCCGGTGATATGTTCAAATGCAGGGTTTACATAAATGAGAGGAAACCCCGGCAGGCTGGCATCGGCGATGGTTATGCCATTGGCCGATGCTTCTACCCCGCGTTCCAGCAATTTCAGGCGGGCTTCTGTCCGTCTCTGTTCGGTGCGGTCTTTGGCAACCCCGTGAATCCCGGTCACTTTGCCGTCAACAACAATGGGCATGTTGGTAATATCGATATCAAGCAAATCCCCGGAGCGTTGGAATACCTTGATCTCGTAACGCTGTGGTTCTCCGGACATGGCGCCTTCAAAATGCCGGCGCGTGCGCTCAATGTCCTCGGGAGAAACCAGCTTTTCGTAATGCTGCCCAAGGATTTCCGCTTCGGAGTAGTGCACCAGTTCGGTGCCGGCCTGGTTGAACTGAATGAACTTCCCTTCAAGGTCGAGGGTGAATACTGCATCCGGGTTATGGGTGAACAGTGAACGGAAGTGTTGTTCATTGTGTTCTCTGAGAATTCTCTGATGGTGGTTTTCCAATACCAGGCTGACTATGTGCCGCGTGCGTTCAATCAGGCGGAACTGCCGTTGGCTTGGGGTCCGCTGGTCATGGAAATAAATTGCAAACGTACCAAGAAGATCATCGTTGGCGGCAATAATGGGAAAAGACCAGCAGGCTACGAGATTGTATTGGGTGATCAGGTCCGTATAAGGCGAGAACCGATCATCCTGGCGCATGTCCGGCACGATCACCGGCTGGCGGCGGTAGGCCGCGGTGCCACACGCGGCGGAGTTGTCTTCAATGGGTAAGGCCCGCAGGGCTTGACGAAACTCCGCAGGGAAACTGGGCGCAGCCTCTGCCGACAAATTCTCGAGAGGAATATCAGCAAGCATCACGGTGCACAGAGCGCCGGATACCTGGTGTTCGATCAGATGGCAGATACCATTGAGCTTGTCCTCCAGTGGTGTTTGTCGGGTGATGGCCTCTATGGCGGAGTGCTGGTCCTGTATTAACTGGTTGAGGCGATGCTTCTCCCTGCAACTGATCCACCACAGCATCGCGAATACTGCAGCGATGATGGAAGCAATAACAGACAGAGTGACAGGCAGGTTCAGAGACAAGGCTTACCTCATATCCAGGCTGGAACCAGGGGGTGTTCCGGTGAGCGGACCTACTATCTATAGCTAACAACTGTAGGTGAGTTTGTATGGGAATGCACAGGCATTTTCCGCAGGCGATTTTCTCCTGGCGATCGGTGTTGTTCCATGGCCTGGAGGTGATGGCGCCATAACAGCGTTCGACGAACTGGCCGAATATGACTATTTTCAAAAGGTATCAGGCTATCGGTCGGGTCAAGGGAAGTGCTCGCCAATTACAACGGACTACCAGGATGGCAACTCATGAGGGATCTCAAGAAACGGCATACGCCACTGCAGCGATCAGTCGTAATTGTGGTGATATACCTCTGTGCGGGTTGGCTATGGATTACCTTTTCAGACGCCGTTGCAGAAGCCTGGATTTCAGACACCCGGATGCTTAGCCGTGTTCAGACCTGGAAGGGGCTCTTGTTTGTGCTGGTAACGGGGGGTGTGTTGTTTGCCGTATTGCTGGCGCAATTCCGGAAAGACTGCAATCTGATCAAGCTGCAACAGGATCAGCGCGAAGCGTTACGTCAGCAAGAACGGCAACTGGCGGTGTTGATGGGCAACCTGCCGGGTATGGCCTACCGCTGTCGGTTTGACGAACACTGGACCGTGCTCTTTGCCTCCGAGGGCTGTCAGGTTCTGACCGGATATGCACCGGACGAACTGGTGGACAATCGGGTCGCCAGCTACGCCAGCCTGATTGATCCCGAATCCACCGACGAAGTGAGCCGTGCAGTGGAAGCTTCAGTGGCCAAGGACGAACCTTTTTCCATCGAATATGCGCTCAGACGCAAGGATGGTCAGACAATCTGGGTCTGGGAGCGTGGCCGCTGCATTGATGATGATGGAGATCTGGTGCTTGAAGGTATCGTCCTCGACATCTCCGATCGCAAGGCGCTTGAAGAAGAATTGTCTGAGCTGGCAACTAACGATCCGCTGACTGGACTGAATAACCGTCGCGAAATGACCCACTTGCTGGAAGAGGAGGTCGCCCGTGCCACCCGCTATGGCCGGGAAGTGGCCTTTTTATGGATTGATTTCGATCACTTCAAAGAGATCAACGACAGCTTCGGTCATGCGGCCGGTGATGCCGTATTGAGGAATGTTAGCCACCTTCTTGTTGATGGTATACGCACTGTGGATTCCGTGGGGCGTTTTGGCGGTGAGGAATTCGTGATCCTGTTGCCGGAAATGGGTGTAGAAGAGGCCCGAGAGGCTGCGGAGCGTCTGCGCCAAAGGGTCCATGAGACCCCGATACCTCTGGATACCGGTGAAACCGTCCCGTTAACCATCAGCATTGGTATCGCGGTGTTTCCACAACATGGCAGGAGTCCGGAAGCGTTATGTGCGGCTGCCGACAAAGCAATGTACCGGGCCAAGCAGTTCGGTCGTAATTGCGTGGTTATGGCGTCGGCACCGGCTGAGGCGCAGAACTCCTGACCGTTGCGGTGGACAGAGTGACATTCTGGCTACCGGCCCTCCGGCCAATGCTCCGGCTGGGATCAGCGTTGATCATGAAACTAAGGAGCCTCTGAACAACTCCTGAATCGCCTCTGCGCGATCTGAAGGCTGTAGATGCAAGGCGCAGCTCGCCGCCAATGGCCGTAGTCCTTGGCAAGAGTTGCAACACCGCAGATGCAGCCTTCAGAGCGCGCCCTTCGGGGCTTTCAGAGCAATTCACACTCCGCGTTGCGACTTTTTGCAAGGTCCAGACATTACTGCAAAGTCGCGCCTTGATTGTGAATCGCTCTGAAAGCCAGAGGCGATCCAGGAGTTATTCAGAGGCTCCCTAAAACAGCAACCTGAACCCAAGGCGTACTGATGAATCGAATTGCCCGTCGTGCACTGCATACCTGCCAGGTGCCCAAGGACCTGGCCGCGATTACCTACCGGGATACCAATGGGGAAAATCCGGACGCTGTCGGCGTGGATTCCCAGCTAGTGGAGGACATCTGGGCGAGCGCAGAGCGATTGTACCGAACCGGCGTTCACCCCGGTCTCCAGTTGTCGGTGCGCCACCGTGGTGAGCAGATATTGCACCGTGCTATCGGGCATGCTTCCGGGAACGGCCCTCATGATCCGGCTGGCGCCGTCAAGGTGCCAATGACCACAGACACACCTATCTGCTATTTCTCGGCCTCCAAAGCGGTGACGGCGTTGTTAATGCATATGCTTTCGGAGCAGGGATTGGTGAACCTGATGGATCCGGTCTCCTATTATTGCCCGGAGTTTGCCGCCAATGGTAAGCGAACCATCACCGTGCACCAGATACTCTCCCATCGCGGCGGGATACCTGCTATTCCCAGAGAAACCCCCATCGATGCACTGTGGGACCGGGACGAAATCTGGAGGATTCTGTGCGATGCCAAACCGGTGGAAGTCGATGGATCAAAAGTGGCCTATCATGCCATTACCGGTGGGTTTGTGTTGCAGCGCGTGCTGGAAAAAGTCACTGGCGACACGATTGAGAATTTCCTGGACCGCCACTTGCGCCAGCCCATGGGCATGCGCTGGTTCACTTACGGAATTTCAGCGGATAAAGTCAACGAACTGGCCACCAACTATGCAACTGGCCCGACGCCGAGGTTTCCTGTGTCCTGGATTGTGAGCAGGGCTCTGGGCGGCGACATTCAGACCATTGAGCAGGCCGTCAATGATCCCCGCTTCCAGGAGGCGGTGATTCCGGCCGGGAATCTCTGTGGCACCGCCGAGGAAATGGGGCGTTTCTTCCAGATGATGTTGAATGGAGGCGTCTGGAACGGAAAGCGCATTTGCAGCGAGATGACGATTCGCCGTTCCATCCAGCAGTTCGGCTCCCTGCAGATTGATCGCACCATGATGATTCCCATGCGGTTCAGCGCCGGTATGATGCTGGGCGGCAACCCGTTTGGATTGTGGGGACAGCAAAGCCGTTACGCGTTTGGTCACATTGGTCTGATTAACAAACTGTGCTGGGCCGATGCGGGGCGGGATATTTCTGTCAGCCTCTTGAACACAGGCATCCCCATTGTCGGCCACCACCTGCCCGCGCTGGCGAAATTTGTCTATACCGTGTGTGACCGTTTTCCGTTGATTCCCGAAGACCAGCGGCCACTGATCGCGGCCTGAGACGGTTCAGAGCGTGCGTAACTGCTCTTCCAGTATCCCCAGCACTGACGACAGGATGTCGCGGAAGTCGGTCAGTGTCTGGGTTCGCTGGATTACGTCTTCCCGGTACTCATCCAGTCTTTCGAGCTTGGGCACTACCCGGCGTATGCCTTCGGTGATGACTTCGTACGGATAATGGTGGTCCATAACGCTGAGCTTGTTGATCTCCGCCACTTCCTGGCTGAATATGCTGATGATGTCATACAGCATGTCCTTGTGCTGGATGTTGCTGGCTTCCCAGTACGCGTCGTCCAGAAGTTCAAGTAACGAGAGATATTCCCTGAGGGTGTCGGCAACGGAAGTCTGGCTCATGGAGGGCGCTCGTCCGGTTGGTGAGTTTCTTTATCGTTCCCCGGAACTATAGCAGGAGAATGCCTGTCTGTTTCGAAGGTAGGCCATCATGTGTCTGCAGGAAATATGAAACTAAATTCATTGTTATTGAGTTTTGTCTGACAGTTGTGCAAACTTCTGGTGTGCGTTACGGAAAACCACCACTCAATGGAAGAGATGCGTGATGGACAACAATCTTCACTCTCCGCAGGATCGGGATGATGCGCGTGTGGTCAAGCTGGACCACCATGATAGCGTCCGCTCCCATGTGCGGGAGCAAGTCAGGTCCGAGGTAGAGCGCCTCGAACATCGTATTGAAACGCTACGTCTGGTCAGGGCGCCCCATGCGGCGATCATGATTTCTGCTTATGAGCGGATGCTGGACCGCAAGAAAGGCTTTCTGAAGAACTGGGGGCTGCGGGACGGTAACGGTTACTGACGGCGTGCGATGGCGATGCTGCTATAGCTTGCGGCTTCCTCGCCATTTTGCTGGTTACCACAATGGGCCGGGTTGGCCGCGCGGTCCCCATTGTCGTCCACTGCTGGCGGCTCGTCCTTTGATGTGAATACCTGAACCCGCTGATCGTTATAACTCAATACCACCCGGATGCAGTCTGGCTCCTCACCGTTTATGACAATGCCGCTGGCACTGGTGAGTGTCATAGTGTCCCGTTGGGTACCAATGAATTCCTGCAGCAGTTCCACATTGCCACGAGTGCGGCCGGTCAGGCTTGCGGCGGCAAATTCAGGCTGATTAAATCCGCTGGTTCCGAAGGAATCCGCGTTGTAGCGCCCGCTCCAAGAAGCACTGGCCAGCTCTGCCGGACCTTCGTCGTCTGCGGCGGGTTGTCTGGCGACATACTGAGTTGCCCGGAAAACCTTGCCCAGGTTCGGGTTGCTGGTCCAGTCGAGCATGGGGAATATCCAGGTACGGTCCGCGTCTGACACGTTGCTGTCACTGTTCTTTTCGGTAAAGCGGATCAGTGCGTCATTGGCCGGGGTGTTGTAACTCGCGGCTTCGTCCTTGTTGATGCTGTCCCGCATAAGCTGTCGGCCTTCATTGAAGTTGTCGACTGCCCCGGAGCGAATTACTTCGTTGATCAGGTCCAGCGGATTTCGCACACTGGTGTAGTCGGTACCCTCTTCGTTGGGGGTGGCGCCAAGGAACGGATTCAAATGCTCACGCAGGGCCTGAGCAATGCCGGAATCATCTCCGTCAGTGACAGGTTCGATGCCGCGGTAGAAATCCCGGAACGCGGTGTATTGCAAGACCGGCTCCAGCCCCTCGGTGTCCCGGAGGCGAAAGGTCGTCAGGGGCAGATCCACGTCCGACGCCGGATTCAGGTAGCCATCGTCACTGGAGCTGTCAGGACCACACCCTGACAAACCCAGCGTTATCATGGCCGTCGCGGCGAAAAAGCAGGTATGTCTCATTTATGTCGGCCCCTGGATGCGAAGAACGTAATTAAGCGCTAAAGTGACTGTCTGCGGAGCAGGGAATGCCCTGCCCCAATCCGACTGCTGACAATAAACCATAAAACAGGTATCTACCCTCGCGGAGATCACATTTTGCAGCAACGGCAATGCCTGATCCGTCGTTTGATCACAGTGATCCCGGTCCTGCTGGTGCTGTGTTTCTCCTCCATCGCAACCGCCAGTGAGCAGTGCCAGGACGGTGACATTGTACTCGCCAGCGGCACCACCAGCGTTCGGGATCTTGGTAACTGTGTCTGGTTTCTGGAGGATCCGGACCATAGCCTCGGTTTCAACGATGTTGTTGATGAAGCCGCCCACCCTTTTACCCGCCACGAAGGCGGCGTGCTTAATTTTGGCTATACAGAGTCCGCGTACTGGACCAGGTTCGACCTGCATGCAAGAGCAGGCGCTGCCGACTCGGACTGGATCCTGGAGTTGGCATTACCTTTGGTGGATGAGGTGGTGCTCTACGTTGTGCAGGACGGTAAGGTGGTTGAACAGCGTCGTGCCGGCTATGAAGGGGACTGGTCCTCCCGGGATCTGGCTGTCCCCAACCCGACCTTCAGGCTGTCGCTGAAGGCAGGTGTGCCTACCCGGATCTACCTGCGAATCACCAATACCAATACGTTTCGCTTACCTATTTCGCTCTGGCATCCGGACAGCTACATCGAGAAAGTCTCGGTAGAGGAAGTGGTGCGCGGTATCCTGCTTGGCAGTATTCTCGCCATCCTGGCTTACAACCTGTTCGTCGCTGTGTCGGTCCGGGAACGGAGCAACATCTATTACGTTCTCTATCTGATCTCGGCCACGGTGTTCATCGCTACCGAACAGGTCCATGGTACCCAACTGTTTGACGAGCGACCGGCGTTCCTGAACAAGGAGTACCTGCATTATCTGATTCTGATGACCTGGTTCTGGGGCCTGTTGATGGCGCGGTCGTTGCTGGAAACCCGGGAGCGTTCGGCGGATCTGGATCAGGTGATACGGCTGTGCCTGTGTTCGGTTGTTGTCACGTTCGTCTTGTCACTGTTCCTGCCATACCACGTTGCCATGGAATGGATCGTTCTGGCATCCGTTGTGCTCAGTAGTCTGATGATTCTGATCAGTTACCTGTCCTGGCGGTACTACAACCCGGCCGCCCGTTCCTATTTTTTCGCCTGGACCGCCGCGCTACTGGGTATTGGTATCTATGCCCTGACGGTGACGGGCTATATGCCTGTGAATATGTTTACTTTGTACGCCCCTCAGATTGGCCTGACGGCACAGATTATCCTGTTCTCGTTTGCACTGGCGGATCGAATCAAGCAGGTCCAGGGGGAGGCGTTGGGCTGGAGTGAGCGGGCCTTGTCAAACCTGCGTCGATACCAATCCCTGTTCGATAATGCGATCGAGGGCTTGTTCCAGATGTCGCTGGATCGGCGGTTCGTGACCGCGAATCCGGCCATGGCGACACTGTTGGGCTACAACAGCAGTCGGGAGTTGCTCGACGATAATCCGGACGTTCTGGATACCTGTTTCGCAGATGCCCGGGTTCGCCGGCGGGTTGTGGAGCAACTGGAAGCCCGGGGGACGGTGAAGGGCATTGAAGCACGTTATTACACCCGCGCTGGCGACGAGCGCTGGGCCACAATCTCCCTGCACACGGTATACGATAACAATGGCCTGCCGGCGCATCTGGAGGGCACCTGTATCGATGCCACCGAACGCCATCAACGCCAGCGCATTGAACGGGAAAGGGAGCAAGAACGGCTGGACAAGGAGTTGGCCCGCAACTCTGCGGAAGCCAAGAGTCAGTTCCTTGCCAATATGAGCCATGAAATCCGCACGCCGCTGGCGGCGATCATCGGTTATGGTGAAACCCTGCTGGACGCGGATCTGCCCGAGAAGGAAAAACAAAGCAGTGCCGAAACCGTTGTGCGTAGCGGTCGCCACCTGCTGGATCTGGTCAACGATATACTCGATCACTCGAAGATTGATGCCAACAAACTGGACGTGGATATCGTGTCCGTCAATCTGCCGGAACTGCTGGAAGAGATTCGCGCCTTTTTCGCGCCCCGGGCCACGGAAAAAGGATTGGATTTCCAGATTAACTGTGAGTTCCCGTTGCCGGAAACCATTCGTACCGATCCCACGAGATTTCGCCAGATTATTATCAATCTGTGTGGAAATGCGCTGAAATTCACCGAAAAAGGCTCTATCTCCCTGCTGGTTCGTTGCGATCAACAGCGGGAGCGGCTGGTCGTCCGGGTGGTGGACTCGGGTATTGGCATGAAACCCGAGCAACTGGACCGCTTGTTTGACCCCTTTGCCCAGGGCAGTGCCGCTATTGCACGTCAGTATGGTGGCACCGGGTTGGGGTTGAGCATCTCAAGGCGATTGGCAGAGCTGCTCGGGGGCGACATTACCGTCAACAGCACCTACGGAGAGGGGAGTCAGTTCGAAGTATCGATTGCCACCGGGTCTCTGGATGATACCCACTTCCTGCGCGCCTATTCGGAACTCAGCGAACGGCGTCGTAGTTTGGCCGGGGTCGAGGCGCCACGGTTGGCTGGACGTATCCTGTGTGCAGAAGACAACGACGTCAATCGCCGATTGGTGTCCCTGCTGGTCAGCCGCACCGGGGCAGACATCGTGCATGTCAACAACGGCGCGGAAGCGCTGGAAATGGCGATCCGGGAGCCCTTTGATGTCATTCTCATGGACATCCAGATGCCTGTCATGAATGGCCGTGATGCGACCGCAGCCTTACGGGAAGCCGGGATTAACACGCCGGTTATTGCGCTGACGGCGAATGTTATGGTGGAAGATATTGCAGACTACCTGGCTGCAGGTTGTAACGAGTATCTTGCCAAGCCGATTGACAAGCAACGTTTCTATGAGGTGTTGGCACGTTACCTGGAGACACAGTCAAGCCAGTATCAGGGGAAGGTACTCGTTGCTGAGCACAGTGATGACAACCGTCGGCTGGTCGAACGCATGCTGCGTCGTCTGGGGCTGGAGGTCATTACTGTCACCTGTGGTGACGAAGCGGTACGTGTGGCCCTTTCAGAGTCTGTCCGACTGGTGCTGATGGACCTTCATATGCCGGGACTGGATGGGGTGGACGCTACCCGGCTGTTGCGGCAAACCGGGTTTCGGCGACCGATTGTTGCGTTTACCGCCGGTGATCAGCAGGACATTGAGGCTCTGCGGGACGCTGGCTGTGATGACGCACTGAACAAGCCCATCGACATGGATCAGTTGCTGGCGTTACTGGACCGAATTCTGGGTAGCCGCGGAGAAGAGGGTGAAAACTCGCCGGAAACCGGCGAAGATAGAGGTATTGATGAGTTGGTTGTCCAGTTCCTTTCCGGATTGAAGGAGCGCCAGCAGCGGATGGCAGTTGCCCTGGAGAAAATGGATGCTGGCAACCTCAAGGTGGAAGCTCATCAGATCAAGGGCACGGCGGGAGCGATGGGCTACCCGATGATGACGACCCAGGCAGGGGTTTTGGACGCTTGTCTGAACAGCACGGAGCCGGACTGGGAGCGTATTCGTAGCGAACTGGCCAGGCTGGATGAGATGATTGACAGTGCCCTGTTGGACCGGAAAGTGCGAACGTGATAACGATTGGGCGAGATTCACCAAAACGGAAAACCGGATGATGAGTGACACGCAACAACGAAGTGAACAACACTCCCTGAGCATGATGTACGGCACCTACGCGGATATCCTGTTTGTCCTGTTTCCGTTTCTGGTCATCACCATGCAGCGACTGTGGGATGGTGAACTGAAAGATATCCTGATGCGTCCGGATCTGAGCATTGCGGCTGCAATTCTCGCGGGACTGGCGATCGGGAAATTTGTTCTGGGTCTGGTCAGCAACCGGGACCTTGGGCGCTTCAAGGAGCGCATCGTGTTTTTTATTGCATTGACCCTGTTTGTGGTGCTCGGACCCGCAATAATCCTGATGCTGAGCATTGTTGGTGACAGTGAGGTGCCGGCATTTGTCGCGTTTGTGCAGCCGGTGCTGCTGATCATTGCGATTTCCCTCTACACCACGGCTGTCAGTATCAGCAACATACTGATCCGGGATGAGCCCGATGACGTTGAGGCAGTTCGAGTGGATGGCAACCATGGTGCGGCCGGCGGGTCGTCTGGTCATGAACCATTGGCTATTCCGCGCCGTTCTGGCGGTGACTCGATCTGAATCGCTCCCGGGAATGTTAGGAGAAAACTGATGAATAAGCTCAGAGTGTTGGTAGTTGAAGACGAGCCCGTCATGCGGGAGCGGTTGGTACAGATGCTGTTCAAGGCTGGTGCCACTGCGGTTGAGTCTGTGTGGGATGTGGCGAGTGCACGGGCGGCCTTTGATGCCGCTGAGTTTCAGATCGTTATGTTGGACCTGGGTTTGCCGGATGGCAACGGCCATGATTTGATGAAGGAGTTCAAGGGGTTGAAGGAAAGTCAGCATGTCGTGCTGGTAACCGCTGATGACTCCATTGACAGCATCCAGAAGGCCATCAGTGCCGGGGCCAACGGGTATGTGGTCAAGCCTTACTCTCAGGAAAAGATACACGACGTGGTGAATAATTACGCCATGGTTCACAGCGGTGACCTGGCAATGATGCAGGGCCTGGGCCGTCAGCACTGACCGGCCCGGGGCCCTGAGTCGGTGGATCACGCCACCTGGCGGGCAATCCAGGAATTGTAACGGGTTGCCAGTGCCCTCACGTATCGGGCTTCCGCGCCATCCAGGTTGCCCAGGACGCCATTGAAGATCCAGCCTCGCTCGTAGAGTCCAAGCACCCGCTGTTCGTCATCCAGGTTGACGCGTTGATTCAGTTTCTTGCAGATGGCATCCAGCAGCGGCAGCTTCTCGGGACGCTTGATCGCGCCCTGGCGGGGGCCGGCTGGCTGGTTTGCTGCACGTGTTGTCGGATGTCTTCTCATGATGTTCTCCTTGTCGTTTTGCGGCTGCAAAAACAAAAACCCCGGAGCCTTGGCGCAACCGGGGTCTGGCGGAGAGATTGGCCCGGTCGCTCGAAAGGCTCCCGGGACTGACCGAAAGCCTTTAGCTGTCTTTCACCATAGCGCGAACACACTGGCCGGCGTGACAGCTCGTGCCCGTGTAAGCAATGGAATGTCGGATGGTGTGTTGCATGGTTTCTCGCTCTTTTCCGGCGGTGCACTGGGCACTCGTCAACCGGGTATTAACGGTTTCGGTACAGAGATCAGTGTATAGCCTGCCGGCGGGTTTGCAAGAGGCAAAGTGCTTCGGCAAACCCTTACAGACGGCTTTTTGGAAACGCCCCATAATTCGTCCCGTCACGTGTTTTACGTTGTGCAATCCTTGGTGTCGGCCATCTTATTACTGTGGTACACCATTTGGATCTCTCCTTTCGACGCAGCCCCTCGGGCTGCGTTTTTTTTTGAATAGTGGTTAATCCGTAGCCACTAGTTCGTCCAGAACTTTCCCTCTGATTTATCGATAATACGCTTGCTAACCAATTACTCATCTCAACGGATATTCAGAGGTTGAAACCTAAGTAAATGCCTGACAAATCAGGATCTGCCAGAGAAAAGTTCCGTTCACACGTTGTTGTGGAAATGTTCCTTGTCGCCGCGCTTGTTGTGTATCTGATCTTGGCTAAAGGACGGATTGTGGGGGATGACCTCACATTTACCGTGGTAGGAGCGGGTCTTATGGCCCTGGTTACCTACTGGACCCTGAACACCCTGCGTGATGGTCTGGAAGTAATTGCGGTTCGCCGCTATCCAGATTGATCAGCTCCCAGGTCCTGTGGAGGATCAGGGCATCATTGGCGGCTCGGTGAACCGGTAGTCCCAGCTGGTTGATGACCTCCTGGCGAAGCATGGACCAGCGCCTGACCTGCGCCGAGTTCAGCAACATGGATATGGATTCCAGTTGAAAAGATGGCTGGACTCCGGCGACCCGGAACAAGCGATGCAGCCAGAAGCTGTCGAACGTCCAGGCGTCGCAGAAGACCTGATCAGGGAGCAGTTCGTTGAGGCCGTTTGCCACTTCAGCGACCGGAACGCCCTCTGTCTGCAGAGTCTCCCGATCAATCCCGTGTATCCGCTCGGCACTTTCCGACCAGTCCTGCCACAGTACATGGGGACGAATCAGCCAGCTGTGCAGTTGCCCATCAGGCAGGCAGATACCCACTTCAATCGGGTAGCTGGCAATAAGGTCGAGGCTGGATGCCTCGAAATCGATAAATGCTGGCCTGGTCTCGGAGTTCATTTTCTCTGATTTTTTTATTGATGTGCTTTGATTTGAGTTTACCCGCCCCGTTGTTCAGACGCGAACCCATCGTGTCATTCCACTGTTACAATATGCTCATCGAATGTAAAACCCCGATGACAGCCAAGCGGTTGTTGGGGATATCACTGGGAAGCACTGATGTCTGAAACTGTTGTTGTGATTTACTCCGGAGGTATGGACTCGTTCACTTTGTTGCACCTGGCCCGCGCCCGCGGTCACCAGGTCCATGCCCTGTCCTTCGATTACGGCCAGCGCCACGTCCGCGAGCTGGAGTACGCGCGTAACGTCTGCGAGGAGGCCGGTATTCCCCACAAGGTGATTGATATTAGCGCCCTGGGAGCGGTCATGGCGGGGTCGGCGCTCACCGCCGATGTAGACGTTCCGGAGGGGCATTACGAAGAAGATTCCATGAAGGCGACGGTGGTGCCCAATCGCAACATGATCCTGCTTTCCCTGGCTACCGGATATGCCGTTACCGCCGGGGCCGGTGCGGTCTGGTATGGGGCCCATGGTGGAGATCACGCCATCTACCCCGATTGTCGCCCGGAGTTCGTGGAGAAAATGGACGCAGTATGCCGGGTGGCCAATTACGAACCGGTGGCTATTGAGGCCCCGTTCATGGCCATGGATAAATCTGCGATTCTGGCGGAAGGGCTGAAGCTGAATCTCGACTATAGCCAGACCTGGACCTGCTATAACGGTCGGGACAGGGCGTGTGGCCGCTGTGGTTCCTGCGTGGAACGTCGTGAAGCCTTTGCCACCCATGGTCTGGTTGACCCGCTGCCATACGAGGACGCTGACTGATGTACAGAGTCAAGGAAGCGTTTTATACCTTGCAGGGGGAAGGTGCTCAGGCCGGGCGTGCGGCTGTGTTTTGCCGGTTCAGCAAGTGTAACTTGTGGACCGGCCGGGAGAAGGACCGCGCAGGATCTGTCTGTGATTTTTGCGATACGGACTTCGTCGGGACCGATGGTCAGAATGGCGGGACGTTCGCTACTGCGGCCGCGTTAGCCAGCCATATTCGCAGCCTGTGGCCAGATGCGCCCGGACGGCCCTATGTCGTGTGCACCGGGGGTGAGCCATTGTTGCAACTGGACACCGACCTAATTGCGGCGTTCCATGATCAGGGTTTTGAAATCGGTGTGGAAACCAACGGTACCTTGCCGGCGCCTGAGGGCATTGATTGGCTGTGTGTCAGCCCGAAAGCCGATGCGCCTGTGGTCATTGAGCGGTGTGATGAACTGAAACTGGTATACCCTCAGCCAAAGGCCATGCCCGAACGGTTTGGGCACATTCAGGCGCAGCATTATTTTCTGTCGCCCATGGCCTCCCCATCTGCGCCGGAAACCGGTGTCGATCCGTTAAAGCAAAGCAACACCCGCAAGGCAACCGAGTATTGTCTGGCTCATCCCCAGTGGCGGCTGACATTGCAGATGCACAAGATTGTCGGCATCGACTGACGCCGACGGTTGCTGATTCAGGCCGTGGCTCTCATGGATGAGGCCTGGGGTTTGATCGGTTGCAGGGCCTGGCTGCGATAGTGGCTCGGGCTGGTGCCCGTCCAGCGTTTGAATGCTCGGGTGAAGTTGGCGGCATCGGCATAGCCCAGTACATCGGCAATCTGGCTAAGGTTCATGCCGGTGTTCTTCAGCAGCTCCCCCGCCCGCTCCAGGCGAACATGATCCACGAGGTTCTGGAAACTGGCGTTCTCTTCCTGCAAGCGTCGTTTCAGAGTGCGTTCAGAAACGAACAGAGTGGCTGCTACCCTGGCCAGCTTGGGCGGGAATGGGTGACTGGTTTCAATCACACGCCGTACCCGGCAGGCAAATCCGGCATCCTCTGTCAGTTGCTTCAGCGCTTCTTCACATTTGGCACGGGAAGATGCGGAAAGCTGGGCATCACTGAAACGCACTGGAAGTTTCAGATTGGCGCGGGGGATGAGTAAGGCATCCTCCCGGGATTCGTAACGCACCGGAACCTGGATGTGCTGGCGAAAGCGATGGAAATAGCCCGGTTCCGGTCCGCGGCGGAGTATGGCAGCGCCGGGTACTGGTGAGCCGGTCAGTTGTGTGCCCATGGACACGCAGCCGAACAGCATGGCATCCATAATGAAACCTTGCAGAGGTCCGAGGTCCATGCTGCAGGATACGTTAAACAGGACGTTGTCACCTTCCTCGCGGCGAGACACCTCCAGGTGGGGCGCGCGCAGGGTCAGATAACGGGTCATCAGTTCCAGGGCTTCGTCCAGCGAACGACTGCTCATGACGGCAGTGCCGAGGGCGCCGTGCAAGGGCAACTTCAACTCCCTGGCCAGCATGATGCCCAGGCCGGGTTCGCCACTTTCAATGATGGCCCGGGTAACAAATTCACTGGCCTGGGCCTGGCTGACTCGCAGGTCCGTGGACTTCAGGCGGGCCGGGTCGAGACCGACACGCAGCAGGAGGGCCCTTTCATCAACACCTATGGTGTTGAGGAGCTCTGCCAACAGGTGCAGGTATATGGCCGGCATGCCCAGATCCTGAACAGTCGATACTGAGGCGCGCATGGTTTTTCCTCGTTTTATGCTGTTTTTGTTATGTAAGGGGACGACATTTAGACCCGATTATGACCGCTACCCTGGCCCAGCCCCATGACTTCAGTGACGGGTCAAGAGGCCATACAGGCCAATCAGTGTTGGTGGCGGTGAACGAAATCGGCCAGCGTGGCTGCCGAGCGCCCGGGGTTTTCCAGCATTGGAAGGTGCCCAACGCCTCGGAACATGTGGATTTCGGCGTCCGGCGTGACGGTGCGAAACCAATCCACGCAACAGGTGGGGGTGATGACATCGCGATCGCCCCACTGGACCTGCAGCGGTGGTGTGTCCGTGCCCAGGTAACGGGCCGGTGCCAGCGCATCGGCCAGCATATCGTCGAATATATGTCGCAGCGCATCACTGCGTTGCAGCAGGTCCGGGCCCAGCAGGCCGGTCATTGCGAGACCCATGGCCGTTGGCTTGCCATTACCGACGCTGTTGAACATGCGATAGACACCGGACCAATCCCTGGGGATCAGTATGTCGTCCCGGTCGGATTCGAACGGCGCATCGATATCCACGTCGGCGTGTTCCGGTATGCCGGCACTGTTGAGCAGTGTCACGGAGCGGGGTGCGGGTTCCATGCGGTGAGCGAGAATAGCGGCAATGGCTCCGCCCATGGAGCTGCCGGCGATGTGAATATTGTCGGAGGGAAAGCTCGACAGCCAGTCGCGCAGTCTTAATGCCTGGGCTTCGTAACGGTAGCTGGCATCGGAGCGATAGTCGCTCTCACCCAGGCCGGGAAGGTCAGGCGCCAATATGTGCCAGTCCCGGGGTAGTTTCTGCAACCAGAATGCCCAGTTCTCTTTCATCGCGGCGAAACCGTGGATCAGCAGCACCGTGGGTTTGTCGGGCGCTGGCGTTCCGCGCTCCAGATAGACCATGCGGTGGCCATCAATCATGACTTCCTTTCGTTTTGCCTGAAGCATCCAGCGTTGGCTGGTGCGTGCGAGGGGCCAGAGATTCGGGGCAGGTACTTTCATTGTTGTATTCCGATGTCATGGGATAAAGCCAGTGTACCGTTATGACAAGGATGGACGATGGCCTTGCCGCCAGATACTGGCGGCAGCCGAGCAATTGTGGAGCAGGGGCTCAGAGAGCGAGATCGGTGATCACCGGGTTGTGATCGGAAGAGCGCCAGGGAGAGGTTTCGGGGACTTGTACGGAACCCTGGTAACCCAGAGCCCCTGGTTCATCGGCATTGGCTGGCCAGTTCCACGCGCCGGTGACTCTTGGTGTCAGGGTTTCCGAGGCCAGTGCGTAATCCAGACTACCGTGGCGGCCCTTATAACGATAAGTGGCCTGTTTGCAGCCTGTGGTGTCACAGGGGTGGAAGTGGTGCACCATGCTGGTGTAGCCCGCGTTCCGAAAGATTGTCAGCGGCTCTTCCCGGGTGTAGCTGTTCAGGTCTCCGGTAATGAGTGTGCCGACCAGGCCGCGGGTGCCGGGCAATTCCTCTGCCCATTGCACCAGTGCCCGGGCTGCGTTGGTCCGACGCTGGTTATAACAACCCTGACCATCGCCCTGGTCACGTTCGGGGCCGCTGGCTCCGTGGCAGGCCTTTGATTTCAGGTGAGAAACAATAATACGCACACTGGCCGCCTGGCCCAGTGGCCGAAAGATCTGGGCCAGCGGGCGGCGCCCCAGCCTGTGATATGGACCGGCACTCAGTCTGTCTGCCCGACCCAACAGTTCCACGCGGTCTGAACGATAAAGTAAACCGGTCTGAATGGCGTCATTGCCCGAGGCATCCCTGGAAACCACGTAGCGCCAGTCGGGGCCCAGAGCCCGTGCCAGTGTTGCTATGGCGCTGTTTTCATCATGCCCGTCGTTTTCCAGTTCGGCGACCGCAACGATATCCGGATCGGGGGCGGTCAGCGTTGCCGCCAGGCGGTGGCTCTGCCGTGCGAACTGTTCGGGTGTCTCGGCGCCGCGTGGCGTGGGGAATCCGCCGTTGTGACCATCACCGTTAAAGTAGTTTTCCAGGTTCAGGGTCACCACTCTCAGGGTGGTTTCCTTTGCCCTTTCAGGGGCCTGCGGTCGGAGGTTGTCCGAGTGGAAGCGGGGCCGGGTAATCGGTTGGAGACGCCAGCCGCCAAAACGGTAATCGAGAACGCCGTCCAGTTGGCTGACGGTATCACCGGCACGAACGGTATTATTCGCCGTCAGGGCCGGAGTCGGCCAGGGGGGTGGATCTGGATGCCGAATACCGTGGTTGTCGTCCAGTAATAGCCGGTGTAACCGCTGGCGTTCGTGCAGCTGGGCCGCTTCGGGACCGGGAGGCAGGCTCTCCGTCGGAATGCTCTGTGGCGTGCTGGCCAGGGTCAGCTCACCGTAGCGGGCGAGGTTGTAATTGTCGATGACAGTGAGCGGCGCCACCACGGCAATGCGCATGTTTTCCAGGTGTTCCGGGGCGTGATCGCCGGGCCAGGGCAGACGAATGGTAATGGGGGCCGGCAGCGTGGCTTTGCCACAGTCTTCCAGCAGCTGAATGTTGGTCAGCTCCGTCAGGCCATGGAATTCCTTGACCCTGCCGCTTACCCGTACCCGATGGCCGACCTGGCCGGTTGTTCGGTTGGTGTAGACAAACAGGGCTTCGGACGTGGTCGGGTCGTCATCTGTTTCCGTATCGGCCTGTTGCAGGTAAAAGCCCTTGAAGCCGCCCTGTTGACGGGAATCCAGGGTGATGATGCCCTCAACAGAAATCTGCTGGCCCTTCAGGGGAGATTGGGCCAGCCGTCCCTGGACCTGAGAGATGGCGGTTGCAGGGGTACCACAGCTATCTGCAGCTGCTGCGGCAGGCAGCCATAGCATCAGGGTGGTTAACAGGGCGGTCAGGCAAGCGGTATGAGAGGTCACCCGCCGATTCTAGCAAAGCCCCGCCACCGCTTTCACGGTTTTTTGCTGGTGTAGGGTGCCCCGGCCCACCTGTTCCGCGTTGGCCAGCTCCAGTTGCTGGACCAGGGGGTCCGGGTGGGGCGTGTCCACCGCTACCCCCAGCCGTGACAGTACATAGGGAGCCAGGGCCGCACGGGTGGTCAGTTCCAGGCGGTGATTGGTCATGCCGTAGTCAGTGGCAATGATATCCTGGCGCTCCTTGCTCAGGCGGCTGTCCGGCGTCAGTACCAGAGTCAGTTCGCGATTCCATTCGTCATCCTGGTGAACCGTGCGGCGAGACCGCAGGCGTACCGCTTCCGGCTCGCCCCGGAATCGGCTCAGGGCAAAATCACTGAATTCCCCGGTGGTTTCGCACCAGGCTCGCAGGTGCCAGTTATGGCCAACGCAGACCAGAGTGTGAGGCTCCAGGGTACGCTGACTGATGCCGGGTTGCGCCAGGGAGGCGTAGCCGGCTCTTAGCTGACGCCCGTGCCGGGTTGCCGTGACAACGGCCCGCATGACATCCGGTTGAACCACCCGATGGGGGCCTTGTACAACTGTACTGTCCGGAAGGCTGATGTTCAGTGTCTCAAAGGTATCACTCAGGTGTTCCTGGCGGGCCAACAGATCCAGGTACTCACTGGCGTGGCCAAGAGTGACGACCGGGCTGAAGTTTTCGGCCGGTACATAGCCTTTCAGGTGTCGGTCATAGACCAGGTTGTCGGGAGCGAGCTCCCGCAAATAGGTGTTAATATCCTTGGAGGCCTGCTGCCGCCCAATGCCAAAGCTGTGACAGATGTGGTTGGTTGTCAGCCGTCCTTCCCACAAGGCAATAATTTCAATCAGGCGGTAGCGAAGCAGCAGATCCCACCGGATGGGCCAGTCCGTTTTTTTCATAACAGGCGCTCACGGGTTTAGTGAATAGCTCGGACAATATTACCCGCTCAAAGCAGGCAGTTCTGTTACGTCACCTTAATGTAAAACAATGTCAAAGGCAGCCATGCTGCGTGTTCGGAGGGTATGGTTGGCCATAATGCCAGACTGTGGAACGATTGCGGGAAATGCTTAGTAGCCACAAAGAATGCGTGCTGGTCTAATTCGCACCGGCAAAAAACGGCCCTTGCTGCTATGTTTTGTCACATCCCATGACCCTTCGCCAGCATTGTCCGGAGCTAGCCTGATGACCCGTATGGTCACGTCCCTCTCTGCGTTGATACTCAGTATTATCCTGCTGGTCAGCGGCAACGCGTTTTTGATGACCTTGCTGGGCATCCGGCTGAGTATTGAATCGGTGGCGCCGAACGTTATTGGCTGGGTCCTGGTCTGCTATTCCATCGGTTTTGTGCTTGGCACCCTCTATGTCCAGAGGGTCATTGCCCGTGTCGGCCACATTCGGACTTTTGCCGTGTTCGCCGCTGTGGCTGCAGTGGCATCATTGATGTATCCCATGGCCATTTCCATGATTTTCTGGGCGATCCTGCGGGTATTGTCAGGGTTCAGCATGGCGGGTGTACTGGTGGTGATCGAGAGCTGGTTCAGCAGTCGTGCCACCAATGCCAACCGGGGGGCCCTGTTTGCGGTTTACCAGTTTGTTTTTTACCTGTCTGCCGCCGGTGGCCAGCTGGTGGTGAACATCGGTGATCCGGCGAACTTCATGCCGTTCTCGCTGGCGGCGGTGTTGCTCGTGCTGGCGCTGGTCCCTCTTTCCCTGACCACAATGGAGGCGCCGGTCATTGAGCAGGTTGAACGAATGTCGTTTTTCAAACTTGCGCGGGAATCCTTCAGTGGTGTTGCCGGGGCCCTGATCTGTGGCGTGCTGATCGGCTCGTTCTATGCGCTTGGCCCGGTATACGCGACCCTGGTGGGGCTGGATGTCGCCCGGACGTCCACCTTTATGGCCAGCGCGATCATTGCGGCAATGCTGCTGGCGTGGCCTCTTGGTCGTGTGTGTGACCGCTTTGACCGGCGTCGGGTGATGTGCTGGGTAGCGTTGACCGCCGCAACGTCAGCGGTTCTGGTTGGTGTGCTGGGGGTGGACAAGTTGTGGTTGCTGACGATACTGGTAGGTCTGTTTACCGGTTTGTCGGCCATGGTATATCCGATTGCGGTGGCGATCACCAATGACCGGATGGACAGTCATCGCATTGTGGCTGCCAGTGCGACCCTATTGCTCAGCTACGGCATTGGTAGCGTGATCGGGCCGATTGTCATGGCGGAGCTTGTCAGCGTGTTGGGGCCGAGGGGGTTGTTCCTCGGCAACGCCGGGTTCCTGGTGTTGCTGGCGGTGGTAACCAGTTACCGGATCAGCCATACCGACGATGTGCCTGTGGAGCAACAGGAGCATTTCGTACCGGCAATGCCGGAAACGTCTGTCGTGCTGACCGAAATAGATCCCCGCAACGAGGAGTTCCACGAGTCGCCCGAGGTCGTGGAGATGCAGGAAGAAGAGCAGCTTCGTCAGACCGGCTGAGTTTGCAAGTACCTGTCCTGGCGGGCCTTCCGGGTCCGCCTTTCGGTTTTCCCCAATACTGTTTCGGTATCCACATCTGTTTTCATTTCAATGGTTAGCTTACTATTGTTAGCATTCCATGATTATTAAGCCCCAACCGGAGTCCCCGACCATGAGAGATCAGTTTCCCTTTGCCGTTGCCCGGGTTACCCGTCGCTGGCGTAAGTTGCTGGATGAGCGCCTGAAAGATCTGGGAGTGACTCAGGCTCGCTGGACCACCATGGTCTACCTCAGGGAAGGCGGCGAAGGTTTGACCCAGCGTGAACTGGCCAGCCTGATGGCCATTGAAAACCCGACCCTGGTTCGCTTGCTGGACAGCCTTGAGCAGCAGGGCCTCATTGAACGCCGGCCCTGTCCCAATGATCGCCGTGCCCGGCGCCTGCACCTGACCGATAACGGTCGCGCCTTTATGGAAGATCTGACCGTGCGTGCCGCGAAGCTGCGGGAAGAAATGCTGGAGGGGATTCCCGACAAGGAAATCGAGTGCGCGATCAAAGTATTCCACAAGATCATGGAAAACGCAGAAAAGCAGAAGTAGAAAACACCGACCCTGTTCTGAGGAGTGTTGGCTCTGGGTGATAATACGGTAGAGGAGCTGAAGGCCCGGTATGGTGAGCGCTGGCGCTGGCTGGCGGTGTTCACGGTAATGCTTGGTACCATGGCGACGGTACTGAGTGCCACGGTGGTCAACGTGGCGCTGCACGATATCATGCTGGAGTTCGGTATTCGCCAGGGTCAGGTCCACTGGTTGGCAACCGGCTTCATTGCCGCCATGACCACTACCATGCTGACTTCCAGCTGGCTGCTTGATCACTTCGGTCTCCGCAAGACCCTGGCAACCGCCATGGCCCTGTTCAGCCTGATTTCTCTGGCAGGCGGATTTGCTTCATCGCCGGAACAATTGATCGCCGCCCGTATTGGCCAGGGTGCCATGGCCGGATTGATGCAGCCCATGGGGATGTATCTGGTGTTCCGTATTTTTCCTCAGGAGCGTCGTGGCCAGGCGATGGGAATTTACGGCATGGGCGTCATCCTGGCACCTGCGCTGGGCCCGGTTCTGGGTGGTTTTCTGGTGGATCAGCTGGACTGGCGCTATGTGATGTTTGCACCTGCGCCGGTGACCCTGCTGGGCGTGTTCATGGCCTGGCGCTTTCTGCCGCTGCCGGTGTCGCGGCCTGCTCCCTATCGTTTTGACTTACCCGGATTGTTATTGCTTGGCTCCACCATTGCGGTGTCCCTGGACGCGCTGAATCGGCTGCAAAGTGCGGCCGAAAGTCGCTATTGGCTAATGCTTGAAGGCCTGGTGGCTGTGACGACTTTGTCACTTTTCGTTTGGCGTGAACGCAGGACCAGCCATCCGCTGCTGAATCTCCGTCTTCTGCGCCAGCCGGTATTCCTCTACGCCAATCTTGGCGCGCTCGCTCTAGGGCTGGCGTTGTTTGGTTCCACCTATCTGGTGCCGCTGTTCGTACAAACTGCCCTGAATTTCTCGGCCACCGAGGCGGGGCTACTGATGCTGCCGGCGGGCATTGCCCTGGGCATGACGTTTCCGCTGGCGGGGCGTCTGGCGGATAAACACAGCGCCCGCGCTCTGGTCGTCTTCGGTATGGCGCTGTTTGCGACATCAGCGGTATTGTTCGCGCTGTCAGATCTGGATCTCGCGTTTGGCTGGCTGGCTTTGTGGACCATTCTCGGGCGGGTTGGCCTGGGTTTCATGTTGCCTGCGTTGTCGACTGGTGCCCTGAATCCGCTTGAGGCTCATGAATTGGGGGCGGGCTCCAGTACCATTAACTTTACCCGGCAACTTGGCGGTGCCTATGGTGTGAACATCGTCGCCCTGACCATTGAGTTCGGGGACCACGCCGGGGGTATCCCCACCATCGGAGCCTTTCATTCGGCCTGGTGGCTGGTGGCAGTGTTCGTCGCGGTGGCCGCCGTACCGGTATGGCGAATGCGAGCGTAAATTCAATTTGATCGGAACTTTTCATGGACGCATTTCTATCTTCGACCCTCGCCGTTGCCATCGCCGAAATTGGTGACAAGACCCAGCTGCTTTCTCTTTTCCTGGTGGCCCGCTACGCTCAGCGATTACCCATTATTCTTGGTATTTTTGTCGCCACGGTTCTGAATCATGCGCTTTCGGCCATGCTGGGAGCCTGGGTCGCCGAATGGATACCAGAGACTTGGCTGCCCTGGATTCTGGCCGTAAGCTTTGTCGCCATTGCTCTGTGGTTGCTGATTCCGGACAAGGATGACAGCGACGATTCGAAGTTCCTTGGCATGGGGGCTTTCATGGCCACCACTGTGATGTTCTTTATTGCCGAGATTGGCGACAAGACCCAGGTGGCAACCGTGGTGCTGGCGGCGCGATTCACAGAAACCGTCTGGGTTATTATCGGTACAACCGTCGGGATGCTGTTGGCGAACATTCCGGTTATTATGGCGGGGAAATGGTTAATGGATCGTCTGCCGTTGGCAACGGCCCGTATTGGTGCCAGTGTTCTGTTTGTTGTCCTGGCGATTGCAACGGTCTGGGCGACTCTGGCTTCGGCCTGAGTGTCCGATCAAGCGGATTTCTTTGTGGTGTGGATAATGGTTATGTGGAGTAAACGAGTTCTGGCATTGATGACCGTCGGCCTTGTTCTGTCCTGTGGTGCCTACGGGGCGGAACAGGACAAGACCCGGATCATTGATGCTGCGGAAGCGCCGGATCGCAGCCCGCGGGTGCCGACGTTTGCCATTGATGGGGATATTGCCGGTTCGCTGTCCGTGTTTACGACAAAATATGAGGACACCTTCGCAGCCATTGGGAATGATCTGAGCCTGGGCTATCTGGAACTGGTGAAAGCCAATCCCGGTGTCGACCCCTGGTTGCCGGGCGACGGTACACGCATCACGCTACCCCGTCAGTACGTCCTGCCCGATGTTGAGCGTAAGGGCATTGTCATCAACCTGGCGGAGTACCGGCTTTATTACTTCACCGACCAGGGCGTACAGGTATACCCGGTCGGGGTGGGCACCGATGACAACCCGTCACCGCTGACCGATGCGGAAGTCACCATGCCGCTGGAATCTCCGGCCTGGTACCCGCCAGCCAGTATTCGGGCCGAATACGCAGCCTCTGGTGACTACCTGCCAAGAATGATCCCCGCTGGCCCCGATAATCCGCTTGGCAGCCATGCCCTGATGCTGAGTGAGGAAGGCTACCTGATCCATGGCACCAACAAGCAGTTCGGGGTGGGTATGCAGGTGAGCCATGGGTGCTTCCGCATGTACAACGAGGACATTTCACGCTTCGTTTATCAGGTCAGCAAAGGCACGCCGGTTCGGGTAATCAAGCAGCCCGTGAAGATTGGCCTGTCCGGTGGTGAAGTCTGGCTGGAAGTGCATCGTCCCCATGAAGAATACAGCGATCAGGACCGGGAGTGGTTGTGGCAGGAGGTCACAGCAGCACTGGACAGCTTCCTCCAGCGCCGACCCGAGGTTGAAATCCAGCGGCGCGCAATAGAACTCGCCGTCGATCAGGCGGATGGCATTCCCACTATGGTGGGTGAGCGGGTCCGGGCCCGTCAGCTTGCATCGGATGACACTAACGTGGAAAAGCCGGCGGCCGCCGACAAGGGAAAAGAGCCGCGGCTCTGGTTCTGAGCTGATGAAACAAAAGTGGCCAACCGGAGTCACAACCTTGTATCCGGGCTATATTCATATTGAGATTAATGAGAAAGTGAAAAAGCGAGTATTGGTGATAGCTCAAATATTCTGACCCATCGCGTTGATCCGGGGAGGAGTTAATGAAGACAGGCCGTCCCATGAGATCACTGTCCTCCAGGGGATTCTCCGCATCCCTGATAGTATTCCTGATCGGTACCCTGCTGGCGCTGGGTTCCCTGACCTATTCCGTGTATGCGCAGGATAAAGCCTCCAATACCGCGCTGGTGCTGACTGTTGAAGGTGCCATTGGGCCGGCAACCATGGATTACGTGGTGCGTGGCATAGAGCGTGCGGAATCTGAAGGCGCCGGACTCGTCATTATCCGGATGGACACTCCCGGAGGGTTGATGGAGTCCATGCGCGGAATCATCAAGAAAATCCTTGGCTCATCCGTGCCGGTTGCTACCTATGTCTCGCCCGAAGGGGCCCGGGCGGCGAGTGCTGGCACCTATATTCTCTATGGCAGTCATATTGCTGCCATGGCGCCGGCGACCAATCTGGGTTCCGCGACGCCGGTCCAGATGGGTGGGGTTCCGGGTATGGATGAACCGCCTGCCGAAGAGTCTGAAAAGAAAACCGAGGACGCCAAAGAAACTGATTCAGACAGTGATTCCGCTAAGGAAGCCGGTGAAAATGACAGCAAACGCCGTGGCGGGACGGCCATGGAACGCAAGGTACTGGAAGACGCTGTCAGTTATATCCGTGGCCTGGCGGAACGTCACGGCCGCAATGCCGACTGGGCGGAAGAAGCTGTGCGCGAGGCGGTGAACCTGGGTTCCACAGAGGCCCTGGAAAGGAACGTGGTGGACGTGGTTGCCAGTACCCTGCCCGACCTGCTGAGACAGATAGATGGCCGCACGGTAAGGATGGCAGGTGGGGATATGGCCCTGGCCACGGCAAACCTCGAGCTGGTCCGTGCAGCGCCAGATTGGCGTACTCGCCTATTGTCAGTCCTTACTAATCCCAACGTCGCTTATTTCCTGATGATCATCGGGTTCTACGGCATTATTTTCGAACTCTCTAATCCAGGTGCCATTTTCCCCGGTGTTATCGGCGCTATCTGTCTGATCCTGGCCCTGTTCGCTTTCCAGGTGCTGTCGGTGAACTATGCCGGTCTGGCGTTGATCATGCTGGGGCTGGCCTTCATCGTCGGCGAGGCTTTCATGCCCAGTTTCGGCATATTGGGTATTGGAGGGATTATTGCCTTTGTTATTGGCTCGGTGATTTTAATGGATGGCAGTCATCGGGATATTTCGCTGCCGATGGTTGGTGGAACCGCGGCCGTTGCCGGCGGGTTTATCCTGTGGACGGCCATGCGGTTAATCGGTCTGCGGAAGCGGCATCCGGTCACTGGCCCGGAACAGATTTCCCACGAGCATGCCCTGGCCCTTGATGATTTCGAGTCCAGGGAAGGTCGCTACCAAGGCCACGTTCGCATGAGCAGCGAACGCTGGAACGCCACCAGCAGTTCACCGGTCAAGACCGGTGATGAGCTGAATGTCACGGCAATGGAAGGGCTGACGGTGGTGGTGGAGCCGGAAGATACGACGAAGCAATAAATAAACGAAGGAGGCAGTATGATATTCGGAGATCTGATTCCTTATCTGGCGCCCACCGTGGTGCTGCTTCTGATCCTTGGGTCAGCGATCAAGATCCTGCCTGAATACCAGCGAGGTGTGGTGTTCTTCCTGGGCCGGTTTCAGGGCGTGAAAGGCCCCGGCCTGATCATCGTTATTCCCGGTATCCAACAGATTATCCGCGTGGATCTTCGGGTCATTACCCTGGATGTGCCGAGCCAGGATGTGATTTCCAAGGACAATGTCACCGTGCGGGTAAACGCCGTACTGTATTTCAGGGTGGTGGACCCCGAACGTTCGATCATCCGCGTGGAGGATTTCGCAGCGGCAACCAGTCAGTTGGCCCAGACAACCCTGCGTTCGGTGCTGGGTAAACACGATCTGGACGAGATGTTATCGGAGCGTGACAAACTCAATAACGATATTCAGGAGATCATTGATACGCAGACCGAGGAGTGGGGCATCAAAGTGGCTAACGTGGAAATCAAGCACGTTGATCTGAATGAGTCCATGATCCGCGCCATTGCCCGTCAGGCAGAGGCAGAGCGTGAACGGCGCGCCAAGGTCATCCATGCCGAAGGTGAATTACAGGCATCGAAAAAACTGGTGGAGGCAGCCGAGGTGATGTCAGCGAACTCAGGTGCAATGCAGCTTCGATATCTGCAGACCCTGGCGGATATGAGCACCAGCAATTCATCAACCATAGTATTCCCGCTGCCTATGGACATGATGAAAACGTTTATGGAGAAACAGAAGCAGGGGCTTAACAAACCGAAGGATCCGGACCCCGGGGAATAATCGCAAAATTGCAGACATAAAAAAGGCCGGATTGCTCCGGCCTTTTTTATGACGTATCAGCCTTACTTCTGGCTTGCACGCTCGAGCATACGCTTGGCACGCTCGTTTGCTTCGTCAGCAGCCTGTTGGGCAGCTTTCGCAGCGGCCAGTGCTTCGTCTGCAGTCTGCTGGGCAGAACGTGCAGCGCTGGAAGCGCTGTTGGCGGTGTTCAGGGCATTTTCAGCAGTCTGCTCGGCGGAGCTTGCGTTTGCATTTGCTTCGTCGATGGCTGCCTGGTTAGAAGCACAACCTGCTGTCAGTGCGGTGGCCAGTGCAAACCCTGCGATCGTCAGTTTACGCATATCTTTTCCCCTTATTGGTCGTTTTATTTCCTGTGATCCAGAAGCCAGTCAGATGACATCCTGTCAAACCAGGCCCGATAGGCTTTGACTACCGGAGTCGTTAAACAGTGTAAAACACTCTACGGGGAAATGTTAACTAAGGATACGTAAAAGTTCTGCCCTTATGACAACAACTTAATAAAAAGGAAAGCTGAATCCAGTGATCAAGGGCATTCCGAACGTGTCACGGAAGGATACTGATCGGGGTGCCATCGGATACCAGGCTCCAGATCTCATCCATTTCCTCGTTGGTGACGGCAATGCAGCCGTTGGTCCAGTCCAGGCCGGTGTAGGCAAACGCCATATCCCCCGCCTCGTTTGGCAAGCCGTGAATCATGATGCTGCCACCCGGATCGAGTCCCCAGGCTTGCGCCAGTTCCTTGTCCCGTTCGTTCGGGTAGGAGATATGAATCGATTTGTAGAAGTCACTGCCGGCATTGCGCCAATCCAGCTGATAGTCTCCCTCGGGAGTGCGCTCGTCCCCTTCGTACAGCTTGTGTCCTTCCGGGTTTTCTCCCAGTGAGATACGGTAGCTGCGCACGACTTCCTGGTCATCCATCAGGTACAAACGGCGTTCGCTCTTACGCACGAGTACTTTATTGATGGCCAGGGCCTGATCCAGTGAGGGCTTATCTTCAGGCATCCGTGTTTCCGCACGTGCCAGCATTTCAGTCGCCGATGCACCGGAAAACGGTGCCACAAGGCAAACGGCAAACATGAACAAAAAAAGCGGCATCCGAACAGTCATGGGCATACGTTACTAATGATTAATATTGGTTTGGCACAGTTTATAGCATAGCCGACCGCAAGATTGTTAAGGGGTTTTGTTAACTTTTTTGGTCAGGCATTAACCGAGCCGCCGGTTTTCCGAGCTGTCCATTTTCAGGCCAACCTTGGTGACTCGGTCGGCGTCGGTCGCGCGGGCAACCAGGGTGACGGGGCCGAGAATCACTTTGTCACCGACAACCGGATGGCCCTTGGTGCGTCGTGCGAAACATTCAGCCAGTGACAGTTCGGGAGGAAGCTCATCGAACTCAATACCGTACACCTGCTCTACGTCTCCCAACAACGCGTCGCCATTGAGGACAAAGTCGCCAAAGAAGGCACGTTCGGCCAGGTGCTTGGGTGCCTGGCGGCCACTGAGCGCCTTGCCAAGTTCCGAGAGGTCCGATGGTGTCGCAAACATAGCGATGACATCGCCGCTGAAAATCTCCATTTCAGGGCTTGGCTGGTAACACTCGCGCTTGCGGAACACACCGGCAATCGCCGTATTGGAGGGAAGGCGGAGCTGCCCCAGGGGACGGGGTGTTTTCCAGCTATCACCCCGTAACGGAAACAACATAAGTTCATGGTCACCGGTTGCAGGCACGTCCAGGGGAAGGCGACGGTATGGATCCTCGCCGGCGGGGACTTCCAACCCCAGTTTGCGAGCCAGAGGCGCCATGGTGGTGCCCTGCACGACCAGTGACACCAGAACAATGAAGAACGCGGCGTGGAAGATCAGTTGCGCGTCGGGCAGACCAGCAATAACTGGAAACAGCGCCAGCACGATTGGAACCGCTCCGCGCAGGCCGACCCAGCTGATAAAACCCAGTTCCCGGCGGTTGAAGCCGAAAGGCCAGAGGGTAACCAACACTGTGAGCGGGCGAATCAGGAGTATGAGCGTCAGTGCCAGGATCAAGCCGGCCCCGGCAAGCTGCCAGAGATCGGACGGCGTGACCAGCAAACCGAGAATCAGGAACAGACTGATCTGCGACAACCAGGCCAGACCATCGTGGACCTGGAGTATCATCGGCATCATCCGCACCGGACGGTTACCGATCACCACGCCGGTCAGATAGATGGCCAGGAAACCGCTGCCGCCAATGGCGTTGGTGCCGGAAAACACGGCGATGCCAGCTGCGGCCACCAGCAGAGGATACAGGGACGGAGTCAAACGGATGCGGTTGGCCAGCTGTACCACCACATGACCACCAATCAGCCCGGCGACGGCACCGATGCCGAACTGCTTGATCAGCATGACAAGCGCTGTCCAGCCGCCGTCGTGACTGTTATTGGCAATCATGGTGACCAGCATCAGGGTCAGGAAAATGGCCATCGGGTCGTTGCTGCCGGACTCAATTTCCAGGGTCGCGCTGACCCGTTCATTGAGGTGCAGCCCCCGGCCCTGGAGTAACGAAAACACGGCGGCCGCATCGGTGGAAGAAATGATCGCGCCAATCAGCAGGGCCGTGAGCCAGTGCAGGTCGAAGACCCACCAGGCCACCAGGCCTGCGCCGCCGGCGGTCAGGAACACACCGAAGGTGGCCAGCATCAACGCCGGCCGCAGACCCACACGGAAGGTTTCCGCCCGGGTGCGCATGCCGCCATCCAGCAGGATGACTCCGAGTGCCAGGTTGGCAATCACAAAGGCGAGTTCGAAATTGTCGAAGCTGATGCCGCCAGGCCCGTCTTCTCCCATCATCATCCCGACGATCAGGAAAATCAGCAGTACAGGCATACCGACCCGGCTTGAAAGCGGGCTCAGTACGATGCTGATAACCAGCATCAGGGCGCCAATCAGGGTAAAGGTGGGGTCCATCAAATCTCCGTCCGTCAGTGTGTAAGCATAGCAGGACCGCCCCGTGGCCTGCGACGGAAAAATACCGTCGCAGGGACTTGCCGGGCCGAGGCAAGTCCGCTTATATTGCCGTAGCGGAAGGTATTCTGCGGGTGTAGTTCAATGGTAGAACGGCAGCTTCCCAAGCTGCATACGAGGGTTCGATTCCCTTCACCCGCTCCACTCCACGCATTCCGCACTCACTTATCCGTCCATGTTTGTGCAATCCCGAGGCTGTTGCTAGGTTTTATAAGAAGTGATTAAAAAACAGCCGCTGTCTGCCAGTTGAGAGGGGAGCACATGTTGGAAAACGTGGTGAATGGCATTGCCGAATACTGGGCCACGGGGTTTTTCATCGTTGCGGTGGCTGGTCTTTGCGCCTTTATGGTGGGGGCGTCGAGTGTTCTTGGCGGGCGCAGCCGCGGCATCAGCAAATCCATTCCGTTTGAGTCCGGTATTGTCGGTGCCGGCAGCGCGCGCCAGCGTTTTTCCGTCAAGTTCTATCTGGTTGCCATGTTGTTTGTGATCTTCGATATCGAAGCGGTATTCCTGTTTGCCTGGGCCATTGTCATCCGCGATGTTGGCTGGACCGGGTTCTGGGGTGCTGCCGTGTTCATCTTTATCTTGCTGGCCGGTCTCGTCTATGACAGCCGCACCGGCGCCCTGGACTGGGCCCCGCAATCCGGGCCGGCAGACAAACCCGGCAATTAGCCACGTATCCGCTGAAGCTCCTGGCCTTTTGGGTGCCAGGTCGTGATGGCGGTGTGAATATTAATGGAGGCATCCATGGCCTATACCCTGACCCGGGCTGAGGATCCGACGGAAGGCAACGCCCGTTACCCGGTTGATCGTCGGGAAAAAACCGAGGATCCAGTGAAACAGCAACTCGAGCGCAATGTGTTTACCGGCAAGCTCAGTGAGGTACTCAACTCAGCGGTGAACTGGGGCAGGAAAAACTCTTTATGGCCCTACAACTTTGGGCTGTCCTGTTGCTATGTGGAGATGACCACCGCGTTTACTTCGCCCCACGATATTGCCCGGTTCGGCTCGGAGGTGATCCGGGCGTCGCCCAGGCAGGCAGACTTCATGGTGATCGCCGGCACCTGCTTCATCAAGATGGCTCCGGTTATCCAGCAGCTCTACGACCAGATGCTTGAGCCGAAATGGGTGATTTCCATGGGCTCCTGCGCCAACTCCGGCGGTATGTATGACATCTACTCGGTGGTGCAGGGGGTGGATAAATTCCTGCCGGTTGATGTGTATGTGCCCGGCTGTCCACCCCGTCCTGAGGCCTTTTTGCAGGGTTTGCAGTTGTTGCAGGACTCCATCCAGGAGGAACGCCGGCCATTGTCCTGGGTGGTGGGTGACCAGGGCGTTTACCGGGCTGAGATGCCATCGCAGCGGGAAAAATGGCGGGACCAGCGAATCCAGGCCACGGAATTGAGGAGCCCCGACAAGCTATAAAGCCACTTGCCGTCGTTTACAGCTGATGATCAGGAGTCAAACCACGAGCATGAGCAATAGCGCAGACAATGCCGATGTTGAGTTGGTCGAAGTCCTGCAACGGGACTTTGGCGAGGGTGTGCTGCACTGCCAGCAGACCCGCACCGGCATGCCTGTGCTCTGGGTGTTGCGGGCGGCACTGACCGATATCCTGGGCTATCTGAAGAGCCTGGATGCACCCTACGATCTGCTGTACGACCTGTCAGCGACCGACGAGCGGCTGCGCGACCACCGCCAGGGCCTGCCGGATTCGGATTTCACGGTGTTCTATCAATTGATGTCGATAACCCGGAACCGCGACATCATGCTCAAGGTGGCCCTGAACGATGAGGATCTGAGTCTGCCCACCGCCACCGGGGTGTTTCCGGCCGCCAATTGGTACGAACGGGAAGTGTGGGACATGTTCGGCATCAGCTTTTCCGGCCATCCGCATCTTGAACGCATCCTGATGCCGCCCACCTGGTCGGGACACCCCCTGCGCAAGGATTACCCCGCCCGGGCGACGGAATTCGATCCCTACACTCTGACGGTGGAGGGCCAGCAGACCGAGCAGGAAGCGCTCCAGTTCGTGCCCGAAGCCTGGGGCATGGCCAGAGAGCGGGACGGCGCGGAGTTCATGTTCCTGAACCTGGGGCCCAATCACCCCTCGGCCCACGGTGCCTTCCGTATTGTCCTGCAACTGGACGGTGAGGAGATCATCGATTGCGTGCCGGACATTGGCTACCACCACCGGGGCGCGGAGAAAATGGCCGAGCGTCAGTCCTGGCACAGCTTCATTCCCTACACCGATCGCATCGATTACACCGGCGGGGGGATGAATAACCTGCCCTATGTGCTGGCGGTGGAGAAGCTGGCCGGCATCGAGGTGCCGGACCGGGTGAAAACCATCCGGGTGATGATGGCGGAAATGTTCCGAATTACCAGCCACCTGCTGTTTCTCGGCACCTACCTGCAGGACCTCGGCGCCATGACACCGGTGTTTTTCACCTTCAGCGACCGTCAGCGTGGCTATAAGGTCATTGAGGGGATTACGGGCTTTCGCATGCACCCGGCCTGGTATCGCATTGGCGGGGTGATGCAGGATCTGCCCCAAGGGTGGGAAAAGCTGGTTCAGGAGTTTCTCGACTGGATGCCGGCCCGGCTGAGGGAATACGAGCGGGCCATGATGGAGAACGCTCTGGTCCGGGACAGGACGCGGAACATAGCGGCGTTTGACACGGCCGAAGCCCTGGCCTGGGGAGTCACCGGCCCCAACCTTCGGGCCACGGGATGCAATTTTGATCTGCGCAAACAGCGCCCCTACTCCGGCTATGACAATTTCGAGTTCGAGGTGCCGTTGGGGCACCGGGGCGACGTTTTTGACCGGGGGCAGCTGCGTATTGAAGAAATGCGACAGAGTTTGCGGATTATCCAGCAATGCGTCGACCACATGCCGTCAGGGGACTTCAAGGCGGACCACCCGCTCACCACACCACCACCCCGGGAGCGGATGCTGGAACATATTGAAACCCTGATTACCCATTTCCTGCAGGTGTCCTGGGGGCCGGTGCTCAAACCCCAGGAATCGATGCAGATGGTGGAGGCCACCAAGGGCATCAACAGCTATTACCTGACCAGTGATGGCAACACCATGAGTTACCGGACCCGGATCCGCACGCCCAGTTTCCCGCACCTTCAGCAGATTCCCAGTGTGATGCGCGGCGGCTTTGTGCCGGACCTGATTGCTCACCTGGGCAGTATCGATTTTGTTATGGCCGATGTGGACCGTTGATGATGGAAACGACTCCGACACCACAGACCATCACCACCGACGGCTTCCGGCTGCACCCGGAAGACGAGGCCGCCATGCGCGCCGAGGCCGGCCACTACGAGCAGCCTCAGGCGGCCTGCATTGAGGCCCTGAAGATAGTCCAGCGCCGCCATGGCTGGGTGCCGGATGACGCGATTCCGGCCATTGCCCGGGTATTGGGTGTGGGGCCGGCCAGTGTTGAAGGCGTCGCCACCTTTTACAGCCTGATTTTCCGGCAGCCGGTGGGTCGCCATGTCATCCTGGTGTGCGACAGCAGTTCCTGTTTCCTGACCGGATTTGAGCAGCTCCGTGAGGCCCTGAGCGAGCGTCTCGGCATCGGCTTCGGCGAGACCACGGCCGATGGCCGTTTCACCCTGTTGCCGGTGTGCTGTCTGGGCGCCTGTGACGGCGGGCCAGCCCTGATGATTGATGATGATGTCTACGGCCCGGTTGGGGCCGAGGACCTTGCAGATTTGTTGGAGGGCTATTCGTGAACAGCCAGCGCCAGTCCCCGATCTACAGAAGCCGTCTGCTGCAGCCGGGTGCCGATCGGTCGCCGGACACCCATCCGCTAACCTGGCGGCTTCGGGATGATGGTCAGGTGGTGGGCCTGAAAGAGTACGAATCGAAAGAAGGCTATCAGGCGGTCTCGCAGGTTCTGAATGGGCGGGATCCCGGCGCAGTCATCGCCACCATGAAGGAGGCCAATGTGCGGGGCCGTGGCGGCGCGGGCTTCTCCGCCGGCGTGAAATGGAGCCTCACCCTGCAGGGGGGTGACATGCCCCGCGGGTACATCGTCTGCAATGCCGATGAGATGGAGCCGGGCACCTTCAAGGATCGCCTGCTGATGGAACAGCAGCCCCATCTGTTGATTGAAGGCATGATTCTGGCGGCTTTCGCCAACAATGCCCGATACGGCTACATCTTTCTGCGCGGGGAGTACGTGGAGTCGGCCCGGGTGCTCAGCGCGGCCCTTGCCGAAGCCCGGGAAGCCGGCTGGCTCGGTCCGGACATCGCCGGCAGCGGTTTTGATTTTGACATTGCCCTGCACACCGGGGCCGGGCGCTACATCTGCGGAGAGGAAACCGCCCTGCTTAACTCCCTGGAAGGCCACCGGGCCAATCCGCGGGCCAAGCCTCCGTTCCCCGGCCAGTCCGGGGCCTGGGGTAAGCCAACGGTGGTGAACAACGTGGAAACCCTGTGCAACGTGCCGGCGGTCATGTTGCGGGGTGCCGACTGGTACCAGGAACTGTCCGGGGATCGCAGCGAGGATGGGGGCACCAAACTGTACGGCGCCTCGGGGTTGGTGAACCGGCCCGGTCTCTGGGAGTTGCCCATTGGCACCACCGGTCGGGAGATCCTGGAACTGGCCAGTGGCCTGCGGGACGATCGACAACTCAAGGCCTGGTTGCCCGGGGGTGCCAGTACCGGATTCCTGTTGCCGGAGCACCTGGACCTGCCGCTGGATTTCGACACCGTAGGCAAGGAAGGCAGTCGCCTCGGCACCGGCCTGATCACCGTGGTGACCGAGGACCAGAGCATGGTTTCGTTGATGCGCAACCTGGAGGAGTTCTTTGCCCGGGAGTCCTGCGGCTGGTGCACGCCCTGCCGCGAGGGCCTGCCCTGGACCGTGAAGTTGTTGCTGGCCCTGGAACGTGGTGAAGGCGAGGTTGGTGACATCGAGTTGCTGGACAAGCTGGCGGCAGACTGCGGGCCAGGCCTGACTTTTTGTGCTCACGCCCCGGGTGCGGCCATGCCCCTGGAAACCGCGCTCCGGCATTTCCGGCACGAATTCGAGCAGGGCGTTCACTACCCGAAGGGCAAGGCCCATGCGGATCCAATACCGGTGGGGGAAGTATGAATCGATTACCGACGGGCAACAGGGAGTAAACCGGCGCCATGGCAACCATTCACGTGGACGGCCAGAACTACGAGGTGAGCGGGGCCGACAACCTGCTCCAGGCCTGCCTGTCCCTGGGTCTGGATATTCCCTATTTCTGCTGGCACCCGGCCATGGGCAGTGTCGGCGCCTGCCGCCAGTGCGCCGTGCGCCAGTACAAGGACAGCGAGGACGACAGGGGCATGCTGGTGATGTCCTGCATGACCCCGGCGGCAAACGGCACCCGCATTGATATTGAGGATGAAGAAGCCCGCGCTTTCCGGGCCAGCGTGGTGGAGTGGCTGATGATCAACCACCCCCACGACTGCCCGGTCTGCGAGGAAGGTGGCCACTGCCACCTGCAGGACATGACGGTGATGACCGGCCACGATCGCCGCCGATACCGGTTCCGCAAACGCACCCGGCGCAACCAGTATCTGGGCCCCTTCATCGCCCACGAGATGAACCGGTGTATCACCTGTTACCGCTGTGTGCGCTTCTACAACGACTACGCTGGCGGGACTGACCTGGGTGCCTTCGGGTCCAAGGACAATGTCTACTTCGGACGACACCAGGAAGGCACCCTGGAAAGTCGCTTCGCCGGCAACTTGACCGAAGTCTGCCCGACCGGTGTCTTCACCGATCAGAGCCACTCCGAGCACTACACCCGCAAGTGGGACCTGCAGTTCGCGCCGGGGATCTGCCACCAGTGCGCGGTGGGGTGCAACATAAGCCCGGGCGAACGCTATGGCGAAATCCGGCGGATCGAGAATCGCTACCACGGTGAGGTGAACGGCTATTTCCTGTGTGATCTCGGCCGTTTCGGCTATGGCTATGTGAACCGGCAGGATCGGCCCAGAGTGCCTGAGTTCCGGTCGGGCCTGGAGCGTGAACCGGAGCAGGAGCCGGAGGAACTCGGGGTGGATACGGCCCTGGCCCGGATAACGGAGACCCTGCGCCACGCAGGTCGGGTTATCGGTATTGGCTCGCCCCGTGCCAGCCTTGAAAGCAATCATCAGCTGCGGGAACTGGTGGGTGAAGCCAACTTTTCCATAGGAATCAATGAGAACGAACAGGTCTGCCTCGACCTGATGAATGACCTGGGCCGCAGTTGCGGACTGCCAGCACCCACGTTGCGGGAGGTGGAAGGACACGATGCCGTGCTCCTGCTCGGGGAAGACCCCATGGAGAGCGCGGCGCGGCTTGGCCTTGCTATCCGACAGGCGATCACCGCGCCAACGGCGGAACACGCGGCAAAGCTGGGAATCCCCCAATGGAATGCCGAAGCCATGAAAACCCTGGCCCAGGACCATCGCCAGCCGCTATTTATTGCCTATCCGGCCGAAACCGAGCTGGATGCCCTGGCCCGGAACCGGCTGGCGCTGGCCTCTGACGACATCGCCCGGCTCGGATTTGCGGTAGCGCACGTCATTGATCCGGCAGCCCCTGACGTGCCTGATCTGGACGAAACGCTGCGATCCCGTGCTTCGGAGATTGCCGGCGCGCTGATGGCCGCTGAACGGCCACTGGTGGTCAGCGGCGGTGCCCTGGATTCTCCGGCCATCATTCGGGCCGCCGGCAACATTGCCCGGGCGCTCGCCCGGCGGGCCAGCCAGGGCGGGCTGTTATTCGTTCGCCGGGAGGTGAACAGCACGGGCCTGTCCCTGCTGGGCGGCCAGCCCCTGGAGTGGGCAATGGATCAGTTGGCAGACGGAAGCGCCGATGCGGCGGTTATCCTTGAGAATGACCTTTATCAGCGCCTGCCGGAAACCCGGGTCGATGCAGCCCTGGCCAACGTCCAGACGCTGGTGGTGCTGGACCATCAGCGTACCCGCACGCTGAATCGCGCAAGCTTCTCGCTGCCGGCGGCCAGCTTTGCTGAGGGCGATGGCACCCTGGTGAGCCTGGAAGGACGGGCTCAGCGCTTCTTCCAGGTGTTCGAGCCGGGCTATCTCCGCCCGGAAGCCCGGATCCATGAGAGCTGGCGTTGGCTGCACGGGCTCTCGGCCAAACTGAACGGCGATACGCCGGGGGACATTACCCTCGACCAGGTAACGGCGGCCTGCAGCCAGGCCTGCCCGGACCTCGTGAAGATTCCCGCTGCCGCCCCCGGTGCCGGGTTCCGGATCGAGGGGCTACGGCTGGCCCGTGAGCCCCACCGATACAGTGGCCGGACATCCATGCGGGCAAACCAGAGCGTCAGTGAGCCCCGGGTGCCCCAGGACCCGGACACCGCATTCGCCTTTTCCATGGAGGGCTACAGCAGTTTCCGCCATCCCCACCAGCAGGTGCCGTTTGCCTGGGCGCCAGGCTGGAATTCGCCCCAGGCCTGGAACAAATTCACTGATGAGGTTGGCGGCCATTTGCGCGGGGGTGACCCGGGCATCCGGATACTCGAGCCGTGGCCTGGCCAGTATCGCTATGAGTGTGACATTCCGGCGGCCTTTCAGCCGTCCGACACGGATTACCGGGCCATCGTTCTGCCCCGCCTGTTCGGCGGCGAGGAGACTTCTGACCGGGCGGAGCCCATTCGTCAGCGGATGGAGTCACCGGTGCTGCTGCTTTCGGAAGCCGATGCCACGGCACTGGGTGCCGAGCCGGGTGGGCTGGTTACGGTTACCGGCGAGCATTCCTGCGTCACGCTGCCGGCCCGGGTACAGGTGGACTGGCCCCGGGGGCTGGTGGGTCTGCCGGCCGGCAGCGTTCCGGCGGGTATCGCTAATGGTCCGGTCACGCTCACTGCCGGCCCGGGTTCCACGCCGACACCCGGCGAGGAGGTGCGCCCATGAGCTGGCTGACGCCGGAATGGCAGGCGAATCTCTGGGCCATGTTCCAGGCCCTGGTGATTCTGTTGGGTGCGGTGCTGCTGGGCGCCGCCCTGACCATTGTCGAGCGTCGGCTGCTGGGGCTCTGGCAGGATCGCTACGGCCCCAACCGTGTTGGGCCATTTGGAACTCTCCAGTTGGTGGCCGACATGATCAAGATTTTCTTCAAGGAAGACTGGATTCCGCCGTTTGCGGACCGGCCGCTTTTCCTGCTGGCACCAATAATCGCCTTTGCCTCCCTGCTGCTGTCGTTCATCGTCGTTCCGATAACGCCCGGATGGGGCATTGCGGACCTGCACATCGGGTTGCTGTTTTTCCTGGCAATGGCGGGCATCAACGTCTATGCCGTACTGCTCGGAGGATGGGCCAGTGGCAACAAATACGCGTTGCTGGGCGCCTTGCGCTCGTCGGCCCAGACCATTTCCTACGAGGTGTTCATGGGCCTGTCGCTGATGGGGGTGGTGGCTCTGGCCGGTTCCTTCAACATGCGCGAGATTGTCGCTGCCCAGGAAGGGCTCTGGTTCATCATTCCCCAGTTCTTTGGCTTCGCCACCTTCCTGATTGCCGGCATTGCCGTGACTCACCGCCATCCCTTTGACCAGCCTGAAGCCGAGCAGGAGCTGGCGGATGGGTACCACATTGAATACTCCGGCATGAAGTTTGGCCTGTTCTTTATCGGTGAGTATGTCGGCATGGTGCTGGTGTCCGCCCTCATCGTGACCCTGTTCTTTGGCGGCTGGCATGGCCCCTGGTTACCACCGGCGCTCTGGTTTGCGATCAAAACCGGCTTCTTCCTGGTGCTGTTCATCCTGTTGCGGGCCTCATTGCCGCGACCCCGCTATGACCGGGTGATGAGCTTTGGCTGGAAGATTTGTCTGCCCCTGACCCTGATCAATCTGCTGGTAACCGGCGCGGTGATGCTGCTGGTTGCACCCGAAGGCTGAGGAGGATTCCGTCATGGAGAAAGAAAAGGTCCCGTTCATCAAATCCGTGTTGTGGCTGGTACCGGCGACCTGGACCCAGCTGCGGACCCTCGGAATGGTGTTCATGCACAGCTTCCGCAAGCGGGAGACGGTGAACTACCCGGAAGAGCCGGTCTATATGCCGCCCCGCTACCGGGGCCGGATCGTGTTGACCCGCGATCCCGACGGCGAGGAACGCTGCGTGGCCTGCAACCTTTGCGCGGTGGCCTGCCCGGTAGACTGCATTTCCCTGCAAAAGGGGGAGCAGGAGGACGGCCGCTGGTACCCGGAATTCTTCCGGATCAATTTCTCCCGCTGCATTTTCTGCGGCATGTGTGAGGAAGCTTGTCCCACCTCGGCGATCCAGCTGACCCCGGACTTCGAGATGGGCGAGTACGACCGGCAGGAACTGGTTTACGAGAAAGAGGACCTGCTGATCAACGGGCCGGGCAAGGATCACGACTACCACTTCTACAAGGTGGCGGGCATGGCCATCGGAGGCAAGGATAAGGGCCAGGCCCTGAATGAGGAGGAACCGGTGGACGTGCGGTCTCTGTTGCCATAACCCGGGAGGCGAGAATCCATGGAACTGGCATTTTATCTGAGTGGACTGGTGGCGGTACTGGCCACCGTGGGTGTGATCACCGGCAAGAACCCGGTGCATGCGGTGGTGTACCTGATTGTGTCGCTGATTGCCGTGGCGATGGTGTTTTTTGCGCTGGGTGCGCCGTTTGCCGGCGCGCTGGAAATCATCGTCTATGCCGGTGCCATCATGGTCCTGTTCGTGTTTGTGGTGATGATGCTCAACCTGGGCCCGGACGAAGACAGCGCGGGCTGGCGCCACCCACGCCACTGGGCTGGCCCCACATTACTGGCCACCGTCATGCTGGCGGTATTGGTGACCCTGCTGATACGAGGCGATTTGGTGCAGGCCATTGAGGGCGACCTGCTGACCGCACGGTCGGTTGCCCTCACCCTGTTCGGGCCCTGGCTTATGGTGGTTGAGCTGTCGGGGCTGCTGCTACTGGGGGCGCTGATTGCAGCCTCTCACGTTGGACGTCGTTCAAATCCGTTACGGAACAGGAGTGGTCACTGATGTCGGGCATCCCGGTGGAACACGGTCTGATCCTGGCCGCCATTCTCTTTGTGCTGGGCCTGGCGGGTCTGATGCTGAGGCGGAACATGCTGTTCGTACTGATGAGCCTTGAGGTCATGCTGAATGCGGCGGCCCTTGCCTTTGTGGTGGGTGCCACGGCCTGGCAACAGCCCGAAGGCCAGGCCATGTTTCTGCTGGTGATTACCCTGGCCGCTGCTGAAGCCGCGGTGGGGCTGGCACTGATGATTCAGCTCTTCCAGCGTGCGCGGTCCCTGAACCTGGACCTGACCAGCAGGATGCGCGGATGATGGAGTTGGCCGTTACCCTGTCGTTTACGTTGCCCCTGATCGGTACCCTACTGCTGGCGTTTTCCGGTGGTCGTCTGGGTCCTAGTCTGGCCTCCATGATCGGTGTTGCCAGCATCGGACTGGCGGCGTTGGCGACGGCCTGGGCGATTGCTCTTCATGCCGGCGGCAACGAAACCCTGCGCTTTACCCTCTGGACCTGGATCGAGGCGGGTGCGTTCAGGCCAACCATCGGTCTGGCGGTGGATGGCTTGGCCCTGGTGATGATGGCGGTTATTACCGGCGTCGGTTTTCTCATCCACCTGTTCGCCGCCTGGTACATGGCGGGGGATGCCGGGGTCACCCGCTTCTTTGCCTGGATGAATCTGTTCGTCTTCAGCATGCTGATCCTGGTGCTGGGGGATAACCTTTTGCTGCTGTTCCTGGGCTGGGAAGGTGTAGGCCTGTGCAGTTACCTGCTGATCGGCTACTACTACCAGGACAGCGCCAACGGCCGGGCTGCGTTCAAGGCGTTTGTGGTGACCCGGATCGGGGATGTCTTCCTGGCCTTGGGCCTGTTCCTGATCTTCCGGGATCTAGGAACCCTGGATATTCAGCAGGTGATGGTCCGGGCTTCCGAGGTCTGGTCGGTCGGCGACCCCACCGCCAGCCTGGTTGCGCTGCTGGTGCTTGGCGGGGCCCTGGGTAAATCGGCCCAGCTACCGCTGCATACCTGGTTGCCGGACGCCATGGCGGGCCCGACCCCGGTGTCGGCGCTGATCCACGCGGCCACCATGGTAACCGCCGGGGTCTACCTGATCGCGCGGCTGAACGGCATTTTCCTGCTGGCCCCGGATGTGCTTTGGCTGGTCGGTGTGATTGGTGCGGTCTCGCTGCTGCTGGCGGCGTTTGCTGCTCTTGCCCAGACCGACATCAAGCGGATCCTGGCCTATTCCACCATGAGCCAGATCGGCTACATGTTTCTGGCGCTTGGGGTCGGCGCCTTTGATGCGGCGATTTTCCACCTGGTCACCCACGCCTTCTTCAAGGCGCTGTTGTTCCTGTCGGCCGGCGCCGTGATCATCAGTTGTCACCACGAGCAGGATATGGGGAGACTGGGGGGATTGCGAAAGCGGCTGCCGGTCGCCTATGGCGGTTTCCTGGTGGGCGGCGCGGCCCTGGTGGCGTTGCCGCTGGTGACGGCTGGCTTCTACAGCAAGGATGAAATCCTCTGGCAAGCCGTGGCTGCCGGCCAGCAGGGGCTTTTGCTGGCCGGCCTTCTGGGCGCGTTTCTGACCTGCATTTACACGGTGCGTTTGATTCTCGGGACCTTCCACGGAGACTGTGGCAGCGACAACACCTGTAACGCCGAGCCGGGTACCAACCCGTTGACCCATCACCTGCCTCTGGTGGTGCTGGCGGTTTTATCCACTGCCCTGGGCGCCTGGCTGTATCCGCATCTCGGTAGCCTGTTCCCGGCACCGCCCGGCGCCAGCACCGACGCTGGGCATACCCTGCTCCAGATACTGGCCATCGGCACTGTAATCGCGGGCCTGGCAACGGCAGGCTGGCTGTTTCTGGCCCGGCCCCAGTGGCTGCGGCACCAGGCCGGGCATGGCCTGGGCGCCCTGTTGTGGTCGCTGTGGCACCGGGCCTGGGGCTTTGATGCCCTGTATGACCGGCTTCTGGTCAGGCCCTGGCAGTATCTGGTCCGGATGCTGAGGTTCGATCTGGTGAACATGACGATGAATCTGCCAGCCCTGTTGGCCAAACTCCTCAATGGTGGACTGGTTCGGGCCCAGAACGGCCGGGTCCGCAGCTACGCGACGGCGATGATTCTGGGTGCCTCGGTGATTTTGCTGGCGCTGGTTCTGTTCCCGGAGGGTGTCGCATGATCCTGGTCTGGCTGATTCTGATTCCTTTTCTGGGCGGCCTCTTGTGTTGGCAGGCGGATCGCTGGGGCGAGCAGGCGCCACGGTGGATTGCCCTGGCGACCATGCTGTTTGTGCTGGTGATCAGCCTCTGGCTGTGGGCTACCGGAGACTTTGCTCTGCCCCAGGGGGCTCAGAACCAGTGGCTGCTGGAGTGGCGGACGCCCTGGATCCCCCGCTTCGGCGTTGAGGTGCACCTCGCCATCGATGGCCTGTCGCTGATCCTGGTGGCCCTCACCGGTTTCCTCGGTGCGCTGGCCGTGCTGTGTTCCTGGCGCGAGATCACCCATCGCATTGGTTTTTTTCATCTGAACCTGTTGTGGATTCTGGGTGGTGTCGTGGGGGTCTTCCTCGCGCTTGACCTGTTTCTGTTTTTCCTGTTCTGGGAAATGATGCTGGTGCCCATGTATTTCCTGATTGCGCTCTGGGGCCACAGTGGCTCGCCGGGGCATACCCGCATTCGTGCCGCTACCCGTTTCTTCATCTACACCCAGGCCAGCGGATTATTGATGCTGGTGGCGATCCTGTCGCTGGTGTTTATCCATTTCGGTAACAGCGGCGAATGGACGTTCAGCTATGACGCCCTGCGCCAGGCAGACGTGCCCGAGGCGATGGCGCCCTGGCTGATGCTGGGCTTCTTTGTCGCATTTGCCGTCAAACTGCCGGTGGTGCCCTTCCATGGCTGGCTGCCAGACGCCCATGCCCAGGCCCCGACCGCCGGCAGTGTCGATCTGGCCGGCATCCTGCTGAAAACCGCCGCCTACGGCATGCTGCGCTTCGGGCTGCCGCTGTTCCCTGAGGAGTCACGGGCCTTTGCGCCGGTGGCCATGATGCTGGGCCTGATCGGTATCATCTATGGCGCGGTGCTGGCGTGCGGCCAGCAGGACATCAAGCGGCTGATCGCCTACACCAGTATCTCCCACATGGGCTTTGTGCTGATTGCCATCTACTCCGGCTCGGAACTGGCCATTCAGGGTGCGGTGGTGCTGATGGTGGCCCACGCCTTTTCCTCGGCCGGTCTGTTTATCCTGAGCGGGCAGCTGTATGAACGCATCCATACGCGTGATATGAGCACCATGGGCGGCCTCTGGGGGCGGATACCGGTCTTGCCGGGCTTTACCCTGTGCTTTGTCGCGGCCTCCCTGGGCATGCCCGCCACCGCCAACTTCGTGGGCGAATTCATGATTCTGTTCGGCACTTTCCCGACCGCGCCGGTGGTTGTGGTGATTGCCAGTGCCGGTCTGGTGCTTGCGGCTATCTATTCCCTGATCCTGATGCAGCGGGTGCATTTCGGGCCCGTGTACCGACAGGGCGCGCTGGCGGGACCGGACTGGCGGGAGTACATCATGATGCTGAGCCTGTTGGCACTGGTCATTCTGGTCGGACTGTATCCCCAGCCTCTGCTGGATATCACTGCTGGCCTGTCTGCTTCCATTGCCGAGCTGTTCGCGGAAGGCAGTCTGGGCGTCGTTGCCGGGGAGGTGCGCTGATGCTGACGACCGCGCACCTTGTCACGGTACTGCCCCTGATTATTGTCGCTTCGACGGCGGTGATCGTCATGCTTGGGGTTGCCTGGCAGAGGAATCATGCGGTTACCGCGCTGGTCGCGGCGGCGGGCCTGGTTATTGGTTTGTTGACGCTGCCCCTGACCTTGCCGGCGGCCAGCTCCCCGCCTCTGATGCAGGTGGATGGCTTGGCGGTTATGGCTGGCACGCTGGTCCTGGTCTCGGCGCTGGTGACGGTGATCCTGAGCCATCATTACCTGACCGGCTATATCGGACCGAAGGAAGAGTTTTATCTGCTGCTGTTGTGCGCCACTGCCGGCGCCCTGGCGCTGGTGGCCAGCGACCACCTGGCAATGCTGTTTATCAGCCTGGAGCTTCTGTCCATGCCCCTGTACGGCATGCTGGCTTACAGCTTTCGCGCGGAGCGCTCGTTGGAAGCGGGTATCAAGTATCTGCTGTTGTCAGCGGCGGCAACGGCGTTCCTGCTGTTTGGTATGGCGCTGATCTACACCCGAACCGGTTACCTGGATCTGGCCGCTGTGACCGGAGCACTGGTACAGGCACCGGATGCCTGGATGCTCGCCGGCGCTGCCCTGATCGTGGTGGGGCTGGGTTTCAAGCTGTCCGTGGTGCCCTTCCACCTGTGGACACCCGACGTTTATCAGGGTGGCCCGGCGCCCGCCACCATCTTCCTGGCCACCGTCAGCAAGCTGGCGGTGTTCGTTGTGCTGTTAAGGCTGGTGCTGGCGGCACCGTTCTTCAGCAGTGAGTGGCTGCAGACCCTGATTACGGTGCTGGCCCTGCTGACCATGTTGGGGGGCAATCTTCTGGCCCTGTTCCAGGCCAATCTCAAACGCCTGCTGGGTTATTCCTCCATCGCTCATTTCGGTTATCTGCTGGTGGCGATTGTTGCGGGCAACGCCCTGGCCACGGAAACCACGGGGGTGTACCTGATCACCTACCTGGTTACCACCCTGGCGGCCTTCGGTGTGGTCACCCTGGTCTCAAGTCCGTTTGGCGGCGAAGATGCTGACGGGTTACCGGTTTATCGGGGGCTGTTCTGGCGCAGGCCATACCTGGCAGCGGTGATGACGGTCAGCTTCCTGTCGCTGGCGGGCATTCCGTTAACTGCTGGCTTTATCGGGAAGTTCTACGTGATTGCCCTGGGCGTTGCCGACGGTCGCTGGTGGCTGGTGGGCGGGGTTGTCGCAGGCAGTGCCATTGGCCTGTACTACTACCTGCGAGTGATGGTCACCCTGTACCTGCCGGAACCCGGTATGCGCCGCCGGGATGTCACTAATGACTGGGGCAGTCGCATTGGCGGCCTGACCATGATGGCCCTGGCAGCGGCGATTCTCGTGCTTGGGGTCTACCCCGCCCCGATGATTGACTGGGTCCAAGGACTCAGTGGATTAACGAATTAGACTAGTGCAGTTTAAGCCGCGGATGCATGGCGCGGTTGATCCTGTCCATCAGCCAGATCACGCCGGTCCTCAGGAATCCGTGCAGGGCGACCTGGTGCATGCGGTACAGGGAAACATAGAACAGGCGAGCCACCTTGCCTTCAATGTACATGCTGCGCCCGGACAGATTGCCCATCAGGTTGCCGACGGTGGTGTAGTGACTGAAGTTGATCAATGAACCGTAATCATTGTAGACAAAGGGCACGGCTGCTTTGCCTTCAAGTCGATTACAGAGTGTCTTGAACAGTGCATCCGCCTGCTGGTGTGCGGCCTGGGCCCTTGGCGGCACCGGTCTTTCAGAATCCGGCTGGGGGCAGGCCGCACAATCACCCAGGGCAAAAATGTTGTTGTCACGGGTGGTTTGCAGAGTCTGCTCCACCACCAGCTGATTGCCCCGGTTCACTTCGAGGCCGTCGAGCTCCGCCAGGAAGCCGGGTGCCTTGATACCGGCGGCCCAGATGGTCATCTCAGAAGGCAGTTCGGTGCCGTCCTTCATTACAATGCTTTGCGCGCGCACTTCGCTTACCGGTTGTCCGGTCATCATCTTGACGCTTTGCCGCTCCAGTTCCCGGGTCGCGGCGGCGGAGAGGCGTTCGGGCAATGCCGGCAGAATACGGTCGGCCGCTTCGATGACAGAGATGGATACATCCGATGCCTGCAGATGACTCATACCAAACACCGGTAACTCCCGTGAGGCCAGGCGCAGCTCTGCTGCCAGTTCTACGCCTGTGGCCCCGGCACCGATGATGGTGATCGGCAGTTCGTGGGTCTGACCCTGGTTGGCATCGTGGTTCTTGCGCAGGAACGCATTCAGCAACAGGTTATGGAAACGGCGAGCCTGCATCAGGCTGTCCAGGAACAGGCAGTGCTCCTGGGCTCCGGGGGTGCCGAAATCGTTGGCGGTACTGCCGACAGCCACCACCAGGGTGTCATAACTGATGTGACGCTCCGGAACCACTTCCACGCCTTCCTCATCGTGGAAAGGGGCAATCACCAGCTGTTTGGCGTCACGGTCCAGTCCGCTCATGCAACCGAGCTGGAACTCGTAATGGTGCTTTTGGGCATGGGCGCGGTAGTTGATCTCGTTGGCACTGGCATCGAGAGACCCGGAGGCCACTTCGTGGAGCAGGGGTTTCCAGACATGGGTCAGGCCGGCATCCACCAGGGTAATGCGCGCCCTGCGTTTCCTGCCAAGTTTGTTGCCCAGGCTGGTGACGAGCTCAAGACCGCCGGCACCACCGCCGACGACGACAATGTGATGAAGGTTATCCATGACAATCAGACCTTTAAGTGAAGAAAGCCAAGCGCTCTTTGGACAAAAGCGCTTGGCTGTCCTCACTGGAAACGAATGAAAGATAGGGTGCTAACTCTGACTCGACAATACTAACGCGGAGGGGGTGGCAGGCACAATTGGACCAATGTCCCGCTGTCTCTCAACTCTTGGTAGCCGGCTCAGCCCGCATCCGTGGCCAGTATACTTGCCTGTCTTTCCCGCTTCTTGTTCTGGATCCGCTTGTCCACGCATTGGTCCTCGTCTCGCAGAATCACCACACACTCCAGACACTGGATGCATTCATCGTAATCCACCCGCCCATCCTTGCGGATGGCATTGATACCGCATTCGTTCTTGCAATGCTGGCAAGGGTTGCCGCACAGCTCGACCCGATCCAGCCAGCTGAACAATCGGAACCGGCCCAGCACCGCCAGCCCGGCGGCCAAAGGGCAGAGATACCGACAGTAGAATTTGTGGATAAACATACCGATCACCAGCAGTCCCACCGCATAGACCACAAACGGCCAGTAGCGCACAAACAGCAGGGTAATGCTGGTCTTGAAAGGCTCCACCTCCGCCAGTTGTTCCGCCAGGGTCAGTGAATAGAACGCGGTGCCAACCAGCCCCAGGAGAATGGGATACTTGAGGAGGATGAGCCGGCGGTGCCAGCGTTCCGGCACCCGGACCTGCCTGAACTTCAGCTTTTCGCCCAGCCAGGCGGCCATTTCCTGCAATACACCGAACGGACACAGCCAGCCGCAGAACAGCCCCCGCCCCCAGATGAACAGGGTAATGAAGGTGTAAATCCAGAGAATGAAGATCACCGGGTCCAACAGGAAGACATCCAGTGAGAAGCCGTCCCAGATGGCCAGGAATATGGTGTAAATATTCACCACCGAGAGCTGGCCCTGGGCATAGAATCCGATGAAGAACAGGGTAAAAAACAGGAAACCCCAGCGGAAACGACGCACCAGCCTGGGGTGGCGGCTGAGGGACTTCTGTTTGGCGAAAAAAACCGTAAGAACCGCCAGGCCGATCAACAGAACAGAGATTTGCCACCAGCGTTCCTTCCACAAACCGACCCACACGGGCTCCCGTGTGTCTTCCGGGGACGCGGCGATTTCAACGGTCTCAAACAGGTCGTCGTTGAAGCGGACGGGGATGTCGAAAGTCGTGTGATCCACCATCAGGTGATTGCGCGCGAGGGTGATGTTCAGCTTAAGGTTCGCCTCTGCCCCCGGATTGAACCCGAGGCTGCCGCCGACACGGAACAGGTGGCTGGCGTCGAAGGCTGGTATACCCCCCAGCTGCAGCTGGAGGGTGGGGCCCAGCAGGTTGAGATCCCGCATTTCCACGGCAAGGTTGTTCTGGGTCAGGCCAATGCGATCGGGTGCGCTGCCGGGCACAAAATCTTCTGCGACATGAAGGAAGCTGCCATGGGAAAACACCGCCAACACCTGGGCGCCGCCTTCGTATCTCTTCATGAGTTGCTGATAGCCCTCGTCACCCAGCAGGTTGCGACCAACCATGGGCGCATTGATATAACCAAAGAACAGCTCGCTGAAGGGTTCCCCCTCGGGCGGCTCGATGGCCGTGGGATAATCGGACAACGGGCGACCGATGGCGACTTCAACCGTCTTTGCATCCACCTGCCAATGGCCGATGTAGCCCCGGTCGATCAACTGATGCCAGGACAAGGGCTCATAGAAATCTGGTTTTGCCCGCGTGGGTGCGGCCTGGGCGAAGCCCTCCAGTTTTTGCCGCGCTACCTGCAAAGCGGATGACAGGACGGTGTCGTTCAGAATCAGGACCGATACTGTTGCTTTACTGACACCGTCAAAGTAAACCACGTTGCCGCCCGCATCCCGACCGGAACGGCTGGAGTTCGAGGTGCCAACAATGATCTGTTCCCGCAGTGAGCGGTTCTCGTACTGGTCGGTAAACTGAAACAGGGGCTCTTCACCCAGGCCATGCAGAAAGACCGGTTCATGGTGGTTAAGGACTTTCACGCCGGTAAACCGGCCACGGGTATCGAGTCCGATCAGCAGCTTGATCGGTTTACCGGCAAAACCCTGGAGGCGGGTGAAGTCGGTAGACACATAGGCGTAGCCCAGCAGTTCCTGTAACTGGTACACCGGATACACAGGGAAGTCCGGCAACCTGTCCTTGATGACGGTTGCTGAGGGGAACAGCTCCTGGATCAATGCCCGTCTCTCCCCGGAAAGCTCCGCGTGGGCTGTGGTCAACCAGAACAGACAGGCAATAAGGAGCAAGATGCGCCCGGCCATAGGGGACTCCTGCAGTTCTTGTTATTGAAACTTCCATGCTAGAGTTTTCGGCGGTTGGCTCAATGCGACCTCGGAGCCACCTGCTTGCTACTTTGTGAGGAGATTTGATGAAAATCGCTGTTTATTGCGGTTCCCGGAGCGGAAAGGATCCAGTTTATGCCGATAAGGTCCGCGAGCTGGGCACGTTTTTCGGACACAACGGTGCCGATATCGTATTTGGTGGCGGTCATGTCGGATTGATGGGCGTTGTGGCGGATTCTGTTCTGGCGGCAGGGGGAAAAGTCTACGGTGTGATCCCGGAACACCTGCGCGATCGGGAGCTTGCTCACGGCGAATTGACGGAACTGCATGTGGTGAAGGATATGCACGAGCGTAAGGCGAAAATGGCGGAGTTGGCGGATGGCTTTGTTGCCCTGCCGGGTGGTATTGGCACCCTGGAAGAAATTTTCGAAGCCTGGACCTGGGGCCAACTGGGTTTCCATCAAAAGCCCTGCGCGCTATTCAACGTCAATGGCTTTTATGATCCATTGCTGACGATGGTGTCTGAGATGGAGCGCGCAGGCTTCCTGAAGCAGGAATACATCGACATGCTCATCAAATCGGAGGATCCCGAAACCCTGCTGGACCAGATGCGGCAGTACCAACCTCCCCGGGAAAAGTGGACCTGAACAGCCTGGCTACAGCCGGTTAACCTTGGTCATCAGCTTGCGCCAATCGATGGGCAGGCGTTCTTCCAGTTCCGCCAGTAGCGGATCTTTTGAATGCAGGGCATCGAAAGGGTGTTTGCTGGCGTATATCACGGTGTTGTTGCTCTTGCTTCTGAACATCATCAGCACAGCAAAGTTTTTCTTGAGCTGTCGAAAATAAGGGCCTTCCGGATCCGGTGTGCGGTGATAGTTGAGCACCAGCCAGCCACGGTCGCTCAGCGCCCGGCTGCATTCATCCACAAACTGACGCTGGGCCTGGGCAGGACTCATGCGGTCGGCGTTATAAAGGTCCGCCAGTATCATGTCGGTACTGGCATCTGGCACGGCTGCCAGGGCATTGCGCGCGTCGGCGATAGTGACCGCCAGGCGATCACTGTCCGGCAGGCCGAAAAACTCCAGGGCCACATCCAGCACGGCCTGCCTCAGTTCCACCGCGTGAATACGGCAGTCCGGGTACAGGTGGTGGAATGCGTTCACCATGACCCCGCCGCCGAGGCCCAGAACGGTGACATGTCCGGGGCGGGCAAAGGCCGCAGGCAACATCATCGCACGGTTATATTCGTGTACCGGAAGATGAGGAAAGCGGCGGTCGATCTTGCTTTGTTCAAACACCGAGTTGAAGGTCAGGACCCGGTGTTTGCGGTAGTCGATCACCAGGATACTCCCCAGGGCATCACGGGTGTGGTGGATGATATCGCCTTTGTTGAACATGCGGGATGACTGGCTCTCGGGTGGTTGCGGCGGTGTCTGCTAATCTGGACATAAGGACACCACCATTGTTAAAACCTTTTTATCACAGAACGGACAGTATCCGGATACAGTTACCGAGATAAAGGCTAACCAACAACAGGAGGCAGCACCGTGAAACTAGAGGTTCGAGGCATCGACGAAGGGAAACCCATCCCGGAAAAGTTCGCGTTTGGGGTCTACAGCCAGGAAGATCACATGAGTTTCGGTCCCAACCGCAACCCGGAAATCAGCTGGGAGAACGCCCCGGACGGCACCCGCAGCTTTGTGGTCATGATGTTTGATCCGGATGTACCCAGTGTGGCCGATGATGTGAATCAGGAGGGCAAAACGGTTTCAAAGGACATCCCGAGGGTGGATTTCTTCCACTGGCTACTGGCGGATGTACCCGCCCACATCAACCGGATTCCTGAAGGTGAGGACAGTGATGGCGTCATCCCCAAGGGGAAGGAACCTGGCCCGGGACCGATCGGCATCCGCGGCGTCAACAACTACACCCAGTTCCTGGCCGGCAACCCTGACATGGCGGGTACTTACGCAGGTTATGATGGTCCATGCCCGCCCTGGAACGATGAAATTATTCACCATTACCACTATGAGGTGCATGCCCTGGACGTCGAGAGTCTGGGCCTGGATGGTGAATTCGATGGCAACGATGTGCGTGAAGCCATGGCCGGCCATGTCCTGGCCAGTGCCAGGGTCACCGGGACGTACACACTTAATCCGGATCTGCGTTGATCTGATTCGGGCTGACGGCGTGCTCCGGTTCGCGGGGCACGCGTCTCGAAAACGTCGTCTCATTGTCATGTTCCTGTCACCCACCTTTGTGACAGTGGCCATATCCAGCATGGCTGAAGGGTGGGAGACGAAATGCGGAACTACCGGAGTGTGTTCATTTCAGATGTGCACCTGGGAACGGCGGATTGTCAGGCAGACTATCTGCTGGATTTCCTCAACAATGTCCGTTGCGAGACGCTCTATCTGGTGGGGGATATCGTTGACCTGATTGCGATGCAGCGGCGGGTGCATTTCCCCGATTCCCATCAGGCGGTTATTCACAAATTCATGGAGTTGGCCGCAACCGGTACCCGGGTGGTGTATGTGCCGGGCAATCATGATGAATTTGTCCGTCGCTTCTGTGGCCAGACGATCTCCGGTATCGACATCCGCTACAAGGCCATCCACACCACTGCCGATGGCAGGCGATTTCTGGTCTGCCACGGCGATCAGTTTGATCAGGTGGTGCGCTGCAGTCCGCTGATGTTGCTGGTGGGGGACCGTGCCCACGGACTCCTGCTGCGGTTCAATCGCTGGTTTAACGCCTGGCGGCGGCTCAATGGCAAGCCCTACTGGTCGCTGGCGGCCTGGGTCAAAAGCCGGATCGGCAAGGCACGCACCTTCATTCGTCGTTTCGAACTGGCCGCCCTGACCGCTGCCGAACGAGGTCACTATGACGGCTTCATCTGTGGTCACATCCACTCCGCCGGTTTCCTCAGAAGTGCTGAAGGCCTGTATTGCAATGACGGGGACTGGGTGGAGCACTGTACCGCATTGGTGGAACAGGCCGATGGCGAACTGCAGCTGCTGCACTGGTCGGAGAATCCGTCCATCATTGCCTCGGAACCGAAAACGCCGGCACCGGAAATGAGCGGCGACCAGCGTCCGGTGATCGATGTGTTGCCCGCGGCGTTCGTGGAGCAGGTGAACCGGGTGATGAATTGATCGCTTGTGGTGTATGGGTTTGATCGTGAGAATGAGAGGTAATACTATCAGACCATCTCCCAAAGCGACGCCAATATGCCTTCCAATCGACATGCCGCCAGCCAACGATTTTGTTCTGTTGAAGGCCTGCGGGCTGGTGACCCGCTGGCCGGTACCGGAACCCACGCTGTCAGCAATCTGTTAATCAGCTGGCCTCGTCCAAAATGGTCCCGCAGCCTGCGCCTCGCTCATGATATGGGGGAGGATCTGACCCAGCGGATAGAGCGTCTCGCAGCCAGTGGCCGGCGGGTGAACATGATCGATCAGCGTGGCCGATCGGCCTGTAGCCACAGAATCTATCTGCTGCCGGAAGGTCGATATTTCGATGTGGAGCGAAGCGAGCTTGCTGATTTCCTGGCGGCGGTGGAATCCGGCCGTGATCTGGCCAGCTGGGGTGGTGCGCCAATCAGGGAAACACTGCTGCTTTGCTGTACCCATGGCAAAAAAGACAAGTGCTGCGCCAAGTTTGGCTATGCCGCCTATCGTGAGCTTGCGGCAACGGTCAAGGACCGTCGTTTACCCTTTGACGTCTGGGAGAGCTCCCATCTGGGTGGTTGCCGGTTTTCAGCCAGCGTCATGATCTTCCCCACCATGCGTAAGTACGGTCGCGTCGCGCCGGAACACGTATTGCCCCTCCTTGAGCATGAGGTTGAGGGAGTACCCTATTTGCCCTGCTATCGCGGCAATTCACGACTAAGCCAACCTCAGCAGTGCGCAGAAATTGCGGCACTGGTATGGTTGTCAGAGCGCAAGCTGACAGCAAGTCTTGTGGTCGGTGGCGAATCCATGTCCGGCGATGATGAGGCGTCAGTGCGGGTGGACTGGACGGCGGCTCACACATCCGGAACGCTGATCGTTGAGTGCGGGGTCATCGAGGTGATGCGGGTGGATACCTGTGCCGACTTTGATGAAGGCCCCACGCCGTCCCGTTGCTGGGTGGCGAACAACATAAGGTCGCTTATCGGGTGACAACGTCGTGCACCTTTCGTGCCCATGTGCGGTTCACCAGTGACTCGATATCCCTGAGGATAGCAGGGGCATCGGTTACCCGCGCCAGCCAGCTCAGGGGAATGCCACGTTCACCCCCCACGCCGTGAATGGCCGCCATGGCCGGCCCGATGATCCAGGCCCGGCCACAGGAGTCTCCCCCACACTGGATATTGGCGCGTACCGCTTCGGTAAAGCTGCTGGCCTGACTCAGGATATGAAAGATCACCGGCATGGCTTCATGCAGATAACAGGTGCGGCCATAGGTGTCGCCGGCGCCCATTGCATCCAGAACGGCGCCGGAGCGGGCTTTGTTGAGGCTGTCCGCGTCTGGTGCTTCAGTGGTTGCGACGTCCAGCGCTGATGATATGGGATCTCCCCTGTAAAGATGATCCAGAAGTCGTGCTGCGCATTTTGCCCAGGCTACGGCGTCGTCATTGTGATTGGTCACCCGTACAGCGGCTTCTATGATCGCCATCAGCTTGCCGCTGCCGCAATAACTGGCGACCAGTGGCGGCAGTTTGGAGACAGCTGGTAACTGCATATCATCGGCGCCGCTTTCGGGCAGCAGGAGTTGATCGATGGTCTCAGCCAGATGAACACCGGCATCCTGAATCTCCGGCTCCTGGTAGGTCAGGCTGATGGCCTTGCGGACCGGAGCAGCCAGCTGATCGCCGCTCAGCCGCCGGGTGTAGGGCAAAACCTTCTGTACCAGAATGCGCTTCTGTTTATCGGTCAGGTCGGCCGTGGTGGTTGATAGCGCCTGTTCAATGGCGTTCTGCTCGATGCTGTTCAGGTTGTTCAGGGTCACCCGGGTGGGGTTGTCGATGTAGCCGCGCCAATGACCGCCGGGGCCAAAGAAGGCGCGAAAACGCCGCTGGTAATCGCGGACATCCAGGATGCCCTCGCTGGCCAGCAGGCTGTCGGTCAGCACCTCGGTCGCAGCGCCATAATGACTGACATCACCGATCTGCTTACCCTCGTGGGCGAAATAGCCAAACCCGCCTTTGAAGTAATCGGCTGTCACGGGCAGAAATTCCGGGGACTGGCCGCCAACCTCGATGATGCGTTGGCTATCGTACAGCCAGTGCAGTCCGAGACTTGCGGCATCCGCGACCCATCCCCCGGCAATTGCATTGATCATGCGAGGGACTTGGCCGGCGGGGACATGGTTGGTCATGGAAGAGCCTCCCGATTCGGTGGCTGGCCGTCATACCGGATTCGTGGCCAGAATTTTTTTCAGAAAATCCTTCGTACGGGGATCCTGCGGGTGGTAGAAGATCTCGCTGGGTGGCCCTTGTTCCACAATACGACCGCCGTCGATAAAGATCACCCGGTCGGCCACGTCCCGGGCGAAAGACATTTCATGAGTGACCACCATCATGGTCTGGCGCGCTGAGGCCAGTTGTTTCATCAGCCCCAACACTTCCTCCACCCACTCGGGGTCCAGGGAGGACGTCGGTTCATCAAACAGGATGACTTCCGCGCCGGCGGCCATCGCGCGGCCTATACCGACCCGTTGTTGCTGGCCCCCGGACATGGAGGCGGGATAGGCGTCCGCCTTGTCGGCCAGACCGATCTGTTCCAGTATTTCCCGGGCTCGTTGATACGCTTTTTCCTTTGGCCAGCGGTCCACCACCAGCAGACGTTCGGCGATGTTCTGCAGTGCCGTCTTGTTGGCAAACAATGCGTAGTTCTGGAACACAAACGCTGTCTGCCGGCGCATGGCGAGGATTTCCGACCGGCTGGCCCTGTCCGCCTCTACGCTAAGATCGCCAACGGTAATCGTGCCGGCGGTTGGTTGTTCCAGGAAATTGATACAACGCAACAGGGTGGACTTACCGGTGCCCGAAGGACCGATGATTACCACGATTTCACCCTTCTCAATGGTGAGGTCGATGCCGTCGAGGACCACGGCCTTGCCAAAATGCTTGCTCAGTGACTGCAGTTTGATCATCGGCTATAGGCCTTGTTGAGGCGGATTTCCAGGTAGTGCTGAAGCTTGGACAGCAGCTCCACCACGATCCAGTACATGATGGCGGCGACAATGAATGCCTCGAAGTACAGGAAGCTGCCGGAGGCTTCTTTCTGAGTGGCGCCCATCAGTTCTGTGACCCCCAGGGTGAAGGCCAGGGAGGTGGCCTTGATCATGTCGATGAAGTAGTTCATCAGCGTGGGCAACGCAACCCGGGTGGCCTGGGGCAGCACGATTCGTCGCATCAGCTGGCCATTAGTCATGCCGATCGACAGCGCGGCTTCGGTCTGGCTGCGATCAACACCGACAATGGCAGCGCGGATCGATTCGGCCATGTAGGCGGAAAAATGCATGGTCAGGCCCATGATGGTCGCGGTGATACCGTCGATGACTGTCAGTGCGCTGACCAGTTGGGGCAGCCCGTAATAGAACAGGAACAGTTGAACCAGTAGCGGCGTGCCCCTGAAGAAGGAAATGAATACGATGGTCAGTTGGTTGAGTACCGGGATAGCGAGTACCCGGACGACGGCAAACAGGCAGGCGAGGATCAGGGCCAGTACCATCCCGATCGTCGCCAGTTGCAGGGTAAGGGGCAGATACCTGAGCAGGACAGGTACCAGCCCGAGCATGTAGTCGACGTTCAACACGTCCATAGAAAATCCGCCCCCGATGTGCCCCTCAGGGCTGAGTGATGTCCGTGCCGAACCACTTCTCTGAAATGGAGGTCAGGGTTCCGTTTTCCCGCAGGGTCGCCAGGGCCTGGTTGACCTCGTCCCGCAGGGCCCTTCCGGACTCGGTATCGCGGAACGGATAGGCGTTGGTGATCTGGGAGAACGTAGGGCCCGCGAGTGCCAGTGGCAGCGGTTTCTCCTTGATGATCTGGCTGGCACTGACCCGGTCCATTACGAAGGCGTCAACACGACCGAGGGCCGTATCCCGCTCCAGGTTACTGTCATAGGTCTTGATGTTGATCTCGTCCGCGTAGGGCAGCTCCCGCAGCAGCTCTTCGAAATTCGAGCCCAGGTTCACCGCAACGGTTTTACCCTTCAGGTCTTCCACACCCTGAATTTCGGTGTTGCCTTTCTTGACGACCACCTGGGCGCCATCATAGACGTAGGGATCACTGAAAATATACGCTTTTTGCCGTTCCTCGGTGATGGTGATCTGGTTGGCGACGGTATCGATGCGCCCCGATTCCAGCATGCCAAACAGGCCCGAGAAGTTGGCGGTTTCGTACTTGATGTCACGCCCCATTTCCTTGCCCAGGGCATTCATGATGTCGACATCAAAGCCTTTGAGCTCATCCTGCTCGACAAAGGTAAACGGGAAATACTGGCCGGACATCCCGACTCTTAACGGGTTATCCTGCGCGAGCAAAGCTGTGCTTGCGGACAGGGAGATGATCATTAGCATTGTGGTCAATAGCGTTTTCATAATGCCTCCTTCCGACGTGTATCGTATCTAAAGCATAGACTGGGGTTAAAATTGGGCAATGACACTAAGGAGTTGTGCAGAGGCAAGGCCCCTTGAACACGTTTTCATAACTTGACGACAAAGCGAGGAATACCATGGTCCATGATCAGGTGAAGGACTATTACGGGAAAGTACTGCAGAAATCGGATGACCTGCAAACCAATGCCTGCTGCACTGACGATGCCATGCCCAGTCATCTGAAGCCCATTATTGGCAAGATCCACGATGAAGTGCTTACGAAGTATTACGGCTGTGGTCTGGTGGCACCGGAACAGTTGGAAGGTATGCGAATTCTTGACCTTGGCAGCGGCTCGGGCCGGGACGTATACGCACTGGCGGCCCTGGTCGGGGGATCCGGGGAAGTGGTCGGCGTTGACATGACCGATGAACAGCTGGCGGTGGCCCGTCGTCATGTGGATTACCATGCCGATGTGTTCGGTTTTGCCAAGCCCAATGTCCGTTTCCTCAAGGGCTATATCGAGAAACTGGACGAGCTGGATCTCGAGCCGGGCAGCTTCGACATCATCGTCTCCAACTGTGTGATCAACCTCTCTCCGGACAAGCCGGCGGTAATGCGAGAAGCCTATCGTCTGCTGAAGCCCGGTGGCGAAATGTATTTCTCGGACGTCTACTCGGATCGCCGAATCCCCGAATCACTGGTCAACGACCCGGTACTTTATGGCGAGTGTCTCAGTGGCGCGCTCTACTGGAACGATTTCGAGAATATGGCGAAAGCCGCCGGTTTTGCGGACCCGCGTCTGGTGACAGACAGCCCGATTACCATCAATAACAGCGCCCAAAAGGAGAAAACCGGCCCCATCCGCTTCTTCTCGGCCACCTACCGGCTGTTCAAGCTGGAGGGGCTGGAGCCAGCCTGTGAGGATTACGGCCAGGCGGTGATCTATCGCGGCACCATCGCGCACCACCCGCATCAGTTCGATCTCGACAAGCACCACGCCATTCCGGCGGGGAAGGTGTTCCCGGTGTGTGGCAACACTCTCCGTATGTTGAAGGACACCCGTTTTGCGGAGCATTTTGAGTTTATGGGTGATGGTGCCACTCACTTTGGCATCTTCAAGGATTGCGGTACCGATGTGCCTTTTGGGAATGGTGATGATCAAGGCGATGATGAAGGTGCCAGCCAGGGAGGGTGTTGTTAACGCCCTGACCAGGACTTCGGTCCTTTGCCGGTCATGAAAAAGCCGCCGTTTTCGTGGCCTTCGAACTGCTGTTCCAGTACGTGATTGATTTCCTCATCTTCGAAGGATTCCTCCTCCATGACATAACACCAGTGACAGTTGGAATAGCCCGCACCGAGCAAAAATTGCCAGAGATGTGTAACGCCTTCCGGTCTGATGTGTCGACATAGGAGAGCAACACAAATCAAGGCAAATTCAGGGCGCACAGGTTCACGGTGCAGGAGCGTAATCCGATATGACTCGACACTACTGGATGGGTGGCAAGCGCACCTACGAGCAGGACCGTTTTTTCGAATCATCACTTGATAAAGCCCGCTGGCAGGCCGGGGATGATCCGCAGGAGTGGGATGCCTGTTGGTACACCGGCATGCCGGACCCGGAATACTTCGCGAAAGTCGGGCCTGACCGCAAGATCAACCACATTCCGGGAAACAACGCCCTGACGGTTAAGAGCCGGCTCTATCAGAGCCTGGTTACGCTTCGGGAGCGGGTCGAGGCGCAACAGCGCGGGGCGTCTCATCTGACAGACCGGCTGCAGTTCGTACCCCGGGTTTTCTCCATGCCTGAGGATTACCATGAGTTTCAGCAGGAAGCTTTTGACAACCCGTCCAGCCGCTGGCTGCTCAAGCCCAAGAATGGGGCCCGGGGCAAGGGCATTCAGCTGGTTCAGGATCCGGCGAACATTCCGCTGGATTCTTCATGGATGGTCCAGGAGTACATCGGTAACCCACACACCATGCACGGGCGCAAATACGTACTGCGCCTGTACGTCGCCATCACTTCTGTCACGCCCTTGCGGGTTTATCTCTATCGTCAGGGCTTTGCCAAACTTGCCTCTGAACCCTATGACGAAGAAAACGCAGACAACCCCTACAGCTATCTCACCAACCCGGATATTAATGCGCTGAACCTCGATGCCGAGGTACCGGTGGAGTTTGTTGATCTGGAGCGATATCGGGCCTGGTTGCGGGAGGAAGGTCATGACGATGACGACCTGTTTGCCAAAATTGAAGACCTGGTTTCGCTGACCTGCCTATCCGCTCTGGAGTCCATGCGGGAGAGATCGAGGGCGATCGGCGCAGATACCCGGGGTTGCTACGAATTGCTTGGTATTGATTGCCTGATCGATGACCAGCTCAAACCCTGGATTTGTGAATGCAACCTGAGCCCGTCGCTGGAAGTCTGTGCCGGTCCGGAAAGTGGTGGCGAGATCGAAGAGGATATCAAGGGCTCGCTGGTGGCGGATCTGGTCAGCTTGGTGGGAGTGAATGGCAAGACTGAACCCGATCATGCCGACACCCCCGAGCAACAACTGATTATGGAAACCGGGGAAGAGTTGTCGCGGGCGGGGAATTTCAAGCGCCTGCTGCCTTCGGATACCCCGGCTCGGTACCTGCCTTTTTATGCCCTGCCGCGCCTGGAAGACTGGGTTCTGGCAAAGGCAATCTCCAATGAGCCGCTCACGCAACCGACGCTTAGGCGGCGTTACGCCGAGGACATGATCAGCGATGATTGTGTGTACGTTTATGACACTCGTCTTGGCCATCTCAGCGCCCTGAACGAGACCGGTTCCCTGATCTGGCTGATGGCGACAGACGGCGCCGCGCCGGATGACATAGCGGATGCCCTGAATGACTCGATTGATCCCGGGGCGGCGGGCCAACCCGATATCTGGGCCATTCGCCGGGACGTCTGGAATTCGTTGGCGGACTGGGCCGCCAATCAACTATTGGTGCAAAAAGACCCCTCTGGTGCTTCGATCAGTGCTGTTCCGCGCGCTGTCGAAGCGCGAGTCCCTGGCAAGACTGTGCAATTTTCACGGGTCCTTGAGTGTGGGGCCTTCCGGGTCGAACTCTGCACAGACAGCGAGCCCCTGGTTGACCGGATAGAGCCCCTGCTTACGCCGATGGCGGGCGAATCGCTACAGGGGGCTGAATCCCGATTGGAAATCGTCCGAGATACACCGGGATACACGCTGATTCTTGACGGTAAGGTCGTTCAGTCACGGTTGGCACTTTCCCGGGTGGTACCTGCGGTGATGGTGTGTCTGACCCGACGTGCGGCAGATAACGGCGAGATTGTTCTTGATGCTGGCCTGATTGCCTCCCCGGATGACCCCGACAATGCCGTCCTGGTGGCCAACAGCGACCGGGAGCTGGGTGATCTGCCTGCGCTTGAGATGGCGAGCCGTCTCGACGCCGGGTTCAGTCGTGCCATCAAAATCCCGGAGGATGTGGGCGGACTTTGTTCCGTGCTGGGGCTACCGGCTCAGATGCCCGAGTCGAAAACGAATGCTGCCGGCAAGCCACACGCATCGCCGATTCATCACCTGGCAGACGGCAGCGGCGTGATGCTGCAGGCCGCCTCTTCCGGACTGGCCGGAGAGACGCGCCGGCTTCAGACAGTGCTTATCCCCAGCCACGTCTCCCTGCGGGAGAAGACAGGGATCCGAAGGCTCTCTGTGAGTGAGGTCATGCGCTATCTCATCCCCGGCTGCTGTGGGGCTGACGGGCAGCCTTTGGAATCTGCGGGATTCTCACGGCTGGCGGACTGGCTGGCGGGCATTGATCGATATCTGGTGGATGCCAATCACCCGGAAACCGCAATGGCGAATTTGCCACTGGAACAGGAAACGCAGGGCGTGAGTCACTCTGCCTGAAAAGAATCCGGGCAAATTGCCCGGTGTTAACCACCGAAACGGATAGAGAGGAAAGCATATGTCCAGAGATATCCAGAAAAGACAGTTGTTGAGAAAGCTCGCCAAGGGGATCAGCTACACCGGCCCGATCCTTGCGGTAGTTGTTGGTGCGTCGGCCTTCAGTGCCTCGGCCGCTGACGTCAATGCGGAAACTGAATACCTGATGCTGGCCGCCGGAGAAGCCGAGGCTGAAGGTGAAGGCGAGGCCGAGAGCTAACCCCGGCTGGTTTCACCGGATCAACTGGCAGTGGCCCGGGCAGGGAATAGCTTCCTTGCACCGGGGCCCACCCGCCTGCCCCTGGAAATGACGTTGTCGCGATACGAATCAACCCAGCTGATACGGGTGAATAAAAATGCTGAATTCAAGTTCCGAATCCATCAATTGCGCCGACCTTGTGGCTGAAAATACACACGCGATCAATCAGCTAACGGACTTTCTCGTGGCGTTACCGGCACAGGTGTACCGACAAACCTTCGGGGCGAGGAAGCAGCATGTGATCGGCAAGCACGTACGTCACATCATTGACCATTACATGGCTCTTCTGAGAACTGTGGATGAGCCATCTCCCGAGTCACTTGATTACGAAAACCGACAACGGGAAGAGTCGCTCGAACTGGACCAACATGCGGCCTGTAACAGGCTCCTGGCGATTGTTAGCTCGCTCTGCCAGTTGATGACCGCCAGGCACCGAACGTCGGTCCTGATGCGGCATGTCAGCGATGACCATGATCGTCTGGTATCCACCAGTATTGATCGGGAGCTGGTATTCCTTGCCAGCCACACGGTTCACCACATGGCCATTATTGCCATGCTGGCGGAACAGGAGGGTGTTGAAGTCAGCGAAGAATTCGGGGTTCACCCGTCAACATTGCGGCATTTGCAGCAACTGAATATGGCGAAGAGTGCGTGACCTGATAGGGCCAATAAAGGATAACAACCGGAGGGTGATCAAATGTCGACTGATACAAATCGTAAGGAACTCCTGCGAAAGCTTTCCCGAAATCTGATGGTGTCGGTACCGGTAATGACGGTCGTAGCGATGGCCGGTGCGACGGCGGTATCAGATAACGGATTCAGCTTGATTCCGTCAGCTGAAGCGGCACAGGGAGAAGCCGAAGGTGAAGCCCGGGGCGAGGCTGAGGGAGAAGCAAAAGGCGAAGCTGAGGGCGAAGGAGAAGCCAAGGGAGAAGCGGAAGGCGAGGGAGAAGGTGAAGCAGAAGGCGTCTCCGAAGCCAAGAAGGAAGCCGTACGGCGGCCTGAGGGTTACACGCCTTATCAGGGTGATGCCGGTTCTTTGGCTGAAAAGGGTAAGGTCCTGTTTAACGACACGTCCCTGTCCTCTAACGGGCTGGCGTGCGCTACCTGCCACACCAACGGTGCGGGCTACGCCGATACTTTCTCCAACGACTACCCCCATTTTGTGGCAATGGGAAAATCCGACTTCGGCATGGACATGGTCCATCTCGATGAAATGGTCCAGATCTGCATGGTAGCGCCGATGGCTTCGCAGCCGCTGGATTGGGCGTCAGATCAACTGGCTGCGCTCACCGAGTACATGCGGATTGAGCAGGAAAAGTTCAGAAATAAGTAGGGCGAAACTGCGTTGTTGGTTGGGAACCAACCTTTCGGGTGGAGCTAGTCTCCACCCCTTTTTTTGATCTCGTCTTCGATCAGCCACAAACGGTCCTGGCCCCAACAGCTGACGCTGCCATAATGGAAGCTCGGAACACCCCATAGCCCATGGCTGTACATCGCCTTGCGGTTATTTTCCGCCCATTCGCGCCAACCCTGATCGTTCAGCATGGGGCGGGCCTTGTGCCAGTCCAGCCCCGAGCGTTCGACAATGATTTGAAGGCCGCGATCGGTTTCAGAGCGGATACCCTCTGCGTTGACTGCCCGGGCATAAGTGCGCATGTACTCGACTTCCCGTCCCTCAGCACGGGCGTACTCAAAAAGCGCATAGCATCGTTCAACTCCGGCGCCTAATGGATCGGCAACGAATCCGTAGGGTATGCCCAGTTTGGTTGCTTCGCGTTTGGTGTCCTGAAATATGTACCACTTCTTGTCGTCAGGTACTGCCTGTCCGCGCATAAGCATGGGCAGAACCGGACGTAATTCAAGCGGAAGATTCCAGGCGTTTGCCAGCATAATGGCCCTTTCCAGGCCAAGGTATGAGTATGGGCTGCGGATAGAAAAGAATATTTCCAGCGCGTCGTTCCGGGCGGGGTGCGACTGTTCCAGAGGCTTTGCGTGCTTTCCGAGATCCGTCCAGGTTCGGGTCCAGGTGGCGTCTGTTGGCGGAGAGAAGGTGAGGCCCTCACGAATAAGCAGGTTTTCCAGGTGGTCGAGCCGGTCAATACCCCAGAACCATTCACCCCGGAAATGCAGCATGCTGCCCTGGTAGTGACCAAGAGTGCTCAGTCGCTGCTCATTGATACGCAGTCTCTCCGCCAGATCCGGCTGTGATAATGAAGATTCTCTGGCTGTCTCAATCGCTTCTCCTCTCCAGAGAGCACGCAAGGCATCGCAGGCAGGCGTCAGGTAATCCCCATTGTCTTCCAGGTTCAGTAACTGATCCCGGCAGACGATGAAAGCTTCCTCTGAAGGGTGCTTCGACGGGTTCGGGCCCCCCAGACCATAAAGGGAAGCAACTCTGCTTGCGTCGGTGATTGCCCAGTCCGCCCACATGGCCGGCTCCGGGAACATCTCCTGTGGTTGCTGCCAGACGGTGTGGCATCGAAACCGAATATCGTACCGCTGTTTCAGGTCGGGCAGGGCCTGCAATAAAACGAAACTGAAAGGATCCCGGGGATTGATGAAAACATCGACGACCTTCCCTTCCCTTTTTCGAAGGGCGTTCAGGCGGTACGCCTGCTGACGGAGTCGGCGCGTTGTCGGACTGGAGAGAGTGCGCGCTATCCAGGGCACGATGTCGGCTTTTTCGGGAGCTCTCATGTCAGTTTCTTTTATCGTTATTGTCGGGTGATAACAGGAATGCGGGCTTCTGGCCTGTAACAACCCCAAGGCCGGAGTGTCGATAGTACGTGGGTCGGGTTTAATCTCCAAACGGGGGGGCGTGCGATGAAATCCCAGGGAGGGACTGAATCAGGTGTTGAATTCCGGGACGGTGGCATCTCCCGCCGGCACGATGATGATTGGCATTCCATCCGGGAGTGGGGACCTCAGCTGATTGCCTGTCGCCTTTGCCGGAATGTCACCATGGCGGCGTTTGTTGCCATCCTGGTCATCGAATCTGTCATTCTGATCCCCTCCTATCGTAACTATGAAGAAAACCTCCTGCGTCAGCATGCCACGCTGGCAAGCCAGGCCCTCACCACGTTTCTCGCAACCAAGCCCGGGCCGGTGACCACTGATTCGCTGAATCGGTTGCTTGAAAGTTCCCGAATCACGGGCATTGAACTGATGGTTGGAGAGCGCTGGTTGACCGCTGGTGAGCCAGTGGTTGATCCGGGGGATGCCGCGGGGCGGTTACGGGACATGACTCGTACTGAGAGCAATCGGCTGGATCTGGCCTGGGGTTCAGGGCAGTGGCTGGGGGATTATCCGGTCAGGGCCCGCGTGGATGTGACCGGAGTTTCCGAAGAGCTGACATCATTTGTCTTGCGAATACTGGGACTTTCACTGCTTATCGCCGTCTTCGTGACAGTGGTGACCATGGCCGTTGTGGACCGCATGATGTTGTCCCCGTTATTACGGTTGCGCAGCCGTATCGTCAGAGCCGGTGCGGATGCTGAACATCCGCTTATGTATGTCCGAAAGCCGGAGCGCTGCGACGAATTTGGTGAAGTTGAGGCGACCTTCAATCGCATGCTGAAGCAGAATGCTTCATACCTGAACCGTTTAAAGGCCCTGAATCAGCGTCTGGATCAGCTGTTGGCGGAGCGCACGCGTTCGCTGAGACGGACGGAGCAGGAACTGCACATCCGCAGTCTGTATGACCAGCTGACGGGGCTGGCCAACCGCTCCCTGTTCGAAGAATGTCTGACCCGATATCTGGCAGCGCGGAATGACGCGGACAACGTGCGGTCAGCCCTGATTGTCCTTGGCCTCGATGATTTCCAGGCATTAAACGGCCTGGCCGGGCATGAAACCGGGGATCGGGTGCTGCAGGAGATTGCCCGCAGGCTTTCTAGGTTCAACAGAGAGCCAGGCCACGTGGCTCGCCTGGGCGGTGACGTTTTCGGGCTGTTACTGACGCCTGAACAAGATCCAGAATATGATCAGATGGAAGCGGAGATTGCTGCCGTTATTCGTAGCTGTATGGCTCCGGTGTGCGTCGCAGGTGTGAATTACGAATGCGATGTCAGTGCCGGTGTTGCGGTTACGCCCGTAGATGGTGAGGATGCCGGAACCTTGCTGGGCCATGCCGAGATTGCCATGCACCGGGCAAAGAAATCCACAGATCTCAAGATTCAGTTTTTCGCGTCAGATCTGGGGGAGCAGATTCAGCATCGCCAGGACATGCTCAAGGATCTGCGTGGTGCCCAGGAGAGAAACCAGTTGGCACTCCACTACCAGCCACAGTTTGATCGTGCGGGGCATTGTGTTGGCTATGAAGCGCTTCTACGTTGGTATCACCCGTTCCGCGGTATCGTGTCTCCTGATGAGTTTGTGCCGCTTGCGGAAGAAATCGGATTGATTATTCCTGTCGGGCGGTGGGTCATAGAGCAAGCCATCGTTACCATGAAGCGTTGGGTAGACGACGGCTTCCAGGGCCGGATGGCGGTGAATGTTTCAGCTCGTCAGCTTACGGATCGATCTCTCGTTGAGCATATCGCCAGTGTTCTTGAATTCCACAATCTGGTTCCTGATTATCTGGAATTGGAAATCACTGAAACCGCACTGATGAAGGACGTTTCCCTGGCCCTGGAGATTCTGGAAGGATTTCGCTCGCTGGGAATTCAACTGGCGGTGGATGACTTTGGTACCGGCTATTCGTCCCTTGCCTACCTGAAGGCCTTACCCGTCAAACGCATCAAGATTGATCGCGCATTTGTGACGGGATTACCGGATAACGAGCAGGACGAGGTGTTGTGCCGGACTATGATTTCCATGGCGCACAGCCTGGGATGTCGAGTCATTGCGGAAGGTGTGGAAACCCAGGCGCAGGCGGATTGGCTGATCGCCTCGGGGTGTGATGAGCTTCAAGGCTTTTTGTTGGGCAAGCCGGAGCCGGAATTCTATTGGTCCTCCCAGTCGATGGTCCTGTAGTCAAAGTCGGTTTCAAGGGTGGGTTTGATGATTCGGAAGTAGGGAGAGGCGTCGAAATCCCTGGGTGTGAACAGCGAATGGTGGCGGATGCGGAAGCGCTCCATAACGCAATCCTCACAATCCGGGTCGTCCGCCGGGAGCGTTCTTACAATCGGCAGGATGGGATAGCGCAGTAACTGGAACCCTTCTGCAATAAAGGTTGAGCAGATGGCCCGTGTCGGGTCCCCACTCCCGAACGCCAACAGTTTGTGCCTGTAACGAGTGGGTACCGGAGGCGTCGGGAAAAGATAGCGCGCCAGGTCAAACACGTTCTTCATGTCGTACTGGTGCCCCATGCGACTGATGGCATAATCCGTCAGTTGGCGAATATCATTCCCGCTGAGTCCGAGCGGTCGACAGACCCGAATGTGGGAGTGGCGGTAGAACGACAGTGGAATTGCCCGAATGCCTTCCTGAAGATCCGCTTCAACAAGTACCCGCGATTCGCCGTCGTCCACTTCGCCAAGGCCCGCATCCGGACCGAGGTACAAAGCTGCGTGAGACCAGGTGGACTGGGTAAGATACTTGATCGCGACACTGATGCGCGTATCCCCCTCGACCAGAAGTACGTCTCCCGGTTGCAATGCCCCCTGCAGCGCTTCCCAGGTCGACGTCCTGATGGAGTGACGGGTGATCTGCTTGGACAAGTAGGCAGCAAGGCGCCGCGATAGCCAGTTCAGGAACATCTTTAATCCCGGTTGTTGTTACTGGGTTTCTAGCACAGACAAACAACCGGGGGCACTGTTACAGCTATTCTAAGCTGTCGCTGGAGCCGGCTGCCTGGAGAGCGTCAATGTATCGTAGTCATGGTGAGAGTTTGCAAGAGTTCCCTCAAAGTTTTCAGAATTTGTAACGTTCTGGCATGGGAGGTGTCATTGAGCATGACATTTCGAGCATCCATTGCTACGTGAGGGCGCGCATGTCGTTTTCCCGATTCGCACATTCTGTTCGCCGCTGCAGCGAGGCATGCGAGCTGGCTGTCAGTCATGGCACGCCAAAGCGAGCGGCGAAACTGGCTCTGGTGGTGGGTACCCTGCTTGTTTTGATCAATCAGTGGGAAGCGGTTGTTGGCGAAGCGACCCTGCATTGGCTGAAAGTGTTGCTGACGTATTGTGTCCCCTATCTGGTATCCACCTATACCAGTGTCAGCAAAGACCTTTATCTGTCGAGGCAGTCCCGTATGGCAGAGCAGGAGGTTCACTGGGAAGCGGAGAGGTCACGAATCCAGAAGTCCACGCTGTAACACTCATCATGCCAGGGTGTCTGTATTTTAGTGTCTCCATTGTGTGGCCGTTGTCGACCGGCGTTCTGGAGGAAATCCGATGAAGTTACATAGTCGCGCCGCATGGGTGCTGTGTGCGTTGGTTCTGGTAGCTGCGCGGCCGGCGCTTGCCCAGGAAAAGAACGGGTTTGATCTGAGCAACGCTTTGATACCGGTCGATGAGATTCTCAGTGGCGGGCCGCCTCGTGACGGTATTCCCTCAATCGACAACCCGAAATTTGAGAGCGCAGGTGACTCGTTGCCCTGGCGGGAGGACGATCTGGTCATGACCTATGATCATGGGCAGGCACGGTACGCGTTCCCTGTTGGTATTCTGAACTGGCACGAGATCGTTAATCACGAGTCAGATGGAGAGCCAGTACTCATTACGTTTTGCCCACTATGCGGCACTGGAATGGCCTTTGACCCGGTGGTGAACGGCCGTCACTTGACCTTCGGGGTGTCTGGCCTGCTCTACAACAGTGACCTGCTGATGTACGACCACCAGACCGAGTCGCTCTGGTCACAGATTGAAGGTCGGGCAATAGCCGGCCCGCTGGCGGGTAAGGAGCTGGAGTCGGTCGCCATTCGCCATGAACTTTGGCAGAGCTGGCGGGAGCGGGTAGGATCCAAGGGGCTCGTGCTGTCCACCGACACCGGGCACCGCCGTAATTACCGGAAGTCTCCCTACGGTGACTACGACCATTCCGAGCGCATGTACTTCCCGGTTTCTCACACCAGCCGCAAGTATCACCCCAAGACCTGGGTGCTGGGCTGGACCCACAATGGTGAGAGCAAGGCCTGGCCCTTCCCTGAGCTGGCAAATCATGACGGCGTGCTGGAAGACCGGATCGGGGGGAAGAGCGTTCGTGTTCACTACGACCCGAGCGTACCCTCCGCCGAACTGCGTGACGAGACGGGTGAACTCCTGCCCGCAACCCGGGCTTTCTGGTTTGCCTGGTATACCTTCCATCCGGAAACCGGCGTGTTTGAAGCTGAGTAGTGCTACGTCTGGTCGTCGCCCCGCTCTTTCGCGTCAAGAGCTGCGGCGACACGCTCATCAACATGACGAACGAATTCCTCGTCCACAGTCCCCGAGGTATGTGCCTTCAGAAGTTCCGTACTGGCACGCAGGTTGCCGATGAAAGATCGGCAATTTCCACACATCATCAAATGCATCTTCACGGATAGTTTTCCGGCGGTGCCAAGTTCGCCATCAATGTAATCGCTGGCGATCATGGCTAGATCCCTGCACATCAACATTCGCCCGTCTCCTGGAACGTCTCCACCATGAGAAATATCTTCTGTCGCGCTCGGTGTATAAGCACACGAAGATTAGAGGCACTGACGTCCAGAATGTTACACACATCGTCGGATTTGTGCTGATGGGCTTCGTACAGCATCAGGGCGGATCGCTGGGTTTCAGGCAACGCCGAGAGGTGTTTGTCCAGGCAGTCGCTGAGCGCGCAGTTTTCCATCAGGGTGTCTGCGGACTCATCAAACCGCAGTTTGGGGGGGATTTCCCAGCGGCCGGAGGCATTGAACCGGTTATCCAGATCCGGATCCATGCTATCGGAGAAGTCCAGCGGGACTTCGCGTTTGGCCGATCTGAGCCTGTTTTTGCAGCGATTGGCAACGATGCGGTGAAGCCAGGTTTTGAGTCCCGAGCGGCCCTCGAACGTTTGAATCGCGTCAATGACGGTTACCCAGCAATCCTGAACAATGTCTTCAGCACTTGAGCGATCAAGGTAGAATCGCGCGACGGCGAGCATGCCGGGGGTGTATGCGCGCACCGCCTCGTGGTATGACTGCTGCTCCCCCGACTTCATTCTTGAAATCAGTGTTTTCTCGTCGGGATTGTCCGTGCCAGCCACGCTGTTTCCTTTTGTGAATAAGTATTCAAGAATAGCAGTGAGTTCGTTGATTTTCCGAAAAGTTCCCTGCGACTAGCGACCAATGTCGTGATCAATTTGTTAAACAATTATGAGCACTGGTTGACACATTTCAGGCACTGATCACGTAAAACAGAGTAAAGCCCAAGGGTTGCCATGCAGCCAATGTCAATTTTTCTGTAACACTTTTTCCACTCGCGTGTCTTAGCGGCGCCAGTTTACAGGTAACAAGGATTACTTCATGACATCGAAAAAATGGATGCTGGTCGCATTGATCGCGGCGGTGGTCATCGGGTTTATCGTCAGCGGCGGTGATGAGCTGCTGACGTTGCAGAACCTCAAGGATAACCAGCAGCTCCTGGAAAACTGGATTGAGCGGAACCTGGTGGGTGCGGTGCTTGGTTTTGTTGCAATCTATGTGGTGGTTACGGCGTTGTCGCTACCCGGAGCTGCCATCATGACACTGGCTGGAGGGGCTTTTTTTGGCAATATCTACGGTCTGGCTGCAGTGTCTGTTGCTTCTACCATCGGTGCTTCCCTCGCCTTTCTTGTCGCCCGTTTTCTGATCCGGGACACGTTGCGTAAACGTTACAGGGAGACCGTCGCCAGGATGGATCGCGGTATTAAAAAGGACGGCGCCTTTTACCTGGCGACACTGCGGCTGGTGCCGGTGTTTCCGTTCTTCCTGATCAACCTCGCCATGGGGCTGACCGCGATGAAACTGCGCACCTATGCGCTGGTGAGCTGGGCGGCGATGCTACCGGGCACGTTTGTGTTCGTGAACGCCGGCACCCAGTTGAGTCAGATCCAGTCCACCGGGGATATCCTGTCGGCTGAGCTCCTGTTGTCCTTTGCCTTGTTGGGGCTGTTCCCGCTGATCGCAAAATTTGTTGTGGGCTTCATCCGCCGTCGTCGGGTGTACGCCGGCTGGAAAAGGCCCGAATCGTTTGATTATAACCTGCTGGTGATTGGTGGCGGTTCCGCTGGTCTGGTATCCGCCTACATTGCCGCCGCCGTGAAAGCCAAGGTAGCCCTGATCGAAACACACAAAATGGGCGGCGACTGCCTGAACACCGGGTGCGTGCCCTCCAAGGCATTGATTCGCAGCGCCAAGGCGGCAGATACCCTTCGACATGCCAATCGTTACGGGCTGGAATCGGTGCCGGTGAAGGGCTCATTCAGGAACATCATGAATCGAGTGCAGGAGGTGGTTGCCAAGGTGGAACCCCACGACTCCCCCGAGCGCTATCGAAAACTGGGGGTGGATTGCATCTTTGGCGAGGCCAGCTTCGTATCTCCCTGGGAGCTGGAAGTAAAGCACAACGACGGTCGGACCGAACGGCTGACAGCACGGAGTATCGTGGTCGCCACGGGTGGCAAGCCGGCCATGCCACCGATACCGGGGCTTGAGGATATGAACCCGCTGAATTCGGACAACCTGTGGCAATTGCAGGAACAGCCGGAGCGTTTGCTGGTGCTGGGCGGCGGCCCCATTGGCTCTGAGTTGGCCCATGCCTTTGCCCGGCTGGGAAGCAAGGTGATTCAGGTGGAGATGGCGGATCGGCTGCTGATGAAGGAAGACGTCGAGGTCTCCGAGCTGATCCGTAAACAGTTCGAGCGGGATGGGATCGACCTGAGGCTGAGCCACGCCGCAAAAGAGTTTGCGGTCGAGGACGGGGAGAAAGTGGCGTACTGCGAGCATCAGGGCGAACGCATCCGGATTGCCTTTGATGAGGTGCTGGTGGCTGTCGGTCGCACGGCCAATACCAAAGGCCTGGGCCTCAGTAACATCGGCGTCGAGACCCTGCCCAATGGCACCGTGCCGGTAGAGGAAGACATGAGCCTGCGCTTCCCCAATGTATTTGCTTGTGGTGATGTGGCTGGCCCTTATCAGTTTACCCATGCGGCAGCCCATCAGGCCTGGTACGCGGCGGTGAACGGCCTGTTCGGCCAGTTCAGGCGTTTCAGGGTGGATTACCGGGTCATGCCCTGGGTCACCTTCACCTCACCGGAAGTGGCCCGGGTCGGGCTCAGCGAGGCCGAGGCGAAGGAGCAAGGGATAGCCTACGAGGTTACCCGCTATGAGTTGGACGATCTGGACCGTGCCATTACCGAAAGCGAGGATTATGGCTTCATCAAGGTACTGACACCGCCGGGCAAGGACAAGATCCTGGGGGCGGTGGTGGTTGGTTCCCACGCTGGGGAAATCCTCGCCGAATTCACCCTGGCGATGAAGCACGGCCTGGGCCTGAACAAGATTCTGGGAACGATTCACCCGTACCCGACCTGGAACGAATCGGCCAAATACGCTGCCGGCGAGTGGAAACGCGCCCACGCACCCCAGGGCATTCTGAACCTGCTGGAAAAGCTGCACGGCTGGCGCCGTGGCAAAAACACGAAAACACCAAGGAGCACCTATGCCCCTGACCGAAACCCGACCGGCCCGAAGTAAGCGAATACCGGCCGTGGAAGTCCTGGAGCCCAGGGCGTTCGACAGTTGGACCCATACCCGCAACGGCGAACCGCGTGGTTATATTGATGCGGACAAGCTGAAGGAGCTGTGGATTCACACCGGCACCGCCTGCAACCTGGCCTGCCCGTTCTGCCTTGAAGGCTCTCACCCCGGTGACGGTCGGATTCCGGGCATGAAACTGAGCGATGTGAAACCGTTTATCCACGAAGCCATCGACATGGGCGTGGAGCAGTTTTCCTTCACCGGCGGCGAGCCGTTCGTGATCCGGGATTTTGTCAATATCCTCGATTACGCGAGCCAGCACCGGCCCTGTTTCGTTCTGACCAATGCCACCGAGCCGTTGTTAAAGCGTCGCCACCAGGTGTTGCCGTTGCTGGATAACCCCTACGAGATCCACTTTCGGGTCAGCCTGGATTTCCCGGACCAGGCGCGTCACGACAAGGATCGCGGCGAAGGCAGTTTCGATCAGGCGTTGGAGGGCATCCATTGGTTGATCGAACAGGGCTTCAAGGTGTCCATCGCCCGCCAGACCGATCCCGAGGAAGTTCCCGCCGACGTCGAAGCGGCGTTCCGCAAGATCTTCCGCGAATGGCGTATTCCCGAGAACCTGGCGTTCACCGCCTTCCCGGATTTGGGTACACCGGGTTCCGAAGACGGCAGCCCGGAGATCACCGAAACCTGCATGGAGAAGTACCCGACCAAGGAAAGCCGGGCTCATTTCATGTGCACGTACACTCGGATGCTGGTGAAAAAAGGCGATCAGGTTCGGGTGTATGCCTGCACGCTGGTGGACGATGATCCCCAGTACGATCTGGGCGGCACCCTGGCCGAGAGCATGGACGAGCGCATCATGTTGCGGCATCACCGGTGTTTTGCCTGTTATCGGTTTGGTGCCAGTTGTTCTGAGCCTGGCTGATTTTCTGGGCTCCCTCTGTAGCCTGCGAGCTCGGAGTTACGGCCTTTGGGGTTGGGGAGACCTTCCAAAACGAGAACCGTGGCTTCTCTGACTGTTTTGGAAGGTCTCCCCAACCCCAAAGGCCTTGTCTGACTGAAGTGGTATTTCAGACGGCAATTGCCAAAGACGGTGGCCGGTAAGGGGGGGTATGGTTTTCCAAAACATTCAAAGAAGCCACGCTTCTCCGTTTTGGAAAACCATACCCACCCCTTGCCGGCCTGCCCCCAAAGACAAAGAACCGGAAATAAACAATGAACTTCACTGAAGCCTCCCTGTTCTGGGGATTTTTGTTGGTATACGGCGTGGTTATGTATGCCCTATCGCCGAAGAGCAAGAACGCGAATTCTTTTTACAAAGGCGCTGATGATCATGGTAACCCGGTGGGTCAGTGGTCACTCACGGCGAGTATTTTTTTCAGTTGGATTTTTGCCAAGTCGGTGACCAACGCCGCCAATCTGGGTGCGGCCTATGGTGTGGTCGGTGGTCTGGCCTATGCCAGTTACTGGTTGTCGATTCCGGTGGCCGGTTATGTGATTTATCTGATTCGTACTCAGACCGGAGCCCGTAGCCTGCAGGACTTTCTGACCTCCCGCTTTGGGCGGCTGGCCAGTCTGGCGTTTGCGGCGGCGATTCTGATTCGTCTGTACAACGAGGTGTGGAGTAACACCGCCGTGGTGGGCGGTTACTTCGGGTTGCCGGGTGAATGGGAATATTATGCGGCGGCGATGTTGTTCACCGTGTTTACCCTGGCCTACAGCCTTAAGGGCGGGTTGCGGTCATCGATTTTCACCGATGTGATTCAGGCGTTTGTGTTCGTCTTCTTTGTCGGTGCGGTGTTGTTCCTGATCATTCCGGCCAACGATACCAGTGCCCTGTTGAGTAATGGCGAGTTCAAGCTTAACGCCGGCTTTGATCTGCTTCTGGTGGCCTTGCTGCAGCTGTTCAGCTACCCGTTCCACGATCCGGTGCTGACCGATCGGGGCTTTGTGAACAAGGAAAAGACCATGCTCAAGAGCTTTGTGGTAGCGGGGCTGCTGGGCTTTGTGGCGGTGTTTATCTTCAGCCTGGTGGGTGTCCACGCACGATTGAACGGTATCGACGCCATGGGCAATGCCCCGGCCGCCGTGGGGCAGTCATTGGGGCTGGCGGCGTTGTTCTTCATGAGTGTGGTGATGATGACGTCGGCAGGCTCAACGCTCGACTCTACCTTTACCTCACTGGCGAAATCGCTGGCGGTGGATTTGCCACGGTTGGCTCAGCGCGCGAAGGACAGGCTGCCAAGCATGCGGGTCGGCGCGGTGGTGATGATCGTGTTTGCGTTCCTGGGTAACCTGCCGATGTTTGCCGGCACCGATATCCTCAAGGCCACCACTATCTCTGGCACCATGGTCATGGGGCTGGCGCCGGTGTTCCTGTTCTATGGTTTCACCCGCTGGTCGCCCTGGAGCTTCCACCTGAGTTTCTGGACCGGTCTGGGGCTGGGCGTGCTGCTGGCCACCGGGTTGATTCCCTCTGGATGGGCGATTGGTGAAGGCAAATACGCCATGCTCCTGGGCGTGAATGCCTACGGCTTCCTGATCTGTTCCGCCGGGTTCTTCTTGCCGCTGGTGTTAAAACGCCTCGCTGGCAAGTCTCTGGCAGCCAGTGGTGTCGGACATGGCTGACCTTGAAGGTCGTAGTTGCCCATTGGCGTATCGCTACCACCCTGCTGCTCTTTGTCAGAACGTCAGTCAGGTTTCCGAGGATGTGCTGTTTATCATTGGCGGGCTTTACGGCAACCCCTTTGCCCTGGATGAAATCGAGCAGATGGCGCTGGCGGAGGAGCGCCAGGGCCATCGGGTAAAACTGGTCTTCAATGGCGACTTCAACTGGTTCAATGCCAGTGACACGCTGTTCCGGCAGATCAATAACCGGGTGCTGGATCATACGGTTATCCTGGGCAATGTTGATTTTGAGTTGGCGACGCCCAGCGTCGGGGCTGGTTGTGGTTGCGCGTATCCGGACTATGTCGACCAGAGCGTGGTTGAGCGTTCAAACCGAATAATAGAGCGGCTTCAGGCGCTGGCTGATAAGCACCCGGACATACAAAACCGGTTGTCCGGATTGCCGAGGTATCGATGCCTGATGTTTGGAGGCCTAAAGATTTTGGTGCTGCACGGTGACCCGGAGTCGCTGGCGGGTTGGGGGCTGGCTCACGAATCTTTCGCTGCGGGTAATGAGCCGGTACTGGAAGCCTGGTTCCGGGCGTCGGGGGCGGACGTGATGGTGTCTACCCACACCTGCCTTCCCGCAATGTGGTCGGGGATGGTTGATGAGCGGTTTCGTATGGTCGCCAATAATGGCTCTGCGGGCATGGGCAATTTGCTGTCGGATTCCCGTGGACTGATCACCCGGCTTGGCTTTACAAGCCCCCTGGCCGAGCCTGTGGCAGGCATTGAGCATCGTGGCCTCAATGTGTCGCTTATGCCTGTTTCCTATGATCTTGATGCCTGGCTGCAACAGTTTGATCAGCTCTGGCCTGCTGGTTCACCGGCGGCGGTGTCCTACCGAAACCGTATTATCACGGGCACGCCCCTGTGCCCGGAACACATCGTTTTTCCTTCCATTTCGTAATCAATTTGTCACTGGCGGTTGCTTCAATTCGGTCTATTCTAATAGGACACACGTAGCCTGTTCGGCGTGGGTCAATCAGGCTCAACTTGAAATATATTTTGTGGTCTATATAATTTAACCCTAATTTTTTGACGCGAAACGATCACGTTATGACATCAGAAGGCTCGAATACCACCGCCATCACCCTTCGCACACCTGTGAAAGATGATGGCTACAGGCTCCACCAGCTGGTGGCTGAATGCCCTCCGCTGGACCCCAACTCGATTTACTGCAACCTGTTGCAGTGCAGCCACTTTGCCGAGACCGGCGTGGCCGCGGAGAAGGACGGCGATCTGGTCGGCTTTATCTCCGGATACATCCCTCCCCAACAGCCCGAAACCGTGTTTGTCTGGCAAGTGGCCGTTCACGAGAAAGGTCGTGGACAGGGTCTGGCCAAGCGGATGCTGAAAGAGATTGTGGCCCGGGACGCGTGCAAGAACGTGACGCACATGGAAACCACCATCACCGAGGACAATGAAGCATCCTGGGCGCTGTTCCGTTCATTTGCCCGTGATCTGGGAGCCGAGCTCACCTACCACGAGCACTTCGAGAAAGAGACCCATTTCGGCGGCAAGCACGAATCCGAATTTCTGCTGCGCATCGGGCCTTTCACAAAGCCAGTCTGAGAGTCTGTTACTGACCAGGCGTCAATGACCGCTATCCGGAGTAGCCGGCAGACTACTGAGGTAGGTCTGCCACAAGGCTTTAACCAATGTGCGGCTGGCTGATCGTGACTGAACCCGATGGACAGCCCCACATCTACCTCGAACCTGACATGCTAAGAGGCAAGACAATGGAACTTTTCAAGTCGACCGAATCTGAAGTACGCGTTTATTCCCGCGCCTTTCCGGTGATTTTTAACCGCGCCAAGAATGCGCACCTGTACACCGAAGATGGCAAAGAATATCTGGATTTTCTCGCTGGTGCCGGTTCCCTGAACTACGGCCACAACAACGACATCCTCAAGAAAGCGCTGCTTGAGTACATCGAGGCTGATGGTGTCAGCCAGGGCCTGGACCTGTTCACCACCGCCAAGCACGACTTCATCGAGTCCTACAAGAATCACATCCTGGATCCCCGTGGCCTGGATTACAAAATCCAGTTCACCGGCCCTACCGGCACCAACTGTGTGGAAGCGGCCATGAAACTGGCGCGCAAGGTCAAAGGCCGTAGCGGTATTATCTCTTTCACCAATGGCTTTCACGGTGTGACCATGGGTGCCGTTGCTGCAACCGGTAACAAGCATCACCGGGGTGGTGTCGGTACTCCGCTGGGTAATGTCGATTTCATGTTCTACGACGGTTACCTGGGTGATGACGTAGACACCCTGGAAATCATGGACAAGCTGCTGTCTGACAGCTCTTCCGGTGTTGAACTGCCGGCCGCCGTGATTGTTGAAGCGGTCCAGGGCGAAGGCGGCCTGAATGCGGCCCGTGCTGAGTGGCTGAAAGGCTTGTCCGAGCTGTGCAAGAAGCACGATATCCTGCTGATCCTGGACGATATCCAGGCAGGTAACGGGCGCACCGGTGAATTCTTCAGCTTTGAATTCGCTGGCATCAAGCCGGACATTGTCACCGTTTCCAAATCTCTCAGTGGTTACGGCCTGCCTATGGCGCTGGTGCTGTTCAAGCCGGAGCTCGACGTCTGGTCGTCCGGTGAGCATAACGGTACCTTCCGCGGCAACAATATGGCCTTTGTAACGGCTCGTGCAGCGGTAGAGACTTACTGGAAAGACGACGCCTTTGCTAACGAGGTGAAGGCCAAGACCAAGGTACTGGGCGATGCCCTGCAGGCGATTTGCGACAAGTACCCGGGTGAGTTCAAACTAAAGGGACGCGGTTTGATGCGTGGTATTGAAGCCACACATGCCGATGTGACGGGTCCGATTACCAAGCGTGCTTTCGAGCATGGCCTGATTATCGAAACCAGTGGTCCCAACGACGAAGTGATCAAGTGCCTGATGCCGTTGACCACGAGCGAGGAAGACCTGAAGAAAGGTGCCGAGCTGCTGGCAAGAAGTGTGGACGAAATCATGCAGGAAGGGATCAGCAAGGCGTCGTAAGACGCCTTCCACATCCGGACATTCATTCTGCAGGATAATGAAGACGACACTATGACTACCCAACAACATACCGTAGAAAAGATCGGCGGCACCTCGATGAGCAACTACGAGGCCGTCCGTGACAACATCATCATCGGTGGACGCAGCAAGGAAGATCTGTATCAGCGCATTTTCGTGGTGTCCGCCTACGGTGGCGTCACTAACGAGCTGCTGGAGCACAAAAAGACCGGCGAGCCCGGGGTATATGCCTTGTTTGCCGATGCTGAGTCTGACTGGGCCTGGGGTGACGACCTCACCAAACTGGTCAAGTTCCTGACCGATATCAACGGTGAGCTGTTTGAGGATCCCATGCTCAAGCAGCAGGCGGACCAGTTCATCACCGACCGTATTGAGGGTGTTCGCGGTTGCCTGATTGACCTGCAGCGTCTGTGTTCCTATGGCCAGTTCCAACTGGAAGAGCATCTGCTGACGGTGCGTGAAATGCTTGCCGGTATCGGTGAGGCGCACAGTGCCTTCAACACCGCACTGAAGCTTCAGCAGGAAGGCATCAACGCCCGCTTTGTGGATCTTACCGGTTGGCGCGACAATGAATTGCTGCCTCTGGATGAGAAGCTGAAGCAGGCGTTCGATGCAGTCGACCTGACCCGCGAACTGCCCATCGTGACCGGATATGCCCAGTGCAAGGAAGGCCTGATGCGGACCTTCGATCGTGGCTACAGCGAGATGACCTTCAGCCGGGTGGCGGTGATCACCGAGGCCCGTGAAGCGATTATTCACAAGGAATACCACCTGAGCTCCGCCGACCCCAATATCGTTGGTGCCGACAAGGTCGTTCCCCTGGGGCGGACCAATTATGACGTCGCCGACCAACTGGCTAACCTGGGGATGGAAGCGATCCACCCCCGTGCCGGCAAGGGCATGCGTCAGAATGAAATCCCGCTGCGGGTGATGAACACCTTCGAGCCCGAGCACACCGGTACCCTGATCACTGGCGATTACGTCAGTGAGAAGCCCCAGGTGGAAATCATTGCCGGCGCCAAAGGCGTGTTTGCCATTGAGGTGTTCGATCAGGACATGCAGGGTGAGCCGGGCTCCGATCGACGCATCCTCGATGTGTTGAGCCGCTTCAAGGTGCGTTTCATGTCCAAGGACACCAACGCCAACACCATCACCCACTATGTCGGCAGCACCCTGAAGCACGTTAAGCGAGTGGTCAAGGCGCTGAAGGAAGAGTTCCCGAACGCGGAGATCAATACCCGCAAGGTGGCGGTGGTTTCGGCCATTGGCAGTGACATGAAAGTGCCTGGTATCCTGGCCCGCTCCGTAAAGGCCCTGGCAGACGAGGAAATCAGTGTCCTTGCCCTGCACCAGTGCATGCGTCAGGTGGACATCCAGTTTGTGGTGGATGAAGATCACTATGAGAAGGCCATCGTTGCCCTTCACGGTGCTCTTATTGAGCCACACAATCACGAGTACGCCATCGTCGCGGCCTGATGACCGGTCTGAATCAACCCCGGCCGGAATGATCATTCCGGCCGGGGCAATATCGTTTGTCCTGCCTCTCCGAGGAAATCCACCCCCCACCCTCCGTCGTATCCTTCAGTACATTCTTGAACGGTACCAACGCCATGACCAAATCCGTCAGGCTGGGACCGTCCCCGACCATAACCCCAAATAGTGAAGCGGATTCTCTGGTGGGGCTGTACTTCAGGGATGCGTCCCGGTATGAACTTTTAGGAGACAAGGGCGAACAACGTCTGGTTCGTCAACTCACGCGCTGTTATCAGGTGATTGGCCGGGAGTTGGCTTTGCCTGAGGAAACCCCGCAGACCTACCGCGATATCGTGGGCAGTTTCGGCGATGCCTGTGCTTTTTCAACCCGAAGCCGCCGTGCCTATCATCTTGCCCGCGCATGCCGCAGCAGGCTGGTTGAGAGCAACCTGCGCCTGGCGGTTCACATTGCCCGCCGATACGGTCAATACGGTATTCCGATGGCTGACCTGATCCAGGATGCGAACATTGGTCTGATCAAGGCGGTGGAGCGTTTTGACCCGACCAAGGGATTTCGTTTTTCTACATACGCCTACTGGTGGATCAGCGAAGAGGTGAAGCGTTGTCTCCAGCGTGGCACCCGACTGGTGCATACGCCGGAAAATGTAGTCGATGAGATCCGGCAGCTGCGCAAGGTGTCCATGCGGTTGCATCAGGTCCTGGGGCGGGCGCCGCTTCAGAGTGAGCTGGCGCGGGAAATGGAGGCTTCGCCTTCCCGTATTGGTGAACTCCGCGCACTGGCGAGCCGGGAGCTGTCCGTCGATGCACCGGTCTCTGGTTCTGAAGCCATCACTCTGGGTGACAGTTTGAGTGCCAATGATCAGTTGGCGCCTGAGCATTCCATGGAGCAGCGTGACCGGAAGAAGACGCTGGCGGAGATCCTGGGGGAGTTAACGGAGCGGGAGCGTTCAGTGCTATCTCGTCGGTTCGGGCTGGGAATGCCGCAGCCGGACACCCTCCAGATCATTTCTGACGACCTGGGCATCAGTCGCGAGCGGGTGCGACAGATTGAGAAGGGTGCTATCCGGAAAATCCAGTCAAAGCTGGGGGTGGAGCCCCTCAGTGAGTCGTGAAAAACCAGGTGCCGGCAGCGACCTGACAGGCGACAACAACAGCAGTGAGCACCAGCCGAAGTTTCAGGTACCACGCCGGCCAGAAGGCCTTCATCCATCGAACGTCGACATAGTAAAGAGCGAGATAGGCTGTGGTATACAGCGCAATCTGCCACGCTGTTGTGAGCAACAGGCCAAGACCGGCGGACAGAAAGAAAACCTGGCTGAGCAGCATGGTTACCAGGGGCGAGAGCGGGTAGCACCGGTTCTCCAACTGCATGGCAATGGGCCAGTAAACGCCGCCCATAAAGGCCAGAACTCCCGCGCTGTACAGATAGAACCAGCCGATGATAGCCACGCTGTGCGCCGGGATGAGAAACAGCGAAACAATGGCTGCAACGAAGGGCAGCAGGCCGAGAAGGCCTACGAGAATCGCAAGTCGGGCTACGGCAATCACAATGCTTTCCCCAGCCAGTATGGACCAAAGGGCCGTTTCACGAGGGTGATGTGGTGGCTATTACTGAATTCGTCGAATGCTATTTTCACCGTGGTGCTCCGGGGTGACGTTTTACGCCAGTATTTACGATACCCGGTAGCAATAGGATCAATTCCCCAGAGCCTGACATTCCGTGTGTTGCGGACAGCTGACAAGGTGATCATTGACCATGCCGGTGGCCTGCATAAAGGCGTACACGATGGTCGGCCCGACGAAGTTGAAGCCGGCTTTTTTGAGCGCGCGGGACATGGCTTCAGCCTCAGCGGTGGTCACCGGCACTTCTGACAGGCTCTGCCAGTGATTCTGAATCGGCGCGCCACCTACAAAAGACCAGAGGAAGTCACTGAAATCAAAGCCCTGTTCCTTCAGGTCCAGATAGCTTCGGGCGTTGCGGATAATTGATTTTACTTTCAGTCGATTGCGGATGATTCCGGGGTTGCCCAACAATTCCTCCACTTTTTTGTCGTTGTAGTGGGCAATCTTTTCCGGATTGAAGTTGTCGTAGGCGGACCGGTAACTGTGCTGCTTGCGAAGAATCGTGATCCAGCTCAGACCGGCCTGCTGGCCGTCCAGGCAAAGCTTCTCGAAGAGCGCGAGTTCATCGTACTCGGGTCGCCCCCATACCGTGTCATGGTATTCGGTATAGAGGGGGTCGGTGCCACACCAGGGGCAACGGTTGTTCTCATCCATAAGATCTCCTTTTCGGGTCAGTTGCCGGGCTCGATGGGGCGGTGCCAACTGAAGGGCAAAGGGCTCTCCGTCGGAACCACTCTGTCTAGGTCCAGATCGGCTGTTGGTCCGGCCAACAGCCCTCCGGAAGGCAGTAATATATGGTCACGCTGGTAAACCAGGGTTACCAGGAAGCCTTCCAGCTCGCCGCTGGCGGCTTGCCATCCGGAGTCATGGCGGTCGCCGTAAAGGCTGAAATCCGGTCGAACTTCCAGTGTTTGAAGATTGCCGGCTATGCCCCGCCCTGTGGCTTTCAGCCAGGCTTCCTTGAGTGTCCACACCCGCAGGAAGTCTTCATGGCTGTCATTGGCCAGCAGCCAGTCCTGCTCTGTCCGGGTGAACCAGCGCCGCACCACTTTTTGCCAGTGCGGGTGTCGGTTAAGAGGTTCCAGGTCCAGGCCAATACCTGGCTGGTCACTGACAGCGCAGCCTGATATTCCACCACTGTGGCTCAGGGACAGGTGCCAGCCCTTCGGCCGCACCGAGGCTACAGGGCGGCCGCTGACCGGTTCGCACTCCCGTGCCGGGCATTTAGAACCATGCCCGATAGCCTGTCGGATCAGCCAGCGGCTGCTCAGGTACTCACGCTGTCTGGGACCCGAAAATTTGGCCACTGTGGTCCGCTCGTATTCGGTCAGCCAACGCGGACAGGGCAAGGCACTGGCCTCTGGTTCGGGGCATAGCCAGACCGAGGGTGCCATGTCAGGGTTGCAGCCGCTGGATGTGCCAGCCATCACCTTGCCTCACGTATTCAAAACGATCGTGCAGGCGGCTGGGCCGACCCTGCCAGAATTCAATTCGTTCCGGTATCACCCGGTATCCGCCCCAGAAGCTGGGCAGCGGGATTTCGCCCTCGCTGAACTTGCGCTTGATTTCAGCCACTTTCTGCTCAAGTAACCCGCGGGACGTAATGGCCTTGCTTTGCTCCGACACCCAGGCGCCAATCTGGCTGCCCCTTGGACGGGAGGAGAAATAACGCAGAGATTCGGCCTTACTCACCTTTTCCACCGTGCCCTGGATCTTCACCTGGCGGTTTAGCGCAATCCAGGGGAATAACAGGGCCGCTTTGGGGTTTTGTTCCATCTCCAGGGCCTTACGGCTGCCGTAGTTGGTATAGAATACAAATCCATGGTCATCATAATACTTCAGCAGCACAGTCCGTAGGTCCGGCATCGAATCGCTGCCGGCTGTGGCCAGGGACATGGCGTTGGGCTCCAGGATGCCCGCGGCTCGCGCGTCATCAAACCAGGTATGGAACTGTCTTATCGGGCTTTCATCCAGCGCGTCCCGGTCCAGGCCTTCACTCTCGAAGTCGCGTCGCATGTCACTGATATCCATCGGATGGATCCTGTCGTAAAGGGTGAGTCTTCAGTACTATTGATACCATTAGAATACGGTGGTCTATTCTTTCAGGATTGACGGGTTATGGAAACTGACGGGCAACAATCGGGGAGTTCTGGCGTGTCCAAGGCGCAAACGCGAAAGCCGATGTACAGGAAGGTGTGGTTCTGGTTGGTGGTGCTGCTGGTCGCGTATACGCTGGCCGGTTTTTTTCTGCTGCCCTGGTGGCTGCAGCGGTTTGTGCCGGAACAGCTGGAACAGCGAATGGGCTGGCAAGCACAGGTCGATGAGGTCCGCACCAATCCTTTCAGCATGAGCGTAGATATCCGCACACTGACGGCGGATGACGCGGATGGTGAGAAAGTGGTCGGGTTCGACCGGCTGTTTGTCGATCTGGGATTCTGGAAGTTGTTTACCGGTGTGGTGGGAATGCAGGCCATTGCGCTCGAGGAACCCTTTATCCGTCTGGATCTTCTGGACGATTACAGTGTGAACTTCGCCAGGGACTGGAGCGACGCCAACCCTGCCGTGACTGAGCCTGAGCCAGAGCAAGCAGAGGACGACACGTCCACGCCGCCGAAACTGTACTTCCAGCAAATCACCGTTAATGGCGGTGAGCTGCTGTTCCGGGATTTCAGCAAGGAAGAGCCCGCCGAATTCCGGATCTCTCCTCTGGATCTGACACTGAACGATCTTGCCACCTGGCAGCGGGATGATGCCCAGAGTAATTATTATCTACTGGCAGCGCTGGGTAGCCAAACCATCGAGTGGGAAGGCGACCTGAGCATCAATCCTATGTATTCAAAGGGCTTTCTGCGAATTGCGGATGTCGACCACGCAACGCTGAAGCATTTTTTGAAGCCGTATCTACCCTATGAGCTGAGGGGCGGGAATGTCTCCGTCAGTACGAACTATGAATTGAGTGTGGCGGAACAGTTATACCTGACGACCTCGGATGGCTTGCTGGAACTTGAAGAACTGGCACTGGCCCTGGACAAAGATCAGGAGGAGGCTGCACTCACCAACGGGCGTCTGTCCGTCGATCAGATTCGTTTCAGCCTGACGGGCCGCAGCGCGGACATCGGCATGATCACTGTGGATGCCCTGGACCTGGCTTTGGCCCGCAGTGCCGAAGGTGAGATAGACCTGCTGGTTCCGCTTCAGCAGGACGCGGAAGACGAGACCGACACCGATGCCTCGGAAACCGGCGATGGCGGATTCCTGTGGTCGATTGCCGGGATAGAACTGAATAACAGCCGGGTGCAATGGCGGGATCTCCAACCAGATACTCCGGCGGATATCACGGTTGAGGACCTGTCCCTGACCCTCGGTGGTGTTAGTCACGAGTTGGAGGAGCCCGTTCGTTACCGACTGCAGGGGACGCTTGCCAAAGGTGGTTCGCTCGGGCTGGAGGGGCAGGCCACGATACAGCCATTTACCCTGGAGGCCGGCGTAACCGGTTCCGGTGTGCAGCTGGCGACCTTTGAACCCTATATCCTTGAGGCGGCGAACCTGAACGTGCGAAGTGGACAGCTGGCCGTGGATGGCAACCTGGATCTGGATGGCCAGAAGGAGCCGCTGACCGGTACGTTCAGCGGCACTGCGGAAGTGTCCGGACTCAACCTGACTTTGCCTGACTCCAATGACCCCTTGCTGGCCTGGAAAACACTTCGTCTGGCACCGCTGGAATACAACGTGCATCCGGCCCGCCTGGAAATCGGCACCATTACTCTGAGTCAGCCTGCGGTGAACGTCGTGCGCGGTGGTGACGGTCTGCATAATATCGAGCGAATCATCCAGATGTCTGGTGCGCCAGCGGAGTCGAAAGCTGAGGCGCCGGAGGAGGAAGAGGGTGGCGATCCAGATTTTATCTTCCGCATAGAGCAGTTGTTGCTGGAAGAAGGGGATGTGTCCTACACCGACCGAACCCTTGATCCGGCGTTCACCACCAGGTTCGATGAACTTAACGGTACCGTCACCGGGATCAGTAATATTGTGCCGCAACAGGGCAAAGTCTCGTTGCGAGGTCGGGTTGATGGGATTTCCGACCTGAGCTTTGAAGGGACCCTGGGCACCCTTGGCACTGATGACGTCAGTCAACTGAATCTGGACATGAAAAACGCATCCCTGCCGAATCTGTCGCCCTATTTCGGGCGCTATCTCGGGTATGGGGTGGACAGCGGTAAACTCAATGTCGATATGAACTATGAAATTGCGGGCAGTCGTATCGACGCCACCAATATGATCGTGATGGACCGACTGGAGTTGGGACAGCCGGTGGCGAGCGAAGAGGCTGTGAGTGCACCCGTGAAGCTGGGACTGGCGCTGTTACGGGATCGCAAGGGTGTGATTGAAATCGATGTCCCGATCAGCGGCAACCTGGATGATCCCGATTTCAGTGTCGGAAAAGTGGTGATGCGAGCGTTTGTGAACATCCTCGCCAAGGCGGCGGCCTCTCCCTTCAGCGTGCTGGGATCGGTTGCGGAGTTGGCGGGTTTGTCTGGAGAGGAGCTGAGTCAGGTCAATTTCCTGGCCGGCCAGGTCTCGTTGGCAGAGGGTGAACAGGCGAAACTGGATGCCCTTGCGGATGCACTGACGGAGCGGCCGGCACTGTTGCTCAATATCCGGGGTGTGGTTGCACCGGAAGCGGATGGATTGGCCCTGCTGAAACAGCGTCTGGAGGAACAGGGTGGTGGAAGCCTGAGTGAAGAGGCCTGGGGGCAGGCGCGTCAGGAGTACCTGGCCGGAGATCGCTCATTACCCCCGGAAGCCCTGGGCAACCTGGCCTCTGCGCGAGGCGTCTGGCTGCGGCAACAAATGCTGGAAGAGTATGGCGTTGCGCCCAAACAGCTGTTTTTACTGGACCCTGTGCGGAATGCTACAGCTGACGACCAGGGACGGGTCGCTGTCGAGTTTGCACTGGATGCGCGTTAGTCGGCTTGAGTGCTTCGGTAGGGAAAACTGGTCAGGAAATTCGGTGGTAACTGAAGGCCCCACTGTTCAACGAGCAGCCGGTACTGCCCGCTTTCCATGAGCGGTTCAAACAGGCGAATCATGTCTTTGGCATCGACGGGGGCGTCAGGATGGGTAATGATTGACAGGCGGTAGGACTGGTCAGGAACCTCGGATACCAGAAAGGTATCCCAGTCTTCCGGGTGGCGCTCCAGATATTTCTGAAGATAGGCGCGGCTGACAATCGCGACTTCTGCAACGGAAGGCCTGTCGGCCTTGATCAGGTTGATGTTGCGGCGATGGCTGTCGGAAAACTCGATATTGAATCGTTTCTCCAGTTCCGCATTGTTGGTTTCCAGATCGGCGAAGCCGTAGTGGTATCCGGAAATGGCGACAATGTGCCGCTTGCTCACGTCATCAAAGAAACTCAGGTCACGGTCGGGTTTCTTGAGGGCCAGGTAGACATCTTCATCGGTCAGGATCGGCATAGTGGCGTTGAATTCGTATTTTCTCCAGCCCCATTCCGGACTCTCGAAGAAAATGACATCGTACAGACCGGCCTCGAAATCCAGGTGACGTCGCTGGGGCGAAGTGTGAATGATCCTGAACCGGATGTCCTGATGGGCCTCGCCGACGCGCTCCAGCGTGTCAGCCAGCAAGCCCGTGACGTGATTGCCCTCTTTGATACTGGCAATGGGAGGGAAGTTATACACACCTACCCGGATCTCTGTCTCGGCACTGGCTACAGACAGGTTCGGTCCACCCGCGAGAATGGCCGCGACAAGAATCGTATTTCTGAATAGTTGGACAGGTGACACAATAGCGATCCCGGGGTATTGGTGTAAGCGTCTTCCAGAGTACTGTTACAGTATTCTAGTCATAAAGGGTCAAGTATAGACACATGAGCAAAAGGAAGCAGTTATTGTGAGTCTCCCCCTGAGTCATTTTTTTGCCTATGTCTCCCGTTTACGCTGGATCAAGCGTTGGGGATTGATGCGTAATGCGATCGAAGAGAACGTCGCCACCCATTCCTGGGAGGTCGCGACCCTGGCCCACGCTCTGGCATTGATTCGTAACCGGCATTTTAATGGTTCGGTGAATGCCGACCGGATTGCGGCGGCGGCGCTGTATCACGATGCCACCGAGGTGATTACCGGTGATATGCCGACGCCGGTCAAATACCATTCGCGGGTTATGCGTGTGGCGTTCGGAGATATCGAGCACAAGGCAGAGGCGGAATTGCTGGCGCTATTGCCGGACGACCTCAGGGAAGACTTCGCTCCCTATCTCAGGGAGTCTCAGCTGTCGGCAGAAGAGCAGGAATTGATCAAGGCCGCGGATCGGCTGTCAGCCTGGCTGAAATGTCAGGCCGAGATTCGCACCGGTAACAAGGAATTTGAACCCGCCGCCGAGCAGATCGCACGACGGCTGGACCAGGATGGGTTACCCGAGGTTGCCTACTTTATGGAGGTGTTCGCTCCCGGTTATCAGCAACCTCTGGATAACCTGCTGGGGTAATGCCCGTTCAGGAAGCAGCGCCCGAGGAAGCTACCATGCCGCCGCGCAGACCATCACGCTGCACTGACTGGCGCACCAGGTCTTCCGGGCTGCCCGCCAGCTCACGGAACATACCCATAGAACCCAGCAGCGCGGACGATTCGTAGGGAACGAATACCCGCTCGCCATCCTTGGCCATGTTTGGCAGTACCTTGATGTAGCTCTGACCCAGAAGGTAGCCGATAACCGTCTGTTTGTTCTCTTCCGATTCACCCATGGCGCTCAGTACCAGGCGAATGGATTCCTGTTCGCCCTGGGCACGCAGGATGGCTGATTCCTTGTCGCCCTGGGCGTTGAGGATGGCGGACTCCCGTTGACCCTGAGCCATGGCAATGGCGGCCGCCTTCTCACCTTCCGCTTCCGTGACGGTGGCACGACGCTTTCGCTCAGCCGCCATCTGCAGGCGCATGGCTTCTTCCACTTCCTCAGGCATGCTGATGTCCTGAACTTCCACCCGGGTCAACTTGACTCCCCATTTGGAGGCCGGTTCTTCCATTTCCGCCTGGATGGCGTTATTGACCTCGCTGCGGGACTCGAACAACTTGTCCAGTTCCATCTTACCGACCACCGAGCGGAGGGTCGTCTTCGCCAGCACTTCCACCGCCTGGCTCATATTTGCCACTTCATACACGGCGCGACGGGGATCAATGATCTGGTAATACAGGGCACCATTGATCTTGACCGTCACGTTGTCGGTAGTGACCACCGGCTGGCCGGGAAAGTCCATCACGGTTTCACGGCGGTCGATACGAACTTCATCGCTGGTGACCGGGTGGTAGTCGTCCCCCATGCGCATGTAGCGAATCATGGTGATGGGGCGAGGGCGTTCAATAAACGGGATGATGATGTTAACACCACTCTCCAGTATCCGGTTGAAGGAACCCAGGCGCTCAATAACCATGACCTCGGACTGGCGCACGATCACCAGACCTTTGGCAATAATAGCGATACCGATGACGACCAGAACCAGACTGATAATCAGTCCGGGTGTAATGAATGCTTCCATACTGTTTACTCCGTGAGATTGACGCAGTGGACAACGGCGGTGGTGCCGTCGAATCGTTCAAAAATGACTTCCGTGCCTTCTGGCAATTCCGCCACGCCGGTATCGCTGGTACGAATCCGGTAGAAATCGCCGTTGACCTTGATGCCGATGGCGCCGTCGAAATCCCGTCGCTCGCAATGGTAGCGACGACCATGTTCAACGCCGGTGCCCGTGGTGCCATAGGCAACGCCTTTCGGAGAAAACCGGGGGCGAAGCCAGAGGATGGCGACAGGGACGAGAATGCCGGAAAACACGCCCATACCTACCAGTTGCCATTCGAAAGACACGCCGAGGAATGCCAGTGCTGCCGTCAGCGCCGCTGCGACTCCCAGGGCCAGCAGCACAAGGACGCCGGAGGCAAGTTCCGCCAGGCTCAGGACCAGGGCCAGAATCAGCCAGAAATGAGAAAGACTCCATTCCATACAGGTAATATCCGTCAGTGGTTGGTTTGCAAAGTCGCGATGGATTGTAGCATGGCTCTCTCGGTTGGCCTGAGTGCCCGGTACCGGCGACCTCTTATGCCATGTTCAGGAACCGGACACCTGTTAGAGTAAATACTTTAAAACAAAGAAGAGGCCCCGGCCATGAAAGATCTGAAGAACAAAGTTGCAGTGGTTACTGGTGCAGGCTCGGGCATCGGTCGTGCGCTCGCCAAGTCATTGGCTGCCCGTGGTTGTCGCCTCGCCCTGTCGGACGTGAATGAAACCGGCCTGGCGGAAACCGTGAAGGCGCTGGATGGCGCTGACGCCAAAACCTACAAGCTGGATGTGTCCAGCCGTGACGCCATTTACGCCCATGCGGAAGAAGTCGCCAAGGATTTTGGTCAGGTGAACCTGGTGATCAACAACGCCGGTGTTGCGCTGTCTGCCACCGTCCGTGAAATGACCGATGACGATTTCAAATGGGTGATGGACATCGATTTCTGGGGTGTTGCCCACGGTACCCGTGCCTTCCTGCCCCATTTGATTGCGTCCGGTGACGGCCATGTGGTCAACGTATCCAGCGTGTTCGGCCTGATTGGTGTGCCCAAGCAAAGTGCCTACAACGCCGCCAAGTTTGCCGTGCGTGGCTTTACCGAGGCCCTGCGTCAGGAAATGCAGCTGGAAAATCAGCCGGTAGCAGTCAGCTGTGTCCATCCCGGTGGTATTCGCACCAACATCGCCAACGCTGCCCGCATGGGCAAATCGGAAAATGCCGATGCCCAGCGCAAGGGTTTTGACAAGCTGGCGATGACTACGCCCGAGAAGGCCGCGGAGATTATTGTAAAAGGTATTCTCAAGAATGAATCCCGCATTCTGGTAGGCCCGGATGCCTGGGGAATTGATGCCATCAACCGTCTGCTGGGGTCCGCTTACCAGCCGCTGGTAGCGAGATTTTCGCGCAAGAACCTGTATGTCTGAGGCATAATGTAATCTGTAGCAGGTTGCGATTGGATCGCAATCTGCTGTACATTTTACATACAGAGTATTACTTCTATACTTGCTGTTCATCTAGGGAAAGAGTCAGCATGAATACGCCTCATCATTCCGATCTGGGGGCTACACTGGAACTTAGCCGCTCGGGTCTACGCGACAATCATCGCCGCTCGTTAATGCGGTTGTTGTTTCTGGTCACCGGTTTGTCACTGGTGGTTTTCGCCTGCCTGCAATTACTGAATGGATTCTGGTGGGTCGCAACCATTGAGTTTTCCGCCAGCGCCCTGCTGCTTTTTGGCGTGGCCCGCCTGCGCACATCCCCTCACCTCCAGCAATGGATTTATGGGTATCTGGTGACCCTGTTTTCCTTTTTTCTGGTGATCATGCTTTTACCGGAGGCCTCGGTGTCGGCGTTTGTCTGGGTGCTGATGATGCCGGTGCTGGCATACCTGCTGCTGGGCAAGCATGAGGGGTTAATTCTGAGTGTGCCCTTCATGATTGTGGGTTGTGTCATCTATTTTATTCACCTTGGGGCTGTTGGCAGTGCCCAGGTGATGATCGACCTGCTCAATATGGTCTTTTGCGGCGCCCTTATGCTCACCTTCGTGCATATGTACGAGATTCGCCGGGAAGAGGCGGAGCAGCGGCTGGTCACCATGGCGCAGACCGACGCCCTGACCGGTCTGTCAAATCGCAACAGTTTCCAGCATAAATTGAACCGTACAATCGCCGAGTGCGAGCGAAGTGGCACTGGATTCGCTCTGGTGATCATGGATATTGACCATTTCAAGATGGTGAACGACAGCATGGGGCATGACGCCGGGGATCATGTGTTGCGAAATATTGGTCAGTGCCTGCTGGAACGCTTGCGGATGACGGATTCCGTTGGCCGTCTCGGTGGTGAGGAGTTCGGCCTGATACTCAGAGATGTCAGGCCTGCCGACGCATTTGAGTTGATGGATGCGCTGCGCCAGCGTATTGCTGACAGCGAGCTTGCCTATGGTGAGTCCCGTATCCGCGTCACCGCCTCTTTTGGTATTGCCCAATGGCCGGATCATGGCCGGCAGGCGGGAGAATTGTTTCGCGTGGCCGACCGTTGCCTGTACAGTGGTAAGCGCGCTGGCCGTAACCGGGTGGCGCCCGTGGGACCGATAACACCGAGAGGTGAAATGCTTACTGGCTGAGGTGGTTGAACCGTGTGTGAATTACTGGCCATGAGCGCCAATACCCCGACCGACCTGTGTTTCAGCTTTACCGGCCTGACCCGTCGCGGCGGCGAAACGGGTCCCCACAAGGACGGCTGGGGTGTCGCGTTCTATGAGGGTAAGGGCGTGAGAGCCTTCCACGAGTCCGGTGCCAGTGCCAGCTCCCGTATCGCCGAAGTGGTCCAGACCCATCCGATCAAAAGCGAAGTGGCCATCTGTCACATCCGCCAGGCCAATGTAGGTGAGATCTGTCTGGCCAACACCCACCCGTTTATCCGGGAGCTGTGGGGGCGTTACTGGGTGTTCGCCCATAACGGCCAGCTATCCTCGTTCCATGCGCCCCAGGGGTTTTACGAGCCGGTTGGCACGACAGACAGCGAAGCCATGTTCTGCGATATCCTCAACGATCTTCGTCAGCACTGTGACCGTGAGACCCCGGTTGACGAGGTGCTGGATCGTCTTGTTGCATTAGCCCGGAACTACGCCAGCGAAGGTGTGTTCAACCTGTTGTTGAGCAACGGCGACTGGCTGTTTACCTACTGCACCACCAAAATGGCCAGCATTACCCGCCGTGCTCCGTTTGGCCCCGCCCGACTCAAGGATGCCGATGTGACCGTGGATTTCGAGTCAGAGACCACGCCCGACGATATTGTCAGCGTCATCGTGACTGAGCCGTTGACGACGGACGAACAGTGGGACATCTACTCGCCTGGCGAGTGGCGGCTTTGGCGGGGAGGAGAAGTGATCAGGTCAGGTTACGCGCTGGCATAACCTGACCGTAAAGCCGTGTTATCGACTGCAGTGATTGCTGACTGCAGTGATTACTGACTTGCAGTGATTACTGAAGAGTACGGCGGTTCCCATTCTGGTACTGGGGCGCGATGTGCTCGCTGATCTGCTCCTTGAAGCTGGCAATCAGTTCACTGTTATCGTGATCCCAGGGATGGAAGCCCGGCTTGAAATATTCCAGCCAGGTGGGAATCAGGCTGGAGAAGGTGCCGTTCTTGCCCCACATGCGCCAAAGACCCTTGGCGGTGTCCTTCAGCGAGAAGTGCTTGGGATCGTTCAGCATCATTCGTGTCGTGAAGTAGCTTGCCATCACACCCAGCATGGCCGTACTGAACGCCAGGTAGAATGAACGTTCTGCGTAGGTGCCGCCGACCTGCTGGAACACGTCGTAGGTCACGGCCTTGTGCTCGGTCTCTTCAATGGCGTGCCACATCCACAGGGGGCGCATGGTTTCGTGCATATCTTCACGGACATCGCTGCGTTCCAGCAGCATGTCTGCCATCATGGCGGTCAGATGCTCAAGTCCGCAGGTGATGGCCAGCTGGTGCCGCTTGGGCAGCTTCTTGGCAATGCCGAGAACCACTTCCAGATGCTTTTCCAGCTCTTCCACGGGCATACCGCTATCCCGCACATGCTGGTTCATGGCATCGTGCTCCAGGGAGTGCATCGCTTCCTGGCCGATGAAACCACGCATCTCGGCCTTGAGCTTCGGGTCGTTAATCTGATCCCGGTAATAGCGTACGGAGTCCACAAAGAACTGTTCACCCTGCGGGAACAGAACCGACAGAGCGTTCATGGTGTGGCTCAGAATGTAGCTGTTATCGAGCCAGTAACGGGGAACCTTCTCGCCAAACTCGAAGCCCATGCGTTGGGGCTTGATGGAAACGTTATCCGGCGTGTTGGAAACTGGTGCCCTGGACTCTGCAGTTTTTGTTCTCAGCATGTTCATGCTCCTCTGCGACTGAACGCTTTGGCTGAAGTCATGTCTGCAGTGTGTGCGAGTCAACGGCGCCTGTGAATGCATGAAGGGGACGCCTGCCGTTCAGGTTGGGACAGTAATGGCAGTTTAAATTGACTATGATGACAGTATCACAGGTGCCTCCAGCCCCAGTGTTGCGGTCGCTGGCTTCTGTTAGCATCAGGATAACTTTCCCACAATACCCAAAGGACAACCTATGGCGAACACCAGCCCGGACAAAGAACGGCAAATGCTGGGGTTTTTCCTGGTACCTGGCGTGTATATGCGGGTCATGGCCGAAACCGTGCGGCAGCTTGGCTACAATGACCGGTCGTTATACGAGGGGCTGAGCTTTTCGGCGGAAGACCTGAAGGCAAATGACAGCCGGGTGTTCGTGACCGATGCCATCCTGATGACGCAACGGGCATTGGACCTGGCGGGCAAGGACGGTTTGAGCTTCATGCTGGCGCGGGAACTCCGGCTGACGATCCACGGCACCCTGGGTTTTGCCGCTCTGACCAGCCCGACGTTTGCCGATGCTCTGGATTCAGTGCGTCGTTATCTTCAGCTTCGCGCACCTTTTCTCAGTATGAGTCAGTCCGAGGCGGGGGAAAACGTCCTGGTTCAACTTCGTACCGAGTTTGACGCACCCGGGCTGTACCCGTTCCTGGCGGAAACCGTGAGTGCCACGCTGATTATGTTGACCGAGCAACTGTTGGACCGCGAGGATGCCGAAAAGCGTGGGTTTGCGATGACCGACGGCAAATTGCCGGGGGTAACGGTGCATATGAGCAAGCCCGAGCCGGATTATTATGCCCGCTTTGCGAATCAGTTACCGGTACGCTTCGAATACGGCAAGCCTGAGGAAATGATGGTGTTTCCAAAGGCCCTGTTGAATGTACGCATGCGCCTGGCGGACGCGGATGCCTCCCGCATGGCCCGTGAGCAGTGTGAATTCGAATTGCAGAAGGCGTTGAAGGACCAGGGTGATATCACCCTGGCGATTCGCAATATGCTGCGAATGACGCCTGGACCCTTGCCTTCCCTGGAGGCAATGTCAGAGCGCTTTTGCGTGTCGTCGCGGACCCTCAAGCGCCGCCTGGCAGAGAAAGACACAACCTATCGCGAGATTCTCGAGTCAGTGCTGAAGGACCGGGCGATTCAGTTGCTGCGGTATACCAACCAATCGGTGAGTGAGATTGCCTACGAGCTGGGGTATGCCGATCTGTCCAATTTCAGCCGCGCTTTCCGCAAGTGGACCGGCAAGTCGGCCAGCGAATTCCGTGAAGATGGGCCCGATCCGGCGCCTGAGCTGGGGCCCTGAGGTTTTGGCCTGCGTTCCACAGGCCTCTTGTATGGGAGTGTGGTCGCAGGGTGGTGTCTTATTTTTCTGAGAAAAAGAACTCGCTTTGCTCAGACACCTTTATTCTCAAAAAAATAAGACACCACCCCACGCCCTGCTGAACCGGGAGAATGCCATCTAAACCAATGTAGGTCGGGTTAGCGAAGCGTAACCCGACAAAGCACCCACAAATTGAGGAGAAACCATGTCACCCGAAAAAGACACCCACAGCAAACTCTTCGGTTATCTCCTCTGGATCTTTGGCTTCCTCGGATCTCATCGCTTCTACTACGGCAAACCGATTACCGGCACCATCTGGTTCTTCACTCTGGGTTTGCTGTTTATCGGCTGGATTATCGATCTGTTTCTGATTCCGGCGATGGACCGGGAGGCGGATCTGAAATTTCGGGAAGGCGAGGTCAGCTACAACATTGGCTGGTTGCTGTTGACCTTTACCGGCGTATTCGGCCTGCACCGGATGTACATGGGCAAGTGGATTACCGGCATTATCTACCTGCTGACCGGCGGCCTATTCCTCGTAGGCGTGCTCTATGACTTCTGGACTCTGAATGGTCAGATTTCCGAGCGAAACCAGGAAGTTAAATTCAGCTGATCTCCTGTGGCGCGCTTCTCCGGAGTCTGACGAGACCTTCTGCTGCCTTCTTCCAAAACCGTAGAGGGCCAGGGATGGCCCGATCCGAGCCCACATGGAAGTGCTTGTAGGCGTGTTTTGGGAGAAGGCAGCAGAAGGTCTCAATCACCCCAAGTCAGCTTCCTGCAGCAATCTCTAGTTCCGCCAACCCCTCTTCCAGATAATCCAGCATCCGCTGCAGGCTAGGCAGTGTGCGGCGGCAGCCGATGAGGCCGAATTCGATCTGATCGCGGTAGCTGGTCAGGGTCATATTCAGCGCCAGCCTGTCCATGGCGATGGATACCGGGTACATGCCTTCCATTCGGGCGCCGTTCCAGTAGCAGTCTTCCGAAGGCCCCGGCACATTCGAAATCACCACATTGAAGGTCTGCCACTTTGGTGCCATACCGGTTAACAGGTTAAACGCCGCCGGCGCGAGCGTCAGGGCGGTGTAGTTCAGGATCTCCTCGGAGGACATCGTCGCGTAGCGATCCTTGGCCATTTTGACATCGTGATGGATGTGCATCAGCCGGTCGGCGGGATCGCTCAGATGGGTGCCCAGGGAAGCAAGTATGATCCCGACCTGATTGCCTTCCTCACTGTCATCCCGACGGAGGGACACTGGCACCATGGCGATCAGCGGCTGCGCCGGGAGTTCATCCTGATTCATCAGGTAGGTCCGCAGGGCACTGGCGCACATGGCCATCACCACATCGTTCACCGTCACCCCGTAGGCCTGGCCCACCGCGCGAATACGATTCAGACAGTAAGACTGCGCCGCAAAGCGGCGAGAACCGGTAATCTTCTGATTCAGAATACTGGGGGGCGCGTGGAATACCGAATCATACGCCGGATCCTTACGGGCCTGATTGATCGTTTTCAGCAATTCCCGAGCCACCGTGGGCACAGTGCCTAGCTGTTTGCCGGACTCCCCGATCAGCTGTCCGATGCTTCTCCACAATGACATCCCTTCCCCGTCAGAGGAACGTCTCTCCCGGGGAGGCAACGCCCAGATCGGGGGCATATCGCGCTGTTCGGGGTCGGGGGACAACATGCGTTGCGCCATGCGCATGGCAGAGACGCCATCCACCAGGGAGTGGTGAATCTTGGTGTAGACCGCAAACTGGCGATCCCTCAGCCCCTCGATCAGGTGAAACTCCCACAGAGGCCGCTCGCGATCCATCAGGTGGGAATGCTCCGCCGACACGAACGACAGCAACTCCCGAACGCGGCCCGGCGTCGGCAACGCCTCGAAGCGGAAGTGATGCTCCAGGTCCAGGTGCTCATCCTTCACCCATACCGGTTGCGCGAACCGACTGTCCAGGCGGCGGTCGAACGGCGAAGTGACCGTGGTGTGATCACGAAGCTGGTCCGCCAGCTGTGCCACATAGTCATCCGGCGCATTCTCCGGGAAGGAAAACAGCTGGAGTCCGCCAACGTGCATGGGTTGCTGGCGTTTTTCCAGCCAGAGAAACATCTGGTCGGTAGGGCTGAGTGGCTTCACGAGGTCATCCTTGTTGTTGGATTTTTCCTGATCATACCCTAGCCAAAGTGTGAGGGAATTGACCTCTGGTAAACTCCAGTCGGGTTAAACGGCAATCAACCCCGCCAACTTTCCGATCAGGCGGCGGCAGTTTCCGACTGAGCCGCTGGAACTTCCAGCCTGATTCTGTCGCCGTCCAACAGGACCGGGTAGGTCTTGATACTGACATCCTGGTCTTCCAGACACTGGCCGGTCACCAGGCTGAAGTGCTGCTTGTACAGTGGTGACGCCACCACCGGTTCACCTTTGATATCACCGGTGATGCCCCGGGCCAGCACATTCGAGCCACTGAACGGATCGGTGTGACTGATGGCAAACAAAGCCGGCAGCCGATGCGGCAGGTAGAACACCGCCACCGGACCATCTTCGGTCCAGACTGCAACACCGGATTCCGGCACCAGATCTTCAACCTTACAAACCGAATCCCAACGAGTACGAGCTTTCATAAACAGTCTCCAACGAATCTTCTGATATCTCTGTGTGGTCAAGTGAGTGAGGGGTATGGGGGTAATTTTCTGTCAGGAAAAAGGTGTCTGAGCGAAGCGAGTTCTTTTTCCAGAAGAAAAATACCCCCATACCCCTCGCTCCACCCGCCAAGTCATCAGGCTACGCAGACTCGGTCTCCAAAACAGGCCGCCGCTGATCCCGCTCAGTCGTCCACTGCTGCACCGGATCCTTCTTGTCAGGCGCATTGACGAACTCGCGGAAGCGCTTGCGCTTCTCCGGATCTTCCACCGCGGTTTTCCATTCGCACTGGTAAGTGCCCACAATGCTCTCCATGTGCTCTTCCAGTTCCCTGCCAAGGCCCAGACTGTCTTCCAGCACCACCTCTTTCAGGTAGTCCAGACCACCTTCCAGATTCTCCATCCACACACTGGTGCGCTGCAGGCGATCAGCCGTGCGCACATAGAACATCAGCACGCGATCAATGGTGCGGACCAACTCTTCGTCAGAAAGATCCGTGGCAAACAGATCGGCGTGGCGAGGGCGCATGCCGCCATTACCGCACACGTACAGGTTCCAGCCATTCTCGGTGGCGATCACCCCGATATCCTTGCTCTGGGCTTCGGCACACTCACGGGTACAGCCGGACACCGCCATCTTGATCTTGTGAGGCGAACGCAGACCCTTGTAGCGATCCTCCAGGAAAATCGCCATGCCGACACTGTCCTGTACGCCATAGCGGCACCAGGTACTACCGACACAGGATTTCACCGTACGCAGGGACTTGCCATACGCGTGACCGGTTTCAAAACCGGCGGCAATGAGTTTTTCCCAGATCTCCGGCAGTTCGCTCAGAGTGGCACCGAACAGATCCACCCGCTGACCACCGGTGATCTTGGTGTAAAGGTTGTACTCCTTGGCCACCTCACCGAGCACGATCAGCTTGTCCGGAGTGATTTCACCGCCAGGTACACGGGGCACGATGGAATAGGTGCCGTTTTTCTGCATGTTGGCCATGAAGGTGTCGTTGGTATCCTGCAGTGGCACGTGGTCGGTGGCCAGAATGTGCTCGTTCCAGCAGGTCGCCAGGATCGAAGCGACGGCCGGCTTACAGATGTCGCAGCCATGGCCCTTGCCGTGTTCGCGAATCAGCGTCTGGAAGGTTCGGACACCGTTGACCTTCACCAGATGGAACAGTTCCTGGCGACTGTATGGGAAGTGTTCACAGATGTCCTTGCTGACTTCCACACCGCGCTTTTCCAGTTCGCTATCCACCACGTTCTTCAACAGTGCCGCGCAACCACCGCAGCCGGTGCTGGCCTTGGTTTCGCCTTTGACGCTGCCAAGGTCGCTACAACCGGCGTCAATCGCGCCGCAGATATCGCCCTTGGTGACGTTGTGGCAGGAACAGATGGAGGCGGTTTCCGGCAGGGCATCGGGGCCCAGGGCTGGGGCACCGCCCTCGCTTTCCGGAAGAATCAGGGTTTCCGGGCTGTCCGGCAGGGTGATGCCGTTGAGGGCATACTGCAACAAGGTGTCGTAGGGACCGTTATCACCCACCAGAATGGCGCCGAGCAGCGTCTTGCCGTCCTCGCTGACCACCATGCGGCGGTAGTGACCGGCCTGCTCGTCGTTGAAACGTATGTTGCGGGCACCCGGGGTCTGACCATGGGCATCACCAATGGAGCCCACGTCCACGCCCAGCAGTTTGAGTTTGGTGCTCATGTCGGCACCGGTAAAGGCCGCTTCACGGTCACCATTGAGGGCGGATGCCAGGGTGCGGGCCATGGTGTAGCCGGGAGCGACCAGACCGAAGATCTTACCGCCCCACAGGGCACATTCGCCGATGGCGTGAATGTGTGGGTCGGAGGTGGTGCACTGATCGTTGATGACGATGCCGCCACGCTCACCGATCTCCAGGCCGCTGGTCCGGGCCAGGGTGTCCTGAGGGCGGATGCCGGCGGAGAACACGATCAGGTCGGTTTCCAGATGGCTGTCGTCGCTGAAGTTCATCCGCAGACGGCTGTCCTCACCCTCGACAATCTCGGTGGTGGCTTTCTCGGTATGTACCTGAACACCCAGCTCCTCAATCTTGTGTCTGAGCAGGGCGCCGCCGTCGGCGTCGAGCTGCACCGGCATCAGGCGCGGTGCAAACTCCACCACGTGGGCGTCCAGACCCAGGCTCTTGAGGGCATTGGCCGCTTCCAGACCCAGAAGGCCGCCACCGACCACAACACCGGTTTTGACGCCGTTGGCGCTGGCGCGGATGCTGTCGAGGTCCTCCAGGGTGCGATACACCAGACAATGGGGGTGCTCGTTGCCTTTGATCGGTGGTACGAACGGATAGGAACCGGTGGCCAGCACCAGTTCATCGTAATCATAGGTGCCCGCGGGAGTGGTCACGGTCTTCTGATCGCGGTCAATGGCGGTGACCTGCTCGTTGAGGTGCAGGTCGATGTTGTTGTCTGCGTACCAATCGGCGGTGCCCATGGCCAGGTCGGCGTGGGTGGAGCCACCGAAGTACTCGGACAGGTGGACGCGGTCATAGGCCAGCAGTTTTTCCTCGCCGAACACCTTGATATCGAAGCGTTCAGCGGCAGCCGAACTGGTCAACTGCTCAAGAAAATGGTGACCCACCATGCCGTTGCCGATCACGATCAGGGTTTGTTTGCTCATGGTATTTCCTCTCTCTTTCACTGACGGCATCACGCGGCGTCGCAGTAATGTTTGCCAAAGGCCAGGTGGGCCCGGATAGGGCTGATGTCATCGGCCTGTTGAATACGTTCGCTGTACCAGAGGCCGTCCGTGGTCTCACCGAACAGGACCGCGCCGGTCAGGCGCTGGTTGCGGATCAGCAGGCGGCAATAGCGATTGGTTTCATAGTCCTGCCAGACCACCGACTCGGTATCGCCGTCCGGCTGTGTCTGGCCACAGGAAAAAATCGGAATGCCGCTGATCTTCAGTCGCGTGGGAATAACTGACGGTTCAAAAGCGGCATCGCTGTTAGCATCGCAGAGCACCTGGGCAAGCACTTCGGCCTGCTGGTAACCGGGCTCTACCAGCCCAAAGGTCTGATCGCTGATCTGGCAACACTCGCCAATGGCATAGATAGTCGGATCGCTGGTGCGCAGCCGGGTATCAACCCGGATGGCGCGATCACAGTCGAGGCCAGCATCCCGGGCCAGTTGGGCATTGGGTGAAATGCCGGCGGCGATGACCACCAGGTCGGTACTGATCAGGGTTTCATCGTCAAGCTGGACGGCGCGGATGGAATCCCTGCCCAACAGGGCAACCGGGGAGGTGCGGGTTCTGATGGTCAGACCCCGGGCGGTCAGGGCGTCTTCCAGCAGGGCGCCACCGGTCGGATCCAGCTGGCGGTTCAGCAGGTGGCTGCTGCGATGCAGAACGGTGACCGACATCCCGCGGCTGCGCAGGCCCTCTGCCGCTTCCAGACCCAGAAACCCGCCGCCGATAACCACGGCCCGCCGGTGACGCTGGCTGATATTGATGAGCTTGCGGGTGTCCCGCAGGTCACGGAATCCGACCACGCCTGCCATCTCTTCGCCCTGGATACCAAGGCTGGCTGAGCGGGAGCCGGTGGCAATCACCAGACGGTCGTATTCCTGAACCAGACCGCTGGTGGTAGTGACGGTTTTATCGATCCGGTTGATGGCGGTGACGGGGTCTCCCTGATGGATCTCGATATTATGCTGTCGGAACCAGTCTGACTGTTTCAGTACCAGACTGCTCTCCTTGGCATCGCCAGCCAATAACGCAGACAGCTGGATTCGGTTGTAGGCCGGGCTGGCTTCGCCATTGAACACCACAATCCGGCTAAAAGGCTGGTGTGGCTGTGCTACCAGCTTTTCCAGCAGCCGTTGTGCCACCATGCCGTGGCCGCAGATAACGAGGGTTTGTTGTGCCCCGGTGTTCATGGTCGCCATCCCCTTTTTACCCAAACAAAAAAAGCCGAAGCATCTTGTCCCCGGAGGGACTCAATGGTTCGGCGCCAATGCCAACAACAATGATCTGTTAATCCGGCCGATCCATAGCCGGGACATTCATCCTTGGTTAGGTAAAAGCGAACTCCGTGCCAACATTATTAATTCAGATTTAACAGCAGGTTAGGCATTTGCAGCCAGTTCCTCCTCGGCGTGCGTGCGCTCAGACGGGGCGGTGTGCACCGAGAAGGTGCCTGTTGGCTGGCCGGTCCCCTGGCCCTCGGTTTCTGCCTCCGGTTCGTCCGCAGACGCACTCTGTTTGGATGGGAACGACTGTTTTTCATACAAAAAGGACAATACAGCCTGTCGGTAGTGCACATATTCCGGATTGTCGGCCAGCGTGACCCGGTTACGTGGTCGTGGCAGGTCAATGTGGAGCTCTTCCCCCACCGTGGCGGCGGGGCCGTTGGTCATCATCACGATGCGGTCGGACAGTAGTACGGCTTCATCGACATCGTGGGTGATCATGATCACGGTGCTGTTGAGATTCTGCTGTATTTCCATCAGTGAATCCTGCAGGTGTGCCCGGGTCAGGGCATCCAGTGCCCCGAACGGCTCGTCCATCAGCAACACACTGGGTTTCATTGCCAGCGCCCGGGCAATACCGACCCGCTGGGCCATGCCCCCGGAAATTTCCCCGGGGCGCTTGTCCAGGGCATGTCCCATGTTCACCAGATTCAGGTTGTGCAATATCCAGTCGCGCCGCTCGGCCTTGCTCATGGTCTTGCGGAACACCTGCTGAACCGCCAGCTCGACGTTTTCATACACCGTCAGCCACGGCATCAACGAGTGGTTCTGAAACACCACGGCCCGTTCCGGACCCGGCGTATTCACTTCATGGCCGTCCAGTACACAGCCACCACGGGTGGCCTGTAACAGCCCGGCAACGATATTCAATACCGTGGACTTGCCGCAGCCGGAGTGACCAATCAGGGACACGAATTCCCCTTTACGGATCTTCAGATCCACGTTTTCCAATGCGATGAATGGACCTGTGGGTGTATCGAAGGCCATTTGGACATTGGTTAATTCAAGATGTGGCTTGCTCATAGCTAACTCCTCAAATGACGCTATTCGTTCCAGGCAACCTTCTTCTGAATCAGCAGCATGATCCGATCCAGCAGGAAGCCGATGAAGCCGATGGCCAGTACCGCCACCATAATCCGGCTCAACGACTGACTGCTGCCGTTCTGGAACTCATCCCAGACAAACTTGCCCAGGCCCGGGCTCTGGGCCAGCATTTCGGCGGCGATCAGCACCATCCAGGCAATGCCCAGAGAGACCCGCAGGCCCGTGAAAATCATCGGCACCGAGGACGGCAGCACCACTTTGCGAACGTGAGTCCAGAACGACAGCCGCAGAACTTTCGAGACATTCAGCAGGTCGGGATTGACCGCTGCCACGCCAACGCTGGTATTGATCAGCGTCGGCCACAGGCTGCACAGGGTGACGGTGATCATCGACGTCACGAACGACTTTTCGAACAGCGGGTCGTCGCTGACATAGGTCGCTGACACCACCATGGTGACCAGCGGCAGCCAAGCCAGCGGCGACACCGGTTTGAAGATCTGGATCAGCGGGTTCACCGCCGCCGAAAAGTGGCGGTTGAGCCCGATCACGATACCCAGGGGTACCGCAATCAGGGTCGCCAGTACAAAGCCGGCCAGGACCGTGCCCAGGCTGGTTACCACCTGGTCAATAAACGTGGGGGCGCCCGGATAGGAGCGGATTTTCACCTCTGCGACCGGATTCTCCGCAAGAATGCGCTCGTTACGTTGCTCCTGCATGGTGATGAACTGCGATGCGCGTTCCCGCTGGTCGCTGTGTTCCTGCCACAGCTGGCCGGACTGTTCCAGTACCGCCCCCGGTCCCGGAAACGCCCCGAGGGAGGTCTGTACCTGCGGCGCGGCAAGGTGCCAGAACCCCAGGAACAGGAGGATGCCGATGATGGGTAGCAACAGCTGGCGACCGGTGTCGGCCAGGTTCGGCCGGGGCAGTTTTTCGGTCAGTGCACGGAGCCAGTGCGTGGCAGCCGGTGTCTGATCGGTCTGGCTGAGTGTGGTCATGGGATCTCTCCTGACAATCACGTGATTAAGGGGTTTGCGACCCTTTCAGGCCAATGTCGAAACTGTCGATGTAGGCGTTCGGCTCCCGCGGGGTGAAGGTAACGCCGTCAATCAGCTCACCCTGGTAGGGACGGGCGAAGTTTTCGGCGTCCAGGTCCGGGAAGTCTTCGGCGCTGAGGGTGCCATCCTCGATCAGTGAGCGGGCGGCTTCCTTATAGATGTCCGCGCGGTAAACCTTGGCGGCGGTCTCCATGTACCAGTCGTCGGACTTGGGTTCCGGGATCTGTCCCCAGCGGCGCATCTGGCTCAGGTACCAGATGGCGTCCGACGGGTACGGGTAGGTGGCGTAGTGACGGAAGAACACGTTGAAGTCAGGCACCTCACGCACGTCGCCTTTCTCATACTCGAAGGTGCCGGTCATGGAGTTGGCGATGACTTCCTCATCGGCGCCGACGTAATTGGAGCGGGCGAGAATCTTCACTGCCTGTTCCCGATTGGCGTTGTCGTTTTCGTCCAGCCAGTGAGCGGCGCGAATCAGCGCACGCAGCAGGCGCAGGTGGGTGTTGGGGTATTGTTCGGCCCAGGTTTCGGTCACCCCGAACACTTTTTCCGGGTTGTTGGGCCAGATCTCGTAATCGGTAATCACCGGTACGCCAATGCCCTTGAACACCGCTTGCTGATTCCAGGGTTCGCCCACGCAATAGCCCTGGATGGTGCCAGCTTCCATGGTGGCCGGCATTTGCGGTGGCGGCGTCACTGACAGGTGAACGTCTGCCTCCAGTGTGCCGCTGGTGTCGCCGCGCTGGGGTGCGTAGTAGCCGGGATTGAGGCCGCCGGCCGCCAGCCAGTAACGCAGTTCATAGTTGTGGGTGGACACGGGAAACACCATGCCCATACGAAAGCGCTCACCTTCATTGCGGTACTGCTCGATAACCGGTTTGAGGGCGGATGCACTGATTGGATGCGCGGGCTGGCCGTCGTCGTTATCACCGATGTGCGGGCGCATCTGTTCCCAGACGTCGTTGGAGACAGTGATGCCGTTGCCGTTCAGGTCCATGCTGAAGGCGGTGATGATGTCGGCCTGGGTGCCGTAGCCGATGGTGGCTCCCAGAGGCTGGCCGGCCAGCATATGGGCACCATCCAGTGAGCCGGTCACAACGCCATCAAGCAGTACTTTCCAGTTGGCTTGCGCTTCCAGTTCCACAAACAGGCCTTCGTCCATAAAGAAGCCCTGCTCCCAGGCGACGGCCAGCGGCGCCATGTCGGTGAGCTTGATAAAGCCCAGTTTCAGGTCCGGCTTCTCCGCCGGTCCGATGTCGGCCTGAACCGTGCCGGTTCCGCCCAGTATCAGTAGTGAGAATGCCAGTGTCTTCAGCTTCATGAGTCTCTCCCGCAGTTTGCTTTTCCCCAAACAAAAAACGCCCGCTCCCCACTGATGGGAAACAGGCGTCGATGCCCGGGAAACCTGGTTGGTTATCGGAAAATGTTATCTGTAAATGTCATTGCAGACCTTGTGCCAGGTTTTCATGTTGTTGAAGTTAAAAGATTTTTGATGAGGTTGTGGTGGGTGAGGGCTGATTGGCGCGTATGGTGGGAACGGTTTTGGTGCGTCAGGCTTCGTTTGCGGGCACAGTCGGGTTGGATTGCCAGTCGTGAAGCTGTTCTCCGAGCAGAGAGTCGCTGGAGACATCCACAGGACCGAACTGACCGTTCAGTGTGAAAGCGCGGGGGTGTTGTCCTTCGGTTTTACTGTCGATAACCGGTGCATCAATACCCAGGGAGCCTGCGGCATCCCGGAAGATATCGGGGCGGAAAATCCGTTGTATCGACGACCTGTCAATGTGCGCGAGTTGCTGCTGGTGAGCAATCAGGCGTGTGGCCAGCCAGTGGGCCTGGGAAAGCCAGGGAAAGTTGGCCGAGTTGCGAAAGAAATGCTGATGCAGTTTGGGGTGGAACGGACTGCAGCCACGGTCTGGGTGCAAAGGAAACTGCTCGCCGATGTTGCGATTGAAGTATTCCCCCAGGTATTCCGGGCGCGCCAGGGTTCGGGCCAGCATGGCGTGATTGTTGGGGCTGTCCAGCCAGCGGCAGGCGGCAAGGAGGGCGCGAATCAGGTGGCGGTGCATTTCCTGGTGTTGTTCGGCCCAGTCCGCGCGAAGTCCCATAACTTTCTCCGGGGCGTTCTGCCAGATCTGGTGCCCGGAATGCAGGATACGACCGAGCTGCCGTCGCTCAAGCACACTGTTCCAGGGCTCGCCGACACAACAGCCTTCGATGGCACCACTCTGAAGGGCGTCCATCATCTGCACCGGTGACACCGGGATGATGTGGAAATCCTCGCCGTTAACGGCTCCGGCGGAATCCAGCCAGTCACGCAGTTGCAGGTCATGGCTTGACCACGGGGCTACCGAAGCAAGCCGAACGGGCTTCTGACGCTTCCTCGCGAGCTGGGTTAATGCGCGAGCGGTGTCAATCGGTTGCCTCAGGTCAACACCGGAGAGCACCATCCGGTCAAACAGCTCGTTGCCCAGGGTGATGCCATTGCCATTGCGGCTCAATACCATGCCGGTGGTTACCGGTACCCGGGGACGGTCTGTCGCCAGCGACATGCTCAGTGGCATGGGAGCCAGCATGTGTCCGCCCTCCAGAAGACCGAAACTGATCTTGTCCCGGAGGGATGCCCATGAGCTCTCACGAACCAGTTCGACCCGCAGCCCTTCAGCTTCGAACAGGCCCAGCTCCTGGGCCATGATCAGGGGAGCGCTGTCGAGGAGCGGTACAAATCCGAGCCTGAGGTGAAAAGCGGTGCGGCGTCGGATGGGTGTGGGGGTGGCCATGGGATCAGATTCGCCTCGGGTGGATCAGGACGCCTTTTTAACCGCCGGAGCAGCAGATTGCCTTTCCAGCAGGGTGATAATCCGGCGCGCCATATCTGGCAGACGTTCACTGTGGTCCATGGCGGCCGACCGCAGCATCTGGAACGCGCTGTCTTCGTCGCAATTCTCGTGTTTCATGATCAGGCCCTTGGCTTTCTCGATGTACTTACGGTCCTCGAGGGCACCACGGGTTTCTGCCAGTTCCGTCCGCAGGGCCTGGAAGGATTCGAACTGGGCAATGGCGGAATCGATAATTGAGCGGACGCTCTGGGGCTTGATGCCGTCGACCACATAGGCGCTGACGCCGGCGCGGACCGCAGCCTGAATGGTGGCGCGATCCCCGGGCTCGTCCGCGGAAAAGACAATGGGCCGTGGCGCATGGTCGTTCAACGTACTCATGTTTTCCAGGGTGTCGCGATCCGGAGAGTCCATATCGATGATCACCATGTCCGGTTGATCACGGGCGACTGCTGCCGTCAGTCCGGTGGCGTCGGGGCGCTGGCGAATGACTTCATGGCCGCTGTGGGTCAGGGCTGCGCATACCTTGCTGGCGCGCTCGGGATTGTTGTCGATCAGTAGAATTCGCAAAGACTCTGATGACTGCATGACGTTTCCTCGATGTTCACAACGCGGAATGATCGACACCCCGCAGCATAGCGTTTGGTTTGAGTCCGTTATTGGACGTTCACAACCCGGATATAGCAATTTATCTGCCATGCATGGCGAGTGGCTGGAAAACAGGAAGTTAGAGCGATTTCTGAGAGCACTGACTGGCTCGGAAGAATGACGCAGTGCCTCTCAGCTGTGCATGAAGATGCGAATGTGCACCACAATGTGGCTGCCGGGAGCCTTTGAGCCGGCCACTTTTCTGCCAAACCGTTGGTTATCAGGCACTTTGCCGGCCTGGCCCCCGATTTGCTACCTACTCTATACAGACAGAGAGTATTGAACAGGTACAGGCAACGAAGCCCATCATGATTCCACTGCCAGCCGGGGGGGAATCATGGCGGGCTTTTTTGTTGGCCTTTCATCAGTGGAGCAGACATGTTGGTGCCTCTGAGTGACCAGGAAAACGAGATAAAGACCACTTGCCCCTATTGTGGGGTGGGTTGTGGTGTGGTGGCGTCTGTTGCAGGAACGCCGGAAGTGGCTGGTGACGAGAGCCATCCTGCGAATGGTGGGCGCCTGTGTGTCAAAGGCGCCAGCCTGGGTGAAACCCTGGGCGACGATGGCCGGCTGCTGACACCGAAAGTGGCCGGTGCCACCGTAACCTGGCCGGAGGCGATTGATTCGGTTGCCGATGCCATCCGCATGGCGGTCGAGACTCATGGCCCCTCCTCGGTTGCCTTTTACCTGTCGGGCCAGCTGCTGACTGAAGACTACTACGTGGCCAACAAGCTGGCGAAAGGGTTTATCGGGACCCCGAATGTGGACACCAATTCCCGGCTTTGCATGTCATCGGCGGTGGCGGCCCACAAAAGGGCCTTTGGCGGCGACCTGGTTCCCGGGTGTTATGAGGATCTGGAACTGGCGGACCTGCTGGTCCTTACCGGCAGCAACGCGGCCTGGGCCCATCCGGTGCTTTACCAACGTATGAAGGCTTCGGCTCGTCCGGGCAGGAAGGTGGTGGTCATTGACCCACGTCGTACTGCTACCAGTGACCTGGCGGATCTCCATCTGGCCCTGAAACCGGGAACCGACACCCTGCTGTTCAACGGACTGCTGGTCTGGCTGGTGGCATCCGGGGCGATCGATGAGGCATTTGTTGCCGACCATTGCAGCGGGTTTGAAGAGACGTTGGCGGAAGCAACAGCGGCGGCACCCACTCTGGAATTCGTTGCTGAGGCCTGCGACCTGGCCCGGGATGAAGTAGAGGCCTTCTATCGCTGGTTCGCCGAAGAGGAGCGGACAGTGACTGCGTTCTCCCAGGGCGTCAATCAGTCCGTTGCCGGCACAGACAAGTGCAACGCCATCATCAATTGTCACCTGGCTACCGGCCGTATTGGCAAACCCGGGGCCTGCCCGTTTTCCCTGACCGGCCAGCCCAACGCCATGGGCGGTCGCGAAGTCGGCGGCCTTGCGAACACTCTTGCCGCCCACATGGACTACGATACGCCGGGCGCAAAGGAGCGTGTCGCCCGCTTCTGGCAATGCGACGAAGTGGCCGATGGGCCAGGGCTCAAGGCGGTTGAGCTGTTCGATGCGGTCGAGCGGGGCGAGATCAAGGTGTTGTGGGTGCTGGCCACCAACCCGGCGGTGAGTCTTCCAGAGTCCGGCCGGGTCCGTAGGGCGCTGGAACAGTGCCCGACAGTGATTGTGTCCGACTGCATCCGCCACACGGATACCACAGATTACGCCAACATCCTGTTGCCTGCTGCGGGGTGGGGAGAAAAAGATGGCACGGTGACCAACTCCGAACGTCGAATTTCGCGCCAGCGCCGGTTCCTGCCCCAGGCGGGAGAGGCGAAGCCGGACTGGTGGATTCTTTCCGCCGTGGCGGGGCGTCTGGGTCATCGGGCATGTTTCGACTATAGCGGCCCTGCGGATATCTTTCGCGAGCACGCGGCGCTCTCCGGCTACGAGAATGACGGCAGCCGGACCTTTGATATCTCCGGTCTCGCGAACCTGAGCGATAGCGCCTACAACTCACTACAACCAACCCAATGGCCGGTGCGGGAAGGTCCGCATAATACGACCTCGAGATTGTTTACCGACGGTTGTTTTGCCACCACCGATGGACGCGCCCGACTGGTGCCGGTCAAGACCCGGTTGCCGGAAGTACAGCCTGATGGCAAATTCCCGATGATTATCAATACCGGGCGAATTCGTGACCAGTGGCACACCATGACCCGCACGGCGCGGGCATCCCGCCTGCTGGCTCACCGCTCTGAACCTTTTGTGGATGTCCATCCCAGGGATGCGGAAGCATTGGGTGTGGAGGCGAATGGGCTGGCCACACTGGAGGGCGATCAGGGGCAGTTTGTTGGCAGGGTTCATATCAACCCGGGCCAACGGCAGGGCGAGGTTTTCGTGCCGATTCACTGGAATCGACAGTTTACCGGAGAGGGGGTCGCCACTGCCCTGACCCGAAGTATTACCGATCCGCTTTCCGGTCAGCCCGAAGCCAAGCATGGACGGGGCAGGCTGACCCGCTGGCCCGCACGCTGGCATGGCCGGTTGCTGGTGCGCAAAAACAGGCCCCGGCGCTGGCGGGCTGATTATTGGGCAATGCAGCCCATGGACGCCTGTGATAGCTGGTGGCTGGCTGGGCGCACCAACGTGGACTGGCCGGCCATGGTTCAGGAGTGGCTGGGCGGGCAACCACAATTGGTCATGCAGGATCAGCGTCAAGGCCGGTTCCGGGCTGCCCGATTGTCACACGGCACACTGGAGGCGGTGCTGATGGTGGAGCGGGACCCCGCGCTCTTGCCTGCCGTGGACTGGCTTGCGGACTGTTTTACGATGGAGGAACTGGACGAAGCCACCCGTCGTTGCCTGCTGGCGGCCCGCTCGGTCGATACCGAGGATATCGGTGCACTGGTATGCAGCTGTTACCAGGTCGGGGAAAAGCAGATATGCCGGGCTATCGAGGAAGGTGCCAACAGCGTTGAGCTGTTGGGTGAGCAACTGCAGTGCGGTACTGGCTGTGGCTCTTGTATACCGGAATTGACCGGGTTGGTTGAGCAACAGGTCGCAGAGGTTAACTGTTCGGTGTGACCAGCAATGACACCGGCACCCGATAGCGAAGTCCCCGCGAAGGGCCCGTGCCTGCGACAGTACAGGTCTTCCGGTTCACCCGAATGATCTTGCCTTGGTGCTGGGTTTGGCCATGGCCAAAACGGACGGCATCCCCTACCTGCCAGTCGGCTGCCAGCTGTTGGGGCTGAACGATCTCGAACGGCTCGTGAGGCAGCGCAAGTCCATGCTGCCGGGCCAGCCCGGTCAGGTAATCCCTCGCTGCCCTCGCACCCCCGCTTTCATGAAGCTGATCGAGAATCTCGTAGAAATGGTGGTTGTGTACTGATCCATGAAAGCGTTTGCCCGCGCTGTGTTGCAGCAGGTGGGCAAATTCATGGCAACAGGTGTGAGCCAGCAGGTTGAGCGTTGTCAGTTCACCACCGAAATACTCCCGTTGCAGGATTTCCCGGCTGGAGAGCCAGCCCATGGCGGTCTCGGCCTGCTGTTTGGCCATAATCATGCGAACACCATAAGTGATCTGATGTTGCCTGGTGCGGGGATCGTAACGGTGGTAAGTGGCCTGGCCGGAGCCGACCCGGCACTGCAGCGAACCTCCGGAGCTACGCCCCCTGATCCAGCTGGCGGCTGGTTGCCACAGCAATTCTTCGGTGACCGAACACATCAGTTTGCCCAGGCCAACAGCGTTATTTCTGGAGATGGTCATCGTGAGCAAACCTGAATGTTCGTTTTCCTTCGATGGGTGATCTTAAGGTTACCACCGTCCATGCTGCGCGAGAAAGCGGAAGCCTCAGACGAAGCTGCCGCTTGAAGCACCTCCCGGAGAATCAGACAAACTGTCACCAGATATAAATAAGTGGTGACAGTTTGTCTGATTCTCCGGGAGGGCGTTCAGTGAAGGTATCGAGCAGGCCGAGGTAGTTGGCATCACGCTGCAGGTCTATCGGATAGAAATTGATGACAGCAGCTCATCGAAGAAATCATCTCTTACACTGATCGTTATCCAAAACTCGTCGTACTTGGCGACTGCAATAAAGGCAGTGGTAAAACCGCGAACTGAAGACGCAAAACCATAGGCGCCTTTAGGTAACGACAACTCTATAGCTGCGCCAGAACTTCTTTGGTTTTCAATGAATCCCTGTTTAACTTCTTTGGTGGCCGTACCGGACTGGGGGGCGGTGACTACGGTCGTTATGATTCCAACCAGTTCTGAATCCTTCCAAAGTAACGTTTCGGATGATTGAAGTTCGACAACATCAAACTGGCCGCTGTCGATACTGAAGCTGACATTTGTGGTGGTGCGAAACTCTATGGGTTGCTTGATTAACGGGGTGCAGCCAGAAACAAATGCGACCATTAATAACATCAGCGAGGCGATACGCTTCATTACAGACATTCCCTATCAATTGAGCGAGTCAAGGATAACAGGTTTGAATTGCGCCGCACGAAATCGTTTACACATTAAGTTGACTCTTACATTGCCTGTTAGGAAGGGTTCGCCGGATTTCCGAATAACTCGTAAAGCCCATTTCCTGAGTTTGGTTGCGGGCATCAGTACGTCTTGAGGGCTTGGTACCGCATGGATCCAAGTGCTGCAATCCGAAGTTTCAGCTAGCAAATGTACAATCAGAATGACCGTTTCGTCTGTAATCGTAGAGCTTCTGAATTTTCGAGCATGGCCTTTTCCGTAGAAAACGCTGATGATCGATTGAATGATATCGACATCGCTCTCTGTTAAAGAATCGTCCACGTTACTTCATCCTTGAAGTTATAGAAGCAGCACGCTGGAACACTACCTGTTTCCAACGTGCTGCTTTAGTTGTTAATGAGGTGCCAAATTACGCCTCAATCGGCGAACGCCAGTCGTCCGCACCGGAAGTGCCGGCGACAGCGTGTTCCCAGGTCACTTTACGGTAGGACAGGGAAGCGGTTACCAGCTGGGTGAAGTCAGCGCTAGCGGCGTCCTGGCAGTGCGGCATGTTGCACTGGATGTCGATGATGGTGGCATCTTCCAGGATGGTGGAGAAGAAGTGCTCCTGTTTGCCCTCAACGGAGGTGCGGTACCACTTCAGCTCTACCTTCGGCAGCATTTCACCGGAAGCCAGGGCGTTGTACATCAGCGGGGTGGCCTTGTTCAGTGCAGAGGTGAACTTGAACGGCTTGTGGACGCGCTGACCGGAAGGCTGACCAGACTGTGGGTCGGTCGGAACGGTGACAACGTGGCTGAATTCCTGAACCAGCACTTCGTCTTCGTGCCCTTCCACGTAGATGTTGCCTACGGAGTCGGAAGTGAATGCGCCGGCAGTGATGTTGCCCTGGGTTTGGCCTTCGATGCTGATATAACAAGGAGTTGGCATAGTCATGCTCCATGACGTGTGAATGAATAAATGTCCCCGGGTTCTTCCCTGGACGGTCAGTGTCATAACAAGAGCTGTGCCAGAACTGAAAATACCTATAAAAACAGCAGTCTGAGGATTTTTAGAGGGTCATTGACGAGTGGCTGGGCAAGCGCTTGCTTCCGGTCGGGCGAGGGATTGCTGGCCGGGCAATAAGTTGCCCGGCTTCAGCGCAACCGGAAGCGCACCGGGAGCGCGTAACTGAAGCTCCTGCCTTGCATGGATTCAGGGACTTCGGGCAGCGGCGCTGCCTGCTCCAGCATATCCATGGCGGCCTCGTCCAGCAGGTCGTGGCCCGATGAGTTTCTCAGGGAGTGACTCAGCAGCGCGCCGTCGCGGCTGAACTCGAAGATGATGACCGGTGCGCCCTCCTGCCCCAGTCGGCGGGCGCGGCGTGGGTATTCGTAATATCGACTCAGATGGCGGCTCAGTCTGGACAGGTAATTGTCCACATCCGAAGAGTCACCGGCACTGAGCTCAACCTGCTGATCTGCGCTGCTGTCCTCGGCGTCCGCTTCGGTGGTGTCTTCGGCGTATTCCTCCGCTTCTGGCAGGTCAGACTCCGCCACCTCTTCGGGGGCGGGGTTCTTCACCGGCTCGGGTTGTGGCTCCGGTTCGGGTTCCGGCACAATTTCTGGCTCTGGCTCTGGCTCTGGCTCTGGCTCTGGCTCTGGCTCTTCAGGCTGTTCCTCAGGCTCCGCTTTGGGGGCTTCGTTACGGGGTGCCCCGGCAAGGGAGATCTTCATGGCCGGAGCGGTATTGACGGATGATTCGCCGAGGGAAGTCAGCGTCGGTACGTCCCGCGGCATCGCAACAACGACCGCAACAGCGGTGATCAAAACTGCCAGGACCAGAAACAGTCCCCTTACCTTCTTGCCTGCGACCATTACTGCGTGGGCTCCGTCAGCAGAATGACATCGGTGTAGCCGTTGTCCTCCAGTAACCGGAGTAGATCCTCCAGATCTGACATGGGTACGTCTTCGCCGGCGGCAATCTTCAGGGGTGTGGATTCGTCCGGAGCGGGAAGCCGGGTGGGCAGGGCTTCCCTGGAGATGGTTTCACCGTCGATGTGCCACCCCTTGTCCACGGAGATCATGAGATCCGCGTGGGGTGCTTGCCGGCCTTCGGCCCGGGTAGCGGCCGGAAGATCCGGTAAGGGAGTATCCGCCAGTTGTCCGGCCACGATAAAGAACAGCAGCAGCAGGAACACCAGATTGATCAGTGGCAGTAGAGAGTCTTCCACACGCTCCATCAGGGTCTTGCCGGACGTCGCCGGAGGTGGAACCAGCTCGATCACAGGCGGCTCCCGGACACCGGTGTCCGTTTCCAGTGTGCGGTAATTCCCCGATCCTTAAGGCTGCTCAGGGTCTGGGTGAAGTGATTGAGGCCGGTTTCCGGTGCGGTACTGACATTCACCTCCCGGACCCCGCTCGCGTGTAAAGCGGGCAAGACGTCTGGCAGGGTGAAGGTTTGATCTTTCCATTCCAGACGCCCGTCGGTCATGACCCGGAGTTCCGGGATCGGTTCACCGGTGGTGGGGCTGGTGTTACCCGTCTGATTGGACAGCTCCAGGAAATCTACCGGCAGCAGCCGGCTGGTGAGCATGAAGAACACCAGCAGGATAAATACGACGTCGATCAGCGGTGTGATGCGGATCGGGATCGGGCGGCGCGGCCTCGGATCAACCAGTTGCATGGACGAGATGACTCCGGGACTCGGTGGCGACTTCACGGACGGGGCGTGCAGCGGCACTGGCTGCAGGCTCCGGAGCCTCGTCAGCTGCGGAGTAAATCGTTTCTTGTTGACTGTTCGGGTCGACGGCAAGAACGCTGACCAGGGCGCCGTTGACGGTTTTGTGTATCCGGCGCAGGCGGAATTCGATCCAGGCTGCCAGGGCGGCAAAGGGAATGGCCACCACCAGGCCGGCCGCCGTGGTGGTCAGTGCTTCGTAAATGCCGCCACTGAGCTGACTGGCGTTGGCCCGACCTTCGGTTGCAGCCATGGCGCTGAAAGCTTCCATCATGCCGAGCACTGTGCCCAGAAGGCCCAGCAGTGGGGCCAGGGCGGCAATCACTTCAATGATTTTCAGTGGTGCCTCGAACGGTTCCAGGGATTGCTGCGCATCCCGCGCCGCGGTTTCCCGGACCTGTTGCGGACTGCGGCCGGCCAACTGGTTTTCCATGGTGTCTGCCAGCAAGTGGTGCAGGGGGTTGAGCCGCGACCAGAAAGTGGCCTGGTGGCGTAGCCGTTGCGGGGCCTGATCGGACAGGTTTTCTTGCCAAAAGGTAATCGCGTTTTTAAGTTTCCCGGTCAAACGAGGGGCGTAAAAGGCACCAAAAAGCATCAGATAGACAAAAGTCACTGCCCCTGCAATGGCCAGTGCAAGCAAAACCACCATCACGGGTCCGCCCATGTCTATCAGCTGACTGAGCGGTGTTGCCAGGGATTGCGGGGCGTTGGCAAGGGGAACTTCGGACATGGTTTTGCCTCGAGACGAATAAATAGATCTAAATAATAACGATTATCACTAAATATTCAAGTTTTGTAACCTGAGGTGCAATGCGGGGTCTGTTAAAATCCTGACATTATGCCGTTAATCTCAATGCTCATGTACTAACCTGTGTTTAATCATCTCTACCACTTACGGCAGAACGGGTTAGCTTGTTTCTGTCTGTGCGGAGTCGCGTCACTGTGCTGATTAAACGCTGGTTGGGTAGTCTGGTAAACCGAGCCGTCGCTTTCGTTATTCTGGTCATCTTGCTGTCGGCGCTCGTCGTCACAGTGGCGGGCACACTGGTCAGTCAGAGCGAACTGGAAAACCAGGCGAAGAATGAAGTGGTCACCATTGCCAACCTTGTGGCAGGGGAATTGGATGACAAGCTTGAGCAGCGCCTGGCTGTCCTCGCCGACATCGCCGATGGTTTGAGCATGCGCGAGGATATCCTGCAGATTCGTGCCACCATATTGCTCCGTCGTGAAATTGCCTTGCGCCACTTGTTTGATGCGTTTTACCTGATTGGTGCCGACGGCAGGATTCTTGCGGAATACCCCGAAGCGTACGCCCAGAAAGGCCGGGATGTCAGTGGTCGGGAGTATTTCAGAAGAACGGCTCGACAATTGACTCCCGTTGTAAGCCGTCCTTTTCGGTCGTTCTATCAAAATGAACCCGCGATCATGATCACTGCGCCGGTCTTCGATCATAACCGCCAGTTCATTGGCATAATCGCGGGCGGCATTCTGCTGGATGCGGATAACTTTATGGGCGACGTTGGCCGGGTCCGTATCGGCGAGTCTGGCTATGTCAGTGTCGCTACCCAGGGAGGCATTACCCTGGCCAATGGCAGGACGGGCGCCGTTATAGAGCCGGTACCTGCCAGCAGTTCTGCCCTGCAGCAGGCGATGTCCGGATTTGAGGGGGTTGTGGCCACTGAGAATGGTGATGGCGATAAGACCATCATGGCTGTGAAGCAGATGGATCAGGCGCCCTGGTTTGTCGCCGCATCGTGGCCCGCCAGGGAAGCGTTTGCTCCGGCCGCCCGCCTGGTGGATAACCTGCTCTGGGTGTTGTTGGCGGTGATCGTGACGCTGGCGCCCTTCGCGTTTGTCATGTTTCGGCGGTTGATGACGCCCATGGATGTCCTTGGACACCAGATTACCGAGCGGCATCTGGGGGTCCGCACGACGCCGGTGGACGTTACGGGCGTGCGTGAAATCCGTCAGGTGGCGGAAACCTTCAATACAGTGATGGAAGAGCGGGACGAGGTCCTGTCATCACTGGCAGAGCGGGAAGCTTTTTTCCGATCACTGACTCAGAGTGCCCCCATAGGTATCGTTCAGACCGATGTCCTGGGCAGGATTGAATTTGTTAATCCGACGTTCGAGAAAATTACCAACAGCGGTGGCAACGGGCTGCTCCATAAGTATCTCATTGCCGGGATCCATGAGGATGATCGGGAACAGGCGTTGCGGGAATGGTACTCCGCCTTGCGCAACCACGAGGTGTTCCGTGGGCGTTTCCGGCTGCTGCGTGGCACCTCCGGCGGGGCAATCTGGGCCGATGTTATGACCGCTGCCATCGAGACACCGGACAAGTCCCTCGGGACCATTACGGTCGTGCGCGATATCACCCGTGAACTGGAGGTTGAACAGGCGCTTCGGGAAGAGCAGCAGCGGGCGGACAGCATTCTCGCCGTGCTACAGGAAGGCGTACTGATGGTGGATACCGGCGGTGTGATCCGTTACGCCAACCGGGCCGCGTGCTCGTTCATCGGTGATGGGGAAAATTGCGAAAATCAGAATTTCTTCGAGCGCACCGTCATCGAAAATGAAGAACGTCAGTGGCAAGCCTCGGATTTTCTCGCGGGCGAAGACTTCGAGAGCCTGTACGTGACCCTTCGTAATGCCAGAGGGCAGATCTTTGATATCGACCTCACCATGTTGCACCTGCGCAAGGGCCATGACAACGAACGGTTGGTATTTGTGCTCCGGGATGACAGCGAACGCCGGCGTCAGGAAGAGCGGCTGTCCTGGGAAGCCACTCATGACAGTTTGACTCAGTTGCTGAATCGTCGAGCGTTCAGTGCCGCACTGATGAAATGCCTGGCCGACGTTAACGAGCAGGCGTCTGTCAGTGTGTTGATGCTGATTGATCTGGATTACTTCAAGCCGATCAATGACGAAGGTGGGCATCTGCTTGGGGATGACTTGCTGAAACGCCTGGCTGACCTGCTTAAGGACTCCGTACGCCAGTCGGATACGGTAGCGCGTCTGGGTGGCGATGAATTCGGGATTATTCTGCCGGCCTGTGGACTGAACCGTGCCGAGGTGTTGGCCGAGAAAATTCGTGCCGGTGTTCAGGCGTTGCGCATCGAGCGGGACGGGCGCTCGTTCGGTGTCACCACCAGTATCGGACTGACTGGATTGTCGCCCGGAGATTCCGGTCCCCGTGAGGTGGTGGCCCGCGCTGACGAGGGGTGTTACATCGCCAAGGCTCAGGGGCGCAACAAGGTTATTGTCGTACCGGTTCCCGAGCATTGACCCACTGTCCGTTCAAAACAAAGCTGCACTGGCGGCTTGCCAGAGAAGTCTGAGTGCCAGCACGGTCAGCAGAATGTTGAACGCCTGACTGAACAGCCGGTTGCTCATGGTCCTGAGCATGTGCAGGCCGATCCAGGTGCCGGCAAAGCCACAGGCAATCATGCCCAGAATGAACACCACCCATTCATGGAAGACGAATCCGGCAACACCAAACACCAGTGCCTTGGGGGCATGTTGCAGGCACATGGCGGTGGCAAAGGTGGCCACGGTGGTGAACCTTTCAGTATGCATCTGCTTGATAAACGCCGCGACCAGCGGGCCGGTTGCGCCCACAAACAGACTGACAAAACTGGTGACCGCTGAAGCCAGAAAGACACCGAACGGCCCAAACGCGCCTTTGGGCAGGCTCGGTCCCCAGCACAGGTACAGCACGAACAGGGCAATGGTCAGTTGCCACAGGTGTGCGGGAAGGTCCACCAGCAGCCAGGCGCCCAGCCCTGCACCGACAAGGACGCCCGGCGCAAATGCGGCGATGGTTTTCCAGTTTGTGTGGCGGCGGGCCAGGACCGCTCGTCCCGCGTTGGAACCAAGCTGGATCATGCCATGCACCGGGATAATGGCGGCGGGAGGCACCCACATGGCCATTAACACCAGTAATAACACCCCGCCGCCGGCCCCAAGGCTGGCCGTGATCATGGACGTAATGGCGGAGGCGAGTAGCAGGAACACCGCAATGTAGGGAGACAGGTTCTCCGGAATCAGGGTCAGTTCCACGAGTGTTTACCGGCGGTCAGCTGCAAAAGTCGGGGTCCTTGAGTTTCGGACTGTTGCACAGGGCTTCGGTGGCCAGTTGCACATCCGCCACATAATACAGGGAAGCCAGTCCGAACCGGTCCCTGCCCAGATTATGGAAAATCATGCCGAACGCGATATCCCCTGCCGTGTAGCTGTCATGGTGTTGGGCGAAATAGGCCGCTGGTTTTGCCAGGCTGTCATCGTCCAGCAGTGTCCTTACACGGTTGGCGCCTCCGTGATAGGCCTGCACCAGCATCAGGGTAAACAGGCGATCCTGCTTTGCTTGTGGCAGGTGGCCAAAACGTTCCTCGAATGCCGGCTGCAGGTTGCTTGCATTCTGGTGCATCAGGCGCAGAGCACAATCCATTTGCGCCAGGCGGTGCCAGTAGTTTGCGGGTTGAATCCTGCAATCTTGCAGGGCAGCCGGTGACAGCTGAAGGATGCCACGGGCGTTTGCAGCGGAGTGCGCCCGTTGACGACCACCGCTTTCAATCAGCAACTGGCCGCCGAGATAACGGATCAGGTCTCTGGGCAGGTTAATTCTCTGCTGCTGTTTGCGGGTGTTATACACATACAATAATGCATTGTGGAGGGGTTGCGGACTGTCAGCGGAGGCAAAGCTCAGATCGTCCCATGCTCCCCAGACCAGATCAGCGGGCAGTGTGCCCAGATATCGGGCCATGGCTTCGTCGAGATTGACGTGGGGTTGATCGCAGGCCAGAGCAAAGGGATAGCCCGTGGTGCCCTCGCTGCCTTGCGCCCAGGTGTCGGCACGCCCTTCTGCGGCCAGCCGGGCGCGGGTGTCATTAAGTAGCTTCTGGGTGTCTTTGCGGTCGTCGCCATCGTTCATATAGCCGAGGAACTGCCCACGCATGTTGTACAGGATGTGTCGTTCACTGTCGGAGCAGTAACCGGATTCCTTCAGCACCCAGCGCCGGATGGTGACGATATTGTCATAGACGCCCTGACTGACCCAGTAGGGCGAGCTGCGAATGATGTCTTTCCAGTCATCAACCGACTCCGAACCTCTGGCAAGAGTCGCCAGAAATACCAATGGGACAAACAGAACAGCCAAGTGGAGACTATTGAGTCTTGTCTTCATAAACGTTATACCCGTGAGTCCTCAGAGTTCAGAATAACAAATGGAAGCGACGATGAAGCAATCCGAATACCAAAAATACGACGCAGTGGCACTGGCAGACCTGATCCGACGGGGAGACGTGTCATCCCGGGAGGTGTGCGAAGCCGCGATAGAGCGTGCGAACCAGGTTGATGGCCGCCTCAATGCCATCTGTTTCCCGCAATTCCCCGAAGCCCTTGCCCAGTCATACAACAAGGAAGCGCCTTTTGCTGGCGTTCCCCTGCTGTTAAAGGATCTGGCCCAGGAACAGGAAGGTCAGCCATGCACCTACGGCAGCCGCGGGCTCAAGAACAACATTGCTCCGAGGGATTCGGAGTTCGTACGCCGAGCCCGTGAAGGGGGCTTGTTGTTTCTGGGGCGTACTGCCACCCCGGAGTTTGGCCTGAAAGCGGTAACAGAATCCACACTTTGGGGGCCATCCCGTAATCCCTGGGATACCGGCCTGACGCCCGGCGGCTCCAGTGGTGGTTCGGGCGCGGCGGTTGCCGCCGGTATTGTACCCATGGCCGGCGCCAACGATGGTGGTGGCTCTATCCGTATTCCGGCCGCCTATAACGGCTTGTTCGGCCTCAAACCTTCCCGTGGACGCATTTCTTCCGGGCCATTCGTCGGCGAGGCCTGGACCGGAGCCTCCTCGGATCACGTGGTCAGCCGCACCGTCCGGGACAGTGCGGCCATGCTTGACGTGTTGGCCGGGCCGGCGGCCGGCGATCCATTCGTGATTCCGCCGCCTTCTGAACCCTATGCGGATCTGATGCACCGGACCCCGGGCAAGCTTCGTATTGGTGTGTTCACTTCGTCGCCCTACCAGACCGAGGTGGCCCCGGAATGTGTGGCGGCGGTGGAAGAAACCGCGCGATTGCTGGAAAATCTTGGCCACCACGTGGAGTATGCGCGCCCCGAATTTGATGGCATGGCCCTGGCCCGTTGTTATCTCGGCCTGTATTTCGGCGAAGTGTCGGTGTTGATGGAGAAAGCGAAAGCGGAGTTTGGTGCCAGCGAGAATGATTTCGAGCTGGATACCCGGTTGATCGGCATGTTGGGGCGTACCCTGCCTTTACCGGAGTATGTCAGTCGCCGCCAGCAATGGAATGATTTCTCCCGCGCACTTGGGGCGTTTTTTGGTCAGTTTGACCTGTATCTGTGCCCGACCACTGGCCAGCTACCGGCGAAAATCGGGGAGTTGGACACACCGTCTCACCTGCAACTAGCCGCCAAACTGATGCTGGCCCTGAGAGCCGGAAAACTGGTGCACAAGAGTGGTCAGGTCGACCAGATGGCCATGGAAAACCTTGCGCGCACGCCCTTCACCCAATTGGCTAACCTGACGGGAACCCCGGCAATGTCCGTGCCTCTGCACTGGACATCGGCGGGCCTGCCGGTCGGTGTCCAGTTCGGAGGTGCCCATGGCAGCGAGGGGTTGTTGTTCCAGCTGGCTGCCCAGCTGGAGGAAGCCAATCCCTGGTTCCCCCAATACGAGCGGCTGGTGGAAGGAGTCAATTGAAATCCCGGTGTGTGATCCGACCCGGCCAATTCCACGTTTATCTTTATAGCCGGAACAGGCTATGCTGTAAGTCAGGAAGGCCTCAGTCTTCCTGACAGACCCTGATGGCATCGAGGAGGCGAGCGTCTTATGAACCAACCGATGGCAATCGACGAACTGGTATCTGTAGCACAGGCCGAGGCCATGGGGGAGCTTGATGCCCCGATGATGGCTATTGTCCTGTCCAGTGAACAAAGCTACGACTTGCCCATCAATTCCCTTGAAACCGATGCCGACAAGGCCCGCTGGGGGTTAATCCTCCGAGCTGCCCGCGAGCATGTAGAAGCAGACGCCGTGGCGGTTCTCTATCCCGCCTGGACTACTATTCGCCACAAGAAACCCGAGAACGAGACTGCGGATGCAGCCGAGGCAATGCCCGAAGATAGCGGTGAGGAGGCTGAGCCGTCAGACCCCATCGATACACTGTTCGTGCAGTTGCATACCCGTGACCACGTCTATTGGCGGGGGTTTGAACAAATCCGGGATCCCAAGCACCAGCGCATCATTGGATTCCGTCGCATCAAGGCCCTGTCGACGGACTACAAGCGTGATGAAGCGCCGTCCGTGACAGCCTGGTTGAGCACTTTGTTCGAACCGTTGCCGGATGAAGGTGAAGAAACCGAGGTGGATCGCGAGCTGGCAGATTTGTTGGAGGAACCGGAAGTGAGCGCAGCGCTTTATCCCAGGCAGATGCGTGCCCTGCACTGACCCTTCCTGAACCGCAAACGTTATGGAGAGCGCCCGCCGGCAGTGATGCCGCCGGGCGTTTTTGCTAGATAGCCGAGGCGCGTTCAGCCACCCAGTACAGGCTCAGGGCTCCGACCATCAGCAGCATCGCGGGTACGGCGGCACGCTCGTAGAGTCGGAAACGGCCGCAGAAGTACAGCAACGGGAACAGTACCACCAGCAACATCAGCTGTCCCAGTTCCACGCCCAGGTTAAACCCAGCCAGAGCGACCACTGTCTGCGATACTCCGGATGTCAGATTCCCCAGCACACTGGCGAAACCGAAGCCGTGAATGAGACCGAACCCGAAAGCCAGCTTCCAGGTCTTGTGGCCGAGGATTGGCCAGAACACGTTCAGGGCCGCGACGGCGATGGATAAGGCAATGACGGTTTCCACCCAGGCAATGGGCAGTGTCACGATATTCAGTGCCGCCAGCGCCAGGGTAACGGAGTGCGCCACGGTGAAGGCAGTGACGATACCCACCAGTTCCAGTAATCGGTTTCTCAGATCGCGACCTCGAGGGGCTTGCGTGGAACGGCGGGGTTTCAGCGGCAGGGTGGGCGGCAGCATCAGTACCAGCAGGAACAGGATATGATCGAGACCGATCAGCAGGTGGATAATGCCTTCGTAGAGAAACGTGGTAAACAGTTTCAGGCTATTGCCGAAGGTCCCAGTGCTGGTGCCCAGAGACATTGTCCGGTCATCGGGCGCCAGCACACCCAGGCGCTCGCCCTGGCTGTTTGTCACGCTCACCAGTGCCCGATGCAGGGGATCCTGCTCAAACAGCAATGAATAAGTGATGGACTCCGGTACCTGGCTGTCCGGACAGCTGACCTGGTAGCGCCCCGCAGCGTAGGGACCATCGCTGTGGCGGGACACGCCCCACTGCCTGCCGGTCAACTGGCAGGGTCCGCTGCCGTTGCTGAGTGTCAGGCCCTGATCAACCAGGCGGGTGATAGCCTCTCGCCCCTTGCGAACCTCGGCTCCGCTGAGCTTGCCATCGCCATTACTGTCCAGGGGCAACACGAGAGCGAGATCCCGCAAGGCAAGATCAATGCGCACCTGTGCCTGGGTTGGGTCCACATAGATAAAACTGTCGCTGGCCTTGTGAGCCCATGCGGGTAGTGCGATCAGCATGAGCACGGCAATGCAGGCTGTCATTCGGTGAAGTGCCGGGATCATGAGCGCGCCTCCGGATACCGGGCATCACGCTGGTTATACTTTTCCAGCCAGGCCCTTATGTCGGCCAGTACCGAGTCGTCACCGGCTGCTCTGGCCGCACGAAGCAGCAGTCTGGTGTCCAGAGGTTCCCGCTGGTCCCGCCAGTTGGCTCTGGCGTGTATCAAAGCTGTTTCCGCATCTTCTTCAAGGTCGAGGGCATAGCGCGCGAAGTCCCGCTGGTGCAGCAGCGTGCCGCGCCACCGGGCTTCGGCAAAGCGTTCCTCCAGCATTGCGGAGAGTCGGTCGGCGTCGGCATGTTGATGGCGTTTCATCGCTATGGCGCGGATAACGGCGAGGGAGTCCACCCGTTCGTAAGCGTTCGTCAGTTCTATCACCGCTTCGTTTTTGCCACGTTCCAGTAGCCAGTCTGCCAGCTGGGTCCGTGTGTAAAGGTCGTCTGGTGCCAGCATTAGTACCTGGCGCCAATGGGTTTCCGCCTGGGGCTTGCCAAGTTGTGCGGCGATATCGGCGAGGGTGCCTTCGGCCCAGATCCGGCTGATGGTGTCGCCGGCAAGGGAGCGGTGTGTCTGCGCCTGCAAGGATTCGTAAGCGGTTTTTGCGTTGCCGGTTCTTGCCTGTGCCTGGGCCAGGCAGCTGGCGGCGATCAGTCCGGGAAAATCGTTCGCCAGTTGCCGACAGTGGGCATGTGCGGATTGGTAGTGGCCTTGCACCAGTTCCAGATTTGCCAGCGTCAATCTGGCCTGGCTGGCGAGCCGTTGATTAGTGTTGGGTGAATTGAGGACAGCGGTCAGCTCCACACGGGCAGGTTCAAAACGGTGAAGGCTCTGGTTGAGTGTGGCGCGAAGGATCTTCAGCCGGTCTGTCATCCTGTCCTCTGGCCAGCGCTCGAACAACCCCTGGGCATAGCCAAGGTAGCGTGGGTCCCCCTGAGCGCGTGCCTGCGTCAGATATTCCTGGATCCGGTCTGCCAGTGCCGGGGCGGTCCCGGGCAGGGTGTCGGGTGCCAGTGCTTCTGATGGCAGTGTGATCAGTATTTCCTGGTCGTCAAACTCTGTTTCAATCGCAGCGGGGGCTGCCAGTGCCGTTTCCAGGGTCAATGCTGTGACCAGCGCGACGATGGAAAAAGCCCTGCGCCGAAGCGCAGGGGGTAGGGCCGTCAGCCAAGGGTCGGCGTCAGACTGACGGCGGAGCCCGCAGGATTCAAAACAGGTCGTCGTACGCCTGTTTGTTGTCCTTGTCATTGAAGCTGAACTCCAGTTCGTTGATGTTAACCGCGTTGCGGTCGTCGTCCGTCTGCTTGATTTCTTTTTTCACGAACGTGGTGAAATCAAGTGACAGGCCCAATCCCCGGCCATTGCTGGAACCGTCAGAACAGCCAGCCAGTGCCAGTACGGCGATCAGGGCAATCCCCATTCGGAGTGTCATGGTTGTCCCTCCCTCAGATATCGTTAGGTGAACCCGCGATCGGCGTCGCCAGGTATGGGAAGGTGGTTCTCAGCTCCGTTGGGTCCAGCTGCACACCGTCGGTGTATTCCAGGTCGCCATTGGGCGCGTCGGCCGGATCTGCCAGTACGCCCATAGCGACGCGTAGGGAGATGTCGACGGTATCATCAACCGGACGGCGACCGTTGGGGAAGCCGGCATTATCTCCGCCGAGTACACCGAGATCGTTTTGGGCCCCGGGCGCCGTGGTAGCAATGTTCGGATTCAGGCGCAGCATTTCGGATGCGGTGACACCATCCGGACCGTTCAGGTCAGGCACACCGGTCAGGAACGCTGTAATCAGATCGTTCCGTGGGAAGTTGTTGGGGGCGGTTACACCAAAGAGGGCCTCCAATAGCTCGGGCAGTGTCGGGTTGGTCACATAGGTCAGGAACTGACCATCATCCTTGGGTTCGCTCGCATTAAAGCCATCTTTGTCCTTCAGGCCGATAACCACTTCGTTGACCAGCGGCATACCCAGTCGCGAGACCTGAGCATAGGCTCCGCCTTCCACGGTTGCACCTTTGCCGTTGGCAGCCGGTGCCGGATTGATGACGCGGGCCTGACGCACGCTGGCGGTGGTCCAGCCACCAATGACCGGGTCACCCGAGGCTGTCTGGGCCGTGCCGGTCAGGCAGGTGGTCGGAACCTCCAGAGCGAAGGAGGTGATGTTTTTGTCCGCCAGATCCCCCGCGCCTTCGCCATTTCGAGGCCCGACCGGATTGGTGTTGACCAGGTCGAAAATCTCACCCAGATTCACCGCAAAGGCTTCTTTGCGCTGACCCACGAATACCCGGCCTTCAGTACCGCATCCGGGAATCGCAACATCAAAGATGTGCTGGTCGGCGTAGGCTTCGTAGTCACCGAAGGATTTTCCGCCTATGTTATCCAGAGGCTTGGCGAACGTCTCCATGCCCGTAGTGGCATTGGTGGCGACCTGCTTTGTGCCTGTGCGGCGATCGCCACGAATAACGGTGACGGTGTACTCCTGTCGCATCTGCACGTTGGCGTTGTCGGTGGCGTCGCCAATGTTCTTCAGCGGCACGGAGACCATTTCTCCCCCGACATCCAGCTGGATGTCATTCAGCACATCCTGCATCTGGAATCGGAAGGTGATGTCTTCCTGGGCATTGCCAGAGTTATCGATATGAATCTCGTAGATGGCGTCCTCGTCCAGGTCGAAGTAGTTGGGGCCGCCGTACGCGTCCTGAAGCGGGAGGTAGTTGGCGATCAGGGTGACAAAGTTTTCCCGACCGCTTTCGTAGCTTCGGAACATGTAAAAGTCGGTGCCATCAACCTTGGGAACTTCGGTGATGAACGGCGCCTCGCGGTGGCTGGAGGCAGAGGCTGTACCTGCTGTCAGACAGATCCCGGCAATCGCGAGAGCGAGGCCGGAGCGTTTAATTACTGTGTTCATTCCGCTTTCCTCATCTATTGTTGGTGTTGCATACGGAGAAACGGCACGGCTTTGAAAAAAGATGCAGGCCGCACGCAAAAAATTGAATGGGTGTAACCTGACGCCGATGCATCCTGACCGGACCGGGGGCCGTAGTAGGCAATAGGTCAGTGAAAGAACGAGGTGTGGAGACCACAATGATAAACACAGAAGTAGAACAAGAAGAGCTGATGACGTTGCTCGTGGCTGTTGCCCGTAGCGATCGCCAGGCGTTCCAGCGGCTGTATGAACGAATTGCAGCCCGGATGTTCGGGTTGTGCTTCAAGCTGGCGGGACAGCAGGAACTGGCGGAGGAAGCCTTGCAGGATGCGTTTGTGCAGATCTGGCATCACGCCGGGGAGTATCACAGTGATCGGGGGTCACCGTTGAGCTGGATGTTGACCATTGCGCGCTACAGAACTCTGGACTTGATGAGGGCAAGGACCGTAAGACGAACCGCCGGGGATGAGCGCCTTGAGCATCTGGAGGACCCCCGCAGCGGGCCCCTGGACCACTCATTGCGACGTGCCGGCGCTGAGCAGCTGACTGGCTGCCTGGATGAGTTGAGTGACGTCCAGCGGGACAGCATCCTGTTGTCCTACTACCGTGGGCTCACCCACGATGAGCTTGCCCAGGCGTTGAGTTCGCCTATTGGCACGGTCAAAAGCTGGATCCGTCGTGGACTGATGGCGTTGAAGAGGTGCCTGGAACGATGAAAAAGACGCCGGAAAGAATTGAAAGTCTCGCGGCTGAGTATGTCCTTGGTTCGTTGAAGGGCAAGGCCAGAAACCGCTTTGAGCGCTGGATGATGGAGTCGGGACGGGTCCGGCAGGAAGTCTGGTATTGGGAGGAAAAGCTCGGTCAACTGGGTGATCGGGTGCTGGAACGGGAGCCCCCGGAATCCGTGTGGCTGGCGATCCAGCACAGACTGTGGCCCCAGCAAGAGAAACGTCCTGCGCCCAGGCAGGCCGCAAACCGGATCTGGCCGGCCTGGGGCATGCTGGCGACGGCGGCAGCACTGGTTTTGGCCGTCATGCTGGTTCAGCAGCCCTCGCCGGAGCCGACGTTGTCTGGCGCCATTGTTCAGTCGGATGTCAGTGATCCGTTGTGGTTGGTGAGTGAATCCGGTCGCGATAACCGTCTGCGGTTGAGGTCTGTGGCCGCGACCTCGGCCGAGACTGGCAAGGACTACGAGTTGTGGATTGTGCCGGACAAGGGCGATCCGCTGTCACTGGGCGTGATTCCGGTGGGCGACATCTTTCAGGTGGAACTTACGGACGAAGCCCGTGAAACCCTTAGTCAGAGCCGTACCCTGGCGATCAGCCTTGAGCCGCGCGGTGGTTCGCCAACCGGCAAGCCGACCGGCCCGATCCTGCACGTCACCAAGCTATACGAGCTGTGACTCCGGCGGCTATGACTCTGGCGAATGTGCGGCTCAGTTGGAGGCCAGCAGCGTAATGCACAACTGGGCGTTCTGGACGAAATGACCGAACGCCGTCAGTTGTTCCTCAGAGGGAACGTAATCGCCGGCGGCGTTGTCGGCGTAGAACAGCCCCACCAACCGCCCCTTGGCGGTCAGTGGGCCGATCAGCGCCGGTACCTTGCCCAGCCAGCGATCATAAGGTACGCCGGCGTCAGTGGGGGTTGGCCTGAACACGTTACAGCTGGCATGGGGAAGCAGGTTGCCCAGTGCGCCGGTACCATCCCTGGGAATGATGAAGTCCTCGCGCCAGGTTTCCGTCCCCCGTCCGCCGACTTTCCTCGGAACCAGATTCTGGCCGCTCTTGTCGGCCATCAACAAAGCCACTCGTTGCATGCCAATGGCCCGGTGAATGCCCTCGATCACCAGTTGGCAGACCTCATTGATATCCGGCTTTTCGGTCAGGCTCAGGGTCAGATCCCGTAGAATCTGCAATTGCAGGGCCGGATCCATGGCTGGCGCCCTGGCTGGCTGGCGCTTGTTGCCGTCCTGACTGCCAGGCATTAGCGCTGTCACCTGGGGAATGCCCAGGGAGACCGCCACTTTCGCGGCTTCTTCGGCGTTGACCTTAATCTGATCACGAATGGCGGCCGGTGTCTCGCCAGTGTCCTTGCTCAGGTGTTCCAGCACCTTGTCCATTTCGGCGCCCCGCCAGCCATTTTCCGATAGCCGGGCCATTTCCACTGAGTGTCGTACCAGACCGGCGGCCATGGAATTGGCCTTGCCGGGCGAGACCACATCCTTGATGAAGGGCCCTAGTGCCCAGGCATCCACCAGGCCCCGGGTAATTTCCGTGAAGGTACTGTGCAATACCGTTTTCTGGGCTTCTACCGGCGGCTCTTCCAGTCGCAACCGCTGCTCCAGTTCGGCGGCCTGCTCGGTTTCACAGGACCAGAATGCCAGTTCGCCAATGTTCATCAACAAGGCTCCGATGAAAACTTCTTCCAGGGCATTTTCATTGCGCCTGGGCATTAGGCAGCGGGCCTGAACAGCGGCATGGATCGCTCTGGCGAGGCATCGCAACAGGTGAGGCCGGTCATTGCGTTGCAGCAGCGCATCCACAATCAGCGAAGAGATGGCCATGGATTTCACCGAGTCGAAGCCAATCAGGGTGATCGCGCGGCTGACGGTGCTGACCTGGGTCCGTGTCTGGTTATAGAAAACGGTGTTGGACAGCCTCAGGACCTGGGACGTGAGCTGGGCGTCATTGAGTATCACGTTGGCCAGTTCATTGACCGTGCTGTTTTTACTCTCGGTCAGCTCGCTGATTCGTTTGAGGGTGTTGGCCAATACAGGCAGCTCAACCTTGCTGAGATAGCTGACCCATGCCTGGGTAGAGTTCATCCTTGAGGGCGGAGTATCAGTTTTTGTGGTCACGTTATTGGTTCACTCCAGCGTGCGCCTCGGGATTGGAAGATTATTGTAATACCTGAGTTTAGCGCAGCGTGGCGGAAGGTGTCGGTAACAGAACGTGTACGGGGATCTACCGAGCGCAGCAGATTCGGGTTTGACCGGGGATTAGGCTATAATGGCCGGTTTTAACATTGCACCCACAAGGCGCTGACAAGGCTGATCCGTGATTGTATTTGACCAGGTCCAGAAGTCTTACCAGGTAGGCGGGCGGGCGATCCCTGCGTTGCATCCTACCAGTATGACCATTGAAACCGGCGAGGTGTTTGGCATCGTCGGTCACTCAGGCGCGGGGAAATCCACCCTCGTTCGGCTGATTAACCTGCTGGAGCCGCCGACCGGCGGTCGCATTCTTGTTGATGATGAAAACATCACTGAGTACGACGCCGCCGAACTGCGGGCTTTCCGTCGCAAAGTCGGGATGATTTTCCAGCACTTCAACCTGTTGTCCTCCAAGACCGTGGCCGACAACATTGCGTTCCCGATGAAGCTGGCGGGCATATACTCCCGCACCGAGATTCGTGAACGGGTGGCGGAATTGCTGGCCCGGGTCAGCCTGACGGATCACGCCAACAAGTACCCCTCGCAGCTGTCCGGTGGCCAGAAACAGCGGGTGGGCATTGCCCGCGCCCTGGCCTGTCGCCCGACGATCCTGCTGTGTGATGAAGCCACCAGTGCCCTTGACCCCCAAACGACCCAATCGGTGTTGCGTCTGCTCGCGGACATCAACCGTGAACTGGGGCTGACCATCGTGCTGATCACCCACGAGATGGATGTGGTGCGCCGGGTTTGCGACCGGGTGGCGGTCATGGATGCCGGGGAAGTGGTCGAAATGGGCGCGGTCAGCGATGTGTTTCTCCATCCGCAACATCCCACCACCCGGGACTTCGTGTTTGAAAGCGAAAACATCGATCGTGACGAGTTGCAGGAGGACCTGCAAAAGGCTAACGGTCGCATCCTGCGCCTGACCTTCCGTGGTGAATCCACCTACAAACCCTTGCTGGGCAGCGTGGCGCGGGAATCCGGCGTGGATTTCAGCATCCTGTCCGGTCGTATTGATCATATCAAGGACACGCCCTACGGCCAGCTGACCCTGTCCCTGGTCGGTGGTGACCTGGACGTGGCGATGAAAGCGCTGGAAGCAGCAGAAGTTCATGTAGAGGTGATGCGCTGATGGAAGCCTTACTGAGTAACGTGGACTGGGTGGAAATCGGCATCGCCAGCTGGGACACCCTGGTGATGGTGGGCATGTCCCTGCTGTTCAGTGTGTTGATCGGTCTGCCGATCGGCGTGCTGTTGTTCCTGTTTGGCAAGCGTCAGTTGTTGGAGCAGCCGGTGGCGTATGCGGTGCTGTCGTTTGTGGTGAACGTGCTGCGGTCGGTGCCCTTCATTATCCTGCTGATCGTGATGATTCCGTTTACGGTGATGCTGATCGGCACGTCTCTCGGCGTTGCTGGCGCGATTCCGCCACTGGTGGCCGGTGGCGCACCTTTCTTCGCCCGGCTGGTGGAAACGTCATTGCGTGAGGTGGATCGCGGCATCATTGAAGCCACTCAGGCGATGGGTGCCAGCGTGAGGCAGATCATTTTCGGCGCCTTGCTGCCGGAAGCGCTTCCGGGCATCATCGCTGGCATTACGGTGACTGCCATTACACTGGTGTCCTATGCGGCCATGTCCGGCGTCATTGGCGGCGGTGGTCTGGGTGATCTGGCCATCCGTTTCGGGTACCAGCGGTTCCAGACCGATGTGATGGTGATTACCGTCGCTTTGCTGGTCATTTTTGTGCAGTTGCTGCAGATGGCCGGGGATCGCCTGGTTTTGTATTTCAGCCGTAAATAATATCAAACGGGAGAACGTGCTTATGAACTTCAAGAAAACCCTGGTGGCCCTGGCCGCCGTTGCTACTTTCTCTTCTGCTGCCTCAGCAGAAACGCTCTCTGTTGCGGCTACCCCGGTGCCCCATGCGGAGATCCTGGAATTTGTGAAGCCGCAACTGGCCGAGCAGGGTGTCGAGCTGGACGTTAAGGTATTCACCGATTACATCCAGCCGAACATCCAGGTTGATCAGAAGCGGATGGATGCCAATTTCTTCCAGCACCAGCCGTATCTGGACGAGTTCAATGATGGCCGTGGTACCAGTCTGGTCACCGTAACCGGTGTTCACGTGGAGCCCTTCGGCGCCTACTCCAGCAAGATCGATTCTCTGGATGAATTGAAAGACGGTGCCGTGGTGGCCATCCCGAATGACCCCACCAACGGTGGTCGCGCCTTGTTGCTGCTGCAGAAAGCCGGGCTGATTACCCTGAAGGATGAAAGCAAGATTACCGCGACGCCGCGGGATATTGCCGACAATCCGAAAGACCTGGACTTCAAGGAGCTGGAAGCCGCTACACTGCCGCGTATCCTGGGCCAGGTGGATGTGGCACTGATCAACACCAACTACGCGCTGGAAGCGGGCCTGAACCCGTCCGAGGATGCGCTGGTGATTGAGGGTTCTGAGTCCCCCTACGTCAACATTCTGGTCGCCCGTCCCGACAACAAGGACAGCGAGGCCATGCAGAAGCTGGCGAACGCGCTGAAGTCTGACGCAGTGAAGGATTTCATCATGGAGAAGTACGAGGGTGCGGTCGTTCCCGCCTTCTGATAGCGCATTCTCTAAATAAAAATGCCGGGCAAATGCCCGGCATTTTTATTTAGAGAATGCGAATGGTCAGTCACCGCTCCAGTTGGCTGTGGGGTCCGGTGTCACTCGCAGGTAGGATCTTACCTCCCTGTGGCCCTGCGGGAAGCGCTCCTTGATTTCGTCTTGATCCTGCAGCGATGGCACGATGACCACTTCGCCGCCGCTTTCCCAGTTGCCCGGGGTTGCCACCTTGTGGTTGTCGGTCAGCTGCAGCGAGTCAACAACCCTTAGTATCTCATTGAAGTTACGACCGGTGCTCGCCGGGTAGGTGATTATCAGCCTCACCTTCCTGGCGGGATCGATGACGAACAACGAACGCACGGTCAGGGTTTCATTGGCGTTGGGGTGGATCATGTCATACAGGTCGGACACTTTCCGGTCATGGTCTGCGATGATCGGAAAGTTTACCGTACAGCCCTGGGTTTCGTTGATGTCCTTGATCCACTCAAGGTGTGACTCGACCGGGTCCACGCTCAGGGCAATAACCTTGACGTTGCGTTTGGCGAACTGGTCTTTGAGCTTGGCGGTCAGTCCCAGTTCGGTGGTGCAAACCGGTGTAAAGTCCGCGGGATGGGAAAACAGAATCCCCCAGCTGTCGCCCAGCCAGTCGTGAAAGCGGATCTTGCCTTCAGTGGAGTCCTGTTCGAAATCCGGTGCGGTATCTCCCAAACGTAAACTCATAGCGTAACCTCCTTCGGTGAAGCTTATGACAACAGTATAGTCCCTGAAGCACTGGATCAATTATTGATGCCGAGTGCCTTCTCCTTATCGAAGTGCTCGCGGGTCAGCTTGAACACAACCGGACTGAGGAACAGCAATGCGATAAGGTTCGGCAGTGCCATCATGGCGTTAAGCGTGTCCGCCAGCAGCCAGATAAAGCCCAGATTAATCGTTGCGCCCACCGGAATGGCGAGAATCCACAGCACCCGATAAGGCACGATGGCTTTGACCCCGAACAGGAACTCAACGCATCGCTCGCCGTAGAACGACCAGCCGAGAATGGTGGTAAAGGCAAAAATGGCCAGCGCAATGGCTACCACGTAATTGCCAAAACCCGGCAGGCCGTTTTCAAACGCCAGTGAGGTCAGGGCAGCCCCGGTTTCGCCGGAGTTCCAGGCACCAGAGGTAATGATCACCAGCCCGGTGATACTGCATACAATGATGGTATCAATGAAAGTGCCAAGCATGGCTACCATGCCCTGAGTAACCGGGTTTTTGGTCTGGGCAGCGGCGTGGGCAATTGGCGCGGACCCCAGGCCAGCTTCGTTGGAGAAGATGCCGCGGGCAACGCCAAAACGGATGGCAGCCCAGACCGCGGCCCCGGCAAAGCCACCTTCGGCGGCGATCGGGCTGAACGCATGCTTGAAGACCATGGCCAACGCAGCGGGAATCTGATCAGCGTTGACCGCCAGGGCAATCAGGCCGATGAAAACGTAAGAAATGGCCATCAACGGAACCAGGGAGCTGGCAACGTGGCCGATACGCTTTATACCACCGATCAATACCATGCCCACCAGGACCATGAGGATCACCCCGGTCATCCAGTGAGGCAGGCCAAAGTTGGCATTCAGCACGTCCGCGACCGAGTTGGCCTGTACCGTATTACCGATACCGAAGCCGGCAATCGCGGCGAAAATGGCGAACAACACGCCCAGCCAGGCCCATTTACTGCCCAGTCCGTTGCGAATGTAGTACATCGGGCCACCGACATGAGCGCCGCGCTCGTCCACTTCCCGGAAACGAACCGCGAGAACCGCTTCGGAGTACTTGGTGGCCATTCCCACCAGGGCCGTAAGCCACATCCAGAAAAGGGCTCCAGGGCCACCGAGGAAGACAGCAGTGGCAACACCGGCAATGTTACCGGTGCCGACAGTCGCGGACAGCGCTGTCATCAAAGCCTGGAAAGGGGGAATTTCACCGTCGCTTTCCGCGCCGGAACGGCCTTTCCACATCAGCCTGAAACCCGCGCCCAGTTTGAGCACTGGCATCAGTTTCAAGCCAAGGCTGAGGAAAAGCCCCACGCCGAGGATCATGACCAGCATGGGGGGGCCCCAGACCAGTCCGTTTACTGCACCAACAAAGTTTTCAATGGCTTCCATGGGGATCTCCCTGTGTTATTGCCAAAGACGGTTTTATGATGTTTACCCTTGCAAGGGTATAACTGATTGAGTTTAGTCGGTTATTCCTGTCTGTAAACCGTCAGATCAGGGAATTTGCCCGTTGAACAGTGGGGGATGTCATCAAAGTGATTGGATTTGACGTCAGTTGCGGTAGTGTTGAATAAGCAATCCCGGTTTGAATCACGAGGAATACCGATGTCCCAGAGCGCTGTCGCACAGACCAGTGCGGAAACCGATCCCACCCGTTCACATGCGGTGAATCATCGTTTTGTCGATGCCAACGGACTGACTTTTTGCGTGGAAACACGGGGCAATCCCGAGGGCGAGCCGGTGTTGTTCATCATGGGGCTGGGTGCCCAGATGACGCTGTGGCCGGAAGCCCTGCTGGACCGATACGCGGACGAGGGGTACCACGTTATCCGCTTTGATAATCGTGATATTGGCCTGTCCACGCACCTGAAGGACCGGCTGGAGGGGCATCCGGTAGCGATGATGGCGCGTTCCAGGGTCGGGCTGTTGATTCCTGCGCCGTATACCCTGAAAGACATGGCAGCGGACGCGGTTGGTATCCTGGATGCCCTTGATGTGCCGAATGCCCACCTGGTCGGGGTGTCCATGGGTGGCATGATCAGTCAGTTGGTGTCTTCCCTGTGGCCGGAGCGGGTGCGCAGCGCCACGTTGATCATGACGTCGACCAACAGCCCGCGGTTGCCGATGCCCAAACCCAAGCTGATCTGGCGATTGGCCGGTGTGGGTGCCAAGGGCCACGATGAAGCATCGGTGGTGGGCCGTTCCCTGGATTTCTGGAAACTGATCCAGAGCCCGGCATTCCCGCCGCCGGAGGATGATGTCCGTGAGCGCTTGATCCGGGAATACCGTCGCAGCTACCACCCGGCGGGTATCTTGCGTCAGACCCGGGCGATTCTGGCCACCGGCAGTCTGTCGTCCCTGAGCCGGCGGATTCGGGTGCCGACGGCAATTATCCACGGTAAGGCCGATCCGCTGGTACGTCCGGTGTCTGCGGAACAGCTGAAATATCTGATTCCCCATGCCCACCTGGAACTGATTGACGGCATGGGGCACGATTTGCCGGAACCCTTGCTGGAACGCTTTGCGGCGATAAGCCTGTCGGTGATTCGCGCCTCGTCCTGAAATCGACCCCCGCCCGGGGAGGATATTCACAATATCCTCCCCTTTGTGTTTTCACTTTTTGCCCCCATTGCCTATGGTTATAGGAGAACGTATCGGTTCTGCGACGTTACTTCGGAACGATAACTGCGAGGGGAATACCCATGCGCTCATTGAAAGCTTCTGATGTCATGTGGAATCACATCGAGCCGATTCGATGTGGTGAGCCGTTAACCCGGGTAGTGAAGGCGCTCCTGAAGAATCACGTCACCGGTTTGCCCGTGGTGGATGAGCACCGGAAGGTCATCGGGTTTATCTCGGAACAGGACTGCATCCACGCATTGCTGGTTAGCAGTTATCACTGTGAGGGTGATCCGATTGTTGATGACGTGATGTTTCGCGAACCTGTAACGATCTCCCCGGAAATGGCCGTGGTGGACCTGGCCCAGAATCTGGGCGCAGGCAAACCCAAGGTATACCCGGTGGTGGATCATGGACGTTTGGTAGGAATAGTGACCCGCACCGCCATTCTGGCAGAACTGGCCAGAGCCGGTTGCGGCATCGAATTACCAAAGTACGCTACGGCGGAAGACTGATCAGCACGCTTACCCTGAACCGAGGTCATCATGGAACTGTTATCGACCAACGTTTGTTTCGAAGGTGAACACCGTCGTTACCGTCATACCGCAGCAGCCCTGGGCTGTACCATGGAGTTTGCCGTTTACCTGCCGCCAGCGGCGGTCGGTCGCAATCCGCGCCCGGTTCCCGCGCTTTACTGGCTTTCCGGGCTGACCTGTAATGACCAGAATTTCATGCAGAAAGCGGGGGCACAGAAGCAGGCGGCCAGGCTGGGTATGGCCATTGTGTGTCCGGACACCAGCCCGCGTGGGCTCGGACTTCCGGGTGAGGATGACAGCTACGACTTTGGCACCGGTGCCGGCTTTTACATCAATGCTACGGAACAGCCGTGGGCGCCGCATTATCGAATGTATGACTATGTCGTAAAAGAGCTGCCGCAGCTGGTGGAAGACCAGCTGCTATTGACGGACAAGCGCGCTATAAGCGGTCACTCCATGGGTGGTCACGGGGCTCTGATCTGTGCCCTCAAGAACCCCGGGCGTTATGCCTCGGTATCAGCCTTTGCCCCCATCGCCAATCCCAGCGAATGTCCCTGGGGACAAAAGGCGTTCACCGGCTATCTCGGTACTGACAGGAGTCGCTGGGAAGAATGGGACGCCACGCTGTTGATTCCGACCGCACGGGAGCGACTGCCCCTGTTGGTCGATCAGGGCACGTCCGATGAGTTCCTGGACAGTCAGCTGAATCCGGACGTACTGGCCGATGCCTGCGAGAAAATGCACCACCACATCAACCTGAGGATGCACAGGGGATACGATCACAGCTATTTTTTCATCGCCTCGTTCATTGATGATCACCTGAATCACCATGCCGAGGCCCTGGGGCTGAGGTAGGAGTCGGTGCTAGTGCAAATCCCAGATCAGACTGAAATCCATGGAGGGCATGATTTCGGGTTGTTCCACTGCCCGTATGTTGAATTCGAGCAGGCTGCAATCCCGTTCAAACGTTCCACTATAGCGGTTGCCCTTCGGACTGATGATGGCTTTTACAAAGGGACCCAAGTGGCGGACAGGGCGTTGCGTCACGACGCCAACCTCGTTATTGGCCAGGCGCACCAGTGTGCCGGGCGGATACTCTGTCAGCACCGTCAACAGCGCTCTCGGAATGGCAGGACGTAACTGACCGTCGGTCAGGCTGGCAATCAGTTTGCGGGCATCGGTAATGTTCATCCGTTGCCGGTACGCCCGCTTGGTGATCATGGCCACGTAGCGTTCGGCCAGCGCGAGAATTTCCGCTTCCGGCCGTATTTCAGTACCGCTGAGCCCTTTCGGATATCCGGATCCGTCCGCTTGCTCGTGGTGTTGCGCAATGATGTCGAACAGGGTCTGGTTCCGAATGCCAGCGGCATACAGGGCGATCACACTGCGTTGTGGATGCTTGCGAATAACCGCGCGTTGGTCGCCGTTAAGAATTTTGCGGGAAGCGTTCAACTGGTCGGCAACAGGCACCAGCGCCAGGTTGGCGACCAGGGCAGCGCTGGTGAGCAGGCTGGTGCGTTCTTTATCCAGTCCGAACGTCTGCGCGGTAAAGTGACAGAGAATGGCGTAGAACAGAACCTGCTCGTGAATGGTGGGTTCAACGGAATACAGGTGAATCAGTGCCAGGCAGACATCTGGAGCATCGTCACAGGTTCTTTCAATCAGGCGGGTCAGACCGAGCAGGCGTTTTTCTGCGCTGTCGTCACCGGAGGTGATGGCGTTCAGGGTCACTTCCAGCGTTTGTAGCAGTACCGGATAATCTGCGAAGGGATTGCGCTGGCGGGTATCCTCGAGAATCTCCTCCTGCTGACGTTCAATCTTGCGGGGGTGAAACAGTCCCCGGTCAAACAGTTGCTCAAGCTGCATGTCATTCTGGATGACGTAACCCTGACGCAACAGCACGTTGCCTTCAACGTCATAAACCGTCCATGGCAGGGGTTTACCCACCACCAGGGCGCCGGGTGCGATACGGACAAGATTCGACACGGATTGATTTCCTGAACTTTGTTTTTCTTGCATTTGCATCTAACTCTAACCCTGAAACAAGGATCACTCCAGCGTCAGAGGAGGTCAACTGCTCAAATAGTCCGGATTTTGCAGAATTTCAGGCGTTCAGGTTTTGGGAGCGTAGAGAAACAACCGTAACCCCAGAAGAATGCTGGCGGATGCCAGCCCGCCAGTAAGCCCTACCCAGAAACCGGCGGCACCCATTGCAGGTACCAACCCATCGGTAAAGGTCAGCACGTAACCAAGCGGCAGCCCCACCACCCAGAACGAAAACAGCATGATGAACATGGGAATGCCTGTGTCCTTGTAGCCCCGCAGGGCGCTGATACAGGTCACCTGAATGACATCGGCGATCTGGAACAGTGCCGCGAACATCAGCAGGCTCACCGTCACCTCCCGGACCGCTGCATCGCTGGTGTACAGCGCGGCAATCTGCTCTGCGAAGGTGAACAACAGGGTGGCGAACACCAACGCTACGGTCGCCGCAAGGATCAGCGAACTGCGGGAAATAAGTCGTGCAGTGTCGGGCGCCTGCGCACCGACGAGGAAGCTGATTCTGAGCGTTAGAGCCATGCCAATACTCAGAGGCAGCATGAACACCAGGGACACCACGTTGAGGGCAATCTGGTGGCCAGCGACCACCACGGGTCCAAGCGGTGCCAGGAACAGGGCGATGACAGAGAACAGGCTGGCTTCCACGAATATCGTGAAACCGATGGGCACACCGATTTTCAGTATGTACCGAATACCTTCCGGGTCCGGTTTCACCCAGTCGGCGAGTAGGTGAAAGCGACGGTATACTTCGCTGCGGTTCAGGTACACCAGCAGGGCCATGGCGGCGACACCGTTGGACAGCGACGTAGCCCATCCACAGCCCACGCCCCCCAAGGCCGGCAGCCCCAGCTTGCCGTAGATGAAGATGTAATTCAGCGGCAGATTGAGCAGGGTGCTCAAGACCGCAAAGGCCATAATCACACGGGTATGTCCCAGACCATCGGTCAGTCCCCGCAAGGCGGTCATCAGCAACAGGGCTGGCACTCCCCAGGCAAAGGCATCGAGGTAGCCCTGGGTGATGCCAGCGGTATGGGGGTCCAGATTGAGCCGGTCGAGGATCGGATGCACGTGGGTCAGTAGCAGAATCATCACTACCGATCCGGCGGCGGCGATGTAGAGCCCCTGCCAGGTGGCAGGCATGATCTTGTCGGTGGTGCGGGCGCCATTATACCCGGAAATGATGGGCTGCAGGGCGCCGAGCAACCCCATGAAGAACAGGAACAGCGGCATCCACAAACTGCTACCGATACCCACTGCCGCCAGGTCTTCGGCACTGGCGTGGCCCGCCATGACGGTATCGATTACGCCGTTGGCCATCTGTGCCAGTTGGGCAATCAGAATTGGCCCACCGAGGATTGCCAGGGTGCGCCATTCGGTAAGGGTCCGCTGGATCAGTGGTTGTGTGCTGGCTGGCAGGGGTTGATGGGTCTCGTCCATGGGGTGTGATGCTGCCTTGGCGGTTTGAAAGGTGAACAGTGGGTATGCCATTGGCCATGGTAACCGAACAGGGTTGTGATCGGCATACCGCTTTTCCGGTATAGGCAAATGGTCCTGCGTGGCTGTACAGCCTTGGGATCGAGGCGGTAAAGTGCCGCTTTTCTGAACAACTGGCGAGTATTATGGGTCTTCTGGTCTTTGTAACGGTCCTCTGGGCATTCTCCTTCAGCCTGATCGGTGAATTTCTCGCCGGGCAGGTGGACAGTGACTTCGCAGTATTAACACGGGTGCTGCTGGCGGCGCTGGTATTCCTGCCGTTTACCCGCTGGCGCGGCGTCGCTACCGGCCAGAAGCTGGGCATCCTGGTGACCGGCATGCTGCAGTTCGGCATTACCTACCTGTGCCTCTACCGGTCTTTCAGCTATCTCACAGTGCCGGAAGTGTTGCTGTTCACGATCTTTACGCCGCTGTACGTCACCCTGATTGACGACGCCATGTATCGCCGGTTTTCCCCTGTGGCGTTACTGGCGGCTGCCGTGGCTACGCTCGGCGCCGGTATCATTCGCTATGATGGGTTGAGCCCGGATTTCATTACCGGCTTCCTGCTGTTGCAGGTGGCCAATTTCACCTTTGCTGCCGGGCAGGTGGGCTACAAGCATGTGATGCGCCATTACCCGTCCGATATTCCCGCTTTCCGTACCTTCGGGTATTTCTTCATTGGGGCGCTGATCATTGCGCTTCCCTCATTCCTGATTTTCGGTGATGGCAGCCGGTTGCCGGAAACCGGCCTGCAGTGGGGCATCCTCGCCTGGCTAGGGCTGGCAGCTTCCGGTATTGGCCTGTTCCTGTGGAATCGGGGTGGCTGTCATGTCGATGCGGGCACCCTGGCGATCATGAACAACGCCCTGGTGCCAGCGGGATTGCTGGTTAACCTTTTGATCTGGAACCGGGATGCAGATCTGTTGAGGCTGGCCTTCGGGGGTGCGGTGATTGTGTCATCCCTGTGGCTGAATGCCCGATTCCACCCTCGGGCCCGTCTCGCTATTACCTGAATTTTAGAACTAATGGTTTTTCGTTACTGGTCGATAACATTGGTAACCATACAAAGATAGTGGTCTTTGGTAGAAGCGTGATATTAATCTATCTTGCAACTATCTGAACTTAAGAAATCAGCCTAAGCGCCCACATAGACGGATGTCGATATGAGAAAAAACCTGCCGGTTACCCAGAGGGAAGTCAGGATGCGTGAGGGTGGTCGCCTGATCACCACCACTGACCTCAAAGGGGTTATCACCTACTGTAACGATGAGTTTGCCGAGATTAGCGGTTTTAGCCGAGAGGAACTGGTCGGTCAGGCTCACAACATCATTCGCCACCCGGATATGCCGCAAGCTGTGTTCAAGGGCATGTGGGATTACCTGAAAGCCGGCAAGGCCTGGATGGGTGTGGTGAAGAACCGTGCCCAGTCCGGTGACCATTATTGGGTGAGTGCTTACGTTACGCCGATTACTGAGAATGGCCAGGTTGTGGGTTACGAATCCGTTCGTGTTTCCCCCACCCGGGAGCAGGTCAGTCGCGCAGAAACCCTGTATAAGCGTATAAACGCGGGACGTTCCATCGTTGGTATTCAGAGTCGGGTAGCGTCTGTCGTCAAATCCGGCTGGCCATTTTTCCTGTCCCTGGCGTTAAGTCTTGGCGCACTGGCCATGGGTGAGCCGGCGCTGGCCGTGGCCATGATTGTTGCTGGTCATGCCATTGGGGCGGCGTTTGTTTTCAAATCCGTAACCGGTCGTTTGAATCAGATTCTGAAGCTTCGCGCGGATGCGTTCCGTGATCCCGTGGTGTCCCGAACATACAGTGATGAGAGCGGTCTGTTCTCCCAGCTTTCCATGGTGCTGCTCAGCGAAGACGCGCGTATCCGGACCGCATTGGCCCGCATTGAGGATCAGGCGGAACTGTTGTCGGCGCAGGCTGAAGCGTCCCATGGTTATATCAGTGAGGGAGCCAAGGCCATCGCCCGGCAGCGTGCGGAGACCGATCAAACGGCCTCAGCGATCAATGAGATGACCGCCTCGATACAGGAGGTGGCGGAAACCGTAAACGCCAACGCTCGAGATGCCGAAGAAGCAAACAGTTTCGCGGCTACTGGCAGCAAGCGCAGTGAGGAGGCGCTGGGAGCTATTGAGCAACTGGTAACGCGCGTCAACGGCATTGGTGAAGTCATCGGGCGTCTGGGTGAATCCACCAACAGCATCGGTGAGGCTGCCAAGTTGATTTCCGACATTGCCGACCAGACCAACCTGCTGGCTCTCAATGCGGCAATCGAAGCGGCCCGTGCTGGCGAGCAGGGGCGGGGCTTTGCGGTGGTGGCGGATGAAGTCCGAACCCTGGCGAGTCGAACCCGGGAGTCAACCGTGAAAATCCAGGAAGTCATCGATGATTTCCGCCAACAGGTTGAACAAGCGGTATCAGCGACCCGCGATGGTGAGGAAGTGGCTGGCCAGGGGTTGGCGAAAGTCCGTGAGGCAGAAACCTCTTTGCGGGACATTGTGTCGGCCATCCAGAACATTTCCGACAGCTTCATCAGTATGTCCGCGGCCTTTGAAGAACAAAGCCACGTATCGGATGAGATCAATCGTCAGATTGTGAGTATTGCCGAACTGGCGGATAACAGTACCGAGCAGGCCAACTCCGCCCGGGACAGCAGTACAAAACTGAGCGAAATGTCACACGGATTGAAAGACCTGGTGTCGCGCTTTGTAAAGTAAAACCGGTTGGTTAGTGTGCCGGGTGCGTCGGGCTGTCATGTGCTCCGCCCCGGTTAACTGGCATCCACCTGCGACTACTGGCAAAATCCCGCCCCAATTGCCGGAGACTATCTCCGGCAAATCCAATATAAAATGATTCCTCAGCCAAAAGCACAGGAAGAAAACATGACTGACAATAACCAGGCTGCAGCCCCACGGGGCATGTGGTCCTCAAGGCTGGCCTTTATTCTGGCGGCGACTGGCTCTGCCGTTGGCCTTGGTAATATCTGGAAGTTCCCGTATGTGACCGGTGAGAATGGTGGTGGTGCCTTCGTACTGGTCTACCTTCTGTGTATTGCCATTATTGGTATTCCCATCATGATGGCCGAAGTATTCATCGGTCGTAATGGGCGCCATAATCCGATTACCAGTATGCGCCTGGTGGCGGAACGTAACCTCAGTTCTCCGGCCTGGCGCATCTCTGCGATAGTGGGTGTGCTGGCGGCCTTCATCATCCTTTCCTTCTATTCGGTTATTGGCGGCTGGGCGGCTTCTTATATTGGCCATGCCGCCACCGGCGACTTTGCGGGTCAGGATGCGGATGCCATCGGTGCCCTGTTTGGGGACCTGCTTGCCAGCCCGGGAATGCTGCTGGCCTGGCACAGTCTGTTTATGGGGCTGATCATCTTTGTCGTGGCCCGCGGCCTCAAGTCCGGGCTTGAAAGGGCGGTCAACATCCTGATGCCTGCGCTGTTCGTGTTACTGCTGCTGGCGGTTGGTTACGCGGCGACAACAACTGGTTTTGGCCAGGCGGTGAGTTTCCTGTTTACACCGAATTTTGACGCGTTGACCGTTAACGGTGTTCTTATCGCCCTAGGCCACGCGTTCTTCACCCTTAGCCTGGGCATGGCAATCATGATGGCTTACGGTTCTTATCTGGGCCCCGATGTTTCCATCGGCCGCACAGCCATTGCTGTCTCGGTTATGGACACTGTAGTGGCGTTGCTCGCCGGGTTGGCGATCTTCCCGATCGTATTTGCCAATGGCCTGGAAGCCGGTGCCGGCCCCGGCCTGATCTTCCAGACCCTACCTCTGGCCTTCGGTCAGATGCCGATGGGCAGCCTGTTCGGCACGCTGTTCTTCGTGCTGTTGTTGTTTGCTGCCTGGACGTCCGGTATCTCACTGCTGGAACCAGTCGTGGAGTGGGTTGAAGAGAAATTCTCCATGGGGCGCGTTGGAAGCTCGATTCTGGTGGGCGTGGCCTGTTGGTTGCTGGGTATTACGTCTATTTTGTCCCTGAACGAGTGGTCCGGATTTGCGCCGCTGGGCATGTTTGAGCGCTTTGAAGGCAAGACAATCTTCGACTTGCTGGATTTCTTCACCGCTAACGTCATGCTGCCGTTGTCCGGTCTGTTGACTGCGGTATTCGTTGGCTGGTTCGTTGCCAAGGAATCCCTGAAGGCGGATCTGGCGATGGAGGGTGGCAGTTTTACCTTGTGGTATAACCTGATTCGGTTCGTAACACCGATCGCTGTGAGTGTTGTATTCGTCTATAACCTATTGTCGTGACAGGAAAAGGGGCAGGCCCAGTCGGCCTGCCCCTTGTATTTTCACCTCTCCCCGGATTCGGTGACCGCACGCAGCGCCTGCATGTGTGGGCGAACCGCTTGCTTATCGGACTCCGGAGCCTGGCGTGCGCTTTCCATAGCCGCCGTGGCCCCACCCATCATCGCCCTCATCTGTTCTTTCTGGGCTTCGCTCAGGTTTGGGTTGTTATTGATTTCATCCATGGCTGCGGCCATTTTCCGGGCCATTTGCGGATGTTGGTCCTCCATTTCAATGGCCATCCAGGCCTGGAATACCCGATCCCCTGTGGCGCCCCATTCCTCCATGGAGTCAAAACCGTTTTCTTTAACGATACCTTCCATGCGGTTGTATGCTTCGTGACCCCGCATTTGGTTCACCGAATCGGAAAAGATGGATGAGAAGTCAGGCATCTCCGACGGATTTCCGGAGCCTGGCATTTGCTCGTTCAGCTGGTCAAAGTCATCGTCGAGGGTTTCGGCTTCTTGCAGTGTGCTGATGAAGGCCCGGACTTTCTCGTTTGTGAGGCGGTCGGCAGCCAGCGTGCTGGTCGTAAAGAGTAGGGTGACAACCAGAGTAAGACACAGTGAAAGTGTGTGTTTCATAAGTTCCCTCCGTGAGAAGTATGCCCCCTAATCCATGCGCCGGGGGCTTATCTATACAATAGACACTCCTCCTTGAAACTCGCAACCTGCTCGGGAGGGCCAGGAGCCGAATCGGCTCAGAAAAACAGATCCGGCAGGTAGGTGGCGATTTCCGGGAAGATCATGATCAGAGCAAGACCCACAATCTCGACAATGACGAAAGGAATGATCGAGGAGTAGATATCCTTCATTGTAATGCCCGGTGGCACGACGCCCTTCAGGTAGAACAGGTTGAAGCCGAAAGGCGGTGTCATGTAACCGATCTCCATATTGATCACGAACAGGATTCCGAACCAGATCGGATCAAATCCCAGCGACTCCACAATCGGCATGAACACCGGCAGGGTGATCAGCATGATGCCGACCGGGTCCAGTACCATGGCCAGCAGGAATACGATCAGCATCATGGCAATGATGATGCCCCAGGGACCGCCGGGAATCATGTTCATCAGGCTCTCGATCAGATCCTGGGCGCCCATGCTTTGGTAGGCGGCACTGAAGGCGTGGGCTGCGAACAGTATCCACATGATCATGCCGGTGAGCTTGAAGGTTCGGATGGCCGCTTCCTGCAGGACGCTCCACTTGAACTGCCTGTATACGGCCGCGGAAATAAGTGCACCGAGTACACCCATGGCGGCGGCTTCGGTGGGCGTGGTGATGCCCCCAATGATGGAGCCCAGCACCATGATGACTACGCCGATGGGCAACAGTACCGCCCGCAGTGCACGCAGCTTCTCCGGCCAGGTGCCGCGTTCCTCCTTTGGAAGTGCGGGCGCCAGTTCGGGCTGCAGGTGGCTGCGAACCAGAATGTAAATGGCGGTCAACACCATCAGCAGAATGCCCGGCATGATGCCGGCGGCAAACATCTTACCCACGGATACGCCGGTAATCAGGGCATAGAGAATCATCAGGATACTGGGGGGAATGAGAATGCCCCAGCCACCGCCGGTGTTGATCACGCCCAGGGCCATCTTCTTGTCATAACCCCGTTCCAGCATGGATGGCAGAGCGATGGTGCCCATGGCAACAACCGCCGCGCCACTGATACCGACCATGGCCGCAAAAACGGCACAAATGCCCAGGGTGCCGATGGCAAGACCACCCCGAAGACCCCCGCACCAGAGGTGCATCATACGGTACAAATCCTTGGCCACACCGGTTCGCTCCAGGATCATCGCCATGAACACGAACAGGGGGATTGCGACCAGGGTAAAGCTTTCCATGGTGCCCCAGATCTGCGAGGACACCATGTAAAAGGAATCGAATCCCCAGGTGAAATAGAGGAAGACGACGGATACCCCGCCCAGCACAAAGGCCAGTGGTAGCCCGAGCAGCAGGAAAAACAGCAGGGAGCCGAAGAACAGAAGGGTCAGGACTTCAATACTCACAGTGCCTCTCCTTTCTCGTCTTCCTGGGTTTCGGGGGTGTAGTAACTGAGGTTGAAGGCCACTGCGATGTCTTCCAGTAACTTGACGATGCCTTGTAGAACCAGCAATCCGGTACCCAATGGAATGGCTGCCTTCACGGGCCAGATTGGCGGGTTCCAGGCGGAATAGGAGGTTTCCCAGCTGGCAATCGATTCGCTTGCCATGTCGTAGCCGAAGTACAACAGTGCGAGGGTAAAGATGAAGAATACCACCGAGGTCAGAATGTCGAGGATGGCCTGGCCACGAGGCGACAGGTGCGAGTGCAACAGATCGACATTCACGTGGCCGCGGTGCGCCATGATGTAGCCACCCGACATGACCGCGTAAATGCCAAACAGCATCTGGGTCAGTTCGTTGGTCCACACGGTGGGTGAGTTGAACAGGTAACGGAAGGCCACTTCCATGATCAGGAACGCGAACATGGCAAAGACGATAAGCGCTATCCCGCGCCCGATAACCTCGTTGAGGCGAGTCACCCCTCTCATGAATGCAGTCAGCACACCCATTGGTATTCTCCGGGAAACGGTGAGTTCATAAGCAAGGCCGGGCCAGAAAACTGGCCCGGCCGGTTTCAGGTGTCAGACGATTACAGGTAGCCCAGCTCTGACAGGTAGTCTTTCAGCATGTCCAGCGCCTTCTTGGCGTTGTCGCTGCGCTTGCCTTCTTCATCCCACAGTTTCTGTGCGGTCTGGGTCAGGCGGTCCTGCACGTCATCCGGCAGGGTGTTGACCTGCACACCGTGTTCATTGATGGCCTTGGCCAGAGTAATGCGTTCCTTGTACTGGTATTCATTGGTACGGAACCAGAACTGCTCATCCAGCGCCTGCTTGACGATGTTCTGCATGTCTTCCGGCAGCTTGTCCAGGGCCTTCTGGCTGACAATGATGACATCGGTACCGGCAATGTTCAGGGCCGGCTGCACGTGGTACTTGGCCACTTCATACAGACCCATGGAGAAGGCGCCCTGGGAAGCGCCCCAGTGGGCACCGTCGACAATGCCGGAGTCTAGTGCGGTGTAGAGCTCACCACCCGGGATGTAGGAGGCGGCGGCACCGGCTTCGGTCAGGAAGGTCTGCAGAGCGCCGGAAGAGCGGATTTTCAGTTTGGTGAAGTCTGCCCAGCTGTTAATCGGCTGCTTGACCACCATCTCGGTGGGGTAGACCTTGTCGGTTGCCCAGTAGACGCCGTATTCGGCGGCCTCATCACGAAGCATCTGCTCAAAGCCCAGGCCCTGGTGGAAATAGGCAGCTTCCCAGACGTTACGGAAGGCGAACGGCAGACCGGACGCAATGCCCGCGAGGGTGATCTTGTCCTGGGCATAAGAGGGGGAAATGGTACCCATTTCCAGAATGCCCCGGCTGACAGCGTTGAAGATTTCCTTGGCCTTGAACAGCGAGCCTGCTTCGTACAGCTCCAGTTCCAGGCGTCCGTCAGTGCGTTCTTCAAGAATCTTCTGGAGACGAACCAGGCTGTCTTCATAAGAGCTGCTGGAACCCGGCCAGTGGGACTGGACCTTCCAGGTGTAGGTTTCTTCGGCAGCTGCCGGAGTGCTGGCAAATACGGCGGTCAGGCCCAGGGTCAGGGCGCTACCGTAGATGGTCAGGGTTTTTCTGGCGGTGGTTAGCATCTTCATTGCGGGACCTCGATCATTGTTGTATTGGATGTCCTGTCCGTAGTTTCGCACTGCAGAATTTATGATTGCAGAATGAATCCGTGTATCTGAATCTATCACACACTTTGCTTTTTGCAATAGGATGGAGGTCGATATTCCGTTACCAAAGTTTAGTCCATGAGGAGATGTTCAGTGATCAATGCGCAAAGTCAGCCGGGTGTTACCCACCTTGTAATCAGTCGCGCGAGCAAGAAGAATGCTCTGACTCGCGATATGTACCAGGCTTTGGCCGATGGCGTGAGCGCAGCGGCGGCAGACACCAGTGTGCATGCCATCGTACTTAGTGGTGAGGGGGGCGTATTTACCGCCGGCAACGATCTTGATGACTTCCGCGCCCGCGCTACGGATGCCAATCCGAAACCGTCGGCTGGCCTGGCCTTCATTGAAACTCTGATGGCGTGCGACACACCGGTCATTGCTGCAGTGGAAGGGCTGGCCATCGGAATCGGTACCACCTTGTTGTTGCACTGTGATTCCGTCATTGCCGGTCGTTCCGCGCGCTTCAAGACCGCGTTCGTGGATCTGGGGCTGGTACCGGAGGCCGCCTCCACCGTGACCATGCCCTTGCACTTGGGGTCTCGTCGCGCTGCAGATTTGTTGCTTATGGGTGAAACACTGGACGGCGAGGAAGCCCGGGAGTGTGGGCTGGTCAGCCGTGCCGTCGATGACGGGCAGGCGGTAGAAGAGGCGCTGGAGCAGGCGAGAAAGCTCGCAGCCAAACCCCGGGAAGCCCTGAGAGCCAGTAAGCGGCTAATCAAGGCCCCGTGGAAGGATGCGGTGCGCGAGGCCCTCGAACAGGAGAGAACCGTGTTTGCCGAGCGGCTCCGGTCCGAGGATTGTCGGGCTGCTCTGGCACGGATGGATAAGCGCTAGTATTCCGGCAGGGCCACTATTCAGGCCCAGTAAGGCGCCCGCAGCTCCCGCTTCAGCACCTTGCCAATGGTGGAGCGGGGCAGCTCCGGACGAAACTCGATCGCCGCCAGGCGTTGGGTCTTGCCCAGTTGTCCATTGGCCCAGTCCAGAATCTCCCCTTCATCCTGCGTGCAGCCGGACTTGCGCACCACCAGTCCTAGTGGTGTTTCACCCCATTGCTCGCTGGGAATGCCAATCACCGCAACATCGGCGACGGCAGGGTGGGCGTGCAGCACCTTTTCAAGGTCCACGGCATAGATGTTAAAGCCACCGGAGATGATCATGTCCTTGCGGCGGTCCAGAATATAGACAAAGCCCTCGTCGTCGATTCGCCCCATATCACCGCTTCGATAGAACACCAGGTCTTCAGGACTGGTCCAGAGCATCTCTCGAGTCTGTTCTTCACGGTTGACGTAACCCCGCATCATGGAGATGGCGCGACCGACGATTTCCCCGGTTTCTCCCTGGGGCAGCTCATTGCCTTCCTCGTCAATCACCCGCACTTCCGCGCCTTCGGTTGGCAGTCCCACCGAATCCCATTTATCCGGATGGGCGGCGCAGTCCAGGCTGGTGGAAATGCCGCCTTCCGTCAGTCCATACACCTCACGGATGTTGCCGGGCCAGCGCTCCATGGCTTCCTGGATGACCTTCGCTCCCAGCGGGGCACTGGTACAGAGTTTGAGCTGGAAGGCGGACAGGTCGAAGCGATTGAACTCCGGATCTGCGAGGACGCGCTGATACTGAACCGGAACCAGCATGGCGTGGGTCACGCGGTAGCGTTCGGCCAGTTCGAGGAAGCGCCGTGCATCAAATTTCGCCATCAGTACCAGAGTGCCACCATGGAACAGGGTCGGCAGCATGGACACCAGGGTGGTGTTGGAATACATCGGTGTGGAGACCAGATTGATGGCATCGCCATCCAGCCCGAAGCGGCTCATGCGGACCATCTGTCGCTGGCGGAAACGATAGTCGTGGAGAATGCCCTTGGGAGTGCCAGTGGTGCCGGAGCTGTAAATGATATTGAACGGATCATCCAGGGTCACCGGTGCCGGCTGGGCCTCAGCGTCGACGTCTCCCAGCCAGGATTCAAGATCCTGACCTATCCCCGGGCCACGGCAATCCAGCCCGATGCATTGATCGGCGCCAAGAGTGTCGAGCTTGTCGGCCATGGCTTCAAACAGACTGAGATTCTTTCTGGACACAAACAGGAAGCGGGCCCCGCAATCCTCCACCATCAAAGCCAGGCTGCTATCGCTGGCCATGCCTGAGAGCGGCACCATACAGCCACCTGCGACTAATGTGCCCAGGTACAGTGCGACGTAGTCGATGCTGTTTTCCGATAACCCCGCCACGGCATCGCCCTGTTCCAGGCCTGCAGCCCGGAGCCGGTTGGCTATGCGATTGGCGCGCTCTACCAGCTCCCGCCAGCTGAGTTGGGTCTCGCCATCAATGAGTGCGATGTGGTCAGGACGCTCCGTCGCCAGCTGTTGGATACGGTGACCGAGGGCTTCCATGGTTTCCTCGGAGTCAACAGGAGCGTAGACAGGCATGTGCTGCGTGCTTTTCATTTTTTCGCCTCTCGGTGTTGTTGTGTTTTATCTAGTGAAATTAACTTTCGAATATATTGACTCAAAACCGGGTGACGTGACAAATTACAGTCAAGATGAAATTTATGACGACGCAACAAACCACAAAAAGGAGCATCGGCATGGGGCGTTTCGACAATCGGGTGGCCATCGTCACCGGGGCAGGCAGCGGCATCGGCAGAGCCACCGCCGTCAGGCTGGCCCGCGAAGGTGCGCGGGGGATGATGGTGGATCGCTCCGAAGCCGGCCTGCTGGATACCGAGGGCCTGATGCCTGAAGGCGCTGAGATCCTGCGCCGTATGGGTGATGTGGCGGACGAAGACCAGGGCAGATCGCTGGTCGAGGAAGCGATTTCTGCCTTTGGCCGGATTGACGTGCTGTGCAACGTCGCCGGTATTGCCAGTACCGGCGGTAGCCATCCCGACATCACCGCAAATGATCGGGATGAGTGGGAGAAAGTCCTGTCGGTGAACCTGATCGGCACCATGTTGTTTATCAAGCATGTGGCGCCACACATGCAGGCCCGCAAGCTGGGCTCAATCGTCAATACTGCCTCTGTGGCGGGTATCCGCTCCGGGGCCGGTGGTAATGCCTACAGCGCCTCCAAGGCCGGGGTTATCAATCTCACCATGACGGCTGCCTGTGACCTGGGAACGGACAATGTTCGAGTGAATGCCGTGTGTCCGGGGCTGGTGGAAACCGGGATGACCCAGGCTGTGTTCGATTACGCCCGTGCCAACGAGAAGGCCCACAAACTGGGGTCCCGTTGTGAGCTGCGCCGCTATGGTGCGCCGGAAGAAATCGCCGCAGCCATTCTGTTCCTGGCCAGTGATGACGCCAGCTACATTACCGGTCAGGCCCTGCCCGTGGATGGAGGCAACACCGCGTCGCTTAACCTGCCGGGGATGAAAGTGTAATGAATGACGAGAGTTTGCATATCCGTGGCGGCCAGGACCTGCCCGGATTTCACAACCTGCTGGGGTATCGCCAGGTGTCCTGGGAGGAGAACGAGGCGGTGATTGAGCTGGATCTGCAGCCCCGCCACCTCAATCTGGGTGGCGTAATCCATGGTGGTGTGCTGACCTCACTGCTGGATATTGTCCTGGCCGAGGCTGGCACCTACTGCCCCTATCCCGGTCGGATGCGCAAGGCCATCACCCTGTCACTGACCACGACTTTCACCGGCCAGTGTTCCGGTGGAACGATTCGTGTAACCGGGTGCAAGCGGGCAGGGGGCACCCGGATTTTCAACAGCACCGGAGAAGTCCACGACGACAAGGGCAATCTCCTGGCCATCGCAGAAGGCACCTTCCGTATTCGTTCCGGAAGCGAGAAACCGGAAGGCGTCCCGATCTGACCGTCGAAACAACAAGAGACACGCCGGTGTTGTCACTGCCGGCCAACGACTATCAACCAACGAGGTACTGGACATGTTTGAACTGTCTGACAAAGCCAAAAAGCTTCAGGCGCAACTTCACGAGTTCATGGATGCTCATATTTATCCCAATGAGCACAAGTACCATGAGCAGGTCGAGCAGGCGGAGAACCGATGGGCTCCGGTACCGATCATTGAAGAACTGAAGGTCAAGGCCAAGTCGGCCGGCCTGTGGAACCTGTTTCTGCCGGAAAGCGAATTTGGAGCCGGTCTGACCAACTACGAGTACGCACACTTGTGCGAAGTCATGGGCCGTTCGTCCATGGCCCCGGAAGTCTTCAACTGTTCCGCGCCGGACACCGGCAACATGGAAACCATTGCCCGTTACGGCAATAAGGAACAGCAGGACAAATGGCTTAAGCCATTGCTCAACGGCGAAATTCGTTCCTGTTTCTCCATGACCGAGCCGGATGTTGCCTCCTCCGACGCCACCAATATTGCCTGTGAAATCCGTCGTGATGGCGACGAGTATGTAATCAATGGTCGCAAATGGTGGTCTTCCGGCGCCATGACTACCACGGCCAAGATTGCCATTGTCATGGGCAAGACCGATCCGGATGCCGAGAAGCACAAGCAGCAGTCGATGATTCTGGTGCCTCTGGACACGCCGGGGGTGAAGATGGTCCGCCCGCTGACGGTGTTTGGTTATGACCACGCGCCGCACGGCCACGCCGAGATTCACTATGACAATGTGCGGGTTCCGGTGGACAACATTCTGCTGGGTGAAGGTCGTGGTTTTGAAATCGCCCAGGGCCGCCTCGGGCCAGGCCGTATCCATCACTGCATGCGCACTATCGGTGTCGCCGAGCGCGCCCTTGAGCTGATGTGTCAGCGTGCCAATGACCGCGAAGCCTTCGGTAAGCCGCTGTCCAGCTTCGATTCCATCCGCAAGGACATTGCCCGCAGTCGTATCGAGATTGAGCAGGCGCGGCTGATGACTCTGAAGGCGGCGCACATGATGGACACCGTCGGCAACAAGGTGGCCCGTCAGGAAATCGCGATGATCAAGGTGATTGCCCCGAGTATGGCGCTGAAGATCATTGATCGTGCGATTCAGGTTCACGGTGGTGCCGGTGTATCCCAGGACACGTTCCTGGCGAAGGCCTGGGCTCACGTCCGGACCCTGAGGCTGGCGGACGGTCCTGATGAGGTGCACCTGGATTCCGTGGCCAAGATCGAACTTAAGCAATATCGGTAAATATTTTAGGCCCGCGTTGTCGGGTGTCTGAACGAACGGGGAGGAGCCTGCCGGGACACGCTGTGAATACGTCCATGTACGCTCGACAAAAACATCCATGTTTTTGACGGACCCGGCAGGCTCCTCCCCGTTCGTTCCCATAGCTCCGAGAAAGATTTTCGAGAATGAGGTGCCCGTATGAACAACCCGCTTTTTGATATGACCGGAAAAGTCGCTCTGATCACCGGTTCCACCAAAGGCATCGGCCGTTCCATCGCCGAAGAAATGGCCCGTTTGGGTGCCAAGGTTGTGATCTCCAGCCGCAAGGCCGACGCCTGTGAACAGGTCGCCGGCGAGCTGAAAGAGCAGGGCTATGAAGCCATCGCCATTCCCTGCCACGTGGGCAAGAAAGAAGACTTGCAGAACCTGGTGGAAAAAACCAACGAAGCCTGGGGTTCCATCGACGTACTGGTGTGCAACGCAGCCACCAACCCGGTCTACGGCACCACCGCCGAAATGACCGACGACGCCTGGGACAAGATCATGGACACCAACGTCAAAGGCACCTTCTGGCTCACTAATATGGTGCTGCCGCAGATGGCTGAGAAAGGCGAGGGCGCCGTTGTTCTTCTATCTAGCATCGCGGGTATTCGCGGTAATACCACCATCGGCACTTACGGTGTGTCCAAGGCCGCCGAAGCGGCCCTGGCCCGCAACCTGGCCGTGGAATGGGGGCCGAAAGGTATCCGCGTGAACAGCATTGCCCCTGGGCTGATCAAAACCGATTTTGCAAAGGCCCTTTGGGAAGACCCCGTACGGGTCAAACGCGCCGAAGACAAAACCCCGCTGCGCCGAATCGGTGATCCGGTTGATATCGCCGGGCTGGCGGTCTTCCTGTCCACCAAGGCCAGTGCCTACGTCACCGGGCAGGTCATTGTGGCCGACGGTGGTGAAACCATTTGCTGAGGATTTCCCTCAATGGTGGTGTGGCCGACGGGTGGGGGTGCCTTTGTTCCGGGAAAAAGAACTCGCTGCGCTCAGACACCTTTGTTCCCTGCACAAAGGCACCCCCATCCGCCGGCCGCAGATCTGTTTGCAGGCCGCGACGCATAAAGATAACGAAGGTTGAAACGAACAATGAGTATGACGCCAGAGTTGGTGGATGTTCTGCCAGCGCATTCATTCGATGAAGCCAACCTCCTCACATGGCTCCAACAAGCCATTGAGGGCTTTGGTGCCAGGTTGGACGTGAAACAATTTCAAGGCGGGCAGTCCAACCCTACGTTTTTGCTCAACACCGACAGCGGTCAATACGTGCTGCGCAAAAAGCCGCCCGGAAAAACGTTGCCATCCGCTCACATGGTGGAACGGGAATACAAGGTCATGCGGGCCCTGTCCGAACACACTGACGTGCCGGTACCAATCACCCGGGCCCTGTGTGAAGACAGTAGCATCATTGGCACCCCGTTCTATGTGATGGACTTTCTTGAAGGCCGGATCGTGAGTCATCCGTCGCTGCGGGCGCTGGACCGTCGGGAACGGATGCCTGCACACCTTTCCGCCATTGATACTCTGGCGGCACTGCATTCTGTAGACGTGAATGCGGTTGGCCTGAGTGATTACGGTCGACCCGAAGGCTATGTGGCCCGGCAGGTTGCACGCTGGAGCAAACAGTATCTGGCGTCCAAGACCGACGATATGCCCGCCATGGATAAACTCATGGAGTGGCTTCCGAGGAATCTACCGTCCACCGATGAGTGTGCCATCGCCCATGGCGACTATCGCTTTGGCAACCTGATGCTGGCGCCGGACAAGCCCGAGGTTGTCGCTGTCCTCGACTGGGAGCTGTCCACGCTCGGCCACCCGCTGGCGGATCTGGCGTATTACTGTCTGCCCTACCATTTGCCTTCGGACATGGAAGGCTCCCGCGGTTTGCTGGGCGAGGACCTGGAGGCATTAGGCATTCCCGATGAGCAGGAAACCATTGCCCGCTACTGCAAAAAGACCGGCCGTGACGGTATCGCTGACTGGCATGTGTATCTGGCGTTCTCGCTGTTCCGGCTGGCAGCCATTCTTCAGGGCGTGTACGCCCGCGCGCTGCAGGGCAATGCCGCCAACGCCGACGCCCTGCAAGTGGGCAGGCGTGCGAGTCAGCTGGCGGATGTGGGCTGGAAAATTGCCAGTGAGGGGGCCGGTCATGAGTGAGCCGATCGTCCGTCGCATCCTGATCACCAACGACGATGGCATCAACGCACCGGGCCTGGCGATTCTTGAACGCATTGCCCGCAACCTCGCCGAGGAGGTCTGGGTGGTGGCGCCGGAGCACGATCGTAGCGGCGCGGGCCAGAGCATTTCCATCCATGACCCGCTGCGGGTGTACGAAAAGGGTGAGAACCGCTACGCCGTATCCGGCACGCCGGCGGATTGTGTTTTGTATTCGCTGGCCCAGTGGTTTGGCGAGACCCCGCCGGACCTGGTGCTGTCCGGGGTGAACTGCGGCGCCAATATCAGTGACTCGGTGCAGTACTCCGGAACGGTGGGTGCGGTACTCAGCGCGGAACATATGGGCATACCCGCCATTGCCCTGAGCCAGGCTTTTCTGAGCCGGGAAGGCGTTGACTGGTCGCCGGTGTCGGCATTCGGTGAGCAGATTGTCCGCAAGCTCTGGCAGCCCGGTGAGAACCGTGCCTGGAATGTGAACTTTCCAGCGTGCGACGCCGGTGTGATCCGGTACGCGCAATGGTGCCATCAATCCACCGGTTCCATTCAACGGCCCCGGCTGCTGGCGGGGCGGGATGCCCGCAGCCTGCCCTACTGGTGGTTGGGTTTTGATCGCAGTTCCCGCCACATCCTGGCACCGGAGGAAGATGTCACCGTCCTGCGGGAGAAGGCCATTGCCATCACACCTTTGCGTCATCGGGCTCTCTTGCCCGGCGATACCGAACGATTTGAGCTGGCCGCCATGGCGGCCCACTGACTTGTATGAGGGGATCATAACAATGACATTTACACGCCATCACAACGTCTGGCCCAAAGAGTTGCCGAAAACCATGACGCTGCCTGATACCAGCGTTTTTACCAATCTGGAAATTTCCACCCTGCGGTATCCGGATCACACGGCCATCATCTATTACGATGCGCCCATGAGTTACCGCCAGCTATTGGCTGAAGTGGAAGCGATGGCCGGCTATCTCCAGGCCCAGGGAGTGAAAAAGGGCGATCGTGTTCTGCTCTACATGCAGAACTCGCCCCAGTATGTGATTGCCTACTACGCCATTCTGCGTGCCGACGCGGTGGTGATTCCGGTGAACCCGATGAATCGCGCTGCCGAGCTGGAACACTACATCGCAGATACCGGTGCGAGTGTGTGCTTTGCCGGCCAGGAACTGGCAGGGTTTATCGCCCCTTTGCTGGAAAGCACGGATCTGGACCAGGTTGTGGTGGCGTCCTACAACACTTATGCCAACAAGGACACCGACCTGGAGCTGCCGGCTGAAGTGGCCGCCCCGGCCTGGTCCAAAGAAGTTCCGGGTGTTGTGACCTGGGAGAAGGCGCTGGCCGCTGAGTATAAGCCGACGGCGCATACCGCCGGCCCGGACGACCTGGCGGTGATTCCCTACAGTTCCGGAACCACCGGCGCGCCCAAAGGCTGCATGCACACCCATCGCAGTGTCATGGCCACGGCGGTGCATCGTGCGTTCTGGAATCTGAGTACGGCAAACAGTGTCCAGTTGGCAACGCTGCCGTTTTTCCACGTCACCGGCATGACCGGCTCCATGAACAGTCCCATCTTCAGTGGCTCGACCACCGTCATTATGACCCGCTGGGACCGCACCACGGCTGCCAGACTGATTGAACGCTACCAGATCACCGGCTGGACTAACATCGTCACCATGGCGGTGGATTTCCTGTCGAATCCGGACATCGCCAAGTACGACCTGAGCAGCCTGAACACCATCGGTGGTGGTGGTGCGGCGATGCCGGAGGCGGTTGCAGCCAAACTCAAGACCATGACGGGGCTGGACTATATCGAAGGCTATGGCCTGTCAGAAACCATGGCGGCCACTCACATCAATCCGCCGGATCATCCCAAGCCCCAATGCCTGGGCATTCCGGTATTCGATGTCGACAGCCGCATTATTGACGTGGAAACCCTGGAAGAGAAAGGCCCGGGTGAGGTTGGTGAGATTGTTTCCAGCGGCCCCCAGGTGACCCTGGGGTACTGGAATCGTCCGGCCGAGACCGAGGCCGCCTTTGTGGAAATCGACGGCAAGCGCTTCTTCCGTACCGGCGATCTCGCCTACTACGACGAGGATGGCTATTTCTTCATGGTGGACCGGGTCAAGCGGATGATTAACGCCTCAGGTTTCAAGGTCTGGCCATCGGAAGTGGAAGGTCTGATGTACCGGCATCCGGCGATTCACGAAGTGTGCATCATTTCCTCGCCTCATCCCAAGCGGGGAGAAACGGTAAAGGCCTGCATTGTTCTGACACCGGATGCAGACGGAAAGACCACCGCAGCGGACATCGTCAGCTGGTGCAAGGAGCAAATGGCGGCTTACAAGGTGCCTGAAATCATTGAGTTTGTGGATGAGCTGCCAAAGTCTCCCACCGGCAAGCTGATGTGGCGCGCGCTGCAGGAAGAGGAGTGGAAAAGCAAGGCCTGATGGCCACATTACGATCTTTTCGTTTCGCACTGCAGAATGTGATTCTAAATATTGACATGCGAGACGTTCGATGTAATTGTTTCATCATGCTGATGCGGGGTCGCAAGACCCTGCTCAAAACCGCATAACTCGCTACAACAACAAAACAGCGGAGGAGCACACTTGAACCTTTTCTTTCAACAAATCATCAATGGGTTAACCCTGGGGAGTATCTACGGTCTCGTAGCCCTGGGACTGACCCTGGTCTACGGGATACTCCACATCCCGAACTTCGCACACGGTGCGCTGTATATGGTCGGCGCTTTCATGTCCTACTTCTTCATGGTGGACCTGGGAGCGCATTACTGGGTTGCCATGGCTGGTTCCGCCATTGTAGTGGCCGCCCTGGCGGTATTGTGTGAGCGCCTGGTATTCCATCCCCTGAGGCATTCACCGCCGATTCATGACAAGATCGCCGCCATTGGTATTCTGTTGTTCCTGGAAGCGGTGGTGCAGATGTTCTGGGGTTCGGATTTCCGCCGCATGTCTTCGCCGTTTACCGGCATCCTGAATTTCGACGGCTTGATCATCCCTGAACAGCGTCTGCTGATCATTGCCGGTGCGTTCGTACTGGTGGTCGCCCTGCAACTGTTCCTGCGCAAGACGATGACCGGTGCGACCATCATCGCCATGGCCCAGAGCCGTGACGGCGCCTTCCTGGTGGGAATCGATGCCAACCGCGTGGCGATGATGACCTTTGCCATCTCCGGTGTGCTGGCCGCATTCGCCGCCACTCTCTACGCGCCGATCAACCTGGTGTACCCCGCCATGGGCCACCTGGTCATCATGAAAGCCTTCGTGATTATTATCCTCGGTGGCATGGGCAGCATTCCCGGTGCCATCGTCGGCGGCATGATTATCGGCTTCGCCGAGGCCCTCGGCGGGTTCTACATCTCCACATCCTATAAGGACATCATCGCCTTCGGCCTGTTGGTGCTGATCCTGTCCGTTCGTCCACAGGGCCTGTTCGCGAAGGGGGCGCACTGATCATGTTCAAGTTCGCATCCATGTTGATGACGCCAGCCGCCAAGTACCTGATGCTGGCCTTTGCCGTGCTGTTTCCGCTGGTCGCGGCGAACGAATATCAGGTGTACGTGATGGCCACCGCCTTTGTCTGGGCGATAGCGGTCTACGGCCTTAACATCATTACCGGTTTCTGCGGCCAGCTGAACCTGGCCCACGGCGGTTTCTTTGCCATTGGTGCCTACACCCTGGGCCTGCTGACCGCCGACTTTGGCTGGAGCTTCTGGCCGGCCTTTGTGGCTGCACTGGTCACGACCGCCGTACTCGGTTTTCTGGTGGGTATTGTCTCCCTGCGACTGAAAGAGCACTACTTTGCCATCTTTACCCTGTGCGTGGGTTTCATCATCTACCTGTTGATCGACAAGTGGGAAGAACTGACTCATGGCGCCATTGGCGTTCGTGACATCGCCGCCCCCTACGGCTTCGGTGTGGTGGATTTCACCGACACCACGCCGTTCTACTACCTGGTGCTGGCGTTCCTGGTGTTCGCTATCTGGTTCATGGGGCGGTTGTCCAAGTCTCTGCTGGGGCGGACATTCCTCGCCATTCGCAACGGTGACGAGCTGGCCCAGTCCCTGGGTATCAACCTGATGCGCAACAAAGTGCTGGCGTTTGTCCTGTCCACCACCTACGCCGGTCTGGCCGGTGCCCTGTATGCGGGGATGGTGCGTTTCATCGGTCCGGATGAGGCCAATATCCAACATACATTCGACATGATCACCTACCTGTTGGTGGGCGGCATCGGCACCATCATGGGGCCGCTGCTGGGTACCATCGGCATTGTGTGGATCACCCAGTCCCTGCAGTTCCTGGAAGAGTACCGGATGATCATTTTCGGTCCGCTACTGGTGCTGCTGGTGATCTTCTTCCCGAGGGGTATTACCGGTTCTTTCCTGACCTGGATGCACCGCAAGTCCCAGGCCTTGGTGCCTGGCAAAAAGCGTGAGGAAAGCAAGGTGAATACGGTTCAACCCAGGGAGGCAGAAAGCAATGCTTAAGGTAGAACATCTGACCAAAATGTTTGGCGGCCTGGCCGCGGTGAACGATGTCTCGGTGGAATTCGAGACGGGCAAGATCAACGCCATTATCGGGCCGAACGGGGCCGGAAAAAGTACCTTTTTCAATCTGATCTCCGGTATGCACGAGCCGACGTCCGGCCGCATCCTGTTGGGCGGTGTGGACGTCACCAAACTGCCCAGCGACAAGGTGGCACGGCTGGGTGTCGGAAGGACTTTCCAGACCACCAACCTGTTCGAGCAGGCGACCGTGCTGGATAACCTGATCGTGGGGCATCGGCTGCGCACCCGCTCCGGATTGTGGGATGTGCTGATCAACAGCAAACGCCTGCAACGGGAAGAAAAATCCGCTCGGGACAAAGCGATGGAAGCCCTTGAGTTTGTGGGGCTTACCCATGTGGCGGGCCAGTTTATTGCCGACATCACCCAGGAAGAGCGCAAACGCGTTGCCTTCGCGCTGGCGCTGGCCACCGATCCCAAGATTGTCCTGCTGGACGAACCCGCCGCCGGGATAAATCCGGAGGAAACCGTCGGTTTTGCCGCGCTGATGCGCAAGATGGTGGACGAGAAAGGACTGACCGTCTGCCTGATCGAGCACAAGATGGACATGATTATGAGCCTTGCGGACAAGATCATGGTGCTGGACCACGGCGAGAAGATTGCCGAGGGCACGCCGGAAGAAGTGCGCAACAATCCGGTGGTGATCGAGGCCTACCTGGGAGGTGATGAAGATGCTGCAGCTTAATCATGTCGACGTCTGCTACGGCAGCTTCAAGGCTCTGACGAACATTTCAATGTCCGTGGATACCGGGGAACTGGTGGTGCTGCTGGGGGCCAATGGCGCGGGTAAAACCAGTCTGTTCAATGCCATCAGTGGTCTGGTGAAGCCCGCCGCCGGCGACATTCTTTTCGAAGACAAGCAGCTCAACGGCATGAAGGCCAGCGCCATTGTATCCAACGGTGTGGTGCAGTGTGCCGAAGGGCGCAAGCTGTTCCCCGAGATGAGGGTAATGCAGAACCTGATGATGGGGGCCTATGTGCACCGTCGGGATCGTCAGGGCAACCGGAAACGTCTGAATGAGGTGCTGGAGCTGTTTCCGATCCTCGGAGACAAGGCCAATGAGTCGGCCGGATCGTTGTCCGGTGGCCAGCAACAGATGGTGGCCATCGGTCGCGCCATGATGAGCCGGCCGCGCTTGTTGATGCTGGACGAACCATCCCTGGGCCTTGCCCCGTTGGTGGTCAAGCAGATGTTCGAAACCATCAGACAGATAAACAGTCTGGGCACAACCGTGTTGCTGGCTGAACAGAATGCTTTCGCGGCCCTCAAGATTGCCAATCGCGCGTACGTCATGGAAAACGGCCACCTGGTCATGGAAGGTGACCGGGAAGCGATGCTTGGCAATGAGCAGGTTCGCAAGGCGTACATCGGGGCCTGACTGGCCTCAAACAACAATTATAGAGACACGCACAACACAACCAGGAGACAACAATGAAAATAGCCAAAAAACTGGGTCAGGCTGTCGCGACGGTAACCCTGGGCATGAGTCTGTCCGCCGGTGCCATGGCGGGCGAAGTGAATATTGGGTTCACCGGTCCGCTGAGCGGCGGCGCAGCACTCTACGGCGAAAACACGCTGTCCGGATTGCGGATGGCTGTTGAGGAAATCAACGCGGCGGGCGGTTTCGACCTGAACGGCGAGAAGACCACGGTGAACCTGGTTTCCCTGGATGACCGGTACTCACCGGCTCAGGCGGCCACCAACGCCAAGCGTCTGAAGCAGGAATCCAACGTTTCGGCGATATTTGTGCCTCATTCCGGCGGCATTTTTGCCCTTCAGGACTTCAACGAGAAAGATGATTTCCTGCTGATGGCCTACTCCAGTGTGCCCAGCATTACTGAAAAGGGAAACAGTCTGACCCTGCGCATTCCGCCCACTTTTGATGGATACGTCAGAGCCTTTACCGACTACGCGCTGGAGCACCAGGGCAAGAAGCTGGGCATGGGTGGCGCCACTCACGAGTACGCGAAGATCTGGGGCTCCATGGTCAAGAAAGAGTGGGAATCCAAGGGCGGTGAAGTCGTTTCGGATACTCCCATGGACTACAACAAGTCGGCGGATTTCTTTACTGGCGTCAGCCGCATTATCGCCGAGGCTCCGGACGTGATGTTTGTGGGCGGTGCCTCCGAGCCGACCGGCCTGGTAGTACAGCAGGCACGTCAGATGGGTTTCCAGGGTGGCTTCATCGTGATGGATCAGGCCAAGATTGATGAAGTAGCCAAGGTCGCTGGCGGTCTGGATATGGTGGAAGGCGCCATTGGAGTGGTGCCGCTGAGCGTGTATGAAACCGATGCGGCGAAAGACTTCATCGAGCGTTACAAGGCGGAGTACGGCAAGATGCCTGGCTCTGAAGCGGCCTATAACTACCTGGCCCTGCATGCCCTCGTGGAAGCCATGGACGCCACTGAGTCCACCGACCCGAAAACCCTTCGAGCGGCTGTCGGTGATGCCCTGAAGAGCATGGATGTGAGCAAGAACCCGTATGAGGTCACTGAAGTGACCGAAAACGGCGGATTTGTCACCGAGACCACGCTGGCTGTCGTGAAAGACGGTGAAATTGTTCGCGAGGAAATCGACTGACAGACCTGTCTTAAAACAAAAAGGGGCCGGAAGGCCCCTTCAGATATGTAACGAATGCTTTACTCCACGTACATCACCAGATTCTCCGCCACACAGGCGGGCTTGTCTTCGCCCCGGATCTCCACGGTCGTCTTGTAGGCTGCCAGCGTGCGCTGGTCATCCACTTTGGTGACGCTCTGAAGCTCTACCCGGGTGCGGATATCGGAACCGGACCTGACCGCTGCCGGGAACCTCAGCTTGTTCATGCCGTAGTTGATGCTGGCGCTGGTACCGGTCACCGTCATCAATTGCTGGTTGAGTTGGGGGATCAATGACACAGTAAGGAATCCATGAGCCACTGGGCTCTTCCACGGCGCTTCCCGCTCGGCCCGTTCCACGTCCACATGAATCCACTGGTGATCACCCGTAGCATCGGCGAATGCCTGGATCATGTCCTGGCTAATGGTCTTCCAGGGACTGTGGCCGATAACCACACCGGTGTAGCTGTCCAGATCATTTAACGCGATGGATACCATCAAAGTCTCCTTTTGTTCTTGTCAGTGGATTCAAACGGCGTAACCCGGATTCTTGCTGTCCAGGAGTCGCACCAGTGCAGGCCATGTCAGTGCAGCTGCGCCACCCAGCGCCTGAGACTGGTCGGCTGTGGTCTGAATGGCCTGTTGCGAGGGCAGGTAGGTCGGGCCACAGCTCTGGGCCTTGACCTGGATTTCGCAGGCTTTCATCAGAAAATACAGGTAGGTAAAGGTTTCCGGTACGTCCTTGCCCGCGGTCAGTACCCCATGATTGCGTAACAGCATCATCGACTTGTCACCCAGATCCCTGATCAGCCGTTCCCGCTCGTCGAGGTTCAGGGCGACGCCCTCGTAATCGTGGTAGCTCAGGTGGTTCAGGCACAGCATCGCAGTCTGGCTCAGGGGGAGCAGACCATCCCGATGGGCGGATACGGCAACACCATCGGGTGCGTGCAGGTGCATCACCGCGCCGGCATCTTCGCGCCCCATATGTACGGCACTATGGATGGTGAAGCCCGCTGGATTGACACGGCTGAGGTTGCCAGACTCCACTACCTGTCCGTCCTGATCCACCTTCACCAGCGAGGACGCGGTGATTTCATGGAACAGCAACCCATAGGGGTTGATCAGAAAATGGTGATCCGGTCCCGGCACCCGGGCGGACAGGTGGGTGAATACCAGATCGTCCCAGCCGAACAGGGCGACCAGTCGGTAGGCGGCGGCCAGTTCGGTACGTACTTTCCATTCGGCTTTTCTCAGGTCCTGCTGTGATTGATCACTTGTTGTTGTCACCGTGATGTCCTCAACCTATGAAAAAAATTTTCCGCAGTGTACGGCATAAAAAAGGGGGTGGCTGCCGCCACCCCCGCAAAAGACCCCTGACTGGATAGAGAGGCCCAGGCTCACAAGTCCAACGCCTGTTAGCTGGCCTGCAGCAGGGAGGCGTAATGTTCCAGGTGGAAATCGTCGTCGCCCAGCTGGTGATTGATGGCGATCAATCGCTTGGCATAGTGGGCAAAGTTGTACTCCCAGGTCATGCCGATACCACCGTGAGACTGAATACCGGCCTCGGAAATAAACTGACCGGCCCGACCAATCACGTTCTTGGCCGCAGCCAGCACACGACGGCGTTCATCACTCTGTTCGCTGTCGGCGACGCTGGCGGACAGAATGGCCATGGAACGTGCCTGCTCCAGTTCGGACATCATGTCCACCATACGGTGCTGCAGTACCTGGAACTTGCCGATGGGTACGCCAAACTGCTTGCGCTGTTTGAGGTAGTCCAGGGTCAGTTCGTTGGCCATTTCCATCACGCCCACGGCTTCGGCGCACAGTGCGGCAATCGCACGGCCGGCCTGATATTCGATGACGTTAGCTGCGTTGCCTTCCTCACCCAGCAGCGCATCTGCGCCGACCTGCACGTTGTTGAGGGTAATGTCGCAGCCCTTGGCACCGTCGATGGTGGGGTAGGTGCGGCGTTCAACACCGGCAGTTTCCGGGCTCAGGGCAAACAGGCTGATGCCGTCGGCCTCGCGGGAATCACCCGAAGTGCGGGCGGAAACGATGATCAGATCGGCACAGTGGCCGCCGATCACCACCGCCTTGCGGCCGTTCAGGACATAGCCTTCACCCTTTTTCTCTGCACGGGTTTCCACGTTGTTCAGGTCATAGAAGCTCTGGGGCTCCTGCAGGCCGACGGCGGCTTTCAGTTCGCCACTGGCGATACCGGCAAGCCAGTGTTCCTTCTGGTTATCGTTGCCGGTCTGATCGATCAGGCCGCCACCCAGAATGACCGACTGCATGTACGGTTCCAGGCACAGGCCTCGCCCCAGTTCCGCCATCACAGACTGAACTTCCACGCCGCCCCCGCCGAAGCCCCCAAGTTCTTCGGAGAAAGGCACCGCAGTCAGGCCCAGCTCGCTGAGCTGTTGCCAGAAATCGGCACTGAAACCCAGGTTGGTCTCGCTGAATTCCAGGCGCTTTTCAAAACTGTATTCACCGCGCACCAGACGCGCCACGGTGTCCTGCAGCATCTGCTGCTCTTCATTGAGTCGGAAATCCATGGTCGCCTCCTTAAAGCCCGAGAATCATTTTCGACACGATGTTCTTCTGGATCTCGTTGGATCCGCCGAAAATCGACAGCTTGCGATTGTTGAAGTACTGGGCCGATAGTGGCGCGGCGTTTTCGTCCGACAGGAAATCACCCTCGTAGTCCATATCCAACTCTTCTTCGAGGAATGGCAGGGCGTAGGGGCCGATCGCGCGGCGCGCCAGGTCGTTGATGGCCTGGCGGATTTCGGTGCCTTTCACTTTCAGCATGGAACTTTCCGCGCCGGGTACGCCGCCGCCTTCGACCGAAGCAATAATGCGCAGGTTGCTGATGGCCGCTGCGGTCAGGTCGATCTCCACCTTGGCAATTCGCTGGCTGAAGGACGGATCCTCAATCAGCGGGCGGCCATTCTTCAATCGCCGTGAAGCCAATTCTTTCAGGTGTGACAGTGCCGCCTTGGACATGCCAATGCCGGCCAGGCCGGTGCGTTCATAGGTCAGCAGATACTTGGCGTAGGTCCAGCCCTTGTCTTCTTCACCCACCAGGTTTTCAACCGGCACCTTCACGTCTTCGAAGAACACTTCGTTGACCTCGTGCTCGCCCTCCAGGGTGATGATGGGACGCACGGTAATGCCCGGTGTGTCCATGTCCATCAGCAGGAACGAAATACCTTCCTGGTTCTTGACTTCGGTGTTGGTGCGCACCAGACAGAAGATCATGTTGGCGTGCTGGCCCAGGGTGGTCCAGGTCTTCTGGCCGTTAACGATGTAGTGATCGCCGTCGCGCACTGCGCGGGTCTTCAGGGACGCCAGGTCGGAACCGGCGCCGGGCTCGGAATAACCCTGGCACCACCAGTCCTCGCCGCTGAGGATCCGTGGCAGGTACTTCTGTTTCTGTTCTTCGTTACCGAACTTGATGATCACCGGTGCCACCATGTTCACCCCGAACGGGATGGAGCGGGGAACACCGTAACGGCAGGATTCTTCGTCCCAGATGTGCTTCTGCACCGGAGTCCATTTCACACCGCCATACTCTTCCGGCCAATGGGTGGCGTACCAGCCCTGCTCGCTGAGAATTTTCTGCCACCGCTGATGGTCCTCTTTGGACAGGCGGCGGAACCCTTTTACTTTGGCGGCGATGTCCGCCGGCAGTTTCTCATCCAGGAACGCTCTTACCTCGTCACGGAAGGCAAGTTCCTCGGCCGTGTAGTTCATGTTCATCGGATAACCTCGTCAATGCATTACAGCGAAAATATATACCGCATAGCAGAATTACTCAATGATCAGTCAAAGATTGCACCCCTGTCAATGATAATGAAACAAGAAAACACACAGTAATTACGACTTTCATCAAAATTTGGTTTCAATGACTTGTTGATAGCAAAAGCATCGTCTATATTCGAAAACACGGAAGATGGTACTGCTGTGCGGAACTAAAAAATCAACAAATACCGCACAGTGAAACAGCAAGATTGATTTGGTGTGAGCCAGTACCAGCACCGGAAATTTCAATAACAAAGACATGCAATCAACTCCGTTAAGAGGTTTGAGATGACAACAACAACGCGTTTTCACGCACGCCCACTCGCTCGTGCCATCGCCCTGACCAGCCTCCCGCTGATCGCTTTCGGGTCAGGATCTGCCCTGGCGCAGAGTTCCGAGCTGGACGAACTGCGAGAGCGGGTACAACTGCTGGAGAGCAAACTGGAAGGCGCCGTGGACACGGCACCTGAGTTGCAGGATGACAACCCCTATCTGCTGCGGGATGGTGACGGGATCAAAATAGGGAATACCACGATTTCATTCGGTGGCTTCATCAAGGCGGATGCTATTTTTGGCTCCAACGGAAACGGCAGCATGAACAGTTACAGTGTTGGTCTGCCACGAACCTTTGCGAAAGCGGCGGCTTCAGGCGAGAGCGACTGGAAGACCGGCCTCTCTGCTCGTGAATCGCGCATCAGTATCGGTACCAAGACCGAGGATGTTGCCGGTCATACACTGACCACCTATGTGGAGATGGATTTTAACAAGGAGATGAACGACGGAAATGAAGTCGTTTCCAACAGTTATTCTCCGCGTTTGCGCCAGGCTTATGGTTCCTGGAACAACTGGGACTTCGGTCAGACCTACACCACCTTTACCGACCTGGCCGCCATGCCGGAGGTGCTCGATCAGGGTAAGCAGGCGGCATTTATATACGTAACCCAGCCGATGATTCGCTACAATATGGCTGCGCCGGGCGGGAAGGTTATGATTTCCCTGGAAAATCCCGAGGACGGCTTCTCCGACAATTCCTATGATGATCAGTCTTACCCGGACCTGGCCATGCGCTACCAGATTCGCGGCAATTACGGGTTCTACTCCATTGCCGGTCTGCTGCGTAACTTTGAAGATGACGCCGCAGACGAAACCAGGATCGATGGCGCGGTCTCTCTGAGTGCTCGAATTCCCACCATTGGACGTGATGATCTGCGCCTGCAATACAGCTACGGCGCGCTTGGTCGCTACATGGGCCTGTTTACCTACCCGGACGTGGACCTGGCTGCGCAAGCCATGGGTGATGTGGAACCGCTCAAGAGCTATGGCGCTACAGCCGCCTACCGTCATTTCTGGTCACCGTCATGGCGCAGCAACCTGATCGTTTCTCATACCGAAATTGTCGATGACCTGGTGGCGCCGCCGGCCGGTACGTTGAGTTACTTTGATTCCTCGACGTCGGTTCACGCCAGCCTGTTGTGGTCCGCTCACAGGAATCTGACCCTGGGCGTGGAATACGCCTACTGGGATTTCGGAGAGATTGCCACCAGCAGCAGCCAGCACTACGAGCAGGTTATGGCCTCGGCCAAGCTGAGCTTCTGATCGGTAAGGCGCAGACATAAAACGATTGTTCTCAGGTGCGTTTGCACCCTTTGCTTCGCCCCGCAGTGTTCCCCCGCTGCGGGGCTTTTTTGTGGCCGTCAGTCTGCCTTGTGGCAGGGGAAACTCATGCTATGACGCCGAATCTTTACGCGTTTTGTTCCTGAACTCGCCGGGGGTGCTGCCGCTCCAGTCTTTAAATCGCCGATGGAAGGAGCGCACCTCGCTGAATCCCAGGCGCACGGTGATTTCCTGAATGCTCAGTTGGGTATTGGTCAGGTAGTCCCGCGCCAGTTCGTGCCGGATATCATCCAGCAGGCGCTGATAGGACAGACCTTCCTCGCCCAGTTTGCGTTGCAGCGTTCGCGACGTCATGGCCAGTTGTTCGGCCACCCTATCCTGTCGGGTCACTCCCTGTCGCAGTTGTTGATAGATAGCGTGCCTGACGCGAGTAGACAAACCATCGCGGTCCCCGAGGGTTTCCATGCGAGTCCGGGCGTGCTCTTCCAGGGTCTGTCTCAGGTCCGGGTCCGGTTGACGCAGGGGGGCGTTCAACAGTGACTGGTTAAAGCGGATGCGACTGTCCGGTTGATCAAACCGCACCGGGCAGCCCCAGCGATCGCGATAGGCATTTTCCAGTCCGGCTCCGGGTGAGGGGTGTTCCAGATCGACCTGCAGTGGCGCCGGTTCGTCATGACCTGCGAGCCAGCGGGCGTACTGTATCCAGGAGGCAAAAACGTTATCGATCATGTGGGGGCGCACTGCCGGATCGGTATAGGCACATGCCCAGATCAGGTGTGTTTCGTCGCCCTGCCGCAGGACCCGGGTCACCCCCATGTCGCCCACCAGTTTCTCATAGGGAGCAATCCGTTCGATCGCTTCTCCCAGGGTGGCACAGCTCATGGTGATGTAGCCCAGCACATTATAGGAGCCGGGCTGCACATAGTCGCCACTGTACAGACCCAGCAACGGATTACCGGTCTGTTCAGCCATCGCACGGATCAGTGCCTGAAAGCGGTTTCCGGGGACATGGCCCTGGGACAGGGTTGGCAGATCGGCAGGCAGGCCGGCTGCGTGGCACAGAGCTGCAACGTCCAGGCCTTCGTCCTGTGCCAGGCGAAGATACTGTTGGACGGCGGTGACGGAGGCGAGGCCAAGACTGTTATCTGTCGTCATTTGCTCATTCAGTTGTCGCTGATCGACCGTGACAGGATTGTGGTAAACGGTAAGACTCTACACCCTGGTGTAACCGTATAAGTGTAACCGCATTAGCGACAACAAGGAGCCACAAATGCGACGTTGGAACGGCTGGGGTGATGATCAATTCAATCTGGAGCTGCCGGCCAATGGCTCGGCCTTTCTCGCCGAGAGGATCGGCGGGGCGCAGCCGCTTCCCGATGCCACTCTGGAATCTGTACTGGCCAGAGTGCCCGAAACCCGATTGCCGCACCACGAAAAGGTGTCGACAGACGCCGAGACCCGCGTCCGCCACGCCCGGGGGCAGAGTCTGGCGGACTGGCTGGCCATGCGCAGCGGTGAGTTCGGCGTTTTCCCGGACGGGGTCGCCTTCCCGGAGAGCTCGGAGGACGCCCGGGAGCTACTGCAATGCGCTGCGCATACCGGTGCTATTGTCATTCCCTACGGCGGCGGAACCAGTGTGGCCGGCCATATCAACCCCAACGAATCCGACAAGCCGGTCCTTACCATCAGTCTTGCACGCATGAATCGCCTGCTGGATCTGGATCACGAGAGCCATATTGCCACCTTCGGTGCGGGCACGCCGGGGCCATTGCTGGAAGCCCAGCTCAAGGCTGAGGGTTACACTCTGGGGCATTTTCCCCAGTCGTTTGAGCTGTCGACGGTTGGTGGCTGGGTGGCGAGCCGGTCCAGTGGCCAACAGTCCCTGCGTTACGGACGCATTGAACAGTTGTTTGCCGGCGGGCGTATGGAAACCCCTCGCGGTCCACTCACCATTCCCACGATTCCTGCTTCTTCGGCAGGACCGGATATCCGCGAGATGATCATGGGCTCGGAAGGACGCATGGGATTGATCACCGAGGTTAAGGTACGTGTCACACCGCTGCCGGAGAAGGAGGCTTTCCACGTTCTTTTCTTTCCCAGTTGGGCGACCGCCCGCGATGCGTCCCGGAGCTTGGTCCAGTCGCGGGTGCAGCTCTCCATGATCCGGGTCAGCAACGCCAGGGAAACCGAAACCCAGCTGGCGCTGGCCGGGCATGAAAAGCTGATCGGCACCCTGGAGAAATTCCTGGCTTTCCGTGGCGTGGGCGACGGCAAATGCATGATGACTCTTGGCCTGACCGGTAGCAAAACCCAGTGCCGCGCCGCCCTGCGGGAAGTCCGGCGCATCTGTAAAGCTCACCGGGGGGTCTATACCGGTACCCATATGGGCAGCAAGTGGGCCGAAAAACGGTTCACCATGCCGTACCTGCGCGAAGCCCTCTGGCAAATGGGCTACGCCGTGGACACCCTGGAAACCGCCACGGACTGGGACAATGTGGACAACATGATCAACCGGGTGGAGGACAACCTTCGGTATGGCCTGTCTGAAGACAATGAGGCCGTGCATGTGTTCACGCACCTGTCCCATTTCTACACTCAGGGCTGCAGCATCTACACCACCTACGTCTTCCGCACCGCGGATGATTACGTCACGACGCACGCGCGTTGGCAAAAGCTCAAACAGTCGACGTCGCAACTGATCGTTGAGAACCGCGGCACCATCAGTCACCAGCATGGGGTTGGCAAGGACCACGCGCCGTACCTGCCAGTGGAAAAAGGCGAGCTGGGTATGGAAGCGATTCGTTCCCTGTGTGACCTGTTCGATCCCGATGCCCGTCTTAATCCGGGTACCTTGCTGCAGGAGGATTCCGGGTCATGACGGGTGCCAACTTGCCGGCCTGGCCGCGTGAGTCGGTGCTTGATCGGTTGCGTGGAGGCGAGGAACACTATGATCTGGTGGTCGTCGGCGGTGGTATCACCGGGGCGGGTATCCTACGGGAAGCGGCCCGGGCCGGTCTCAGGGCCCTGCTGGTGGAACAGCGGGATTTTGCCTGGGGCACCTCCAGCCGCTCTTCCAAGATGGTCCATGGCGGTCTGCGCTATCTCGGAAGTGGACACGTCGGGCTGACCCGGGACGCGGTGCGCGAGCGTCAGCGGCTGTTGCAGGAAGCCCCGGGACTGGTGGATCCACTGCCGTTTGTGATGCCGCACTACTGTCGGCAGTTCCCCGGTCCACGGCTGTTCGGCGCCCTGCTGTCGGTGTACGACTGGATGGCAGGAGAGCGCAATCACGAATACCTGAAAGGCGACCGGGTTCTTGAGTGGGTGCCGGGCCTCAACCGTGATGGCCTGTATGGTGGCACTCGCTTCGCCGACGCGGTAACCGACGATGCCCGCCTGGTTCTGCGTACGCTGCACGAGGCGGTGAGTGATGGCGCCGAGGTACTTAACTACGTGCGTGTCGAGAAAGTGGATCGTGACTCTGGCGGGGTGAAACGCCTCCATGTCAGCAACCAGATGAATGGCGAGTCCCTGACAATCAGCGCCAATCTGGTGGTCAACGCCACCGGTGCCTGGACCGACAACCTGCGCGCCCAATTGGGCGCGGAGAAAACCATTCGGCCCCTGCGCGGCAGCCATCTGGTTTTCCCCTCCTGGCGCTTGCCTGCAGCTTGTACCATTTCCCTGTTCCATCCGGACGATGGCCGCCCGGTCTTCATTTTCCCCTGGGAAGGGGTGACGGTGGTCGGAACCACCGACCTTGATCATTCGCTGACCCTGGATGACGAGGCCCGAATCACGCCGGAGGAGGTGGATTATCTGCTGGCGGTCGTGGGCCGGGTTTTCCCGGACAGCGGTGTTGGCACCGCCGATGTGCTGAGCACCTGGGCGGGTGTTCGTCCGGTGGTGGGAGGAAGCGCCAAGGACCCCTCAAAGGAAAACCGGGAGCATGCGATCTGGGACGATGGCGGCGTGATCAGTGTTGCCGGCGGCAAACTCACCACGTTCCGGCTGATTGCCCAGGATGTCCTCGCCAAAGGGCTGCCTTATCTGGACAAGCTGGAAACCGCAAGGTCGGACGCTCCCATCTTCCAGCGACCATCGACGCCCGGGCAGCGACCGGCATCGGTTTCGAGCCGGCAATGGCAGCGTTTGCAGGGGCATTATGGTGACCGGTTGCCGGAGGTGCTGGCGGCTGGCCCCCTCGAACCGGTGGCGGACACTGACACCCTCTGGGCCGAGCTGGTGTGGAGTGCCGCCAACGAAAGCATCCAGCAATTGGACGACCTGCTCCTGCGACGGACCCGTATCGGACTGTTGCTCCCCCGGGGTGGCGAGGCTGTCCTCGACCGTTTACAGGCGCTTTGCACTCCGGTGCTGAACTGGTCCGCTGAACGCTGGCAGGTGGAGAGGAATCACTACCTTGAGCTTTGGCGGCAGGCCTACAGTCTGCTCGATGAAGGGAGGAGCGCATCATGACGGCTCCATTGATTCTGGCCATCGATAACGGCACGCAGAGTGTGCGGGCGTTGCTGTTCAACCTGGAGGGCGAACTGGTTGGCAAGGGCAAGGAAGAGATTGAGCCTTATTTCTCTGATCAGCCTGGTTGGGCCGAACAACACCCGGATTATTACTGGCAAAGTTTGGGCAAGGCGTGCAACAAGCTCTGGGCGGATACGGACGCCCGCCCGAAAGAGGTCAGGGCAGTCACTGTCACCACTCAGCGTGGCACGGTACTGAATCTGGATCGCAACGGTGACGTATTGCGTCCGGCCATTACCTGGCTGGATCAGCGCCACGCCCGTGCGGAAGGCCCGGTGCGAGGACCCTGGGGCTGGTTCTTCCGGCTGCTGGGGTTGCAGGACACTATTCGACGGTTTCGGGAAAATGCCCAGGCCAACTGGATTGCCCAGAATCAGCCGGACATATGGAACCGCACGGACAAATTTGTGCTGCTTTCCGGTTACCTCAATTGGCGCCTGACCGGCCGGATGGTGGACTCGGTCGGCAGCCAGGTGGGTTATATTCCCTTCGACTACAAACGGCAGGTCTGGGCCGGCAAACGGGACTTCAAATGGCAGTTGATGCCAATCAAACCATCCATGCTGCCGGAACTCGTGCAGCCGGGGGAGAAAATCGGCGAACTGCAGTCAGAAGCGGCCAGTCAACTGGGCCTTCCCGAAGGGCTGCCGGTTATAGCGGCGGCCTCGGACAAGGCCTGTGAAATCCTGGGTTCCGGCGGTTATGCGCCGGACATCGGTTGCATGAGCTATGGCACCACGGCGACCATCAACACCAACAGCGCCCGATATGTGGAACCGATTCGCTTCATGCCGCCATACCCGTCGGCAATTCCGCACCACTACTGTACGGAGGTCATGATTTATCGGGGTTTCTGGATGGTGAGTTGGTTCAAGCGCGAGTTCGGCCAGCGGGAGCAGCGCATCGCCGAGGAGCGGGGTATCCAGCCGGAGGCCTTGTTCGACGAACTGGTCAATGAAGTGCCACCGGGTTCCATGGGGCTCACCCTGCAGCCGTATTGGTCACCGGGGGTTCGTCAGCCAGGGCCGGAGGCCAAAGGGGCGATCATCGGTTTCGGTGATGTGCATACTCGCTCCCACATCTACCGTGCCATCCTGGAAGGGCTGGCCTACGCCCTGCGTGAGGGCAAGGAACGGATCGAGAAGCGCACCGGTGTGCCAATCACGCGTTTGCGGGTAGCCGGTGGTGGCTCCCAGAGTGATGCCGCCATGCAGCTGACCGCGGATATCTTTGGTCTGCCGGCGGAGCGTCCTCATACCTATGAAACATCGGGCTTGGGAGCGGCGATTGATGCGGCGGTCGGGTTGGGGGATTACCCGGACTTTGAAACGGCAGTAAACAGAATGACGCGGGTGGGGCAGGTGTTTGAGCCTAATCCGGAAACCCAGCAGCTGTATGACAGGTTGTACCGGGAAGTTTACCAGGGCATGTATGGGCGTTTGCAGCCGTTATATGCCCGTATTCGTGATATCACCGGTTATCCCAGATAGGCAGGGCGACGGTCCTGTCGCCCAAAAAATAACCGCGACCAAGGTCGCGGTTATTTTTCGTCCGGAATCTTTAATCAGAGTTCAACTCCGAGGTGCTCCAGGGACGCGATAGTGAGGTTGCCAGAGGGCAGGTTATTGTCTTTCTGATAGGCGATCAGGGCTGCGCGGGTCTTGGAGCCGTAGACGCCGTCGATCCAGACCGGATCGTAGCCTTTGGCTTCGAGAGCTTGCTGCAAGCGCTGAACCACACCCTCAGTGACGTTGGTTTCGCACAGAATTTCACGCCATTCCATGTCGGCTTCGGAAACCTTCACGCTCTTGGGAACTTCCGCGTAAACGGCAGGGATGGTGACCGTCTTTTCCTGGGGTGGTTCGACTTGCTGGACCACCTTCACGGTTTTGTACTCGGCGGGAATTGTGACTTTCTCGGTATGGGCCGGTACATCCACCACACGTTTGGTGACAGTCTCGTACTCTGCAGGAATTTCCACAGATTCGGTGCGCTCCGGGAGAACCAGTTCTCTGCGCTCAATTGTTTTGTATTCTGCAGGCACTTCCACCAGGCACATGATTTCACCGGTGGATTCGTTGATTTTCTCAATCGGGCCGCGACCTTTCTTCCAGGTGCTGTAGGCCGGCTTAACCAGAACTTTTTCGGTGACGGTTTTGTATTCTGCCGGCTTGGTGACCAGCTTGCTGGAAGCTTCTTTGACCAGTACCCGCTCGGTCACGGTCTTATAGGTTGCCGGAATCACCTTGAGTTCTTCGTAGGCTTCGTTAACCAGTACCCGTTTCTCTACGGTTTTGTACTGTGCCGGTTTGGTGGTCACCTTGGTGTCTTCTTCGGAGACCATTACACGCTGCATTTCCGTTTTGTAGGTTTCCGGGATGACAACGCGGGCATAACAGTGACCGGGCTGGGCGTTGGGCGGCAAAAGTTGTGACTGGTTTTGTGTCGAAGGCTCAGAGGAAGACGATTGTTGCTGGTTGTTCAGTTGCGCACGTAACTGCTGGTTTGTCTGCTCCAGACTTTGTTGCCTGTTCTGGAGCTCCTGGTATTCGGGGCTTTCTTGCACAGATTGGGTTGAAGCACAGCCTGCGGCCATGGCGGCAATGATGGCAGTTGTTATTAGACGGGATTTCTTCATGGGTTTCTCCTTAACCAGAAGATAATATATTGAAATAAAGGCACCGATCGCTTGGGATTGGCGTCTGAGATTAGGGGTGACGAGCGCCGCCTATTGTTAAGTCGTGTTAAAGACTAGCATTAACAACTAATTAAATAGGTGCTTCAGGAGGGGCAGAAGGGGCCAGAATTATCCTGGTGACAATGTTGTGAGACGTTTCACCGTATATGTTGCAGAAAAAAGGCAGAGCCGGGGCTCTGCCTTTTGGGTTTCCCTCAATGGAGATCAGCTGAAAGCCTGAATCCCGGTCTGGCCACGGCCCAGAATCAGGGCGTGGACATCGTGAGTACCTTCATAGGTATTCACCGCTTCCAGATTCATCACGTGGCGAATCACGTGGTACTCATCAGAGATGCCGTTACCGCCGTGCATGTCACGGGCAACCCGGGCGATGTCCAGAGCCTTGCCGCAGTTGTTACGCTTGAGCAGGGACACGGAATCCGGAGTGGCAACGCCGTCGTCCATCATGCGGCCCAACTGAAGCACCGCCTGAAGGCCGATGGTGATTTCAGTCTGCATGTCCACCAGCTTCTTCTGGATCAGCTGGTTGGCGGCCAGCGGCCTGCCGAACTGCTGGCGCTCCAGGGTGTAGTTGCGGGCGGCGTGCCAGCAGAACTCGGCGGCACCCAGAGCGCCCCAGCTGATGCCGTAACGGGCCTTGGTCAGGCAGCTCAGCGGGCCCTTCAGGCCTTCGACTTCCAGCTTGTTCTCTTCTGGTACAAACACCTCGTCCATAAAAATGGAGCCGGTGTCAGAGGCCCGCAGCGAGAACTTGCCTTCGATCTTCGGTGTTTCCAGGCCTTTGGCGCCTTCACGCTCGATCACGAATCCGGTTACTTTGCCATCAAGCTTGCCCCAGACCACGCAGACATCGGCAATGGGGGAGTTGGTTATCCACATCTTGGAACCACTCAACAGGTAGCCGCCGTCGACTTTCTTGGCGCGGGTTTCCATGCCGCCCGGGTCGGAACCGTGGTTGGGCTCGGTCAGGCCAAAGCAGCCGACGTACTCACCGGAGGCCAGTTTCGGCAGGATACGCTTTTTCAGCGCTTCCTGGCCGTAGCTGAAAATGGGGTACATGACCAATGAAGACTGCACGCTCAGGGCAGATCGGTAAGCGGAATCCACCCGCTCCACTTCACGGGCGATCAGACCATAACAGACGTGGTTCAGGCCGGGGCCGCCGTATTCTTCCGGCAGGGTGGCGCCGAGCATGCCCAGCTCGCCCATGTCGGTGAAGATAGAGCGGTCGAATTTCTCGTGGCGGTTCGCTTCGATAATGCCAGGCATCAGGCGCTGGTCACAGAAGGAGCGGATGCTGTCGCGAACCTGACGCTCGGTTTCATCCAGTTGCTTGTCGAATTGCAGCAGGTCATCCCAGGGTGCGGAAGCCATAGTGGTATCTCCTCAAAAAAATTAGTCTGTAGCTTGTTTAATCGGATGCTCTTTAATAGGTAACCCGTTCAATCACAGCAGCAATGCCCTGGCCGACGCCAATGCACATGCTGATCAATGCGTAACGCCCACCGCTGCGCTCAAGCTGGCGAGTGGCGGTCAATGCAATCCGTGCGCCGGATGCTCCCAGGGGATGGCCTACAGCAATGGCACCGCCGTTGGGATTCAGCCGGGAATCGGTTGGGTCAATGCCCAGTTTGGTGGTACAGCCGAGAACCTGGGCGGCGAATGCCTCGTTGATCTCGATCACGTCCATATCGTTGATGCCCAGACCCGCACGGGCGAGGGCTTTCTCGCTGGCCGGTACCGGGCCGTAGCCCATGACCCGCGGGGGAACCCCCGCAATGGCTGCGGAGACGATACGGGCGCGGGGCTGGATGCCGGCTTTCTCACCGGCCTCGCGGGAGCCGATGATCAGGGCAGCGGCGCCGTCGTTGATGCCGGAAGCGTTACCTGCGGTCACTACGCCGCCTTCAAACAGGGAGCGTAAGCCTGAAAGCGCCTCCACTGTGGACTGGGGGCGTGGGTGTTCATCACTGCTTACGCTGACCGGCGGTTTTTTCCGGCCCTGAGGCACTTCAATGGCAAGAATCTCTTCATTATAGAAGCCGTCCTTCAGAGCAGCGTCGTAGCGGGCCTGACTCTGGGCGGCAAACTGATCCACCACTTCCCGGCTCAGGTCCAGCTCCCGCGCAATGTTATCGGCGGTTTCGGGCATGGTGTCCGCGCCGAATGCCGCTTCAATACGGGGATTGGGGAAACGCGCGCCAATGGTGCTGTCGAAGGCACGGAAGTCCCTGCTGAACGGGCTTTCGCTCTTGGCCATGACGAATGGCGCCCGGCTCATGCTTTCCGCGCCACCGGCGACAAACAGATCGCCCTCGCCACAGCGAACCGCCCGTGAAGCGTCGATGATAGCCGCCAGGCCAGAACCGCACAGGCGGTTGACGGTGAGGCCGCCGGTTTCAACAGGGAGGCCAGCCATCAATCCGGCATGGCGGGCCAGGTTGCGGGCGTCTTCACCGGCCTGGTTGGTGCAGCCGGCAATGACATCCTCGTAGGCTTCTGCGGCAAACGCATTACGCTCAACCAATGCCTTGATGACGCTGGCCAGTAAATCATCCGGTCGCACCTTGGCCAGTGCGCCTGCGTGTCGACCGAAGGGTGTTCTTAGCCCGTCATAGATGAATGCGCTCATGGCATCTCCCGTTTCATCAGAAGACATGGTCCCCATTGTGATCTTCCCATTATAAGGAGGAAAGGGGTGGGGGTTGTCATGTCATTAATGTTGATATAGTTTCGTATAGCGGAATTAAGTTTTGTATATTGGTTGCTAAAGACTAATCCGGGTCTGTGTGAAATGCAACCGATACCATCATCGAAAGGCACTAATCTGTTATGAGCCGTTTTCTGGTTCCTGTCGCGGTTTTGCTGGAACTTATAGCGCTTTGCATCTCCAGCCCACATCTTAGTGCGCTCGCCGGCGTGTTATTTGTTCTTTACTTTCTGTTCGCCCTGTGGCGATTGCAGGCCTATTCCCGCTACCTGTTCCTGATTTCCCTGCTGGCCATCGGCTATCTGGGTGTTGTCGGCCAGCTGGATTCCGGTGATCTTATGCGGGCCGCCTCCAATGCCGCCTTTTACGCCGCCTTTCTGGGAAGTCTGGGGATGATGCAGTGCCTGGTACGGCGGCTGGAGGTATTGCAGAGAATCCACGATGTATTACTGGGTGGACGCCCGGCGTTGTTGTACCCGAAATACGCGGTGGTGAGCTGCGGTATCGCCTCGGTGCTGAGTTTCGGGGTGATGAACCTGCTCTGCGGCACCCTGGCGGATACCCTCGGGCAACGGGGTATTACTGGTGTCTCGCGCCTGCGGTGGCTGCGCAGTGTGTTGATCAGTACGTTGCGGGGATTCGCTCTGGTGCCGCTGGTAGCGCCCACCAGCGTTGCGGTCGCCATTATTACCCGGGAAGTGCCCACGCTGAGCTGGTCCGGCCTGCTGCCCTATGGCATTGGCAGCGCGATATTGCTGGTACTGGTGGGGTGGGTGCTGGAATACAAGCGCTTTCGCCTGGTCAGCAGCGAGCGTAAGCCGTTGGAAACCTGGCCGGCCGGAAGCGGGCGATTATTGCCCTTGGTACTGATCATCTTCACCGCCATGGGGGTGCTGGTACAGTTCACGGCTCTGAAGGTGTCGGTGGCGGCCATGCTGACGGTGCCGGTGGTGACCCTTCTTTATATGCTCTGGCACGATCGCTCAGCGACAGAGGTGGCGCGGGAGGCCGCTGACAATATGCTGGGTATGAGCAATGAGATGTCCATCTTTGCCGGTTCCGCCGGGCTGGGCGTGGCGCTGGTGGGTGTGATTCCGGCAGATGCCCTGGCAGGCATGGCATCTGGTGAGCTTGGTGTATTGGTGCTGGCGGTGTGTGGGTCGCTGATGATGCCCCTGCTATCGGCAGTGGGGATTATTCCTATCACCGTGCTCAGTGTGCAGGCGGGATTGATGCCTCAGTTGGTGACGGAGGGGGTCGACCCGTTGCCCGTTGCGGTCGCGCTGGTGATCGGTTTCTCCCTGGCCATGATGCTGTCGCCGTTCGGCCCGGCGGTGATGTTGCTGTCACGGTTTGGTCAGGTGTCACGGTGGGTGGTGGCATTTGGCTGGAACGGAGTGTTCGTCCTGTTGTCCCTTCCGTTATTGCTTGTAATGCTATGGGGAGTATTCGCGATGGCGCCGGCCATGGGGTGATTCCAGAGTGACCGGCGCGATTGTCTGGCGCAATCAGTAACCCCGGCTGGTGTCCACGATACCGGTAATCGATTGACCGCTATGGTGCGCACGGATTTTGCCGGTAATCTGTTCCAGTGTGGCGTCCCGAAGGGTGCGCGCCGAAATGTGTGGCGTGATGGTGATCTCCGGACGCTGCCAGAACGGGTGGTCCGACGGCAGCGGCTCCTGGCGGAATACATCCAGAGACGCCCGCGCTACATGACTGTCATCGATGGCCCTGAGCAGGTCGTCCTCCACCAGATGCTCCCCCCGACCGACATTGATTACCACCGCACCAGGCATCAATTGGCTGAGATGCGTGTAATTAAGGATATCCCGGGTTTCCTCCGTCAGCGGCAGAGTATTTACCAGCACCCGGGTTGATTGCAGGAAATGGGGGAGGCTGTCGGCCCCGGCAAAGGTCGTAACTCCTTCCAGGTCATGTTCGCTACGGGCCCAGCCGTTGACCCGGTAATCCAGGTCGGAGAGAGTGCGTGCCACCCGCTTGCCAATGTGGCCAAGGCCCATCACCCCGACTGGCCATTCACTGCGCTTGATCGGACGGTGAATTTTCCAGATGCCTTCACGCTGTTGTTCCCGATAGGTTTCCATGCCTCGACTGGCTTCCAGTAGCTGGTGCAGCACATATTCCGCCATTTGCACGGACATGCCAGCATCTTCCAGCCGCACTACAGGGAGGTGAGGCGGGAGGTTGGGCACGGCCAGCAGGCCGTCGATGCCAGCGCCGAGATTGAATACCGCTTTCAGCTTTTTCTCACGTTCAAACAGTTCTGCTGGCGGCTGCCAGACAATGGCGTAATCGGCGTCCACGGTCGGGCCATTGGCATCCCATACATGAATCTCGGCCTCCGGAAGCAGTTCCTTGATGGGTACAGTCCAACGCTCTGGCTTGGGGTCTCCTGCGACAAATAGAACTTTCATGGGCTCTCCGGGGATCGTCAGTTGCATTAAATTTGGTTACTATATTCCGCTTTGCAGAATAATATACCGAAAAAGATCCGTAAACCCGGGGTTCTGTCCCGCAGTGGTGGAAGAAAACTGAAACATAAAGGAAGAGTGTTTCATATTTGGCACGACTTTTGATAATGGTTTGTGGTACTTGATATCGACAACGATTAAAATACCGCAACTTTTCTTCTATCCGACGAGTATCCGGGTATCCCGGGCACACCGGAACAGGCGCAGTTGTTGGAGGACGCCAGTTTATGACAAAAGCACAGATCACTTCACCGGAACTGTTGGCGGCATCCGGCGACGGCGAACCGGTAAAGCCGGAAAAGGATCGCAAGTTCGTCGAGGCGCTTTCCCGCGGTCTCGACGTGCTTCGTGCCTTCAGTCAGGGCTCGGTGATACTGGGAAACCAGGATATTTCGCGTCTGACTGGGCTGCCGAAGCCAACCGTTTCGCGCATGACCTACACCCTGACTAAACTGGGCTACCTCAGTTACAACGCCCAGCTGGAAAAGTATCAGCTTAGCTCCGGCGTGCTGGCTCTGGGTTACGCCTATGTGTCCAACCTCAAGGTACGCCAGTTGGCCAAGCCCTACATGGATGAGTTTGCACGTCAGACCAACATGTCCGTCGGCCTGACCTGCCGCGACCGCCTGCACATGATCTATGTAGAGAACCGGCTGCCCCCGGAAGCCTCATTGCTGCGCATGGACATCGGCCTGAAACTGCCCATGGCCACCACATCGGCGGGCCGCGCCTACTATTGCGCTATCTCCGACAAAGGGCGCAAAGTCATTGATGACGCCATGGAAGCAAAGTATGGCGACGCCTGGCCGGAGAAGCGGGAAGGTCTTGAGCGTTCAATGGAAGACTTTAAGCAGTACGGCTTCTGCCTTTCCCTGGGAGAGTGGGATCGCAACATCAACTCCGCCGGTGTGCCCATTCACCTGCAGGACGGCACCATTATGGCCCTCACCTGTGCGGCGCCATCGTACCTGATTCCCGGCGAAAAACTGCGGGATTCGATTGCTCACCAGTTGGCGATGCTGGCCAGCGATATTGAATCGCTAGGTGTTTGATTCTATCGGCTAACTGAAGAAGCCTGGGGCCGGACGGGGATCTCCCTCCGAAACCGTGCGGAGCCATGGATGGCGGAGCCGAGCGTACAGGGATGTATTCACAGCGTGTTTCGGAGGGAGATCCCCGTCCGGGCCTCCCCCAAGCTGATATACCCGAGAACCCCAGAATTCGTTCTGGGGTTTTTTTATGCCTGCATTTTAATCCATGGTTGAAACCTGCCGAAAACTTGTATTAAATCGTACTTATGTTTCGCTTGATAAAACTACATTCCATATAGGCGAGGAGAGATTATGTCTGAGGTCGTAACTTACAACCGGGAAGGCGCCATTGGTGTCATCACAGTGAACTACCCGCCCGTGAACGCGTTGGGTCATGCGGTTCGTTCCGGTCTGGTGGCTGCGCTTGAGCAGGGGCAGCACGACGCAGACGCCAAGGCTCTGTTGCTGGTTTGCGAAGGCCGCACCTTTATTGCCGGCGCCGATATCCGCGAATTCGGCAAGCCGATGCAGGAACCGGGGCTAACTTCCGTTATAGATCAGTACGAAAATAGCGACAAACCGATTGTCGCCGCCATCCACGGCACCGCCCTCGGTGGTGGTCTGGAGACCGCGCTGGGCTGTCATTACCGGGTGGCCCTGAGCAGCGCCAAGGTTGGCCTGCCGGAAGTGAAGCTGGGCTTGTTGCCTGGTGCCGGTGGTACCCAGCGACTGCCGCGTCTGACCGGCGCCCGGAAAGCCCTGGAAATGATCACCTCCGGTGAGTTTGTAAGCGCCAGGGATGCCCTGGCTCTGGGTATTGTCGATGCCGTTGAGGATGGCAGCGATATCAAGGCCGTTGGTCTGGCATACGCTCAGAAAGTTGCCGATGAAGGCAAACCGGTACGCCGAGTGCGGGATCTTACTGACAAGGTCGAGGCCGACAAGGGCAGTGAGGTTTTCGACCAGTTCCGCGCGGGTCTGGAAAAGAAAGCGCGTGGTTTGTTCTCGCCGTTCAAGTGTGTGGATGCGGTCCAAGCGGCCTTCAACCTGCCGTTTGATGAAGGCATGAAGCGTGAGCGCGAACTGTTTATGGAGTGCATGGACTCACCGCACCGTGGCGGTCTGATTCATTCCTTCTTTGCCGAACGCGAAGTTTCCAAGGTAAAAGGTCTGTCCAAGGACACGCCGGTCCGTGACGTTAACAGTGTGGGCATTATCGGGGCTGGCACCATGGGTGGCGGTATCGCCATGAACTTCGCCAATGTTGGCATCCCCGTGACCATCGTGGAAGTGAAGCAGGAAGCCCTGGACAAGGGTCTCGGCATTATCCGCAAGAACTACGAGAACTCCGCCAGCAAAGGTCGCATCACGCAGCAGCAGGTTGAGGAGCGCATGGCGCTGATCAGCGGCAGCCTGACCTATGACGCCTTCAGAGACGTGGATCTGGTGATTGAAGCCGTGTTCGAGAACATGGCCATCAAGAAAGAGATCTTCGGCAAGCTGGACGAAGTGTGTAAGCCCGGGGCCATCCTGGCGTCCAACACCTCCACCCTGGATATCGACGAAATTGCGTCGGCTACCAAGCGTCCGGAAGACGTGGTGGGCATGCACTTCTTCAGCCCGGCGAACGTCATGAAATTGCTGGAAAACGTGCGTGGCAGCAAGACGTCCGATGAAGTGAAGGCCACGGTGATGGCCGTTGCCAAGAAGATCAAGAAAGTCGGCGTGCTGGTTGGCAACTGCCACGGTTTTGTCGGCAACCGCATGTTGCACAAGCGGGGTGCGGAAGCCATGGCGCTGGTGAACGAAGGCGCCAGCCCGCAGCAGGTGGATAAGGTGCTGACCGATCTGGGTTACCCCATGGGTCAGTTCGCCATGTCGGATCTGGCGGGTATCGACGTGGGCTACCGTATCCGCGAAGAGCGCCGCAATGCCGGTGAAGATGTAGCCCCAAGCTGGATGGACAAGCTGGTGGAGATGAACCGTCTGGGCCAGAAGACTCAGGCTGGTGTCTACAAGTATGAGGAAGGCAGCCGCAAGCCGATCCCGGATCCGGATGTGGATCAGCTGATCGCTGAGTTCCGCAAGGAGCAGGGCATCACGCCACGGGAGATTTCTGATCAGGAGATCCTTGAGCGCTGCATGTACGTGATGATCAATGAAGGCGCCAAGATTCTGGAAGAAGGTATCGCCGATCGTTCGCTGGATATCGATGTGGTGTGGATCTACGGCTACGGGTTCCCGGCCTACCGTGGTGGTCCGATGTTCTGGGCGGACCAGGTTGGTCTGGACACTATTCTCAGCACCGTCAAAAACTTCCACGACACCTTGGGTGGTCAGCAGTGGAAGCCGGCGGCCCTGTTGGAGAAGCTGGTCAGTGAAGGTCGCAAGTTTGGCGACCTTTAAAGACTAGCCTGCTGGTGTTGGGGCCGGTCCCGGGGTGGGGTGTCTTTTCTTCTGGGAAAAATAACTCGCTGCGCTCAGACATCTTTTTCCCGGCAGAAAAGACACCCCACCCCGTGACTGACGTTACCACTGAGGTTTATCCAGTAGGTCGGATTAGGCGAAGCCGTAATCCGACAACCCAGATGTAAAGCTCAATATAAGTGTCGGGTTACGGCTTCGCCTAACCCGACCTACCTGTTTAGGAAGGAATTTTTTTATGTCAGACGCCGTTATTGTTTCCACCGCCCGTACCGGCCTCGGTAAATCCTACCGTGGCGCCCTGAACAACACCCACAGCGTGGACCTGGCTGGTCACGTTATCCAGCATGCCGTTGAACGTGCAGGTATCGACCCGAGCATCGTTGAAGACGTGATTCTCGGCGCCACGTTCCACGAAGGTGCCCAGGGCAAGAACATGGCGCGCCTGGCCGCTATCCGCGCCGGTTTGCCGGTGACCACTGCCGGTGTCTCCATCAACCGCTTCTGCAGCTCCGGCTTGCAGGCCATTGCCATGGCCTCCCAGCGAGTAATCTCCGAGAAGGTTCCGGCCATGGTGGCCGGTGGTGTGGAATCCATTTCGCTGGTGCAGAACGACAAGCTCAACAGCTTTCACGCCACCAACGAGTGGCTGATGAAGAACAAGCCCGAGCTGTACCTGTCGATGATCGAAACCGCTGACATCGTCGCCCAGCGCTATGGGGTTACCCGTGAGTCCCAGGACGAATACGCGCTGATCTCCCAGCAGCGCACTGCCGCCGCTCAGGAAGCCGGCAAGTTTGACGACGAAATCGTGCCGTTCGATGCCACCATGATGGTGAAGGACAAGGAAACCGGTGATATCAGCTATAAGGACGTCACGTTGAACCGTGATGAATGCAACCGCCCCAACACCACACTGGAAGGCCTTCAGGGTCTGAATCCGGTGCGTGGGGACGATCAGTTCGTCACGGCTGGAAACGCATCGCAGCTGTCTGACGGCGCATCCGTGTGCACGGTGATGAACTCCACTTACGCCGAGAAAAACAACATCGAACCCATGGGCATCTTCCGTGGCTTTGCGGTTGCTGGCTGCGAGCCGGATGAAATGGGTATCGGTCCGGTATTTGCCATCCCGCGTCTGCTGGAGCGCACCGGTCTGAAAATGGATGACATCGATCTGTGGGAGCTGAACGAAGCCTTCGCCTCGCAGGTGGTTTACTGCCGCGATCGTCTGGGCATTCCGATGGAAAAACTGAACGTCAATGGTGGTTCCATTGCAGTAGGTCACCCATACGGTGTCACCGGCTCCCGTTTGACCGGACACGCCTTGATTGAAGGCAAGCGTCGCGGCGCGAAGTATGTGGTGGTCACCATGTGCATCGGCGGTGGTCAGGGTGCTGCCGGTCTGTTCGAGGTGGTTTAACCTCGGTGAATGAATTGGTCTTGGGGTGGCCTCCGGTAGCCTGCGGGTTTCGGGGCTGGGCCCGGGGTGGGGTGTCTTTTCTTATGGGAAAAGAACTCGCTTCGCTCAGACACCTTTGTCCCGTCAGAAAAGACACCCCACCCCGAGCCGGATCTGACAGCACAATTAGCGCCACGTTGCCACGTTGCCACGTTGCCACGTTGCCACGTTGCCA
>NZ_KE007325.1:553671-598755 GCF_000397065.2 Marinobacter lipolyticus SM19
AGCCGCGTAGGTCGGATTAGGCGAAGCCGTAATCCGACAGTCGGGTTACGCCGTTGGCTAACCCGACCTACATGGTCAATCCCGCAATCGTAGCTCGTAGGTCGGATTAGCAAAGCGTAATCCGACAAAACCGCTGACATTTACCAGGAGTGTGAGGTCATGGCACAAAAAATCATCAACACTCAGGACCTTGCGTTCCAGCTGTTCGAGCTTCACGAAGTCGAACAGACGCTGGGATATGACCGCTATGTCGAGCACAACCGTGAAACGCTTCAGGCTGCACTCGATCTGGCGTTGAAGGTGGCAGCTGAAGAGTTTGCGCCCCACGCCCGCCTGGTCGACGAAGACGAGCCCAGGTTCGAAAACGGTCGGGTGGAGATGCGCCCGGAGGTCAAGAAGGCGCTGGACGTGCTGCGTGATACCGGCCTGATGGCCGCCGGTCAGGATTTTGAACGTGGTGGTATGCAGCTCCCGGCAGCGGTAGCGCAGATGTGCGTGGGGCTGCTCAAGGGCGCGAATGTGGGTACCCAGGGCTACGCCGGGCTGACCATTGCGGCGGCGAACCTGATCAAGGCCCAGGGCAACGAGTACCAGCAGAAGAAATACGCCGAGCCGATGATGGCTGGTCGGTTTTTCGGAACCATGTGCCTGACCGAGCCCCATTCAGGTTCTTCCCTGGGCGATCTGAGGACCCGGGCGGAGCCGCAGGATGATGGCAGTTATCGTCTGTTTGGCAACAAGATTTTCATATCCGCCGGTGACCACGAGTTGAGCGAGAACATCATCCACATGGTGCTGGCCCGCTTGCCGGATGCCCCTCCCGGGGTAAAAGGGATTTCGCTGTTTATCGTGCCGAAGATCCTGGTCAATGAAGATGGCAGTCTTGGCGAACGGAACGACGTTGCGTTGGCGGGGTTGATTCACAAGATGGGGTACCGGGGTACCACCTCCACCATGCTCAACTTTGGTGAGAAGAGTGGCGCTGTCGGTTATCTGGTGGGCGAGCCCAACAACGGCCTGGCGGCCATGTTCCACATGATGAACGAAGCCCGCATAGGCGTCGGCCTGGGGTCAGTCATGCTTGGCTATACTGGCTACCTCCACGCCCTCGAATACGCCCGTGATCGTAAGCAGGGCCGCCCGGTTGGGGAGAAAGACCCCAACACCCCACAAGTGCCATTGATCCGCCACGCCGATATCCGCCGTATGCTGCTGACCCAGAAAGCTTACGTGGAGGGCGGTCTGGCCCTGTGCCTGCAGGGCGCCACGCTGGTGGACGAGAAAAAACACGGAGCGACCGAGGAACAGCGGCAACTCGCCGCCGGCCTGCTGGATCTGCTGACGCCAGTCATCAAATCCTGGCCGTCCCAGTTCTGCCTTGAAGCCAACAGCCTGGCAATCCAGGTGCATGGTGGCTACGGCTACACCCGCGAGTATCCCGTTGAGCAATTCTATAGAGACAACCGCCTCAACCCGATTCACGAGGGCACCCACGGCATCCAGGGCATTGACCTGCTGGGCCGCAAAGTCTCCATGGCCGGTGGCAGGTATTACGAAGAACTGATGGACCGAATAGAAGCCACCATCGGCAAAGCCCGTGATGTCGAACGGCTGGCACTGTGTGCCGACCATCTGGACCGGGCCGTAAAATCCCTGGCCACGGCGACGGACGCCATCAACGCAGAGAAAGCCAACGGCAACGTGGAAAAAGCCCTGGCCAACGCTTCGCTCTACCTGGAAGCCTTCGGCCACACCGTCGTCGGCTGGCTCTGGCTGCGACAGGCCCTCAAGGCCGTTGCCGGACTGGAAGGAAACGGTGAGCAGACAGCAGAATTCTACGAGGGTAAGGTGAAAGCCTGTGAGTATTTTGCGCGCTACGAGTTGCCGAAAGTGCTCAGCCTGTCCGGGTTACTGAGCGCTGTGGATACCACGGCGCTGGGCATGCAGGACTCTGAGTTCTAGCGGATATTGAGTTTGTCAAAACGGTCGTGGGGCGGGGTGCCTTTTCTGGCGGGAAAAAGATGTCTGAGCGCAGCGAGTTATTTTTCCCATAAGAAAAGGCACCCCACCCCGCGACCAGTTCCCAAAACAAGAAGGCTACGTAAAACCAAGGAGCAAAACAGAATGGACAGAAAGGCAAAGGCAGTCGTCTGCCGCGAGTGGGGTCAGCCCATTCAGGTAGAGACCATCACCGTGGAAGGCCCTAAACGGGATGAGATTACCATCAAAATCGGTGCCTGCGGCGTCTGCCACAGCGACCAGTCCGCCACCACCGGCAAAATCCCATACCCCGCGCCCCTCGTACTTGGCCATGAAGCCGCCGGCGTCGTCATAGAAGTGGGCGAGGGCGTCACCGCCTTCAAGGAAGGTGACCACGTCGTCAGTTCCTTCATCTCCATGTGCGGCAAGTGCCGCCAATGCGTACGTGGCCGTCCTGTACTCTGTGAAAACGCCCGCAAGGCCATGTTTACCCTGCCCGATGGCACCGTTCGTACCAAAGGTGCGGATGGCGAAGACCTCAACGTCTTCGGTGCCTGCGGCGTAATGGCCGAATACGCCACTATGCACGTGGATAACTGCGTCAAAGTGGACGACACCATACCCATGCAGAACGCCGCCCTGGTGGGCTGTGCGATGATGACCGGCGTTGGTGCCGTATTCAATACCGCGAAAGTCGAGCCCGGCTCCCGCACAGCCGTCTTCGGTATTGGCGGTGTCGGCCTGAACGCCATTCAGGGCTGCGTCACCGCTGGCGCGGAAATGATCGTTGCAGTGGACAACAACGAGAAAAAACTGGCAATGGCCCGGGAGTTCGGCGCCACCCACACCGTCAACATCAGCGAAGTGGAGGACGGCGCCAGGGCCGTGAAGAAACTCACTGGCGGTGTCGACTACGCCTTCGAATGCGTCGGCGCCGGCCCGGTGGTGGAACAGGCTTACAAATGCCTGGGCCGTGGCGGAACCGCCGTGGTGGTGGGCGTCTCCGACCCCAAGGACAAAACCTCAATCACCACCCTGACATTGCCCGCGGATGAGCGGGTGCTGAAGGGCAGCTGGCTGGGCTCCGCCCGCCCCCAATACGACTTCCCCCGTATCCTGGGGCTGTACAAAGCGGGCAAACTCAAGCTCGACGAACTGGTCACCCGCACCTACCACATTGATGACGCACCCCAGGCGTTCGATGATATGTTGGCTGGCAAGAACGCGCGTGGCGTCATCATTTTCGAGTGACAGTTCCAGAGAGACACAGGAGTGATCAAATGAACAATCTCAGCAAGAATTACATTAACGGCCAATGGGTGAACTGGACCGGCGACACCATTGATGTCCACGAATCGGGTACCGGTGAGGTGATTGCGAAAGTCCCGGCCTCCGGCCGCGAAGAGATGGAGCAGGCCATTGCCGCTGCCGATGCCGCGTTTGCAACCTGGTCCGAAAGCACCCTGGAACAACGCATCAAGGTGCTGGAGCAGCTCCACGCAGGACTGAAAGAGCGCGCAGGTGAAATCGCGGAAACGGTATGCCGTGAAGTGGGCATGCCGATCAAACTGGCCACCGGTATCCAGGCGGGGTTGCCGGCCACGATCACCAAGACCTACCTGAACCTGCTGCCGGACTTCCCGTTCAGTGAGCAGTCCGGTAACTCGGAAGTGCAGTACGCGCCTGTGGGCGTGGTGGGTTGCATCACACCGTGGAACTACCCGCTGCACCAGGTCATCCTGAAAGTGGTGCCGGCCATTGCCGCCGGTTGTACCGTGGTGCTGAAGCCCTCGGAAATCGCACCCCAGAGCGCTTATATCCTGGCGGAGATCCTGGACGGCACCGACCTGCCCAAGGGCGTATTCAACCTGGTGTGTGGTGAAGGCCACACCGTCGGCGATACTCTGATCAAACATCCCGACGTCAACATGGTGTCCTTCACCGGCTCCACCCGCACCGGCAACCTGATTGCCCATGCCGCTGCGGATGACTTCAAGCGCATTGCCCTGGAAATGGGGGGGAAATCCGCCTCGGTGATCCTGCCGGACGCGGATCTGGCGGCAGCAGTAAAAGGCACGGTAAACAACTGCCTGCTCAACTCCGGCCAGACCTGCACCGCGTTGACCCGCATGCTGGTGCCGGCGGAACAGCACGACGAAGCCTGTGAACTGGCCGCTGCTGCCGTCGCCAAAATGACCCCGGGCAACCCGCTGGAAGAATCCACCCGCCTGGGTCCGCTGGCCTCGGCGCAACAACGTGACAAGGTCATCGACTACATCAAGCTCGGAATCGAGGAAGGTCATACCCTGGTCGCCGGCGGCCCGGAAGCGCCGGAAGGCTGTGATAGAGGTTACTTCGTCAAGGCCACGGTATTCGGCAACGTCAAACCGGACAGCCGCCTGGCTCAGGAAGAAATCTTCGGCCCCGTGCTGTGCGTGATTCCCTACAGCGATGAGGCAGAAGCCATCCGTATCGCCAACGGCACCCAGTACGGACTGTCCGGCGCAGTCTGGTCAGCGGACGCCGACAAGGCGAAACAAGTGGCCAGCAAACTGCGCACCGGCCAGGTGTTCGTCAACGGCGGCGCGTTCAATCCAATGGCCCCGTTCGGCGGCTTCGGCCACTCCGGCATTGGCCGCGAGTTCGGCAAATGGGGGCTCGAGGAGTTTCTGGAGGTCCGGTCGCTGCAGTTGTAAGGGCCGATAGCCGGGTGTCGGATTACGCTTCGCTAATCCGACCTACGGGAATTGTACGAGGGCTTCATCATGTAGGTCGGATTAGGCGAAGCGTAATCCGACAGAAGCCCTCAGCAGTCAGGTCGGTCACGGGGTGGGGGTACCTTTTCTGCCGGGAAAAAGATGTCTGAGCGAAGCGAGTTATTTTTCCCAGAAGAAAAGGTACCCCCGCCGCGGGACCAGCCCCCCAGGTTCTAGGCTTTGCCGCCAAGCAGAATTCGCACTGCCGTACAGGCGTCTTCCAGCTCCTCATCACGGGGTTCGCGGCCGTTGATGATGTCGCTGTACAGACAGGATTCGGCCAGGCGCACCATGAAGTAGGACAGGCTGTTGACGTTCAGGGGCGGGTGGATATGACCGGATGCTATCTGGTCCCGAAGCGTGCGGGTGTTGGCTTCCACCGTGCGGCTGTGAATGGTGGACTGGGATGAGGTCAGGATCTTCAGCGCGTATTCGGGATCCTGATGGATAAACCGCCGCAGAGGTTCGGAGTGGAGCAGGATCGAGTTAACGTGTCGGTACACCCCAACCACGAAATCCACACCTTGCCCGGGAGTTGTACTCAGGGCTTCCAGTCTCAGGGGTTCGTAAAGTGACCAGAGCACTTCCCCCAACAGTAAATCCTTGTTGCCGACCCAGCGAAACAGGGTGGCCCTTCCAATGTTCAGTTCTGCGGACAGTGATGCCAGGTGAATTCTTTCACCCTTCAGCCACATCCTCCTCGCTCGCCGGAGTGCGTCAGCAGGTGTTGCTCGTGTTGTTGTTTTTTCTGTCACTGCAACCTCGTATCGCTATTTGATCTCATTCTAACGACATAACAGGAAACCCGCTATGAAGACCAGAATCACCGAATTGTTTGGTATCCGTCACCCGATCATCCAGGGTGGTATGCACCATGTCGGCTATGCGGAGCTGGCTGCAGCCGTTTCCAACGCCGGTGGCCTCGGTATTATCACCGGATTGACCCAGCCTACCCCGGAAGACCTGTCCAGGGAAATTGCACGTTGTGCCGAGATGACCGCCAAGCCATTCGGCGTCAACCTGACGTTTTTACCATCCTTCAAGGCGCCTCCGTACCCGGATTATATCCAGGCTATTATCGACGGCGGTGTGAAGGTGGTGGAAACCGCCGGGCGCAGCCCTGAGCAATACATGCCGCAACTGAAGGCAGCCGGTATCAAGGTTATCCATAAATGCACTTCCGTGCGCCATGCTCTGAAGGCCGAAAAAATCGGCTGCGATGCGGTCAGCGTGGATGGATTCGAGTGTGGCGGTCACCCCGGGGAGGATGATATTCCCAACTTTATCCTGTTGCCCCGGGCTGCGGAGGAGCTCACCATCCCGTTCGTTGCTTCCGGCGGCATGGCTGATGGTCGTAGTCTGGTGGCGGCCATGGCCCTGGGGGCCGAGGGGATGAACATGGGCACCCGGTTTCTTGCCACCACCGATGCCCCCATTCATGACAACGTCAAACAGGCCATCGTCGAAGCCGACGAGCGGCAAACCCGGCTGATCATGCGTAACCTGCGCAACACCGAACGGGTGATGAACAACGCCGCCGTGGAGGAAATCATCCGCATCGAGAAAGCGAAGGGCGGGGCCGAAACCATTGATGATATCCGTCACCTGGTGACCGGCGTGAAGGGCCGGCTGGTGCTGCAGGAAGGCAAGATGGATGAAGCCGCCTGGAGTTGCGGCATGGTGGCGGGTCTGATCCACGACATTCCCAGTTGTGAGGAGCTGATCGGCCGCATCATGGATGACGCCGACAACATCATTCGTCAGCGTCTGCTGGGTAGTCTGGAGGGATGAAGGCGACGTGACAGATTTGTGAACTTTCCGCTATACACTGTTTAACACCCTGTGATTATCCCGTGATGGCGCGCCGCCAGGATGGGTACCGAGCGTGCCAGTCCGGCAGGCCAAAACCCTTACGGAGACATCACAATGAACAAGTTCACGACAGTTGCAGCCATGTGCCTATTCGGCCTAATGGCCAGTGCGGTCCAGGCGGATGAAATGGCGTCCGAAGGTGGCATGATGGACGACGACATGAAGGAGTCCATGGCTCACGAGAATATGAAGAAGGATGACATGTCCGACTCCATGGGCGATGGTATGAAAGACAACATGTCCGGAGATGATATGGGGATGAAGGACGATGGCATGGGCATGAAGGACGACGAGGCCATGCACGATGACATGAAGGATGACGGCATGGATAAGTCGGACTCAATGAATTAACCGGGCGCTTCCGAAGGACACGAGAACCAGTAACCTATGACACGAAACGTATTGATTGTTGAGGACAATCCAGGCATTGGCGAGCTGGTGCGCATGCATGTGGCGGATCTCGGCATGACCCCCATTCTGTGTGACCGGGGCGATACCGGCCTTGAGCGTTTTCGTGAAGGGGATATTGATCTGGTGGTTCTTGACCTGATGTTACCCGGAATGGACGGCCTCTCGGTTTGTCGCGAGATCCGCTCCGGCCCGGGTTATGTGCCCGTGCTGATGCTGACCGCCAAAAGCACCGAACTGGACCGAGTACTGGGCCTGGAAATGGGGGCGGACGACTATCTCACCAAACCCTTCAGCGTGGCCGAGTTGTCGGCGCGGGTGAAAGCCCTGTTCCGGCGTGTGGATGCCATGGCGTCTGCTCCGGCCGAAAACACCGGTAACGTCGGGACGGGAGAGTTGCGGGCCGACGGTTTACGGATCGATCCGGATCGCCGCCGGGTGTTTGTGCGGGAACAGGAGGTGGAACTGACAGCCCGGGAGTTTGACCTGCTCTGGCACTTTGCCAGCCATCCCGGCCGGGTGTTCAGTCGTGCCCAGCTTCTGGACAAGGTCTGGGGTTACAACCATGAAGGGTATGAACATACCGTCAACACCCACATCAACCGTCTGCGGGGGAAGATTGAGCAAGATCCGGCCAAACCAGAGTTCATCGAAACCGTCTGGGGGGTGGGCTATCGCTTCCGGGACTGATCCATGGTGAAGACCCTATACACCCGCCTGGCTCTGGGCCTGTTCCTGCTGTTACTGGCCGTCGGCCTGCTGTACACCTTTATCAGCCTCTACTCATTGCGGGAGTACAACGCCTCGGTGAATCAGGAGCTGCACCGGGATCTGGCGAAAAACCTGGTGGCGGACAGAAATCTGGTCAGCGAAGGACAGCTTGACCGCAGTGCCCTGAAAGAACTCTTCGCGCTGTACATGACCATCAACCCCAGTATTGAAATCTATCTGCTGGATCTGGATGGCACCATCCTCTCCTACTCCGCAGACCCGGCCAAAATCAAGCGCAAGCAAGTCTCTCTGGAACCCATACACCGACTGATGGACGACATGAGCCGCTATCCCGTGCTGGGCGATGACCCGCGCAGCCATGACCGGCAGAAAGTGTTTTCTGTGACCCCGGTGCCATCAATGGACAATCCGGAAGGCTATCTCTATGTGGTGCTGCGGGGTGAAGAATACGACGCTGCGGAAACCATGGCCCGGGGTGGCCAGCTGCTGGAGCTGAGTGCCTGGGCCCTGCTGCTCAGTCTGGCGGTGGTCATGATTGCGGGGTTGGCGGTCTTCCGCCTGCTGACCCGACGGCTGACATTGCTGACCCGGCTGGTGGAGGCGTTTGAGCACAGTGACATGAGTCATCCGCCGGTCAATACCTGGCGTGACAGGCGGCCGGTAGTGCGTGACGAGATCGACTACCTGGGAGCAACCTTTGATGACATGGCACGCCGCATTGCTTCCCAAATTGAGCAACTGACGGAAAAGGACGCCCAGCGCCGCCAGCTGGTGGCTCAGGTGTCCCATGACCTGCGCACGCCAATGGCCTCAATGCAGGGTTACATTGAAAGTCTGAAATTACGGCGCGACCGCCTCAGCCCGGAAGAGCAGGACCGATTTCTCGACATCGCCCTCAAGGAAGGTCGACGCCTGAGCCGTCTGGTGGATGAGCTGTTCGAGCTGGCGGCACTGGAAGCCCGGGAAAAACAGCCGGTGCCAGAACCTTTTCCCCTCGCTGAGCTGGTGCACGATGTGGTTCAGAAACACGGCCGGGAGGCCCGCAACAGGCAGCTTGATCTGACCGTCAATGGCGACCCGGATCAGCCCCTGGCCTATGCGGACCTTGCCATGACCGAACGGGTGCTGGACAACCTGATCGGTAATGCCATTGCCTACAGCCCTGCCGGTGGGCGAATCGAGGTGGTTTTCGGGCAGGAAAATGGCTGGCCGCAAGTTTGTGTGCGGGACAGTGGTCCTGGCATTCCGGAGCAAGACCTGCCCCATATCTTCGATCCCTTCTATCGCGGTGAATCTTCTGATGGGACTGGCGGCCATGCCGGTCTCGGACTCGCCATCGCCCGCAGGATCATGTCGCTCCAGGGGGGTGATATTGACGTTGCCAACCTGCAGTCCGGTGGCGCTTCGTTTTGTATACGATTACCGGTGGCGCCCTGAAGCTGAACTGTGTGCATCCGTACTGATCTCTCCGACGTTATACAAACGTAATAAACTGGAGAAAAGGGTGTGATGAATTCCGTGCAGACTGGTTACAGTAATCAAAGGGCAAGAGGTTAAAGTTATGAAACGGTATCTGTTACTGATGTCCATGGCGGTGGCCATAGCACTCACCGGTCTCCAGGTGGGTGCTTCCAACGATTCGGACTCAAAATACGCACCCGACGATCCAGACCTGGCGATAGCTACTTTCGCCGGTGGGTGTTTCTGGTGTGTTGAAGAAATGTATGAAGAGAAAGTGCCGGGGGTCGTCGAGGCGGTATCCGGGTACAGCGGTGGCGAGGAAAAAGATCCCTCATATAAACAGGTCTCTGGCGGTCGTACCGGACACACCGAGGCTGTCCAGGTCTATTACGACCCGGATGTCATCACCTACGAAGGCCTGCTCCAGGCTTTGTGGCGCACAGCAAACCCGACCGACGCGAAAGGCCAGTATGTGGACCGGGGCAGCCAGTATCGGCCCGCGATTTTTTATCACAATGAAGAGCAGAAGCGTGCTGCCGAAGCTTCGGTGAAGGCGTTGAAAGAGTCCGGTCGTTACGACGATCCGGTGGTGATTGAAATCGTACCTTTCAAGTCCTTCTATGACGCGGAGGAATACCACCAGGATTACTACAGCAAAAATCCGGTGCGGTACAAGTTCTATACCTTCAACTCTGGCCGTTACCAGTTCATCGAGAAGGTCTGGGGTGACGAGCAGGATGTTGATTACTCTCAGTATCAGCCTGAAGAGGACACCATGAAGAACGACGCGCGAGACCTGCAGTCTTTTGTGAAGCCGGACGATAAAGAGCTCAAGCGGATGCTGACCAAAGAGCAGTATTACGTGACTCAGGAAGATGGCACCGAGAGGGCGTTCGCAAACGAATACTGGGACGAGAAGCGTCCGGGATTGTATGTGGATGTCGTGTCCGGAGAGCCGCTGTTTTCCTCCAGAGACAAGTACAAGTCCGGCACTGGCTGGCCCAGCTTTACCCGTCCGATTTCAGAAGATGCGGTTGTGGAGAGAGAGGACCGCTCCCTGTTTACGACCCGCATAGAAATTCGTAGTGCCATTGCGGATTCTCACCTGGGGCATGTGTTCAATGATGGCCCCGCGCCCACGGGTCTGCGCTACTGCATGAACTCGGCCGCCCTCCGCTTTATCCCACTGGAGAAGATGGAGGAAGAGGGTTATGGCGAGTACATCAGTGAAGTGAAACCGGACAGCGATAACTCAATGGCGGCATCAAAGCCATAGGTCCTTGACCGCGGTGTCCAGGCTGAAATGATGGCGAACCTGGGCCTGCAGTAACTCCGCCGTGGCAATGGCGTCAATCAGCGCGTTGTGCGGCGGGTAGTGAGGCAGGCCGTATCGGGTCCGGCTATCGGCCAGGCGAATGGAAACCGGCTTCATGCCCTTCAGCTTTTGCCACCGGGTTGGCTGTCGATTGGGATACAGATGTGCTTCGATGGCCATGGTGTCGATGACCGGAAAATTGATGCCCTCATTGAGTCGCCATTTCAAAGCCACATCGAAGAATGGCCGTTCGATACTGCGATAATGGACCACCGCAATCCTTCCGGCCATGGCTTCCAGTATTTCCTCCAGAACTTCGCTCAGATCCGGTGCCTTGTCGATGTCTGTGTGGGTGATGCCGTGAATGGTGATGGAGGTCTGATGCAGTGGTAGCTGTGGTCGTACAACCCAGTGGCGGCCCCGGCCAAGCTGTATGCCATCTATGGAAAACGGCACCAGACCAATGCTGACAATGGAATGCTGATCAGGGTTCAGTCCGGTGGTTTCGAAATCCAGCGCCACCAGGGGAGCATCGGCCAGGGGGGTCTCCGGTGCTACGCATCCGGCCTGATAAAAGACTTTGAGCCGGGGATCCCTGGCATTTTCCGCAAGCTGAATGAACCGGTCTGGCCAGGCGTCGTTGGATTTTGAAACGGGATCCTTCTGATCAGCCATGCCGGCCCACCTGGCTATGGTACCGGAATTTAAGGAATTTCTGGGCGTTGCTGACCACCTGAAACGCGTCTTTCAGGTGGCTGCGTTCAAACGGGGACAATTCTTCCGGTCGAACGTTGTTGTCCGGCTCCCGCCCGGCTTCGATGGCCAGCGCCTGGTGGCGGATGCGGACGATGGAAATGAACTCCAGAGCGTCCCGCAGGTTGCCCACGCCGTCGTCCGGAATCAGTTTGGTTTCGGCGATGGCCTTGAGTCGGTTGAAGGAGTTCTGGGCCCGGGACCCGCACGCCAGGGCATGCACCCGGATCAGGTCTGACAAAGGCGCAGTGCCTCGACGTTTCAGGTTAAAGGTGTTGTTCTGCTTGCCGTCTTCTTCCATCACAAAGGTGCGGAAGAAGCCCAGGGGCGGTGTGCGGTTCAGGGCGTTACGGGCCAGCATGGCGAGGAAACGCTGACTGTTGCTGGCTCTTTCCGCCACCAGGATTTTCAGCTCCTCTGCGAATTCGGTTCGGCCGTAGATGCCGTCAAGATCGAAGAAGATATTGCTGTTCAGCAGGGCTTCCGCCTTGGGATTGTCGATCCAGTCAATAAAGTAGGACTTCCACACCTTCAGCGGCTGACGCCACTTTTCGTTGGTGGCCATAATGTCGCCGGTACAGTAGGTATAGCCACAGGCATCCAGACCGTCGCTGACGAATTTCGCCAGCGCCAGGAAATAGGCATCGTGTTCCGGGGGGTTAAAGCTGTCGTCCAGGATCATGGCGTTGTCCTGGTCGGTCACTACCAGTTGTTCGTCCCGTGCCATGGAGCCCAGGGCCATGAAACAATAAGGCACTGGCGGCGGCCCCAGCTTCTCTTCGCCGAGCTCCAGCAAGCGCTGGGTGAAACTGCGGCCGATGCCGGCCATGGCGCTGCCAATCATATGGGAGTTGGCATCTTCGTTGACCAGACGAACAAAACTGTCACGGACATCGCGACTGATCTTCTTGAGACCCTTGATATCCTGCTGGTGGTAGATGTTACTGACCAGGTACAGGCTACTTTGGCTCTCATACTTGGCGATGTCCGACAGAGCGATCACCCCACGTACTTCGTCGTTATCCATCACTGGCAAATGGTGGATATTGTTGTGCAGCATGGTGAGCATGGCCTCGAAGATAAAGCTTCGCGCGCGGGTGGTGATCGGGTCATCGCTCATGATTTCGCTGATCGGCGTTTCCGACGGTAGCGCTTCGGTTACGGCGCGGGTGCGCAGATCCCGATCGGTGATGATGCCTTTAAGCTTCGGCCGGTCGCCTTCCTCGTCCATCAGCAACAGCGCGGACACCCCCTGGTCGGTCATGATGCGGGCGGCTTCCTGAAGGCGCACGGTGCAGGGCGCGGAGACGGGCTTCCGCGAGATCAAGCGGGTGACCTTCGAGGTCATCAGTACGTTGGACTTTTCCCGCCGGGAGACGGCGGAACGCAGTCGGCTTCGGCCCTCGGTGTCCGCAAAGTCGGCAAAGTTCTCATCGTTTTCCCACAGGTATTGGAAAACAGTGTCAGGAATCCGGTAGATCAGGCAGTCTTCAATCGCTTTTGCCGGGAAGCGCACGGTCTTGTGCATCATCAATCCGAACTGGCCAAAGAACTCCCCTTCGCCCATCCGGCTGTAGAGTTCACCAGACCGACGGTAGATCTCGACCGCGCCGCTGCGCACATAGAACAGCCAGGTATTGCGCTGGCCAAATTCCAGGATGGGCGTGCCCGCGCGGAAATAGGAAATCTCGATGCTTGAAACCACCTTATCAAGCATTTCCTCCGCCATCTCGTCAAACGGCGCATGCTGGGCCAGATGGTTGCGGATGTCGATAAGCTCTGCCTGCATGAAGTCTCCCTGAGCGGCTGTCGCGTTTGGCGTTCTCAGGGAGCAATATAGCAGCGAGGATGGGAGAGGGCCACGAAAGCGGCGCCAGAAACCGGGGCAGCCGTCAGAGCCGCCCCGGTATGCTTAGTTCAGCGACTGGAAGATACTGCCGTTGCCACAGGCATCGCCATTGGCGTAGCCGCTGTCCACCACGTTGTTGATCCAGTAGTTGATCAACTCCACGCCTTCCATGTGGGTGACACTGCGGGCAATCGGTGGCATTTGCCGCTGGGGATCGCCGCTGGCCGTGACGCGGCAAGAGACGATGGAGCTGTCAGCGTCTCCGGGCACCACAATGTGCTGGCGACCACAGGAGCCACCCCCGGTGGCAGTGGGCTTCTTGCAGATGCCATACCCGGCGTCCACTTCCCGGTAGTGATCCAGATAATAACCGGTGTTGGACGCCGCACCGCGGTCGTTGTGGCAGTGCTGGCAGTTCACCTCCAGGTAGGCTCGCAGGCGGGCTTCCACATCGGCATCGGAGCCTGCGACTTCGCCGCTGTCACCGGCCAGGTTCCAGTGGGGCAGGCGCTCGATGTTGGTGGCAATGCCACGTCCATCGATCTGCAGGGTCGGCACATTGGTAAGAATGCCCTGATCCTGCCAGTACTTGAGCTGGTTGACGCGGGGGAAGCCGCCTTGTCCGCGGGTGCCCATAAAGGTGGATTCCGGCGCATAGGCGCGGTTCAGGTTGCGGGGTTTCGGGCCAATGGGCGCGCTGCCGGATTCCACGTCATCGTTGCTGTGACAGGTGATGCACTGGTTGGCATTGGGAATGGCGTAGTTGTCCGTGCTGCCCGCCAACAGTTCGCCGGTGATTTGGTCCTGATAATGCCAGCTTACCGTGCGGGTGCCGCCACCCAGGGCGAGTTTCGCGACCGGTTGGCCATCGCTGTCTTTCTCCCAGATATAAGTCGGACCGTCCCAGAATGCCTTGCCGCTCTCGCTGACCCGTTTGATCAGCAGGCGGGTTTCCACCAGTTCTTCGGTGCCCTTGCTTTCATCGGTAAAGGCAAAGGTCTTGGCAATCACCGTACCGGTGGGGAAGTGGATGGTACCGTTCAGGTTGCTGCCGCCCTGGCCGTCCATGTAGACCGCCTTGGTGCCCGTTGGCACGAAGGCGACCCGGTATTTCGTGGCGTAGTCGGAGAACAGTTTGCTGTTGAGCACGAACGGCACACCGCCATCATTCGGGGTGCTGCGGGGATCGTGGGGATCGGCAAACAGGTTGTACTGGTCCAGGGTTGGACAGTTCACTTCCAGGGCATCCCGATTGACGCTGCCGGACTTGCCGCGTTTGCTGCAGAGCCGGTTGACGTATTCCTCGCTGGGGGCAGGATCGATGGCACCGCTTGGTTCGAATGGCGGGATTGTCACACGGGGCAGCGGTGGCAGTAGCTTGCCAAAGCGGGCCTGGCAATCGTGAACCGATTTGTCGGTGTCTGCCACCACGCCCGTCAGCCCTTCCAGTACCGACTGCAGACCCTCGAGGGAGAGAATGCTCGGGTCCTGTTCGGCCGCGGCCAGCACCAGCTCCAGTCCCTCGGTGCCATGGAAGTTCATGTAGGCCTGGCTGTCGGCCGCCAGGTCGTTGTCATGGAAGCACGAACCCCACTGGGGCAGCTTGCGCTCGCCATTGGCGTTGAACTTGTAGGCGTTGTAGTGGCACGCCGGGTTCGGATGCTGATTGGTGTGAATGGGCTTGCCATTCTCATCGGCCGGCACCGGATCACCGTTGGCATCCACCGGGAAGGGGCAGTCCTCATCCAGCTCATCCAGCAGCCCGTCCCAGACGATGTGCGCACCTTTGCCGGGGTTGGTGATGTTTTTCAGGCCGATCAGGGTGGGCAGTACGGTTTCCACCTGGCCTTCCAGCAGCACCTTTTCAAAGTTGGGCGGGGGAAGGTCGTAACCGGAATTCCGCATCACGTTGTTATGGATGTGAAGCCCTTCGGTGTATGGGTCCAGTTTCTTGTCCGAGGTTTTATCCTTGCCGTCAATCAACTCGTAGCTGGTATAGATCACGGCGGCGGTGCTGTGGTCCTCGAAGGTATTGTTGAACACTTCGATATTGTCGTAGCCCAGGGTGATGAAGCCGGTACCACGGGGCACGGCGGACACCAGGCCACTGTGGGCGAAGTTGTAGGTGTTGTTGTTGCTGGCCAGGTTGTTGAGCATCACCGAGGTGTCGCCGTACTGGGTGATGTTCTCGAGATCGTAGATCAGGAAACCACCGGTGTTGCACTCGGCGACGTTGTTGTCGTATTCGCCGCCCTGGACGTTTTCGATCTCGAAGCCCATGACGTTATACACGGCGCGACTGTTGCGGATGATGGCGGTGTTGGTCTGGCCGACATAAATACCGGCATCGGACGCGCCCACGGATTCGGAGTTATCCACCAGGATGTTTTCCGACTCCACCGGGTAGATACCGTAGCGCCCGCTGGCGGAGCTGGGAATGTAATCCGGCGTGGGGTCGCCCTCGTTCAGTGGCGGGTTGGTGCACTGCACATGCAGCCGATCCGAATAGTTACTGGCGGTAATCGGTTCACCACCGCCGGACCAGATGGCCCGTACGTTGAGCAGCGTACCCCATTTCACCCCCTTGAGTTTGAAAGCGTCCCCAGGTGAGTCGGCGATGGTGAGGTCCTGCACGGTAATACCGCGCACGTTCAGCGCTTCCAGACCGGTGACGTTATCGCTGTCGCGGAAGGACAGCACTGTGCTGTCTTTGCCACACCCCTTGATCAGGACGTCTTCGGTGGCCTGTATCAGCAGGCCGTGGTTCAGTTCGATAAAGCCGCAGCCGAATTCCAGAGTATCGCCCGGACGCAGTTGGATCATCGCGCTGACCATGTCGTGGGTGGCATCGGGGCCGGCTTCCACGAGGAACGTGCGGCCGTCGCTGAAACGATCAACCTGTTGCCCGGCGACATTGGAGTTACCGGGATTTTCGTTAGCCGCTGTCGAGTCTGACGAGCCGCCGCTGCCACCGAAACAGCCAGAGAGCAGTGCGGTGGCTGTCAGCACAGGGATAACCCCTGAATGCCAGCGTCTTGTGTTGTTGAAGAATGTCTTGGAGTTCATGACGTTGTCCTTGTTGTTATAGTGGCGTGCTTTCAATCCGTTCCCACATCCGCAGGTAGGCTTCAGCGGAGGTGAAAAGCTGATTGATGGCATCGTCAATTTGTTCGGGATCGGCATCGCTGTTGCGAATCATGTCTGCGATCTGGTCCGGGTACAGGCCGTAATGGGCGACACCGCGACCGTCGTAGAGGCTGAATTCCCGGTCGCCGGTACGCTGCACATCGAAGCGGACCCGTCCGTCGATGGAGGTGAACGGGTAGAGGCCTTCTTCGTCCTCGGTAGTGCCGGGATTGGACGCCAGCTGTGCAATGCCGTTGACGTCAGAGGCGAAGCCGGCGCCGCTGAAGGGGCCTACCTTGAGGTCTTCGCGGCGGGGACGGTTGCCATCCCGTGTCAGTTTTCGCACCCAGTCTTCACGGGTGCCGCCGAAGGACGCGGTAATGCCGCCCTGGGCCGCGATACGATCCCGCAGTGCTTCGGTGCCGCCCCAGCCGCCATGGCTGTTGATCACCGGGTAATCCAGTGGCCGGGTAATCTCCAGAATCCGGGCGGCGGCCTTGCGGCTGATGTGGTCGGTTTCGATCATCATCTTACGGCGCACCAGCTCCTGGATCAGGAAGTCCCCGAGATCACTCAGACCGCGACGGTTACAGAGCTGGTCGGTCCCCCGACGGGGGTCGAGTGCCGCCATTTCCTCCGGGGTCTCCGGGAAACGCTCTCCGAGATAGTCCATCTGGTACAGCAGCTGATCGAACAGGCCAAAAGGCTGCAGGTCGGCGTTCTGGTCTGGCTCACCGCCGGTGTATTCAACGCTTTCGGGGCATTCCTCGAATTCCACCGGGTGGCCGGTTTCCAGCAGGTTGCCGCCATAGAGAATGGGGCCGATGCCAATGCCGGTGGACAGGTCCGGCAAGTGCCCGCCAAAGGCGTTGTCGAACTTGTGAACCGGGAAGATGTTGCGAACCCCGAGCTGGTAGAACTGATCCAGCCGTTCCACGATCTCTTCGCGGGTGCATTCCGCCACGCCGAGGAATTCACCGCACTTGAAGACCTTGGACATCTCTATGCCCAGCACCACAGCAAGTTTGCCGTCATCGATCACGTCGCGGGCCTGGGCCGGACTGGTGACGATCTGGAACCAGCCTTCCCCCGGGCCGCCGTGTTGGGCATCAATGTAGTCCTGCATCTCGTACATGCGCTGGATCTGCAGCAGGATGGATTCCATGGGGTCGCAGTCGTTTTCTTTCTGCGGGTTGATGCGGCAGAGAATCTCGTTGTGCACCAGATGATTCACCAGGATTTTCATGCCCGCCAGGTGGGCTCGCTCCATCCAGCGGTAATAGCTCTGGTGGTGTTGCAGCGAGTTGTAGCGGGGCCAGTCGTTGAATGTGGGCCAGCCCTGAGTGTCGTGGGTGCCGATACCGCTGGTGGCCAGCTCGACAAATCCGGTGGCACCCCAGGGGCCGTGGACGGCTTCGCAGTCGTGCAGGGCATGAGTCACCCCAAAGCGGTGAAAGGGGGCGCCGTAGTTGACCCGTCCACCGATGAACTCATAGGCCGAGATGTGGGAATGGGTGTCGACAAAGCCGAAGACGTCGTCCTTGTCGAGGCCTTTGACCTGGCGGAAACGATCCACTTCCTTCAAATAAATCGCCGGGCCCTTGGCGTCGACGACTTCGGCGCTGAGTTCCGCTTCCGGGTATTGGTCACATCCTTTGGCCTCACGCAGGGCAAAGGCACCGGATTCGTCAATGACCGAGGGAGACACCAGAGCCAGGCCATCGTCCGTGGCGGCCAGCATCAGGCCAGTGACGTCAGAGGCCAGAGTATAGCGCTGTTCATCGCCTTTGCGTTGCAGTTGCCATACCGCCAGGTCGCTGGGTGAACCCACCATGGCAAGCGAGGGATTGATGGTGGTGTCACCCAGCTGATCACCGGTGAACTCAATACTCTCACCGATCGAACGCAGGGCATCTCCCAGCGGCGCCACCGGATCCAGGATCAGGTTGGTGGTATCCCCGAGGCCGGCAACCAGATAGGAGATCTCGCCAATGAAATTACCGGCGTCATCCAGGAATTCGCCGGCGGGGTCGCTGATGCCAAGCAGCTCAAACAGGCCGACTTCCCCGGTGTTGCGTTGGTAACCCGACATCATCAGGTAGGCCCCGAGACGGGTGGGACGCATCCGGAACGCAGTGGCCTGACCGGCATCGCGAGTCGTGGAGTATTGGCCTGTTTGTGGGTCGGCGCTCAGATAATGTCCTTCGGCTTCCAGGGTGTAACAGCCATTGGCGAAGCTGTAACGGTCAATCGCGGCCGGTTCCTTGAAGGTCTGAGTATCCGAGGAAATGACAGAGTCGTTGGGGGGTGTTGATGGTCCCTGTTGCGGGCTGCCTTCGTTGCCATCTTCGGAACCGCCACATCCGGTGATCAGCAGCGCGCCAGCCAATGCCCACGCTGTACGCATGGGTCGTTTCTTATAGTTCATGTGAACCTCTCGTTCGTCGTCATTACCGGCGTGCCCGGCAATTCGTTTTTTATTGTTGAGGCATTTCGATTATTGTTGTGATTGCCCGGAAAGAGCCCTCTCCGTGGTAACGTGACAGTTTGTAGCATATTGGATAAATGTGATCTGCATCACATTGGGCCATTTTTTGATCACACCCACTGAACCCGAAGGAGCATGCATGGGCGTATCTCGAACTCTCGTTATGGGAGGCATCCGCTCAGGGAAAACGGCACTGGCGGAACAGCTGGCAACCGAGTCTGGTGATGCAGTGGTCTACGTGGCCACGGCCACGGTGGGGGATGAGGAAATGGCGCAGCGGGTGAAACGGCATGTCGACAGCAGGCCGGATCACTGGGGATTGGCGGAAGCTCCGCTCCGGCTTGCCCGTGTCCTGGAAACCTATAGCGACGAGACCTCGCCGCCGTTCCTGTTGGTCGATTGCATGAGCCTGTGGATCAGTAACCTGTTGTTTGCCGGGGAGGAGGCCTTCGCTCATGAGCGTGAGGCATTCCTGGCGGCGTTGCGGAATTATCCCGGCAGCATCGCCATTGTCAGCAACGAAGTCGGTTTGGGTACTATTGGCATGGACCCATTGACCCGTCGTTTCTGCGATGAGCTGGGCTGGTTGAATCAGGCAATTGCAGCCGGCTGTGACCGGGTGGTGATGAGTGTTGCGGGGTTGCCGCTTTGGCTCAAGGAGTGAGGGGGCTCAGCCACCATGGCTCAGTAAAGAGCTGAAAATACCGTGCTCGGACTGGTCAATACGCACCCGGCTGCGACAGGCATAGGGAACTGCCAACGCCGAGAAACTCCGGTTCAGGGGGATGCCCATCACCTCGGCCAGTATCATGCGAATGACGCCACCGTGGCATACCACCAGAACACGCTGCCCCGCGGCTTCACGACACCAGTGATGCCAGCTGTCCCGCACCCTGGCGTGAAACTCATCCATCGTTTCACCGCCGGGTGGCGGATAGGCGACAGGATCGCTCCAGAACCGGTTTAGCGCTTCCGGGGCATCAGCCTGGATGGCGTCGGCAGTCATGCCTTCCCAGGCACCAAAACTGATTTCCCGCAGACGTTCATCCCGCTCCAGGGGAAGTTGCCGGTTGGTTGCCAGCTGCTCGGCAAATCGGTGGCAACGGAGCAACGGCGAAGTAACCACCAGATCCCACTCTTCGGTATCTGAAATGGCGGATCGCATCTGCTGCCATCCCAGATCACTGAGCGGGTCATCCTGGCTGCCCCGGAACATCGGGCCCCCGGCGGGTTCGCCGTGGCGGATCAGGTCAATGGTCGTCGTGCTGTTTTTCATCGTGGTCCTTCAGGAAGCCGTGTCCTTGTTGCTGACACCGGCATCGGCAAAACTGGCCATATTGTTGTGAAGTGCACAGGCCGCTCGCAGCAGGGGCACCGCCACTGCGGCACCGCTGCCTTCGCCCAGTCGCATGCCGAGATCGAGCAGGGGCTTTGCGTCTAGGGCTTCCAGAACCCTGGCATGCCCTGGCTCCGCCGAGCGGTGGGCGAACAGCAGCCAATCCCGCAAGGCGGGTTGTTGGAAAACGCCCAACAGCGCAGCCACCGAAACAATATAGCCATCCACCAACACCGGGATGCCTCGCGCCGCGCAGCCGAGTATCGCGCCGGTCAGTGCCGCGATTTCAAATCCGCCGAGAGAGGCCAGTACCGTCAACGGATCGGTGTTGTCACCGTGTCGTTTCAGTGCCCGGTCCACCACCTGACTTTTCCGGGAAATTCCCGCGGTGTCCAGGCCCGTGCCGGGACCAACCAGCGACTCAGGTGATTGATTCAGCAATGCACAGGCCAGGGCTGCGGCACTGGTGGTGTTGCCAATACCCATGTCGCCGCCAATAAATAACCGACATCCGGCGTCAGCAGCACGTTCTGCCGCCGCGTCGCCACTGGCCAGTGCGGCGCACACCTGGTCTTCCGTCATCGCGTTGGTCACCGCCAGATTGGCTGTCGCTGGAGCGATCTGTTCATCCCGGACACCGGGCAACTCCGGTACTTCTCCTACAGTGCCCAGATTGACGACCTCCAAAGAAGCATCCAGCTGTTTTGCCAGCACACTGATGGCAGCGCCGCCGCCGGCGAAGTTGGCGATCATTTGCGCCGTCACTTCTTGCGGAAATGCAGACACACCTTCCTCACACACACCATGGTCACCGGCAAATACAGTGATTCGCACGGGATCCACCGTTGGCTGTTCAGTCTTCTGCAGACCAGCCAATTGGACGGCCAGCTGTTCCAGACGCCCCAGGGAACCCGGTGGCTTGGTTAGAGCCTGCTGGCGATCCGTTGCTTGTCGGATTCGGAGCGTATCTGGTTTCGGTGGCTGCTGGGTCCAGCTTGGAGGCAGAGAAAGCATGGGTGAATCCTGGCCGGTGAAAACAGCAAATGGTCTACCCGGTCCGAAAAGGTGTCAAGGCCGACGGTGACTCGGTTAAACTCCTTCCTGATCAAGAACACCCACAATTCGGGGAATTGTTTGGATAGGGCCCTCCAAAACCCTGCGGAGCCATGGATGGCGGAGCGGAGCGTACAGGGATGTATTCACAGCGTGTTTTGGAGGGCCCTATCCAAACAATTTCTTGCTCCCAAGTTTTGTCTGCTTAAGAGATGCTGCCAATTTGAGCTCTTTCATATTTTCCGTGATCGTTTGCCTTGTTGCCGTGCTTTTGGACCGCTGGCTCGGGGAGACCCGCAGGTGGCATCCGCTGGTGGGGTTCGGGCGTCTGGCTGCGTTAGTTGAACGGCGGTTGAATCGGTCGCCGGAGCACACGGGCCGGTCAAAATTCTTGGGGCTGTTGGGTGTGTTAATCGTCGTGTTGCCTGCGCTTGTGGTCGCCGAGTCGTTGCGATGGACGCTGGATGGCTGGACATACCTGCTGCTGCAAGCTGTGGTGTTGTATTTTGCTCTGTCGATCAGGGGGCTGACGGAACACGGCCGGGCAGTGTCGGATGCGTTGCATAGCGGCGATCTTGAGCAAGCACGGGAGCAGGTAGGCCGGATTGTCAGCCGCAAGGCCAGCGAACTGGATGAACAGGGCGTGGCTGCGGCGGCCAGTGAATCCATGTTGGAAAACGGGGCGGATGCGGTGTTTGCCAGTTTGTTCTGGTTTCTGGTGGCGGGTATTCCCGGGGTGTTGCTGCACCGGATGGTGAACACGTTGGATGCCATGTGGGGCTATCGCAATGAACGTTATCTGTATTTCGGGCGGGTGGCCGCCCGGCTGGATGATGTCATGAACTGGATACCTGCCCGGCTGACAGCGGTGACCTATGCCTTGCTTGGTAACACCCGGCTTGCCTGGCGTTGCTGGCGGACCCAGGCGTCGGCTTGGGACAGCCCGAATGCCGGGCCGGTGATGGCAGCCGGGGCCGGGGCCCTTGAGGTGTCTCTGGGCGGTCCGTCGCCCTATGCCTCGGGCATAAAGCAGCGACCGGTGCTGGGGCACGGACCGGCCGCCAGTGCGGACACGGTGGATGGCGCTCTTCGTCTGGTGTGGAAGGGCGTCTGGTTGTGGCTTGTTTTACTCGCTCTGTTTGCGGTGGCAGGTCTTCTTTTGAGGGTCGGGACATGACACCACCGGAACATGGCGGACGACTCAACGCAGCCGTAAAACGCTGGGGCATTCCCCGCGATCAGTGGCTGGACCTGTCCACAGGTATTAATCCCCAAGGCTGGCCGGTGCCGGATTTGCCGTCCGAGGTTTGGCAGCGGTTACCGGAACCGGATGATGGCCTCGAGGCTCTGGTGCAGCAGTGGGCGGGGGCTCCCGCTGACGCTGCCTGCGTGCCGGTGGCGGGCAGTCAGGAGGCGATCATGGCGCTGCCCCGGCTGCGGCCTTCGTGCCGCGTGGGCGTTCCCCGCCCCGGCTATCAGGAACACGGTCACAGCTGGTCCTGTGCCGGACATCAGGTGGTCAGTCTCGATTGGGCACGGGTGACCGGTGACGATGAATCCTGGCTGGACGATCTGGAGGTGCTGGTCTGGATCAACCCTAACAATCCTACCGGAGAGACCATTGATCCAGAGCGTCTGTTGCGCTGGCATCAGCGGCTACAGCAACGGGGTGGCTGGCTAATTGTCGATGAGGCGTTCGTGGACGGCTACCCGGAGTTGAGTCTGGGGTTCGCCACCGGGCGGGAGGGTTTGGTGGTGTTGCGATCTCTCGGTAAGTTCTTTGGTCTTGCGGGCGTGCGGGCAGGCGCGGTGCTGACCGCACCAGAGCTGGCTGACCACCTGCGGAACACGATGGGTCCCTGGACGGTCAGTGGTCCCGCCCGTTACGTGATGCGCCAGGCGCTGGCGGATGCACGCTGGCAGGCGGCGACTACCGAGCGATTGTCGGCGGATAGTCAGCGGCTGCGGCGGTTGCTGGATGCTCACGGCCTGGACGGTTCCGGGGGCACCTGGCTGTTTCGCTATGTTGAGCACCCACGCTCGGCGGATTTGGCCGATGGGCTGGCCCGGCACGGCATCCTGGTGCGTCGGTTTGATCGGCCGCCTGCGGTGCGGTTTGGCCTGCCAGGTTCCGAAGCGGAGTGGCAACGGCTGGCGCATGCACTGGCGGCTTGCGGAATGTCATTGACCAATCGTTAACCGATTGTTAGCCTTGCCCCACTTTTTCAGGTGCCCCGTGCAAAGCGACACAGGGGTGAAACGGGAAGCCGGTCAGATTCCGGCGCTGCCCCCGCAACGGTAATTGAGTCAACGGTGATCGAATGCGCCACTGTGCCCCTGAGGGTATGGGAAGGCGATTGCCCGGGTCTGCCCCACGCGCAGACCGCTCATAAGCCCGGAGACCGGCCTGGAATTGCCAGACGTTGCGGTGGGCGACAGTATGGCAGGGGCCGGCTACTCCGACCTGACCTGGATGCTTCCCGACCACCTGCTTCTCTCCTGCCAGATTGCCTACCCCAACGTCATTACCTAATGCATTCGTGCGGGCGAGCACGAGTTTGAGGACGTTGAGATGAAGTACGCACTACCAACCCTGACCCTGTCTGCGGCAACCCTGTTGATCACAAGCCAGCCTACCCTGGGCGACGAAGTCTCCGAATCCACACTGGACCCGATCGTGGTCACCGCGACCCTGGGCCCGAAAACCCGGGGTGAAAGCGACTCCTCTGTCACCGTGATCGATAACGAGGACATCGAACGCCTGCAGCCTCAGACGTTTGAGGAATTGTTGGTGGGGCAGCCGGGCCTGGACATCACCAGTAACGGCTCGTTCGGCAAGAACATCAGCGTTTACACCCGCGGTACCGGCAGCGAATCCACCGTATTTCTGGTGGATGGTGTGCGTCTGCGTTCGGCCACCAGCGGCAGTGCCGCGTGGCAGTATTTCCCGCCGCAGATGATTGAGCGGGTGGAAATTGTGCGCGGTTCCCGCAGTAACCTGTACGGTGCCGATGCCGTTGGCGGCGTTATCCAGGCCTTTACCCACAGCGCGCCGACGGGCAATGAGGGCTGGGTTCAGGCCGGTGGCGGCAACTTCAACACGCAGGAGTATATTGCCGGAGCCGCCGGTACCGAAGGCCGCATGAAATACAGCCTGAGTGCCAGCCATCTGGAAACCGACGGCACCGCCATCGTGGAAGGCGGCGAAGACAAGGGCTTTCGTAACACCTCCGCCCTCGCATCCGTAGCTCACCAGTTTGACTCCGGCGGCGAGGCCGGCATCGTCATCATGCGGGCTCAGGGCAATACCGAATTCGAGGGCGGTGACACCGACTTCGCCATCCAGACCCTCGGTTTCCGCCTGGATACACCGATCAGCGACTACTGGCGCAGCCGCATCCTGCTGGCGGAATCCCTCGACGAATCGGACAACCGCGATACCTTTGGCGACAGCACCTTTGATACCAAGACCCGCAGCGCCCGCTGGGAGAACCAGATCAGTATCGGTCGTCACGAGTACATTGTGGGGGGCGAGCTTTTGGTGGACGAGGTCGACAGCACCACGGAATACGAAGAATCCAGTCGCACCAACGCTGCTATTTTTGGTCAGGCCCTGCTGAATTTCGGTCCCACGGACTTTCAACTGAGCCTGCGGGCAGACGACAACGAGGCCTTTGGTCGCGAGGAAACCGGAGCCGTGGCCATGGGCGTTGACCTCGACCGGAACCATCGGGCCCGGGTGAGCTACAGCACGTCCTTCCGCGCACCCACCTTCAACGACCTCTACTTCCCCGGTTTCGGCAATGCAGACCTGCAACCGGAAACCGCTGGCAGTGTGGAATTGGGTATTGGAGGGCAGTACCAGCACTGGTTCTGGGACGCCGCGATTTATCAGACCGACGCTGACGACCTGATTGTGTTCACCATGAAGGATGGACGTTTCGCCCCGTTCAATGTCAACGAGGCGCGTATCCGGGGTGCCGAGCTCAGTGCCGGTCTGGAACTGGATGCATGGACCTTACAAGCGGCCGCCTCGGTCACTGACCCTCGGGACGAGGAGACCGATAACCGCATTCGTCGCCGCAGCGCCAAGCAATTCCGCGTGGATGTTGACCGGGCCTTTGGCCAGGTTTCCCTGGGCACCACCGTGAAGGGGCAGGGCTACCGCTACGACGATGCCGACAATGAGGAACGTATTGCCGGTTTTGCCACCTGGGACCTGCGGGCAAAGTGGCAGATTGACAGTCACTGGACCACCAGCCTGACAGTGGACAATGTGTTGGACCGGGAATACGCCACGGCCCTGCGTTTCGATGGCAGTGAGTATATCGCCGCCGGTCGAACCGCGATGCTGACCTTACGCTACGACATCTGACAGGCCACGGAGAGGCACTGGCATGAACCACACACGTCCAGACAGAAGCATCAGGCGCCCGGTAGTGGCTTTTCTCCTGGCCCTGGCAATGCTGCTCTCTTACCCGGTTTTCAGTGCCACGATCGTCGGCGTGGTGTCGGAACGATCAGCAGCGGAAATGGCCGCAGGAGCGGAACGGTTCCTGGCTGCCAATCCGGAGCACAGGGTAGTCCTGAGGACTCCGGCACAGGTCGCCTCGCTGGATAATCTGGCACTGGATGAACTGGTTGGCCGCGCTGATGCCTTGCTACTGGCGGCGGTCTTCGGCGATCAGGTGGGGCGGCTCGAACAGGCAGTGCGGGATCAGGCGGCAGACCGTTCGTTTCCGATACTGGCGGTCAACGGCGACCGTGCGCTTACCCGGTTGTCACGGCTGGAAGGCCTGGGCTTACTGGACGGGCTGGAGGCTTCTGGCCTCAACGATCTGATGAAAGCCCCGGACCCCGGAACAGACCTGAAGGCCCACCAGGCAACCTTGCGCCAACAGTTCCCACAACAGGTTCCCTGGCTGGAAGGGCGGGCCCTGTATCAGGGACGAACCCCACAACACCTGGATGGCCTGCTGCGCTGGCTGCTGGTGCAGGCGGGCCATGACCTGACCGTGCCCGAATTGCCACCCCGGGCCCTGATTCGCTACTACCGTAACGGGGAGGCGGTCGAGGATGCCGGGGACCTGGCGCTGCAACCCGGCCCCGTGGTTACCCTGCTGGATCTGGACAGCGGCGACCGCCCGGGCGACCGTGCCCTGCTGGATGCCACCTGTGCTGCCCTGGAAGCCCGGGATATCCAGTGCTTTGCCATCCTGTCCCGCTGGGGTGGCGCCAGCCTGGAAGCGGTTCGCACCCTGGATAGTGCCGTTGGCCCGGCCACCCTGGCCGGCATCATCAGCCTGCAGGACTTCACCATTGGCGGCGGTGAGGGGCGGCGCCAGGTGACCGAGGCGCTGACCCAACTGGATGTTCCGGTGATCAAGGGGCTGCGACTGGCCTCCCGCACTGTTAACCAGTGGCAACTGTCGGTGGACGGTATTCCGGCGGACAAGGTGCACTACAAGCTGGCGATGCCGGAACTCCAAGGGATCACTCAGCCCATGGTGCTGGCCACGGCCGAACCGGAAGTGATCGACGAACTTACCGGCGTGGCCCTGACCCTGACACAACCAGTGGCGGACCGGGTGGCGGCCGTGGCTGACCGCCTGAAACGCTGGCAGGTTCTGCAAGCCAAGGACAACGCCGACAAGCGCGTGGCGATCATCTACTACAACCACCCGCCGGGGCGCCAGAACATTGGTGCGGACAACCTGGATGTGCCCGCCTCCCTCTACGAAATGCTGACCTGGCTCAAGGCAGAGGGCTACGCCACCGGCCCGCTGCCGGACAGCCCGGAAGCCCTCACGGACCTGATCCAGCAGCGCGGCGTGAGCCTGCCGGATGATCCCCGGGCGCTGCGGGAAATGGCGGGCCAGGTGGCGTCCATGGACAGCGACACCTACCGGCGCTATCTGGAAACGTTGCCGGCAGTGGTCCGCCAGGAAATGGCCCACGGCCCCCTGGGCTATCTGCATGAGCGGCTGAAACAGGCCCACGGCCTGGGTGAGAAGGAACTGGCAACCGGGCTGTTGAACCGGGGCATCCGCGATCTGCGTCATCTGATCGAACATGTCCAGCACCCCAACCGCAAGAACGCCCTGGCCCGTTTGGATGAATACGAAGCCCTCTGGCAGCGCCGCTTGAACGAAGGTGGTCACAAGGGTGAACTGGCAGCCGCCCGAAATGCCCTGGCAGACACCGGTATCCCCGGCCTCAGGGGCTGGGGCGAGGCGCCCGGGAAATCCATGGTGGTGGACGACCGGCTGATCTTCCCCGGCCTGCGATTCGGCAACATCTTTATCGGCCCGCAACCCCCTCGCGGGTGGGAAGTGGACGAGGAACTGCTGCACGCCAACACCACCTTCCCACCCACCCATCAGTACGTGGGCTTCTACCACTGGCTGCGGGATCACTATCAGGCGGACGCCCTGGTGTACGTTGGGCGCCACTCCACCCGGGAATTCCTGCCCCGCCGCCGCGCCGGGCTGACCGGGGATGATTACCCGGACCTGCTGGGTGGCGACCTGCCGCTGATCTATCCCTACATCGTTGACGGCGTGGGCGAGGGCATTCAGGCCAAGCGCCGGGCCCTGGGGGTAATGATCAGCCACCTGACCCCGCCGCTGGCGGCCACGGAACTCTATGACGACCTGCTGGAATTGCGTCAGTTGGTGGAAACCTGGGAGTCCGCCAACGAGCCCGACAGCCCCACCCGGGAGCGGGCGCTGGATATGCTGCGGGAGAAAATCCGGATACTGGACATCGGCGAAGACCTGGAGCGGGAAATCGCCAGTGAAATGGGGCTGGCGGTCGAGGATGTCTCGGTGGATGAGCTGTCCCCCGAACTCTTGGTCCACGAAGCGGGCCACTACGTCACCGATATGCAGGAGCACTTCATGCCCCTGGGCCTGCACGTGTTTGGCCGTGACTGGAGTGCGGATATGATCGATACCATGCTGGAGTCCATGGCGGGTGGGGCTGGCACGCCCAAGGCGGAATGGCGAAAGAATCTGGTGGCTTCACCGGCTGCGGAACGCCGAAGTTTTCTTGCCGCGCTGGATGGCCGCTTTGTGCCACCGGGCCAGGGCAACGACCCGCTGCGAACGCCGGAGGTGTTGCCCACGGGCCGCAACTTCCACGCCCTGTCCGATGACCTGATCCCAACCCGCGTGGCCTGGTCCCTGGCCACCGAGCTGGCGGAAGAAGCCATGGCCGACAAGAGCAAACAGCCGGGCGAGAGTGACGCCCTGGTGCTCTGGGCCTCCGATACCGTGCGGGACGAGGGGGTAATGATTGCTTTCGGCATGAAACTGCTGGGCATCCGGCCGGTGTGGAACAGCCGGGGAATCGTGAAAGGGCTGGAGCGATTGCCTGCCGGGCCAGAGACCGACACGTCGGTTCGGCGCAATGTGGTCTTCACCACCTCCGGACTGTTCAGGGATCTCTACGAAAGCCAGCTGGAATGGCTGGACCTGGCCTCACGCTTCGCCCTGGCTGGCGCGGCGAACACCATCGAAGCGGAACACCCCGAGATGGCCGAAGCGCTGGAACAGGCGTTATCAGTGTTGCCTGCGGACATGAGTGAACGGGGCGATGAATCCCTGTCGACCAACGGAGTGGCGGCCCGCTGGGTCGCGGACACTCGGGTGCTGATGGCCGCGGGGGCCTCCGCGCGGGATGCCGGTTCCCGGGCCGCCCATCGGGTCTTCGGTACCGCACCGGGAGCCTACGGCGCCGGCGTCAATCGCCTGGCCACCCGCACAGGTGCCTGGCAGGACCGGTCGCAACTGGGCGATGCCTACCGCCGCCGCATGGGACACGTCTATGGCAAGGGCAGCCAGGGCGAGCCCGCTCACCAGGCCTTGGATCGCCAGTTACATACGGTGAATCATACCTACCTGGGCCGGGCCAGCCATCTTTACGGTCTGCTGGATAACGACGACGGATTCGACTTCCAGGGCGGTCTGTCCAACGCGGTGGAACACCTGCGTGGCGAGCCCCCGCAGAACCGGGTATTGCAGTACGCGGATCCGAAGAACCCGCGGGTCGACTCGCTTCAGCGAGCGCTACAGGTGGAACTGCGTGCCCGCAACCTCAACCCGCAATGGCTGGCGCCGCTGATGGAGCATGGTTATGCCGGCGCCCGCACCATGGGCAGCGATTTTCTCGACAACCTCTGGGGCTGGCAGATCACCAGTCCACAGGTACTGCGCTCCAGCATGTGGGACGAGATCAACGAAGTATACTTCCAGGATCGCCATGGCCTGGGGCTGGATGAGTTCCTCGCGGAGGGGCACAATGTCCACGTCAAGACCCATATGCAGGCCATTGCGTTGCTGGCGGCCAAGCGGGGATTCTGGGAAGCGGATGTATTCACCCGTCGTGCCCTGGCCCGTGACTTCGCTGGTAACATCATCGACCATGGCCTGCCTGGCAGTGGTCATACCCGTCCGGATCATCCGCTGATGGACTGGGTGGCGGACCAGCTTGAGCCGCAACAGCGGGAAGCCTTTGAATCGGCTCGCAAGGGAGGCTCGGCCGCCTACCCCCTGGGGTCTGCTGCCAACGATGATTGCCAGAACCTTTTTAGCCGGACAGCCTCATGCTGAATGTTTCCAGACGATTGATCGTTATCGGCGCAGCCGTGCTTGCCATGTGGCAGGCGCCTGTTCTTGCCGCCGAGGTGTGTGCTGTTGATGACACCGGCAAGGAGGTCTGCCTTGAGCAGCCGGCCAAGCGTATAGCGGCGTTATCTCCCGGTGCCACCGAGCTGGTCTGGGCGGCGGGAGCCGGAGAAAACGTGGTCGCGGTGGTGTCCTTCAGTGACTACCCGGAAGCCGCAACAAAGGTGCCCTCCGTGGGCAGCCATACCCGTATGGATCTGGAGCGGCTGATGGAACTGCAGCCGGACCTGGTGATCGGCTGGGTTACCGGCAATCCGCCGGAACAGCTTGAAGCATTGGCAGACCTGGGGTTACCGGTGTTCTCCATCGAACCCCGTACGTTTGAGGCGGTGTCCCACACCATTGAACGGCTGGCCACCCTGGCTGGTACCGAAGAAGAAGGCTTTGCCGAGGCCGAACGTTTCCGCCAGGGCATCGCCAGACTGGAAATCAAATACCGCGATGCGGATCCTGTGCCGGTGTTCTATCAGGTGTGGGACGAACCACTCATGACCGTGAACGATGAACACCTGATCGGCAAGGTCATTACCCTGTGTGGCGGCGTTAATGTCTTCGGCGACCTGGACCGACTGGTGCCACGCATCAGCCCCGAAGCCGTGATCGGTGCCAACCCGGAAGCCATCCTCGCTGGCGGCATGGGCGAAGAGAATCGGCACTGGCTGACCCGCTGGGAGGCGTTTCCCGGCATCGAAGCCACCGCCAAAGACAATCTTTATTTCATTCCGCCGTCCCTGGTGCAGCGCCCGACGCCCCGCATGCTGGAAGGCTCACAACTCTTCTGCCGGAAACTGGATAATGCCCGTGCCAAACGCTGACCGGAGACTGCACCCGTGAGCCGGCCACTGCTCAAGCCTCTGCTGATTTTGGCGCTGGTCAGTCTGGCGGCGATGGTGCTGTCTGTGGGCACGGGTAGTGTCAGCGTGGCGCCGGGGCAGGTGCTGGCGGTGCTTCTGGGGGAGGGCAGTAACCTGCAACAAACCCTGGTGCTGGAGTTGCGATTGCCGCGAACCTTATCGGCATTTGCCACCGGCGGGCTGCTGGCGGTGGCCGGAGCCCTGATGCAGGTGTTATTGCGCAATCCGCTGGCAGACCCCTATGTACTGGGTCTTTCAGGTGGCGCTGCCGTGGGTGCGCTGCTGGCCATGCTGGCCGGGCTGGGCGGTTTGATCATCTCCGGTTCGGCCTTTGCGGGTGCCCTGCTGGCCACCCTGATGGTGTTCGGCCTGGCCCACGGTACCGGTAGCTGGACACCGTCCCGTTTGCTATTAACTGGTGTGGTGGTGGCCGCCGGCTGGGGCGCGGTGATTACCTTGATGCTGGCCATCAGCCCCGCCCAGCGCCTGCCCGGCATGCTGTACTGGCTGATGGGGGACGTGTCCTACGCCCGTTCGCCCTGGCCGGCTCTGGGCTTCCTGTTATTGGTATGCCTTCTGGTTGTGCCGCTGGGCCGCAGCCTGAACGTGCTGGCACGGGGACCCATGCAGGCAGCCGCTTTGGGGGTGGCTGTGCGACCGCTGGAGTGGACGATCTACATCCTTGCCAGCCTGCTCACCGCGACCGCGGTCACCATGGCTGGCAGTATCGGTTTTGTGGGGCTGGTGGTGCCGCACATGCTGCGCCTGGTGCTGGGTAACGACCAGCGCCTGATCCTGCCCGCCTGTGCCCTGGCCGGTGGCACCCTGCTGGTGCTGGCGGATACCCTGGCGCGGGTGGTGATTGCGCCGGAACAGCTGCCGGTGGGGGTGATTACCGCGCTGCTGGGCGTACCTACATTCCTTTACCTGCTGTATCGGAGCCGCTGATGAATCCGTTACGGGCAAAAGCACTGGTGATCGATATTCCCGGTCGCGGCGACGGCCAGCCCCTGGATTTCACAGTGGAGCCGGGGCAGATGTGGGGCGTGCTGGGTCCGAACGGCGCCGGCAAGACCACACTGCTGCATACCCTGGCTGGCTTGCGGGCGCCACGCCATGGGGCAGTTCATTTATGTGAGCACTCACTGACGGAACTCCGGCGCCGGCAGATTTCGCAGCAACTGGGGCTGGTGTTCCAGGAACGGCAGGACGGTTTTCCGGCGACGGTACTGGAAACCGCGCTGATTGGCCGCCACCCCTGGCTGTCGCCATGGCAGATGGAATCCGGGGACGATGAGCGCTTTGCACGGCGGGCTCTCGATCAACTGGATGTGGGCCATTTGAGTGACCGCCTGGTGAATACCCTCTCCGGTGGCGAGCGCCAGCGCGTGGCCATCGCCACGGTGCTGACCCAGGCGCCGGACACCTGGCTGCTGGATGAGCCCACCAACCATCTGGACATGCACCATCAGGTGTCGGTACTGCAGTTATTGACCGACCAGGCCCGCGCCGGTCGCTCAGTGTTCATGTGCCTGCACGACCTGAACCTGGCCGCCCGCTGGTGTGACCATCTGTTACTGCTGTATCCCAACGGTGACGCCTGCTGGGGGCCTGCGGAGCAGATGCTGGTGCCCCAAGCTCTGGAACGCCTGTATGACCAGAAACTGATCACCGTGGAAGCGGATGGGGCTCCGGTGTTTGTACCGGTTAAATCGTAAGCTTTGGATTTTCTGACGATATGAAAGCAACCGTAGCAGCCGCAATGATTACCGCTCCCGGTTCCGGCCAGGGTAAATCCATGGTGACCGCAGCCCTGGCCAGACTGCACCGTAATGCCGGGCGCAAGGTACGGGTGTTCAAACATGGGCCGGATTACCTGGACCCGATGGTACTGGAAGTCGCCTCTGGTCAGCCGGTGTATCAGCTGCACCCGTGGATGACCGGAGAAGACGAGTGTCGCTGGCACCTGACGGAAGCCGCGCAGGATGCCGACCTGATTCTGGTGGAAGGTTCCATGGGGCTATTTGATGGTGGTCCCTCAAGCGCGGATCTGGCCAAGTTGATGGGGATTCCCGCACTGCCGGTGATCGACGCCCGGGGCATGGCCCAGACGTTTGGGGCAGTGGCACTAGGGCTGGCGAGTTTTGATCCGGAATTGCCGGTGTATCAGGTGATCGCCAACCGCATCGGCAGCGCCCGCCACGGGGATATGTTGCGGGCAAGCCTGCCGGAAGGTATCGAGTTGCTGGGAGCCATTCCCCGCAACGAGGCCATGAACATTCCGGACCGGCACCTGGGGCTGGTTCAGGCTGGAGAGTTGGGAGATCTGGATCAGCGTCTGGATGCGGCCGCAGAGGTGTTGGCCGAGGCCGGTCTGGACGGCTTGCCGCAACAAGTGACCTTGACCGCCGAAACACCGGAACCCCCACCCCGGTTGCTGGAAGGCACTCGCATCGCCATCGCCCGGGATGCAGCGTTCAGCTTTATCTACCGTGCCAACCTCGATCTGTTGCGGGCCATGGGCGCGGAACTGTTGTTCTTTTCGCCGCTGGCGGATTCGACACTTCCAGACGCCGACGCGCTCTGGCTGCCGGGCGGCTACCCGGAGTTGCATGGTGCCGCGCTGGCCGCCAACAAGCCGATGCTTGAGGCGATTCGTCAGCATCATACCGCCGGCAAGCCGATTCTGGCCGAGTGCGGTGGCCTGATGGCCTGTTGCGAATCCCTGGTGGACAAGAACGGCGAAAGCCACCGCATGCTGGGCCTGATGCCCGGCCGTGTGCAAATGGCCGGCAAGTTGCAGGCACTGGGGCTGCAAAGCCTGGCAACGGAGCAGGGCGAACTGCGAGGTCACACCTATCATCATTCCCGCTTGGACACCGACTGGGCCCCATGGGCCCGGACCCGCAAACTGGCAGGTACTGAGGCCGAGCCGGTGTTTTGCCATAACGGTCTGGTGGCCAGCTATTTCCATGGCTATTTTCCGTCTGCACCGACACTGGTGGCGGCCATTTTTCGGGGTGAATCTCTGACCCCGGCATCGACAGCGAAGGAGCAATCTCATGCGTGAACGCGCCAAAGACCCCGAACGCCATGCCCGCCGCATGGAAGCCAAACAGAAAATCATGCAGGAACGCATTGCCAACGCCCAGAAAGAGCAGGGCGTGTTGCTGGTGCTCACCGGCCCCGGCAAAGGCAAGAGCAGCTCCGGTTTTGGCATGGTGGCCCGGGCCCTGGGCCATGGCATGAAAGTGGGCATCGTCCAGTTCATCAAGGGCGCGTTCAGTACCGGTGAGGAAGCCTTCTTCCGGGACCTGCCCAATGTCGATTACCACGTGATGGGGCAGGGCTACACCTGGGACACCAAGAACCGGGAACAGGATGTGGAAGCCGCCAACGCCGCCTGGGACGTCGCCGCCGCCATGTTGAAGGATGACGGCTACGATCTGATCCTGCTGGACGAACTCAACATCGCCCTGAAATACGACTACATCGACCTGGACCGGGTGCTGGATGATCTGCAGGCCCGGCCGGAGATGCAGCATGTGGTGGTCACCGGCCGCTCGGCACCAAAGGAACTGGTGGACCTGGCGGACACGGTGACGGAAATGGGTGTGGTGAAGCACGCCTTCAAGGACCAGGGCGTGAAAGCCCAGAAAGGCGTAGAGCTTTAACAGGCCGGACCCCATGACCACACTGATGATTCAGGGCACCACTTCAGACGCCGGCAAGACCACGGTGGTGGCCGCCCTGTGCCGGTGGCTGGCGCGCCAGGGCGTCTCCGTGGCGCCCTTCAAGCCACAGAACATGGCCCTGAACAGTGCGGTTACCGTGGATGGTGGTGAAATTGGCCGCTCCACCGCCCTGCAGGCCCTGGCTTGCGGCCTGGAACCCCACAGCGACATGAACCCGGTGCTGCTCAAACCCCAGAGTGACTGCGGTGCCCAGGTGATCCTGCGGGGCAAGGTCCATGGCAACATGGACGCACTGGATTATCACGCCTACAAGGCGGAAGCCATGGCCTCGGTCATGGACGCCTGGCGTGCCCTGAGCGCCCGTTATGATGTGATCATCGCCGAAGGCGCCGGCAGCCCTGCCGAGATCAACCTGCGAACCAATGACATCGCCAACATGGGCTTCGCCGAGGCGGCGGACTGCCCGGTGCTACTGGTGGGTGATATCGATAAGGGCGGTGTGTTCGCGCAACTGGTAGGCACCCTGGAACTTATCTCCGACAGCGAACGCGCACGCACCCAAGGCTTCATCATCAACCGTTTTCGCGGCGATATCGGCCTGCTGGAGCCGGGCCTGGATTGGCTGGCCGAACGTACCGGAAAGCCCGTGACGGGTGTTCTGCCTTACCTGCACGGGCTGGTGATCGACGCCGAAGACAGCGTGGGCACCAGCGGTGCCAGCGAGGCCGGCGCGCTGAATGTGATCGTCCCGGTGCTGCCCCGCATCAGCAACCACAACGACTTTGACCCCCTGCGCCTGCACCCCGGGGTTAATCTCCAGTTTATCGGCCCCGACCAGCCCATTCCCCCGGCGGACCTGATTCTGCTGCCCGGCAGCAAAAGTACCCGCCACGACCTGCAATGGCTGAAGGCGCAGGGCTGGCCCCAGGCGATCCGTAAGCACCTGAGATACGGCGGCAAAGTCTTCGCCATCTGCGGTGGTTTTCAGATGCTCGGTACCGAGGTACAAGACCCGGACGGACTGGAGGGCGAGGCCGGTAACACCGAAGGCCTGGGCCTGCTGAACATGACCACACGCATGGTGGCCGGTAAACAACTGAAGAACGTCACTGGCACACTCACGATCGGCCCGGATAAAACGGGCTTCACCGGCTATGAAATGCACAACGGCGTCACCACCGGTCCAGCTCTGGCATCGCCCATGGCTGTACTGGACGGCAACCCGGACGGTGCAATCAGTGAGGATGGTCTGGTCGCGGGAACCTACGTTCACGGCATCTTCGATCAACCGGAAGCCTGCACCGCGATTCTGCACTGGGCAGGCCTGGGTACCGACACGGAGCTGGCCGGCGAGGCGGTGAATTACCAGCACCACCGCCAACAACAGCTGGACCGAATGGCAGATCTGGTGGAAGACCATCTCGACACAGACTGGCTACGCAACCTGCTCGGCTTGGGAAAACAAACCACCAACGCAGACGACCGAACCAAACGTAGGTCGGGTTAGCGCAGCGTAACCCGACACCCAACCAGGACCCCACAATCAATGACCGACCACAACCGCCCCTTCACCGACGAAGAGCGCCAGGGCCTCTACCGCGCCATCCACGAACGCCGTGACGTCCGCTCCCAGTTCCTGCCCGACCCGATCCCGGCGGACGTCCTGGCCCGCCTGCTCACCGCCGCGCACCATGCCCCCTCTGTGGGCTTTATGCAGCCCTGGGACTTTATCGTCATCGACAGCACCGAGGTGCGCCAGTCCGTCCTCGACATCTTTGAGGAAGAAAACCGCAAGGCCGCCGACAACTACAGCGGCGAGCGCAATACCCGCTACAAGAGCCTGAAACTCCAGGGCATCCTTGAAAGCCCCATCAACCTCTGCATCACCTGCGACCGCAGCCGCGGTGGCACCCACGTACTGGGCCGCAACTCCATCGTCGAAACCGACCTGTTCAGCACCTGCCTGGCGGTACAGAATCTGTGGCTGGCTGCCCGCGCCGAAGGAATTGGCGTGGGTTGGGTCAGCATCCTGGATCAGCAGAAGCTAGCGAAAACCCTCAACCTGCCAGAACAGGTCTACCCCCTAGCCTACCTGTGCCTGGGCTATGTCAGTGAATTCCTCGAGCAGCCGGAGCTGCAGGCCAAAGGCTGGAGGTCACGGCTGCCAATCGAGGAGCTGGTGCATGGAAATGGTTGGGGGCAGCCCCAGGAAAACCTCGAGCTGAAGGCAGCACTAAAAGAACAGGAGCGGAATTAAGGACAATCAGGCATCCAGTGGGCTACTGATACCCCGTTCGTGGGTACCGACCACATGGGTGTATATCTGAGTGGTAGTGAGGTCATTGTGGCCCAACAATTCCTGAATGCTGCGAATGTCCGTGCCTCGCTTTAACAGATTGGTCGCGAAGCTGTGGCGGAAAGTGTGGCAACTGGCTTTCTTTCGTATGCCAGTTGCCCTGATCGCGTCATTCACTGACCGACGAATCTGCTGTTCACCTACATGATGCCGCCGTCGAACTCCTGAGCGGGGATCAATCGACAGGCGCAGTGCCGGGAAAACGTATTGCCACGCCGGGCTGCGCGCTGCCTTGGGGTACTTTTTGGCCAGCGCGCCAGGCATGTAGACCTCACCAAAACCATCTTCCAGATCCTGACGATGGAGAGAGAGGGCGAATTCCACTTGATTCTTCAGGCTCTCACAAATCGAGGCTGGCAGGATGGTGCGCCGCCATTTGTCACCCTTGGTTTCCCGTATAAACAGACACGGTTCGGAGAAATCCACATCTTGCACCCGCAAGCGCGCTGCCTCCATAACCCGCAAACCGGAGCCGTACATCAGGCTGGCTACCAGCCGGTTAGTGCCCTGCATATTCGACAACACGGACATCGCTTCATCATGACTAAAAACCGTCGGTAACTTGCGTCCACGATTGGTGTTGGTGAACTGTAGGTTGCCCAGCTCTCGGCCGAGAAACTGGTGATACATGAAAACCACTGCATTCAGCGCTGTTTTCTGCGTGTTCACCGCCACATTGCGGTTATTCGCCAGATGGCTCAGCCAGGCATTGACCTCTTCTGCTCCCATGGATTCCGGGTGGCGCTTGTCGTGAAACCGGATAAATTCACGCACCCAGTTGCAGTAGGTTTTCTCGGTGCGATAGGCCAGGTGCCGGGCGCGAATAAATGCGCGGAATCGATCCATAAACCGGGTTGGGATAGCCGGCAGTGGGACTGGAATGTCATCCATCAGTACAAATCCTTTTGATGCTGTATGTTTGTACAGCTTATGCGTAGTATCGAGGGGTTACAACTGGAAAAATGATCATTTCGACTATGAACTGGGTGAGTTTTTAAAAACCTGTAAAATTCCTTTATAAATCAGAATCCTGTAATGGTGGTTGAAAAAGTGGATAGTCGTCTTTGTGATCATTTTTGTTTGGGGCGGCGGTCAGGAAAATAGTCAGAACTTATTGACCTGACGGGATTTTCTGCCTAGTTTTGGAGGATTGTTGAATTGAGATATGAGTCGCTGGAAAAGTGATCATGAAGACTCATACACAAATGTTAGAATTCAATCGGAGTAAATTTTGGACACTATTATCGAATGGTTTAGTAATAATCACACTTGGGTGTTCAGTGGGATAGGGATATTTATCATTGGTGGGGTAATCGCTATTTTCAAAAGAAAGGGGGCTAACGGAATTAGTCAGAAACAGCGTTCAGGAAATAACTCCACGAATATTCAGGCAGGTGGGAATGTTGAATTTACTCAGAAAAATGACAAATAAATCTAGCCAAAAGCAAGACGCGGGTGACAATTCCACAAACCTGCAAGGCCAACAAGTAATAGTTAATCAAGGCATTTCCTATACAGACGCCAAGGAAATTGCTAATGATGTTTTTAAAGCCAATTTTATTGAGCTAAAGCAAGAAGCGGCTATTATAGCCCAAGAAAGAGCTGAAGAGGTGACCGAGAAGGTTATTTCAGAGCTTAATGAAAGACACCCGGAGTCCTTAAGTGAGTTCGAACAACCGGCCATGCAAGATGCATTGTTTAATGTGCAAAAACAATATGCAATCAGTGGTGATCAAGACTTGGGCGACCTCCTGGTAGATATCTTGGTGGATAGGGCTTCTGAACCCAAGAGGAACATGGTTCAAATCGTTCTTGATGAATCTCTTAGTATTGCACCAAAATTGACAACGGAACAATTCGATACTTTAACACTCAATTTTTTGTTGGTAAGCACCCGAAGAATGGATGTTAAAAACTATGACGAGCTCATTGCTCATTTCAAGAAAAGAATTGTCCCATTTGTAGAGAATTTATCCGATTCTCACTCAGACTATACTCACCTAGAGTATTTGGGGTGTGGTCATGTAAGAGCTGGAAATTACGGGCAGTTGGAGCAACTGCTGAGAGATACGTATAAAGCTTTTTTCTCAAGTGGATTTACCCATGAAGAGCTAATTGCTGAAATAGGTGAAGGTCATAACCTAGCAGGGCTAATAATTCCATGCTTTCATGATTCTAGTAAACTGCAGATTGGCGTCTTAGATGAAAGCGTTCTTGAGCACATTTCACGCGAAAATGGGCTTGACCAAGGACTAGTCACTAAGCTCAAGCAGTATTTTACTAAAACAACAAAAAATCAAAATGACATAAAAACCATGTTAATAGATGCCATTCCAGAGATGGAGAAAATCTTTGATACATGGAATAAGTCTTCTTTTAATCAATTTGAATTAACTAGCGTAGGTATAGCAATAGCACACGCAAATTATAGAAGAAGAACAGATGAAACTATGGATCTTTCAATTTGGATCAAATAATTCTAACAAGTAGCTGCACCGGAAAAAATACTCGCTGAGCTCGAATTTTTCCGGTGAGCTAGGCGTTATCACAATATTGGTAACGGGTATTTATTTGGATTAAGTTTTCAATGAAAAAATGGGTTTTTATCGCGTATTTAATAATGATGGCCGGGGGGTTCGCATGGATATTTTATGCAGATAGTAACTCAAACTATACTGAAAAATTTGATTTAATGGTCGAGTCCAAAGTGAGGGCACCGCAAGGCGCAAAATGGGTGGTGAACAACGGAAATAGATATCAATTGGTGAACTTGGGAAACACTCGATTTATTTTTGTAGGGCTGAAGTACGGAGATGTTTTAGAGGTAAGGGTGAATGATAAAAAAAATATAATCGCTTCGTTGCGATTCGAGGGAAATCAAATATATACAGTGGAAGAATATGAGAAAAACCTAGAGGGTTTAGTAGATGCAATGTATAGAACGATGCGGAATATTTCGATAGTTTTTCTCGTTATAATGCTTTTCCTTGTGAGAAATCCGCATATAAACAATAACTTGTTTTCAGATTAATTAAAATTCATGTCAGTTTATAACCGTAAGAGATAACAATCTCTCGCAAGTGGTAAAATAATCGAGCTAAGTGGGGTAACGTCTATTGCAACACTACCTGCAACTAGCAGATAACAAGTGCAGGCAGGGCGACGGTTTAGTCGTTGCTCCTTCGTCACAACAACTAAACCGCGCCTGCTGCCGGCGTTACACAGCAAGGGAGAGTGCGCAGTAATGATCGCCAGGGAATGGAAATGCCGGGTGCCTGAATTCCACAGTGAAGGGTTCACGGGCTACCTTTATGAAACCGGCATCAAAGATTCTTCCGCAACGCCCGGGTTTCAAGGCGCACAGATTTTCCGTCGTTCTCTCGCGGGCAAAGTCGAACTCACCCTAATCACATATTGGGACAAGCTGGCATCAATCCACGCCTTCGCTGGCGACGATATTTCGCAGGCCCGTTTGTACCCAGAAGACGAGGTTTATGAGCTTGAGCCTGAGCTGACGGTGCAGCACTATGAGGTAATCGAGCATCAACTTTCACCGGAGCTTTAGGGGTAAACGGGTGTTCTTGCTTTGTAACAAGGCAATCAAATTCGTTCCGGCCTTTGGCCTCCACCGGACGCCCTAGTCGGGCGCCGTTTATTGCAGCGTTAAAGGTAAAATCAGATGTACGAGTGCCCGCACTGTGAGAAACAGACCATTAGGGCGAGCAGGAAGCTCATGGCAGGTAAGGCAACACCTGCAATTTGTCCGCAGTGCGGCGGAAAGTCCTATCCTGACATTAAATCGGCCCTGACCGGGCTCGTGGTTCTTAACCTCGTAGGTCTCGGGATAGCGGTTCCAGCTGTGTTACTTGATACTCTCTGGTTGTTGAGTGGTGTTTTCGTATTGGCGGTTGTTTCAGCCAAGATTTTTGTCCTCAATAAACCGATGACCAAGGTGGGATAGTTATGCATGGATTGGGCATCGAGACCTTTAACAAGGCGGTCAACCGGACGCCGAAAGCGTGGCCGCTTTTGGTTCCCTCCGCTGCGCTCCGGCGCCGGTTACCTAAGCGTTATATTATCGATATTTAATTAGAATGAAGATGGGTACTTTCATGGAAATAGAAATAGATAAAACAAAGCTTAAAAAATCAAACGTAGATATCGAAGAATTTCTCGCACGGCTATCCACCGGAAAGGGGATTTTGTTTACAGGTGCTGGATTTTCTATAGCGACGAAAGATGTTTCAGGTGAAGAGCCTTCTGTAGCCAAGGAGTTGGCAAAAGAAATTTGTCGGCTTGGTGAGTTTGATGAGGATGAAGATCTACGTTTTGCAACGGATTATTATATTTCAAAATTTAATAAAGCGAAACTAGTATCACTCCTTAAACAAAAATATACGCTTCAGGGCACCTCAGAAATTCAGAATAAAATTTGCTCTCTTAATTGGAGGAGATTTTACACTACTAACTATGACAAGGCAGTTGAAATAGCTTCTGCGAATTCAGGAAAAGTTGTCGAATGTATAGATTCAAGCTTTCCTGCAACTACTTATTATAAGCGTAATGGATTATGTATTCATCTCAATGGTTCCATTGATAGCTTGTCTGAAGAGTCCTTAGAGAGTAGTTTTAAGCTGTCAACATCATCATACATTTCACCCGACTCTTTTTTGAACTCTGACTGGCATTATTATTTCAAGAAAGACTTAGAAAGAGCCAGTGCCATCGTATTTGTTGGGTATTCAATGTATGACGTGGAGATTCAAAAAATATTATTTGAAAATCAATCTTTAAAAGAAAAAACATATTTTATTACCAGAGAAAACCCTAGTCCAAAATCAGAGTTCACGCTTTCAAGATTTGGCCATGTTCTACCTATAGGTGTGGAAGGGTTCGCCAGCCTAATTAAAGATAACGAATCTGAATTAATAGGTTCGGATGCATGTGAAATCCTTCAGTCACTCGAACTATATGAAGTGTCCCAAGAAAGTGCTGAAATTAGGGATGCTGATGTTGAAACAATGATCATGTATGGTGATATATCTGATAGTCTGGTGGATGACGGGGTTGTTAGCGAGCAAAGAATACCTTACCTAATACTTAGATCTCAACTAGATGAGGCTAAGAAGTTTATAGACAATAATAAAAATATTGTTTTCTACGGCGACATGGGTAATGGTAAAAGCATGTTGCTACGAGAATTGCAAACGCATCTGTCTCTAAATTCCATAGATTGTTACAATATAATTGATTGGGAAGGAGATTATGTCGGCGATATTGATTTACTCTCAAAAGGTGGGAAAAAATCTGTAATATTTATAGATGGATATGAAAGATATCTCGATTTGGTTAAGCACTATTGCGGATCGATGCCCTCTAATATCATGTTGGTTGCTACGGCAAGAACTGCTGAGCATGAAAGGCTTCGTCAATATCTAAAAAATATAGAATTTGAATACAACGAATTATGTATAGATCTTTTATCAATAGAAGAGTCAAGTGCACTAGTAGATATTGTTGACAATCTTGGCATGTGGGGCGAAAAGGCAGGGATGTCTAATGGTAGAAAGATTGATTTTATTCAAGACAAAAACTCCGCGCAAATATCTTTAACACTGCTTTCTATATTTAACTCTCCTCAAATAAGAGATCGCGTAGCATTAGTTTTGGAAAGTTTGATAGCAGATTCTAGAGTCAAAGATACTATCTTTGCCATAGCACTTATTGAAGTTTTGGATATGCCATGTAATTTCAGTCTTATTTCTGATATAGCAGGCGATGATATAATTTATAGTGCAGGTTTGCAGCAAAATGAAGCCTTCAGGAGCTTGTTCAAGTCGAGCGGTCTAGAAATAAAAGCAAAGTCGAGCATTTTCTGCCTTTCTCTAATTAAAAATCACTTCACTCCCACTTATGTTATAAGTCAATTACAAAAAATCGCCAAAAAATTGGATGGCTACAGCAGAAACGACTACGAACAGATGACGATATTTAAGTCAACCTTAAGATTCTCTTTTGTTGAAAGAATTATTCCAGGGGAAAGTAAGAAAAACAGCCTCAGGCGTTACTATGAAGACTTGAAAATATCGGTTCCATGGTTAAAAAATGACCCTCATTTCTGGCTGCAGTACGGAATGGCTAATATCACTTTTAAAGAGTATGGCAAGGCGCAGCAATTTTTTGATCAGTCATATTCGTTGGCCCGAAAAAAAGATGGCTACCATACAAGCAACATAGACACTCAGCAAGCGAGACTTTACTTGTTAATAGCGATGAAGGAATCAGATGGGTCTAAAATGTATGAAGGCTTCTCAAAGTGTCACAAAATATTGAATAGCCTCGATAATGATGTTTACAAATTTAGGCAGGTTGAAAAATATAGGGACTTCTACGAATCTTGCTTTTCAAAACTATCTAAAAAGAATAGGGTCGGATTCCAGCATGCGTGTAAAGCAATGAATGACTCTATAGACAGTTCAGTTTCGAATGGTGAAATAAACGTATCGGAGCAAAGAACCATAATAAAAGCTAAAAATAATTTAGAGCATGTACTATCCTCGATCGAAAAAATAATATAACAAGGTGGTCAACGGGACGCCAACTACGCTGCGCTCCGTTGGCGCCCATTACCACTGGCGTTATAGGCCTGGTCAGTTTCTGTGATGAGCATAGTCCAGTGTGGATTGGGCTGAAATTCATACTTTTCGGGAGGGCATAGCTATGGTCGATATAGTCTTGGAATCAACGATCAAATGTCCAAGCTGTGGTCATCAGAAAACGGAAACCATGCCTACCGACTCATGCCAGTATTTCTACGAGTGTGAGTCTTGCCATGTTTTACTAAAGCCCAAGCATGGGGACTGCTGTGTCTTTTGTTCATACGCAACAGTGCCGTGTCCGCCAATTCAACAAGGGTCAGGGTGTTGTGCTCCTGGCCCATAACAAGTCGCATCAGTTCGCGGCCTATGGCCGCCGGACGCCACTGTCGTGGCGCCGCTGTGCTCAGCGTTAAATCGGAAGGAGTGTTCACATGACATTCACGGCACAGAATTTCATTCCCTTTGTATATATCGTGGACTCTCCTTCAAGCCAGGATATCTTTAATGGATATAGTATCGGTATGGCGCTTCGCGATACATTGCATGCTATACGGGTTCCTACGTTTTATACGTTTGCTTCGAACAGAGATATGTTCGAGCAGGCGTTTCAAGCGAAACTACAGGGGGCTATAAATCAGTTTCAGAACGTCCCTTCAGCCAATGCCTACCCATTCATCCATCTGTGCATGCATGGACACAATGGGGGGATAGGGCTCACAAGCAATGAGTTCATTAACTGGCTAGACTTGAGGCGAATTCTTTGGTCGCACAACACCATCAAGGGATATGACCCGTTGGTTTGTATGGCTTCTTGCAATGGGATTGGTGGGACAAGCATGGCGCATGCTCATGACAGCGCGTTTAATTTTCTTATTGGGAATACTGGTGCGGTCTTGCAGTCTGATGTAACAGTGGCCTACCTAGCTTTCTATAACCATATATTCTTCAAAAATGCCACCATCGACCAGGCGGTAACGGCTATGAGGGCAGCTTCAGGTGACAACAATTTCTACTATACTAGCGGCAACGATATTCGTAACAAATGCCTACAAGCCATCGTGCCTCCCCCACCACCTCCTTCAAGCACGGGTGGCGGATGGCAATCCTCCATCTAGGTGAGAGGACTCTCGCTTGGCTGATAAAGATTTAACAATCGGCTGCACGGCGACCGATTTTCCGCCGCTTCGCGGCTCCAAACCGGCGCGTGAGCCGGGCGTTAGGCAAGAACTCAATCTTAGGAATCTGAATGGAAAATCGTGTTCCACTGCCCACGGATAATATCTACAAGTTTTATGCCTTGTTTGGCCTTCTGCTTATTATTTTCTCAATCGGTGCAATGCTTTACGTGAATCAGTCAACCAACGACTTGGCTTTCGAGGTGGCCGTCGAATATGAAACGTTGAAAGCTGACCCGATGCGTTCTGTGGCAGATGAGGCTCGATTCACTGTTCTAGAAAAGAAGCTCGAAATTGCGGGGCTGAACAAGAAGACTTTCATGTTTTGCCTCGGGGTGATCATCACAGTCGGGGGCTTCATGGTCTGGTACGGGTTTAGGAAATGGCACACCGAAGTCCAGCCCGTGCAGGATGAAATAGCAAGGCTGAATCTCTTGAAGCTAAGACGGGAAGTCGGGGAACACGGCGATGCCTAACCATTGCAGGCACGGCGACGTCTTTTCCATTGCGGCTTCGCCTCCATTCCAAAGCCGCGCATGCTGCAGGCGTTATACCAAAGGGAGAAGTGATGCTTCACGGAAGTTGTCTG
>NZ_KE007326.1:0-15159 GCF_000397065.2 Marinobacter lipolyticus SM19
TGGTGGCGGTGAACTGCAGTCCGCTTGCCTGGGGCATGTCTTCGGTCCTTGAAGATAAAGTCGTACGTTCATTACTCGTCCTGAGTGGGCCCGATTATAACGATCGGGCTGGCGAATGTAACCCCGGGACATCCCGAGTTGAGAGGTTGACCCCAAACCTATTCTGCTGCACCCTAATCTGGTTTCATTATACAACCGGATAACGTCAGTGAACGACTACAAGAATCATGCAATCGTGCTCAAACAGCGTCCCCAGGGCGAAATTCAGGATGGCGATCTTATTATGGAAGAACGCCCTGTCCGGCCACCCAACGAGGGAGAGGTTGTGGCCCAGGTCCTGTGGCTGTCACTGGACCCTTACATGCGCCCGCGTATGAACGATGCCAAGGGGTACATGGACCCCATTGCCATTGATGAGGCGATCGTTGGTGAGAGCGTCGCCCGGATCGTGGAATCCCGCTCAGACACGCTCAAGGTCGGCGACCTGGTCACCTGTTATTCCGGATGGCAGGAGTATGTAACCTTCCCCGCGGATGCGCCGATGGTTTACAAAATCAACCAGAAAGACAATGTGCCCCTGCAGACGTATCTGGGCGTGGCGGGCATGCCCGGCCGTACCGGCTACTGCGGCCTGATGTACGTAGGCAAACCCAAGGCCGGTGAAACCGTGGTGGTGTCGGCCGCTTCCGGGCCTGTCGGCACCGTGGTTGGCCAAACGGCGAAGAAGGAAGGCTGCCGTGTGGTGGGCGTAGCCGGCGGGCCGGACAAATGCGGTTTCGTGGTTGAAGAGCTGGGCTTTGATGCCTGTGTCGATTACAAGGCAGGTAACCTTGAAGAAGATCTGAAAGCCGCCTGCCCTGACGGCATCGACATCTACTTCGAGAACGTTGGCGGCGCCGTGACCCGCGCGGTTGCGCCGTTACTGAACCCGGGGGCTCGCGTGCCCATCTGCGGTTATGTGTCTGCCTACAATGCCAGTGACATGGCGTCGGTCGAGACGCCTTTCCACGTTCTGAAAGCATTGGATCCGGTACCCGAGCACCGCTTTTTCCTGGTCACCGAGTGGCAGGACAAGCATCAGGAAATCACCGGCATTCTCGCAGGTCGCATCGCCAACGGCGAGCTGAAGTATCGCGAGACCATTGCAGAAGGGCTGGATAATGCCGTTGACACGTTCAAGGGTATGTTGAAGGGGCAGAACTTCGGGAAACAGCTGGTTCGTGTTGCGGACTGATCTGACGTGCGTAGGTCGGGTTAGCGGAGCGTAACCCGACAATGGATCGCGGTTGGTTGTCGGATTACGCTTACGCTAATCCGACCTACATTCACTCAGCCATTAACGCTCAACAGCACTTTGCCGGTATTCTTATTGGCGGCCACGTAGGCCATGGCTTCGGCAGCCTCTTCAATCGGCCATTCACAATCAATAATCGGCTCAATCTGCCCGGAACTCAGCAATGGCCAGACGTGTCGATAAAGGGCCTGCATGACCTCCCCTTTGACCGCTACTGGACGTGACCGCAGGGTCGACCCGATCAGGCGATGACGTTTCACCAGCATCAAGCCAAGATCCACCTCGGCGGACCTCCCGCCCATCAGGCCAATCAGAACAATTCGACCATCCGCGTTCAACACTTTCTGATTATCGCCAATGTAACTGCCGCCCACCGGGTCCAGTACCATATCGATGCCACCCCATTTCCGGACCGCATCCACGAACGAACCGTTGGTTCGGTTCCAGATACCGGTGGCTCCGAGATTCTGACAAACAGCCAGTTTTTCATTATCACCCGCCGTGGCAAACACCGGATTACCAAACGCCGTTGCCAGTTGTATAACGGCCGTACCCAGGCCACTGGCGGCCGCGTGAAGGAGGACTCTTTCACCGGGTTGTAATTCCGCCTCCCGATATAGGTTCAACCAGGCTGTCGCAAATACTTCTGGCACCGCCGCAGCCTGCCTGAGAGACAACCCCTCCGGAATCGGTAATACCTGCACCGCCGGCACGATCACTTTGGTGGCGTACCCACCACCAGTCAGCAGCGCGCAGACTTCGTCTCCCGGCATGAAGCCACTCACACCCTCACCAACATCGGTGATGGTCCCGCTTACTTCCAGCCCCAGAATTTCCGAGGCGCCCGGAGGCGGCGGATAAACGCCTGCCCTCTGCATCAGGTCAGCACGATTGATAGCGGTCCACTTCACGTCAATGCAGACATGACCCTCTGGCAGCTCCGTGGGAGCATCACAGGCCTCCCAGTTCAGAGCATCGCCGACAACTTTGATCGCCTTCATCATATTCGCACGCTCCGGTGATTCATTCTTGACTCATTGAGCATACCGCGTCACTGCCATTGGTGACATACATGGCGTGGCGATAACTGCGTTTCAATTCTGTAAGGCGCCATTCATGTGGAGGCTTCGCATCCGGTTTTTGCTCAAGCAGCGACATTAACGTGTCAGCTGCACACAGAGCTTCCTGTACCGGATCGTCAATCATACTGGTGTAAAGGTGAGCGGAGGGAACGTATTCGGGGTACGCCAGGCGATCCGGCGCCAAAGCCAGGCAGCCAGACGCCATGGCCTCCAGCATCGACAGCCCCTGGAAATCATGCAAGGCGGTCGACACCACCACGTCGGCATCCTGCAACAGCCTGTCGTATGCTTCACGACTTTCCATATAGCCCCAGTGCACGAGGCGACTGTCGTGACGGAGCTTTATCTCATCAAACACCCGGGGCTGATTCCGGAACTGCTCCCCCACTACACTGACGCGGAAATCCTGCCCCATATCCACCAACCGGTTTAGCAGGCGCAACAACCGGTCCGGGCCTTTGTCGTATTCCCAGCGGTGATTCCACAACAAATGTGGGCAGGCAAAGTTATGGGGAGTGGGTCGTTCACGGAACAGATAGTCCTCTATCGGCACAGGAACGACGCTGGACTTGTCCCGGATCTGACGAATCACTCCTTCGGGTACGCCGTCAGGTAACTTGTTGAGAAACTCGTCGGCTCCAGCGAGAAAGCTGTCCCGGTTCCACTGGCTGTTGAATACCACGTGGTCAGCGGCAATCGCGCTGTACAGGTTAACCATCTGGGGATCGACACTGGCGTGCTGCTTGCCCGAATCCGGATAGGCAAACTGGTTCTCATGCATGTAAAGCACAGCCGGGATGCCAGCAAGATGGGGGTGAAACCCTCGAATGGACGCCAGATCCACCATGGATGTCACTAACAGCAGATCCCAGTGTTCCCGAAGCGCGGGCTCCTGAAGCCAGGTCAGCGCGTTCCCGCGAATCCGCCAGCGGAAGAACCGGGGCGGCAAGGCTAGCACGTGCCATTCGAAAGCCGGCTGGCTGGCAACGAGTTGTTCCCGCCAGCGCTTGTGGCTGCCGGCATCGTATGCTGACAACAGAAGCACTCGTGGTTTTGACGGCGATAGCGGTTGCTTGGGCATGAGGGCATTCTGCCCTACTCCCGGTTCGACAGCCAGACGCTCTGGTAGGGCTTCAGTGTAATGGAACCGCTCAGGTCATCCACCCGCAGCCCGGAAATCAGATCCACCCACTGGTCGGTACCAATCAGGTTAATGTCACTGAGGGCGATTTTCTGAACCTCGTCACTGATATTGTGAATGCAGAAAATGGACTGGTCCCGCCGCATGCTCTGGCGCCAGAAGCCGAACAACTGCAGGCCAAGGTGGAGCGTGAACTGTGTGGCATTGGGATGAAACGCCGGCTGACGACGGCGAATGGAAATCAGGCGCTTGAGCTCCGTGAACACCTTGCTGTGATGGCTCAACGGGTTGGCCAACTCACTTTCGATCGACTCCAGCTTCCACTGCCCCCGATTGATGGAACGCAGACGGCCGGTGTGCTCTGCCCGCTCATAATCGTTTTCTGTGGCCAGCAAACTGTGAATATAGAAGGCCGGGATACCCTCCAGCGCCAGCATTACCGTATGGGCGCAGATGAAACGCTGTCGTTGCCAGTGATCCGCCCCGCCTTTGACGGTTCCCTTGAGCGCATCGTACAGCGCAATATTGATCTCATAGGGCTGGTCGCGACCGTCTTCCGTACGTCGATACGAAACCTTGCCGCCGAAGGACTCCATGGCATTGATCAGCCCCTGCTTCTCGTCCTCGGTCAGCAGGCCGTCGGTGGGACGTAAACCCACACCGTCATGGGAGGCAATGAAGTTCAGGTAGGTGGTGCCGAGTTGGGCCGGGGGCATGCTCATCAACCAGGTTTTCAGATGCCGGCAATTCCCGGTTACCAGGGTATGAATCAGCAGCGGCGGCAGGGAAAAGTTGTAAATCGCGTGCGCTTCGTTGGCGTTACCGAAGTAGGTCAGGTTCTCCCGGTTAGGCACATTGGTTTCGGTGATCACCACTGCCCGCGGGGTGTGATGTTCAATCAGCAGCCTCAGAATCTTGATCAGTTCGTGGGTCTGCTGCAGGTGGATGGAAGGCGTCCCCGGCTCTTTCCACAAGAAGGCCACGGCGTCGAGCCGGAACATGACCACGCCACGCTCCAGATATTTGCGAATGATCGACACGAACTCCATCAACACGTCCGGATTGGCAAAGTTCAGGTCCACCTGGTCCTCACTGAACGTGCACCAGACGTAGCGTTCACCATCCTCTGTCATTACCGGGTTCAGCAGTGGTGACGTCCGTGGACGCACCACGGCACCCAGGTCATCCGTCAGGCTGGCCTCGAAGAAGTAATCCTTGCCTGGATCTAAGCGTTTGCGAAAGTTCTCGAACCAGCGGCTACGAGCGGACATATGGTTGATCACCAGATCCGCCATCAGCTTGAAGTCCCCGGCGATGCGTTCAATGTCCTCCCAGGTGCCATGGGATTCGTTGACCGCCAGATAGTCCATGACGGAAAAGCCGTCATCGGAGCTGTAAGGGAAGAACGGAAGGATATGGACGGCTGAAACGGTATCCGCGAGGCAATCGTTCAGAAATTCATGAAGCGTTACCAGCGGCTTTTCATCCGCCCGTCGGATGGTGTCCGCATAGGTAATCAGAACGATGTCCGACTCGTCCCAGTTGTTCTGGTGCGCCGGCGGAGGCTCCTGATTCGGAGCGAGCCCCATGGCCTTGAGCAGTTTTTCCGCCAGAAACCCACTGTCGAGATAGGGATAGACAACCTCCAGCATTCCCGCCAGTTTGGATTTCAGTGGTTCTTTCATGGGCGGAACTCCTCGTTATCCAGATCCACCGCTTCCATCAGTTGCGCTTTGATATCCGGAATCGCACTGGTTACCCGGTTCCAACTCGGAATGAACGGAGTATCCATAGGATTATCGAGGAAATAGGCCCCGGCGCGCATCACATTCTGGGCAAACAGCTCGACGGCTTTTTCTTCCTTGTGGCGATCAAAGGTCAGGCCATTGATGATGGCGTCGTTCTGGTACGTCTCGACAAAATCCAGCGCAATCCGGAAGTAAGTCGCCTTGATGGTGCGGAACTTCTCATTGGAGAATATTTCGCCGTTGGTGGCCAGCTTGCGGAACAATGCCTTGGAAATGTCTGTACTCATCTTGGACAGCCCGCCACTGGCGTCCTCCGGCGACAGCTCCTGGTGCTTGTGGTCGTATGTGTCGGCAATATCCACCTGGCACAATCGGTTAGTCGCGTAGTTGCGCTTCATTTCCGACAGTACGCCTACCTCCAGGCCCCAGTCACTGGGGATCCGCAGGTCGTTGATGACGTCTGTACGGAACGAGAACTCCCCTGCCAGTGGGTAACGGTAACTGTCCAGGTAATCCAGGAAATCGTTGGGGCCACAGACTTTCTTCAGCGCCCGGATCAGCGGCGTGACCAGCAGGCGACTGACGCGGCCGTTCATTTTGCTGTCCGCAACCCGGGCGTAATACCCCTTGCAGAACATGTAATTGAAGGCCGGGTTGGCGACCGGGTAGATCAGGCGAGCCACCAACTCCCGTGAGTAAGTCAGAATATCGCAATCGTGCAGGGCAACGGACTTGCTGAGACCGGAAGCCAACACGTAACCAAAGCAGTACCAGACGTTACGCCCCTTGCCCATTTCCGTAGGCGCCAGGTTCTGTTCCCGGAGTTTGAGATCAATGGCACGTAGCCGGGGGCCATCATTCCAGAGCACCTTGACGTTCTGCGGCAGCTCCGAAAAATACTCCAGTGCGTAGCGATACTGCTCTTCCGTTGCCCGATCCAGCCCAATGACAATCTGTTCCAGGTAAGGCACCTTGGCCAGCTCACTGACAATATGCTTGAGTGCGGGCCCTTCCAACTCCGAGAAAAGCGAGGGCAACACCAGTGACATGGGCCGCGCCTTGCGGAAATTCATCAGTTCCTGTTCCAGATCCTCCAACGGGCGGCGGGTCAGATTATGAAGGGTGGTGACGATACCGTTCTGGTAAAAATCGCCCATGGCTGTATTCCTCTTCTTCAGTAACCGTACTCAAAGAGGATATTGAGTACGCATTCGTTCCAGCCTTCAGGGCCGGGCTTGAGGGAGCGCATGGCATGCCGGTCGGAGGTGAGCTGCACCATATCTGACTGGACACCGCGGATGATGACCGGAATATTGACCGACTCCAGCATCCTCTGATCATTGGGGCTGTCCCCCAGCGCGACAGTCACCAGGGACTCCTGACCATAGTGCTCCCGATATTTACCCAGCAAGAAACGGACCCCATCGGCTTTGTCAAAGTCTCCCATCACGTGGAAGAAGCGCCCTCCCTGCACAATGCGCAGTTTTTCGGCGGCCAGTTTTTCGGTAAACGTCGCTAACTCCTCAGCCGAACCTTCCCACAGCAAAGGCTCCGTTCCCTGCCTGTCTTTTGCCAGTTCGGCTGAGGTTGCCGACAGGCCGGTCACGCGCCCCAGCTCCTCCACTGACATGTCCGCAAAGCCCCGAAATCTGTAGCCCTCGGAGCGCAACCCGCCCAATACGGATAGCACCTGCTCACGGGACGCCCCAAAATTCACCACCTGCTCGGCCCTTGGCCCAAAACAGTTCGCCGGAATGACGACCGCTGCACCATTTTCGACAATAAACGGGTAGTGATTGTTCAACGTGGCTCTGATATCGCGAATTTCCGAGGCCGTTTTACTGGAGTTGAGGACGACCGGGATATTCGCCCGCTGCAGCCGCTCCAGAGCCGGTTTCGCCGCTTGCCAACGATAGGTGTCGTGATTCAGGAGCGTGCCGTCCAGGTCTGTGAACACCAACAGGCGGGGCCTGGTCATGACATGTCTCCCTCAGCTTTCCGGAACCTGGGCAGGCCCAGACTGTGGTCTTCCGCCACCTCAATCACGACATCCGCCCGCGATGGCAACTCCGCCAGGCACCGGCGGGTTATGCGCTCATAATGCATAATGAATCGGGCGACCTGGTCATCGGTCATGATTCTAAGGGGCCCGGGGCTGCTGCCCCCTGTTGGTGCACCACCCTGACGCTGGGCAAGCTTGTGCTCCTGCAGTGTGCGCCACTCCAGAACACAGTCCATGGAAGGTGCCTGGAGCATGATCAGGGAATCCAGCTGATCAAAGAACGCCTGGTAAGCGCCCTTAAGGCAATCATCAACGTACTGGCGCCAGATGCCCTGCAAATCCTCTTCGCGCTCCAGCGAATTAACCGGAGCAGCCAGTTCAGCGGCATCTTTTGCCGGGTTCGCTGCGACGCACCATCCTTCCACCAACACAACATCCGGCCGCCCCTCGAACTCGGGCCACAGCGCCCTGGGAGATCGGTCATCCATGGATTTATCAAAGGTCGGCACGGGCGTGTGGTCACTCGCGCCCGCCTTCATCAGCTGGTCAATCACTTTCTGGCCAAGCGCGATATCATGGGTACCGGGGACACCTCGGGTCACCAGCAACGGGTGAACGGTTTCAGCCAGGTGCTCACGCTCTGCTCTGGTGAGGTAGATATCATCCAGGGAGAAGCTGGCCGTTCGGCAGTCAAACACATCGTGGAGGATCTCTTTCAGGAACAGGGTAAGGGTTGATTTTCCTGTGCCCTGTGCACCATGGATGCCAATGAGGACCGGCCGTTTTTTCGCCCTGGCCAGAACCTGTACGTGCTCAGCCAGCGGCACAATGGTCTGTTCCACCGTCCTCACGTAGGATGGAGGAAGGGATTCCTGATCCATCAGGGGCTGCAGGTTCTTCAGGCGTTGTTGATCAGCCACGGTTCGGGGTCCTTGGAACATTGTGTTTACATCTACATGATTTAGCATGTTTTGTACCAAATAAGAGTATAGGCGTCCTATGAGCAACAACGGTTTTCGGGTGGAACATCGATATCTGGAGCTGCCAGACAGCTTCTACACCCGGGTTCAACCCACACCGCTTAAAGACGCCCGCATGGTGTGCTTCAACCACGCGTTGGCGAATCAGATGGGGTTTCACACCGACCAGCCGGAAGATTGGACCGGCGTAGGCGCCGGTACCGAATTACTCGAAAGCATGGATCCGGTGGCCATGAAGTACACCGGCCACCAGTTCGGCATGTACAATCCGGATCTGGGCGATGGCCGGGGCCTGCTCCTGTGGGAAACCATCGGGCCGGACGGACGGCGCTGGGACTGGCACCTGAAGGGCGCCGGCATGACCCCTTATTCCCGCTTTGGGGATGGCCGCGCGGTGTTACGTTCCACCATCCGCGAATATCTCTGCAGTGAAGCCATGCACGGTCTGGGCATTCCCACGACCCGTGCCCTGTTCATGGTCAGCGCCCGTGACCCGGTACCTCGCGAATCCATCGAGACCGCCGCCGCGCTGGTCCGCGTTGCCGAAACCCACATCCGTTTCGGCCATTTCGAGTTTGCTGCTCACCACGAAGGCAAAGACACGCTGAAAACTTTGATGAATCATGTCCTTGCCCTGCACTTTCCGCATTTGATCGGGTTGGCAGACAGCGAGCGCTACGCAAGATGGTTTGAGGAGGTCATTGAACGCACCGCTCGACTGATCGCCGACTGGCAGGCGGTTGGCTTCTGCCATGGCGTCATGAACAGCGATAACATGTCCATCATTGGCGATACTTTCGATTACGGCCCCTACGCGTTCCTGGACGATTTCGATGCGGGTTATATCTGTAATCACACCGATCAGGGCGGCCGTTATGCCTACAACCGCCAACCGGAAGTCGGCTTTGTAAACTGCCAGTACCTGGCCAATGCGTTACTGCCGGTCATGGATGAAGACAGCGTCCGCCGCGGCCTGAAGCGTTACGAAATCGCCTACAACGAACGCTTCCTGCAGAACATGAGGGACAAACTCGGGCTGGTGCAGGAGGATCGGTCGGACCTGCCGCTGATTATGGACACCTTCAACATGCTCAACGAACATCACGTGGACTACACCCGATTCTTCCGTGGGCTGTCCAACCTGACCACCAATGGCACCGCACCAATCCGCGATCTGTTTGTGGATCGAAGCGTGGCGGACCAATGGCTTGAGCGCTACCAGCAACGCCTGGAGACCGAATGCCGCGCCCATGATGCCCGCGAATTTGCCATGCGCAAGGTGAACCCCAAATATATCCTGCGGAACTACCTTGCCCAGCAGATAATTCAGGAAGCACAAAATGGCGACTACGAGCCGATGAAGGAATTACTGAAGGTATTGGAAAAGCCGTTCGATGAACAGCCAGAATTCGAAGGGTATGCGGCGCTTCCCCCTGACTGGGGGAAGCACCTGAACATCAGTTGCTCGTCCTGATCCCGACCGGGATCAGGAACAGGGAGCCAGCGTTCAGACAGCCTTGGCAGCGATGATCTTCTCGTGCCACTCGACCGGACCGGTCTGGTGGACGGAGGAACCTTTGGAATCTACCGCTACCGTAACCGGCATGTCTTCCACCTCAAACTCATAGATGGCTTCCATACCCAGTTCCTCGAAGGCTACCACTTCAGCCTTTTTGATGGCTTTGGACACCAGGTAGGCAGAGCCACCCACGGCCATCAGGTACACGGCGCCAAATTCGCGGATGGCATCAATGGCCACCTGACCACGCTCGGCCTTGCCGATCATGCCGGTCAGACCGGTTTTTTCCAGCATGGTGCGGGTGAACTTGTCCATACGGGTCGCCGTCGTGGGACCCGCTGGGCCAACCACTTCTTCGCGAACCGGGTCCACCGGACCGACGTAATAGATGAAGCGGCCTTTCAGATCCACTGGCAGCTCTTCGCCGCGCTCGATCATATCCACCATCTTCTTGTGTGCCGCGTCACGGCCGGTCAGCATCTTGCCGGACAGCAGCACGGTTTCGCCCGGCTTCCAGTCTTTAACGTCTTCCGGCGTCACTGTATCCAGGTTCACGCGGCGCACGCTGTCACCCACTTCCCAGGTGATCTCCGGCCAGTCTTCCAGGCTCGGCGGGGTTTGCAGGGACGGGCCGGAGCCATCCAGCACAAAGTGAGCATGGCGGGTCGCCGCGCAGTTCGGAATGATTGCCACCGGCTTGTTGGCTGCGTGGGTCGGGTAATCCTTTACCTTCACATCCAGAACCGTGGTCAGACCGCCAAGGCCCTGAGCCCCGATACCCAGCTCATTCACCTTGTCGAACAGCTCCAGACGCAGTTCCTCGGAGCGGTTGGACGCGCCACGGGCCTGAAGATCGTGAATATCGATCGGGTCCAGCAGGGACTCTTTTGCCAGCTCCATCGCCTTCTCGGCGGTGCCACCGATACCGATGCCCAGCATGCCCGGCGGACACCAGCCAGCCCCCATCTGCGGCACCATTTTCAGGACCCAGTCCACCACAGAATCGGACGGGTTGAGCATCGCAAACTTGGATTTGGCTTCGGAACCACCGCCCTTGGCGGCCACGTGGACGTCCACGGTATTGCCCGGAACCATCTTGTAATGAATCACCGCCGGAGTGTTGTCCTTGGTGTTGGCGCGCTTGCCGTCCGGATCGGCCAGTACAGAGGCCCGCAAGACGTTATCCGGATGAGTGTAAGCGCGGCGCACGCCTTCATTGATAATATCGTCCAGCGCCATGTCCGCATCCCACTGGACATCCATACCGATATTTACAAACACCGTCACGATGCCGGTATCCTGACAGATCGGCCGCTTGCCCTGCGCGCACATGCGGGAGTTGATCAGGATCTGCGCCATGGCATCTTTCGCCGCCTGGGACTCTTCTTTCTGATAGGCCTCGTACACAGCCTGAATAAAATCTTTCGGGTGGTAGTAGGAAATGAACTGCAGCGCGTCCGCTACGCTCTCAATCAGGTCGTCCTGGCGAATTACGGTGGTCATAGGCGTCTCATCAGTTTGGTTTATCGATGACAAAATTCGGAAGCGGGAGTTTACCAGAAAATGATCAAAGCGCGGCATGCCACCGATGAAGAAGCCCAGGATTCTCAGAACCTCTCCCGACAAAAACGCGTGAAAAAAACCACAAAAAGAAGTTACCATCCTAACGAATAAATCAAGAACAACAGCAGGAGACACCGTGACTGAACTCGTCCTCACCGAAAAAAACAACCAGGTGTTAACAGTACGCATTAACCGTCTGGACCGGAAAAACGCCCTCACCCACGCCATGTACACCGCCCTGGGTGACGCCCTTGAAGATGCCCACGCCGATGCGGACATCCGTTGCGTCCTATTTACCGGCAGTGATGACTGCTTTACCGCCGGCAACGATCTGAGCGACTTCGCGCAGGGGCTGCCAGGCTCATTCGAGGAAACCCCGGTGGGCCGCTTCCTGTTCCTTCTGGCCACCGCCACCAAACCTGTCGTTGGGGCTGTAAATGGTCCTGCGGTTGGCATCGGCACCACCATGCTGTTGCACTGCGACATGGTATTCGCCGGCAACAACACCCGCTTCCAGATGCCCTTTGCCAACCTGGGGTTGTGTCCGGAGGGCGGTTCAAGCCTGCTTCTACCTTCGTGGATTGGCCGTGTCCGTGCTGCGGAGTTATTAATGCTGGGCGGCGCCTTTACTGCTGACGATGCCCACCGCCTGGGCATCATCAACCAGGTCTGCAAGCCGGAAGCGACTGAGGCCACTGCCCTGGAAAGCTGCCACAAACTGGCCGCCCAGGCGCCGGCTGCAATCCGGGCCACCAAGGAACTGCTCAACCGTCCCACCCTGGAGCAACTGAAAGAGACTATGCTGGCGGAGGGACAACTGTTCGGCGAACGCCTCAAATCCAGAGAAGCAGCCGAAGCCTTCAAGGCCTTTATGGAGAAGCGAAAGCCGGACTTTTCAAAGTTCGACTGACCACCGGAGCAAACTCGACAAACCCCTCCCCGCCAACTATTTTTCATAGCAGGCAAAAGACCTCCCGTGCGGGGAGATCTGATAACGCCAGAATCACACTTTTGGCTGATCAACTGTTGCCATACTGTCGCTATAGTCAGAGTTACAGAAAAACAGAACAACGACACAACAACAGGAAAAGGTTCCACACCCATGTTCAAGAAAACACTAATAAGTCTTGCCGTGGCGTCTTCCCTTGGTCTGACAGGCTGCTTTGATAGCGCCAGCTCGGGGAAGAATGCAAATCCGGAATATAAGATCAATAACCCCGCCATCGACGGGAAAACCTGGCCGGTTTTTAACCCACTGCTGAGCCAGCTACCCATCCCGAACGATCTGATATTCGACTCTGAGCAAGGTGACGGAACCTTTGGTGTAAACGACAGCTCGCCGCCCGTTACCACAGCATTGAATGAACTGAGCGGGGCCTCTACGGTTGCTCCGGCTGTGATCCAGTTTAATGGACAGATTGATCCAGGCACTGTGGTTTACGGCGAGACGGTCTTCCTGCTCGAGCTTGAATATGCCAGTGGCGATCCGCTGCAAGGCCTCAGCATTGGCGAGCCACCTACGGTAGTTGGCCCAGCGCCCGCTCGTGCTGATGTTGAAACCCTTGATGGCACTTCAGCCATTCGCATCCTTCCCCTGCAACCGCTGAACCCACGTAAGCGTTACGTGGCAGTGGTTACCAAGGACATTACCGACATCAATGGCGAAAACATCATCGCCTCTCCCAGCTACAGCAACCTGACCGATGAAGAGCAGCCGCTTGGCAACGATGGTTTGGCTCCAGTTCGCACACTGATTAACAGCCTGTGGGAACCGATTGCTGGTGCGGCACTTGGGATCACAGATGACAATATCGCGGTGAGTTACAGCTTCACCACTTCGAACGATGAGAAAGTGCTGCAGTATATTGCTGAGCCTGCTGCCTGGTTCTCTGATCAGATAGAAACATTTGTTAAGGTTTCAGCAGCAGGCAGCGCCCTTGAGGGCGGAGCCTCATCATACGAGGAAGTTGTGCCCGTAGTGGACGGAGCATTTACCAATTTCCCGAATATTCCTGCATCCGATGGTGAACTGATCGCCAGCAAGTTGCCGACACTGTTTGGGTCGGGAGCTCCGTGTGAAGGGACAACAGGCGAAATCGCGGTGACGTGTGCCGGGGTTGCTTTAGCAACCAGCTTCAGCCCGCTGCTGCCTGACCAGTCTGACCGCACTGCTGCAGACATTACGGTAGATCCAGCATCGGTTGCGCCAGTGCCGTTTGTATCCGCAGTCACGAGCGGTATCCTTGATGCCTTCGGCGCGGCAAGCACTGATGTAACTGCCGCGCAGGGTACTGTGAGCCTCCCCTACTACCTGGGCACCAGTGGCGCAGACCTTGTCACGAAATCCTGGGTAGCGGATGACGAACTGGCGACGCAGCTTAATACCGCTTTTGAGAGCATTGGGCTGGCCATTCCCCAGGCGGACCCTTCCGTTTCCACAGCAGTGAACTATGTATTCCCCTTCCCGAAAGAGCAGGCAACGGTGGAGGTACCGATGCTGGCACTCTATCCCACTGATGGAAGCACATTACAAGGTGTCGTGCTCTACCAACACGGAATTACCACTGACCGAAGCGCTGCACTGACATTCGGTACTGCCCTTGCAGCTAACGGATACGCGGTGATTGCAGTAGATCAGCCATTGCACGGTGTAGCAGCCTTCACCGCAGAAGAGCAAGAAGCTCTGGCGGATCAGCTGCTGACAGGCGCAGGTCTTGAGGTTAACGACACCAACAGGACTGCACTGATAAATGGGCAGCTTTCTCTCGGGTTCTTGCAGCAATTGATTGATGGCGGCTGTTCCGTTTCGACCGTGGAAGAAGTCCTGGGCGGCGCTTGTGGTGCCGAAGCTGCCACAGCTATGGCAGGGCTCGTTTCAATCGAAAATACCGTTGCCAATGCCGGCAGTACAATACCCGGACTCGCACCACAGATTGGCAACGAGCGCCACTTTGGCTTTTATGCCGAGCAGCCTGGCGTGCCAGGTGCCATTGATTTTGATAACGGCATTGGAGATTCCGGCAGCCTGTACATCAACCTGACCAGCTTCCTGACCACCAGGGACAACGGCCGCCAGAGCGCCGTCGACCAAATGAACTTGCGGGAAAGCGTGTCTGGGCTGGTCCTGCCCACTGGCGGCACAAATGTGACGATTGACGATACAACACCTGTCTACTTTGTGGGCCATTCTCTGGGTACCATTACTGGAACGCCCTTCGTGGCAGCCGTTAATGCTAACCAGTCAGCAGCCCTCAACCCCGGTGCATCGTCTAACGACATCAATGCCGCGAGCATGCTGACCCCGGGTGGCGGCATCACTCGACTACTGGAGAACTCTCCGACATTCGCACCGCGCATTCTGCTTGGTCTCCAGCAAGCTGCTGGCCTGGCGCAAGGTGACGCGAGCCTGGAAACCTACCTCAATGTATTCCAGGCCACTATCGATACCGCAGATCCCATCAACTTCGTTGATAACCTGGCGGACTTTGGCACGCCGGTTCTGCTCTCGGAAGTAGAGGGTGATACCGTCATACCGAATGCCGCAGATGCCGCTGAATGGGGCGTTCCCGCACTCGAGGGCGTCTTCACAACAGAGGTCAACGGTCAAGACGTTCCAGTAACGGTCGATAGCTTTAATGCTCCGCTCGCGGGCACCAAGCCGTTGACACTCGGACTCACCAACATTACGACCTACACCTCCGGTAACCACGGAACTCCGGTTTCAGCCGACGATGCTGCCGTTTTCGGCGGCATGGTTACTGGAACCGTCGGATTGTTCATGGCTAATCCGTAAACCCGAGTAAGTAACCAGAACCAGAAAGGCCCCCCCC
>NZ_KE007326.1:15301-110984 GCF_000397065.2 Marinobacter lipolyticus SM19
CCGTCCAATATTGCCAATGGGCGAAGCTACTCCTCCATACTCTCAAACTCATCCTGAGTAAGCTGACCATCACTGTCCCGATCCAGCTCCATCATCATGTCGCGGGTTTCCTGACCTGACATTGGCTCGCTATCGGGGTTACCAGCTGCAGTACTACCGTATACGTTTAACTCGTCCTCGGTGAGAACGCCATCCTGATTGGCATCAAGTTCGGCGAAGGACGGGGAAGACATACCCTGCTCCATGGTTTCGCTTTGCTGCATCTTTTCGCCGCCACCTTCCATTGCACCTTCTTCGGTTCCGTAGGAACCGGCGGCGTAAACGGCCGGAATGCAGAGCGTCATGGACATCACGGTGGCAAGCCCCAGGGTTTTAATGCTCATCAGACACCTCCTTGATCATTTTTTGATCTATGGTTGGCTGCATTTTCAATTAAGGACCCTATTTCCATAAAATGCCAATGACGCTTTAGTAACCTGAGGGGGTCGCTTAGTTCAGGACAGAATAGCGTCGTTATCTGCCCCCAGTTTCCTACCCACGTGCTTTGCGGAACAGGGGGTCTGGCTGAACTTGATGGGGTAGCCAATCTGTTTTTGCTCAGTGCCATCTTCCCGATCCACACCGATCACCATGCCCCTGTCCTTTAACTGAGGGTGTTCCGCCGCTTCGGAGATGGTCAATACCGGTTCCACACACGCGTCCTGATCCGCGAAAATCTCCTGCCATTGCACCAGTGATTTCTCGGCAATCTTTTCTTTCAGCGCGGCTTTCATCTTCTGCTGGTGTTCCGGATTCTGGCTCAGGGCAAAGCTCTTCATCTCTGACAGGCCCAGGGTGTCGCACAGGCGGGATGAGAACTGGGGCTCCAGGCTGCCTACGGACAGCCAACGGCCATCACCGGTCTGGTAGTAATCGTAGAAACTACCACCATTGAGGAGGCTGCTCTCCGGCTTCTGTTCCTGCCCTCCGGCCAAACAGGCAGCGCCGGACATGGCATTAAGGGCAAAGGCGGCGTCGGTCATGCTGATATCGACAAACTGCCCCTCTCCGGTCTGTTGCCGGTGGATAACTGCCGCAAGCACCCCCATGACTGCATGATGGGAGCCCCCGGCCACATCGGCAATCTGGATGCCCATGGGGGGCGGGCCACTGTCAGCCCTACCGCAATGGCTGGAGACACCGGCCAGAGACAGGTAATTGATGTCGTGGCCCGCTCGGTCTTTATAGGGACCAGTCTGACCATAGCCGGTGATGGCACAGTAAATCAGCTTTGGATTAATTGCCTTGAGGGTGTCGTAACCGATCCCCAGGCGATCCATAACACCCGGGCGGAATTGCTCGATGACGACGTCATAGTCCTTGACCAGCTCCTTGATAACGTCGGCGCTACCCTCTTTCTTGAGATCAAGCCCAAGGGAACGCTTACCACGGTTCAGGTAGGCGTGAGCGGTGCTCGTTCCACCATCGTGGGGTGGCATGACCCGGGTCAGCTCCATTCGGTCCGGTGCTTCCACGCGCAGTACATCCGCGCCCATATCCGCCAGGAGCATGGTGGCGTAGGGTCCGGGTAGCAGTGTGCTGAAGTCGAGAATTTTAAGGGACGTCAGTGGGCCTGGCATATTTTTCTCCTTGTTGGTGATTGCTTCTATGCTGCCGTTTTTTTCCTATGGGGCCAACTGCGGGTTCCGTCATTCCAATTGGCCATTTCTTCCAGCGTTTGGCGCGCCTGCAGGTTGCATTGTGGCTGGGGGGTTTTATGATGGGCTTCGTTTTCCAAGGAATAGCGAGTGGCATGTCAAACCTGACGGTTTCCAGGCACTTTGTAGAGGCATCTCTGATCGGCGCTGCGCGCGCCGGCTATGACACCCGGGATATGCTGCGGGAAGCAGGTATCTCTCCCGACCTGTTGAAGATCGAGATGGCCCGTGTGAACAGTGACCAGTTCAGCCGGCTGATGCAGGTCATCTGGACCCGTATGAATGACGAATTCATGGGATTCGGGCCAAGACAATGCCGTGCCGGCACCTTCGCCACCATGTGCGCCCTGGTCATTGACTGCCCCAACCTGGAAGCGGTCTACCGGCAGGCATTCCAGTTTTCACGTCTGTTCGAGCCCATGGTATCCATGGAACTTGAAGTCGATGATCAGGTAGCGCGACTGGTTACCGTTATCGAAGGTGACATATCCGACCCCATGTACTTCATGCGGGAAAGTCTGTTGGTGATCTGGCACCGCCTTGGCAGTTGGCTTGTGGGCCAGCCGGTGGAGTTACTGAAGGCTGAGTTTGATTATCCACGTCCCATTCACGGCGACGAATACCGCCACATATTCCACTGCCCACTGGCGTTCGAAGCGGAACGCACGACGCTCACCTTCGACAAACGCTTTCTTTCTGCACCGGTGATCAGGGATCGGCCGGAAATGCACCAGTTCCTCAAGACTTCCCCGGCGGATCTTCTGTCGCGGCCGGATGAAAGTAACACTTTCACCGGCCGAATCCGTGCACTGATCGGTCGGGATTTCTCCAAACCTCTGCCGGATTTTGAGTGGATTGCCGCCGAACTGCACACCAGTCCACAAACCCTGCGCCGGCGGCTCAAACAAGAAAATACGTCGTTTCAGGAGATCAAGGATCTGCTCAGGCGCGACATGGCCATTTACTATCTGGGCCGCCAGGATCTGCCCATTAATGACATCGCCTCCAAAGTAGGCTTCACAGAACCCTCCACCTTCCACCGTGCGTTCAAGAAGTGGACAGGGGTTACCCCTGGCGCATACCGGGAAGGGGAACGAAGCAATATCGGAGAGTGAGAGCTGCCGATCAGCCGGGATTCTGAAGCGTTTTTATCAAGCGCCCCAGCGTGCCAGCAATTTCCTCTGCCCGGTCCCGGTTTGGACCAAGCTTTAACAATCGGGAGCCATCCCTTGGATCATACACCCAACAAGTTGCCGCCGAGGGTTGGCAATCCCATTGAACCCGGGGACTAATGCCGTATACGTTGATGGAATGGGTACTTTTGGTGACTCGCTCGCCTTCTTCCCTGCGGGATTCCTGAACTTCTATCCGACTTTCGACGGCAGCAATCTTGTAGCTCACATCCGCAGGCACATCCAGCCTGACCACGCGTTGGTCGGCACGCCAGCCTGCCACTTCCAGCAAACTGTTCAGGTGTATAGTGAGCGCTTCGCGGTCAGAGTCTGCAAGGTACAGCTTACGCATACTGGTCATCGCCTGTTGGCCGGCGGGCTCAATGATGGCGACCGATTCCTGCTTACTGGCCCGGCTTTGATCCTGCATGGAACGCTGCTCCTTGCGGGACTTCTCGATAGCAGTGATCCTTGTAAGCGCGTCCCGATAATGCCTGCCTTCAGCACCGGCACGGGAAACATAGGCTTCCAGTGCAGATTGTGCTTCATTGAAATGGGACGATTCCTGCATGACACGCCCACGGAAATAATAATAATCCACGGGTTTTACGCCCTCGAGGCCTTGTAGCCGGTTAAGATATTCAGCGGCCTCCCCCCAGCTCTTGGCGGCGACGGCTTCCTCGGTAGCCAGCATAAGGCGGCGGACTTCATGCTCCTGGGCCAACGACGTGCCCTGGGCCACAGTGGTCACGAGCAACGAGGCAAAAACCAGGCTACAGGCCAGTTTATGCCCCTTTCGAGATGTTTTTACCATTGCCTCTACTCCTGCTGGTTGTCCGCAAATTCACCGGCGCTTGCGGATGCCGGGTCGGACGCTCTGAACTCTTCGTCGTCATCGGGATCCACTTCTGCCTGATCCATAATGACCTTGGGTAACTCTTTTTTAACACGAACCCCAAGCTCGACAAAGCGGTTCGCCTGGGACACGAGGTTTCCACGGCCCCGGGTCAACGTATTCATGGCAGCGTCATAACTGCCTTGTGCCGTGTGGAGCTGCGCCCCGAGTTTCTCCATGGACTCCACGAAAACCCGAAGCTTGTCGTAAACCGCTCCGGCCCGGTCGGCAATACGCTGTGCGTTCTGGCTTTGCCGTTCGTAACGCCAGATATTCTCGATGGTCCGAAGCGTGGCCAACAAAGTGGTTGGTGTTACTACAATAATCTTTCGCTCAAACGCTTCTGCGAAGAGGTTCTCGTCCTGTTGGAAAGCTGCCACGAACGATGGCTCGATCGGCATGAACAGCAGCACAAAATCCGGCGAGTGGAGCCCGTTCAACTGACTGTAGTCTTTCTCACTCAGGGTTCGGATATGTGTGCGAACGGCCTCAACATGTTGTTGAAGTGCCTCCGCCTTTGCGCCCTCGTCTTCTTCGTTGATCCACTGTTGATATGCCACCAGTGAGACCTTGGAATCCACTACCAGATTACGGTTGTCGGGCAGATGCACCACCACATCCGGGCGCAGCAGCTGATTATCATCATCGCGATAACTGCCCTGGGTTTCGTATTCCACTCCTTTGCGCAGCCCCGAGCGCTCCAGAACCCGTTCCAGTATCAACTCGCCCCAGTTACCCTGGATTTTCTTATCGCCCTTCAGAGCGCGAGTAAGGCTAGCAGCCTCTTCAGTGATTTGTCGGTTAAGATCCTGTAAGGATTTGATTTCACTCCGCAATGCCTGGCGGTCCCGGGTCTCGGAGGTATAAACGTCTTCCACACGTTTGCGGAAGTCCTGTAATTGATCTCGAAAGGGATTAAGCAAGCTGTCCAGACTGGTGCGGGTCTGCTGGCTGAAACGTTCACTTTTCTGATCGAAAATACGATTGGCCAGGTTCTCGAATTCCTGCTTCAGGGCATCCCGGTTATGCTCCAGCAACGCCAGCTTCTCTGTACTGGAACGCCGTTCACTGGCCAGAGTCACTTCGTATTCACGTAACTCTATCCGTGCCTCTCCCAGCTCATTCGCCAGGGATTCAGACCGCCGTTGATACTCGGCTCTCTCCGATTCCAACTGAGCTATTCTCACGCGGCTGCTCCGGGCCATCACAATCACCAGCACACCAACCAGTAACAAAAGAGAGGCAACAACACTGAAAATCACGGGCTCATTCCGGACAATTTCTGCAACGGCCTCGGGCACACTTTCCTCCTGTTAACGGGAACCTTTTTTCATTTCTGGACGTCCTGTTGGATACCCTGAATATGCAAACCTCGACGGCTTGGCAAAACAGGCAAAGACGTTGCCTTCACTTATGGACTCAAGCCGTAATATAAACTAAAAGAGTAATGTGTTCTGTCGCCACGATTGCATTAACGGTTTTTAACCGGGTCGCCGCGGTTCCGGAGCGATAGGAAGAACAGGATTTCATTATGCTGAAAGAGCTCTGGAGAAAACTGGGATCGGAATTTTCCCAATCCGGCTACGCGGGTGGCCTGGGCTGCAGAAATAATGACGCCCGAGGCACCCGTTTTCGGCTACTGCCCCATATTACCCACACGGGTGAATTCCACCTTGAGCGACTGACCGCGCTGCTGAAAGGCCGGTATGGCAAGTCCTTCAGCGGCGCCGATGAATCCCGAGACGAAAATATCCGGGCGCTGATTCACTTTGCTTCACGCATTCAGGATCAGGATATCCAAAGGGAATTGTTGCTGTTTTACCTGAACTGCTCCCCCGTCATTCAGGAATACCTGCGCTCCGAGGAAGTACTGGGGCAACAGCAATTTATTTAACGAAGCCTGAATACCCCGCAAAACCGTAAAAATTTCTGACTCTTAACCAACTGTAAAGCAACCACACACATCGGTTGTTGTATACTCCTCCTGCGAGTATCTTACTGCGGATATTTGCAGGTCTTCATGGCGGGCCCAGATTGACAAACTGACGGGGTCGCAGGTTCAGGGGTTTTAGATGTTCTCAACGCGTTTTCGATGCGGGAAGCCGCTGGCTATTCTCGTTATTCTGCTTGTAATGTCCGGTTGTTCAGCGGACCGTTATTTAATGGTGCCCAAGGAAAACCTGGACAAACTTAACGGTTCTGTTCAATCCCAGCGCGCCACCCTGGTTACCATGGAGGGAAACGCCACGGCCCGACACGACAAGCTGGTGGAGATCAACAACACCTCCACCCGGACTATCCTCGAAGCCATCGAACAGAAAATCGAAAAACCCGAGTGCCCTCCGGTCACCGCACAAGCATGCCCCTCAGTCACAAACCAGCCTTCGAAAGGCCGCGCTGACAGACTGAAAGGCAAGCTCATTGTCGGTGAGCTGGAAAAGTTCTACCTGGCGGGCCCCGGCATTGTGTATAACGCCCGCATAGACAGCGGCGCGGAAACGTCGTCCATTGACGCACGCAACATCACAAAGTTCGAACGCGACAGCAATAACTGGGTTCGCTTTGAAGTCCCGGTTCCGGGTAGTGAAGAATACGTCACTATGGAAAAAGAAGTTTCCCGCCGCGTCAGAATCATCCAGTCCAGCGCGGACGAAGCAGACCGGCGGGTGGTGGTCGAGCTCCAGTTTGCCATAGGAGATCACCAGCAAGTCGCTGAATTCACCCTGACCGACCGCAGACACCTGTCACACAATGTCCTGATTGGGAGAAATATACTCCGGGACATGATGCTCATCGACGTTGGCAAAGAGTTTGCCACCGAACTGCCTTCATCACTCACCCAAAACAACGGGGATGACTCGTGACTTCCCGCTCCCGAATTCCATTTTTCACCGCTATTGCCCTGCTGATTTTAGCCGGAACGGCACTAGCTATCTGGCGCCATGTAGAATTGGGCATACCCTGGCTCACAGGAGAACAACGCCCGGTCTGGATGGTTGAAGCCAGGATCGATTTCAACGCCGCAAACGAACCAGTGCTGGCCAGCCTGAACATTCCTGAGCAGTCTCCGGGATTCCGTATCCTTTCAGAACAGGCAGCCTCTCCCGGCTATGGCTTTTCGGTCGTCGAAAAGGAAGGGAGCCGGAGAGCCGAATGGTCCAAACGTGACGTGATAGGACCGCAAACCCTCTACTTCAAGACTCAGTTCATTCCCGATCCGAATGCCAACCGGGACCGCCCTCGCAGAGCGCCAAAGCCGATTTCCGTCTTTTGGGAAGAACCACAGGCAACCGCCGTACGTGAAATACTCATGCAGGCTGAGGAACGTTCCAGCACGCCTGAAAGCATGACGCGCGAGCTGATCCGGCTGATGCAACCGGATACCCAGGCACAGAACACAACACTGCTGGTCTCCGGAACCAACCACCTGGACCTCCTGGTCCGCATGCTAAACCATGCAGGCATTCCCGCGCGAACCGCCGATGGGCTCAAGCTCGAAGATGCCCGGCGACGCCAGGGACTGACGCCGTTCCTGCAGATCTATAACGGTGACGAGTGGCTTACTTTCGATCCCAAATCCGGGGAACAGGGGCTACCGGAAGACACACTTCTTTGGCGTCAGGGGGCGGCATCCCTGCTGGATGTTGTAGGTGGGGACGATTCCAGCGTCAGCTTTTCAATACTGAGGCAGACCATACCTGCCTTGCAGCTGGCTGCCATGCAATCCGAAGAGAATGGCTTCGGGTTCCTGAGCCTCTACCAGCTTCCAGTAGAAGAACAGAGCATGTTCCGGATGCTGCTCCTGCTTCCGCTCGGCGCCCTCATGGTTGCCTTCATGCGCATCGTGATCGGTATTCGAACCTCAGGCACCTTCATGCCAGTCCTGATTGCGGTGGCATTTGTTCAGACCAACCTGCTTCCAGGACTTATTGCCTTCACCTCGGTGGTTGCCATAGGCCTGCTGATGCGCGGTTACCTGTCCAGCCTGAACCTGCTACTGGTGTCACGAATATCCGCGTTGATCATCCTGGTGATATTTATCACTGCGGGCCTGAGTATTGTCGGCTATCAGATGGGCTTCAATACCGGCATGACCGTAACCTTCTTCCCGATGGTCATCATTGCCTGGACGATTGAACGTATGTCCATACTCTGGGAAGAAGAAGGCGCCCATGAAGTCGTTGTGCAGGGAGCCGGCAGCCTGTTTGTGGCGGTATGTGCGTTCCTGGTGATGGACGCGCCACTGTCCCGGCACCTGACCTTCAACTTCCCGGAGCTGCACTTCGTCGTGCTCGGCCTCATTCTGCTGATGGGTCAGTATACAGGCTACAAGCTGAGTGAACTTCGTCGCTTCACCCCGATGAAGGCTTACGACTGATGGACTGGATTTCTCCCCGCGCACTGACCCGGCTGGGCATGCTCAACATGAACCGGAGAAATGTCGATTATATCTCCCGGTACAACGACCGAACGTCTTATCCGTTAGTGGACAACAAGCTGAAAACCAAGCTGGTGGTAGCTGAATACGGTGTCAAAACACCCAAGCTGCTGCAAGTTGTTCGACAGCAACACGAAATCCCGCACTTCCGGGAAATGGCGGAAGACCTGACAGGCTTTGCGATAAAGCCCGCCAAGGGTTCCGGCGGCAAGGGCATCACGGTCATCACTGGCCGTGACGGAGATGAGTTTATCAAGGCTTCTGGCGCCCGAGTGCCTGCCGCTTACCTTGAAAGGCACCTGTCCAACATACTCGCGGGCTTGTACTCCCTGGCTGGAACACCAGACGTTGCTATTGTCGAAAATCTGGTGGAGTCAGTGCCGGGACTGGCCAAATACTCGCATCAGGGTGTCCCTGACATTCGCATTATCATCTTCCAGGGCTATCCCGTCATGGCGATGCTTCGGCTGGCGACGACCGCCTCCGACGGCAAGGCCAATCTTCACCAGGGTGCAGTCGGTGTAGGCCTGGACATCGGTACGGGAAAGAGCCTGAACTCCGTACAATTCAACCGACCGATCACATTGCACCCGGACACAGGCCTTGCCCTGGAAAACATTGATATAGCTGACTGGGAAGAGATGCTGACCATGGCATCCCGGTGCTATGAAGCTACCGGCCTTGGCTATATGGGTGTGGATTTAGTGGTCGACATTAACGAGGGACCGTTGCTTCTGGAATTGAATGCACGCCCGGGACTGGCTATTCAGATGGCTAATGGTCGGGGGCTTGTACCACGCCTGCGCGCCATTGAGGGCCTCAAGAGGCATCACTTTACCCCGGAGCAGCGCGCCCGCTTCGCCATGGATGCTTTCTCAAGCCAACAATAGCGTCCTGCCCCGAAATGTAGGCAAAAAAAAACCGGAGCCCTTGAGCTCCGGTTTTTTATTCAACCTAAAACTATGACAGCTTGCCTTCGGCAATCAGCAGTTTCCGTTCATGGGTCAGGCCTTTCAACAGCCCCCACGTCATAATCAGCAATATGGCAGTGAACGGTAGACCTGCGGAAATGGCGCTTGCCTGAATGGCTCCAAGGGCATCCTCACCGCCACCGAAGATCAGCGCCGCGGCAATCGCGCCTTCCATGATTACCCAGAAGACACGCTGGACAGTCGGGGCATCGGTTTTACCACCGGCGGTAATGCTGTCAACCACCAGGGAACCTGAATCCGACGAAGTCACAAAGAACACCAGCACCAGCACGATCCCGATAAAGGAGATAATGCCCGTCAGCGGCAGGTTGGCAAACATCTGGAACATGGCCAGGGACACATCGGTCAGGCCATTCTCTGCCAGCGCACCGATTCCCTGCTGGATCTGTTCCAGGGCAGAACCACCGAAAGCACTCATCCAGACAACCGTAATAACGGTGGGAATGATCAGCACTGCTGTCACGAATTCACGCACTGTGCGGCCCTTGGAAACACGGGCGATAAACATGCCGACGAACGGTGACCAGGAAATCCACCACGCCCAGTAGAACACCGTCCAGCCGTGGAACCAGGCTTCATCTTCACGGCCGAATGGATTACTCAACGGAATAATGTTGGCCACATAAGTGGATGAAGTCACCCACATAGTTTCAATGATGGTCATGGTGGGACCAGCAAAGATAATGAAGAATAGCAGGATGCCCGCCAGCGCCATGTTGAAGTTACTAAGAACTTTCACACCACCGTCAAGACCACGCAGAACCGAAACCAGAGCGACTGCGGTAACACCGGTGATGATGGCCATCTGGACATTGATACCGGACGAAACTCCGAACAGATACTCCAGGCCCGAGGCCGCTTGTTGGGCACCAAAACCCAGCGAAGTGGCAAGACCAAAAATAGTCGCAAGCACTGCCAGCACATCGATAATGTGACCGGGCCAACCCCAAACCTTATCACGCAGTAGCGGGAAAAACGCCGAGCGGATAGTCAGCGGCATCCCCTTATTGTAGGCAAAAAACGCGAGGGAAAGAGCGACAATCGCATAGATGGCCCACGGGTGAAGACCCCAGTGATACATAGTGGCGCCCATCGCCATCTCACTCGCTGCGGGGGTATTCGCTTCCACATTGAAGGGCGTTTCGTACCACCCGGTGTAATAGGCCGTTGGTTCAGCTACCGCCCAGAACATCAGGCCAATCCCCATACCAGCCGCAAACAGCATGGCGAACCAGGAGATGGTCGAAAACTCAGGCTTGGCATCCATACCGCCAATCCGAATCTTTCCTACCGGCATAAAGATAAGCGCCAGACATACCACCACAAAAACGTTGGCGCTGAGCAGGAAAAACCAGTCAAAGGTGCCAATGATGTTCCATTTCGCCCCATCGAGCATTTCTTTTGACTCGGCCGGAAACATCAGCGTTCCGACAACAAAAAGCACCACCAATATCGCCGTAATCGGGAATACCGGTGCATGTAGGTCGAGGCCAAAAGGATTTACATTATCCTGGCCCGCGACGTAATCCGTCTGGTACTCGTCTTTTACAACGTCGCCCACAGTTGGAATCTCCCGTTCAGAATGATTACTAACAATTAAGATTCAAAGCTTTACAGGGACGCCAGTCTAGTGATTTGAGTTCAAAACATCAAAGACGCATCCCACAGCCACTAACACTCTGAGCATAGACCAAATTGTCAGGTGTCGCCGTCAAAGCGAGATCGACTGACGGAGTTGATGGATCTGGCCCGTAAACAAGTACACTGGTCAGCAGCCGGAAAACAATAGAGGAACCGAGAGGACGCCATGGAGAAAACCACGACCTTCCCCCTGAGGTACACCACCTATGCCTTGAGTATCGCGGGACTGCTGATCACCGCGCCGCTCAGCATCTTTCTGGAACGATGGTACCTGCTGCCGGTCATTTTCGGTGCTCTTACCGCCATCGGCACCTGGGACATGGTGCAGCGCCGGCACACCGTGAGCCGTAACTACCCTATCCTCGCCAATTTCCGCTATATCCTGGAATCTATTGGCCCGGAAATACGCCAGTACTTTATTCAATCCGATACCGAAGAACGTCCTTTCTCGAGGGAACAACGAAGCATTGTCTATCAACGTGCCAAAAATGTGCTGGACAAGCGCCCATTCGGCTCCCAACTAAGCATGTATGAGCCAGGCTACGAGTGGATGAACCACTCCCTGATCCCGACGCGACTGGACGGCAGCGATTTCCGGATTCTTATTGGTAAACAGTGCGATAAACCCTACAGTGCCAGCGTGTTCAACATCTCGGCCATGAGTTTTGGTTCTCTCTCCGCCAATGCCATTCTCAGCCTGAACACAGGCGCCAGAATGGGCCATTTCTACCACGATACCGGGGAAGGCTCGATTTCCCGATACCACCGTGAGCCAGGCGGCGACCTGGTGTGGGAAATTGGTTCCGGTTATTTCGGTTGTCGCCATCCGGATGGCACGTTCAACGAAGACATGTTCGTTAAAAACGCCACTCTGGATCAGGTGAAAATGATAGAGCTCAAACTGTCCCAAGGGGCAAAACCCGGCCATGGCGGCATCTTGCCCGGCGCCAAAGTAACACCGGAAATCGCGGAAGCGAGAGGGGTGCCGGTTGGTGAAGATGTGGTGTCTCCGGCAAAACACTCGGCCTTCAGTACTCCCATAGAGATGCTGGAATTCATCGAACGACTGAGGATTCTGTCGGGAGGCAAGCCAGTTGGCTTCAAACTCGCGATCGGACACCCATGGGAATGGTTTGCGATCGTCAAGGCCATGCTGGAAACCGGCAGGAGGCCGGATTTTATCGTCGTGGATGGCGGTGAAGGCGGCACCGGCGCTGCCCCGCTGGAATTCATCAACCGCCTGGGAATGCCCATGAAGGAAGCCTTGCTACTGGTACACAACACCCTCGTAGGCACCAATCTGCGCGAAGACATTGCCATTGGCGCCGCTGGCAAGATCACATCCGCCTTTAACATCGCCCGCACTCTTGCCCTCGGCGCAGACTGGTGTAACGCCGCACGCGGCTATATGTTTTCCCTGGGGTGTATCCAGGCCCAGAACTGTCATACCGGTCGCTGCCCCAGCGGAGTTGCCACGCAGGATCCCCGTCGCGGCAACAAACTGGACGTAGCCGATAAGAGTCGCCGGGTTTACAACTATCATAAAAACACCCTGGACGCCCTCCAGAACCTCCTTGAAGCTTCCGGTCTGAACCATCCATCCGAACTGGGACCGGAGCACATCATTCAACGCACATCGAAGAGCGAGGTTCATTCCTATATGGACATGCTGCCCTTTCTTGAGCCAGGGGCCTTGCTGAAAGGGAAAACCGGTCTCGGTGTATTCGATAAATACTGGCCGGAAGCTCAACCAGACACCTTCGGACCACCGGAAATGATCATCAAGTTGCGAGAAACCAAGCTCCATTAAAATCCAGCCTAATCGCCAAAAGCCTGTTTATTTTTGGTTTGGGCTGGTGTAGACTTCGCTCCCGCTAAGCCACTGAGATTTCTCCCAAGTTTCTCTCTGGCTAACAGCGTTTCGGGGCGTAGCGCAGCTTGGTAGCGCATCTGCATGGGGTGCAGAGGGTCGCAGGTTCAAATCCTGCCGTCCCGACCAATTCCTCAAACAAAGCCCGGGCCGAAAGGTCCGGGCTTTGTTTTATCTGAATGCAAGTCAGACTTTCAGAGTCCACCATCTTGTAATTCATTTCATTTCCGGCAACACTCAGAATCCTTAACAAAAACACCAATGCGTTCTAATTGCTGGCGCCCTCATGTCCATTATTGACTATGTCGCACCCTACGATTTCTCAGCATTAACCGTTCTGAGCTATATGCTGGTGCTGGCCTTCTACGGCTATGGTGTTCTGCGCATGCCAGAAGGTGACCGACCGGGCACCGGTCGAACCATGACCTTTATACTGGGCGTGATGCTGTGCTACGGCGTTATGCAGACCCGATTTGATTACTACTCCCAGTACATGTTTTTCGTTCACCGGGGCCAACACCTGATTCTTCACCACCTCGGCCCCTTCCTGATTGCTCTGTCCAACCCGTTACCGGTGATGCGCTTCTGGTACGACCGGATAAGCCCCGGACTCAAAGGTGCCCTGCAACCGGTGGGATTTGTGTATCGTGGCCTCCAGCAGCCGTTAATCGCCTCCGCACTGTTCGTGGGACTGATCTATTTCTGGTTATGGCCACCAATCCACTTTGACGCGATGCTGAGCCGCAATCTCTACTGGATCATGAACTGGAGCATGCTGCTTGATGGCCTGCTCTTCTGGTGGCTGATCTTTGACCCCCGCTCTCCCGCTCTCAGCTCCTCTCTGGGCTATGGCAAGCGCATGCTGATCCTTGCGTTGGTCGCGATACCTCAGATGATTCTAGGGGCCATCATCGTCTTTTCCCGGGGCATGGTTTACGACGTCTACGAAGTGTGTGGCCGGGCATGGCCCATGGAACCGGCAACCGACCAACTGATCGGAGGACTGATTACCTGGATTCCGCCCGCCATGATGAGCATTCTGGGTATTCTGATCATTTTGCGACGGGCGATGCACGAAGATGGCAAATACTCGACTCGATCCACCTCGATCAAGGTAACAACTTCATGAATTCCCACTTTCCCGCTAACTTTCGGTCATGGCTGAATCTGCCCCTGATCCTGATCGCGACAATCGTGCTGAGTGGTTGCCTGGGAGAAGACAGTTCGTGGCATGGCAAAGATATTCAGGGCCTGATGCCAGAGCTGGCGTTTGAGCTGACCGGCACCTCGGGCGAAACTGTCACGGCGAGCGATTTGGACGGGCAGATACGGTTACTGTTTTTTGGCTTCACTTCCTGCCCGGATGTCTGTCCAACGACACTCCAGAAGCTCAGCCAGGCGATAAAGGCCATGCCACCTGAACTACAGTCTCAAACACAGACCCTGTTTGTCAGCGTCGATCCTCAAAGAGACACCCCGGAACGTCTGGCCCGTTACGTTGATTTTTTCGATAAGCGGATCGTAGGCCTGACCGGCAACGAGCCAGAACTACGGGAACTTGCCAAACGCTATCGCACCACCTTCGGTTATGACGAGCCCGATGCTGACGGCAACTACGCGGTCTCTCACAGCAGCGCTGTGTATGTATTTGACCGGGACGGCAAAGCTCGCCTGTTACTCAGACCTGACCTGAGCACAGACGAGATTCGCCAGGACCTTATAGCACTGGCCAGGGAAAACTCCTGACGCCCTGCTGAGAACCGGGCGCCGGTTTCCTCTCATTTGTGGGGCAACGGAATAAACTCCACCTCATCCCCGGGCACTTTATCAAACCGGCCCTCCGTCCAGTCATTTTTGGCCTGCTCAATGCGCTCCTTACGACTGGACACGAAATTCCATTCGATAAACCGCTTGCCCACTGGAGCACCGCCGATCAGCGCAATCCGTGATTCTTCCACTGCTGTAATCGTAATACCCGGCTGATTGGCGAAGATCGTCATAGACTGGGCGGGCATATCGGTATCCTGAGCCCTCAGGGAACCGCTGGCGACGTATACCCCTCGCTCTTCTGCCTCAGGCAGAGTCAGGCTCTGTCCAGGCTGCAAATGGGCTTCTACATAGAGGGTATCGGAGAACAGTCGGACCGGGGATGTCCTGCCGTAGGCACTCCCCATCATCACCCTCACGGGTACGCCGTCGACATCTACCGCTGGCACGTCATTGCTCGGGTAGTGATGAAACGACGGTTCAATCTCCTCGTCTTGCTCTGGCAGGGCGAGCCAGAGTTGAAGGCCATGGAGGGTATGATCTGTCGCCGTGACTTCCGGGCGCTCCCGTTCGGAATGCACCATGCCACTTCCCGTAACCATCAGGTTGATATCCCCCGGACGAATGGGTTGCAGGCTTCCCAGAGAATCCCTGTGCAGGATCTCCCCTTCGAACAGGTACGTGACGGTCGCGATACCAATGTGTGGATGAGGTCGCACATTGATACCCTGCCCTGCGGGGAAATGTGCCGGTCCCATGTGATCAAAGAAAATCCAGGGGCCAACCATTTTCCGTTTCGCTGTGGGCAACAAACGCCTGACGGAGAAGCCACCGAGATCGGTCTCTCTTGGCGTCAGAATCAGCTCAACAGCACTGCAAGGGGAAACGGTCACATCACACGTCTGCCCCGCTTCTGCCAATATATTACTCACGGCATCACTCCTTTCATTGATTCAACGCATGGTCTTGAGAGCCTGCGCCCATTTGGCCATTTCTTCCAGCATGGCCTTACCCGAGCTTTCGTGGTGCTCAGAGGCCTTGAAGGTTTTATTCTCGTCTATTAACTCCCACGGCATCTGCACCATGACACCTTCGACCATCGGCATCATTTTCAGGGTCGTGACCAGTTGCTTTGAGACCTGTGCCGACCTCAAACCGCCAGACACACCGCCGTAACTGACAAAGCCACAGGGCTTGTAGTTCCATTCGCTGTAAACATAATCAAGTGCGTTGATAAAGGCCGGAGACGGGCAGTAATTGTATTCGGGAATCACAAACGCGTAGGCATCAGCCGCGGCAACACTCCGGGACCACGCTTTCGTGTGTTCATGCTCGTATTGCTGCATACGCGGATGCCTGGGCTCATCGTAGACTGGCAGGTTGAAGTCAGCCAGGTCCACCAGGCTGCTTTCAAACTGCCCCTGACTGTTGGCAAAGTCATTGAACCAGGTAGCGACCGCAGGGCCAACACGCCCCGGGCGGGTACTGCAAACAATAGTGTGAAGTTTCAAGGCCATATCCTGTCCCTGTGTTTCGGTTAGTAGACGCAACAACATCAATCAGCATAGTCGATACTTATTGCAGACATAAAAAAACCGAAGGCGAACCTTCGGTTTTTCGACCGACCCGCGCGGATCAACGCAATGGCGCGTTCAACACGTCGAGCACGTCTTCCAGCTCGGTTATCATTTGCCGGATCAGCTGCTTGTACTGTGAGGTGTCATCTTTCACCTCATGGCTGCTCAGCTTCTGCTTGGCGCCGCCAATGGTATAGCCCTGATCGTAGAGTAAGCTCCGGATCTGGCGGATGGTAATCACGTCCGCTCTTTGATAGTAACGGCGATTCCCACGGCGCTTGACCGGCGATAACTGAGGAAATTCCTGCTCCCAATAACGGAGTACGTGCGCTTTTACGGCACACAACTCCGCCACTTCACCAATGGTGAAATAGCGCTTACCCGGGATAACGGGTAATTCGTTGTTATGACTCGGTTCCAACATACGTTTCTACTTTCTGTTTTAATTTCTGCCCTGGACGAAACGTAACGACCCGCCGTGCACTGATCGGTATTTCCTCACCGGTTTTCGGGTTCCGTCCCGGCCGCTGCTTCTTGTCACGCAGATCGAAGTTGCCGAATCCGGAGAGCTTCACCTGCTCGTTATGGCTGAGTGCGCCTCTGATTTCATCGAAAAAAGCTTCAACCATTTCCTTGGCTTCGCGTTTGTTCAAGCCCAGTTCCTCGTACAAGCGCTCAGCCATTTCCGCTTTCGTCAACGCCGCCATCTGTTAACTCCTCAGTGTTGCCCCCAACTCTTCCTTCAACGCATCAATGACACCGTTAAAGAGCGAGTGCACCTCTTCTTCGTTGAGCGTGCGATCAGGATGCTGCCAGAAAAGGCTGAGGGCAAGGCTGCGGTTACCTTCACCCAGGCTTTCGCCTTCATAGACATCAAACGCACGCAACGCCGTCAGGCGCTCACCAGCATGTTTTTTGGCTACACGCTCCACATCGGCAAACGCCACATCGTTTCCGATAATAATAGCCAAATCTCGCCGAACTTCAGGGAATTTTGAAATTTCTTTGAAATTAGGCACATATCCGGAGACGATCGAATTCAAGGATAGCTCAAACATTAGGATCGCGCCATTAAGTTCAAGATTTTTCTGAACTTGTGGGTGCAATGTGCCGAGCCAGCCAACATGTTCACCGTCGCGTACCAGCTCCGCCGTTTGCCCCGGATGTAGTGCCGGATGCTGACTGGCCAGAAACTGAATGTCGATACCCAGGAGACGGAACAGGCTTTCAAGCTCTCCTTTGACATCGAAGAAGTCAGCGGCCCTGCGGCCATTCACCCAGTTTTCAGGCAGTTGCGAGCCCACCACAACGCCCGCCAGCATTGGCTGCTGGTCAATGGCATCGCCATTCTTCAGGAAGCGCAGGCCTGTTTCAAACAAGCGGATACGAGGCTGTTGCCGGTTCTGGTTATGGGCGACGGTCTTCAGCAAGCCACTCCACAGGCTTGTACGCATGACCGACAGATCCGAGGAAATCGGATTCGCCAATTCAATGCCTTCACGTTCAGGATCAACCAGTTGCTGAACTTTGGGATCTACAAAACTGTAGGTCACGGCTTCCTGATAGCCACGGGCAACAAAGTAGTTCTGAATGGCAGACACCGGGCGAACGGCCTCCTCCTCAGGGCGCAGCCCCAGGGAACCTACAGGCTCGGTGACCGGCAGGTTGTTGTATCCGTAGATCCGGCCAATCTCTTCAATCAGATCTTCCTCAATAGAGATGTCCGGGCGGAACGTCGGCACGTGCACACACCAGCCATCCTTCAGCAGCTTGTCGATATGCAAACCGAGACGGGTCAGGATTTCCTCTACCGTGGTGCGGTCAATAGCCAGGCCCAGTACGTCGGCCACGCGCTGCTCACGCAGGTCGATAGTTCGATCCGCTGGCAAGTGTTCATCGCTGACCACTTCAACAATATCTCCGGGTTCACCGCCCACGATATCCATCAGCAACGCCGTGCAACGCTCCATGGCGTCACGGGCGAGCTCATAATCCACACCCCGCTCGAAACGATGGGAGGCATCCGTATGCAGACCATAATGACGGGCCTTGCCTGCCAGAGAAATGGGATCGAAATAGGCGGACTCCAGCACCAGATCACGGGTTGCCGTACTCACACCAGAATGCTCGCCGCCCATGACACCGGCGATGGCCACCGGTTTTTCATGATCCGCAATGATCAGTGTTTCGGCTGTCAGCTCCACTTCCTGACCGTCCAGCAACACCAGCTTTTCGCTCTGCTCCGCCATCCGTACCACAATCCCGCCCTTGATCTCATCACGATCAAAGGCGTGCATCGGCTGGCCCAGCTCCAGCATGACGTAATTGGTAACGTCCACTGCTGCATCAATGGAACGGATACCAGAGCGCCGGAGTTTTTCCTGCATCCACAACGGAGATTCGACCTGCAGGTTCACATTGCGAAGAATGCGACCCAGATAACGGGGGCAACCAGACGGAGCCTTTACAGCGATATCCGGTACTTCAGAGTGGACCGCTTCCACCGGTTCAATTTCCGGCGCATCAACCACCATGCTGTTCAGCACGCCCACTTCCCGGGCAATTCCTTTGATGGAAAGGCAGTCCGCCCGATTGGGTGTCAGGTCGACATCAATCGTCACATCGTTGAGCTTGAGGTAATCCCCCAGATCCTGACCAGTAGGCGCATCCGCAGGCAATTCCATCAATCCGTCGTGGCTATCCGACAACCCCAGCTCTGACTCGGCACATAACATGCCTTCGGAAGGCTGCCCGCGCAGCTTGGCTTTCTTGATCCTGAAATCACCGGGGAGCACCGCACCCACCACAGCAAACGGAACCTTGAGCCCGTCACGCACATTCGGCGCGCCGCAGACCACCTGCACCGTGTCCTGGCCATTGCTGACCTGACATACGCGAAGCTTGTCAGCATCCGGGTGCGGCTCGACGGAGATCACTTCCCCGACAACCACACCGCTGAATTGCCCCGCAACCGGTTCGAAGCCGTCCACTTCCAGCCCAGCCATGGTGATCTGATCCATTAATTCCTGGGTGTTGAGTGCCGGGTTAACCCATTCGCGCAGCCACTGTTCACTGAATTTCATGGTATTTGCCTTGTCCTGATGCGGTTTTGCCTGTTAATTGAATTGCCTGTCGATCGCTGTGTTACCGGAACTGGCGCAGAAACCGCAGATCGTTCTCGAAAAACATGCGCAGATCATTAACGCCGTAGCGAAGCATGGCCAGGCGCTCAACCCCCAGACCAAAGGCAAAGCCACGGTACTCTTCAGCATCAATACCGCAATGTTCAAATACTTTCGGGTGTACCATCCCGCAGCCCATGACTTCCAGCCACTTGATGCTACCATCGGCCTCACGCCCCCACTCGATATCCACTTCCGCGGACGGCTCGGTGAACGGGAAGTAGGAAGGACGGAATCGAACTTCCAGGTCACGCTCAAAGAACACCCTCAGGAACTCTTCAACCGTACTCTTGAGATCAGCAAAACTGACATCCTTTTCTACCAGCAACCCTTCCACTTGGTGGAACATCGGGGTGTGGGTCATGTCGGAGTCACAGCGATAGACCCGCCCCGGGCAGATCATGCGAAATGGAGGCTTTCCTGCTTCCATGGTACGGATCTGTACCGGTGAGGTATGAGTGCGGAGCAACGTACCAGGATTGAAATAAAAGGTATCGTGCATGGCACGGGCCGGGTGATGACCGGGAATATTGAGGGCTTCGAAGTTATGATAGTCGTCTTCGATCTCAGGACCCTGCTCCACGGTATAGCCAGCACGGGCGAAGAAGTTCTCGATACGCTGAAGCGTGCGGGTTACCGGGTGCAGCCCACCCAGGTCCTGGCCACGGCCGGGCAAGGTAACATCAATGGATTCGCTGGCCAGCTTTTGCTCGATGGCAGCGCGCTCAAGGTCAGAACGGCGGGCATTGATGGCCTGCTCTACCTGGCCCTTGGCCTCGTTGATCTTCTGGCCGGCAGCGGGGCGCTCTTCGGCGGACAGCTTGCCCAGCGTCTTTGCCTGCTGGGTGATCACACCCTTCTTGCCTAGGTATTCAACACGAATTTGATCAAGTGCCTGCAAGCTGTCGGCGCTTTCTACCGCAGCCAACCCGTCCTGAACCAGTTGCTCCAGGTTTTCCATTGACCCTGCTCCAAACCAGAAATGGGAGTACTAAAACAAGTATCTGTAAACAAAAATAGGGGAAGAGCGCGCCCTTCCCCTATTAGAGGACGTCACCATGAAATCATGGGAACGCCCGGATCGATGAGTAATCGATGAAAGAGCTTAAGCGATCACAGGGACGCTTTGGCCTTCTCAACTACGGCAGCAAATGCCTGCTGCTCGTTCATGGCCAGATCGGCCAGAACCTTACGATCGATCTCAACGTTAGCCTTCTTCAGACCAGCGATCAGACGGCTGTAGGACAGGCCGTTGGCACGGGCACCCGCGTTGATACGAGCAATCCACAGTGCACGGAATGCGCGCTTACGGTTGCGACGGTCGCGGTATGCGTACTGACCGGCCTTGATGACCGCCTGTTTGGCTACACGATAGACGCGGCTACGCGCTCCGTAATAACCCTTGGCCTGACTGAGAATCTTCTTGTGACGACGACGTGCTACCACGCCACGCTTTACACGAGCCATACTTTAATCCTTCTACCTTTAAACCTTTGCAGGAATGGTTAGCGGCTGAATCAGCACGCTGTCATACGCTTGATGGAAGCCACATCAGACTTGGCAATCAGCTTGGTACCACGGAGCTGACGCTTACGCTTGGGGCTCTTCTTGGTCAAGATATGACTGGTGAAGGACTGCTTGTGCTTGAAGCCAGTGGCGGTTTTCTTGAACCGCTTGGTGGCTCCGCTTTTGGTTTTCATCTTAGGCATTTTTAAAACTCCGCATTCTATTTTTAAATAAAACAAAATGTGTCCCTGAACGACAAATCCCCCGCTTCGCGGGGGATCATCACCCGATCAGGTTCACTTCTTCTTGCGGGGAGCCACAATCATGGTCATCTGCCGGCCTTCCATTTTCGGCCGCATCTCAACCGTTGCAAGCTCTTCAATATCTGCCTCGATCCGGCCCATGAGCTTCATACCAATTTCCTGGTGTGCCATCTCACGTCCACGAAAGCGAATAGTGATCTTGCCGCGGTCCCCGTTTTCAAGGAAACGTACCAGGTTGCGTAGTTTGACCTGATAATCCCCTTCTTCAGTTCCTGGACGGAACTTAAGCTCTTTGACCTGCGTCTGCTTCTGTTTTTTCTTGGCAGCCGCCTTGGCCTTCTTCTCTTCGAAGACCTTCTTGCCGTAGTCCATTATCTTACAGACGATCGGATCGGAATCCGTAACCTGTACCAGATCAAGAGTGGCCTCTTCAGCCCGCTTGAGAGCATCTTCGATCGGAACAATTCCGACCTGATTGCCTTCGGCATCTATCAGGCGGACTTCAGTTGCGTCAATATTCTCATTGATCGGCGCTTTAGGTGTGCGCCCACCCCGATTCGCTCGCTGTTTAATAATCAGATCTCCGTTTTGGTTCTGCCCTTGCGTTGAATGTCATCAGCCAGCAGCTGTTCGAACGCTTCAAGCGACATAGTTCCCAGATCTTCACCTTTGCGGGTTCTCACTGCAACGGCGCTGTTCTCGATTTCCTTGTCACCGACAACAACCAAAAAAGGAACTTTATTAATAGTGTGCTCGCGGATTTTAAAGCCGATCTTCTCGTTTCTCAAGTCAGCATTAACCCTATAGCCCAAAGAATCCCACTTTTTCGCCAGATTCTGACAATAATCACGCTGATTATCGGTGATATTGAGGACCGCTACCTGGGTTGGTGCCAGCCAGGTCGGAAATGCGCCTTCGTATTCCTCGATGAGGATACCAATGAAACGCTCAAACGACCCGAGGACCGCCCTGTGCAGCATGACAGGCGTCTTGCGCTCGGAATTATCGGCCACATACTGGGCGCCAAGGCGGCCCGGCATGGAAAAATCGACCTGAATGGTACCGCATTGCCATACCCGACCGATACAGTCTTTCAGAGAGAATTCAATTTTCGGACCGTAGAACGCGCCCTCACCAGGCAACAATTCCCAATCCACACCTTCCCGATTCAATGCTTCTTCCAGGGCCGCTTCTGACTTGTCCCATACTTCGTCGGATCCTACACGCTTCTCCGGACGGGTCGACAGCTTGTAGAGGATCTGATCAAAACCGAAATCCTTGTACACCTCGTGAAGCAGATCGATGAAGCGGGACACTTCCTGCTGGATAGCATCTTCTTCGCAGAATATGTGGGCATCGTCCTGGGTAAACCCGCGAACGCGCATCAACCCGTGCAACGCTCCGGAGGCCTCGTTACGGTGACAGGAGCCGAATTCCGCCAGGCGCAGCGGCAGGTCCTTATAGCTCTTCAGACCCTGGTTGAATACCTGGATATGGCACGGGCAATTCATCGGTTTGATAGCAAAGTCGTGCTTTTCAGACTCGGTGGTAAACATGTCATCATGGAATTTGTCCCAGTGACCGGACTTTTCCCACAACGCCCGTGAAACGACCTGAGGCGTTTTGATTTCCTTGTAGTCGTGACGACGCAGGATATCGCGCATGTACTGCTCGATTTCCTGGTAAAGCGACCAGCCATCCGGATGCCAGAATACCATCCCCGGGGCCTCTTCCTGCATATGGAACAGGCGCAATTTCTTGCCGATCTTGCGATGGTCCCGTTTCTCGGCCTCTTCCAGGCGATGCAGATAGGCCTTGAGGTCTTTCTTGTTACCCCAGGCTGTACCGTACACGCGCTGGAGCTGTTCGTTACCGGTATCGCCCCGCCAGTAGGCGCCAGCCACCTTGGTCAGCTTGAACGCTTTGAGCTTGCCGGTGTTGGGTACGTGAGGCCCGCGGCACAGGTCAATGAAATCACCCTGGCGGTAGAAAGACAGGTCTTCATCACCAGGGATATCCTCAATGATTCGGACCTTGTATTCCTCACCCATACCTTCAAAGAGCTTGACCGCTTCATCCCGGGACATCACCGAACGCGACACGGGAATGTCCTGCTTGGCCAACTCCTCCATGCGCTTTTCAATACGCGCCAGATCTTCGTTGGTAAACGGGCGATCAAACTTGAAATCGTAGTAGAAGCCGTTATCGACCACGGGGCCGATAGTCACCTGGGCCGAAGGGAACAATTCCTTGACGGCCATTGCCAGCAGATGGGCTGTGGAATGGCGGATAATATCAACGCCGTCTTCATCCCGCTCGGTCACAATGGCGAGATCAACGTCATCTTCAATCTGGTAACTGGTATCCACCAATGTGCCGTTAACTCGGCCAGCAATAGCGGCCTTGGCGAGACCTGCGCCGATATCAGCGGCCACGTCGTGAACGGTGACGGCTTCGGCAAAACTGCGGTGACTGCCATCTGGCAGGGTAACTACGGGCATGATTATCTTCTCCTGTGGGACTCAGCGGTGATCCGTACCAAAGATCACATGTTGGTGGCCATCCGCGATACAAACCGCGGGCCACATTCGCAGCGGAGTTTAACAGAAAAAAACCCGGCGGGTTAATGCCGGGTTTTGCTAACCGCAGGAACCGTCAGGCCGTTGTAGCAGCTGCGTCTTCCCTGCTTTTTCGGCGCAGCTGCCCGAACGCCACAAGGCCAAGCAGAATCAGTGCGGGAATAAACATCAACTCCCTGGGCGGGCGATCAAGTTCTACCTGTACAGCTTCAATAGTCCAGCCGAAGTCAATGCCGGCATCCTGGGCCGGGCTACCAAACTCGACGAAGTCCACAGACATTACGTCACCATCGGGTCGCAACTCCATGCCTGCAGCGATCAACCTCTCTTCCGGCGTCTCCCCGGCCGGAATCTCCAGCTTGAGGTACTTGGAAACCTCACTACCGTCCAGCGACATACCCGAAGCTTTCAACACAATGGTTTTATCAGCCGGAATACTCTCGACATACTCCATGATCTCCACCCCCGGACGGTCTTCAGTGGGCGGATAAATCATGTCCCACCAGAAACCAGGCCGGAACATGGTGAAGGTTATAAGAATGAGGAGCAGTGACTCCCACTTGTAGCTCTTGGTAAACCAGAACCCCTGAGTGGCCGCCGAGAACACCAACATCGCCGTCACCGCACTGAAGATGGTAATCAGCAAGTCCAGCCAACCACTCAGCCCGATCAGCAATAACTGCGTATTGAAGATAAACATGAATGGCAGGATGGCCGTCCGGATATCGTAGGTAAAACCCTGAATCCCCGTTCGGATCGGATCAGCCCCGGAAATTGCAGCGGCGGCGTAGGCCGCCAGCCCTACAGGCGGCGTATCATCCGCCAGGATGCCGAAGTAGAACACAAACAGGTGAACGGCGATCAGGGGAACGAGCAACCCGTTCTGGGCCCCCAGAGTAACGATGACCGGTGCCATCAGGGTCGACACCACGATATAGTTTGCGGTGGTGGGCAACCCCATCCCCAGAATCAGACTGATAATCGCGGTGAAGATCAGCATCAACAGAAGATTGCCGCCGGACAGAAATTCCACGAACTCTGTCATCACCAGACCAATCCCTGTAAGGGTAACTGTACCGACCACAATACCCGCTGTTGCGGTTGCGACACCGATCCCGACCATGTTGCGCGCACCGGTGACAAGAGAATGACCAAGATCGAAAAACCCGGTCTTGAAGCTGTCAAAAAAGGCGCCCTGCTTGTGGAAGAATGCTTTCAGAGGGCGTTGGGTCAGCACAATGAAAATCATGAAAGCGGTCGCCCAGAACGCTGACAACTGGGGCGAGAAACGCTCTACGGTCAGACACCATACCAGCACAACAACCGGCAGCAGAAAATACAGCCCCGTCTTTACAGTGGGACCAACCGGAGGCAGATCACCCATTTCCTTGTTCGGGTCGTCAATCTCAAGTTCGGGGAAGCGGGTGGCGTATCCGACCAACCCGACATAAACCAGAACAAGCAGAGGGCCCAGAACCCAGGGCGCCCCTTCACCCAGCCAATCTTTGATCCAGCCAATACCGTAATAGACGATAAGCGTCAGGGCGATCAGACCAATCAGCAGAACCACCCAGTTCAGCATTCGCTGAGGAAGCGTTGGACGATCCAGTCGTTCGACGCCTTTCATCTTCAGCTTGCAGGCTTCGAGGTGAACGATGTAAATCAGGGCAACATAGGAGATCAACGCCGGCAGGATGGCGTGCTTGATCACTTCCAGATAGGAAATGCCAACGTATTCCACCATCAGGAATGCAGCGGCACCCATAATCGGGGGTGTAAGCTGGCCATTTGTGGACGCTGCCACCTCAACGGCACCCGCCTTTGTGGCAGGAAATCCGACCCGCTTCATCAAAGGGATGGTAAACGTGCCGGTGGTCACAACATTCGCTATCGAAGACCCCGAAATCACACCACTCAAGCCACTGGACACAACCGCAGCCTTGGCCGGGCCACCACGCATATGCCCCAGTAATGCATAGGCAACTTTAATAAAATAATTACCGGCTCCGGCCCGCTCAAGCAAGGCGCCAAACAGAACAAACAGGAAAACGAAACTGGTAGAAACGCCTAATGCGACACCAAAGACGCCTTCAGTGCCCAACCATTGATGGGATGCCAGCTTGCTGAGACTGACTCCCTTGTGGGCAATCACATCGGGCATATAGGGCCCGGCGATGGAATAGGTGATAAAAACAGCGGCAACAATGGTCAGGGGAAGGCCGAGGGCTCGACGGGTTGCTTCCAACAGCAACACCAGGCCAATCATCGCGACCCATAGGTCTGTCGTTGTTGGCGCTCCGGGCCGGCTGGCCAATTCCCTGTAAAAAACATACAGGTAGGACGCACAAAACGCGGCTACCAGAGCCAGAACCCAATCATAAACCGGGACACAGTGCAGGTTCCGTCCCTTGATCATAGGAAAGGCAGTAAATGACAGAAACACGGCAAAGGCCAGGTGAATGGAACGCGCTTCCGTGGAGTTGAAGATTCCGATATTGAAAATAAATGGCAGTGGCGACGCAATCCAGAGTTGAAACAATGACCACGCCAGAGGGACGATAAAGAGAAGAATGGCCGTATTTCCGCTGCCTACCCTGCCCCCGGTTTCTGTCTGCAGAATCTGATTTACTTTTCCGCCATCCATGCCAGTCCCGCTTTCCGGGTCGCTTGTTGCCATAAATAGTTCCTGTTACGTGAAAGATTAATCCCCGGAGAGACAACACAGCGGGCACGTGGCCCGCTGTGTTGAGACGCAGACAGATCAGTCGATCAGGCCAGCTTCCTTGTAGTACTTCACAGCACCCGGGTGCAGCGGGGCACTCAGCGCATCAGAAACCATTTCTTCCTTGTTCAGGTTCCCGAAAGCCGGATGCAGGCGCTTGAAGCTGTCGAAGTTCTCGAAGACAGCCTTGACGACCGCATACACAACGTCGTCCGGCACATCGGTGGAAGAGACGAAGGTCGCCGCAACACCAAAGGTCGTTACGTCATCATCACTGCCACGGTACATGCCACCCGGAACAACCGCCTTACGATAGTATGGGTTCTCGTCGATCAGCTTCTTGGTCGCGGCATTATCCACATTGACCAGGACACTGTCACAGGAAGTGGTCGCTTCCTTGATCGCACCAGATGGGTGGCCAACCGTGTAGAAGAAGGCATCGATATTGCCATCACACAGGGCCTGGGACTGCTCTGCGGCCTTGATTTCGGCTGCCAGGGAGAACTTATCCTGGTCCCAGCCCATTTCCTTCATCAGCACTTCCGCAGTGGCTCGCTGACCGGAGCCGGGGTTACCAATGGAGACGCGCTTGCCTTCCAGGTCCTCAAAGGTCTTGATGCCGGAACCCTTGCTCGCAACGACAGTGAATGGCTCGGGGTGCAGCGAGAATACCGCCCGCAGCTTTTCATTCTTGCCAGCGTCTTCAAATTCACTGGTGCCGTTATAGGCGTGGTACTGCCAGTCAGATTGGGCGACCGCCAGATCCAGCTCACCTTCACGGATGGCATTCAGGTTATAGACAGAACCACCGGTGCTCTCTACAGAACAACGAATGCCATGCTCCTTCCGATCCATGTTGACCAGGCGGCAGATCGCACCACCGGCCGGGTAGTAAACGCCGGTTACCCCACCAGTACCAATGGTGACAAACCGCTGCTCCTGAGCGGAGACGGCTGAGGAGGCGGCACCAAGGCTGACTGCGGCAGCAAGCGCGAAAACGGAGCTTCTAATTTTTAGTGTCATGGGATCTTCCTTTTTCATCATTATCATATGATGCCCGCATCCACATACGGACAAACTTCCGGTTCGTTTTGAAACATAGACCACTTCGCACCATAAATAAAGGTTGCATTAGCTGGCTAACCAGTTGACCGGGAAACAAAAAAGCCCGCAATGCGGGCTTTTTTGTCGGGCGGAGGGCGCTTACTCTTTAGACCGCGCCTTGGCAAGCATGTGGTCCGGGCGCAGCAAGAATCTCGCCAGCGCCGGCAGCAGCCAAATGGCCCCAACCATGTTCCACAGGAACATGAAGAACAACAGGAAGCCCATGTCCGCCTGGAACTTGATTGGAGAGAAAATCCAGGTGACCACCCCAAGACCCAGGGTTACGCCGGTAAAGATAACCGCCTTACCGGTTGAACGCAGGGTCTCGTAATACGCCTCCTGAAGCGCCTTGCCTTCCAGTATGAACTTCTCCAGTTTCGTGTAGATATAGATACCGTAGTCCACACCAATGCCGACGCCCAGTGCAATGACTGGCAAGGTCGCTACCTTGATACCAATTCCGGACGTCGCCATGATCGCTTCACACAGGATCGAGGTAAGACCCAGCGGAGTCACAATACAGATCACCGCGCGGATCGAACGGAACGTCAGGAGACACAGAAAACTGACCACACCATAAACAAAGGCCAGCATCATGTTCTTGGCACTGGAAATGACTTCGTTGGTGGCGGCCTCCACACCGGCATTACCAGCCGCCAGCAGGAAGGTGTGCTCTTCGTTGCTGTTGTTCTCCGCGAATTTCTCAACACGGTCTACGACGGTCTGCAGCGTTTCGGCCTTATGGTCTTCGAGGAACACCAGTACCGGCGTCAGATCGCAGTTGGTGTTGATCAGGCCCGCCGGGGCCTCACGAATGGACGCGTTGATAATGGTCTGGTTACGGGAAATTTCGTACCACTTCCAGTTACCCTCGTTGAGCGCCTTGGTAACGATTTTCGACACATCCGCCAGCGACGCGGACGATTGGACTCCCGGTGTGTTCTGGAGCTCCCACTGCAGGCTATCCATGGCACGCAGAACGTTATACTGAGTGCATTGTTCTTCAGGCGTCTTCACCATAACCACCAGCACATCAGCACTGGTCGAGTAGTTGTCGATGATGTAGGCGTTGTCCTTGTTATAACGGGAATCCGCACGCAGCTCTGGTGCCCCCTGATCCAGATCCCCTACTTTCAGCCCCTGCTTAAAGTAAAGACCAGCGCCCAGGCCAATGACCGCAATCAGCAGTGACACTGGCGCGACACCAGGATGGGCGAAGTAAGACATGACCCGCCATTTACGATCCTGTTTCTCACCATGACTCTGCACATGACGGATACCACCCTTGGTGATACCGATGTAGGACATAATCAACGGATGCAGAACCAGATTCGTGATGATCACGATGGCAACACCCAGACCAGCAGCGACTGCCAGATCCTTGATGACGTCAATCTGGATAAAGAGCAAAGTCAGGAAGCCGAAGGCATCGGAAATCAGCGCCAGCATGCCCGGGATATACAAAGCCCGGAATGCAAGCCGCGCAGCGGTAATCGGATCGAATCCCTTGGAGGCCTCGATCGCCATGGCGTTTACCACCTGAACCCCATGACTGATACCAATGGCAAACACCAGGAACGGCACCAGCACCGAGTAGGGATCCAGACCATAGCCGAGAAGCTTGAGGATACCCAACTGCCAGAACACCGCTACGATGGACGAAAACACCGGCACCAATGTGCCCGATATACAGCGGGAGTAGCCATACAGTAGCAGCGTCGTCAGCAGAATCGTGATGCCGGCAAAGTAGGCAATCGAACCAATACCCTCAATCAGGTCACCCACTTTCTTGGCAAAGCCAACAATATGGATCTCAATATTGGGATTACTCGCGCCATACTTGTCACGAATTTTCTCTTCCAGTTGACGGGAGAACGTACCGTAATCCAGCGGTTCACCGGTCTCCGGGTTATTCTCATACAATGGCGCATACACGATGGTGGAACGGAAGTTGTCCGAAATCAGACGGCCAACCTCGTTTGAGCGCAGAACGTTCTGGCGCAATGCTTCCAGACTGTCACGGGATCCGTCATAGCCATCGGGGATCACAGTCCCCCCCTGGAAGCCCTGCTCAGTCACTTCGACCCAACGCACATTAGAGGTCCACAGAGACTTCAGCCCCGAGCGATCAACACCGTTCAGGTAGAACACCTCATCGGTGATCTGTTTCAGAGTTTCCATGTACTCCTTGGTAAAAATGTCGCCTTCTTTCACCTCGACGGCAATACGCACAAAGTTCCCCAGGTTCTCCAGGTCGTCTCTGTGGTCCAGCATGTTCACGATGTATGGATGCTCAAGCGGAATCATCCGCTCGAAACTGGCATCCGGCTGTATTTTGATGGCGTTATAGCCAAGAAACAGCGTCAGGAAAAAGAATACAATCAGGATGATAGCCCGATTGTTGAAGATCAGCCGTTCAAGAAACGGTTCTGCCTTCGGTGTCGTCAGGTAATGTTCGCCCTTGTCGTGCTTCGGGTTCGACATTCAAAGCCCCTCTATTTCGTTTTGTTGATGCCACATCAGGGCGTTATTGAAGGTTCTTGCCACGAGCGTCGGTGAACTTAACGCCACCCTCGCCAACAATCAGAAGGTTGGTTCCCGAAACAGGAACAACCGCCATGACGCTTTCCCGGTCATCGCGGAAATATGAACGGAAGGATCGACCACCATCTGTGCTTAGCAGAACAGCGCCGCCGTTTCCGACCAGAGTAATTCGCCCATCGTCCGCAACCATGCCACTATTCAGGGTTGCCCCTGCGTCATTAGGGATCATTTCCCAGGACTGCCCCAGGTCCGTTGAGAGCATCTTGTTGCCACGGAGGCCGAATGCGAGCATTTCGTTGGCCTTACCGGTACCGATAACGCCAAAGAGCGACCCCGAATAAGGGCTTTCACGACGCTCCCAGGTATCCCCGCCATCAGCGGATACGTGAATATTGCCTGCCTCACCAACGATCACGATGGCGCCACCGCTCACCTGAGTGATGCTGTTGAGATGGAAACTTTGCGGGTTATCAATCCGCGCTGACCAGTCACGCCAGGTTTCGCCACCATCGTTGGTACGCAAAATCATACCGTAGGCACCGATGACAAAGCCGTGGTCCTCGTTTTCAAACCATACGTCCAGCAGCGGATTCACCGGGCCGACATCAAGATCGGCCTCCAGGTTTCCCATGGTAAAAAACAGGTCGTCCAAGGCCCATTCAAGATCCGCTTTTTCTTCTTCAGGCGCCTCTTCGATCTGCTCTTCAAGCTCGGCAATCTGTTCCTGCTTGGTCTCAATAGCCAGTTTTGCTGCTTCGATACCGGTCAACTGGAGTTCCCAGGTTTCGCCAGCATCGCCTGAGTGCAATACGACCCCACTGTGGCCCACGGCCCAGCCATGCTGCTCAGTACCAAAATCAATACCCGTCATGGTGACAGATACGGGCACTTGCCCCTGCTCCCAGGTCTGCCCCTCATCATCCGAGTAGATAATATGGCCCCGCTCACCTGTCGCCACGATCCTGTCACCCGCTTTGGTCACATCGTTAAGCAGTGACTGGGGCGCCAGATCGGTTGGCCGTGATGGAGTTTCGATGATATCTGCAAGCGCAAACACCGAGGGAGCGGACAGTGCCATGGATACTCCAAGACAAGCCGCACCCAGAGTCTTGCACATCAACCTTGTAGCCATTCAGATTGCCTATTTATGTTGTTTGAACTGTGTCTCTGTAGTGCCGAGGCAATAAACCCTCAGCGTACACTCCGGCGACGTAGCGACGCGGGTGAGAAGTAACGCCTGTTGGGAACTTCATCCGAAAAGATCCGGGTATTCGGTTCTTCGGTATCCAGACCCAGAACGTGATAACGACGTGCCTGTAGGTCATGATAGACATCCAACACTGTCCACACGCCCGGAAGCTCATAATAGTTCTTGGGAAGGCCCATGGTGACACGCCAGAGTTCTCCCCGACCGTCGTACTGATCCACCAGAACGATGTTCCAGCTGTCTTCATCAATATAGAAACGACGCTTGGCGTAGATGTGGCGCTCACCGTCCTTCAGGTTGGCTTCCACAACGTGCACACGGTGAAGTTCCCAACGGGTAAGATCCGGATTGACATGAGACACGCCCAGAATTTCAGAGTAAGGCGTGCCTTTTTCACCAATGCGGTAGTTGTTATAGGGAATGTAGATTTCCCGCATGCCCTCGTATTTCCAGTTATACCGATCCAGGGCACCGTTGAAAATATCGGTATCATCCGCCGTACGAAGATTGTCAGAAGCTGCAATTGGAGAATCGTAACCCAGGTTCGGAGCCCTGCGCACACGACGCTGACCGGCATTATATCCCCAGCCATTGCGCGGATTGATGATCTGATTCAGGGTTTCGTGGATCAGGATTGCACCACCCGCCAGACGAGGCGGTGACTGGGTAAACGAGAGGTAGTAGAAAATGACGTTGTCGAGATCTTCTTCACCGCCTTCCGGGTTGTAAAAATTAAAGAAGGCTTCCTGCTGGGATGTAACGAGAGAGTAATCGCCATCGGTCTGGACCGCCACCTCACTGGAACGGCGAGTGACACTGACTCCACGCCACCGGGTCAGGTGATTCCAGATCGCCTGCCATGCCTTTTCTTCATTATTACCATGCAATATGGGGAACGGGTAGCCGCCAAATGCGCCGTCGAGACCTTCACCCTCGCCAACGATCTCCGCGTTCACGGCATTTTCCCTTGTGTTCTCGGCAACCCAGTCCGGAACGGCATGGGTACGGCGAGTCTTGTAGACAGGGATCCGAAAGGTAGAGGGGTAAGCCTCAACCATTGCCTTTACACCATCAGTAAGGTGCTCACTGTACTGATCCACGTTGGATTCATTGATCGTAAACAGCACTTCATCATCCGGGAACGGATTGATGTGGTGCTGGCCGCTGCCTTTGTATCCATCCGGCGGGGTGGTCAGACCGCCATCCCAGGCGGGAATGGTCCCTGCCCCATTGCCCGCCTTGATTGAACCAAATGGCGTCAGATCCTGCCCCAACCGGGCAGCCTCACTGGATGAAACGGCGGCCAACGCCGGAACAGAAGCCACGGAAAGTGCAAGCATGCTGCCCAGTAAAAAGTTCTTGTTATAGATCATTTGAAACCTTACTTCCGTCTGGAAGCCCTTAGAAGGGCCTTTTATTGTCGTTTTATGGTTTATCGACTATTCAACACAGATTAGACGATTGGCCAATATTGTCTATCGACCGAAAGTGCGATTTTGGCCTTCGCGGGCCTTCCCTAGCCCGCAAGGCTCTTGTGAACCACCTCATACACGTCCCGTGACAACCCTTGCTTGTCGCGAATCTGCTCTAGAGCAGCTTTCATTTGGTCACCATGAACCGGCGCAAACTTTTTCCAGCGGGTCAACGGTGTCACCAGGCGCGCCGCAATCTGCGGGTTGCTGTCATCCAGCCGCGATACCTGATCCGCCAGGAAACGGTACCCGGAACCATCCGCCGCGTGGAACGTCGCCAGGTTCTGACCGGCAAACACGCCGATAACCGAACGCACTTTGTTGGGATTTTTCCAATCGAACGCCTCGTGCGCCATCAACTGCCGGATCTGATCAAGGCCTCCGGTCGCAGGGCTCGAAGACTGCACCGAGAACCACTGCTCTACGACCTGTGGATCATCGGAGAACTGCTGGTAGAACGCCTCCAGCACCTGATCACGGTCCGCCGCAAAACCGGAGTTCACCAACGCCCGTAGCGCTCCCATGCGGTCGGTCATATTATCCGCTTCCCGGAACTGGTTTACGGCCAGATCCCTGCCCTCCTCATCATCAATGTGCAGCAGCCAGGCCAGCGCCGTATTTCGCAGGCTGCGACCAGCAATGGCTACTGGTGTCAATTCATAGACCCCCGTGCAGTCGATACGACGGTAACACGCCAACAGATCTTCCCTGAGGGAAATCGCGAGGTGAGTAAGCACCCTCTCCCTCGCCCGGTGTATTGCCTGCACATCCGGACTGTCAGCCAGCTCAATCAGGTAGGCTTCCGACGGCAGCTGCAACATCTTGGCCACCAGAGCCTGGTCCAGAGAGGGATCCGACATCAGATGGCGATAGGCAGCCACCAGCCGGGGCTCAATCTCGGCCTTGTCCGGGGCGCCAACCAGAGATGAGATCACATCCACCGCCAGCCGCTGGCCGGCATCCCAACGGTTGAATCCGTCGGAGTCGTGACTCATCAGGAACTGCAGTTGCTCCCTGGTCCAGGGATAAGTCACCCGCACGGGCGCAGAGAATTGCCTCAGTAACGAGGGAACCGGCCGCTCACTGACGTCATTGAATTCGAATGTGTGGCTTGTCTCCGTCAACTCCAGCACCCGCTCGGCAGGCGCGTCATCGTCACCGTCGGCCATCTTCAATGGCATATCGTTTCCGCTGCCATCAAGCAGGCCCAGCGCAAATGGGATATGCTGGGGCCGCTTATCTTCCTGACCAGGCGTATCAGGAATGGCCTGCTCAACAGTCAGATTATAAGTACCGGCCTGCTCATCGTAACGGTCGCTGATGTTGAGCACCGGAGTGCCTGCCTGTTCATACCAGAGACGGAATTGTGAGAGATCACGACCGCTGGCGTCTTCCATGGCTTTGACAAAATCATCCGTGGTAACGGCCTGCCCATCATGACGCTCGAAATAAAGATCACTGCCTTTTCGGAACAACTCGGGGCCCAACAAGGTATGAATCATCCGTACCACTTCCGCCCCTTTTTCATAAATGGTCAGGGTGTAGAAGTTGGAAATTTCCATGTACGACGCCGGGCGCACCGGGTGTGCCATGGGGCCGCCATCCTCGGCGAACTGCGCCGTTCTCAACAGGGTGACGTCCTCGATACGTTTGACCGTGGGCGAGCCCATGTCTGACGAAAACTGCGAATCCCGGAAGACCGTAAAGCCTTCCTTCAGGCTGAGCTGGAACCAGTCGCGACAGGTGACACGGTTGCCGGACCAGTTATGGAAGTACTCATGAGCCACAATTGCTTCAATACGCTGGAACGCCAGATCCGTCGCGGTCTCCTGGCTGGCAAGAACGCACGAGGAGTTGAAAATGTTCAGCCCCTTGTTTTCCATCGCCCCCATGTTGAAGTCATCCACGGCAACGATCATGAAAATATCCAGGTCGTATTCCCGCCCGTAGACTTCTTCATCCCAGCGCATGGAGCGCTTGAGGGAATCCATCGCGTGTTCGCATTTCTCTGAGTTGCGTGGTTCCACGTACATCCGCAGATCGATATCGCGACCAGAAATGGTCGAGAAGTTGTCCCGCTTTTCCACCAGGTCGCCAGCCACCAGTGCAAACAGGTAGCAAGGCTTTGGGAACGGATCTTCCCAGGTCACAAAGTGTCGGCCGTCCGCCAGGTCACCACGTTCAATATCGTTACCGTTGGACAGCAGGATCGGGTAGCTGGACTTGTCTGCTTCTATCCGCGTACGGAACCGAGCCATCACGTCTGGCCGGTCCGGGAAGAAAGTGATGCAACGGAAGCCCTCGGCCTCGCACTGGGTGCAAAACATTCCCGAGGACTTATATAGCCCCTCAAGACGGGTGTTGTTGTGGGGTTCAATCCAGGTGACCACCTGAAGCTCAAAGGCATCGGGTACATCGGCAATCACCAGCAAATCACCGAGATCCTCGTATTGCGCCGTATCCAGGGCATCGCCATCGAGGGCCACGGATTCCAATTTCAGACTGTCACCATCCAGTTCCAGGGCTCCACGGCTGTCGACCGACTCCGGATTCCGTCGCATGGATAACGTGCTGTGGACGCGGGCACCGTCTTCGTACAGCTCGAACCTGAGATCAACGTGATCCACCAGAAAATCCGGTACTCGATAATCCTTCAGGTAAGTAGTCTTTGGCTGGTTGGTACGCATGGGCTGTCTCCAGAAATTCGTGTCAGTCGGCGCGAGTTGAAAAGTGCCGATGCAAATTGGTTCTCGCAATGTGACTCTCGAACGGGCTCAGGTCTTGGGAAATACCCGGAAGCGGACATCATATCCGGTGTATTTACGAATATTGATCACTCCAGTATCAAGCATCAGGTACTGCCCCTTGATGCCCTGGAGCGTGCCTTCCGCAGAAGGCTCTTTGTCCAGGTTATGGGTTTTGACTTTCTGCGGCCAGACCTGGACCGGATAACTGAGCCCCAGTCCCCGCTCATCCACTGCTTGTAACGCACCCTCTCCGTGGGCTGCTTTCAGTTGTTCAAGATCGTCGGCGATCAATGCCAGCAACCTGTCGCGCTCGGCCGCCAGATCCGTTTCAGGCACATCACCTTTGAGCATGGCGCGCCAGTTAGTCCGGTCAGATACGTGTTCCTTACAGGCCACTTCAACGAATCCTGCCAACTGACGGGTGGCAACACGCAATATGGGGATAGCCTCAACCGCACCTTGATCGATCCACCGCGTCGGCACCTGGGAAGCCCTGGTAATACCGACTTTCAGACCCGATGAGTTTGCCAGATACACCACGTGCTCCACCATGCAATGGGTCTCACCCCATTCCGGCTCGCGACACGTGCCCTCGTGATAATGGCATTTCTCCGGGCTCATGATGCAGCTGTCGCAAGCCGCAAGCTTGCGGAAACAAGGGTAGCAGTAGCCCTGACCAAAACTCTTTTTGGTGACACGATCACAGTGGATACAACGGATAATCCCGTCATAGTCTATCTGTACCGGGTACCCGATCATGTCGTTAAGGGGAACCCGCGTATCGCCAACCTGAATCACATAATCGACCGGCTGGCCAGCCTCAGCCGGCATCTTCCGGAGCCTGCCACTAACATCCACCAATGCCTTCAAGACTTGACCTCGACAAACTGCGATGGATCCACATCACTGGCGGCAGATGCCTGTTTCACCGATGGGTCGCAAGCGGTTCCGGCCTTGCTTCCGCGATCCAGGTAGCCGACCCGTTCGGTCTCGGGAATGCCGTGTGTATTCTCGTAATAGATAACCGCTTCCAGGCAGATCTCGCGCTGCTCTGGCGTTAGCGCGCGGCCATCCGGCCATTTGCCCAGCTCAATAGAACGGCGCAGATTCTGGTAAACCGCTGGATCCAGCCGCTCAATCAGCTCTTCGTATGTCATGGTCTTCTCCTGCAAAACACTTCTGATAAAAATAGTTGCAACGGGTTGACAGACGCAAATGATAATGATTATTATTACCTCACCAAATGACGAAGGTCGTATTCATTTGGTCTCTCTCATCAGGAGCTATAAGCTCTCTTAATGCCCCACCGTGGTGGGGCTTTTTTATGTTCTCTCCGTTCGAACAGGCAACACCAGCGCCAGTGCGATACCGGCAATGAAACCGCCGAGATGTGCTTCATTTGCCATTCGCCCCAACCCCAGCACTTCGGGTAACGGCGTGAAACCGATGACCATCCAAACCACCGCAAACGTGACCAAAGCCGGCGGGAACTGAAATCTGGGTACACGCCGCTGACTCAACCAGCAATACCCGAGAATGCCGTAAACCACACCGGACAAGCCACCAAACAGGGGGCCGGACACAAAATACTGCAGCCCGTTGGACACCAGGCTGGTGAAAACAAACAGCCCCGCCAACCTCGCTTTACCATCAAACCATTCGACCTGGCTGCCCAGGAACCAGAGCATGACCGAGTTGAAGATAATATGAGTCCAGCTGAAGTGCAGGAAATCCGGTGAAATCAGACGCCAGATCTGTCCGCCGGCAAGGGTTTCCCGTAAGGCATACACCCTTGATGACAGGGTATGCCAGTCAAACTGCTGGGGATCGACCATCATCAACAGCGTGGAAACCTGGTTGCGCCCCATCCCGGTGACCCAAGCCATCAGCAAAGCAAATACAATCACGCCCAGTACCAGTGGAGCATGACCGGGTGATGGCTGCCATCGCCCGCCACGGTACACCGGAGATTGGCTTTTGTAGTTCACCGCTTCACGTAACTCCGGTTCGGACAGAAAACGCTCCAGTGCCTTCAGAACCGGCTCGGCATGATCCGGATGCTCCAGCCACAGCACCTGAAATTCACCCTCTTCGGTAATCCGGTGCTCGACGCCCTGTTCACGTAGCCAGCGACTGAACCCCGCCAGGTTGACACTGGTATCAATCTGTTTGACCCGATACACGAACTACCTCGCCACGCTGTCTTCGCTGGTTGGGTAGTCGGGCTGCTCTGGCCGATCCACATCCACCCAAACGAATTTGTCTTTGCACAAGGTACGTTCGCCATCCATCCGATAAGCCACCAGTTTGCCGTATTTAACGGCGCTGTAATCAATGCAGGCAACGTTAGGCTTCAGTGGCGCGGGACTGCTATCCATCCAGTAATGCCCCACAAATACCGGCGGCTCACTCAGCGGGTAGGAAATCAGTTGGCGCCGTTCATCATCGGACAACTCCATCCGTGCTACTTCCGGAGGCAGTGGGTCGGGCTGGAACACAACGTCGGCATAAGTTTGTGGATCTTCGGCCCAGAACTTGGTGCGGAAGAACTCACGCACATAACCATCCTTGCCGGTAATCTTCACACCCTCCGGCAATCGCAGGTCGGTCCCACGTAGCAGGGTATCCATCACCTGGCCGGCAAACGACTCAATTGCGGATGAGGCATGGAGAAAGTCCTCATCGATGCAGGCGCCGCCCTGGGCATGCTTGAACTTTTCGATCAGCTCACCATCCCAGCATGCATGCACGACACGGAATCCTTCCTCCTCAATAAACAATGGAATGGTGTAAAACCATTCGAGGAATTCGTTCCACTCATGGGGGTAGTGTTCAAATTGATCCAGAGTTTCCCGGATCAGGCGATCGTGGCGGGCATTATGCTCCCTCAACCACTGCTTGCCGCTGCCAGGCCGGGCCCGGGTGCAATAACCCAGAGCATTGTACTCGTGGTTTCCCATCACAATACGGGCTGAGCCGTGGTCCACCATATCCCGAACCAGATGCAACGCCTCACGAATTCGTGGGCCGCGATCAATGATGTCACCAATAAAAATGGCCTGACGCCGAGGGTGCTCATAGATTCCGTTCACTTTGCGGTAGCCCATCTGCTCCAACAAATGGATCAGTGTGTGGGCACACCCGTGAATATCGCCGATGATATCGTAACCACGGTTCGCGGTTTTTATCTGTCCTGACATGCTCAACTCGCTGCAATCTCACTGGCCCAGCCCAGCTTACCGCGGCATGTGGCGTAAAAATTGTGATCCGTAGGATGAATAAGACGGATCTTGAACGGTTTCTTGGTGATTCGGATGATATCGCCGGGAGCACAAGCAACATTCATCTGCCCGTCGAAACTGATCTGCGGATAGGTCTCGTTGGTCTCACCGATAACCAGCTTGATCTCACTCTTACCGTCTACCACGATGGGCCGGCTACTCAAGGTATGGGGGAACATGGGCACAAGCACGATGGCATCCAGCTTGGGGTGCATGATCGGCCCACCAGCGGATAACGAATACGCGGTCGACCCCGTGGGAGTAGACACAATAAGGCCATCCGAACGCTGGCTATATACGAAATGTCCGTCAATAAACAGGTCGAAGCCGATCATCCGGGTAGACTTGCCGGGATGCAGTACCACGTCATTCAGCGCGGTTCCAAACCCCAACGGCTGACCGTTACGCTCCACATTACCGTCCAGCAGAAAGCGGGTTTCCTCAATGTACTCGCCCTGAAGCACCTTACCCAGGCGCTCTTCAAGATCCGACGGGGAGATATCGGTCAGAAATCCCAGGCGACCACGATTAACGCCGAGCAGCGGAATCTTGGATTTGGCCAACTCCCGTGCTGCGCCAAGCAGGCTGCCATCACCGCCAACCACAATCACCAGATCACAGATCTCACCCAACAGCTTCTTGCTGGCCACTTGCAGACCATGGCCGGGGAGCATACTGGCCGTGTCTTCCTCGATAATGACATGGTAGTGGTTATTCACCAGGTACTGTTTGAGCTGGCGCAGGGATTCCACCACCTTGACGCTGCCCATACGGCCAATGACGCCGATATTCCTGAATTGATCCATGTAACTTCCTGTGGTGTCGGGAATGGAGCCGGGCCTGTGTCATGGCAAGACCCGGTGACGTTCTGGGACAGTTTAACGAAAGTTACACCGATACTGAAAAAAGAGTCAGGCCAGGGGGAAGATCCACTCAGGCTGTGATCGATTCACGGTGTTTCTCGCAACGATCATCCTTCCCTGCCCGGAATTCCGCTGGCTGGCTTACCCTCATAACGGGTTCGCTACAGGCATTACCGGCGTCATCTTTATGAAAACATACCGGGTTCTCGTAATGCTCAAGCCACTCGCGGTACGCCGGCTCGTTGAGGCCGCAACGCTCAGCCGCGTAGGCCATAGGGTTGTTGAAATAGGGTTCGATATCGTCATATGGCAGGGTGATGTGACCAACACCAGCGTGGTAGGCGACCAGGAATACCGATTGACGCCGCAGATGATCCATCACGGAGTTCTCCGAAGGTTCCCGGTGCCTCAGTTCGTGGTTTTCCTGTTCGAGGGCCACCAACTTCTGGTCCCGCAGCTCAAGTTCACGCTGCTTACGGTCCAGTTGCTCCCGGAGCAACACCAACTCCGCATCGGAATTGGCCCCCTTACGGACATCCTGCTCCTCACCCCGGGCTACCTGCTCCTGCATGGTCAGGTACTGCTCATTTCGCTCCGCCAGCCGCGTCTTGAGCTGCTCATTACTCAGGCGCTGACGCTCATACTTCTGCTCAAGCGCCGACATTTCACTGCGCAGGGCCTTCATTTCCAGTCGATGTTCACGCTGGATGTCAGACAATGAATCCCGATGAACGCTTTGAAGGGTTTTGATGCGAAGACGCTGCTCCCGGATCAGCTGGGCCAACCTGGCACGATCACGAGCGTCTGACGGTGTGTCCGAAGACTTCGATTCCGCCACCAGTACCGGAATATCCGCTTCCCGGGACGGTTCGATTTTGCGGAACTTGAGGGTATTGGCGTCCACCGCTTTGCGAATGGACTGGAAATGATTGCTCCCCGGCGTCATATCCGGGTCCCAGAGTTCCTCCGCAAACGCCGGATCCGGGCACTGGCTGCGGCAGACCAGACGTATGGGGCCAGCCCCCATGTCCGGTCCTTTTGCGCCGTTCAGGGCCAGCTTTTCAATGGGAACATTCCAATGACTGTCAGCGCGCCCTTCCTCATCGAAATAAATCCGGAAGAACACCAGTGACTGCACCTGAAGATCCCCACCCAGATCCACCAGGACTGCCTTTACATCGGTTTCCGCCAGGTCGGAAAGACCTACGTAGCCATCTAGGAAGGCACCGAACTCCGTCGCACGCATTTGCCGCGACACATTGCTGCCATCCATAAAAAACACCGCCGAATAACCATCACTCACCTGGTCGGCAGATACCATTGTTGACTCCCCGCTATTCTGAAACCCGACCTCAACACGTGTCATACCCCGAAGGTGTTCCACTGGTGATTGATGCCGGCGCCCTTACCCCGGAGCCCTCAGGCCCGGGGTAAAATTTGAAACTGACAGACTTCTGAATAATAGTCTAGCCAGACTGACGGCGGGGAACAGCGAAAAACTGAAACGTTTTGTGATCAGATCTCCGCTGCCAGGCGACTGCCCTGGTCGATAGCACGCTTGGCGTCCAGTTCGGCTGCCACGTCAGCTCCCCCGATCAGGTGGACCGGAAGCCCAGCAGACTCCAGACCCTGCTGCAGTTCACGCAAAGGCTCCTGACCCGCGCAGAGGATGATGGTATCCACTGGCAACAGCCTGTCTTCCCCCTGCTCAGCGCCCTTGGGCGTAACGGTAATGTGCAGCCCCTCATCATCGATCTTGCGGTAGGTCACCCCCGGCACCATCTGGACCTGCCGGCTCTTGAGGGAGGTACGGTGTATCCAGCCCGTGGTCTTGCCCAGATTCTTGCCCACTTTCGAGGCCTTGCGCTGCAGCAGATAGACTTCCCGTGCCGGCTCAGGCACCTCTGGCGTTACCCCTTTGATACCGCCACGGTGTTCAACGCTGAGGTCCACGCCCCACTCCCGCATGAAATGCTCCGGATCCAGCGCTGCGGATGTGCCCTTGTGAACGATAAATTCCGACACGTCGAAGCCGATGCCACCGGCCCCGATCACCGCCACTTTCTGGCCCACCGGCTTTCGCTCAAGCAGCGCATCCAGATAACCAATCACTTTGGGGTGATCCACGCCGTCGATCTCGGGCGTGCGGGGCTCGACACCAGTGGCCAGGACCACCTCATCAAAACCACCGGCCTTGAGCGCGTCCACGTCGACCCGGGTATTCAGGCGAACATCCACACCGTGCTTATCCAGCATGACACGGAAATAACGCAGGGTTTCGTAGAACTCCTCCTTGCCGGGAATACGCTTGGCGACATTGAACTGGCCACCCACCTCATTTCCCGCATCAAACAGGGTAACCTTGTGCCCGCGCTCCGCAGCCACCGTTGCAAACGCCAGGCCCGCGGGACCGGCACCGACTACGGCAATGGATTTGGGAGACGCCGTTTTCACGTAGCTCAGCTCGGTCTCATGGCAAGCCCTCGGATTCACCAGACAGGAAGTGAGCTTGCCGCCAAAGGTGTGATCCAGACAGGCCTGGTTGCAGCCAATACAGGTGTTGACTTCATCCGCACGGTCTTCCGCGGCTTTCAGTACCAGATCCGCATCAGCAAGGAATGGACGCGCCATGGACACCATATCCGCATCCCCTTCCGCCAGGATCTTCTCCGCCACATCTGGCATGTTGATACGGTTGGTGGTCACCAGCGGAATCGACACTTCGTCTTTCAGACGCGCAGTGACCTTGGTAAACGCGCCGCGGGGAACCGACGTGGCAATGGTCGGCACACGAGCCTCATGCCAGCCGATACCGGTGTTGATAATGGTGGCACCGGCTTTCTCGATTTCCTTGGCCAGGAGTACCACCTCATCCCAGGTGCTGCCATCTTCGATCAGGTCCAGCATCGACAACCGATAGATCAGGATAAACTCGTTACCTAGCCGCTCACGAACACGGCGCACGATTTCAATAGGCAACCGGATGCGGTTTTCGTAACTGCCACCCCATCGATCGGTACGATGGTTGGTGTGGGATACGATGAACTGGTTAATGAAATACCCTTCGGAACCCATGATCTCGACACCGTCGTAACCGGCGCGCTGTGCCAGAGCGGCACAATCGACGTAATCCTGAATCTGCTTTTCGATACCGGATTCATCAAGCTCGTTCGGCTTGAACGGGTTGATCGGCGCCTGAATTGCAGAGGGCGCGACCAGAGCCGGCGAGTAGGCATAACGGCCTGCGTGCAGAATCTGCATACAGATCTTGCCGTCCGCTTCGTGGACTGCCTGGGTAATCACCTTGTGCCGGTCGGATTCATCGTCGGTACTCATTTTGGCCGCATGCTGGAACACACCGCCCTCTTCGTTCGGTGCGATACCACCGGTAACGATCAGGCCGGCTCCGCCCCGGGCGCGCTCTGCGTAAAAGGCCGCCAGGCGATCAAAACCATGCTTCGCCTCTTCCAGGCCTGTGTGCATGGAACCCATCAAAGTGCGGTTACGCAAACGGGTAAAACCCAGATCCAGTGGCTCCAGAAGGTTCGGGTACTTCTTTACGCCCGGGGTCGCTGCTGCGGTCATAATCTCTCTCCTCAGGTATTTTTCCGGGCTGATTGACAACCACTGCCAGCCCTGTTGATGAGGCTAAACTACCGATGCACCTTGCAATGAACAATATCCCTGGACTACATTTTGATATCCTAAAACAACATTGCAGGGAAAGCGATCATGGAATCCACATCAGCCCGACGCCGTAACTCGCTAGGTGACATCAGTGTCCTCTACGTTTCGGTGCTGATGAGAGCCGTTGCCGCCGAGGGCAAAAAAACCGATTCACTGATGGAGCGCTTCCGGCTCAACGACGAAAGCCTGGCGTCCCCGGACGCCCGCATCAGCATTCCCCGCTTCATGCGCCTGGGGCAAGCAGCCATTGAACTGACCGGCCAACCCGCTATTGGCTTGACCATGGGTAGCCTGAGCCGCCCGGTAGACGCCGGTATCGCGGGCCTGGCTGGCCACAGCGCCGCCACCGCCGGTGAGGCTCTGACCACATTGATCCGCTATAGCCTGCTGACCAGCCACAACAGCCGAGGTGCCTCACACACCAGCCACAATGGGCGACAGGCACACTTTTACTCCATACGCCCTTACAATGTGTTCAACTTCTTTGTGGTGGATTCGGTGTTGGCCGCCTGGACCCAGTTCGTACGTACGATCAGCGGCCAACAGGCGGTAGTTGAGCGGGTAACCATTGAATACCCGTCCATTGGCCTGGATGAGCAATTTGAAGACTGGTTTGGCTGTCCGGTTACCTTCGGCGCCGAAAGTAATGGCATCACCCTCGCCCCAGACGTACCTCGCCTTCCATCAACGGGTGCACAAAGCGCCGTTCATGCCGCTCTGATCAGGCAATGCGACGACGCGCTACGGAAAATACGCCAAGGCTGGACTACGGGAGACAAGGTCAGGGATCTGCTAACCCCACTGCTGCAAGGGGAAACCCCATCACTGGAAACCATCGCAACACGTCTTGGGACAACCCCCTGGACCCTGCAACGGCAACTGGCGGAGGAGCAAACGGGGTTCCGGGACCTGGTGGATGAAACACGGAAGGATCTGGCGACTGACTATATCCGGGAAACCAGGACATCCCTGGCGGAGATTGCCTGGCTTCTCGGCTTTGCCAATCCGGCAGCCTTTCACAAAGCTTACAAACGCTGGTTTGGCATCAGCCCGGGCGAACATCGCAAGCAGTTCTATGAGGAACAGAAAATCAAAGGCATACGCTGAGACGACATCCCAGGGGTTGCAGATAACAGATAAAAATGGAGATCAAATCAGGGAAGGAAAATGGCGGAGCGGACGGGACTCGAACCCGCGACCCCCGGCGTGACAGGCCGGTATTCTAACCAGCTGAACTACCGCTCCGCGTTGGCTACCACCTTCAGAACTGAACACCGCTTTCTCGTTTGAGATCAGGCTGTTCCGCTCACCGCAATCAGGGGCCTGAGTGCTTGGTGACAACGAGGGCGCATTATAAAGACGCCCCCAATTATGTCAACGATTTTTTCCAAAAAACTTTCCACACACTCATTGCCCTACATGGCATCAATCATCGCATCCTTGCCCTGCGCGGTTTTGCGGTATTCGATCGGCGTCATACCCGACCAGCGCTTGAACGCACGGTAAAAGGTACTGGGCTCGGAAAAACCGGTCAGGTAGACAATCTCATCAATGGATTCATCCGTGGTTGCCAGCAACTGACGTGCCAGTCGGTAGCGGAAATCCGCCAGCACCTGGTTAAAGCTGGTTTCGGCTTCGGTCAGCCTGGTTCTGAGCGTTCTGGGCTTGATACCCAGCCGTTCGGCAACGGCATCCAGTGTCACCTCACCGCTGTCCAGAAGTTCCGCAACAATACGCTCGACCTGACCGACGATGTCTTTCTTCTCCAGGCGGGCCACCTGCTCACTGGCAAAGCGCTCATGGAGATCCAGCAGCTCTGGCTCAGCGTGGGGAGACGCATGGGAAAGCATCTCGACCGGGAAATAAAGGCGATTTTCATCCGCGCCAAACACGACTTTACAGCCCAGAACTTCCTCGGCGTGCTCCAGGCCATGGTCACGCTGATGCTCGAACTCAATACGTGAAGGTTTGAACTCTCCGTCAGTGATCGACTGGAAGAAGATGACCAGTCCCTGAACGAAACATTCATTGAAATGCCTGAGACGGCTGATCTCTTCCGAGGCGGCATCCAGTACCATGCAGGCGTTGTCACCTTCAATGAAAAAGTCGGTATTGGCGGCGTCGCTTAACAGGCGCTGATAGTTTTGAGCGCGGCGCAGTCCCTCACCAAAAGTCGGGCTGCTTAAAAAGAGATACTCAAGCACCTGCCCCTTGTATGCGGGGAGCAGCTGCCCAAGGTGCAAACCTATGTCAGGATCACCGGAGACATCCTCCACTGCCTGCCAAAAGTACACCTGTGCGCTGTGGGGTGTTCTTAACTGCTCGGTGTAAACATATTTTTCATCTACACCCAACCGGCTGAATATTGCATCTGTGTCGATACCCTTCCGTTTCATCGCCTCATAGATCAGGCGCAACATCACTCCTGCGTCACGAAGTTCCTGCATAACATCCCGCTTTATAGTTGTGTTTAGAAACCGCCTTGGCCCACCGGACAAGCGCCCATGGGAACCAAGTCAATGTCGAATCCAGCCGGGTTTGCCAGACTTTAAGACCTTGGTCTTATATTAGAGCATATCAGGCCAGACACGCACAGTTGTACCAGAATGTTTACACATCTCACCTTTTTGGTCACAAAGCAGCTTCTAACTGTTTCAAAGTGTTGGAGATTTCTCAATATGTCCGATGTGCCTATCTACCGCAGCCATCCGCCGTCACTCTGGTCACTGTACGGCAAAGCCGTACTACCCAAAGGCAAAACAACCCCTGGTGACCTGACAATACCTGGCCTCAGCGCCGGCCTGGTTGGCGTCAGTACGGCCAACAATAACCTGAAACGCTACCAAAAGGTATGTGGTTTTTCTCAGCAAACTCATGCACCAATTACCTGGCCCCACATACTGGCATTTCCACTCCACCTCAAACTCCTGACTGAAAAGGCCTTTCCGCTACCATTGCTGGGGCTGGTTCACTTGCGCAACACCATCACCCAACACAGGCCCATCGGCATTGGAGAAACGCTGGATATCGATGTTCGGCTGGATGGACAAACGCAGGGGACCAAAGGACTGGAGTTTGATCTGGTAACCGAGGCCTACTCAGCAGGAAAACTGGTTTGGGAAGAAGTCAGCACAAACCTGTTCCGCCAACCCCAACAAGGTGACAAGGGCAAGCCCGGAAAACCGCCGGAGTTGGAGCGCTACCCCAACACCCTGAGCATCAATGCGCCTGAGTCCATCGGTCGTCAGTACGCCAAGGTATCCGGGGACCGCAACCCGATCCACTTGCATGCATTAACCGCCAAGGCGTTCGGATTTCCGCGGGCTATCGCCCATGGCATGTGGAGTAAAGCACAGGTTCTGGCATTGCTTGAACAGCAAGCAGGCTGGAAAAATGAGTCGGTATCGGTGTCCTGCCAATTCAAGAAACCGCTGTTTCTACCGGGCACGGCCCAACTTAACTGGCGAGCCGGGGAGGGAGACTGGGATTACCAGTTGCTGAACGCAAAGGGCGATGCGCCTCACCTGACCGGAAACATCACCTGGGGCTAATCAGCCCCACAGGGATTGCCCTCGGCGCCTGCTACAGGCAACGTGAAGAAAAAGCGGGCGCCACCGTCTTCCGGTCTTTCAAACCCGATATCTCCGCCCTGAGCCTGGATCAGCGAACGGCACATGGAAAGACCAATGCCCATGCCATCTTCCTTCGTTGAGTAGAAAGGCAGGAATAGCTTCTCTTCCGCACCCTCCGGCAGTCCCGTGCCATGATCCCTCACCTCAATCCGCACACAGCGGCTGCCAGACATGGCCGCGGATACTTCCACTGGCGCCGAGGCGCCAGCGCTGCCTGTAGCCTCCAGGGCGTTACGGATCAGGTTCAGCGCTACCTGTTGCACCTGGATCGGGTCTGCCAGCACGTCGGGAACACCCTCAGCCACCTTGACTTCAATCCCCCCCTCATTGTTACGCATGTCCACCTCAGCAAACTGCCGGGTGTCTTCCAGCAGGGCAGGCACAGACAGGATTTCCTTACCAGTGGCAGGTTTTTTCATAAAGCGGCGGATACGGCGAATAATCTCGCTGGCACGATGAGACTGCGCCTCAATCTTATCGAGGGTTTCCTGCAACAGATCACGGTCCAGTACGTCCTTTGCCATCAGTCGCTTGGCGACTCGGGCGTAATTGGTTATGGCGGTTAGCGGCTGATTGACTTCATGGGCAAAACCGGCAGCCATTTCACCCATCGTGGATAGCCTTGACGCGTGCGCAAGCTGATCCCGTTGCTCTTGTACAATGGCCCTGGCATCTTCCAGCGCCTGCTCGTTTTCCAGTTCCGCGGTAATATCCCGGAATACGACGACGGCACCACGAAGTTCGTCACCATCCAGCTTGGGGGTGGAACGGCATTCGGCGGGGAAGGAGGTTCCATCCGGCCGCCCCATGACGATATCCCTCTGGTTCTCGGGAATACCCTCGCTACAGGTTGACCGCACCGGATGCTGACTGGTGCCCGCATCATCGTTGGCGGTGCAGTGAAGTTCAAAGAAATTACGACCAATCAGTTCTTCCGTCGGGGCCCGCATGATCAGTGCGGCAGCGGGGTTGGCAAAAACAATGTTGCCGTCGGCATCCAGGCCGTAAATGCCCTCACTGATAGAGTTCAGGATACGTGCCTGGTCACTTTCCAGTTGCCGGTTGCGCTCCTGGAGTTCCCGCTCAAGGCGGATAACGCGGGCGTGAGTTTTTACCCGTGCGATGACCTCCTGGGCCTGGAACGGCTTGGAAATATAGTCTGCACCACCGAGGGAAAACCCCCTGACCTTTGCCTGCACATCATCCAGAGCAGACAGGAACACGACCGCACAGTCAGAAGTGACCGGATCGGCTTTCAATCGCTCACACACCTGATAGCCATCCAGTTCTGGCATCATGATATCCAGCAGAATGACTTCTGGCTGGTGGCGGTGGGCCAGGTCCAGGGCCTTTTCGCCGTCATTGGCAATCAGCAGGCGGTAGCCTTTGTCCTTCAGGGTTTCATAGAGGACTTTGAGGTTCTGCGGATTATCATCCACAAGCAGAACCGTCACCTCTGCAGTCTCGCTGACAGCTTCAGTCATATAAACAGGACCGGTTGAAAAGTTGACCGTATCATGCCGGCCAATTCAGCGGGCGTCGATAAGGTCCTTTACTGACAGGACCATGCGAACCAAGTGCGCCAGCGAATGGGTCCCCATTTTATGCATCACCCGCGAACGGTGGATCTCTACCGTGCGCTGACTGATTTCCAGCTCAATGGCGATCACCTTGTTGGCCTGACCGGCGATCATCCGATCCATGATTTCATGCTCCCTCGGCGTCAGGCTTTTGATTCGCTTGATGATCTCCTGCTTCTCATCCAACGACTTACGCTGTTCCAGGTCCTGTTTCAGGGCAGCCTCAATCTTCTCCAGCAACGCCTCTTCACGGTATGGCTTCTGAATAAAGTCCACCGCACCTTCTTTCATGGCATCAACGGCCATAGGCACATCACCGTGACCGGTCACAAAAATAATCGGCAGAATGGAGTGTTTGTCATTGAGCTTTTTCTGGAGCTCCATGCCATCCATCCCTGGCATGCGGATATCCAGCACAATACAGCCGGCCATTTTCTCGGAGTAATCCCGCAGAAAAGCCGTCGCGTTCTCGTAGGTTTTTACCGGCTTGCCATCAGACTTGAGCAACAGCTCCAGTGAATCACGGACGGCTTCGTCATCTTCTACCACGTACACGGTTTGCTGGATATCAGTCATGTGATCTTGTTCTCCTGTCCTTTATTATCGTTGCCGGTCAGTGAATTGACGGGTCTTTCTGCTCATCCCGAGCGTGTTCCTGGCGCTCATGCTCGCGCATTTTTTCCAGGCGTTGCTGGATAATGCCAAAAACACTCTGCTTCGGGTACCGGCCCTTTGCGTCGGCCTTGCCCGCAGGCTTACCCAGCAGCAATGTGATCGCCTCCTCCGCACGACTTACGGAATAAACCGCAAACTGGTCTTTACGCACAGCCTGGACCACCTCACTGTCCAACATCAGGTTCTGCACGTTAGTAGCCGGGAGGATGGCCCCCTGGGTGCCTGTCAGGCCGCCCTTGAGCTGACAGGTGTGGAAAAAACCTTCAACCTTCTCGTTGACACCCCCAATGGGCTGCACCTCGCCAAACTGGTTCACCGAACCGGTGATCGCCAGATCCTGACGAACCGGCAGTCCGGATAAGGTGGACACCAGGGCACACAACTCCGCCAGAGACGCACTGTCGCCATCCACTTCTCCGTAGTTCTGCTCGAAGGTCAGACTGGCAGACAAGTGCATGGGATCATTTACGGCAAAATGAGCCGCCAGCCAGGAGCTGAGAATCATCACGCCTTTGGAGTGAATATTCCCACCCAGTTTGACATCCCGCTCGATGTCCATGACGGCGCCATCACCATAATAGCAGGTGGCTGTGATACGGTTTGACAGCCCGAATTCAAAGCCGCCGGTGGAAAGTACCGACAGGGCATTGACCTGCCCGACACAGGCACCTTCAGTGGATACGAGTGTGGAGCCATCACGGATGGAATCATAGAACTGGTCGCGAATGCGGCTGCTGCGATACCTGGCACTTTCCAGCGCACGCTCCACATGAATATCCTGAATCAGCCTGGCCCCCGCCTGACGCGCCCAGAAATCGGATTCCCGCAGCAGGTTGGCAATATCCGCCGCGTGCAGGGAAAGGCGATCCTGATGATCGGCCATGCGGGCACTGTATTCGATAATCCGCGCCACAGCCTTATTGCTGCAGTGCAGCAACTGCTTTTCGCTGACCAGGCTGGCAATAAACTTTGCATACAAGAACTGACTGTCATCCGTCCGGTACATTTCATTCTCGAAATCCGCGGTCACCCGGAACAGCTCGGAAAACTCCGAATCGTAATCCTGCAGGAGCATCCAGGTTTCACGGTCACCGAACAGGACAATCTTGACGTCCAGGGGGACAGCCTCAGGTTCGATGGATATGGTCCCGGACAACGTCATTTCCCGTTCCAGGGAATTGATCTGAATCGACTTGGACCGTAACGCCCGCTTCAGTCCATCCCAGACAAACGGCTGCTCCAGCACCTTGATCGCATCCATCAACAGGTAGCCGCCGTTGGCCCGGTGCAGGCTGCCCGGACGAATCAGGGAGAAATCGGTAAACACGGTTCCCTTGTAGGTCACGTTCTCCACATAACCGAACAGGTTGTGATAGGTCGGGTTGTCCTCTACCACCACCGGTACCTCATCCGTTTTCTGGTGCACCAGGACATTGACCAGATACCGGCGGGGCATTTTCTTGTCCAGGGACGCGTAAGCAATCGCCGCCTGCTCTTCGTTATCTTCCAGAAAAATATCCAGGCTATCCGCAAGATCCGTCCTTACCGCCTCGAAATAAGCCACCACGTCCGGCAAGTCTTTGTACTTGGCGATCAGCTCGTCCAGTTGGTGCCCGGAAATTCCTTCCAGAGTTTCCTGGTTAAGCGCCTGTTGTTTCTCGGCATACTCCTGCTCCCAATCCGCCAGCTTGCGCAGGGCCTGGCGCAGCTTTTTCTCCAGCTTATTGATGGAGTCCTCGAACTTTTCCCGCTCCTCGTCAGTCAGTGCCTGGAACGTCTCAGCGGTATGCGGCTCCTCGCCGTTCATAGCCACCAGTCGGTAGCCGCCCGGTGTTGTCACCGTCAGGCTGACCTTCTTGCGTTTCGCCTGATTGGCCACTTTCTCCAGCTCGTCTTCCTGCTTCTTTCCGTACTCATTCTTGAGCTGTTCAGAACGCTCCAGAAAGCTGTCGCTATCAAAGGTCTGGGGGATCATTTTCATGAGCCGCCCCATTAAACGTTCCATGTCCTGCTTCAGGGCGTTGCCTTTACCCGCCGGCAAACGAAGCAGCTTCGGTATTCGTGGCTCCTCGAAATTAGCGACATAACACCAGTCGTGACTACTGTGCTCGGTGTCCACATGATGTTCGAGGTAACGGAGCATCATGGTGCGCTTGCCCAAACCGTTACGGCCAACGGCATAGACATTGTAACCGCTGTGGGGCATGGCCAACGCAAAACGGACGGCTTCCTGGGCCCGGTTCTGGCCAACGATTTCAGCCAACGGCTCCAGTTGCCGGGTGGTTTTGAATGGCAAATCTTTTAGGACACAGGCTTTGTATAGCTGATGCAGGGACAGTGACTTCAAGGTTCGGTCCTGTAACGGTCAGAATGCTTTGGCGATTCCAGTTTCGGGATAAAACGCCAACCGGTTAGTTCGATAGCCGGTCATTGTAGAATCTGCAGCCCGCTATGTCGCGTTCCCACTGAAGATTTCTCGTATGCGGTAGGACAATCCTGTTTATGTTATTCAGTTCACAATTTCAGGAGTGGTCATTTTTCAGACAGCCGAACCGGAACTAGACTTTCCCTCCCGGCGGACGCCCGGAAACAGAATAATCATAAGACTCGCAACGGATGCACCTATGACGAATGATTCCGCAGACCGCAGAATCAAGGACCGCTACCCAGCCATGTGCCTCAGGGTTCGGTTACGTGAACGGCGCTTTTTCGGCCGGAGCCGGAAGCCTGTGGCGGTTACCTGCCTGGACATGAATCGTTACGGCATGGCGGTTCTGTGCCCCCGCCCAGTGGACCCGGGAACCACCCTGCACCTGGACTTTGATGGCAAATACATTTCTGAATCCCGGGTCATTGCGGAAGTGGTAAGCTGCCAACCGTTCCAGACCGGGTACCGGCTCAGCCTTCATTTCAGCTATTGCTGTGATCGAAAGCGATATTCCAGGACTGTGGACAATGCCCTGTCCCGGATTGAAGGCTTTTACAATCGTTGCGCCTAGTGCCCGCTATAGCAGACCGGCATCCAGACTTGCCGCCACGTACATCCCCAATTCCCGACACTGCTCCTCGAATTCATCCCTGTACTCACCGCGGCAGATCAGCGGTTCCTGGATCAGTTTCCAGCGCAAGCCGGTGGTGATGCTTTCGATGGCGCGATTGGTGCCGGTGCCGTCGTGGCCGGCGCGGATGTAGTAGGTAAAGGGAAGGCCCTGGGTCAGTTCCAGGCAGGGGTAGTAGCTGCGGTCGAAAAAGTCTTTGAGGGCGCCGCTCATATAACCGAGGTTTTCGGTGGTACCGAGGATGATGGCGTCGCAGTTGAGGATGTCATCGGGGCCGGCCTCCAGCGGTGCTTTGACCACCACCTCGACGGCCTCGATGTCTTCATGGCAAGCGCCGTCTTTAACGGCGTCGCGCAATCGGAGGGTATTTGGGGAAGGCGCATGGGCGACGATTAGCAGTCGTTTCATTGCGTCCTCCCCCGAAAGGCTAAAACCTTAAAGCAGTTCACCGTTGGCTTCCGCCGGCTCTTTTGCTGCTTCCGCTTCTTTCTTGGAAACCGGCTTGGGCATCAGCTTCTCACGCACCTTGGCTTCGATTTCGTGGGCGATTTCCAGGTTTTCTTCAAGATACTTGCAGGCATTGGCCTTGCCCTGGCCGATCTTGTCACCGTTGTAGGCGTACCAGGCGCCGGACTTGTCCACGAAACCTTCCTTCACGCCCATGTCCAGCACTTCGGCCATGTGGTAAATACCCTTGCCGTACATGATCTGGAACTCGGCCTGCTTGAACGGCGGGGATACCTTGTTCTTGACAACTTTAACGCGGGTTTCGTTGCCCACGACTTCGTCGCCGTCTTTAACGGCACCGATACGACGGATGTCGAGACGTACAGAGGAATAGAATTTCAGGGCGTTACCACCGGTGGTGGTTTCCGGAGAGCCGAACATAACGCCGATCTTCATGCGGATCTGGTTGATAAACACCAACAGGCAGCTGGCGTGCTTGACGTTACCGGTCAGCTTACGCAAGGCCTGGGACATCAGGCGGGCCTGCAGGCCGACGTGGCTGTCACCCATTTCGCCTTCGATTTCCGCTTTTGGTGTGAGGGCCGCGACTGAGTCGACGATGATGACGTCCACCGCATTGGAGCGCACCAGCATATCGGCAATTTCCAGGGCTTGCTCACCGGTGTCTGGCTGGGAAACCAGCAGGTCGTCGACATTCACGCCCAGCTTTTCAGCATACACAGGATCCAGGGCATGCTCGGCGTCCACAAAGGCGCAGGTTTTGCCCTGCTTCTGGGCTTCCGCAATCACCTGCAGGGTCAGCGTGGTTTTACCGGAGCTTTCCGGGCCGTAGATTTCGACAATCCGACCGTATGGCAGGCCACCAATACCGAGGGCAACATCCAGCCCAAGGGAACCGGTGGAAACCGCAGGGATGGCCTCACGGGGCTGATCGCCCATTTTCATGACGGCGCCCTTACCGAACTGACGCTCGATCTGGCTTAATGCTGCGCTCAATGCTTTCTTGCGGTTGTCTTCCATCGGTGCGAAATCCTCATTCCTGTATATTTGAACAGTATTAAAACATAACCCGTCGGCGAGACCAACCCCTGTTTTCAGGCTGACTCGACAAACCCTGTAACACCCTGAAGTGCATACAAAACGGCCTGTCTTCGGACCTCATGCCGGTCGCCCGGGAAACATTCCACTCTGGCCACTGTATTGTCCAGGCTACTGCCCCAGGCAAACCAGACGGTGCCCACGGGCTTATCCTCGCTGCCGCCTCCGGGGCCTGCAACACCGCTGATCGCCACCGCCACACTGGCGCCGGTGGCGGCCAGCGCACCAGCGACCATTTCCCGCACCACCGGTTCGCTGACGGCACCATGCTCTTCCAACGATTTTCCGGTAACACCAAGCAGCTTTCTTTTGGCGTCGTTACTGTAGGTCACCAGACCGGCCTCTACATAGGCGGACGAACCGGCCCGATCAGTCAGCACCTTGGCGACCCAACCGCCTGTGCAGCTTTCGGCGGTAGCTATGGTGCGGCCGTGCCGGATCAGATGGTCACCCAACCGATTCGCGGCACTCTCAAGTTGCTCATCGGTAACAGACATAATCCTTTTCCTCGTTTCATCCGGGACGTTATTTTCTTACAATCCCCGACTCTGTTTAAAGCCAATGATCCGGACGTCTTCATGTCAGTAGCTCAGACCGACCTATCCCAGCACACCCCGATGATGAGGCAGTACCTCAAAATCAAGGGCGAACACCCGAATGAACTGGTGTTCTATCGCATGGGCGATTTTTACGAGCTGTTCTACGAAGACGCCAAAAAGGCCGCGGAGCTGATGGACATCACGCTCACGGCCCGAGGCCAGTCCGGTGGCAACCCGATTCCCATGGCCGGGATTCCGTACCATTCCGCTGAAGGATACATTGCACGGCTGGTCAGAGCAGGTCAATCCATCGCCATCTGTGAACAGATTGGTGATCCGGCAACGAGCAAAGGCCCGGTGGAGCGACAGGTGGTCCGCATCGTCACCCCCGGCACCCTGAGCGACGATGCCTTCCTGGAGGACCGCCGGGACAACCTGCTGGTGGCGATATTCAACCACCGGGAGCAGTTCGGCTTTGCCTCCCTGGACATCTCAAGCGGTCGCTTCGCGGTGTCCGAACTGGAGAACCCGGAAGCCCTGCAGGGGGAGCTCCAGCGCCTCCGCCCGGCGGAAATCCTGATCAGTGAGGATTTCCCCTATCAGGAGCTGCTCGAAGGCTTCACCGGCATTCGCAGGCAGGGCCCCTGGCTGTTCGAGTCCGATACCGCACGCCGGGTCATTACCCAGCAACTCCAGGTACGGGACCTGACCGGCTTCGGCTGTGAGGAACTGACACTGGCCATCTGCGCCGCTGGCTGCCTGCTGCAATACGCCCGGGAAACCCAGCGTACCGCCCTGCCCCATATTCGTAAGCTGACCCGGGAACGCCGTGAAGAAGCCGTGATCCTGGACGCCACCAGTCGTCGCAACCTGGAAATCGACACCAACCTGATGGGCGGCCACCAGCACACGCTCGCCTGGGTAATGGACAGAACCGCCACCTCCATGGGTGGCCGCGAACTGCGCCGCTGGCTCAATCGACCGCTGCGTGACGTGGACGTGGTACAACAGCGCCAACAAGCGGTCTCCGCCCTACTGGACGGTTTTCACTACGAGCCGGTTCATGACCTGCTGAAAACCGTGGGGGATATTGAACGGGTGCTTGCCCGGGTCGCACTACGCTCGGCCAGGCCCCGGGACCTGGCCCGACTGAGGGATGCGTTTCAGGCGCTGCCAGATTTGCAGGAAACCCTGAAACCGGTCAACTCTGATCACGTCCTCAAACTGGCGTCCATCATCGGGGAATACCCGGAACTGGCCGATATGCTGGAACGGGCTATCATCGACAATCCTCCCGTGGTGATCCGCGACGGCGGTGTGATTCGCGAAGGGTTCGATGAAGAATTGGACGAACTGCGCAACATCAGCGAAAACGCCGGCCAGTATCTACTGGACGTGGAAACCCGGGAAAAAGAGCGCACCGGCATCTCCACCCTGAAAGTCGGCTACAACCGGGTTCACGGCTATTACATCGAGATCAGCCGCGCTCAGTCCGACCAGGCGCCGGTGGATTACATACGCCGTCAGACTCTGAAAAATGCCGAGCGTTTTATCACCCCGGAACTGAAGGAGTTCGAGGACAAGGCCCTGAGCGCCAAGAGCCGCGCCCTGGCCCGGGAAAAATCCCTCTATGATGACGTGCTGGAAACCGTCGCCGCAGAACTGGCCCCTTTGCAGGATGCCGCACAGGCCCTTGCTGAGCTGGACGTACTGAGCAACTTTGCCGAGCGCGCCACCAGCCTGCGCTTCTGTGCGCCGGAATTCAGCGAAATGCCGGGCTTTGATATAGAGGAAGGCCGCCACCCGGTCGTAGAACAGCTCCTCAGCGAGCCCTACGTCCCCAACGACCTGCTGATGGACACCCAGCGTCGCATGCTGGTGATTACCGGCCCGAACATGGGCGGTAAGTCCACCTACATGCGCCAGGCGGCACTGATTGCCCTGCTGGCCTATACCGGCAGTTTTGTCCCGGCCAACCGCGCTATCGTGGGGCCGGTGGACCGCATCTTTACCCGCATGGGCTCCTCCGATGACATTGCCGGCGGCCGCTCCACTTTTATGGTGGAAATGACGGAAACCGCGAACATTCTCCACAATGCCACTGAGTACAGCCTGGTGCTGATGGACGAGGTGGGGCGTGGTACCAGCACCTTCGACGGCCTGTCCCTGGCCTGGGCCACGGCCGAACACCTAGCGAAAGAAACCCGCTGCTATACGCTGTTCGCCACCCATTACTTCGAGCTGACACAACTGGCCGAAGAGCTGCGGCATGCGATCAATGTGCACCTGACTGCCACCGAGCACGATGACAGCATTGTGTTCCTCCACAATGTCCACGACGGCCCGGCCAGCCAGAGCTACGGCCTGCAGGTGGCCAAACTCGCAGGTGTACCCCAGGATGTCATCCGCAATGCCAGGGCTCAGCTGGCCCACCTGGAAGGCAACAGCACGCCGGCGGACCCGGTGGCACCGACGCAGCAAATTGCCAGAGAACCGCAGGTGAATGAAGCCGTCTGGCAAGGGGATATGTTCGCCAGTCTGGAGCCGAGCGCAGTGGAGGAAGCCCTGAAAAAACTCGACGTGGACGACCTGACACCCCGGGAAGCGCTCAATCAACTGTACGAACTAAAAGAACTGACCAAAAAATAGACAGCAAAACCGGCCGGATTGATCTATGTAATAAGTTTATAGCGGCCTGACGCTTGCGGGAGCGGGGGTCGCTCCCTACAATATCGCGCACTTCATATTATAAACTGATGAGACTGACCACTGGACCAGGAATCAAACTATGGCCTTTATCGTTACTGATAACTGTATCAAGTGTAAATACACCGACTGCGTAGAGGTATGTCCGGTTGACTGCTTTTACGAAGGCCCGAACTTTCTGGTGATCGACCCGGACGAGTGTATTGACTGCGCCCTGTGCGAACCGGAATGCCCTGCTGAGGCGATTTTCTCCGAAGACGAACTGCCCGCCGATCAGGTCCAGTTTGTTGAGATCAACGCTGACCTGGCTGGCAAATGGCCGAACATCACCGAAAAGAAAGACCCGCTTCCAGAAGCGGAAGAGTGGGATGGCAAGCCCAACAAGCTCCAGTATCTGGAGAAGTGATGCCGTTTCGTCCCATGACGTGAACCAGAAAAGGGAAGCTTCGGCTTCCCTTTTTCTTTGCCCTCAAACGAAAGGCGATCAGTTCACCGCGAGCTTCGCACCCATGGCCACAAAGAACCCACCGGTCAGAGCGTTCAATACCCTTTTTACCCATGCACTCGCCCCCAGGCCTTTGAAGCGGACAACAACCCACGCCAGCCCACATTGCCAGAACATCGCCAACAGAAAGTGCACGCCTGCCAGAATCAACGATTGCTGGAATGCATGGCCGGAGGGGTCAACAAACTGAGGCAAAAGCGCCATGTAGAACAGCGCGGTCTTAGGGTTAAGAACGTTGGATAGCAGACCTTCCTGAAAGGATTCCCGATGGGAAACGACCCGCCTGATAACAGGGGAATCGGTGGTACGGGGCAGGTCTCCCCGCCTCATGGCCTGCCGTAGAGATCCAATGCCCAGCCACACCAGATAACAGGCACCTGCCCACTTGAGTGCGGAGAATGCCCAGGTTGTTTCCACCAGAAGTATGGAAATGCCCAAGGCGGACAATGTCGCATGGATGAAGAGACCACTGCATATACCCACACTGGTCACGCAACCGTCCCTCAGACCGCCCCGACCGGTGTTGCGCATGACCAGCAGAGTATCGACGCCCGGGCTCACCGTCAGCAGAGTTATGGCGACCAGATAGGCCCAGAACAGTTCCGAAAACACAATTGCCTCCACTCAGACGCGAAGGCCCCTGTGATCAGGCCTCCTGCTGGAGAATATTTCGTGCCGCGGCGGATTTATAGAACGGCGACAGACGGCGACGAACCAGGGCCTCAACATAACCCTCTTCCCTCAAAACGTCCACAACCGGCAGGATGAAGCCATCAATTTCCGCCATGATCACGTCCCTGGTAACGCCGACGTCATTCAGCAGATCGGTGATGGGCCGGTCGCCGTATTTGGCAAACAGATGAGACACCACCGCCCTGACACATCCCTCAAAATACGGCGTTTGGCGGAACTGCAGCCAGAACTCGTACCCCATGACGACGAATTCCTGCAACTGGATGTCACCCAGCCCTTCGTGCAGGTCTTCAATGGTGCGATCCTCCACTGCCACCCAGGCCGCCATCACACTGTCTCGCAGCTCACTGTCGGACAAGGCACGATGCAGAAACTGTTCGCTGCGGTTGATCAGCCCGGGCAGGCTGTCGGAGAGCCAGGCCTTGATGCGCCTCTCGAAAGTTTCGTCCAGGCCAGGCACCGCCCTATTGGCCATGCGCTTGCCAAATTTCATCACCGAGCCCACCCCCGGGACAGACTTGGTGATCAGATTGTCTTCATAGAGGTAGTTCACCAGACCGTGATAAACCACGTTGGAAACCAGCTCCTGATACACCGGGTGAGCCATGATTTCGCTGATGATACGCTCACGCTGCTGCCGCAACTCCAGCGCTTCCTCAAGAAAACCGGTGGCCTGTTCGCGGGTAAAGATCTCGCCCAGAGTTGTCTCGGCCTGTACCGAAGCATTCAGCACTTCCGTGGCCATTTCCGCAGCCATTTCAGGGAGCCCGTCACCCAATTCCATATCCACGACAATACGCTGAATCACCCCCATCACCTGCTCTTCCGAGGTAATCCGGCCCAGAGTAACGTCTTCGGCGTAGTTCAGCAGTTCACCGACTTCATTCTCTACAAACTTGCGCAGCTTTGCGCCTTTCAGTGCCGCCAGTTCGAATTTTACATGCTGCTCAAGCAGCTCATTGGCGAGATCCGTGTTGGCTTTTGTCATGGTGTCAGCTGTCCTGTTTCTGGAATGAGATCCGATGACCAGAGGCTAACATGAAGACTGATGGGAAAGGTTTGCCAAAATTACCGGTAGGCGGGTGCGGCCGGGTCAGTTGCCACCGGCCGCACTGTCGAATGGTTACTACTGAAAATCCTTGAAATGATGAGGATCCGCAGCAAGAGACAGGCAAAGGCTGCCAGGCCCCACATAGATACTACTGGTGATCCCCATCTGGGACAGCAGTAACTCCACACCGTGACGCTCGCAGACATCCCGAAGATTATTAAGGCCGGGCAGGGCCTCAATCTCGGTCCAGGACAACCCACAGGAAAGACTCACATAAGGCGTCAACAGCCCAGCCTCCACCCTCGCCGCAGCATAGTTCATCACTTTTTCAACCGCGACATTGAAATCCCGCGTTTTTGCCACCGGTTCGCCAATGGCCCCCTGGCCGAAAATTATCGGAGTAATGTTCAAAGCCTTACCCAGAAATGCCACCAGGGCGGACACACTCTTGTCGCCACGGCGACGGGCACGCTCCCGGATATAGTGCAAATCCCGGGGGATAACACAGGTGTATATTTTGTCCGTAAAACTGTCCACTTGATGACGCAAAGCATTTTTCGACAAATTCTGACCGATCAACCGGACCGTATGCGCTGCGAGCAACCCTTGCCCTGCGAATATCTGTTTGCTGTCAATGACACGCATGGAAAACCGGCCTTCCCGTCCAGCGGCCTTCCGGGGTTCATGGTAATGCGCCATGACACTGTTCATTGCTTCGGTCGCGTTCTGGAAAATCAGGCTTCTCGTTCTGGTAACCGATTCACAGATTGCCAAATCATACTGTGTCACTATTTTTTCCATGAACAGGTCATGAATCTGTTCTGCGGTGAATGCCTGAGTCTCGGCGTGGTGCCCTCGCTGCAGCAGCCCACTCTGATAGAACTCCTGGGTAAGAACAGGATCGTGTTCATCAACGTAGGTCTGGCCATCTATCACGGCGGTGACGGGGAGTATAAACAGACCATGCTTGCGACTGAACTCATAGGGTAAGTCGCACGCAGAATCCACGATTAATCCAACTCGCATTGGTGCCTCCAGGTAAGGGATATTCCAGCAATGGAATTCCGTTTTTTATTGTCGTTGTTTTTGGCAGCGGTCGGTCCTGCACAGAGTGATCACTGGTTCAGCAATCACCTGTTACGACGCTCACACCACGTTTTCCAGCTCCCTCAGATTGTCCTCCAAAAGTGAACGGTTATCCTGCTGCCACGGGTGAAACCCTTTCCGGAAATAGGCCAGGAAATCCGGCAGACACTTGCGCAACACCCCCGGTTTTCCCCATAGGAAATTCAGGCCGCCAAGCCAGGTCCGGAGATTCCAGAGTTCGCCATCGGTTTTCAGCAGGCTGCAGGTATTAATAAAGGTGTACTTGAAGAAATTCCAGGTCACGAACAGGAAGACAATGCGTCGCAGCCGTTCGTTGCCAATGCAGTGACGGTAGACATCAAAAGCCACGGATTTGTGTTCGGTTTCCTCAATGGCATGCCAGCGCCAGAGGGCTCTCATGGTCGGGGTTGCCCCGTCCATCCATTCCGGGTGGCTCAGAATCGCATTGGCCAACACGGCGGTGTAATGCTCCGCACCGCAGGTGCCTGCGAGCTGTCGGCTCGCGGGAAGGCGGGCCACCCAGTCCATATGTTTGCGGAATCGGCGATCCAGCCCATCAATATCATAGCCACGGGCTTTCAGAGCCTCGTTATAGCTCTTGTGTTCACGGCTGTGCAGCGCTTCCTGGCCGATGAATCCGCGGATTTCTTCCGCCAGCTTGGGGTCATCAATCCTGTCCCGGTAATGGCGCACGGCATTGATAAATTGCTGCTCACCGTCCGGAAACTGCAGGGATAGAGCGTTGAAAAACGCGGTACGAAAGGCATCGTTACCGTGCCACAAAGTCTTGAGGTCCTCGGCGACGTCAAACCGCAGGTGCCGGGGAGCAACGCTCACGTCGTCGGGCGTAGAGCTGATGGTCATGATTGCCTCCGGTTTTTATGATTATGAGATGGCGGACGAAAAACAATCAGCCACATCAGTTTAAACCTGAAAAGCAAAGGGAAGGAAGTCGATAAAGGGTAAAATCAGACAAATTGTCACGAAATGACATTTAGTCAAAAAAGGGAGGTACGGCTATACCTATACCCCCCGAAGGACACACAGGGGTTGATCGCCTCCAGCCATTGCAGCGGAGGCGACCGGTTTAGTGCTCTTCCGCGACTTTCGCGCCCGGCGCTTCCGGGTCTGCGGTGAAGCCAAGCAATTTGGTGCGCTCAATCAGAAAATAAAGAACCGCCCCGGTAGCCAGCCCCCAACCCGCGCCATAGACCGCCAGCACCACACCCATGGTGCCGGCTATTCCACGCTCGGTGTTATTCTCCAGCTGCTCCAGCCCCACCATCAGGCAGATGTAACCGGTCAGCAACAGGGTCAGGGATAGCGCAATGGGCAGCACCGGCTGGAAGAAACTCACCAGCGGCAGCATAAACAGCGCGATAAAGCCGGTAATCCAGAAGGTGCCACCGCCACTGTAGATTGAATCCATGGCATTGCGACCGTACTTGTAGCGCTCGGCCATGGTCGCAGTAACGGCTGTCCAGATCGGTCCGGCCAGCCCCGGGTATGGTGCGAAGAACGCATGACCGCCGTTGCGGATAGCAGTCACCAGGTGAACCCGGTCAATGCTGTTGTCGATGTCTTCGTCCTTGCGCAGGTGATCCACCCGATTCATCAGCGACTGCCCCACTACGATGTCGCCGAAAGCGATGACGTAGGCAATCACCGCGGTCGGCACGGCGTACATGAACACCTCGGCATCCGGGAACCCAACCGCAAACGGCAGATAGTTCCAAAGCTCGTCAAAGGCCGGTTTGGTAATGCCCCACTCGACATTCGGCACCTCATACTCGCCGGTGGCAAAACCCACAAGAATGGCAACCACCATCCCCGGCACCATGCCGTAGTTGGCGATCTTGCGGGCAAGATTACTGGTATCCACAAAGCCCTTGAAAGACACGGAAAACATCAGATACAGGCACACCAGACCACCCACAATCAGCGAGATCGGTGTTTCTGCCAACCGTCCACCCGCTTCGATTTCCCCCATCAACGCGGCGATACCGGCACCGATGATGATGCCGCCTTTCATCGAACGGGGAATCAGCTCCACCAGTTTACTGCCCAGGCGGGTTACTCCCAGCACAAGGAAGATAATGAACACCAGGAACTGCAGCGCGAACAGGGCCTGAATGGCTTCGGGACCAGGTTCATAGTCACCCAGAAACAGCAACACCACCGGAATGCCCGGGGTGATCCAGCCCGGCACCAATGGCACGCCCAACAACGCCGGCAGCATGAAACCGATACCGCAGATCACCACATAGGCCAGGGCCACGTCATAGGGCACGCCCAGGTATTTCTCCAGCAGCGGAATCATCGCCAGACTGACCACGAACATGATCAGTGCCTGGACCATCTCCGCGAATTCCCAGCGATAATGGACAAACGGCAAGCGAACCTTAAAGGGGCCGGCGGGCCAGTACGGCTGCTCTTCCCCGTTGTTTCTATGAAAAATTTGCATAATAAGGCCTCCGGGTGCATGCCAATGCATGCACCTGATGTTGTTTTTGTGGGGTTTAGTTAGAGGGGCGAGCGCCAGACCAGAAAGGCGCCGGGTTATTCCAGCTCTTTCGCCTGGTCACGCAGCACAAACTTCTGGATCTTGCCGGTGGATGTCTTGGGCAATTCCGAGAAAACCACTGTCTTGGGCACCTTGAAGCGGGCCAGGTGCTCACGACAGAAGCTGATGATGTCTTCTTCGCTGACATCGCCTGCTTCCGGCTTGAGGGTGACGAAAGCGCAGGGCGTTTCGCCCCATTTCTCGTCCGGGCGGGCGACCACCGCAGCCTCAAGCACAGCAGGATGACGATACAGGGTGTCCTCCACTTCAATGGTGGAGATGTTCTCGCCGCCGGAAATGATGATGTCTTTCAGGCGGTCCTTGATTTCCATGTAGCCGTCTTCATGCCATACCGCCAGATCCCCGGTGTGGAACCAGCCGCCACGGAAAGCTTCTTCGGTGGCTTTCGGATTCTTCAGGTAACCCTTCATCACGGTATTGCCGCGCAGGAATATTTCACCGATGGTTTTGCCATCCTTCGGCACCGGTGCCATGTTATTGGGATCGCCCACCATGGTGCCGGCCAGAGTGTGATAACGAACGCCCTGACGAGCCTTCTTTCTGGCGCGATCATGCAATGGCAAGGCATCCCACTCGGATTTCCACGCGCAGACCGTGACCGGGCCATAGACTTCGGTCAGGCCGTAGACGTGAGTCACCTGGATACCCATCTCTTCGATGGCACCAATCACCTGGGCGGGAGGTGCAGCGCCGGCGGTCATGGACTTCACTTCGTGATCAATACCGGTTTTGGCTGATTCGGGCACGTTCAGCAGCGCATTAAGCACTATCGGCGCGCCGCACATGTGGGTAACCTGATGATCCCGGATCAGCTGCAGGATCTTTTCCGGATCCACCCGACGCAGGCACACGTGGGTGCCGGCCATGGCAGTAACGGTCCACGGGAAACACCAGCCGTTGCAGTGAAACATCGGCAGGGTCCAGAGGTACACCGGGTGCATGTCCATGGACCACACCGCCTGGTTGCCCAGGGCGTTGAGGTAGGCGCCACGGTGGTGATACACCACCCCCTTGGGGTTGCCGGTGGTGCCAGAGGTGTAATTCAGGGAGATCGCATCCCACTCGTTTTCCGGGAAACGCCACGCATAGTTCGGATCCCCTTCCTGCAGGAAGGCCTCGTAATCCAGGTCACTGACCTGGGTGCCTTCGCCGTATTCCGGATCATCCACATCAATCACCAGCGGCTTGGCATCCAGACGGCTGACCGCATCGCGGATCACCTCACCGAATTCACGATCGGCAATCACCACCTTCGCCTCACCATGCCCCAACATGAATGCGATGGCTTCAGCATCCAGACGGACGTTGAGTGTATTGAGTACGGCTCCGATCATCGGCACACCAAAATGGGACTCCACCATGGCGGGAATATTGGGCAGCATCACCGCGACAGTATCACCACGCCCGATTCCGCGGCCGGCCAGGGCCGAGGCAAGACGGCGGCTGCGATCGTAGGTTTGCTGCCAGGTGTAGCGCAGCGCCCCGTGAATCACCGCCGGGTATTCCGGGTACACACTGGCCGTACGTTCAATAAAATCAACAGGAGACTGAACAGCGTAGTTGGCATCAATGGGTGCAAGACCCTGGTCAAAAATCGAGGTCATGGTTGTGGTCCTCTGCGAGCTGCATTGTTCTTATGGTGTATTCAGGGAGTACGCTATAACAGCTATACTTCAATATAGTCGGAATAGTATTTGATAGGGAATATACTATAAATTACACCAACGTATTATAGAGCTAATACTATATAAATATCAGATGATGAGACGTTATCCCCTTGACCAAGCTTAGCCCACTTCAGGACCTCGACCCGGAAGCCACCCTTATTCTGGATAGCAATGCCAAGGTAAAAGGTAAAAACCTCGCAGCTTTAAAACTGTGCCAGCATTGCCATCACAACGAAGCATATGCCTTGCTCCCGACAAACACCCGGGCCCTGGTCAAGGCTTGCCTGGACCAGCAGCGGGCCATTGAATCCGTTGAAAGCCGGGTGTCGGACTGCATCCTGCTCTGGACCTTTATACCAGCGCCCGACACTGGTGAGGTCATTGCACGGGGGCGCAATGCCACCGACGAGATCCAGGCGCGGGATGAGGCAGCCCGTGCCAGCCGGCTGTATCGCCTGATCACAGAAAACACGACGGATCTGATCTCCCGCCACGCGCCCGATGGACAGTTCATTGATGCCACCCCCGCATCCTGGCGTTTGCTGGGATACTGGCCCGAGGAACTTCGCGGCCAACCCCTGGAGGACATCTTTCGGGGAGCCGGGGTGAGCCAGCAACTGGACGAAACCCGGCAAAAGTTACGAGATGATGGCTACGCCACCATGACCCTGAATATTACCCACCGGGACGGCAGCAAGCGCTGGTTCGAGATAGCCAGCCGCGCCATTCGCGAAACCTATACTGGCGCGGTGATCGAGGTTGTCAGCGTGTCCCGGGATATTACCGCGCGGGTGGAGTCCGAGGAGAATAACCGGAGGCTGGCCGACGAGCTGGCCCACACCGCACGACTGGCGACCCTGGGCGAACTGGCCTCGGGCATTGCCCATGAGATGAACCAGCCACTGGCCACCATCGTGAACTTTGCCAGCGCCAGCCAACGCTACCTGAAACAGGCACGTAACAACCCCGATTGCCTGGACCGCGTAGACGATGGCCTGCAGCGCATTACCCATCACGCCAACCGGGCGTCGGAAGTGATCAAGCGACTGCGAGCCTTCCTGCGCAAGGGCCAGAAGCGCACCGCTCCCATTGCGGTTAATGACGTCATCACCAATGTGGTGCGACTGTGCCAGTGGGATGCGGAAAAACACCGAGTTACTATCCACGAACAGCTGGCCAATACCGGGCCGGTCATAACCGCCGACCCGGTGTTACTGGAACAGGTGCTGATCAACCTGATTCGCAACGGTATCGATGCCAACGCCGAAACCGGAAAGGATGGTTCCTCCCGGATCACCATCACCACCATGGTCACCGGGGATCAGGAAACGCTGATCCAGGTGACCGATCAGGGGCCGGGGCTGGACGACGAAGGGTTGCGACAGATGTTCACGCCGTTTTACACCAACAAGCCCCAGGGCCTGGGACTGGGCCTGTCCATGAGCCGCTCCATTATCGAAGGGTTCGGCGGTTTCCTGGACGCGGCCAGGGCCGAGCATGGTGGGCTGACGCTGACCTGCCGGTTTCCGCCCGCGACCTCCTCACGCCACAAACCTGTCCAGATAACGGAGACACCCCCACATGACTGATTCAGCCACCACCGTCTACGTGGTCGATGACGACGCCGGCATGCTTGAATCCACCCAGTGGCTGCTGGAGTCCGTTGGTCTCAACGTCCGGGCGTACGCAGACGGCCGTCAGTTCCTGGAGGCACTGACAGACACAGCCAGCGGGTGCGTCATTCTCGACGTGCGAATGCCCGGCCTGGGCGGACTGAATGTGCAGGAAGAATTACAAAAACGCGGCTCCCGCCTCCCGATTATCTTTGTCTCCGGGCATGCGGATGTCCCGATCGTCGTGAGGGCATTCAAGTCGGGCGCCGTCGACTTCATCGAAAAACCGTTCAATGAACAGTTGCTACTGGACAGCGTGCAGCAGGCGCTGCAGGAACACCAGCAACCAGAGCCACAGCCACAGGGAAACGAAGACACCGAAGCACTGATCGCCACCCTCACCCGGAGGGAGCGAGACGTATTCCTGCCCCTGGCTCAAGGTTACACCAGCCGCGAGATCGCCGAGATGCTGGATGTCAGCATCAAGACCATCGACCTGTATCGCTCCCGGGTTATGAAACGACTGGGCGCGGAACGGATGCCGGACGTCACCGGTATCGCCATTGCCGCCGGGCTGATGGATCCGCTGGATTTGCGTAAATCAGCCGTTGAGTGATTGTTCCGCCAGCTCCCCCAACCTGCGCACCGCGCCCTCGATACGATCGCTCCAGGGGTTGGCACTGTTAATCCTCAGGCAGTTGTTGTACTTGGAGGCGGTTGAAAATATAAGCCCCGGAGCGACATTAATATTTTCCTCCCGGGCCCGACGATAAACGTCAGTGCCGGTATTCTTCCCCGGCAACTGAGCCCAGATCACAAACCCGCCCTGGGGCCGGCTGACGGCGGTACCTTCAGGGAACCAGCGGGCCACCGTTGCTCTCATACGCTCAGTTGCCTGTCGATAGTTCTGTCTGGCCGAACGCAGGTAACGATCGTAGCCACCCTGTTCCAGAAAGTGAGCCACCGCCAGTTGCGGGATGCTGGAAGTCGCCAGGTTAACGAAGTACTTGTGTTGCCGGGCCTCAGCCATGTAACGACCAGGCACCATCCACCCCAGCCGGAGCCCCGGGGAAATGGTTTTCGAGAAGGAGCTGCAGTAAATCACGTTGCCGGTCCGATCGAACGCCTTGGCCGGTCGCGGGCGTTCGCCGCTATGGAACAGGTCACCATAGATGTCGTCCTCTATCAGCGGTACGCGTGCGTCCTCCAACATGTCCACCAACTGACGCTTGCGCTCATCGGGCATGCACGCACCCAGGGGATTGCTGTGGTTGGCCACTACGACGCAGGCCTTGACCGGCCACTGCTCCAACGCCACCTGTAAACCTTCCAGGCTCAGCCCGTCGGATGGATGCGTGGGCACTTCAATGACTCGTAAACCCACCACTTCCAACGCGTGGAGAATACCTGGAAAGGAAGGCGACTCCACCACCACGATATCACCGGGCACAGTGACCGCCCGCAGGGCCAGGATAATGGCCTCCTGGGCACCATTGGTGGCAAGGATATCGTCAGCGGTGACCGGCACCCCCAGAGTGGCCATGCGCTGGGCCAGCTGACGTCGATAGGATTCCTTACCGGGAAAGGCGTAATCCTGGTATTCCAGCCCCCGTCGGCCAGCCCAAAGGATAGACTGCTGAATTTGTCGTACTGGCAGAAAGTCCGGGTGCGGTACCGCGGCGGCCAGCGGCACCATGCGCTTTTGCTCATCGACACACAATTCCAGGGCCATGTCCCGTGCGCTGACAGGCACCGGCTTCGCCCGGTATCGCTGCATGATCGGCTCCGGCGCATCCTTTGCCGGCAACCGCACGAAATAGCCACTGCGTTCACGGGCTTCCAGATACCCCCTGCCCTCCAGTGTCTGGTGCGCCTGCAGAATCGTCGAAATGCTGACACCAAACTGCCGGCTCAACACCCTTACGCCGGGCAAACGCTCGCCTTCGCGATAGACACCATCGCGAATCAGAGCCTGAAGCTGATCTGCCACCTGATTATAGAGAATACCCATAGCGTTATCCTGCCAAACCTGAGGAGCCTGCGGGCAGTACAGATGGCCCGAATTCTGACCAGTACAGATACCTCTACAACACATCTGTACCGGTTCAAAAACAGATTATCTGAATCTGTTATGGATGTCAGCCTGAGAACACAATGGAATCATCGTCAATGGAAGAAGGAATTTCACCATGTACGCACTGACAAGGGCTCTGCCCCAGACAGTCACTGAACCGCCACGCAGTAGCAGGAAAGACCTGTTGGCACTGAACCACGGACCGGCAGCGCCTGTATCGCTGAAAGGCATGCGGGCGACCCTGCAATGGTTGGATGATCTTGGATTTCGGGTGAACCGTGAACACCGGGATCACTGGGTGGTCACCCACACCAGGCCATTGCCAGAACTGCATTTTTACAGTGAAATCGAGCTTGAACGGTTTGCGACCGGAAAAGCCCACCACTACGCTAAACGAATTCTCAGGGAGACAAGTCAATGAGTTATCCGATTTACCAGGTCGATGCGTTTACCAGCAAACTGTTTGGTGGCAACCCCGCCGCCGTTATGCCACTGCAGAGCTGGCTTGAGGACGAGACACTTCAGGCCCTTGCCCTTGAGAATTATCTGTCAGAAACGGCCTATTTCGTAGCCGAGGAAGACGATCCGGAAGTGGACTTTCATATCCGCTGGTTTACGCCCGGAGCCGAAGTACCCCTGTGCGGCCATGCCACACTCGCCAGCGCCTGGATCATTTTCAACAAGCTGGGCTGGGAGAAAGAAACCATTCGTTTCCGCTCAAAAAGCGGCGTCCTTGGCGTCCGCCAGACCGACGACGGCTGGCTGGCCCTGGATTTCCCGCGCCTCGACTGGCAGGAGCAGCCCACACCGGAGCTCGTCCGGCAGGCCCTACCAGAAGCTCCCGATACCGCCCTGTATGTGCCGAATGACACCAACTACCTGATCGTCATGGATTCAGAACAGGCGGTGATTGACGCCAAACCGGACCTTCGGTTGTTGAAGCAACTGGGTAACCAGGGCCTGATCGTCACCGCCCGGGGTGATGACTGCGATTTCGTCAGTCGCTACTTTGCTCCCGGCGTGGGTATCGAGGAGGACCCGGTCACCGGTTCAATTCACAGTGTGCTGGTTCCGTTCTGGGCGGAACGCCTGGGAGGCACAACGTTTGAAGCCCGGCAACTGTCCGCCCGCGGTGGCGAATTGCGTTGCGAACTGACAGGCGACCGGGTCAATATTTCCGGGCAGGCCGCTTTTTACATGGAGGGCCAGGTGTACCTCTGACTGGTCGATTAAGGATCTCACCGCCGTACCCGGCAGACGTCGCCGACGCCAGTCCGTATAATCTCCGCACCTTTGAACGGATTGCGGTTATACCATGGCTTCAGACTACGACGTGATTATTATCGGTGCCGGGGCGGCGGGCCTGATGTGCGCAGCCACCGCTGGGTATCGCGGGCGCCGGGTACTGGTTCTGGACCATGCCAACAAGCCAGGCAAGAAGATCCTGATGTCCGGTGGCGGGCGATGCAATTTCACCAACCTCAACAGCACCCCCGCCAACTTCCTGTCGCAGAACCCCCACTTCTGCATCTCGGCCCTGAAGCGCTACACGCCCCAGCATTTTCTGGAGTTGGTGGAACGCCACGCTATAGAGCACGAAGAAAAGGCGGCCGGGCAGCTGTTCTGCCGGGACAGCGCCAAGGACATCCTCAACCTGCTGCTGACCGAGTGTGAATGGGCCGGCGCCGAGATTCGCATGAAAACCCAGGTGCGGGACATTGCCGAAATATCCGGCGGTTATCAGCTGCGCACCGGTTCGGGCACCCTGAGCTGCAACTCCCTCGTGGTCGCCTGTGGCGGACTGTCCATCCCCACCATGGGGGCGACCGGTTTCGGTTATGACATCGCAAAGCAATTCGGACTTGAGGTGTTGCCAACCCGCGCCGGCCTGGTGCCTTTCACGCTCCACCCGGAGCTGAAACAGCAACTCGCGCCCCTGTCCGGCATCAGCTGCCCGGTAGATGTCAGCTGCAACAACGAACACTTCCGCGAGCCCATGCTGGTCACCCATCGCGGTCTCAGCGGGCCTGCCATGCTGCAGATCTCCAGCTTCTGGGAGCCCGGGGACAGTCTGGCGATCAACCTGCTGCCCGCCTGCCAGATCCGCGAAGACCTGTTGTCACTGCGCAAGGAGAAGCCGCAATCCACTGTTGGCCAGTATCTCGTCCAGCACCTGCCAAAACGGTTTGCCCAAGCCTTCAATGACCTCAATGGCTGGACCGGGCCCCTGCAGGGATACAAGAATACCGACATCGAACAGGTGGCAAACACCCTCGGTCAATGGTCCATCAAACCAGCCGGTACAGAGGGGTATCGTACCGCGGAGGTGACCCTTGGCGGCGTAGATACCCGCCAGCTGTCCTCCAAAACCATGGCGGTGCTGGACCAGCCCAACCTGTATTTTATCGGCGAGGTGGTCGATGTGACCGGGCATCTGGGTGGGCATAATTTCCAGTGGGCCTGGGCATCGGGTGTCGCGGCTGGCAATAGCGCCTAGACTTCAGAGACATACCCGAATCTGAACACTCGAGCAGGCCAACAATCGAGCGGACGAATGGACGAACTGACCAACCAATTCCTGACGAGCAACCAGACCACTCTCAACCTGGCGATTGCCCTGCTTCTGGGGGCGATCATTGGCCTCGAACGAGGCTGGGGCGCCCGGGACCAGAAAGCCGGTGAACGAATTGCCGGTATCCGCACCTTCGCCTTACTGGGGCTTCTGGGTGGTGTTGCCGCGGTATTGACCCGGGAGATTACCGAATGGGCCTTTCCTGTGCTGCTGATCAGCGTGGTGGCCATGGCGCTGGTGGCCTACAGCGAGCGACTGGCACACATCCGCAATTTCAGCATAACCGGCACGGTCGGGATGGTTCTCACTTTCTGCTATGGCGCCATCGCCGTATCGGTGGATCCTGCCCTTGCCGCCGCAGCGGCTGTCGTTACTGCCATCATTCTCGATAATAAGCAGGAAATTCACGACGCCGTGAATCGACTGAAGTCCCACGAACTGGACGCTGCCCTCAAGCTGCTGCTGATTTCCCTGGTCATGCTTCCACTACTACCTAATGAGAGCATGGGGCCCGGCGGTGTACTCAACCCCTACGAGATCTGGTGGCTGGTGGTGCTCATCGCGTCCATTTCGTTTGTGGGCTATTTCGCCATCCGATTGGCCGGGATGGGCAAAGGCATCCTGTTCACCAGTCTGTTTGCGGGTCTCAGTTCATCCACGGCGCTGACGCTACATTTTGCACGTCAGGCTTCAACGGCACCCAATCTCAGCCCTCAGTTCGCGAGCGGCACGCTGATTGCCTGCGGCACCATGTTCCCCCGTATTCTTGTGTACTGCGCACTCATAAACCCGGCGCTACTGCCCAAGCTCCTGTGGCCGGTAGTCGTGATGTCAGCGTTACTTTATGTTCCCGCGTTATTGATCTGGAAGCGTAATGAGAATCGCCTGAACGTACCGCAACCGGAGCTGACGCAGAACCCCCTGGACCTCAAGTCCGCTTTTGTGTTCGGTCTGTTGCTGACCGCCATCCTGTTGCTCGGGGAATATCTGCGAACCTGGCTGGGGAATATTGGCATTCTGGTGCTTGCAGCCACGTCTGGAATTGCCGATGTTGATGCCATCACGCTGTCACTCACCCGAATGTCCCTGGAGGCGATATCCATGCAAACTGCGGTGATAGGCATCGTGCTGGCTGCGTCAGTGAACAATCTGGTAAAAGCAGGCATGTCTGGCAGCATTGGCGGGAAAGAGATGGGGCTTTTGGTCGGAGCGCCTATGGTTGTCTCCCTCCTGGCCGGGCTTACGGTCGCCTGGCTGCTCTAGCAAGGTCGATATTCGAAGGGTCAGCGAGCACGCCGGAACGTGAGATTGTAGCGGAGATCCCCGGTCAGCGGGTGCTGTCCCGATTTGAGCCGGAGCACCCCGTGATAGTTCATCCTCGCCGATTGCCCCCACACCACCACATCGCCACTGGTCAGCGTGGTATTCACCGGGCGGTCACGACGTCTGGCACCACCCAGCTGAAAGGTTGCCGGAATCCCGAGTGACACAGATACGATGGGCTGGCTGAAATCTTTCTCGTCCTTGTCTTGATGCAGACCCATTTTGGCGCCGGGTCGGTACCGATTGATCAGACATGCATCCGGCTCAAAGCCCCGATATCCCGCCTCGGTTGCGGCCCCGACCGCCAGGTCCCTGAACACCTTCGGCATCGCCGGCCACGGAAGCCCGCTGTCAGGATCCGTAGACTGGTAGCGGTATCCAGAACTGTCCGTCACCCAGCCCCATTCTCCGCAACAGGTCATTGCCACCGACATGGTGTGACCTCCCGGTGTCTGCATGTTCCTGAACGGCGCCTGAGCAGCAATACTGACAATGGCAGCCAACAACACCTCTTCTTGTTCAAGGGCGAAATGCCTCAGGACTACGGCATCGTCAACAATGGGTTCGACCCAGGGGGCTGGGAGGTCCCCGGCAAACAGATCAGGCGTTATAGAGAGAGAGTTTTTCATAACATTCAAAGAAAAATCACGGTTCAGGGACTACCTTTATACGATCAGACTAAGTTTTTTTGTCGTTCAAGGATCATTGATGTCAGCCAAACACCAGTCGGCCCAGGTTTCCCTGGCTTTTCTGATCGCTTCGGCCATTACCCTGGGCATGCTCACTTTAACCATTGTACTCGTTGGTCAAAGTTTTCGTGGTATGGAAGCGGCCAAAGTCTCTGCCGCCAGCGCAACCGCAAAACAACTTGCCGTTAGTGTTGACGACCGCATCCGCGCCATTACCGGGCCGCCTGCGGCGGCTCTGGCCGTGCTCGGCCATGACCCACTCGCCAAGACCGACAGCCTGGAGCAACGGCTGGCCCGTTTACCCGTCATTGCGGACATCCTGACCAGCAGCGATATTGTCAGTGCAGTGTATGCCGGCTACGGCGATGGCGACTTTTTCCTGCTGCGGAAAGTCCGCGAAAGTGAAGTGTCGCGCTTCCCCGACGCGCCGTCGAATACCCGTTTCCTGCTACAGACCATTACCCGGGACAGCGAAGGCAGACGCCATCCGGAGTGGCACTTCTACGATCAGGACCGGACGTTGATCTCCCGCGAATATCCGGAAACCTATGAATTCGATCCGCGGAGCCGCCCCTGGTATCAGCAGGCCAAGATATCCGGCATCACCGAGTTAACCGATCCCTATGTATTCTTCACTACCCGTGAGACCGGGCTGACACTTTCCCGCCGTGCTACGGGTGATGGCGACAGCGGCGCGGTGTTCGGTGTGGATGTCACGGTATCGGATCTCAGCCAGCAACTGGCCGAACTGAGGCATACGCCGGGTACACGGATTGGTATCGTGAACCGGGAGGGGGCGGTGCTTGCCTATTCCAACACAGACCAGTCTCTCAGCACCGACACCAACGGGGCAGGACCGGTCCAGGTAGACAACCTGCCCCATCCGGCACTGGCGGATGCCATGGCCCGCGCCCAAACGGATGGCGATCGTCACGGTGTCAGCCGCTACACCTCGGCGAACAGGGACTGGTATGGCATGACCGAACCACTGGCGTCACTCGACGGCGAAGGCCTTACCATTGCGGTTGCCATTCCCGCCGACGAGCTGCTTGCCGACGTCTGGAGCGCCCTGTCACGACAGACGGTAATGGCTGGCGCCATTGCCCTGCTGTTGCTGATCATCGGCTGGCTGCTGGGTCGCAGGGTCGGAAAACCCCTGGAACGGCTAACCGACCGGGTCAGCTCTTTGTCCCGCTTCCGGTTCGACACCTCCATCAAAGTGGATTCCCACATACGTGAAGCACGGCAGCTCAGTGTGGCGCTCGACGATATGGCCAGCACGATTCACAGCTTCCAGAACATTGCCACGGTTCTGAACCGGGGGCAGGACCTGAACACGCTGCTTCGGGACATCCTCGACCAGATCGTTCACATCGTTGGCCAGAACCGGGGCGCTATCTACCTGTTCAGCCGACAGAACAGCGAGCTTACCCTCGCCGTCGACAGGGACCTCAACCTGCCACCCACCGTCAATGAGGTCAGATCCGACGCGGATGACAGCGACATCATCAAGCATCTGCGCCAACTCCTGCCGGGCCATCCGGTCTTTGCCATCCTCCGTAACCGCCAGAAACAGCTGATCGGCGCCATGGTCATCGAAATGGAACATGGAGACCACACCCACCTCAGTGACGATCTGATTGTCTTTGTCGATGAAATCGCCGGTTCTGCCGCCGTTGCCATTGAGACCCGCGAACTGATCGAGAGCCAACAGGCGCTGCTGGAGGGCATTATCCGCCTGGTGGCCAACGCCATTGACGCCAAATCACCCTATACGGGGGGGCACTGTGACCGGGTCCCAAAACTGGCCCAGATGCTGGTGGATGAGGCGGAGAAAAGTACTGAAGCGCCGTTCCGCGACTTTCAGCTAAACGACGAGCAGCGCTACGAATTCCACCTTGCCGCCTGGCTGCACGACTGCGGCAAGATCACCAGCCCTGAATACGTGGTGGACAAAGCCGTTAAACTGGAAACCATCCACAACCGTATCCACGAAATACGTACACGCTTTGAGGTACTGCACCGGGATGTCGAAATTGACTGCCTGACCGCCATCCTGGACGGAGAAGACGCCGACCATGCCCGCCAGCAGCGGGATCAAGCGCAGCAGTCCCTGCAGGAAGAATTCGCGTTTATTGCCAAAGCCAACATTGGTGGCGAGTTTATGGACGACGCTGACATTGCCCGCATCCGGAACATTGCTGGACGCCGCTGGCTCAGGCATTTCAGCGACCGAATCGGTCTGTCGAGCGATGAACACCAGGCTCTGGAGGGCATTCCAGAAGAGGCCCTGCCAGCAACTGAGACGCTGCTGGCCGACAAGCCATCACACCTGCGCGAATGGGGAAACCAGGTACCGCCCGTGCAAAAGGACGATCCCCGCAACCGTTGGGGATTCGATATGAAACTGCCGGAGTACGCGTTCAACCGGGGGGAAGTCCACAACCTGACAATTGCCAAGGGCACCCTCACGGACGAAGATCGGTTCAAGATCAACGAGCACATTGTCCAGACCATCTGCATGCTCGACGCGCTGCCCCTGCCTGACCGCCTGGCCAATGTGCCGCACCTCGCTGGCACCCATCATGAGCGAATGGATGGCAAGGGCTACCCCTGTGGACTCAACAGTAACGATATGGGCATTCCCGAACGCATCATGGCAGTAGCCGATGTATTCGAGGCACTGACGGCCGTCGACCGCCCCTACAAGGACGGTAAAACTCTCACCCAGGCCCTGACCATCATGGCGCGAATGGTGGAGGACGGCCACATTGACCGCCCAGTGTTTGAGCTGTTCGTCCGTTCCGGTACCTACCGTCGCTATGGAGAACAACATCTCAGGCCCGAACAGATTGATGAGGTTGATGAAAGCCAATTCATGAAAGCTGACTGAAAATCCGTATACTTTGCGACTGATCTATCGTTTTTGAAGGGATATCCATGCTGTTTGCAATCATAATTGGTGGTCTGATCGGGTACGCGTTCGGCAAGTTCCCCGGTTTTATTATCGGCGCCGTCCTCGGTGCGTTTCTCGTTCAACGACTCAAAAGCCGCCTGCTGGGCAAGCTTCAGAGTATACAGCTGGGCTTCGTGGACTCGGTTTTCGCCGTCATGGGTGCGCTGTGCAAAGCCGACGGCGTTGTCAGCCAGGACGAAATCCAGATGGCCGAATCGCTGTTTGTGCGCTTCCGACTGTCCGAAGAACAGAAGGCATCCGCCAAGGCCGCCTTCAACCGGGGCAAGGAGCCGGACTTTGACCTGGAAGCAGAACTGAGCCATTTTCTGCGGATCAGTGGTGGCCAGCCGGCATTGCTGCAGATGTTTCTCCAGGTTCAGGTATCGGCCGTCGCCGCCGATGGTGTGGTGCATCCGGCCGAACATGAAATGCTGGTGCGAATTGCCCGAGGCCTGGGACTGCCAGAAAGCCAGGTGGATCAGTTGGAAGCTATGCTGCGCGGCTCTCACGCCGGTCAGGCCGGCGGCGCGCGCCCCTCATCGGCGCAACAGATTGACGACGCCTACAAGGCACTCGGGGTATCCTCATCCGCCAGCGATGCGGACATCAAGAAAGCCTACCGCAAGCTGATGAGTGAAAATCATCCGGATAAACTGGCAGGTCGCGGGTTACCTGAAAGCATGCGGGAAATGGCCGAAGAACGGACGCGGGAAATCAGCCACGCCTACGATGTCATCAAGGACGCCAGGAAATGACCATGCGGGAACAACCGGCGTCCGTCCATGCCTTCAAGAACGACGCACTGGGCAATCATGACGCCACGGGCCTGGCGGATCTGATCCGGCGCGGTGAGGTATCAGTATCCGAGGTCACGGCAGCCGCCATTGAGCGCGCCCGACAGGTCGAGCCATTCATCCGGGGCATCGTCTACGAGAGCTTCGAGCAAAAGACTCAGGATACTTCGCAGCCTTCCGGTGGGTTCTTTCACGGCGTTCCCACCTTCATCAAGGACAACATGGACGTTGCCGGAATGCCGACCCGCCACGGTTCCGCCGCCGTTCCTCCCCACATTGCCGCAAAAACCGGTGCTTTCGCTGAACAGATGCTCGCCCAGGGCTACATCTGCCTTGGCAAAAGCACGTTGCCTGAGTTCGGATTTAATGCCAGCACCGAACATGCCAGTGCGCCACCTTCACGAAACCCGTGGAATCTCGCCTATTCCACCGGCGCCTCTTCCGGTGGTTCTGCCGCGCTGGTCGCTGCCGGCGTAGTCCCTATTGCTCACGCTAACGACGGTGGAGGTTCCATTCGCATACCCGCAGCCTGCTGTGGGTTAATCGGCCTGAAACCCAGCCGTGGTCGCCTGATCGACAATGACGCCGCCAAATCCCTGCCCATCAACATAGTCAGTGACGGCGTGGTGACCCGCAGCGTGCGTGATACTGCCCGCTTCTACGCCGAGGCGGAAAAGCACTATTACAACCGCAAACTGCCTCCAATGGGCATGGTCGAGGGCCCGTCGCGGCGCTCAATGACCATCGGTCTGGTACTGGACTCCATCAACGGCCACGCCACCGACCAGAAAACCCGGGAAACGGTGGAGCACACAGCACGTTTACTGGAAGGCATGGGGCACCGCATTGTGCCGATGGATGTACCCATCGCGTCTTCGTTCCCGAATGACTTCGCGCACTACTGGGGCATGCTGGCATTTGGCGTCAAGGCCAACGGCCGCAAGCTGATGCATCCGGAATTCGATAAATCCCGGGTCGACAGTCTGACCAATGGCCTCGATAGAATGTTCCGCCGGCAGTTCTATAAACTGCCAGCCACCCTGTGGCGGCTGCGCCGCAGTTACCACGACTATGCCAAAGCAGTGGCCGGCTTTGACGCCATCCTGACCCCGGTCCTCGGACACACTACACCAGAGATCGGTTACCTGAACCCGGAGCAGGATTTTGACACACTGTTCGAGCGGCTCACCCGCTATGTCAGCTTCACCCCTCTGGCAAACGCCACTGGTGCACCGGCGATCTCGGTTCCCATGGGGCAAACTGACAATAACCTTCCTGTTGCGGTTCACTTGATGGGGCGTCACGGTGGTGAACAAACTCTGCTAGAGTTGGCGTATTCGCTAGAGGAGGAATATTCTCTATACCATGCATGACAGCGAAATCTTTGTGAGCTACCACAAGGCCCTGATGGAGTTAAGTCACGATTCCGGCTTCATCAGGCAACAAAGACACAGCAAACTCTCGACGCTGGCCTCTCTTTGTGGACGCCTGCTGAATGTGGAGAGAGTGAGTGTGTGGTACTTCTCTCCGGAAAGGGACTGCATTACCTGCGAATGCCTGCATGACATTAAGCAGGAGCACGATATCAGCCCGCAAAGTGTTGCTTCAGGAGACGAGGATCTGAGTCCGGTCAACCTCTACCGCTCAGACCATCCAGATTATTTCCAGGCCATCGGCGAGGAACGGGTTCTGTCGGTCAATGACGCTCGAAACGACCCTCGAACATCCAGCTTCAACTCGGATTACCTGCCTTCGGTCGGAATCCACTCCATGCTCGATACGCCAGTGTTCGATGGTTCCCGTCTAAGCGGTGTAGTGTGTCTGGAAGCTTGTCACCCACGGGTCTGGACGTTGCCGGAACTCTCGTTTGCCGTATCCATCGCCGACACCATAAGCCTGGTGAACACTTACGAAGCCTGGAAGGACTCACAAAAGGCTCTTGATTATCTCTCCCGGTTCGACCCACTCACCGGCCTCGCCAATATCGATTACCTCAAGGACCGCGTCGTTCACCTGGCGGAAAAGATCCTCAAGCGCCAAAAAGGCAGCCTGGCACTGATCTGGATCGACGTGGACCGCCTGAAAGCCATTAACGACGGCCTGGGACCGCAGGCTGGAGACAGCGTTATTGCGGAGATTGGTCAACGCCTCAAGACATTGAGCCTTGAGGGCAAAGACATGCTGGCTCGCATCGGTGGCGACGAGTTCGCAATACTGATCCGCCACCAAACACAGCCGGAAGCCCTGAATCACGCTGCTGACCAGATTCTGAGGGCCATAGAACAACCGATCCGGGTATCAGGCCAGTCTCTTGGGATCAGTGCCAGCCTGGGCATCTGCCTTCTCCCGAAAGACTGTGTGGAACCGCAGGAACTGTTACGCGGTGCAGAATCCGCCATGTACCATGCAAAAAAATTGGGACGGGCCCAGGCCACCGTTTTCGATTCCGCGATCCAGACCAGCGCTCAATCGAGATTCGCACTTGAGCGGGAACTACGGTCATCCATCAACAATGACGCCCTGGATGTTTTTTACCAGCCTATTGTTGATCAGGCGGGAAAAAACGTGGTCTGCATGGAGGCCCTGGTTCGCTGGAATCACCCGCAGAGGGGATGGTTATCACCCATCGAGTTTCTGGACATTGCCCGTGGCAGTGGTCTGATGTACGCCCTGGGCGAGTGCGTATTGCGCAGGGTCTGCGAAGATTGGTCCGAAGCGTCATCATCAGGCATCCAACTGCCGACCATCTCGGTCAACCTGTCTGCCGAACAGGTTCTGACGGTTGACCTGCCTGATCGGATCAAGGAAATATGCGCCAACAAACGGATGCCGGTCGGCGCCCTTCAGTTTGAAGTCACCGAAGACTCGATCCAGGGTGATTCCGGGATCATCGAGAAGGTGCTTGAGCAATTGGTCCAGGCCGGAGCCGAACTTGCCATCGACGATTTCGGTACTGGCTATTCGTCATTGTCCCGCCTCAAAAGCCTGCCGTTTTCCCGGATCAAGATCGACCGTTCGTTCATCAACAACCTCCCGGATGACGAAAACGATTGCGCCATTACCCTGTCCATCATCGGCTTGGCCAGAGGCCTCGGACTCTCTGTCGTGGCAGAGGGTGTCGAGCATGAAGCCCATGAAGCGTGGCTGCTGAACAAAGGCTGCGACTATCTCCAAGGCTATCGTTACAGTAGACCGCTCCCGTTTTCCCAAATCATTGACCGCTATTACTCCGGTTGATCCGGGGCGATAAAGTCGGGAAAGACAGACAATACGTCAAGGAAGCTGCTTTCCGGAGGCGCACAGATAGACATCGGCTCCCCGGAAGCGGGGTGCCTGAATTCCAGGCGGGTAGCCGCCAGCATCAACCGCCCCTGTCCAAATCTCTCCGCGAAATAACGATTGTGTCGGCCCCGGCCATGATTGGCATCGCCAATGATCGGATGATGGATATGCTTCATGTGCCGTCGAAGCTGGTGCTTTCTACCGGTTTTCGGGCAAAGCTCGACAACCGCGTACCGGCTGGTCGGGTATTTCTCGATGGCGACTGGTATCTCTGCGGTTGCCAGGGTCCGATAACGTGTGAGCGCCTCCCTGACTGGCTGTTCAACGCCCCGGAGACGTCGATCTTCAGGCTCGTCCCGCAGCGGGTGGTCAATCTCACCGCACTCCGCCGGCCAGCCCCGCACCATCGCAAGGTAAGTCTTGGACACTTCTCCCGACATCATCGCGAGGCCCAGAGTACGCGCCGTGTCTCGATCCCTGGCAAACACCAGGATGCCGGATGTAGGTCGGTCCAGGCGATGCACCGGGTAGACATGCTCCCCACCATTCAACGCCCGCGCATACTGCAGCGCAAATTCAGTTTCATGTCGGTCGATGGGGCTACGGTGTACCAACAGTCCCGCTGGCTTGTGCACAACCAGCAGTTGAGAATCCCGATACAGCTCAGTCAGGGGGTTCTGCTCAAACGTCATCTCCTGATGATCCCCCGGACTCTGTGCCCCACACGGTCACCCAGAACCAGTAGCGCCGGAGTCAGCAACAGCGTAAGGATCGTCGCGAAGGTCAGGCCACCGGCGATGGCACTGGACAGCTGGGTCCACCACTGGGTGGAGGGTGCCCCGATACCAAGGGATGGGGTCAGCAAATCAACGTTGACGCCCAACACCATGGGCATCAACCCCAATACCGTGGTGACGGCCGTCAGCAATACCGGCCGCAGACGCAGGCAACCGGTTTCCAGTGCCGCCTCATAGGCCACCATCCCACTCTTCCGCATCTTATTGTAGGTATCAATCAGAATGATGTTGTTGTTCACCACAATCCCTGCCAGGGCAATGATTCCCATCCCCACCATCACAATGCCGAATGACTGACCATTCAGCAGCAATCCCAGCAGCACTCCTGCCGTCGAAAGCACGATCGCAGAGAGGATCAGGAAGGTCTGATACAGGGAATTGAATTGGGTCACCAATATCAGCAGCATGAGCGCGATGGCCACGAGGAACGCGGTGGTCAGGAAGTTGGCCGCCTGCTGCTGGTCCTCGTTCTCTCCGCCCACCGTGACCGTCACACCCTCCGGGGGTTCCGGTATCTCCGCCTGCAGGCTACGCAGCAATTCGTCGACCCGCTGCCCCGGCTCAATATCGGATTTTATGGTGACCGTGCGCTGACCATCCACCCGGACAATGCTACCGGTCTTCGGCGCCGGCTCCAGGGACACGAACTCCGACAAGGGTGCCTGGCCACGGCTGGTGTTGATGGTTTGACGCTGGAACTGGTCGAGTTCGCGCCAGTTGTTGGGAACCCGGACCGCAATGTCCACTTCATCCCGGACATCTTCCGGGCGGTAGGTGGCCAATACCAGACCGTTGGTAATCAATCGCACGGCGCTGCCTACACTCAGCACATCCGTGCCAAAACGCGCGGCCGCTTCACGGTCCACCTGCAATCGCCATTCAATTCCAGGCAGGCTGCGGTCATCTTCTATGTCAACGAAGCCGCCCATAGCGGACATACGTTGTTGAATCAGGTCCACGTAGCCGTGAAGAGAGTCGTTTACAAGACTACTGACTTTTAACTCAACAGGTTTCCCACCCGCCGGACCACCTTCCTGTTTCCGGAACTCGAGTTGGATGCCCGGAATGTCGTTGGTGCGCTCCCGAAAATCCTCGAGAATGTCATTGGCGGATCGCCGGTTAAACCAATCGGTAAACTGGAACTGCAACACCCCGATCACGTCAGGAGCCATCCGGTTATCAGCCATCACCATGGAACGAGCGTACAGCGCCTTGACCTCTGGCATACCCTGCAGACGGTGCTCCACCTCACGAACAATACGGTCACGCTCCCAGATCGACAGATCGCCCCGGGCCCGCACCTGCACCTGGGCCGAATCGGGTTCGACCTCGGGGAAGAATTCCACGCCATGATTGAAGCGGGCATAGCCGGCATAAATCACCACGATCAGCCCCAGCACGCCCAACAGGGTGAATCCCGGTCTGCTCAGCAAAGTTGCGAGGAGTTTGCGGTACCCGTCCATCATAGCCCCCCCTCCCACCGTATGCCGGGCTCGTTTACCACCACTGACAGCGCCGAGTACCGGCAGAAATACCAGAGCCATCAGCAGGGAAGCCGTAAGGCAGATAATTACGGTGGTGGGCAGAAACTTCATGAACTCCCCGACCACTCCCGGCCAGAACAGCAACGGCGCAAATACCGCCAGGGTTGTGGCGGTGGACGCAATGATGGGCCACGCCATCCGGCTTGCGGCCTCCGCCCAGGCGGATCGAACGCCCAGGCCGTCAGACAGGTTCCGGTCCGCCAGCTCCGACACCACAATGGCGCCATCCACCAGCATCCCGGCCACCAGGATCAGGCTGAAAAGGACCACAATATTCAGGGTCAGCCCCATTCCCCAGATGACCAGGATACCTGTCAGAAATGCGCCCGGAATGGTGAGGCCAACCAGAACCGCGGAGCGCGGTCCCATGGCCGCAATTACCACAATGATGACCAGCACGATGGCCGTCAGCACATTGTTCAGGAGGTCACTCAGGATATCGCGGACTTCCGTGGACTGATCCATGATGTAGCGAACATCCAGTTCGTCCGGCAACTCGGAATCCGCCGCCTCAATCAACCCTTTGACCTGTGCCACGGTTTCTATGATATTGGCCCCGGTTCGCTTGGAAACCTCCAGAACCAGTGCGGGTTCGCCATTGATACGGGCGAATCCTCTCGGGTCTTTAAACGTACGCTGCAACATGGCCACGTCGCCAAAGGTAACGACCGTATTGCCGTCCACCTTGATGGGCATGGACATCACGTCTTCGATGTTTTCGATCACCCCGGGCACTTTCACCGCCATCCGTCCGGCGCCGGTGTCGAGACTGCCAGCGGCCACCAACTGGTTGTTACGCGTAATCAGGGTGGCAAGCTGATCGAAATCGACCCCATAGCTTTCCAGCACCTGGGGGTCCACCACCACTTCCAACTGGTCTTCCCGGTCGCCGCCAATCTCTACCTCCAACACTTCCGGAATGCCCTCGATGGCATCCTGGAGTCGTCGCGCAATGGTGATCAGTTCCCGTTCCGACAACGGACCGGAAAGCCCGACAGACAGCACCGGAAATAGCGACACGTTGATCTCGTTGACTCTTGGCTCGTCGGCTTCCTGGGGAAGTTTCGTGCGAGCGGTATCGACTTTCTCCCGTACATCCTGAAGGGCTTTATCGGGATCAAAACCGGCGTCGAACTCCAGCATAACGGAGGCATGGCCTTCCGATGCCGTTCCCTTCATTTCCTTGATGCCTTCCAGAGAGCGCAGTTCCTGCTCCATCGGTCGGACCAGCAAGCGCTCGCCATCTTCCGGGCTGATCCCTTCCAATGTCATGGAGATGTAGATCATCGGGATGGTGACGTCCGGATTGGCTTCCTTGGGAATACTCTGGAAGGCCGCGATCCCGCCGAGAATCAGAAACGTGAGGGTGAGAAGGCTGGTACGGCTGCGATCAAGGGCTGCAAATATCAGGGTGCGCATGCTGTTCAGCCCCGGTCTCGTGAACGGTCAACCGGTTGCACTTCCTGCCCTATGGACACAAAGCCTCCACCGCGGGTAATCAGCTGGATCTCGTCTGGCAGTCCACTGACCCAGGCACCATCGGTGGTCACGTTCAGTAAGGTGACATTACGGAATACCACCCGATTGTCTTCATCCACATAACGCACACCCGGGCGACCGTCGTCCCCCAGTGACAAGTAGGCCGGTGAAATAAACGTGGCCCGGGTTTCCGGCAATGCAATCCGCAATGTAGCACTGCCTCCCGCTACCCGTTTGAGGTCCGGGTTCTCCACTGTCACTTCAACGGCAAAGCTGCGGGTTTGCGGGTTGGCCGCGCTGGCCACAAAACTCACCGTCCCTTTCAGAGAACCACCATTGAGCAAGCGGATATAAACGCTTTGCCCTTCCGCCACGTCCCCAACCGATTGCTGGGGTATCTGTCCGGTTGCCTTGAGGCGGTCCACCTGAACCAGTTCGAACAGTGCCGTACCCGGCTGCACCAGATTGCCCAGGTCCACGTCGCGACGGTTCACAATGGCATCAAAAGGTGCCTTGGGGGCGAGATCATTAACAGCATGGCGGACCTGCGCCAATTCCGCACGAGCTGCGGACAAATCGCTCTCCAGCCCCAGGATATCCGACTGGCTGGCCAGGTTGCTGGCGCCAAGACGGCGAGCGGCGGCCAGATCCGCTTCCAGCTTCCGAACCCTGGCCTGCCACCGTTCAACACTGGCCCTGCGACCGTCATCAGACAGGCGCAACAGGGTCTGCCCCTGTTTGACCCTCTGACCCTGGTCTACCGTAAGTTCTTCCACCGTCCCACTGACACCGGCGCTGATCACCACTGTCCGCCAGGGTTCCAGTTGCCCCTGCAACATCAGTCCGGGCTCGTAAAGACGGGACTGCAGGATTTCCACCTCGACGCTGGGTGGCTCCGCAACACTGGCACCGTCCATGTCCGGAGCTTCCTGTTGCGCCACCTTTACCTCACCACTGACCAGCCAGAGCACGAGTGCAATGATCACCAGTAATGACAACCCGATGGAACCCCACCTACTCTTGCTCATGTTCTTCTCGTTTCTTGCGCATGTGTTATGTATCAGGGAGTTAAACGGTATCACAAAAAAGTGGAATCAGGGGTTGCACTGATCTTCATTCCCGGGTTAACTTTCCATCATCGTAAGCAGAGTTTGAGCAAGCGTATTTATCTCATGAACTTCAACGCTGTAATCGTCCTTGTGAAGCTAGTCCTGGTGGTCGTGGTACCGTCCGGGGGCTTTTGCGTGGACAAGCGGGTGAGATAGCGACAAACCTGACAAGACACCAAGAGCCCCTGGCACCGAAAGGTCCCGGGGGCTTTTTTTTGCGGAAGAAAAAGGAAAAACGACCATGAACGGCGCACAGCACATTCTTGAAGCGTTCCACCGCCACGACATCAGTACGGTTTTCGGTTATCCGGGCGGCTGCATCATGCCGCTATACGACGCGCTGGTGGACGATGTGGGCGTGGAGCACGTGCTGTGCCGCCATGAACAGGGTTGCGCCCTGGCGGCCGATGGCTATGCTCGCGCCAGTGGTCGCCTGGGTGTATGTATCGCCACTTCCGGCCCCGGCGCCACCAACCTCATTACCGGCGTGGCCAATGCCCACCGGGACTCCATTCCCATGCTGGTGATCACCGGGCAGGTACCCTCCGGTCTGATCGGCACGGATGCTTTCCAGGAGACCGACGTATTGGGGATGACCCTGGGCATCGTCAAACACAGCTACCTGGTGGACGACGCGGACGCCCTGCCCGCCATCATGCATGAGGCCATTGAACTGGCTCAGAGTGGCCGACCGGGACCGGTATGGATTGATATACCCAAGGATCTTTTGCTGACCGACGTTACCGAAGCCCCCTTTGCCCAGTCAACGCAACAGGCTACCAGCAACCCGGACCTGACCGAAGCCCTCGCCATGTTGCGCGCTGCCCGCAAACCCCTGCTTTACAGCGGTGGCGGCATCAGCCTGGCCCACGCCGAGGACAGTTTCCGCACGTTTGCGGAGTCCTCAGCGATGCCGGCCGTGGTCACCCTCAAGGGCATTGGCAACCCCGGCAAGCACAATCCCTACAACCTCGGCATGCTGGGGATGCACGGTTCCCGGGCCGCCAACAAAGCGGTGGACGAATGTGATTTGTTGTTGGTGATCGGTGCCCGCCTGGATGACCGCGCCACCGGCAAACTCGACGGCTTCGCGCCCAACGCGAAGATGATTCACATTGATGCAGATGCCGCTGAGATCAACAAATTGCGCCCGGCCGATTTGGCCATTCGCGGGGACCTGAATGACATTCTCACGGCATTGACCACCGCCTTGCAGGACAGACCACTGGCCATCGGCGACTGGCAGAAACAGTGCCGTACCTGGTATACCACGGCGGGGTTCCACGCCGCCGACAATGAAGAAGCTTTGGCGCCCATTACTGGCCCCGCCTTTATCCGCCAGCTCTCCCGCGTCGCGCCAGATGACACCGTCATTGCCTGCGATGTCGGCCAGCACCAGATGTGGGTGGCCCAGCACTACGAGTTCGACCACCCCCGCCATCACCTCACCAGTGGAGGCCTCGGCACCATGGGGTTCGGCCTGCCCGCCGCCATCGGTGCCCAGTTTGCCGACCGTAACAGCACCGTTATCAACGTGACGGGCGATGGGTCGTTCATGATGAACGCCCAGGAGCTGGCTACCATCCGCCGCTACAACCTGCCGGTAAAACTGGTCGTGATGGACAACCAGTGCCTGGGCATGGTCCGCCAGCAACAGGAACTGTTCTATAACAACCGGGAAAGCCAGATAAACCTGGACGACAACCCCGATTTCGTGGCCATGGCCCGGGCCTTCGATATCCCGGCCCTGCACATTGAACGCACCGACCAGATCCGCCGCGGCATCGAAACCATTCTCGCCTACAACGGCCCGATGCTGCTGCACGTGGCCATCAGCCGGGAAGAAAACGTATGGCCCATCGTCAAACCCGGCGCCAGCAACACGGATATGATCGACGAAACCGCCCGCACCGCCAAAGCCAGCAAGGAGCAGGTTGCATGAACCCGCAAAGCCAGCCATCAACACCCAGCTATACCATCAACTGCCGTATGACCCACGAAGCCGCCGCCCTGGAACGGCTCTGCCAGGTGGTCCGCATCCGCGGGTTCCGGATCGCCACCATGGCGGTAGAAACCGCCGACGAGCATCTGAACATCGCCCTCACCCTGGAAGGCACTCGGCCGATAGCCATGTTGCAGTCGCAACTCGAAAAGCTTCACACGGTTGCCGAGGTTGTTTTGGGGTCTGGTTCCGTGGCTCGGTCTCGTTCGGCCTGAGTTGGGAGTCGGACTCTCTGTAGCCTTAGGTACTGGCGGGCAGGTAGGGGGTGGGGGTGTCTTTTCTTCTGGGAAAAAGAACTCGCTGCGCTGAGACACCTTTATTCCCGGCAGAAAAGACACCCCCACCCCCTACCGACGGGCAGAAACGATATCCCGAAGTTAAAAGAAAAGAAGAAAGTCTTTAACTTGGTGAACCCGTGTTGCACGTCGGCGCGGGGTGGTAGGTGGATTTTTCGCCGGAAAAAGGTGTCTGAGCGCAGCGAGTTCTTTTTCCAAGAAAAACTCCACCTGCCACCCCGCAAGCCCGCCCCACAACCCACAGGCTACAAGGACGGAAACTCCAAAGTTACAGGCCCTGAGATTACCAGGCTTTGTAAGGCAGGAACTTCCCATTCATGGTAACCACAACACGGTCGCCCTTGGGATTCTCTTCCTTCTCGATGTCCATGGTGAAATCGATCGCGCTCATGATGCCGTCGCCGAACTTCTCGTGAATGAGCTCCTTCATGGTATCGCCGTATACACCGACTACCTCATACAGGCGGTAGATCAAAGGATCCTGGGGAACGGCGCCGTCCCAGGCTTTCTTGGGGCAGACCTGCAGGGCTTCCGCCACCGGCTTGTCCAGGCCGAGGATTTCACACAAAGCGAAGGCTTTGTCTTCGGTCAGGCTGTTCATGCCCAGGGCTGCCGATGTTGTGAACACCGGGGACATGCCGATGGTTTCGGCGATGGATTCCCAGGTCATGCCCTTGGACACTTTGGCTTCCAGGATTTTGGCGGTCATCAGTTCTTTGTTCATCATGGCTGTTTCCTCTCTTGAGTTTTAACGTCAGGCATTCACCGCACGGGCAGCAGTGTCAGATTCGGATTCGGTTTCAGCGGACGCTGGCTTTGACTGGGCAACGCCTTTGGCGGGCTCGATGAATTTCGGGCTGCCGTCTCTCTCGGGCAGAGCCGAGCCGCTCCGGTTAACCAGGAAGTCCACCAGGTAGTCCCGGGTTTTGTGGTAGGCGGGGTTCTGGAATATGGTAGAGCGAGCCCGCGGGTGCGGTATGTTTACTTTGACGCTTTCGGCGATGCGGGCGTTTGGGCCATTGGACATCAGGAAGATACGGTCAGAGAGCAGGATGGCTTCGTCCACGTCGTGGGTGATCATGAACACGGTCTGGCGGGTTTCTTCCCAGATTTTTACCAGTTCGTCCTGAATCACACCCCGCGTCAGGGCGTCCAGTGCGCCAAAGGGTTCGTCCAGCAGCAGAAGTTCCGGCTGGGTGGCGAAGGCCCGGGCGATACTTACCCGCTGGCGCATGCCGCCGGACAGCTGGGATGGCTTGCGGTTCAGGGCGTGGTCCAGGCCCACCATTTTCAGATAGCGTTCGCTGTGCTCCTTCACCTTTTCCTTGGACCACCCGGGCCAGCGGGCGCGGACGGCGAAGACGATGTTGTTCAGGGTGGTTTTCCAGGGCAGCAGGCTGTAGTTCTGGAACACCACACCGCGTTCAAGGCCGGGGCCTTTGATTTCCTTGCCATTCATCACCACGTTGCCGGCGCTGGCTTCATCCAGGCCTGCGAGAACGTTCAGGATGGTGGATTTGCCGCAACCGGAGTGGCCGATGATGCAAACAAACTCACCTTTCTCCAGGGCAAAGCGGATGTCCCCGAAGACGGTCAACTCACCGCCCTGGCCGTCCGGATACACCTTGGACAGGCCATCTACTTCCAGGAATGATTTACTCATAACAGGTCTCCATTCGGAGGGTTGAGGCCGGCACCGGAAACCGGTGCCGGACCGCTCATTCTTTGTATTCCACCAGCTTCTGGGCCTTCCCCAGCGCCAGGTCGAGCAACATGCCCACCACCCCGATCATCAGGATGGAGAAGATCACACTGGCCAGATCCAGGTTGTTCCATTCGTTCCACACGTAGTAGCCAATGCCGGTGCCGCCCACGAGCATCTCTGCCGCCACGATGACCAGCCAGGCAATGCCGATGGAAATGCGCATACCGGTCAGGATAGTGGGCGCCGCCGCCGGCAGGATCACCGTAATGGCGGTGCGCAGGGGCCCCAGTTCGTGGGTGCGGGCCACGTTCACCCAGTCCTGCCTCACATTGGCAACGCCGAACGCGGTATTGAGCAACATCGGCCAGATCGAGCAGATAAAGATGACGAAGATGGCCGATGCGTCGGAATCCTGAATGATGAACAGCGCCAGCGGCATCCAGGCCAGCGGCGATATGGGCCTCAGTAGCTGGATGTAGGGATTCAGGGCCTTGTACATCAGCGGCGACATGCCAATCAGGAAACCCACTGGCAAGGCGATGGCCATGGCCGCCAGGTAGCCAGTCAGAACCCGGTACACGGAATAGGCCAGCTGGATGCCGATGCCTTTGTCGTTGGCGCCGGCGTCATAGAACGGGTTCGACAACTCAGCCCAGGCAAGCTTGATTACCGCCGACGGTGGTGGCACCCGGGACTCCTGTTCGGCACCGCCCATGAGCATTTCGTACTCAGTCATTCCCGTCTGAGCTTCCGGCGGCTGGGTCGCCATTTCCCAAAGTCCCAGAGCCAGAATCAGGAACGATATCGACAGGATCGCCGCCCGCATGTTCAGGGAGGCCATGGTTACACCCTCCCTATGGCAAAGCTGCGGGCGTACTCTTCCGGGCGGTTCGGATCGAAGGTTTTGCCCATGATCGTATGGGTCTTGTAGGTTTTATCCGGAGCGGCATACCCCATTTCCTCCATCAGCTTTCCGGTCTCGCCGGCCAGGTAGACCTGCTCGGCAATGCCTTTGTAATCGACGTCCCCCTCGATATAACCCCAGCGCTTCATTTGGGTCAGGATCCACATACCCATGGAATGCCACGGGAAGGGATCAAAATCGATCCGATCCGGAACGTTCTGAATCTCTCCCAAACCATCAGCGTAGTAGCCGGTCAGTACCTGCTGGATCACCGGCACTGGCTGGTTCAGGTAGTTTTTGGGCGCTATCGCCTCGGATATTTCTTTACGATTATCAGGATTATTGGAGTACTGGGTGGCGTCGATAATTGCCCTGAGCAACGCGCCGTAGGTGTTCGGATTCTCGGTAGCAAACTGCTGGCTGCACGCGAAGGCACAACACGGGTGGCCTTCCCAGATGTCCTTGGTGAGCATGTGAATGAACCCCACCTTCTCCCACACGGCACGCTGATTAAACGGATCCGGGGACAGGTAGCCATCCAGATTACCGGCGCGCAGGTTGGCGACCATTTCAGGTGGCGGAACCACGCGAATCTGCACGTCCTTGTCTGGGTCGATGCCGTTCTCGGCCAGGTAGTAACGCAGCAGGAAGTTGTGCATGGAGTATTCGAACGGCACCCCGAACTTGAAGCCTTTCCACTGCTTCGGATCCCGCTTGTCTTTATGATCAACATGCAGAACGATGGCCTGGCCATTAATATTTTCAACCGCAGGCATGATGAACGGTTGCGGCGTGGAGCCGGCGCCCATGGTCATGGCCAGGGGCATGGGTGTGAGCATATGGGAGGCGTCGTATTCGCCTGCCAGGGATTTGTCCCGGGCCACCGCCCAGCCGGCGGTTTTGGTGACCGTCACGTCCAATCCATAACGCTCATAGAACCCCATCGGGTGCGCCATGATGATGGGCGTGGCACAGGTGATCGGCACAAAGCCGACGTTCAGTCTGGTTTTCTCAAGCTTGCCGAGAGATTCCTTAACAGCCGCCTTGGCCTTATCCATGGGGAAAACGCTGCCAAGCAACGCCGCTGCCGTGCCCGCGCCCATCATTTTCATGAAACTCCGGCGGCTGTGATCGTTATGGCCGAAAACAGATCGGACGACCGCACTCTCGATGGCCCGATCCATCATCTCCTCGGAATCCATTCCCTCCCCGGGAACCGAGGCATCCTGGCTCGGTGATTGCTGCGGTTTCAGAGACATCGACGGCGCCTTTTGCCCGGGTTTGCATTCCGGACAACCGCAGGTTTTGGCGTGGATCAGTGACTGGTCACCGTCAAACGGATTGCCAAGGCTTTTCGTGGTCATGGGGCACTCTCCCTAATCTCGGATTGTTTTTGCACTCTCGCGGTGCAGCAAAGGCGCAGCTCGGGTCCAGTGCGAATATTTCGCCGGACCGGTTGCGATTTCTGGGAGAGCTATCGCAGGGTTTGTGCCAAGTCCCCGGCATTATCTAAAGCTCTGTTTACTATATATTTTTTTATAATACTCGAATCTGGATCAACGACGATATTTCGTAGTTAACGATATTTCGTAGCCGTAACTGCGATGTTTCGTAGTTGGCACAAGGTTTGTTTTGTCCTTTACGGAATGACACAGGACAGCGCCATGAGCCACGAAACCACCGCCATCCCCAAAGCCACCACCAACTGGATTGATCATCTGCCAGAAGCCGCCCTGCTGGTGGACGCTGGCCGGGATCTTATCCTGGCGGCCAACAGCGCCATGGGGCGGATGATCGGCACCGATCGGCAATCTCTGACAGGCACTCCCTGCACCCACCTGTTTACGGACCAGCGCCCGCAACTGATTGCCTTTACTGAGGAGACCCTGTTCCGCAGCCACGGCTGGAGCCGGGACTTCATCCTTCAGCATCGGGACGGCCACACAGTGGAGCTGGAGATCTCCTCCTCTCGGGTGGGCGAGGCGGAATCGCGGAACGTATTACTGTTGCTTCGGGACCGGCGCCAGCTACGCACACTGCGGGAGCGACACGATGCCAACCACTACCACCGGGGCGGGCTGCTGGAATGGCGTCGGGTTGAAGAGCTGTTCAAAGACATAGAGCGGGAGAATCAACTGATCCTGCATGCTGTCGGGGAGGGTATTTATGGCGTCGATGCCGAAGGGCGAACTACCTTCGCTAATCCTGCGGCGGAACGCATGTTGGGCTGGCGAATGGATGAGCTAATGGGACGGGTTATTCACCGGGTGGTACATCATTCCCATGAGGACGGCAGCCTTTACCCGCTGAAAGAGTGCCCTATCTACGCAGCCTTCCGGGATGCCAGCGTCAAACGGGTGGGCGAAGACTGGTTCTGGCGCAAGGACGGTAGCGGATTCACGGTTGAATATACCAGCACCCCCATCCTGGATAATGGCCACCCGGTGGGTGCTGTTGTCGTATTCCGGGATATCTCACCGCGCCTGCAGGCACAGAAGGAGCTTCAGAAAGCACTGGAAGAGGTAGAGAGCCTCAAGCATCGACTGGAGATGGAAAACGCCTACCTGCAAGAAGAGCTCAGCGCCGAATACCACTTTCACGAAATATTTGGCCAGAGCCAGGCCATCAGGGCCATCGTCCGCCGCATTGGCATGGTAGCTCCCACCGACGCCAACGTGCTGATCACCGGTGAATCAGGCACAGGCAAGGAGCTGATCGCCCGCGCCATTCACCAGTCCAGCAGCCGACGGGACCGGCCCCTGATTCGGGTCAACTGCGCCGCTATTCCCAAAGACCTGTTCGAGAGCGAGTTCTTCGGCCACATCAAAGGCGCCTTCACCGGTGCCATCAGTGATCGCGTCGGCCGATTCGAACTGGCTGATGGTGGCACGCTGTTCCTGGACGAAGTCGGAGAAATTCCGCTTGAACTGCAGGGCAAACTACTGCGGGTTCTGCAGGATCAGCAATTCGAGCGGGTCGGCGAGAACCGCACCCGGGCCGTGAATGTCCGGGTGATCGCCGCCACCAACCGGGATCTGAAGGCGGAAATTCAGGAGAGAACCTTCCGGGAAGACCTCTACTTCCGCCTGAACGTGTTCCCCATCGAGTCCGTGCCACTGCGTCGTCGCCTGGAGGACATTCCCATCCTCGCCCAGGAGTTCCTGAACCGGGCTTGCCAGAAATTCAACAGGCCTCAGCTGGCCCTCAGAGAACGTGACGTTGAAACCCTGAAAGCCTACCACTGGCCCGGCAATGTGCGAGAGCTGGAAAACGTCATTGAGCGCCAGGTGATCACCGCCGACGGCCGGCTGGATCTGGACCTGCCCGGGCCGGACTCCGCAGCCCGCACCACAAAGGCAGATACGCCCCCGGCCCGGCATTTCAGCGATGAATTAATGACAGAGCAGGAGCTACGGGAGCTGGAGAAACAGAACCTGGCACGAGCCCTGACAATGAGCAGTGGCCGGGTATTCGGGGATGACGGCGCGGCGGCCATGCTGGGCATCAAACCCACCACCCTGACCTCGCGTCTGAAGAAGCTGAAGATCGAACCCAGGGAGTTTCAGGTCAGGCCGGTAACGTCAGATTTTCCATAACAAACCCAGAACACAGCATTAACGCGAACATTGGTACAATGCTGACAAATCATATGGCCCACCCGTGATTGTCACCAAGGAAACCGTGTCATGCACAACCTGACGTTCTCCTCACACTATGCCCGAGCCGTCCTGCACGGGTTGGAGAAACGTGGTCTGCCGATCGCGGAATTGCTGCACAAGAACGGAATCGATCCGGACTTCATCTACCCGCCACGGGCACGGCTGCCCACCGAGCAGTTCATTCGCCTGTTCCGCATGACGTGGAAGGTGCTGGATGATGAATTCATGGGGCGCACCACCCAGCCTTGCAGGGTCGGGCATTTCCACCTGATGGGGTCCCTGGTGGTGCACAGTGCCACCCTGGAAGACGTTATCCGCCAGAGTATTCGCTGCTACCGGCTGTTCAATCACGACATCGAGATCGAGCTGAACACCGAGGGGGAAGAAGCGGAACTGACCATGACCCATCGCCATCCGGAGCTGGACCCGGATCAGTTCCTGATTGAATGGCTGTTGATGGTGTGGCACCGGCTGGTAGGGTGGCTGATCGGGCGTAAGATCGTGCTCAGCCACGCCACGTTTCAGCACGGGCTGCCCGGCCATTTCGATGAATACCGCTTTGTCTTCCCGTGCCAGTGTCACTTCGAGCAGCCGCGCAACAGCCTGTTCTTCAGCAAGGCGTACCTGACCATGCCCGTCACACGGACACCGGCGGAACTGGACGAGTTTATACTGAGTTCGCCCCGCAACCTGCTGGTCTGGACCGATGATGACGACAGCCTGACAACGCGGGTAAGAAGACTATTGGAAGGGATGGACCAGGATCGCTTGCCGACCCTGGAGACGATGGCGGATCACCTCAACATGACCAGCAACACCCTGAGCCGCAAGCTCAAATCCGAAGGCAGCGCCTATCAGAAGATCAAGGACAACCTGCGGCGGGATCAGGCGGTCACACTGTTGCTGCGACCTAACCTGACCATCACCGAGATTTCATCCCAGTTGGGGTTCACCGAGCCCGGCGCCTTCTCCCGTGCCTTCAAGCACTGGACCGGGCTCAGCCCCCTTGCCTACCGCAAACAGGACTATTAGACCCGCTTACAGAAGCTCGATGGCAACCGCCGTGCCTTCACCACCACCGATGCACAGTGAAGCAACCCCACGCTTGAGGCCCCGCTGTTTCAGGGCATTCATCAGGGTGATGATGATGCGAGAACCAGACGACCCGATCGGGTGACCGAGGGCGCAGGCGCCGCCATACACATTGACCTTGTCGGCCGGCAGCTTCAGTTCGTTGATGGCCGCCAGGGTCACCACGGCGAACGCCTCGTTGATTTCGAACAGATCGACATCGTCGACTGTCCAGCCGGCCTTCTTCAGCACCTTCTCGATCGCGCCGATGGGCGCCAGGGTGAATTCGGACGGCAAGCGGGCATGGGTCGCGTGGGCCACGATGCGCGCCTGGGGTGTCAGCCCCCGGGATTCGGCTTCCGCTGCGGACGCCAGAACCAGCGCAGAAGCGCCATCACTGATGGAGCTGGCATTGGCGGCCGTCACGCTGCCGTCTTTGGCGAACGCGGGCTTGAGCGTCGGAATCTTTTCCGGGCGCGCCTTGCCCGGCTGCTCGTCGGTGTCCACCACCGTCTCACCACCACGGCCAGGCACACTCACCGGCACAATTTCCGGTTTGAACCAGCCGCTCTCGATGGCCGCCAGGGATTTGTTCAGGGAGCCGATGGCAAACTCGTCCATGGCTTCCCGGGTGATGTTGAACTTGTCCGCCGTGCGCTGGGCAAACACGCCCATCAGGCCGCCTTCGTAGGCGTCTTCCAGGCCGTCCAGGAACATGCTGTCCATCACCTGGCCGTGGCCCATGCGCATGCCACCACGGGCCTTGGGCAGCAGGTACGGCGCCTGGCTCATGTTTTCCATGCCACCGGCAATCATGACGTTGTTGGTTCCGGCCTTGATCTGGTCGTGAGCCATGATCACCGCCTGCATGCCGGAGCCACACATCTTGTTGATGGTGGTGCAACCGGAGCTGTCCGGGATGCCGGAAGCGCGGGAGGCCTGGCGCGCCGGTGCCTGACCCAGCCCGGCCGGCAGTACGCAGCCCATAATCACTTCCTGAATGTCCGCCGGCTGCAGACCTGAACGCTCAATCGCCGCCTTGATCGACACCGCACCCAGTTCCGGGGAGCGGACCGAACTCAGGGAACCCATCATGCCGCCCATGGGAGTTCTTGCTGATCCTGCTATTACTACGTCGTTGGTGCTCATGGTATTTGTCCTCTTGATTCGGTGCAGGGCCGAGTATGGGGAAGTCTTTCAGGGACACGCTGTGAATACGTCCATGTACGCTCGACCAAAACATC
>NZ_KE007326.1:110994-190442 GCF_000397065.2 Marinobacter lipolyticus SM19
GGACGGTCCCTGAAAGACTTCCCCACACTCGCCCCTCTATCTTGTGAGTTGGCCCGCGGAAATCAGGCCTTGCCCAGTACCGAACGGGCAATGATCTCTTTCATCACTTCCGAGGTGCCGCCATAGATCCGCTGCACTCGTGCGTCTATAAACGCCCGGGAAATCGGATATTCCGTGGTGTAACCGTAGCCGCCAAACAGTTGCAGGCAGCCATCCGCCACCCGGCACTGCATTTCGGTGGCGCTGTACTTGGCCATGGAGGCGGTCGGGGCATCCAGTTCGCCGCGGTCGTACTGATCGATACACTGGTCCACGAAGGCGCGGTTCACCCGGTAATCGGTTTCCATACGGGCAATCTCAAAGCGGGTGTTTTGCAGTTGGGCCAGTTTCTGGCCGAACAGTTCCCGCTCCTGGGCATACGCCACAGTCAGGTCGAGAGCGCCACGGGCGGCAGCCACGCCGAGGGCGCCGATCACCAGTCGCTCACGGGGCAGTTCCCGCATCAGGTACATAAAGCCCTGCCCTTCCTCGCCGAGCAAGGCGGAGGCGGGGATGCGCATGTCGGAGAAAAACAGTTCCGAGGTGTCACCGGAATGCTGGCCGATCTTGTCCAGATTGCGGCCCTTGCTGTAACCCGGCAGGGAGGTGTCCACCAGGAACAGGCTGATGCCGCGGGCACCGGCACTGGGATCAGTCTTGGCCGCCACAATCACCATGTCCGCGTGCTGGCCGTTAGTGATAAAGGTCTTGGAACCGTTAAGGATATAGTCATCCCCATCTTTCACGGCACTGGTGCGGATCGCCTGCAGGTCACTGCCGGCGCCAGGTTCGGTCATGGCTATCGCGCCAACCGCCTCGCCGGAGACCATTTTAGGCAGCCACTGCTGCTTCTGTTCCTCATTACCGATGTGACTCAGGTAGGGGGCAACAATGTCGGAATGCACCATCACGTTGGTGGAGAGTGCGCCGAAGCCCAGCCGCGCCAGTTCCTCACCGACGACCACGGAATACTGGAATGGCGCGCCGCAACCGCCGCAATCTTCCGGCACATCAACACACAACATGCCGGCATTTCCCAGGGTATTCCAAAGCTCACGGGGCACAATCCCGGATTTTTCCCAGGCTTCGTAATGGGGTCTCACCTCGGCTTCCAGAGCCTTTATGACGGACTCCCGGAACATCTCGAGCTCTTCTTTATCAACATTGCTGGTCATGGGTTTCTCCCGCCAGTAAACGATTCAACTATGGTAGATGACAATCAGTCTGCCGCAGTCGCCGTTTTGGCACCATGACATAACCATGCAGAAAATTTGATAAAAAATAACATCAACGAAACGTCACCGGGCTGCCCCCGAGGCATTGGTATAGGGCGTCAGGACGGGTTCAACCGCACCATTGCATCCAGCAACTCAGCCGTCTTTTCCTTCATCAGCGCGATATCCCCCCGCGACTCCACATTCAACCGGACCAGCGGTTCGGTATTCGACATCCGGAGGTTGAAACGCCAGCGCTCAAACTCAACGCTCAGACCATCAACGTGGCTGACAGACAACGCATCCTGGCCATAGATCTCCTCAATTTTGGCAAGCAGTCGCGCCGGATCATCAACTGAGCGATTGATTTCACCGCTGGCGGGATAGGCTTCAATACGGGCATCGATCAACGATGACAAGGGTTGACCGGTCTGACACAACCGTTCGGCAACCAGAAGCCAGGGAATCATGCCGCTGTCACAGTAGGCAAAGTCCCGGAAATAATGGTGGGCGCTCATTTCACCACCATACAAGGCATCTTCCTCACGCATGCGTTGTTTGATGAATGCGTGTCCGGTCTTGCTTTCGATGGGAATGCCACCCGCCGCACGGACCATGTCCTGAGTATTCCAGGTCAGGCGTGGGTCATGGATAATCTTTCCCCTGCCGACCTTGCGCAGAAACTGCTCCGCCAACAGTCCCACAATATAGTAGCCTTCGATAAACCGGCCCTTCTCGTCAAAGAAGAAACACCGGTCGTAGTCGCCATCCCAGGCAATGCCCATGTCAGCACCTTCGCGAATAACCGCCTCGGCAGTGACCGCGCGATTTTCCTCAAGAAGCGGGTTCGGAACCCCGTTGGGAAAGTGTCCGTTGGGTACATGATGCAATCGTACAAACTCAAAAGGCAGCCAGCGTGCCAATGAATCTATGACAGGCCCGGCTCCGCCGTTGCCGGCATTGACGACGACCCGCAGCGGTTTGATCGTGCTGCCGTCGATGTAGCCAAGCAAGTGATGGATATAATCGCCTTCCACCGCCAGCCTCTCCCGGCGCCCGGGAACCCGGGCATCCTCAAACGGCAGAGACACCCTGTCACGAATGGCATTCAGTCCGTTATCCGAACTGATCGGGCGCGATTGATGGCCGACCAGTTTCATACCGTTGTGATCCTTGGGGTTGTGGCTGGCCGTGACCATGATGCCACCGTCCATGCTGTAGTGGCTGGTGGCAAAATAGACCTGCTCGGTCCCGCACAGGCCGATGTCGTATACATTCGCACCGGCTGCCATCAGTCCGGCACTCAATGCGGCTGCGATCTCCGGGCTGGACAACCGGATGTCGTACCCCACCACAACCTTGCGGGCATTGGTTAACTCTACATAAGCCCGCCCGATACGCTCCGCCAGTTCCGGATTTAACTGCTCGGGAACCCGACCGCGCAGGTCATAGGCTTTAAAACAGGAAACGTCCATAACGTATTCTCCATCAATCCTTAGATCAGTGGCACGGCCCCTTATGCCAGTCAGAGGCACTGCATAAGGGGCCGGACCAGCCTTACACCATCTCTGACATGACTGGAATCTTGTCTTCCTCAACCTCGGGCTTGGGCGTGGCACGACCGTATCGGTCATCCAATCGCTCAATATCATCCTCGCCAAGGTAAGCGCCGGACTGGACTTCAATCAGCTCCAGAGGAATGCAGCCCGGGTTAAATAGCCGGTGCACGGCGCCAATGGGAATGTAGGTGGATTCGTTTTCTGACAGCAGAAACGTTTCTTCATCACGAGTCACCTCGGCGGTACCTCGTACAATGATCCAGTGCTCGGCCCGGTGATGATGTTTCTGCAGCGACAGACGTTCGCCCGGTTTAACGGTTATGCGCTTAACCTGGAACCGGTTGCCCATATCAATGCTGTCGTAACTGCCCCATGGGCGGTACACCTGGCGGTGCGTGCGGGTTTCCGTGCGCTGCTCACCATTCAGCCGCTTTACCAGTTTCTTGACGTCCTGCACGTTGTCCCGGTGGGCCACCATCAGTGCATCCTTGGTGTCGACCACCACCAGGTCTTTCACGCCGACCATGGCCACCAGTTTGTCCGACGAGTGCACCAGACAACCATTGCTGTCTTCCAGACAGGCATCGCCCAGAACCGCATTGGCCTGCTCGTCCTTGTCGGTCACTTCCCAGATAGTGGACCAGGAGCCAACGTCGCTCCAGCCTGCATCCATGGGTACCAGCAGGGCTTTCGATGTTTTTTCCATCACCGCGTAATCAATGGAATCGTCCGGGCAGTGCTCGAAGATTTCCGCCGGGATTCGGGTGAACTCCATATCCCGTTCAAAGCGCCGGGCTGCCAGAAGGCAGGTATCATAGATATCGGGGCTGTGTTTCTTGAGTTCTGCCAGGTAGGTGTCTGCCCGGAACATGAACATGCCGCTGTTCCAGAAGTAGCCACCGGCGGACAGCAACGCTGCAGCCTTCTCGGCATCGGGTTTTTCGATGAAACGTGAAACAGGTCTGGCAGCACCTGGTGCCTCATCAGACCGGCCGGCGGCAATATAGCCGTAGCCGGTTTCCGGACGGGTCGGCGTAATGCCAAACAACACCAGGCCACCCGATCGCGCGGCTTCCTGGCCCCGGGCAATGGCGCTCTGAAATGCCTCGACATCCTCAATCGCGTGGTCGGCAGGCAACACCAGCATGATGGCCTTGGGATCTTTGCGCGCCACCTCGATAGCCGCCAGTGCCACCGCAGGCGCGGTATTACGACCAAACGGCTCCAGTAGCGTCGTCATGGGCTTACGGCCAATTGCCTCCAGTTGCTCTTTGACAATAAACCGGTGCTCGTCATTAGCCACGACCACCGGTGCCTCGGTTTCAGCGACAGGGAGCCTGCACAGAGTCTCCTGCAACATAGTCTGCTCCCCCACCAATGGAAGGAACTGTTTGGGGTAAGCCTGGCGCGACAGAGGCCAAAGCCGTGAACCATTACCACCTGAAAGTATGACTGGAATCATCGTTCTGCTCCTTTGCTCATGAATGACGTACTGCAAAAACGTCAGTTAACGTATTCATCGGGGCGACCTGTGAAGTCAGAGCCCCTTACGAACTACTGCTAAGCATGATGTTGCTGGGTGGATTGGGCTGCGAGCCGTCTGGCCACAGCGGGTTGATCTGATACAGATAAGAGATATCGCCACCCAATCGGGTGGACTTCATCGGTCGATGCTCGTCGAGGAATGTCGGCATCCCCTCAAGGGCATCCCAGGTGGCTTGCCAGGGTTCCATCCAGGCCAGTGACCAGGATTTATAGAGTCCATCAACAATCTGCTCGTACCCGGTAATGCTCTCGATACGCTGCGGGTCCGCCAGCCCCGCGACAACGTTCTGGGCCATGCTCGGAAATTCGTCCCGGTAGCGGCCATAAACGGAATTGCCGTTTACTTCCGCAAACACAGCAATCATGGTCAGTGGCTGCATGGCGTAGTTCATGTACTCCAGCGCCCGAGTCTCCCGGCTAAGCTCCTTGGGCAGATAGCCCTCATCCGTAATCTGCCCCATCGCCTCGTCGAACTTGGACACCGACCAGTTCCAGTCGCCGCAATCCTGGGTCGCGACAGCTGACGACATAACGGCCCAGGCCGCCCAGTAATCGTGATTGTTAACCTTCCGGGGTTCCCGGTCGGTGTAGTACTCGCGGACTCCGTCGCTCAAGCGACGGAACCAGTCTTCAATTCGAGCGGTTCGCTGCAGGTCCGCTGTCGCTTCCGGGGCGGAGGCACGCATCCTGAGGTAAGCGTTGGCGGCCGCAGCCAGTGCCCACTTACGCACTGCCTGGCCGACATGGTTGATGTCGTCGGTCAGCAATGCGTCAGCCGAGGCCCACTCATCCAGGTTGTCCAGAACGCAGTGCATTGCTTCGGAACCGTAACCATCAACCTGATAGTCATCCGCCGCTGCAATCACAGCCTTCTCAAAGCTACGTATTTTGTTGGTTGCCTCTTTGTACTCCTCATAGGCTTGCTCGTTCAGCTCGTTCCTCGCGCTATCGCTGCCCTCATATTTGCTGGTAAGCGACAAAGACCCGACATGCGGTTCTACCCGCTCGCAATCATAGTCTCCGCCGCCATCGTTTTCCGGTGTCTGGTAGTAGCCAACCGGGGCTCGCAGCTCTCCGCCCAGGCATTGGCCCGCATTTACGCTGCTCACACCAAAGGCCGCAGAGATCGCGGTACACAGAAGCATCCGGCCCCAGTGTCGATGTTCAGAGCGTTGTTGGATTCGCATGGTCGTCCTCTCTATGCGTTGGATGAATATGCGTCAGATGTCCTGACGCCGGCAGATTTTCGTAGTCACGGTCAATCCCTCGGTGACCTCTTCTGGCTTGAGCTCAAGATCCAGCGACATGAACAGCTCATCGTTCCATTCCGGCCCTTCGGGCAGCTCGAAGACGAACCGGCCGGGGGTTTCAACCCGCGAGCCATATTCCATGTCAACACGATCCTTGCGTCCGAAGACGTACCAGATAAACGCATCGACCTCTTTAACGCCCGGGTCGCTGAACTGCAGGTCAACGACGTATTCGTTGCTGGGCATTTCAATGAACTGGCCACCACCGTTGTAAAGCACTTCGTTGGTTCCGGCCTTGACGCGCGTGGTTTTCTGCAGCACCGGTTTCTGGTTCTCGCAGGCGCCGCTGATCATCGGCGTGACCTGGCGATAGAACTCCACACTGTCGAGGTTGTGATAGCCCGGCACTTCCCAGATCATGATCTTCGGCGGTGATTCCCGGAAGTTATCGGACAGCAGATACTCATACATGGAGCCGTCGTAACTGCCACCCGCTACCGCAACGTTGAGGACCTCGACTCCCAGGAACTCCTGCAGAGCGCCCACAAAATTGTAATCATGGGCGCCCTTGCTGTTACTGGTCCCCACCAGGGTGATTGGTGGCAGTTCCTGGTCACCAAACAGAGCGCTGGCTTCCGCAGACTGGCCTGTGCCAGACGACTCAGTACGGAACTCATCCACGTACTGCGAGCCGTATTCAAAACCACAGATCCGTTTCACCGCATCCTGCAGCGAACCATCCTTTCTGATCAGGCCCGACCGACGAGTCACGAACTCCTGCTGCGACAGCGTCTGATAGGCCGGCATGTCCTTGATGCGCTCCGCCACGATTTTTGCGGTCCGGCGCGCACCGTAGGGTGTCCAGTGATGATCCCGCTTGAAGAAGAAAGCATCTTCACGTGACTCTTCATTCAGCAGTGGCGTCAAATCCGGCACCACCAGCCCAGCCTGGCGGAACCGCTCCAAAGCATCGGCGTAGTTTTTGCGGGCAACACTCCAGCTGAAAGGTACCGGTGATATCTGTGGCAAGAGGTCCGGATGAACCAGCCCTTTTGTCGGCTGGAACACCATTACCAGCTCGGTACCAGTGGTTTCTTTCAAGTGCCGGGCGAAACGCCTCAGATGTTTCAGCCCCTCCAGATCCGGTCCGAACTGCTCCACCAGTTCAGCCTCCGAACGGAACAGCCAGCCATCCTTGCCTTGAACCAGCATCTTGAAATTCTTCAGATAACTGGTGTCGTAGCTGGAGGGGTGCGCCGTCAGCGGACAAAGGTCACAACAACGTTCGATGTCATATTCAGGCGCCTCCGTGGCGCTGGCATTTATCCCAGCACCACCGAGCAGACCGAACAGGACCAGCGCCCATAACCCACGACCTCTGAACACGCGCTTCATACCGACGTATCCACCCGGCTTTCAGCAACCACGAGCCGGGGCTTGCCGCCGACATCAATCGCGAACACGCTGAATACCTTGCCGCGCTGAAGATTGACCTCGCCGGTCTTAGCCAACGCCTTATTACTCTGGAAGGCGCCCAGCGCAATCTTAACGGCGTTGATCTCGCGATTGGCCACATCAAGAGAGTCCACCGCATCGATCACTGCAACCTTGCCGTCAGACGTTTTCAGGGTGACTCCGCCGTTACGGGTCAGGTTGTAGAAAGACAACAATGCTTTTCGCGGATTGTCGAAAGTGACGTCTTTAATCACTTTCACCTGCCCGGAATCGAGCACAACCACGGTGTAGAACTCGTCCGTTTTCATGGTGACGGAGGTCTGCTGGCCGGCCACATCCACCTGATACCGGCCTTCCGGAAGGTAAATGTAAGGGCTCGCTTCCAGCGGGGACACTTCCTTGATTACCTTGTCGCCAACGGTGGCCTGGGCCAGGGCGCCGCTGGCATCTGCGTTCATCACACGAATGAACGCCGCCCCGTCCGGTGCTTCAGCGGCATACAGCGCATCTTCTCCGGCCTGGGCCATGTTCATGGAGACCAGCAAGCTGCTGATCAGGGCAAAAAAAGCGGTATGCATCAGTGCTCTCATTTTCATCATCCTCAGGGGTTGGTTTCAGAATGGCTATCCGCTTGTGCGGTCAGCATGTTGTCGGCCTGACGGAACCATGCCAGGGCCTGCCCGGACTCCAGTGGCTGAGCCAGGTAACGCTCGGGAAACTCCCAGATCACCAATTGCGGCGGTTGATCCCGGAAGTCGGAAGAGTTCAGATAGCTGACCATGGGCACGATGGGCCCATCGCCCTCTTCGGCCACGTTGATCAGGTCCCGGCCCAGATGCTTGCGCAAGGCGCCAGGAAAATCCCACAATTCGTTGGCGCTGTAGCTTGTGCCCACCAGCACCGTGCTGGTTGAGTCATCACCAAACAGGGCGTCGGCATCCGCCTGATCATCGCCATCAGCGCGAGTGGTTCGCGGTATCAGCTGATCCGGTGCGGGACCGTATTCGCTGAAAGCAGGATCCACCGGTATGTAATTCAGCAAGTCACCCCGATGCTCCACAGGCTGGCCTAAGGAAGTCACAAAGGTTTTTTCGCCCCAGGAAAGGCCATTGAACCGGGCACGGATATACTCGGCGGCGCCTTTGGCGAACAGGTTCGCGCCGGCGGGAGTCCAATGGGTATCCGTTCTCAGAAAAACGGGCTCGCCGTGACGTTGCGCCTGCTCCAGTGCGGGTTTCAGCTCTGGGGCCGGAATTCCCGCTTGTGCCAATGACTGCTGGAACGCCTCATACAACGACGCCATCACCGGCTCGGGACGAGTGCTTCCCAGTTTCTCCGAATAGATGCGAGCCTTGGCAGGTACCACTAGCACGACCAGGGGAATACCCTCGGCCAGCAAGTGGTCGGCGATTTGCTGAACACGATGCAGGTTACGGTTGACCACCTCTCCGTCACGGCTGGCCGGGTAGATCTCTTCGTCGGTGAACAGCCATTCGTCCTGGCCGACCACGACGCCTTGTCTGCCCTCATCAAAGAGCGTGTAGTTGATGGCAGCCCACAGGTTCGTGCCCAGATCCTTGGCAGGAAACTGCTCGTCGTAATGACTCTCCAGATGTCTGGCCAACTCACCGTTAACCGGACTGAGTCCTGTTTTCGCCTTATAGCCAAACAGCGGCCGCAGGGACAAAGCGCCCAGAACGAGGACCAGTGCTATAAAGAGAAATGCCGTGATTCGTGCAGATGTTTTGGTCATCTATTTCACCCTCAGAACTGAAAGTACAGAAACGGTGAGAAACTTTCGGCGGACAGTTTCAGAACGGCCAGCGCAAACACCGGCACCAGCAGCGGAGCTGCAGCGGATCGCCACCCCGATACGGGTGGACCCACGTTACGCCCTCCCAACCGGTCCCTGATCCCCATCATCGCGATCACACCGTAGGCCACGACCAGAATCGCCAGATTCAGATCACGGATGCCCTGGAGAAAGACATCGCTCAGACCAGCACCGTCAAAACTGAACATGGCACCGTAGAATCCGAAGGCTTCGGTTAACGTGCTGGCCCTGAAGGTGACCCAGCCCAGCATTACGAACAGCAAAGTCAGCGCCCATCGGAAAACCCGGAACCCGGACGGGCTGCCCGACACACCCAGCGCCCTCTCAACCGACAGCAACAGGCCGTGCCAGGCACCCCACAACAGGAACGTCCAGTTCGCGCCGTGCCAGAGCCCACCAAGCAGCATGGTCAGCAGCAGATTGCGGTAAGTTTTGACGGTGCTGTTGCGATTGCCGCCCAAGGGGATGTACAGGTAATCCCGCAGCCAGGTGGAAAGGCTGATGTGCCAACGACGCCAGAATTCGGTAATGCTCTGACTGATGTAGGGCTGGTTGAAATTTTCGGTAAACCGGAACCCCATCATCAGGCCCAGACCAATGGCCATGTCGGAATATCCGGAGAAGTCGAAATACAGTTGTGCGGTATAGGCCAGAATACCCAGCCAGGCGTCTGCCGTACTTGGGTCAGACAAAGCAAAAGCACTGTCCGCCAATGGCGCTATCGAATCGGCAATGAAGACTTTCTTGATAAAGCCCTGCATGAACCTGACCGCACCCTCGCCGAACTTTTCCATGGTATGGGTGCGGTGGGTGAACTGATCCGCCAGGTCCTTGTAACGCAGCACCGGCCCGGCAATGAGCTGGGGAAACAGCGCGATGAACGCCGCGAAATCGATAAACCGGCGCGTCGGTTCAGTATCCCCCCGATAAACATCCACCACGTACGAAATCGCCTGGAACACGTAGAAGGAAATACCGATCGGCAGGATGATGTTCGCCATTTCCAGGGGCTGACTGCCGGCAGCAACCAGGAGGTCATTCAGACTATCAACGCCAAAATTGGCGTACTTGAAGTAAGCGAGTGTGGCCAGATCGCCGCCCACACCGACCGCAACCCACTTGCGGGCCTGCGCGGTACCGATACCGGCCCGGTGTATTCCCAGACCGATCACGTAGTTCCAAATTGTCACCGCCACGAACAGCAACAGGAAGTCCACCCGCCACCAGGCGTAGAACGCGTAACTACCGATCAGGATTACCAGTGAGCGGTACCTGAACGGGGTCAGGTAGTACACACCCAGAAAGGCAGGCAAGAACAGAAACAGGAAGATGTTGGATGAAAAAACCATATCAGTTCTCCGCCTGCGATACCTGCCCGGATACAACCGCCGAAGGCTCGATCCGAACCGCGCGCTTCTGGTTCAGAAGCGCATCGAATATCTGCATCTGGTATTTTCCGAGCACACCCTCGAAGTGGATGCCCACGTCAGATCTGGGGAAACGCATTCCCACGTCGTAAAGCGCTATATACGCCGGGTTGTCTGTCGACAGCGGCCCACTGGCGTTGGACGACAGTTCTCCACCGACCACCCTCAGAGACACTTCGTATTCGTAGAAATCCTCCTTGAAGTTACGGTCAGTGGCTGACAGGTCTTTCAGCTGGCCATATATCCCCCAGGTGCCATTGAGGACAGCGACGTTGTGGTACACATCCACATTGCTGCTGTTTCTTACCCGGATGCCGTTGCGCAGATTATTCATCACGCGGTTACCCCAGAGCAGGTTGTCCGGTGACTCATAGAGCCCGATCCCATCGCCCTGATTGTCATAGGACACGTTGTTGGCCACCACGTTGTTGGAACTCTGGCGGTCCAGAACAATGCCGGACAAGCCATTTTTGTAGCTCCGGTTTCCCACGATCCAGCTGTTGTCCACCTCCCGCGATATGATGATTCCGTGCTTCTCTCTCGTGCCGTAGACCTCGTTGCCGGCAATAATCAGCCCACTGGAATAGTCATGAGGATCAATGCCATACACGATGTTGTCGCGATAGACGTTGTTGACGATGGCCACATCTTCGGCCTCATAGCAGTAGAAGCCGTAGTAGAGATCCTCGAAGGTGGAATCGACCAGCCAGGCATGTGGCGCAGTGCGCTGCAGCCGGGCGTTGTCGTATTCGGAATACTGGGCCACGGTGAAACCGTAGGATTTACTCTGGAGATATCCCAGGTTGGCCATGGTGGTTCCGAGAATGAAGTTCTCGCTGCCACCCCACCCCACATAAAATGGCCGGAAGTTTTCTTTTTTCTGGAACGTAGCCGGCCCGTTGGCCTGCTCACGCCAGCCAATGATCTTGCTGTCTATGGCAAACAGCCAGCCGTCGTTGGCAATGAAAGCGCCACGTTCCTCGGATAATCTCAACGTCTGGTCGCGCATGACCAACGTAGCATCCTGGCGAATGGTGAGAGGCAAACGGATGATGTAAGAGCCGTCCTCATTGCGCTCCATGTATCGCCGGTCGTTCACCTGGCGATAGACATCCTCCAGGGTCACTTTGCCGCTGTTGACGAGAATGGCCTGGGGATGTGAAAACTGACGAACCACCCACTCCCGTGCCCGGCCTTCATCTACAAAGTCGCCGAGAGCACTGATACCACCGATACGCTCCACGCTCACATCCGGTGGCGCATCCGACCTGCTTGCAAGTCTTGCTTCAACAGCATCACGGCTGTAGGCCGACGTATCCGGTAATTCCGGTTCAGGCAGGTACAGATCTTCACCAGACTTGATCTCAATGCCATAGTCGTCAATTAATGGCGCAATCGCCGGTGGCGGTTTGGCCATTCCGTTGGCGTTTGAGTTACCTGCCGCAACGCCCTGCACCGGTACGACCAGCATGGTTATCAGCATGTACAGAACCCATTTGTATACTCGGGCTTTCATGGCTTCTCCTCAGAACCGCTTCGACAAGTCCACAACTACCCGATGCCTGGAACTATCGGCATCATCACCGTATGCATCGCCCGGCATGAATACGCCCCCACGCAGACGAACATCAAATGCCGCCCAGGAAGTGGAAGCGCTGTCACCGTAATAACCCAACACCAGATCCACCGACTGCCCCAGATCATCACTGGCCCCGGTAAATCCTGGCTCGACCAGGTCGGAACGAACCGTGCCCATCTCGTCACTCAGCCAGTAGCGGTGATACAAAAGATTGGCATCCCAGGCGTCCCTGTCCGATAACGCGGTATAAAACGTGAATACCTTGAGATTGCTCCACTCAGGCTGGATCGCTTCTCCAAACCGATGTACCTGGGAACGGGTACCGGTGAAACTTGAGCGGTTACTTTCGAGACTGGTTTGCTGAAAGGCATCACTGTCGCCTGGCTCCCCTCCACCGGAGCCGCCGGACGCAATCGCACCGTGAGCACCGATGACCCACCGGGGCGTATCCAGCAACTGGGCGCGCGCGCCAAGATCCGCTGCCCACCCGGAAACATCACGTTCGCGGTCGCTGAATCCACTGGGAGCGCTGGGGTCTTCGCCGACCACGGTGTCCGTGCCATTCACTGCCGCCACGGAGGCAAAGTATTGAAAGGCATCGTGGGAGTGCCAATCGAAATAGTTCCTGTCCGCCTGAATAGCCGTCCAGGTCAGCGAATCGGTGAAGCTATCGTTCGGAGTCAGACCACGCGCGGCGTACTCCTCCGCCTGATCGCCGTAGCCCTGACCATGGGTAACCAGAAATCCCAGATAGTGACCTTTTCGCCATTGCCAGCGCGTATTGGCAAAGATGCGACCAATATCCTGCTCATCGTCCTGAAGCTCATTGTTATCAGTCCGCAACTCGGCAAGCTTCTGAGCAACGCCCACAGTGGTGTCCAGCAAAGAGGTATCAAAAATCCAGCGGACAAGGGTGATGTCGTCATCCCACCACATACCGGTGTCTTCTTTCAGACGCTCGCGACCGAAGCGAATCGACTCCCCCGGATAGTCGCTGAGCCCGTTGTAATCCAGCCAGGCTTCCCGTAGCGCAAAAAAACCGTCGGTACTGGTACCGCCAATCTCGTCGCTGACGTCTACCTGCCCAGTTGCCCCGAAAGCCTGGAGAAGCAGTTTGGAGCGCCAATGCGGCGATAACTGCCAGACCCACTCCGGCTTGATATCTATACCGGCCTCGTCAGATTTGGCATCACCATTCGCCCCTAATCCGAGTCGACGGTCGCCTTCACTGATCAGGCTGAGCTTGGATCTCACATTCTGCTCAATCAGCCTCGGATACGCCTGGCTCTCCTCGCCGTCTCCGGTTGACTGCGCCATGGCTGGCCCAGCGCTTACCGAAGCCAGACAACTGAAAGAGAGTGCAAAACGAGTTAATCGATAGTTCTTCATAAGCTGCATTGAGCTTATCCTCCTTGTTCCGTGGTCTGTGCCGGACCGAACGCACCTTTGGCGAACATCTGGCGACGGGCGGCACGCTCTTGTTTGTAAAGAGCCTTGGCTTTCATCCTGGTGTGCTCCGGCACTGATAAAACCATCTCCACCATCAGCTCTCTGGCGCGCTCAACCCCGCCGTCCAGAGCCAGTTGTGCAAAACTCCATGCATAGAGCCGGTTCACCTCGATGCCCTTGGCCTCCCAATAGAGTTCAGCAAGCGCGTAATCGGCCTTCGGGAAGCCTCTGCGAGCAGCCGTCAGGAGGTGGTGTTTTGCTTTCTCCGGATCCGGTTCTCCGAGGTATCCACGCTTGTAGATGCGTCCAAGCAGGTACTCCGCAGATGGGTATTTTTCGCGCACTTCCATCGCGTAGCGGACCGCTTTTTCCGGGTCTGCCGGCACGATGCGGCCCCGCTCATAGGCTCGGGCCAAAGAAAGCGACGCTTTCAGGTCACCGTTGTCCCGCGCCTGCTGCAGCATCTGAATCACCACCTCCGGTTCCGCGAGGTAGTTGTTTTCCATAATCAGCTTGGCGCGGGCGGTCAGTGCGGGCACATAACCCGGAGTCAACATGAGATAAAGCTCGTTGGTGGTGGCGACCTGCTTCTGTGGAGATTCGTCATCCGACAGCCAGCGAGCGAACAGATACAGGTCGCGATCTTCGATGGTGCCTTGCTCCCAGGCTTGCCTGGCACGACCAACCAGTGTCTCGAAATCCTCGTTCCGGCCCTCAGCCAGATATACCCTGGCCAACAGTTGAAAACATTCCGGCTGGGCCTCTGCAATGGGTACACACAAACTTTCAATTTCGTCCGTGCGATTCTCGAACTGGCCGCTTAATACGTAGTAGCGGGCCAGCGCGATATCGCCTTTCGGGTCACCGGCGGCGCGAGCCTGCTTGATTAACTCAACAGGCTTGCCATTGGGGAACTCTTTGGGAAAATTCATGTACAGGTTGATCAAAGGAATCAACGCGGTCTTATCACCTTCCGCGAGTGCTCTCCGGAGGTAGCGAGCACCATTGGCCCGCTGCTCCGGGGTATCGCCTTCCCGTGCGTTCATCTTGCCTATCCGGATGGACGCCCTGTCGCTGCCCTGCTCGGCAGCCTTTTGATACCATTCCAGCGCCTTCTGACGCGCCGCCGGAGTATCCTGATCGGCATACAGATCCCCCAGTTCAACCTGGGCATCCGCCAGGCCAAACCTTGCAAGCTCTTCCAGCTGCGACCGGGCGTCCTCCACGTTACCAGCAGCCGCCGCTTTCTCGGCCCGCTCTATGTCGGGGAGGTTGCCACAACCGGAAAGACCCAGGCTGAACAGACCGACAATGCACGCTACTCGAATCATCCCTTGTTACTCCCTCAGCTTTCCGAGAACCGGTCTACGACCTTCTGCAGACTCGGCATGCGGAACTGGTCAACTCTGACCCCGATGGGGCGTCCGATTGCCTCGATCGGCAGAGGTTCGGCCGATTCAATGGACGCACTGATAACGTCAATCGGCCCGCCCTGAGCCTGGGAGTTCACATACAGGGACGTAATCCGCCCGGCCTGCTCCCTGCCATTGGGAAGGCGCAACGTTACCTGCTGCCCTTCTTCCAGCTTCTCGCCCTGATCAAACTGGAAATTGGCAATAATGTGCGCGGACGAATCCATGGGAGCCATCACCGCAAGCTGCTCCCCTTTACTCATGTATTGGTTCTCCGCCGGCCTCAGGTTTACGACCTTGCAATCACAGGGACTGGTGAGCGTTCCCCGAACGCGTTGGTCCAGTAATTCCTCAATCTGACCGACGCTATAGCTGCCCTCGCCAACCAGATCGTTCACGTACGACATCATTGGCGCATCGAAGGTCGCAATCGTCTCACCTGCCTTGACCTCCTGCCCGGGCTTGACCAGGGTCGTCACCTTGGCGTCTTTGGGAATGCGTACCGGGATCTGTTCGGAGGCCACCATGGCCGATTCGGCCTTGGTGACGAAGTAGATATCCCACAACTCCGACGCGACGAAGCTGATGGCGGATAAGCCGGCAAGCATCACAACAAGGCTTCCGAACATGGCCCGGACCTTGCCAAAGAACCCGAGGTCATTGCTGCCCTTGCTCTTTCGTGCCTTGGTGAAGTTTTCACGGGACAGGGTGTTAAGCACATCACCCGCTGAAACTACTTCCCCGCTGAGAAATGCAGTAATGAGGTATCGCAGGACCGAAACTTCCCGTGCTCCGAGATCCTGAAATTCACAACCACAGCGGTCACTCGCCGGATCGAAACTTCGCGGTACAAAGTTCACGTCGACGGCAAAATCGAAGCCGTCCACTTTGAATACCAGGCGACCGTTGTATAGCCTGCGCTGACGCAGCGATTCCAGTCCGGTGTTCACACTGAAGCCGCCCGCAGACACATCAGCCACCGGAAATTTCTGTGTCGTACCATCGAGATTCATAAACAGCTTGGCCGGAATTTTGACCCGGGCATACTGTCGTTGTGCTTCAGATTCATGGACAAATTGGGGTGCAACTGCTGCCGTATTCATTGCTTTAGCCCTTGTGTTTATTCGATCGATAATTGATGTACATCTGTAAAATCTCCGCTTCCGCTAAACCAGCTTCATAACAAGCGCCAGAAAGATGCTGCCCGCGGATAACGTCATGATCCTTGATGACCATCGGTTCATGCGTTGCTGGAAGGACGCGTTGTCGGCGCTGAATCGGGTCTTCTGTCGCGTCCACGACTGTCGATCGAGTCGGAAAAAGACGTAGATCTTCACCAGAGACCCAAAGATCTGGTTGAAATACAGAATGCATGGATAGGTCGGCCCAACAGAATGTCCGGTCGCAATGAGCAACATCGTCAGCAACAAACGGGTGAGCCCGATCCACAACAGATAGGCAACCAACACAATGCCCGTGTACTTGATGGCTGCGACTATGGCCGCGGTCAGCCCCAGAATGCTGGTCCACATCGAAATGCGCTGATCAAACAGCACGTACCAGGTGAACCATCCAAGGCGCCGTGGGCCGAGCTTGGTGGCCCTTGAGTTCTGCCGCAGTGAGTTGCCGTACCATCGAAACATCAACTGACGAGCGGAGCGGATAAAACTCGGATCAGGTGGATGCTCTACCGTGCGAATAGCGGCATCCGGTACATAGAACGTGTCGTACCCCAGGCGCATCATGCTGTACCAGCTGGACTTGTCGTCACCGGTCAGGAAGCGGAACTCACCCAGCCGCCAATGCTTCAGGGAGTCGTACTCCACATCGCTGATGAATTCCGGTCGAGTGACGACACTGGCCCGGAACACCGACATCCGGCCGGTCAGGGTCAGCACCCGATAAGACAGTCCCATGGAGCACATATTCATGTGCCGCTGGGCAAATCTCAGCTTGTGCCACTCCGACATCAGGTAACTGCCGCGCACCTCACAAAACTCGTTGGTGGTAAGCGCGCCAATATTTGGCATCAACCTGAAATAGGGGGCAGTTTTACGAACCACGCCAGGCTCGAGAACAGTGTCGCCATCTACCACGGCCACCACGGCATTTTCATCCGGCAGATCCCGTGAAATCGCCCGAAATCCAAAGGCCAGGCCGTCACGTTTACCAGTGCCGGGGATACGCACGATCTTTAATTTGATGTGCCCCGGAGGGTCCAGCTTTCGCCACATGGCTCGCATGAGCATTTCATCGGAGAGCTCAACCACGGATGCCACAACGGTGGTCGGCCAACCACACTCCATCGCTTCCCGAATAATCGAGTCGTATACCATTGCGGTTGTGCCCGCATCGATTCGAAAACTGGTCACCATCAGGTAGACATGAGATGGCGCGGCGGACTCTCCCAATCTCTCGGCCTCGCGTCGAAACCGTGGATACGCCCATTTAAGGAAATACATCGCACGCACAAAGTGCGTGAGACCAACGGAGTAACGCCAGATACCGATCACCCCGACGACCAGAAGGAAGTGGACGCCGCCTCGAACCGTATACGTCGTGGGCAGGGAGACCGCCAACGCTCCAAGAGCAGCCAGGAACAGTAGCCAACCGCCCGTTCTGGACATTATGTTGTCTGAGATATAAGACATGCCGTACGTCCCTGAATTAACGTTCCGTGCATTTTCTGGTTATGAGGCCCTGACCCGAAAAAGACTGCCAGGACCTCATTCCCGGGTTCAGGTTCACCAACAGATGCCTTCCAACACCTCGGTGCTTGTGGATTTCATGAATCCCACAAGGTCTATCACCCGCTTGCCTTCCGGAACTTCCGAAATGACCGTCTCGAATAGCTCATCGTTGTTGCCGACCACGATCACGTCGCCATGATCAATCACGCCACGTAAATCGCTGTGCATCAGGTTCGACAGGTGCGGTATTTTCTGGTTGATGTATTCGCGGTTAGCGCCGTGGGTTCTGGCGTAATCCACGTTACGGTCGAAGATCTGCAAGTCGTATCCCTTACCAATCAGCATCTCGGCGAGTTCCACCAATGGGCTCTCACGAAGGTCATCGGTGTTGGACTTGAAGCTCAGGCCCAGCATGCTGACCTTGCGGCAGCCATAGCTGGTGAGGATCTTGAATGCGTGGGCAACCTGCTCATTGTTGCTACTCATGATCGAGCTCAACAGCGGGTGCTTCACGTCCATTTGATTGGCACGATAGGTCAGCGCCCGCACGTCTTTTGGCAGGCATGAACCACCGAAGGCGAAGCCCGGACGCATGTAGTAGCGTGAGATGTTCAGCTTCTTGTCCTGGCAGACAACGTCCATGACATCGCGGCCGTCCACGCCCATCGATTTGGCAATATTGCCGATCTCGTTGGCGAAGCTGACTTTGGTCGCGTGCCAGATGTTGCAGGTGTATTTGATCATCTCCGCAACCTCGATGGGTTTGCGGATGATCGGCGCGTCAAGGTCTGCGTATAGCCGCGCCAGCAAATCACCGGATCGCTCATCGAGCTCGCCAATGACTGTCATGGGCGGGTGGTCATAATCCTTGATGGCGGTACTCTCCCGAAGGAACTCCGGGTTAACACAAACACCAAAATCGACACCGGCGCGTTTTCCAGAGGCCTTCTCCAGTGCCGGGATCACCACTTCACGCACCGTTCCGGGCAGAACCGTGCTCCGAACAGCCACCAGGTGCCAGTCCCCCTTATCCCTCAAGGCAGCGCCGATATCTCCGCACACCTTTTCCACGAACTGAAGATCGAGATCACCATTGGGCTTACTGGGTGTGCCCACACAGATCATCGAGAGCTCACTCTCCTGAACCGCCACGTGGCCATCCGTCACGCCGTTGATAAAGCCGTTCTCACGACCGGCCCGGAGTAACTCCTCCAGTCCGGGTTCCACAATCGGTGACCTGCCGCTGTTTATCAGATCGATCTTGACGGAAGAGACATCCACACCAACAACGTGATGACCACGCTGGGCAAGACTGGCAGTACACACAGCCCCGACGTAACCCAAACCAAAAATACTGACTCTCATTTCATTAGCTCCCTGACTGTCATCCAGCGAATCCTGCTGGAGAACCGTTTTAAACCCGATTATTAATAAACCGAAAGAAATCATTAGGTGTCAGAAATCAAACCTGCCAACAAATCACCGTTAGCCTGACCCACTTCACCTGACCTTCCAGTGTGGTTTTGGAGAACACGGTCGCGGACAAATAATTCAGAAAGGACTCAAAGCGTCCGCTGCGTCTCAACAACCAGAACGCTATCGCAACAAAACGTTAAATGCCGCTTACAAAAAGATAATCACAAATATCAAAAACCAAGACATGTCTTTTTGAGAGGTGTGCAAAAAAATATTGCACATAAACTTTATGCTATTGTTTTATATGCCATTTTAACCGTCAGCATATTAAATAAGATAACTTCTATTACATACACGAAAGGAGAAACAAGAGCCGCTTATTTCTTAACAGGAAATCAGACAGGAATAGATATTATAAAAACGAATTAACCGATACATATTAAATGGAACCCATGTAAAGACTTGATCGTCGCCATGAGCTTTTTTAACAATGTCAGGTTAAACAGGCGCGCCGCCTGAATTTAAGGAAGGATTATTTATACGTTATGTCGTATATATGGACCCAATCCAGAGCAGATTGAGCCCATACAAATTCAACCAGCCTCTATAGAAGCTGCGTCACGACAAAAGCGTTACCTGGGCGCCATACGCAGGGCGCAGTCCAGGCGAATGACTTCACCATTGAGGATCGGGTTGCGAACCATCTGGTCCACCATCATGCCAAACTCCTCCGGCTTACCAAGGCGTTTGGGGAACGGCAAGGTGGCTGCCAGACTGTCCTGTACTTCCTGGGGCATGCCAGCCAGCATCGGCGTCATGAACAGTCCCGGTGCAATGGTATTCACGCGAATACCTTCACGGGCGAGTTCCCGGGCCGCCTGCAGGGTCAGCGCTACCACACCACCCTTTGACGCGCTGTAGGCAGCCTGACCGATCTGCCCCTCATAAGCGGCGACAGACGCGGTGGAAATAATCACGCCGCGCTCACCATCGGCGTTGGGGTCGCGCTGAGCCATATCCACTGCCGCCAGGCGAAGTATGTTAAAGGTGCCGATCAGATTGACCTGAATAACCTTGCTGAAACTCTCCAGCGGCATCACCCCGTCACGGCCGAGAATCTTCGCCGCTGGCCCGATACCGGCGCAGTTCACCGCCACACCACAAAGCCCATGAGCATCACGGGCCGCAGCCATCGCCGCCTCGGCGCCATCCGATGAGGTCACATCGCAGTGAACAAACAACCCACCGATATCCCGGGCCACGGCCTCGCCCTGCTCTTTCTGCACATCAAAAATAGCGACCTTACAGCCCGCCGCGGCCAACGCACGCGCAGCCCCTTCGCCCAAACCGGATGCACCACCGGTCACAATGGCCGGTACGTTCTGGAATTCCATAGCGTTCTCCTTGTTGTCAGACACTCAAATCTGGTTGTTGTAAAGTGTGTTCCAGGCCCGGCTCCCATGCCATGACATATTCCGCCACAAAATTTGTTAAAAAATTCAATTCTGAAAATCGTCCCTTTTACGCCCAAAATTTACTTTACGTTTACGTAAACTTTATCTAACCTTAGTCTAAAAAGGAAATCGCTATGGCCGAGAAAACAACTTACAGCATCAGCGAACTCGCCAAGGAGTTCGACGTTACAACACGAAGCGTCCGCTTCTATGAGGATCAGGGCTTGCTGAAGCCCGCCAGACGAGGTCAGACGAGGATTTTCAGCTCGAAAGACCGAGTCCGGCTGAAACTCATTCTCCGGGGTAAGCGCATGGGCTTTTCCCTGGCGGAGACCAAAGAACTGTTCGACCTGTGGGATGAAACACTCACCGGCAACGAAAAGCAGTTACTGAAAATGCTGACCATCCTGGACAACAAACGCGCCCAGCTGGAACAGCAAAAGAACGACATTGCCCAGGCGGAGATGGAAATGGACACCGCCGAAGCACGATGCCGGGAAGCTCTTGCAGATCTACAGAAGCGCAAGCGGCAACAGAAAGGTGCCGAGAAAGAGGCGCCAGAACCCGCTGAACAGAAATAAATTGCCAGAACAACAAGGTAGCCAACAATGAAATCACAGTACACAGAGTTCAACTTCGGCCTCGGCGAAACCCTCGACATGCTCCGCGAGCAGATCAACGGCTTCGCCGCCTCCGAAATCGCGCCCCGCGCCGAGGAAATCGACCGCAACAACGAATTCCCCATGGACCTGTGGCGCAAAATGGGCGACATGGGCCTGTTGGGTATCACCGTGAAAGAGGAATACGGCGGCTCCGATATGGGCTACCTCGCCCACGTCATCGCCATGGAAGAAATCAGCCGTGCGTCTGCTTCCGTCGGCCTTTCCTACGGTGCCCACTCCAACCTCTGTGTAAACCAGATTCATCGCAACGGCACCGAAGAACAGAAACAGAAGTACCTGCCAAAACTGGTCAGCGGTGAACACGTTGGCGCCTTGGCCATGTCCGAGCCCAACGCCGGTTCCGACGTTATCTCCATGAAACTGAGCGCCAAAGACGCCGGCGACCACTACGTCCTCAACGGCAACAAAATGTGGATCACCAACGGCCCGGACGCCCACACCTACGTCATCTACGCCAAAACCGACACCCAGGCCGGCTCCAGGGGCGTCACCGCCTTCATCGTAGAACGCGATTACCCGGGCTTCAGCCGCCATCAGAAACTCGACAAACTCGGTATGCGCGGCTCCAACACTTGTGAGCTGGTGTTCGAAGACTGCAAAGTGCCCAAGGAGAACATCCTGGGCGGTATTGGCAACGGCGCCAAAGTCCTCATGAGCGGCCTAGACTACGAACGCCTCGTCCTCTCCGGCGGCCCGCTGGGCATCATGCAGGCAGCACTGGACGTCACCGTTCCCTACATCCGCGAACGCAAACAGTTCGGCCAGGCCATTGGCGAATTCGAACTGGTCCAGGGCAAAGTGGCGGATATGTACACCTGGATGAACACCGCCAAGTCCTACGTCTACATGGTCGCCATGTCCGCCGACCGCGGCGAAACCACCCGCAAAGACGCCGCCGGTGCCATCCTCTACTCCGCCGAAATGGCCACCAAACTGGCCCTGGACGCGATCCAGTTGCTCGGCGGCAACGGCTACATCAACGAATACCCGACAGGCCGCCTTCTGCGTGACGCCAAGCTGTACGAAATCGGCGCCGGCACGTCTGAAATCCGCCGTATGCTGATCGGCCGGGAACTGTTCCTGAACAAGTAAGTTTCACCGACCGGAAGACAGCACCCAAGTTTGACGAGGGGCTGCGGGCAGAGCGATTCGGGAATTTCGAAGGCCAAGGATGGCCTGAGAGAAGCGCACATGGATGTGCTCGTAGCGGTTCCCGAATCGCTCTGCCCGCATGCCCGACGCACGGACTCCGATGCACGGACAAGAAGCCCTATGACTATACTCCAGAGCAAAATCAATCCAAGGTCCGATGAATTCCAGGCCAATATGGACTCCATGGCAACCGCCGTGGCCGACCTGCGGGACAAAGTGTCCACCATCCAGCAAGGCGGTGGCCCCACCTACCAAGAACGACACCTGGCACGTGGCAAACTGCTGCCCCGGGAACGCATCAACCAACTGCTTGATGACGGCTCCCCCTTTCTGGAAATCGGCCAGTTCGCCGCCTACAACGTCTACGGTGAAGACGTCCCCGCAGCGGGCGTCATTGCCGGCGTAGGCCGCGTCTCCGGCACCGAATGCATGATCATCGCCAACGACGCCACCGTCAAAGGCGGCAGCTACTACCCGCTGTCAGTGAAAAAACACCTGCGCGCCCAGGAAATCGCCCTGCAGAACCGCCTGCCCTGCATCTACCTCGTAGACTCCGGCGGCGCCAACCTGCCACGACAGGACGAAGTCTTCCCGGATCGCGACCACTTCGGCCGCATCTTCTACAACCAAGCCAGAATGTCCGCCGACGACATCCCACAGATTGCCGTAGTCATGGGCTTGTGTACCGCCGGCGGAGCCTATGTGCCTGCCATGGCCGACGAATCCATCATCGTCCGCAACCAGGGCACCATCTTCCTGGCCGGCCCGCCACTGGTTAAAGCCGCCACCGGTGAAGTGGTCAGCGCCGAAGATCTGGGTGGTGCCGACGTCCACTGTAAGATTTCCGGTGTCGCCGACCATTACGCCGAAAACGACGCCCACGCCCTGGAAATCGCCCGGCGCAGCGTATCCAACCTCAACCGCCGCAAACCGGCAGACGTGGAGATCCGCAAGCCCAAGGCACCGCTGTACGACGCCGAAGAAATCTACGGCATCGTCGGCACCGACCTGCGCAAACAGTTCGACGTGCGCGACGTCATCGCCCGCATCGTCGACGGTTCCGAATTCGACGAATTCAAACGCTACTACGGCCAGACCCTAGTCACCGGCTTCGCCCATATTCATGGCTACCCGGTGGGCATCATCGCCAACAACGGCATCCTGTTCAGCGAAGCCGCCCAGAAAGGCGCCCACTTCATAGAACTGTGCTGCCAGCGCAACATCCCGCTGCTGTTTCTGCAGAACATCACCGGGTTCATGGTGGGCCAGAAATACGAAGCCGAAGGCATCGCCAAGCACGGCGCCAAAATGGTCATGGCCGTGGCTTGCGCCAACGTACCCAAGATCACCGTACTGATCGGCGGCAGCTTCGGTGCCGGCAACTACGGCATGTGCGGTCGCGCCTACAGCCCCGACTTCCTGTGGATGTGGCCCAATGCCCGCATCTCCGTAATGGGCGGTGAACAGGCCGCCGGCGTGCTGGCCCAGGTCCGCCGCGAGGGCATGGAACGCAAAGGCCAGGAGTGGAGCGCCGAAGAAGAAGCCGAATTCAAGCAGCCAGTCATCGACAAGTACGAGGAACAGGGCCATCCCTACTACGCCAGCGCGCGCCTGTGGGACGACGGTGTCATCGACCCGGCCCAGACCCGGGAAGTCGTGGCCCTGAGCCTGTCCGCCACCCTGAACCGCCCGGCCAAGCCAACACGCTTTGGCGTGTTCCGCATGTAATCGGGGAGACTGACATGACAGACAACGAATCCGCAGTTCTGCTCAGACAACGTACCGATGGTATTGCCGAGGTGGTTCTTAACCGCCCCGACAAACGCAACGCCTTTGACGATGTGATTATCCAGCAGCTGATACAAGCGCTGACAAAAGTCGACGAAGACGCCGCCACCAAAGTGGTCATCCTGCGCTCCGAAGGCAAGCACTTCTCGGCCGGGGCCGACCTTGGCTGGATGCGCCGCATGGCCGAGAACACCCGCCAGGAAAACCTGGACGATTCCCGGGAACTGGCGCGGCTGATGAACGTACTCAACCACCTGTCCAAGCCGGTCATCGGTCTGGTACAGGGCGCTGCCTTCGGCGGCGCGGTGGGCCTCGCGGCCTGCTGCGACATTGTCATTGCCACCGAGAGGTCCAGCTTCTGCCTCAGCGAAGTGAAGCTCGGCCTGATTCCGGCAGTAATCAGCCCCTACGTAGTGCGTGCCATTGGCGAGCGCCAGGCCCGGCGGTATTTCATCTCCGCCGAAGTGTTTACCGCAAAGCAGGCTCAGGACTACGGCCTTGTTCACATCGTCTGCGACGATGTCGACGCCATGGAAGCCCGCTGCGACCAGATGCTTCAGCAACTGACGATGAACGGCCCCGAAGCCATGAAAGCCGCCAAAGACCTGGTATTCGCCGTCAGCCACAAGCAGATCGGCAACGACGTGATTGAAGACACCGCACAACGCATCGCGGATATCCGGGTGGGTGCAGAGGGTCAGGAAGGGCTCAGCGCCTTCCTGAACAAGCGCAAGGCCAACTGGGTTCCGGAGGAAGAATAATGTTCAGCAAAATCCTGATCGCCAACCGGGGCGAAATCGCCTGCCGGATCATACAAACCGCCCACCGCATGGGCATTCGTGTTGTCGCCGTGTATTCCGACGCCGATGCCGACGCACGGCACGTGGCCATGGCCGACGAAGCCTTCAACATCGGCCCAGCCCCCAGCTCCGAAAGCTACCTGCGGTCCGACAAGATCATCGAGATTGCGAAGGAAAGCGGCGCCCAGGCCATTCACCCGGGTTATGGCTTCCTGTCGGAAAACACCCAGTTTGCCGAAGCCTGCGAAGCCAACGACATTGTTTTCATCGGCCCGCCCTCCTCGGCTATCGCAGCGATGGGTTCCAAATCCGCCGCCAAGGCCATCATGGAAAAAGCCGGCGTACCGCTGGTGCCCGGATACCACGGTGATGATCAGTCACCGGAAACTCTGCGCGCCGAAGCCGAAAAATGCGGCTTCCCGCTGCTGCTCAAAGCCGTCGCCGGTGGCGGTGGTAAAGGCATGCGCGTCGTCGAGCGCCTGGAAGATTTTGACGATGCCCTGGCGGCTGCCAAGCGGGAATCCAAAAACGCTTTCGGCAACCCCGACATGCTGATCGAGCGCTACCTGACCCAGCCGCGCCACGTGGAAATCCAGGTGTTCTGTGATCAGGATGGCCACGGCGTTTACCTGGCCGAGCGGGACTGTTCCGTACAACGCCGCCACCAGAAAGTGCTGGAAGAGGCGCCGGCCCCGGGTCTGTCCGAAGAGACCCGCAAGGCCATGGGCGAAGCAGCGGTGAAAGCCGCCCAGGCCATCAATTACGTGGGCGCCGGCACCGTGGAGTTCCTCTACGATGTGGACGGCTCCTTCTTCTTTATGGAAATGAACACCCGCCTGCAGGTGGAGCATCCGGTCACTGAAATGGTCACCGGTCAGGACCTGGTGGAATGGCAGCTGAAAGTCGCATGGGGCGAGCCCCTGCCACTGGAACAGTCCCAGGTGAAAACCCGTGGCCACGCCCTGGAAGCGCGGATTTACGCCGAAGACCCGGACCAGGACTTCCTGCCCGCCACCGGTAACCTGCGCTACTTGAGCACCCCGGACGAAAGCGTTCACGTGCGTGTGGACACCGGCGTCACCGAAGGCGACGAAATCAGCATCCACTACGATCCAATGATTGCAAAGCTGATCGTATGGGACGAGACGCGGGACCAGGCCATCAACCGCATGGTGCAGGCCCTGGAGCATTACCGCATTGCCGGCGTGAAGACCAACATCCGCTTCCTGCACGCGCTGGCCGATGCCCAGCCGTTCCGCGAGGCCGACCTGACCACCGGGTTTATCGACGACCACCGCGAACTGCTGTTCCCGAAATCCAAACTGGACACCCACAAGGCCCTGGTACTGGCTGCCGGCTTCGTACTGGAACAGCGTAAGTCCCGGGAAGTGGTCAGCACCGATCCCTGGTCACCGTTCGGCCGCCAGAACAGCTGGCGCATGAACTCCGAATACGCCCAGCCACTGAAACTGCAGGTGGGTGAAGATATCCACGAACTCAAGGTGCTGGAACGGGACGACCGTTACCAGGTCCATGTCGGCGGCAGTGTATACAACCTCACCTCCCGGCTGGACGACGACTACCTGCAGGCGGTGATCAACGGCCATCGCATCAGCATTCACGGCAACCTGCACAACGACAAACTGGTGTTGTTCTACGAAGGCGACACCTTCCAGTGCACCGTGTACCGGGAAACCTACGGCCTCGAGGAAATGGCCGGCGAAGGCAGCCTGTCAGCGCCGATGAACGGCGCCGTCGTCGCCATCCAGGCCAAGGTGGGTGACACTGTCACCGCCGGCCAGACCCTGGTGATTATGGAAGCCATGAAAATGGAACATGCCATCAAGGCCCCGGCCGACGGTGTGGTGACCGACATTTTCTTCGCTGAAGGGGATCAGGTCTCCGAAGGCGCGGATCTGATCGCCATCGAAGCCAGTGACGAGGAGGTGGCGTAACATGGCCTTTCCGAAACAGGTAAGACTGGTGGAAATGAGCCCCCGGGACGGCCTGCAGAACGAACCCGGCCCTGTGATCAAAACCCGTATCAAGACCGGGCTGATCGACCGGCTGGCCGACTGCGGCCTGAACCATATCGAATCCGCCAGTTTCGTGTCCCCGAAATGGGTGCCGCAAATGGGCGATGCCGCCGAAGTCATGGCCGGCATCAACCGTAAACCGGGCGTTCGCTACTCCGTACTCACCCCCAACCTCAAGGGCTTCGAGAATGCCCTGGCGGCGGGGGTGGACGAAGTGGCCGTATTCGGCGCCGCATCCGAGTCCTTCAGCCAGAAGAACATCAACTGCTCCATCGCCGAAAGCCTCGACCGCTTTGCGCCGGTGATGGAAGCCGCCAATAAAGCCGGCATTCCGGTACGGGGCTATGTCTCCACCGTGCTCGGCTGCCCCTACGAAGGCGACATCGCCCCCGAACAGGTCGCCAAAGTCGCCAAAGCTCTGGCGGATATGGGCTGCTACGAAATCTCCCTGGGCGACACCATCGGCGTAGGGACGCCGCTGAAAGCCAAACGCATGCTCGAAGCGGTGGCCGCGCAGGTACCGGTCGAGAAGCTTGCCGCCCATTTCCACGACACCTATGGTCAGGCGCTGGGTAACCTCTACGCGGTACTGGAAGAAGGCGTAGCGGTGATTGATGCGTCCGTCGCCGGCCTTGGCGGCTGCCCCTACGCCAAGGGCGCTTCCGGCAATGTTGCCACCGAGGACGTGCTATACCTTCTGAACGGCCTGGGCATCGCAACCGGCGTGGACCTGGACAAACTGGTCGCCACCGGCGACTGGATCAGCCGCCAGCTCAAACGCCATAACGGTTCCAAAGTCGGTCAGGCCCTTGGAGGGAATTGCGCATGAATCAGAACAAGAACGTCGTGGCGCTGGATCTCCCGATCCCCGAGATCAAGGACATGCCGGAAGATACCCAGAAGTACTTCCAGATCTGCCAGGAAAAACTGGGCATGATCCCCAATGTACTGACCGCTTACAGCCAGAACCTGAAACAGCTCGAGGGCTTCACCCGCTTGTACAACGAACTGATGCTGGGCGAAGGCGAGCTGAGCAAGCTGGAACGGGAAATGGTGGCGGTGGTGGTCTCGTCCGAGAACAAGTGCTACTACTGCCTGGTGGCCCACGGCGCCGCCGTGCGGGTACTGAGCGGCGATTCCGAGTTGGGTGAACACATGGTGATGAACTACCGCAGCGCCAGACTCGACACGCGTCAGCGGGCGATGCTGGATTTTGCATCCCACCTTACCCGCTCACCGGCCACCGTCACCGAAGAACACATTCAGGCCTTGCGGGACGCTGGTCTCAGCGACCGCGCCATCTGGGACCTGAGCAACCTGATCGGTTTCTACAACATGTCCAATCGCGTGGCCATCGCAAGCGATATGCAACCAAACCCGGAGTATCACAGCCAGACTCGCTAGCAGGTTAGACACTGCTCGCCCTTGACTACAAAAACAATGGAGGCAGAGACAATGAGCACGACTCTTCCAAGCTATACCAGTGGCACCTCAGAGACACCACTGCTAGGCATGACCATCGGCGAAATGCTCGACCGAACCGCCGAGAGATACCCTGATACCGAAGCCCTGGTGTGCCTGCACCAGGACATTCGCTGGACCTACAAAGAGTTTGTCGGAAAAGTAAACGAAGCCGCCCGCGCCTTTATGGCCATCGGCGTCAAACCGGGCGACCGCGTTGGCATCTGGTCACCCAACCGCTACGAGTGGACGGTGACCCAGTTTGCTACCGCCAAAGTTGGCGCCATCCTGGTGAACATCAACCCTGCCTACGGTGTGCACGAACTGGACTACGCGATGAACCTGGCTGGTATTTCCGTGCTGGTCACGGCGGACAGCTTTAAGGCCTCCGACTACCGCAAGATGGTCTACGAGCTGGCCCCGGAACTGAAGGCCAGTACCCCGGGCCAACTCAAGGCTCAGCAGGTGCCCGAGTTGCGCGCCGTGATTAACCTGGACAAGGAAAAGCACGACGGCATGTGGACCTGGGACCAGTTCGTGGGTTTTGCCAGCGACGTCAGCCAGGAAGAGCTGGACAAGGTACAGGGCCAGCTGCAGTTCGATGACCCGATCAACATCCAGTTCACCTCCGGTACCACCGGCAACCCCAAAGGCGCCACCCTCACCCACCACAACATCCTCAACAACGGATACTTTGTGGCAGAGAGCCAGCGCTTCACCGAGAAAGACCGCCTGGTCATTCCCGTGCCCCTGTACCACTGCTTCGGCATGGTGATGGGCAACCTGGGCTGCATTACCCACGGCTCCACCATGATCTACCCGGGCGAAGGCTTCGAGCCCAAAGCCGTGCTGCAGGCCGTGCACCAGGAAAAAGCCACCGCCCTGTACGGCGTGCCCACCATGTTCATCGCCGAACTGGCCGAGCCGGAGTTTGAAAGCTACGACCTGTCCACCCTGCGTACCGGCATCATGGCCGGCTCCATCTGCCCAGCGGAGGTGATGAAAAAGGTCAACGGCAAGATGAACATGAAAGAGGTTCAGATCGCCTACGGCATGACCGAAACCAGCCCGGTATCCACCCAGACCAGCTCCCTCGACCCGTTCGAGAAGCAGGTCACCACCGTGGGCCGCACCCAGCCCCACCTGGAAACCAAAATCGTCGACCCCGGCACCGGCAACGTGGTCCCGCGTGGTGAGATCGGCGAGCTGTGCACCCGTGGCTACAGCGTGATGCTGAAATACTGGAACAACGAAGATAAAACCCGCGAAGCCATAGACGGCGCCGGCTGGATGCACACCGGCGACCTGGCCACCATGGACGAAGACGGCTACATCCAGATCGTTGGCCGTATCAAGGATATGGTCATCCGCGGCGGGGAGAACATCTACCCGAAAGAAATCGAAGAGTTCCTCTACACCCACCCAGCTATCGAAGAAGTGCAGGTTACCGGCATCCCCGATGACAAATACGGTGAAGAACTGATCGCCTGGGTGAAACTGAAGCCGGACGCGGACCCGGTAACCGGCGACGAACTGCGAGAATTCTGCAAGGGCAAGATCGCCCACTTCAAGATCCCCAGGAACTACAAGTTCGTGGATGAATTCCCGATGACCGTCACCGGAAAGATCCAGAAGTTCAAAATGCGGGAGATTTCTATTGAGGAGATGGGGTTGAAGCAGTAAGCCACCCCCCCCTGCTCTGTTCCTCACTTTCAGACCCCGGCTGTTTGTCGGGGTTTTTTCTTTGCCCTCAACCAAACGCGCTTCGTGGTTACGTGGTGATATGACAAAGTATTACCGTTCGGCATGGCAGGCCTTTGATTTTTCCGCTATTTTGTTGATTGGCTTGAACACAAAAGCGTAATAATTCAGCGGTCACGTTTCTATGTTCAGTGTGACCAATATCAAATTGCTGTGATGCAGGGAGATGGACCTTTGAGCAATCTAACAGGGAAGTGTTTGTGCGAAACGGTGAGCTATGAAATTGAAGGGCGGCTCGGTCCTATTTTCAATTGTCATTGCTCCAAGTGCCGGCGTTGGCACGGTGCTGCTTTCCGCACTCGTGCCTCAATCCGTAGTGACCAGTTTCGGTGGCTGTCGGGAGAGCACAATCTCACACCGTATGCCTCGTCCGAGAACGTCACCAAGTATTTTTGCAAGACGTGTGGTTCACCTTTAATCAGTACCTATAAAGATCGTCCGGAAGTCGTCGGCATCCCACTTGGTGGACTGGAAGGTGACATCGAAGGTGAGCCCGAGGCCCATATTTTTACGGGTTCAAAGGCAAGCTGGCATCAAATTACAGATCTGCTGCCACAGTTCGACAACTGGCCAAATAGTGAGTCCCGAGTCAGAGATACAAATGACTAATTATGCCTGTTGCCGATTCGCGTGCATTCCGTAACATTGAGGATCGCGTTGATTGGTTTGCTGGGCGGCAAGGGATGATTTCGGTAGGTTAGGCCATGCTTTATGAATTCGTTGAGATTAAGGGCACTTCAACAAAAAGATAGAGCCGCTGTTGTGTCGATGCTGGGAGATTCCGAGGTTATGAGGTTTCTGGGGCCTCGTCGCCCCCTTACGGAAGATGAGGCGGACTCCTGGTTCAGAAGTGCGCTCGACAATCCGTCCCGGTTTGTTATCGCGAACGCAGATACCAATGAGTTCATTGGGTTTTGCGGCATCAAAGAAATCAATGGAGTGCTCGATTTTGGTTACTTCATCAAATCGGAGTTCTGGGGAAAAGGTATCGCGACCAAGGCCTGTCAGTTAGCCGTTGCAGAGCTGGCCACAGAGGTGGATTTAGAAGCGGTCCAGGTTTTCATCGCCGAGAATAACGTTGCCAGCCAGAAAGTAGCCGAAAAATTGGGTTGGCAGGTGAAACAGGTTGGTTACAAGGATGGAGAGCATGGGCGATACTACCGAATCACTCTGTAACCGGAAGCAATTTTTTAGTCCTCAACCATAGTCATCCCTGCCAGGGGCTTTCCACGCCCCGAGGAATACATATCAGAAATCGCCAAGCCCGACAGCCTCCCCTCACACCCCGCACTCAATCGCCACACTGGACCGCATCACAGCTTTATCCCGCCCCGGTGGCGCCCCAAACAGTTTTCGGTAATCGCGGCTGAACTGGGACGGGCTTTCATAGCCGACCTGGTAGCCAACACTCGCCACTTCCTGATCGCTTAACAGCAGCCGCCGGGCTTCCTGCAGACGCACCAGCTTCTGGAATTGCACCGGCGTTAACCGGGTGATGCTCTTGAAATGCCGGTGGAAGGTCGCCGGGCTCATACTCGCCATCGCCGCCAGCTCGGCCACCCGGAAGGGCTGCTGATAGTTCGCCTGCATCCAGGCCGTTACCCGGCCAATGCGGGCGGTGTCGCTGTCCTTCAGGCCGATCTGCTGCAGGGCCGGCCCCAGCGGCGACCGCAATATACGCCAACAGATTTCCCGGCGGACAAGCGGCTCCAGTACTTCACGGTCATCCGGTTGATCAAGCAACCGGAGCAAGCGGATGACAGGATCGTACAGCTCATCCGGCATCCCGGCCGTGACCAACGCTGGCTGTTTTGGGCCCCGGTACGCCATCTCCGGATGGGTCACCAGCAGCTCGGAAATCATTGCCGGATCAATTGACAGGCTCAACGCCAGATACGGCTTATCGGGGGCGGCCTGCACGATCCGGGAGTTCACCGGCACATTGACGGACGCCAGCAGGCACTCGCCCTGGCGATAATGAAAGGCCGACTCCCCGACCGCCGTCACCTTGGCCCCCTGCAATACGATGCAGAACGAGGTCTGATAAAGGGCCCGAATGGTGCCGCTGGGTTCCAGGGCGCGGGTCAGGCGCAAACCGTCGATCGCGTTCTCCGGGCCATGGGTCAGCCATTGCTGCTCGACAAGATCACGGAGCCGGGTCAGGGATGGGTTCTCCGGTTGCATGGGAATGACGTTGGGCTGGGCGGTCATGATGGTCTCCTGTTCTGGTGGAATCATAGACTGTCCGGCGCCGCACTTCAGTAGGAGCATCCCCGGGCTGATATCAGGTTGAGAGGATTGTGCAATCGTCTGAGAGTTTCCGCCAGCCCGATTGGCCATGCGTCACCTAGTATGAACCCACGGTCCTGCTCCGGCAGGTTCTTCCATAACGAAGAGGTGATCGGCTATGACAACTCCCAACCTACCCCAATCCACCCATGACGCGCCCCTGCGTCTGAGAACGCTGGGCAACTCGGGTCTGTTTGTATCGGAATTGTGCCTGGGCACCATGACCTTTGGCGGCGGTGACGATATGTGGGGGCTGATCGGCCAGTTGCAGCAGGAACAGGTCGATCAGCTGGTGAAAACCGCCCTGGACGCGGGCATCAACTTTATCGATACCGCCAACGTTTATGGGGGTGGCGCCAGTGAGCGCATCGTGGGCCAGTCCCTGAAGAATCTGGACGTCCGCCGCGAAGATGTCGTACTGGCCACCAAGGTGCTCGGCCCGATGGGCGACGGCCCCAATGCTCGCGGCGCTTCCCGTGGCCACATCATGAGCGAGTGCAAGGCCAGCCTGCAGCGCCTGCAAACCGACTACATCGACCTGTACCAGATCCACGGCTTCGACCCGGCCACGCCGATGGAAGAAACCCTGGAGGCGCTGAATACCCTGGTGCAGCAAGGCCATGTCCGTTACGTCGGCCTGTCGAACTGGGCCGCCTGGCAGGTGATGAAAGCCGTTGGCATTACCCAGGCCCGCCGCCTTTGCCCGATTCTGTCATTGCAGGCCTACTACACCCTCGTGGGCCGGGATCTCGAACGGGAAGTGATCCCCATGCTGGAGTCCGAAAACATCGGCCTGATGGTGTGGAGCCCATTGGCGGGCGGCTACCTCTCCGGCAAGTACGAAGGGCCGGACATCTCCGAGGAAAACCGGCGCGCCAGGTTTGATTTCCCACCGGCCAACCGGGAGCGTGGCAGCGCGGTCATTGCCGTGATGCGGGAGATCGCCGCCGGCAAGCAGGTCGACGGCCAGCCCGTCAGCGTAGCTCAGGTTGCGCTTGCCTGGCTGTTGCACCAGAACGCGGTGACCAGTGTTATTGTCGGGGCCAAGCGGGTAGACCAATTACGGGACAATATCCTGGCAGCACAAATCCGGTTCTCAGCCGACGAACTGGCGGCCCTGGACGATGTCAGCCGCCTGCCGGCTGAGTATCCGGGCTGGATGCTGGAGCGACAGGGGGAGTATCGGGCGCATAGGCAGGGGTGATGTTTGACGCTGCCCCGGCGTTACAGGTCGGGGCAGGTTAGCTTGCCTGGAAACACTTGCACAGGATCCGCGACCAGTCGGGCAATAGCGGAAAAGCGAAGAAAGCGGCATGATGCGCAGGAGGGACCTTCATTAAATGCTCGGAGTGATCTATGTCAGAAATCAGCAACACCCCCAAGCCCCCATACTACGCCGTCATTTTCAGCAGCCATCGCACAGACGGTGACAACGGTTACGCTGAAATCGCCGAACGTATGGCAGCATTAGCCGCCGAGCAACCAGGCTATCTGGGCATGGAATCCGCCAGGGAGAATCTGGGCATTACGGTCTCCTACTGGGAAAGCCTTGAGGCCATCCGCAATTGGAAGAAGAATGCTGAGCATCAAGAGGCCCAGCGGATTGGTCGCCAGCAATGGTATTCCAACTTTCGGGTTCGGATAGCGAAGGTCGAGCGTGAATACGGTATTTAACCCCCTACAACAGATGCCCCTCAGGCAACATACGCTTGTGCAGGATTCGGATAATTTCAACAATACCTTTTGCGGCTAGTCGATAAAAAATGATGTGGCTTCCCTGAGGGTATTGTCGGTAGCCAAGGCTGATTTCATCGCAGGTTTGCCCCAGGTTCGGATTTTCCCCCAGGAGGTGGAAGCATTGATCGAACTGAAGAATGTAATGGTTTCGTTGATCTCGGCCCCACTCACGTTCCGTGTAAAGTGCAATCGATTTGAGATCAGCTTTGGCCTTCCTGGAAAGCTTGAAATTTGGCATCAGCGTCCTTCGTTGTCCAGTTCCTGAATGAACGAGTCATAGGAGTACTCTTCAAAACCACTGTCCTCACCTTCCTTGAGCAGTTTTCGGAGCGTCGTCAAGCGGGTTTCGGACTCCTCAAGCAACCGCAACCCTGCACGAACAACCTCGCTGGTCGAGCTGTATCGGCCACTTTCGAGCTGCTCTGTAATGAACGCATCAAAGTGTTGGCCTAAAGTGATGCTGGTATTTTTTTGCATCGTGCCACCTCATCGGTACCAATAATTGGTATATTTTGGTCTGACCGGAATAACAATTCAACCCATGCGATGATCAGCGCTGTCGATTTCCCATGCTCCCGTTCGACTGGATTAAGAACCCATCGAACGAACGGTGCCCGCGCACCTGTGGAGCTGGAAATGCTGAAATTATACGGAACACCCCCAACTCGCGCCCTGCGCGTTATCTGGCTGCTCAACGAACTCGGCCTGGAGTACGAACTGCACCCGGTGGATCTCCTGCAAGGTGAGCAACTCCGACAAGATTTTCTTTCCCTCAACCCCGCCGCCAAAGTGCCGGTATTGGTCGACGGCAGCCTGGTGGTAACTGAATCGGCCGCAATCCAGCTTTATCTGGCCGAGAAATATCCCCAGGCGGGCTTTATCCCGGAGGCGATGGAAGACAGGGCCCAGATGTACCGCTGGATCTTCTTTCTGGTGACCGAGATTGAGCAGCCTCTGTGGCGCATCGCGCGTCACACGCTCGTTTACCCGGAAGAGAAGCGACTGCCGCAGGATGTCGATCTAGCGACGCAGGAGTGCATGGAGATGGTGGCGGTGCTTGAACGGCACATGGCAGAACGGGAGTTCCTCGTTGGCGACCGACTCAGCGTGGCTGACTTCAACGCCGCGTATACGCTGGACTGGGCGAACGAAGAGAAGATGCTCGACAATGCACCAAGGCTGCGACACTACCTGAAAGCAATGTACGCCCGCCCTACGGCGCCGATAACCATCGCAGAAGCGTTCGCGGCAATGGAAAATCCGGCCTGAGGGTTATGAGGCAGGGTTGAAATGCTTCCCGGGCCAACGCCGGAACCAGCGCTTGTCAGCAAGCTGCCGCCATGCTTCACTTTCCGGACTCATACCCACACCCCAACCGGAGACTGCTTTATGTCCAATCCTGTCACTGTCAGTTCATTAAAGCCACAAGGTGCCCGTCAGTTGTGGCTGTTGCTGCTCAGTGTCCTGTTTCTGGGCGGGTGTTCCTCGCTGTACTACAACACCATGGAAAAATTCGGGTACGAGAAGCGCGATATCCTGGTGGACCGGGTAGAAAACGCTCGGGACAGCCAGAATGATGCCCAGGAAACCTTCCGTTCCTCTCTGGAGCGCTTCCAGAGCGTTGTGGATACACCGGATACTGAGCTCAAGGAGCGGTACGCCGAGATCAGCGATGCCTATGACGACAGCAAATCGAGCGCGGAAGACGTCCGCAATCGCATCGACAAGGTTGAAGAAGTTGCAGAAGATCTGTTCGATGAATGGGAAGATGAACTGGATCTGTACGAAAGCGCCTCTCTACGACGCAACAGCGAACAGCAACTTGATGAGACCCGGGCTCAGTACAGTCAACTGATCCGCCGTATGCACGAGGCTGAAGATCGCATGGAGCCCGTATTGCAAGCCTTTCAGGATCAGGTGCTGTATCTCAAGCACAACCTGAACGCCCAGGCGATCGGTTCCCTGGAGAACGAACTGGTGAGTATCCGCCAGGACGTGGATGAGTTGATTCGCAATATGGAACAATCGATCGACGAGTCCGAGGCCTTTATCCGACGCTTCCGCGAAGGCGGATAACGCATACCGTCAAGGAAATAATATGAACAGCGAGCCGGTTTTGTTTGCCCTGGAAGGTAGCCACGAGTTTGGTCGTTCCGTTGCCTCACAGCTCGGCATCAGCCTGGCCGCCCATGAGGATCGCGCCTTTGATGATGGCGAACACAAGTCCCGGCCACTGCAGAGTGTACGGGGCCGGGACGTTTACGTTCTCCACACCCTCTTTGGCGAGGAAGTATTAAGCGTCAACGACAAGTTGCTACGGCTTCTGTTTTTCATCGCTACTGTTAAAGATGCTGGTGCGAAGCGCGTCACCGCGTTGCTGCCGTATCTTGCTTATGCCCGCAAGGACCGGCGCGCCAAGGATCAGGACCCGGTCACCACACGCTACGTGGCACAACTGTTTGAAGCCATGGGGGTGGACTGCGTAGTGGCGTTGGAAGTTCACAACCGAAGCGCGTTCGACAACGCCTTCCGCTGCCGGACGGTGCATCTTGAAGCCCACAGCCTGTTTGTCAACGCACTCATAGACCGTGTAGGTGACGAGCCAGTCGTTATTGTTTCCCCCGACGCCGGAGGCACAAAACGCGTGGATCGGTTCCGCGACGCCTGGACGGATGCCGCTGGCGAACAGCCGCCCACAGCCTTCCTGGAAAAACGACGGAGTAACGGCAAAGTAACCGGCGATGCCGTGATCGGAGATATGACAGGCAAGGTTGCCATCATCTTTGACGATATGGTGGCGAGCGGCACTACCCTGTTGCGCGCCGCAGACGCTTGCAAGGACAAGGGAGCCACCAGGGTGTTCGGCGTCATCACCCATGCCCTGTTCGGACCCGGTTCGGAGCAACTTTACCGCGCGGGGGCTATGGATCAGCTTTTCATTACTGACAGCGTTACACCGCAGCAGAAACCGGAAGTTCAGGGCCGGGTCACGACCCTTCCGGTTGCCGGGCTGTTTGCTCAGACCATTCGGGAGCTCCATACCTGAACGGCTCACCCTCCTCGTTCTGAAGCTGGTAATCGTACGCCGCCTGGAGGCCAGTCTCTTCTTCGCCCTCCTCCTCGTGCTCCTGCTCGATGTAGCGCGGATACAGGGGAGACAGTATGGCCACCAGAATGCCTACCACCGAAAACATGGCAAACGCATCTGAGTAACCGAATTCATTCACCAACAAGCCAACGAGAGGCGACCCGGTCGCCTGCCCAAGCGATACAGCCATAAAGGGCAATACGGGCCCCATCGATAATCTGCCCGGCAACAGGCGGATACCGGTCATCAGATACAGCCCCGTCAAACTCATGTAAGCCAGGCCAAAGACCAGCGCGGAGAATGCCGCAATCGCCAGGTTACCAGGACTGGCAGCGAGCAATGCCAGGCTCGCGGAAAGCATCATCAGCATGAGAGCCTGGGTGATCGGCGGGTTGTTGCGATCGGCCAGATCCGCCACCACGGCACCTCCGAGACCGGCAATACCAACCGCCAGCCATAGCCACCCGGTCGCATCGGGCGGCAGGGCACCAAGGTTGACCACCAGGTCGGGCGCGAAGATCCAGTACGCGGCGGAGACAAAGCCCATCATGAAAGCAAACAGTGAGAGCCTGAACAGACGGGACCACTGAAGGGCGCTGATCGGAGGTGGTGGAGCCGCATTCGACGGCGTGACGCTGGACACTGAAGGAATGAAAATCCACGTGGCAAGCATCCCGATGACCGCCAGAACGGCAAAGGACGCATACGCATAACGCCAGGCTCCGGCCAGGAAGAGAATCGTCGGTACGGCAATGATCACACCAATGCTGGTGCCCGCGTTCATCACCGAGCTGACCCGCCCGTGCAGGGAACGTCTCACCAGCGCCTGCATGGCCGCCGTCAGGGCCGGCATCATCAGACCGGTGCAAATGCCACAGGCAAACACCCCCACGCCGAGAGATAAAGCACCAGAAGCCTGGCTGATCAGCGCCAGACCGACCGTACCGAAACCACCGGACAGCATCGCCGTATTGCGGGCGCCAAGACGGTCAGCGGATAATGGTGCAACCACCGTGGCGAGCACAAAACTGATGAGCGGCAAAGCGCCGATGATGCCGATCACGTCCGGCGTCAGCGCCAGTTCTTCCCGGATTGGGGGCACGAACAGCCCGAAGGCAAAGCGCGCAAGCCCGTAGCTGATCGCAATCAGTGTTGCTCCCAAGAGGGCAAAAGCGGTGCTTGAGGGAAACTTCATTCCACCTCCGCAAGACAGGCATCGAGATTTGGGTTCTTTACGTTCCTGAATGTAATCAGCGTAGACTGCAGTGATACCACGAGCCAAACTTGTGTCAGAGATCGCGGGACTGGTTACATCCGGCATTTCTGGCCACCATGATCGAAGGCGACTACATTCAGATCGTTGGCCGTGTCATTAATACCCGTACCGGCCCCGAACATATCAGGGAATCGAAGCTATGGAGCGCCAAAAAGCCGACCCTGCACTCGAGCTGGCATTGAAGCCGTTTGATGGGGCGCTGGCGGACTTTGCTCGAGCTCGTCAAACCAATCCCAGGGCCTCCAGCCTTGAACTGCTGGAGCGCGCCCGAATCCTGATGATGGTGCCGGGTGGCTTTGACGCCTTGTACCGGCGGGTCCGGTCGCTGGAATCCGCCGGCATCTTCGGCGCCAGCGACTGGGCTCAGCCGGGTATTCTCCAGCCGGCACTGGCCAAGCACTCCCTGCGCGAGGCCGGGGCCGTTACGACCATCGTGGAGGCCATCAGCGAGCTACGAATGCTCGCCGTCACTCTGGGCGACTACTTCCATCCCGGCATTTCGGCGGAACAGGCACGCCACTTCCTGACCCAGGTGATGGCGTTGAACCTGGACCTGCTCTCTGGCCAACTCTCAGAAGCCGACCGGGAACGCCCGAAACAGCTCGGGACGATCGTCCAGGAACTCTACCGCTATCTGATCTCTCACCTTTGCTATGAGAGCCTGCTGGGCAGCCTGGTGACCGAAGTCTGGCGATTGCTGGACCAGGGACCGGTACAGGTCGACAGCATCTGCGAGATGATTGATCAGATTGCCAAATGCCTCTATGACCCCACGATAAAAACCACCGGCAACGCCGATGCCACCCGCCTGGTAAACGCGTTATTTGCGCCCACACCGGGAAGCGCCGAAGACCCGGGCCTGCAGATCTATGAGCAGCGGTTAACGGAGATGGACGACAAAACACTTTTGTCCGAAGCCACGCACTTTGCCCGCAGTATGCACGACACCGGCCTGGCCTCCCCTTATCACGCAGTTATGCTGAGATACCTGCGCAACAGTGACCAGGACGATCTGATACCCGACGCACTCGGGCTGACCATGACCGGGCTGGATGACCTCTACTGCTACACGGAACTGGTCCATGCCCTGATCGACGAAGCCATCTATCCGGAAACCTGCCAGGCTGTGTATGGCCTTACGATGATGCTGGAACGAGGTTCACTGTTTACGTCACCAGTGGCCCAGGCCCTGTGGCGGCAAATCAAACTCCGCCTGTCAGCAGAGACCGCACACACCCTTCAAGAAGTCCTTGGCAATGCCCGGCCGCCCCGGGTATTCCTGTTGGCCGGTGTCATCAATCTTTTGGGGCAGCCGCTGGGTGTGGGCCAGGGCAACAACCCCACCTGCCAGTCTGCCATCGGTCTGTCGATATGGTCAGCCAACGAAGCCGATTACCTGCTCCAGGTATTGACCTGGGCGGCCCGGGACAACGAAGTGCTCAGCCGTTTCGAGGGCCAGAACGTCTCTTCCAGAGATCTGAAGCCCGGGCTGGTCGAGGGAACACCGGTTGATGTGGACCCGCTATCGCTGATCGTTATCCCCCACCTTGATCGCATTTACGGCGAAATGTGGCGCCGTTGTAAAAACCGGGATGACGATGCCCACCGCTGGATCAACCCGGAATTCTATGGCTGGTGGGTCAGCCAGGGATTCCGTGTAGTTGCTGATATTCACACCGGCGAGGTACGCGACTACGAAGGCTTCATTCGGCACTTCTACGCCAGCTACCACCCTTTTTACAACGGCAATATGCCAGTGATCCATGCCCAGCCGGCCGGCATTGCCGTCACAGACAGCGCCGCCCGCTTCGTAGGTCGCCATGCCATCAACATCCTGAGAGTCGGGCTAAGCCCCCAGGACGAAATACGGGTCTACTTCTTCAACCCCAACAACGACAGCGGCCAGGACTGGGGCCAGGGCATTACCTGCTCCACCCGGGGCCACGGCGAGTATCGCGGCGAAGCCTCCCTGCCCATCGCCGAATTTACCTCCCGCCTTTACGCATTCCATTACGACCCCCTGGAGCAGGGAAACCTGTGGGCGGTGCCAGAGGACGAAGTCGCCCGTATTATGAAGCTTGGCTACACCAGCTGGGCAGTCTCGCCCTAGCACTCACCTCATTTGTTCACGCCCCTGCCGGGCCTATACAAGGTGGTTGATGGAATGATGGCAACACGAATACGAATGGCGGTTCTGGTTGTCTCGGTGCTGGCCGCCCTGCTCATCGCAGCCGTACTGGTGGCTTGGTTGATAGTTGATACTGATCAGGTCAAAAAACGGATAGAGACCAGGCTCAGCGACATCCTGAACTTGGACGTGCAGATCGGTCAGCCCCTGCACTTCGGCCTGCTACAGGGACCAAGCGTCACAATTGCAGGGCTCGAGCTAAGCAGACATGGGCAGGTAGTGGCCACGGCTGAAAGTGTCAGTGTGGGGCTTGCCACCTTCAGCCTACTGACCGGTAACGTGCCCCCAATTGATCTCCACATAAAGCGGCCGGAACTGATGGTCGAGCGCACCAGCCCGGGTGTGTTCAACTTTTACGAGCCCGAGCCGGGGGAGCGCGACGCACTGTCGTTGCGGCGGTTGCAGGTGTCCGATGCCCGGATTACCTATCTTGATAAAGCTTCGGAAATGGAATGGCTGTTTGAGCATTGCGACCTGGACCTAAGCCATCTCCACCATGATGGTGGCATGCCGGAACAAGTGTTTGAAACTCTTGCCATCGAAGGCGACTTGCAATGCGATACGCTTAGCCAGGGCCGGTTCAAGGTTTCCGAATTGTCGGCGAAGGTCCGCGGCGACAACGGCGTTTTCGAACTGAAACCGATGAACGCAACTGCCTTCGAGGGAGAAGCCTCGGGATGGATCGAGGCCAATCTTTCGTCCCCCACACCCGCTCTCCGGCTTGAATACGGGCTTGCCGAATTTGATTTCGGGGCGTTCATGGGCAAGCTGAACCCGGATCAGGCCGCCGCCGGCAAAGTCAATCTTGAGCTGACTCTGAATGCGCAAGGCAACACCTGGCAGGACCTCCGACAAAGCGCCACCGGCATGCTCAGTCTGCGCTCCGGGGAACTGACCATTGAAGGGTATGACCTTGATGACGAGCTGGAGGATTACACCAAAACCCAGAACTTCAATCTGATTGATGTTGGTGCGGTATTCATTGCTGGGCCGGTTGGTCTTGTCGTGACGCGCGGTTATGCGTTTACCGGTATGCTCCAGGGCAGCGGGGGGAGCACAACCATTGATCAGATGATCTCTGAATGGGCTATTGAAGGGGGTGTGGCGCAGGCGCGTGACGTGGCCTTCCGAACCCCACAAAACCGCCTGGCCCTGACCGGGTCGCTGGACTTCGTAAATTACCGCTTCCAGGACATGCAGGTAGCGGTCATCGACTCCGATGGCTGTGCGGTTGTTGAACAACGGATTACCGGCCCGTTCCACGAACCCGAGATCGAGCAGCCCAACGTTCTGGTCGCGGTGACCGGACCGATGCTCGACCTGGTCAAACGCGGGGTGCGGGCGATTACAGGTGGCGACTGCGAAACGTTCTACGCTGGATCGATGCCGCATCCCTGACCATGGAGGATTTCTGATTTTTGGACTATTTTAGCTATTAGATTACAAACAAAAGCGTCATGATGAAGTGGTCAGTTTTGTCGTCAGTGCGGCTGCTCTCTAATTGCTGTTAGGCCCCAGGTAACAGTCAAAGGAGGGAACTAAAGTATGTACTTTCAAAATCTTAATCAGATAGTTGAGTCGCTCGAAACAGACGAATCGACAAAAAACGACCCGATCAAAAGAGCCTTCGTTTTTGATGGAAAGCATCTGACTGCAAATGTCGGCATAGTTCGTGACAGTGGAAATGCACTTCATACCCAGCATTACCACGATGAGATACTCGTTATCATTGAAGGCAATGTTGACTTTAAAGTTGGTGACGAAGTAAAAAAAGTGAGCAAGGGTGATCTAGTATTCATTCCACAAAATACACTCCACGGTCCGATACTGGAAGAAGGGCGAAGTTTTGCAGCGCTTTCCGTGTTTGCCCCTTATTTTGACAGGTCCAAGAATAATATAACGTGGGATCGGGACTCGGCTTAATCTGACAGGTCCCGGGCAGCATTGCGCTGCCCGGGTACCATTCTGAGGTTCAGGGTGTCACCGGTCCATTGCAGTAAAGCACGTCCGTGGCGTCTTCGCAGGTCCACTGGAAGATCCACAGTCCGGTGTTGCGATCGGTACCGAGAATGTACTGTTCACCATCCACTTCCGTGACATGGACTCCCCAGAAGTTCGAGCCCGCCGCGTCGCCGTATTCGTCGCCGGCGATGAAACGTCCAACTTCGTGCATGTTCCAGGACACCACGCCTTCGCCCTTGCTGTTGTCATGCAAGTGTCCTTCACGCCATTCGACCGCGCGCATGCCCAGTGAATACCAACTGATGAAGGTGCGGTTCGGGTTCGAAGGATCGATTTCCAGGTTATGCATGGTCAGGTCGCCAGCGCCGGTCGCCAGTGCCGGGTCGGTGACCTCGGCCGGGGCGTAATAACCCATCTCGCCCAGATAATCCACGGTAACGGTTTCTGCGTCGGGCCCCATGCCGCGCTGCACCGTGACCTGGCTTGAGGTGTTGTTCAGAGTATGGAGATAACCCCAGCCATCGAAAGCGGCGCCCAGCGTGGCCACCAGTCCCAGCGAGCCGGGTGCAGGCAGGGCCGGATTGGAGCCTTCGCTTCCGGGGCATAGGCTCGGGTCGTAGCCAGCGATCCCTAGTGCAGCAAAGCCCGTGGAGCGTGGAACGAACAGCATCGGGATGCCCGCCTCAACCAGCATTGACACCGTTGCTTCGCAGTTGTCGGGCGCTGCTGAGTTAAAGACCACGCCAGCGCTATAGCCGGCAGCTTCGACGGTCTGGGCTTTCAGGGTAAAGGAGCAAGCGCCACGTTCAATGAGCGCAATGCCAGCGCCCACATCGGCAGCCGGCGTTAATGTGCCACCGCAGGCCTGGCCGACAAACGCGGTCTGCTCCATCAGTTCTTCGACGTCGGCGCCCGGGCCGATTTGTGGCACGTCACTGCCCTGGCTTGCCTGGTAGGCTTCGCCATCCACAGTCACGGCGGTGAATAGCGAGTCGAAGTCCTCGTCCCCAGCAAAGATCTTGTCAAAGCCGGGGCCAGCAAACACCGCTGCATGGGCGTTGCCTTCCGGGGGAGAAATACCATGCACCGGGTCCGGATCCGGGTAGGTGGAATCGCTGAGAAAGACCGGGTTGTAGGGATCGTTGATGTCGAGTGTGATAAACCCTGCATCCCAGTAGGACAACACCGCCTGCCAGTTTTCACCGGGCCCCGGATCCATGTCGTTGATCCAGATGTCGTGCAGTAGCGATGCGGCAAAACTGCCCATAAACAGCTGACCGTCATCCGCAATCTCCGGGTTAGTGGCGAGCCAGGTTTCAATGCCCGTAGTGGTGATCAGCTTGGGAGACTGGGGCTTGGTGATATCGGCGATTTTCAGGTCGTCGGTGGCGATATCATCAACGATCAACAGGTAGGTATTGCCGCTTGCGGTGGTCCACGCAAAGGTATTGTGCACCGGGAAATCAAGAAAGTTCTGTTTTAACGCGTGGGGCTTGGCGGGGTTGCTGACATCCCAGAGAGAGATTCCGAATTGTCCCTGTTGATGGCCCCCGTTACCGCCGCCAACCGCCAGCCCATTGCCAACCAGTGGGCCGCATGGTTCGAGTGAGTGGATCAGTACATCCCGGTCACCGATACGGGTGACTTTAACGTCATTGATCCGGGTCTGTGGGGGAGACTTGATCATGCCAACCGTAACCGGATTGGCAGGGTCGCGAATGTCTGAAATGTAGACACCGGCGCGGGTGCAGTCTGGCTCCTGGAAGGTGCCGATGTAGGCGTACCCCTCGTGAGCCCAGATATCGGTGTAGAGCCCGCTCGAAATGCCACCGAGGGTATCACGACCGATCACACTGAAGCCGTAGTTAGTGTTGGCCGGTACATGCCCATCCGGTAGTGGCGTATCGTGCAGTAGGTGTTTGTTGTCAGCTTTATCGCCATCGGAGACGTGATTTTCGTCTGCCAGTGCGTAGGTCGATAGAGTTGCAGATAAAGCGATCGCTGCCAGCGAGCGCCAGTTGTGAGTTAGTGTCATGATGCGGTCCTTGTTTTTTAACGGCGTCATCCCTGATCCAACGCAGTTTTTACTGAAATCAGTGCAATGACAGTCCCGTTTTATTGGTTTTTTTCACTTTGCATCAGGTATTACTTCCAACATCGATACCTGCAAAAACAATAGCAGCTTTGCAGGACTACCTTAGTTGGTTTCGAATTATCAGCTTTATGGTCATTCCGGTTTGTTCTTAAACAGAAACCTGCATCTGTTCCTTACCCCTGCCACAACCCTACCCCCAATAACACCAGCGTGGTCAGCAGTGTGGCAACGTTCACCCCGAGCACCGGGGACAATTTGCTGTTGTCATCCAGCGCATGGGGCAACCGCCAGGCCACCCAGAGCGCCGCCGGTAACGTGAACATTGCCAGCCCGCTGGCCGCAGGTAGCACCCCTACTATCATGGCAGCACCCAGCAGCAGATAACTTCCCAGCGACAACACCGCCACCACCGCTGCAGCCACCTTCAGGCCAAGCACTATCGACAGATGGCGACGACCGGCCTGCCGATCCGCCGCAACGTCGGGGAGCTGGTTGATCAGCAGCAACTCGCTGCCCCACAGCATCACCATCACGGCCACCAGGATAGAACTCGCATCCGGCTGGGCGCCCAGGGCCACCTGCGTGCCCCAAATCATCACCGGCCCAAAGCCCAGTCCGGGTGCGAGCAGACATAACCAGGGTGAACGGGTGATCCATTGGGTGTAGCTGATGATCAGGACAAGCCCGCCCACCCCGAGCAGCAGCATGGGGAGGCCGCGTAACCACAGAAAATAAAGGCCGATAGCCGACATCGTGGCCATGGTCATCAGTGCTGCAACCAGAACCTTTGGCGCCGCCTCTGGCCGGTCCGGTAACGCGCCGCTGCCACCGGAAAACGGGGTGCGGGTGGTGGCCAGGTCAAGCCCGGAGCGGAAGTCCTGATACTCATTCAACAGGTTGACCGCAGCATGGGCCAGCAGCGCCCCAACCAGGACCAACGCCAGGTGCACGCCATCCAGTGCTGCCATCTGCCGCCAGGTCAAAACAATGCCCAGCGCTACGCACAAGGGTGCAAGTACCAGAAAGTTCGGGCGGCTTGCCCTCAATACCATTGCATCCAACATATTCTCTCCTTAGGGGCTCGCCTGTATTTATCAGTCTCTCAGTCCCAATCCAAGAAGATAAGATATAACGAGCGGTGTCGATTTCCACCCGCACTGTCCGACTTACCAGTGAAGACAACCAACAATCATTGGAGGACGACAGTATGAAATACATGTTGATGCGCAAAGCCGATGCCGACACCGAGAATGGCGTATTACCCACGGAAGACATCTTTCAGGCGATGGCCGACTACAATGACCGTATGACACAGGCCGGAGTGTTCATCGATGGCAATGGACTGAGACCAACCCGCGAAGGTTGCCGCATTCTGTTCCGCAACGGCGAGCCGACCGTTGTGCATGGTCCGTTCGAGCAAGCCGGTGAGCAGCTGGCCGGCTACAGCGTGCTCGAGGTGAACTCCCTGGAAGAGGCTATCGCCTGGGCGAAACAATGGCCCCCGGAAGATGCCAACGGCAATGTTACCCTTGAGTTACGAAGGTATTTTACGCTTGAAGATTTCGAGCCCAGCCCGGCACTTGAGCAACACCGATCTCTGGGACAACTACCCCGGGAGATGAATGTGCATGTGGCGTTTGCCGGTAACTGCCGGGAAGCCATGGAATTTTATGCAGCGGTGACCGGTGGCAACATGGAGGCCGTGATTGCCTACGGGGAAACACCGGCGGCTGAAGATGTGCCCCCAGAAATGCATGATCGCGTCATCCATGCGTCCCTTAATCTCAGGGGCCGTCGGCTAATGGGCGCGGATATGTCGGGAGATTGCTACCATCCACCCCAGGGCGCCCAGATTCATCTCGAATACGAAGATACAGATCAGGCGGAGCGGGTTTTCCATGCGCTTTCAGACGGAGGTGCGATCATTATGCCGTTTGAAAAGACATTCTGGGCACATCGTTTCGGAATGACCAAGGATCGTTTTGGCGTTCAATGGATGATCAGCAGTCAGATTGAACATTGCCAGTAAGACACAACAAGGAGAAATAGCATGACGGAGCACGCAAAGAATACCATTTGCCTTTGGTTCGACGGCGGTGCCGAAGAGGCAGCGAACTTCTACGCGGAAACCTTTCCCGACTCATCGGTTGGTACCGTCCTTCGCGCGCCGGGAGACTATCCGGCCGGATCGGAGGGAGATGTTCTAACGGTGGAATTCACTGTCCTGGGCATTCCCTGCCTTGGGCTCAATGGCGGCCCAGCCTTTAAGCACAGCGAAGCATTCTCGTTTCAGGTTGCCACCTATGATCAAGAGGAAACCGATCGGTACTGGAACGCGATTGTCGGCAACGGCGGCGAAGAGAGCGCATGCGGGTGGTGCAGAGACAAATGGGGGCTGTGCTGGCAGATTACGCCGGTGGCTTTGACAGAAGCGATCGCCGATCCCGATCCTGCCGCGGCCAAGCGTGCATTCGATGCGATGTTGACGATGGGAAAGATCGACATAGCGACCATTGAAGCGGCGCGTCGAGGCTGATGCCATAAAAAAGAGGTCATCCCTGACCTATCAAGAGGCACAACAACGCTCAAATGTGTGGGTGGCAGGACATCGGCGGGCATTGATTCATACCCGGCGCTAATGCTGTTTCAGTTGTTGCTCAGAGGGCTCTGACCTTGCCATCAGCTAACCATGGATAACGCTCGGTATCGGCACCCTCATAATCCGGGTCCAGGTATATGAAACAGCGCTGGATCTTGAAATCCCGGATCTCAAAAACATCACACCAGCGCCCCGCGTGTGTTACGCCGGCTCTCCATTCAACACCACTCTTGGTTTTTCCTGAGGTGGTACCTTCCACCACCACAAGATCGCCTTGCTGGACCAGGTTGGTGTACGCCACGTTGTGATTAACTTCCGCGAGGATGCCCAGAAGGTCCCCGAACAACGTTTCGATTTCCGCCCTGCCGGTCGCAATTCCCCATTTAGGAAAAAACACCTGGGCGTGGTCATCGAACAGCTCAATGATGCTGTCACCACGGTCCATACGTCTGAAATATTCCAGCGCAATGGACTTGCGCTGTTCGTCCGTCATCACTTTGGTTTCCATAGAGCTAACCTCTAACCATGAAAGTCTTTGAATCCAGTTGTCACGCCAGATGGCTGATCCGAATATCGATTCAACCCTGGCTAAGCGGGCTTGCCACTTCCGGGCAAGCCCGACGGCCGTTAGCGGGCGATCATCTCCAGAGCGCTCAGTGATATATCACGAGGCGAAATGTCAGGATCGTTCAGGCTGTAATCGCGGAAAAGGAATATCGAAGCGTGCTTCGATTTGAAGTCGATGACATGACCTTGAATCGAGGAGATATACTTCATCCCATCCTTCCCGACAGATGGCGTCGTTTGAAAGTTAATGAACTTCCAGAATTCACCTTTCTTGTCATAAGCTTCGCCCTGGTACAGCTTTGGATAATCAACATCCATGTACACCACTTTCCTGCTGTACGGATGCTCTTCAGGGGCAGTGCCCTCAATCACCCACACTTCCCGTGGCTGCCATTTCTGGACAGGGTTCCAGTAAGGAGGATTCTTCAGATCCACCGTTGCCCATTCCTCCGGGGTTCCTGCTTTATCAGGGTTGTACCCCATATCCGCATCACTGATCGCCAGAATCCAGCGTCGACCAACCACCTTGATTTCCGGATACCAGGAAGGCCGGGCATTCCACACGTAGATGTCATCGTTGAGAAAGTCCAGGCCACCGATCGGGTCCATCCAGGCGCCGCCAGAGAGGCGCCGGGTGCGTCGGGCGGAGCGAATATACGCCCAGCTGTCTTCAACTTTCGGCTCATCGTAACGAACCGTAAAAGTGCCCACCCCTTTGATGTCCTGCGGTGCTGTCGCCACAAAGAGTGTTTTCGTCAGAATGGAACCATCACCCAGAACCGGTTCCCCCCCACTCAGGCGACCTTTGTGGTAGTAGCGCTGAAAGAGCCAGTCCTGGGTTTTTTCCAACCCGTTCTCGCCGTCAATCAGCAGGAAGGTCGCTTTGTTATCCACCACATCGCCTTCGGGCGATGCGTAGTAGAAGTTCCAGATTAGCTTTTCGCCGGCGTGGGGGTCGTCATCCGATACGTTGGGGAAAGGTATGCCTGCCACCCACCCGGTAACTTCCCGTGTTTCGGGGTCATAGGTGGCCTGGCCGCCGTACTTTTCCGTGGCTTCAATGTAGCTCGGGTCTAACTCTATTGGAGCCGAGTGGCTGAGCGGAATCTGGAGATTCCAGTTACGGATCTGCCATTCCAGTTTATCGGTCAACAGACTGGCAATGGTGTGGCCTTCAAACGTATCGTTCATGACCTCGTCCAGGTTGGACTTATCAATCACGGTACCTGCCGGCAATTCAGCCGCAACGGACCATGACGCAGACAGACTGGCCACGGCCGAAAACAGGAAAGGGACACAGAGTTTTTTTACGTTCAGCATGAGATAGCTCCCAGATTAGAATTGGCGCGTCAGACGGAAGAGAAGTTGATTGTTGTTGGCAAATCCACCGAACAGATGGGTGTCCCGCTCAATCTCGCCGGGTTCCTTCTGTCCGTCGTGGAAGAACAAATCAGCCTCTGCCCGCAGTCGCCAGCTGTCGCCCATGACAAATTCAACACTCGGAATCACAAAACCACCGCCGTTACTCAAATCGGTACCCACAGCCAGCATCGGGTTGATAGAGTCGTTCTTGTAGTTCAGTCCGAGGATGGCGGTCAGCAGTGTGGTGTGTTCTTTGATCGGCGCTCCGAAGCCCACCAGCTCTACGATGTCATCGTCTCGGTCATAGGACTGGATCCATTTATCAAACACTTGCACGGAGAAGAATGACGGGCGTTGGGTTCCCAGCAATGACTGCAGGTTCAGGTTCTTATCCAGCCGAACCATGGTCTGCAGAACATCTTTCTTCTTGATGCCACCAAAACCGGGCAACGCGCCGCCAAAGAAGTTTGTACCGACATTGAATGCGGCGTCCTTGGTGTAAACGATTTCAGTGCTGAGTACCGAATCGATCGATGGGACATAGCCATTGAGCGTGACCCCGAACAGGTCAATCTCGGGATGGATAAAGTCACCCAGCGTACCTTCCGGTGCCTCCTTATAGGGAGCAAAGGCCGAGTTGACCACCGGGTCGTTATTGAACGTCTTCAGGTAAGCGATCGAGTAACCTATCCCACCGGCAAAGCCAGACCAGCGGACACCACCGGTTGGATCATCGGCATCACCATCGGAATGGTCATGGTTAGTGGTGAGTAAGCCAGGAGCCAGGAAATCAATGCCCTTGTTCGGCTGCAACGCCCAACGCCCACCGAACAGGTCGTAGGTATTGCCAATGTCCTTATCACGATCCAGGCCAGGACGGAGAAGCAACTGCAGGCTGCCACCGGCTTCCGGTATGTCGATCGTTGTATCAACCAGAATCAGGGGCTTACGCAATTCATCACTCTCCGGCTCCAGGAAGGAACGCCAGCGGTAGTCGAAACCATGGACCACATCCATAGCCCGGAAGAAATCAGTTTCTCCCCAGACCACCTGTTGCTTACCCACCCGGAACCTGACCCGGTCCGTGGCTGAGTAATCAAAGTAGAATTCCCGCAATTCGCCCTGGTTGTAGGTATCTGTCAGGTCACTGCCGGGGCCACCGGGCGTCGCAGCCTGGTTCTGATCCTCCAGTCGTTCCAGATAATCCGTTTTGTACTCGGCATCTGCCCGACCGATGGCCTTCCAGTACAGGGGGCCGGTTTTGAGATCCGCATCCAGCATCAATGAACCACGCACCATGGACGGATCCCAACGATCGTCTTCGGGCGTTTCGGGAGGGTTCTGTAAGTTAAAGGACGTCCAGGCACGCACATACCCTCCAATACGGAAGTTACTCGTGTCCCAGCCCAATATTTCATCGGCACCATGGGCCACGCCAGAACCAAGAGCCATGCAAGTAATTAAGGCTCCGGCGCCACCACGACCCGTGAGGCGATACCACTTACTCAGTGTCTGCATATTCCATCCTCGATAACTGACTTATATTTGTTGTTTACCTATCAAGTTGGCCGGGGGCTTTCGGAGCCCGAACTACACATTCCCTCTGCACTAGCCAGCACGCTTCACTTCCACTACATGACTTTCTCCATTGTCTGTGTCGCCGGACTGGCGAACGGTTTTTGAGGTTTTGGCTGTGTTTCACTTGCAACATCCGCCGGGCGGACACTTCCAGCCGTAATGAAATCCGGCCGCAGGACATAGACCATTGAGGGCACGATAAGCAGGGCACTGACTGCAGAAACGAAGAGCCAGATGCCCATCAAAATGCCCATATCGGCCTGGAATCGGAGGGATGAGGCCCACCACAGGACAACGCTGGCTGTGAGTGTCAGCGCGGTGATGAGTACGCCTTTGCCGGCGGTGCGAAGAGAATTGACGATCGCCTTTTTGAGATCGCTGTCTTTATGTAACTGCTCACGGATGCCATCGACGATGTAGATGGCATAATCCACTCCCAGACCTATACCCAGGGCAGCCACCGGCAATGTGCTGATGTTCATGCCGATGCCTTGCCAGGCCATATAACTGAAGGTGACGGTATTGGCGAGCACGACCGGGACCATGAAGAACAATCCCGCCACGGTCGAGCGGTAGGCTATGGCGCAGAAAATAACGAGAACCAACAGCGCCAGAGCGATGCTTTCCACCTGCCCGACCAGAATCACTTCGTTAACAGCGGCCAGCGTACCGATCAGGCCACCCGCCAATTGGTACTCGCCCTCGGCGATGGGGTTCTGTTCCACATACTCTTTGACTCGGGCAATCGCCGTGCGAATGGTCTCTCCCTTGTGGTCACGGAAGTAGAAGGTCAGTGCGGCATCCTGGTACTGGGGATCAGCAAAGCGGGCCATATCGCCGGGATCAGAACCGGAAGTGTACATATAGAGAAGTTCGCCGTTCTCACGCCGATCCGCACCAAGCTCCAGATGACGTGGATTCCCTTCCCAAAGCACACTGCGCACTGACGGGATAACATCGGAGACCGACAAGCTGCCCCCCACTTCCGGCTGGGCAGCCATGAACTTCTGCAGCTCGCCCATGTTCCTGAGCACAAACGGTTCCTTGACCGCATCAGGCTCATTGCCTGAGAACACAACCAGCATCTGGTCGGCGCCCTGGAACTGGCTGTTGATGGCGGCAGAATCCTGGTTATATGTGGAATTCGGCCACAGAATGGGCGACCCCGGCTCAGCATCGCCCACCTGGATTTTCGTCGCGTAGAGGCCGGAGACGACAAAGGTCAATACGGCCATCGACAGCATGGCGAAGCGCCAGCGGGAGGTTGCGATATGGATACACAGGCTCAGCACACGCTGGATAGCTGCGGACAAGTCCAATCCATGCACATAGCCATCGGGTTTCTTGATCCAGGACAGCAAAACAGGCGTCAGGACACAGGCGGTCAGGATAATGGTTAATACCCAGATGGTTCCGATGACCGCCACTTTCTCCAGCAGGGGGATGGGGGTAAGCATGACGACCATAATGCAACCGGCATCGGTCATGACTCCCAGAAAACCAGGCTTGAAAAGCTGGAGCATGCTTGCCTGGGCCGCCGCCGTAGTACTTTCGGCGCCTCGGGCAAGCTCATCGTCGAAACGGGTGACTAACTGAACCGAATGGGAAATAGCGCGCGCGGTGATCAGGAAGGCAATGACGATGACCAGGGGATCAAGGTTGAATCCCAACAATTGCGCGGACCCCAGTGCCCAGATGGCACTTGTTGTCCCGGCCAACAATGGTAACAGCGTACCCCTCCAGGTCCGGGCAATGACGAACAACAGGGCAATCAGACTGCAGATCGTCAGCAGAAATATCTGCAACGTTTCCGGCAGGTAGTGATTGACCCAGCCATACAGGATGGGCTCTCCGACTATCCGGACCCTGACATCGTCATCCTGCACCGTATCGGCAATGCCACTGATCTGGGAGAAAATCCGCGAGTAGTCCAGCTCATCGTCGTAGAAATCAACGGTGATAAGCGCGGCCTTCAGATCCTGCGAAACATAAGCCCCATGAACCAGGGAATTGGATAGCACCGATTCTTTCAGCTCCGCGAGCCCCTGATCATCCGTTGGTACATCAGGCCACATCAACGAACGCACATCGATGGCGTTGGTCGAGCCTCGAACCTCTTTCAGCTTCTTCGATGCTAACGAGGTAATCTGAAACGGATTAACGCCATCGACTTGCTGCAGATCCTTGGTCACTTTCTGCAACTTGCTCAGGAAGTTCCGGTTGAAAATGTCACCCTGCTCGACTTCGAGCATAATGCTGACCAGGTTCGAACCACCAAAGGTGTTCTTGATCTTTTGATGAACCTGCACGTACGGGTGATCCTGTGGCAACAGGTCCTCAAACACCGTCATGATTTCTACCCGCGACGCGGCAACCAGCATGATCGCTGTCACCACCATGTAGGCAGACACAACAAACAGCCGATAACGAATACAAGCTTCAACGAAATGCTGAAGTTTCAGAAAATTGGAATCTTTCACTTTGGCCCCAACTATTATTGTTTGATCAGTGACTAAGGATTTTCAGCGCCCCGTTCTCTACCCATGCCAACGTGGCGCCGGCCAGGTAATAGCCGTCTTTTTGATGCGTTACTTCGGTATACCAACGACGCGTTTGCTGACTGCTCCGTGCAGGTTTCCATTCCGTTGCGCTGGTACCCGCAGTGAGTACAACGCCATCTCCACCTGCGGCTATCCAACGCGTTCCGTTCCATGTCACATCGAACAAATGCTCCGCTGTAACCGGGGCCCTTACCGTCCACTGTTTGCCCCCATCGCTGGTTGTCATCACCAGCCCGGACATACCGACGGCCACTCCATGACGCGAATCCCTGAATGCAATCGCCATCAGGCTGTCTTCCACCGGGCTGTCTACAACTTGCCACGAGTCCCCGCCATCGGCTGAAACCCGGAGGTTCCCGAACTCGCCAACCAGCCATCCGCGACGACCAACGAAGAAGATGTCATTCCAGGAGATATCCTCCTGCTCCGCGGTCGACTCCCAGGTCATGCCGAAATCGTTGGAGCGCAGCGCCATACCACCAGCGCCCACAACCCAGGCGACACCACCCGGCATGGTTCTGACCCGAACGAATTTGTTGGCAATGTCGGAACGGGGTACCTCAACCTCATGCCAGGACCTGCCACCATCCTTCGTCGTCAGCACGACTCCGTCGTTTCCGGCAGCAACGGCCCTTTCTGAATCCCAGGCTTCTATATCCTGCAAGGTGTCATTGACCGGAGTTGGCTGGAGCTCCCATGATTTGCCCTGATCGGTGCTGTGCACGATCTTTCCGCCGCTGCCCGCCGCCCAGAACGCGTCCGCCGACGGCAGAGCAATACCGTAGAAGCTGTCCCCTCGTTCAAAGATGGGTTTCAGGACGCTTGAACCCGCCGGTTCCGGCCGGATAAACAGGCCCGCATATAACAGTCCACCGACAACCATCAGTGGCACCATGGAAATAAGAAATTTCATTACTCGTTTCACTTGATCCTCCAAACACTCCGAACTCATTGGGAACTGCGCTCAGTTACTGGACTCGAAATACTGAATAATCAGCTCACGCTTACCGGGATCATCCTGGAAGTACGTCATGGCACTGCCGGGGGCGAGGGCCTGGGTATCGGCAAGCCAGGCGTCCAAAAGTTCGCGGCTCCAGGGCTGGCCGCCAAGCCGCTGCAGGAAGCTGTCCGAGTAGTCATAACCGGGCGCTGAGCCCGCGGGCCTGTCTAGCAGGCCATGCAGGTTCGGACCCATTCCGTGTGGTTCATCGCGCTTGAAGGTGTGGCAGGCCCCGCAATGACTGGCCGTCAGTTTTTCCGACAGGCTGACCTCTTTCCCCTGCGCCATGGCTTGCCACCCCGCTAGAATCAGCCCCACTATCACTAGCCTTTTCGTCGTGCTACGCATTTGCATATCTCCTGTAAGTAGGCGCTATCAATCCTGAGAGAGAGGCTCGGCATGGGCCTGGTTAGCAGCCCGATAAGCAAATGCCATGATCGGCCCGAGGGTGGCTCCGCCTGACCAGTAGGCCCGGCCGGAAGGTGACGCAACGCAATTACCAATCCCATACAAACCCGGTATTGGGCGGTTGGCGTAATCCAGCACCTGACCGTGGGTGTTCGTTCTTGGCCCACCTTTGGTATCCAGGGTGCCGCCAGTAATCAGTGCTGCGTAATAGGGACCCTCGCTCGCGATCGGGTGCATGGTGGGGTTACTGGATTTGCTACCGGGTGCCACGTGACCGTTAAACATCCGCTCAACGGCGCGTTCACCACGCTGGAAATCCAGATCCTGGCCATTGCGGGCCAGGTCGTTGAACCTGTGAATGGTTGCCTTGAGGTTATTCAGGAAGTCTGGTGACAGCTTGAGATTGCCAGTGTCTGACCGGTACTGGTGTAAACGGGTGGCGATCCCTTCGATCAGATCTTCAAGGGTTTCACCTTTGATGATGTGGCGATTGTCTGTGCCGTCGGGAACGATCTGGGAACCATAATCCTTGCTGGCACTGTGGTCCTGGGCGCGCTGGTCCCAGATGGAACACATCACCAGATTAGGATATTCCGCCCTGGTGCCGTCCCACTGGAAGAAGGTGGGCACCATTTCGTTGTACAAGGTCTTTTCATTAACCACTCGCTGTCCGTATTTGTTCACCATCAACATGGAATCGCCGGTCATGGTGAAAATGCCGGACATGGAGCCATCTTTGGCCAGCGCCTTCTCCAGCAGGATCGGGCAGGACCAGGCGTAATTCATGTTGCCAAGCTGCGCGCCAAGGCTGCTGGAGATCCGCACAAAATCCCCCTCATTGGTCAGTGCGGCGCACCCGCCATAGACCGGCATGCTCAGAAAATTCCGGCGCAGTTCCGGATCGTGAGTGAAACCACCGCTGGCAAAAATCACCGCCTTGCGGGCACGTACCCGGCGTGTCGTCCCTTCCTCGGTTTCCACCTCAACGCCAACCGCTCTGCCCTTCTCATTACGGATGACACTAACAACCCGTTGCCCGGTCTGGATTTTTACACCGTCCCGGCGAGCCGCCACTGTCAGAGTACGAATGGCTACCTGGCCGCCATCGGCCATACTGGGGCTGGTATCCTTCGGGATCAGCACCCGGCCCATGGGCGCGTTCTCTCCAGCCAGATCCGCCCAGTAATCAGGCACATCGGGCACATGGCGATAGGGCAGCGCGCCCTTCTCCGCCAAAAGCTCTACAGCCGGCGAGGCACTTTCATAGATCGCCTCACACATTTCGTATTCCCAGTCACTCAGACCGAGTTTTGGCAATGAGGGGTCGTAGGACTGCGGCCGACTGAGACGTGCGACATAGCGCATGAATTCCGGCTTGGGGTCGGTATTACCGGCATCACGCAGCGCTTTGTTGTTCGGAACCCAATACCAGAACGCAGCCTTGGCGGCCGTACCGCCCGGACTGGCAGCTTTTTCGAGGATTGCCACGTCATTGCCCAGCCAGCGGGCAAACAGTGCAGCCGGCAGACCACTGCCTCCGCCCCCACAGACAACAATGTCATGTTCACTGTCATAGGCCTCTGGAGCGGCCGAAACCGTGCCCGCTGACAGCCCGCCCAACGCGACGGCAGCCACCCCTGCTCCGCTGGTCTTGATGAAATGACGCCGGGAAATGGAAGAGGGTTTTTGTTGTTTATCAGTCATTTCCAGAAACTCCAGTTATTTGCTGCTAATCCAGCCGCAGGGGGTAACCACCTTATTTGCGGCACTATGCTTCCTGGCCAGGTCCATAAGGTCCTGGCAAAAGGCGTTGTCTATCGGGAAAAAGGAGTAAGCTTTATCGTCGATGCAGCAGGTGCTGAATCACGTCCATCAACAATTGCTCACAGGAAGACTGGCGGTGGAGAGAGCGCCAACCGACATGGTTATCAGGGCGCACCAGTATGCACCCGTCCTCATCAATCTCACGCAGTCGGGCCCAATCGCCGTAGCTGTCGGCATAGTCCAGACCGGGACCGATGCGTCGTACGGGAAGCTCAATACCGAGCTCCCGAGCAATCGTGGTAGCCGCCTGGCACCAGGCATCACCGCCATGCCCGGTTAACAGGGTGAAATGCCCTTTGCCGGTGATATCAAGGGTAGAAACCCGATGACCCTGAGGGTCTGTCAGCCAGGCGTGAGGAAGGCGGGCACCCGGCCAGGTGGTGGGCTGGTAGTAGAGTTCGGCGTCACGCTGATAGCCAGGCTCATCCGTTCCGTCAGTGACGACCGCAGCGCTTCGATAACGCTGGCCAAGTTCAACGCCGTGACAATTGAACTGATAGTTCTGCAATTGAATGGCCTGGTCCAGTTCGGCACGACGCTCCTGCCCGGCAACGCTGTCGGTGGAGAGTTCCTGGAGGCTGGCCCAACCCTCTTCTTCGCTCTGCCCGGGTTTGAAACCCAGGGCATCGGCTATGGGCCGCATGTTTCGTACACTCTCCAGAGCACGGTCGACGACCTGGCGACCGACTGGCTGCCTCTCTTCACTGTAACTGTCCAGCAGGCCAGGGCCAGCCTTGCCATGAATCACCATGGCCAGCTTCCAGGCCAGATTGTAGGCATCCTGCACCGAGGTATTGGAGCCCAGTCCGTTGGCAGGGGGATGGCGGTGGACAGCATCTCCGACGCAGAACACTCTGCCCTCTGAGTATCGCTGCGCAACCACGTGGTTAATCTGCCATTTACTGGTTGAAAGTATCTCGATCGGGATTGTCTCATCACCGATAACCCGGCGAGCCCGTTCGGTGACAGCCGCTTCGCTCAGATCAGGCTCACCCTCGGCCGGATCATACATATAGAGCATCACCCACTCATTCCACGGCCGCACACAGATGAACGTGCCGCTGCCTACCCAGTAGTCATTGCCTGGCTGAACCATCCAGTAAAGAACACCCGGTCGATGCTCGCAGTAGCGCCGAAGGTCGGCCCGAAGCCAGACATTCACCGCACAGCCAAGCCCCGACTCGCCCTCAAGTGGAAGGCCAAGTTTTTCGACAACGCGACTACGTGCGCCGTCAGCGCCGATCATGTACTTTGCCCGGACTCGATACTCACGCTGCAAACCACGATCGAAAATGCGCGCGGTAACGCCTTCCTCATCCTGGCTGAAGTCGATCAGTTCATTATTGAAGCGTACCTCACCACCAGCGCGCAGCGCTTCGGTTGCCAGTACTGGCTCCAGGACGTGCTGGGGGATATTACACATGGAGGAAGGGCTGGCCTTCTCGTAGTCGGACTTGCGCTCAATGGCATTCCCCCAGGTGAGCAACCGGCCCAGTTCCTGGCCGGCAAAGCTGGTAGCCCAGACGTTGTTGGCCATCAGATCATGAGGCGTCGCGGCTGCCATGACACTGCGCTCGACCCCCGCATCGCGGAACACTTCGACCGTACGCTGGTTGGTGATGTGAGCGCGCGGACTGTTGGCCGTCCAGCGATGCTTGGTGATCAGGAGAGAGTCGATCCCATAGCGGGACAACAGCAAGGACGCACTCAGTCCGGCAGGCCCGCCACCAACGATGAGTACGGGGACCTGGAAAACGTCATCTGAGTTTTGCTGATTCATTTTGTGTTCTCCGCATTTTGTTCTTGTAATGACGGTTCGGGGTTAAGGTTCCGGGTTAAAGAGCTTCGAAATTAATGGTGAACTCAGGCGGTGCTTCCGGACCCCACAGATAGAGGGAGTCCTCCGGCGGGTGATCCGCAGACTGCCACTCAACCCCGGCGGGCACATAATCGATATCAAAGGAATATTCGCTGTAGCTACCCCAGGGGTCACGAACGTAATGGAAGTAATTGGAGCCCAGTACATGCCGGCCCAGCCCCCATCCTTCAGCCCATCCCTTATCGGCCATGAACATGGCGCCCAGTCCGACTTCGTTAATCGACGCGACATCCCAGCTGCAGTGATGGAATCCCGGCGCCTCCGACTGGACAAAGGCAACTGTGTGGTGGTCCGCGCCGTGAATGGCGTGCATGAACGCGACAATGTCTGCAGCACGGTCCGATAGCCGAAGCCCGAGAATCCGCGAATAGAAATTCAGGGTTCGATTCAGGTTCCGGGTGAACAGCAGAATATGAGACAACCGGCGCGGACGGACTTTGGGAGCATGGCGACGGTAGGGTGCCCCCCGGTTTCCGACAGGCACAGGCTCAAAGGACGTTGAAGCTTTTTCGTCCGGAGTCACTTTTGGAGCAACACGCACCCCTACCCGGGTGCCGTCGCAGTCGTGGAACCAGAAGCCTTGCAGTCCCTCCGGGTCGGCATCCACGCTGAGACCTTCCGCCCGGACCCGCGCTTCAATAATCGGCAGGTCCTTGGCATAGACACCAAAACATATCTGCCTGAGGGACTTTCGCGTTCCGTGATGCAAGTAGGCCCACGGATGGGGATCAAAATGGGATCGCAGGACCAGTACCCCGGATTCCTCACGGACATCCAGACCGAAGCTGGTATAGAAATCATGTGCGGTTTCCAGGCACGGCACATTCAGCGCGAAGTGATCGAGTGAATGCACCCCTACGGGCCTGGTCGGCTGATTCGGCTCTTTGTTCAGTGCCATGGTACCGTCCTCCAATTACATGCAGCGTTGGAGTGGCTGCTTTTTTGTTTTATTGAAGAGCCCCGCCCTCAGGCCGGGCTGCCGTCATCTCAGCATTCTTCATCGACAATGGGGTTGCGCAGGACACCAATACCCTCTATCTCAACCTCACAGACATCACCGGCTTTCATGAACACTTTGGGGTCACGCGCGTAACCGATTCCTGCCGGTGTACCGGTCACAATCAGGTCACCCACTTCGAGTGTGATGGCCTCACTGATGATGCTCACCAGACTGGCCACATCGAAAAGCATGTCGCTGGTGTTGGCCTTTTGCATGACCTTGCCATTCAGTCGGGTGGTCAGTTGCAGGCCTTTTGCCCCGGGCGGGAGTTCGTCTGCAGTCACAAATTCGGGACCGAACGCCCCCGTGGCATCGAAATTCTTGCCAACAGTCCATTGCGGCGACTTGAACTGGTAATCCCGCACCGAACCATCATTGAACAGTGAATAGCCGGCAACGTGGTTGAGCGCCTGATCTTTCGGGATATGACGCCCCTTTTTCCCAATCACGGCCACCATTTCCCCCTCAAAGTCCAACTGCACCGAGCAGTTTGGACGCACGATAGCCTCGCCATCGGCAATCAGGCTCGACGTAAAACGCGGGAAAAGGGTGGGATAATCCGGCTGGTCATAAGGACTTTCTTTGGTGTGATCGGCGTAATTCAGCCCCACACAAATGATCTTCGAAGGGCGATGAAATGGAACGCTTACGCGAAAAGCGGAGGGGTCCAGCACAGCGCTGCGCATCAGGACCGTCGCCGCTCTTTCTATCGCTCCCTGGCCCCGGCACAGCAAGCTATCAAGGCTTCCCGGATACCCTTCCTGGTTCGCGTACAAGCCTCTAAGGACTCCAGAGTCACGGACTGCAATACCTGGCACTGTGTCCTTCTCAATACTTACGAAGCGCATATTCCATTCCCTATTGTTGTGGCGCATACAGCGCCTGTTTTTGGGCTAAAATATATATCTCACAACATTATATATTCTGTCAACAAGATAATATATTTTCTTTGTATAAACTATCAAAGGCATTTTGGGGAGGGGCCGCTCCCCCTATCGCACCTGCTTCCTGAACATAAAGTGCGCCAGGGCTGGCAGTAACAAACCGGCACCCAGCATGTTCCAGATGAACATGAAGGCCAGCAGAATCCCCATATCAGCCTGAAACTGAATCGGCGAAAAGTACCAGGTGGATACCGCGACTCCGAGCGTGATGCCCGTCAATGCCACGACCTTTCCGGTAAACAACAGGGCTTCATAGTAGGCGTCCGATAGCGACTGCCCCTCACGAAGCCTGGCTATCGTCACCGACAGGATATAAAGCGCGTAATCCACCCCTATCCCTACCCCCAGGGCGATGACGGGGAGCGTAGACACCTTCACCCCAATATCCAGGACAACCATCAGCGCCTCACACAGGATCGACGTAAGCAACAGGGGGATAACAGCGCAAATCACAGCCCTGACCGAGCGGAAGGTAATGTAGGCGAGCACGATGACGGCGGCATACACCATCAACAGCATCTGGTAGTTGGCGGTCTTGACGACACTGTTGGTCGCCGCCTGGATGCCGGCATTGCCTGCGGCATTGAGGAACCGGATATCGTCAGTGCTGTACTCTGCGGAAAAACGCTCCACGACATCCGCTACAGCCTGCAGCGTTTCTGCCTTGTGATCTTTCAGGTAAGCGTAAACACTGAGCAGATCACAGCTTTGGTTAAAAAGCTCCCGGGGGGCCCGGGTGGCAATCGCGTTCAGTAGTCCCTGTGTTCTCGGAAGTTCATACCAACGCAGATTACCTTCGTTCATTCCGACGGCAGACTGTTTGCTCAGCCCGGCAAAGGAATTGGTTGACTCCACGGCATCAAGATTCTGTAACTGCCGCTCCAACGCCTCCACCATCAACAGGTTGTTGTAGTTGACGCACTCGTAGGTCCCGGTTTCGACCATAACGACATAGATGTCACTGCTGATCGAGTAGTTATCAACGATAAAGGCGTTATCCATATTGTATTCGGAGTCTGGCCTCAGTTCCGGTGCGCCCGAGCCCAGGTCACCAATTTTCAGATCGGCGCTGATTACCAGACCCGCTATGGCCAAACCAGCACTGACCACCACCGCCACCGAGGCAAACTTGCGCCTGGTGAACTTGTCCAGTACTTCCCACAACGGATGCTTCTTATGATCCACATCGTTACGGTCACGCTGCTCTTCAGCCACACTTCGCATGGCGGCTTGGCGGTTAACGCCGGTGTACGACAACAGCAGTGGCAGCATGACCAGGTTGGTGAATATCAGTATTGCCACACCAAGACTTGCAGCGATAGCCAGTTCCTGGATTGCCTGGATATCAATCATCATCAAGACTGCAAAACCGACCGCGTCGGCCAGAAGCGCGGTGATTCCGGCCACAAACAGACGTCGGAAGGTGTAGCGCGCGGCGACCAGTTTATGGGTTCCCCGCCCGATATCCGCCATGATGCCGTTCATCTTCTGAGCCCCATGGCTCATGCCAATCGCAAACACAAGAAACGGCACCAGCACCGAGTATGGATCCAGCTGGTAACCCAACAACGGCAACAAACCGATCAGCCAGCTCACGGCGGTCAGTGAACAAAAAACAACGAGAGCGGTGCTGGTCACACACCGTGTGTAGGCGTAGATCACCCCAGTACAGATAATGATGGCGATCAGGAAGAACTGTAATACCTGCTCAAGCCCAAGAATCAGATCCCCCACCAGCTTGGAGAAACCCGTAATATAGATCTTCACGCCCATGGGTTCGTACTTGGCTTCCAGTTCATTGAGCCGGTTCACCAGATCCCGGTATTCAATGCCGCTATCCTCATTGAGCGGCACCAGAACGATGCTTGACTGGAAGTTGTTCGCTACGAGACGCCCGATTTCGCCGGACTTTTCGATGTTCGCCCGTACCTGCGCCAGGCTTTCGGCGCTTCCATCGTAATCATCGGGAATGACCGGGCCGCCATCCAGGCCATACTCGGTCACTCCGACCCAACGTACCGCAGGTGTCCAGAGTGACTTCATGTAGGGGCGGTCCACGCCCTCCATCAGGAAAATATCGTCATTCAGAAGACGCAGTGTATTGAGGTAATCCGCGTCAATGACCGTCCCTTCGGTATTTTCCACCGCAATACGCAAGGTATTGGCCAACCCCGACAGGTCCGCTTTATGGTCATAGTAATTAACAATGTACTGGTGCTGCAGCGGAATCATCTTTTCAAATGACGCGTCCAACCGGATATTCCGGGCGGAATAGCCCAGAAACAATGTCACCAGTGCGAAGACCAGTAGAATGAGTGCACGGTTGTTGAAGATCACCCTCTCCAGGAGGGTTCCTGAGTTCCTGTCAAATGCGTCGAGCTGGCGTACCACCACGAATTCACGTTTTTCATTGTTTTGAGCGTTCATATTCTTTCACCGCATCACTGGAGGGACTGTGGGCCCGCAAAGGTCGACAAATAGATCCGGTCGCCCTTGAGCGCCATGCCGGCAGCGGGTGCATTGACTCGACCATTGGGTTCACAACGGGTATCGCAGCCAGAAAAAACCTGCCCGGACTGAGTCAGGACATAAAGCTGGTTGTCGTCCGAGGTGGAGATGTCTGCTATCGCAGCTTCGGTCGGTATGTTGACCAGCTCCCAGTTCCCTTCATTGAGCTGTCGGTACAGGTGCCCTTTCATTCCGTAGATATAGAGCGCCCCCTGAGCTTCCGTTACACCGAAGAAGGAGCCTGGATACGGGCTTTCCTGCCTGACATAACTTAAGCCGGCATCGTCGGAACGGTATAAAGTGCCCTGCTCGCCCACCACATAGATTGCATCTCCATGGTGTGCCGCACCGTACAAGTGCATGTATTCGTTCTCTTCAAATCGATGTGTAATGGGCTGGATGTGTACGTCCTGACCCGAGAATGTCATCTCCAGGGCTAAACCATAGGCACCGAACACCTGTACTCGCCCCGGGGCAACCTCAATGGCATCGAACAGCGGTTTATCCGGGCCCTGTCGGGCATGGCTGGCCACTTCCCTCTCGAGCATCGACTTATCCGGATCACTTAATTCCGTCTGATCGATGTATTGTTGGTAGATATCGGGGATATCCTCGCCATTAATCAGAATGCGCCACCGGGACTGGGAGACATCGGCAAGGAGCAGCACAGTGCCGGAATGCCCCAGCGCTAACAGCCCATTGGAAACGGGCTTGATTCTGGTGATGCTCGTCGAAACCGGCACCTGATCCTGAGACCATTGCCCGTCCCCCGAGGAGCGCATGACAATCCCTCGTTCACCGGCCATAAACAGCTCATCACCCGCCCGGGCTACTGTCAGCATGACGCTGGAGTTCAATCTGTGGCTCACATAACTTGAGATATCGAGCGGGTCCAGACTGCCAGTTGCCGCGGCAACCATCGGCGCCAACCCACTCAAAGCCGTTATCAACAGAGTTTTAAATACGTTCATAGTGATACCTTCAATCGCCGGGACCACTGGGGCCCCGGCGCTTTCAGTTATCGAATACCGGAACCGGCCAGTGCATCCGGTGTGAAATAGATATCCGGGCGACGACGTACCGGGCGGTACTGGACGTCCTGCTCGTTATAAAGCAGGTTGACGACCCAGGTGTCGGCGGGAAGGTTGAACGCTGTGAACGTTGTAGTAACGACCGCTGGAATCTCCGGAGCAACAAACGGCACCGCATGCTGCACTCTCCAAAGCTCACCGTTCGCGTCGTAGCCATCGACCAGCACTACCGACCAGCTGTCCTCATCCACGTAGAAACGCTTTTTCGGAACAACATGGCGTTTGCCCTCTGCAAGCGTAGCTTCAACGACCCAGACGCGATGCTTTTCCCAGCGCATCTGGTCGGAGTTCAAGTGGTGCCCGTCAAGCACCTCATCAAATGTCTTGGTCAGAAAAGCATTGTTGTTATAGGGAATCAGCATTTCCTGCTTCCCTACCAGTTCCCAGTCATAACGCTCCAGAGACCCGAAGAACATGAAGACTTCATCAAAGTAGTTCTGGCCAGAGGCCACGAAATCCGGGGTGTCGAAAGCGATAGTCGGTGCACGCCGGACCCGGCGCTGCCCCGCAAGGTACTGCCAGGCCTTACGCCCCTCGTTAACCTGATCCAGGGGATCACGGATCAGGATTGACTCACCCGCTTTAAAGGCTGGTTCTGTCTGCAACTGCCGGATCAGCAGAGCATCGCCCTGGAAGCTATCGAGGTCGCCGTCCTCGTAGTAATAGGGCATCTGATGTTCGTCTTTTGCTGCAACCGCCAGGGTAGTTTTACCATCAGAGGAGCCCACGAATACCCGGAATGGCAGTTCCACGGATTCACCCTTCCAGCGCAGCAAATGATTCCACATCACCTCCGCGCCCGATTTGGGAATCGGAAACGGGGTACCACCGTACGCATTTTCGACCGAGTTCCCGTTTTCGGTCCCAACTGCACGCAGGGCATTCTGGTAGGTGTTCTCGTACACCCACTCCGGTGCCGCGGCGGTTCGGCGTGTCTCATATACGTTCAGATGGAAGGAATCCGGGTATTTGTTGATCAAAGCCTGAACGCCCTCGGACAGCAGTTCCGAGTACTCATCCACGTTATTCGTATCAACAACGTATTGGACGGTATCATCCGCAAAATAATTCTCTCGCGGTTGGGCGGTGGCGTTGGCCACATCCGCCTCGGTTACCCCTCCGGTCCAGGCCGGGATCGAACCATCGGCATTACCGGCTCTCTCTGCGCCCAAAGGCGTCAGTTCATTCTTCAGTGTCATGGCTTCTTCGGACGAAACCGCACCGAAGGTGTTGCTGCAGGCTACGAGCATTGTAGTCGCGACGAGTGTCTTGATTTTGTTGTTCATCGTTACTTTCACCTCTTAGAAAGTGGTGCGGATGTTGAGCGAGATAAAATCCCGGTCAGCGAGGGACTGACCGAAGGTCATCGTCCCGGTGTCATCGAGGAAGGGCTCTTCGTCTCCGAAATAGTGGGTATAGGAAATACCGCCTTTCACCTTGCGCTTGTAGTCAAAGTTGAGCCCCAGACTGAAATCGCCAGCATGCTCGGTTCCGCCGTTGTATTTAAAGACGGTGGAGGAGCGCCCATAGAAGTTGTAGCCGACGCCGATGGGCAGGCTGAGATCCAGACCTGGTGCGACCTGAAAGTACTGGGGAGTAAACAGATAACGCAGGGCCGCTGCGCTCTTCGTTGTATTGGGGTCCAACGCTTCCGGATTGTCGGTAATATCCATTCGCGTATTCCACGCTACCTCACCCAGAAACTCGGCTCCGTCCCACAATGGGTTTTCGGACATCAGGTAGATGGCGGATAGCTGGGCATGGAGGCTTTCCCCGATGGCGTGAACCTGGTTACTGGTGCCATTGGCCCCTTCCGGTGCCGCCACCAGGTCACTGACCAAGGGTGCGTCCCATCGATAGGAGAGTTCGCCGGCTACGTTGGCATCGCCCAGCACCGTACTAAAGCTTGCGCCGGCAGTTTTAACATCCTCAATGTAGAGATGATTAAGCTCATTGTTGGTCACGTCGAGATACAGCTGAGGCAGCTTGTCGTGATACTGGGCCGCATACAGGCCGTATTCGACGCTGCCCTTGCCAGGACGAAACCGGAACTGGGCGCCGAACTGGCCGTTATCGCTGGCCTCACCGCTTCTTACAGGAATGGCACCCGGCACCAGCCACTCAGCACCAGCCCCGACGATATCCACGTCGCTCAAGTAACTACCGGAAGCCGGAAGGCGGGCTTCATCCCACTCAAACTGGTAGTAGGCACCAAACGATACCTTCGGCGTAAGCTGGATCTGTGTGGAGACTTGCCCGACCGGACGGATGATTTCTTTGAATTGAGAACCCGGAACGGAGAGCAACTTGATCAGGTCAATTGGCGCCTGGGCGTTGGCGATACCGTTAGCACCGAAGAACAGGCTTTCACCGTATACCACCGTGTGCCGCCCAGCCCGTACGCTGTATGGGGTGTTGCTATATGGATCGTTCTTCAGAAACAGGAATGCATCCAGAATCTCGGCATCCCGTCCCATCTCATCACGGGTATCGTCAGAGAACCTTCCAGCCGGGACTGATGTGGTATTCACCGCCGCATCGCTGTCATTGTCGTTACCCTGGTTGTAAACATCGTCATACCAGGCCGCCCCGGACACACGAATGCCCATTCGATTCTTATAAACAAGATCGAACTCAGAAAGCAGGTCGACACGATTCGACACGAGGCCGCGATCAAAATTGCGGTTACCGTCATCCAGAATATTCAGGAAGGTGTTGGTGAGATCACTGCTCTGACTTTTCAGGCGGTAAGCAGCGCTGTACTTGACCGTATTGTCGAAGCGAATTTTTACATCTTCAGAGCTGTAGATGTTTGCGGCATTGGCTGTGGCACAGCTAACCGCCACTGACAGTAGGACACTCCGCTTCAGCGTCCCGAGAGATCGGATCTGGGTGCACATAAGGCGCTTCTCTTGTTGATTTTATTAGCTTTATTTCTGCTGGCCGTCCTCCGCCCTATCTCGACGGATAAGTAGCGTCAGCACCAACTAGAGATATTTATACCCCTGGAAAACCTATTTTACAATAATTGTATATTATTTTAGTTTTGTATTTTATCTTGAGATGAGAGGAATGAGAGGCGCGACCCCGAGAAAACAAAGCGTTATGCTGGCCGCGGTACGCAGGAGTTGCTTTACTTAGCCGTTGACGTTCACTTCACCTTGCCTGACACTCGATATAGTATATAATTCGACTAGATATATATTATTGAATTGACTATCGGCAGTTTGCTTTGGTGACCGTGGACGCAGGACGCGCCGCCAACGGCTCCGAATTTTTGTTATGAGGTACATAGATGACAGCGAACGTTACTAAATCCGCGCCCAAGAAAACGCTTGCTTCAACTGTCGAGGACAAGATCCGGGCGGACATCATCAATGGTGAGTTGGTGCCCCAGACCAAACTCCGTATCAAGAACCTGATGGAGCGCTATGACGCTAGCTCCATTCCTTTGAGAGAAGCGCTATCCAGACTGACCGCATTGGGGTTCGTCGAGTTGGCCGATCATCAGGGATTCAGTGTTCGGAATATCACCACCAGCGAGATTTACGATATTACCCATGTACGCTGCATGATCGAGTGCCAGGCCCTGGAGAACTCCATTCGAAATGCGGACCTGGAATGGGAAAGCCGCCTGCTTGGGGTCCATCATACCCTGACCAATCTCCCGCTTAAGAACCCGGACACTGGGGAGTTGTCTGATCGCTGGGAGTCGGTACACAAGGACTTTCATGACGCGCTCCTGTCAAACTGCGACTCTTTCTGGCTGAAGAAAATATCCGCCACACTCAGAGATCAGACGTCGAGGTATCGATTCTTATCGCAAAAATACACGGCGGAAGGAAAGCGTGACGTACCGGCAGAGCATAAAGAGATTCTGGAAGCGGTGATTTCACGGGATGTAGAACGCGCGAAAGCCGTTTTAACTGCCCATTACGAGAAAACGGCGGATGCCATCGCGGCAATGATGACTGAGAAGTAGCTTCAAGAAGCCATTAAAGCAGACAGAGAGAGCCAGACACCTCACCCGTTGGCAGGGAGGTATCTGGCTCTCTCTCGCAACAAAGCTTTCAGACCAGAATCAGAAGCCCGGCAGCCTTGAGCTAGTAGGCACCAGGCCAATTCATTCCTCCCGGAACTCATAACTCTTCACAAATTCGGCAGGGACGTCTTCACCCCACAGGTAGAGAGAATCCTCCCCCTGATGGTGCCCGGCCTTCCAGTCTGATCCAGCCGGAATGTAATCGATATCAAATGAATACTCGCAGTAACTCTTCCAGGGATCTCTGACATAGTAGAAGTAATTGGACCCCAGGACGTGACGGCCAACCCCCCACCCTTCGAGCCACCCAGCGTTTTTCATCTGCATGGCCCCAAGTCCAACCTCATCGATACTGCTCACGTCCCAGCTTGTGTGGTGAATCCCGATACCATCTGATTTTGCGAACGCCAGAGTATGATGGTCGGCGCCATAAGGCGCATGCATGAACGCCACTGCATCTTCGGCAACATCTGATAAACGCAGCCCAAGGGTCTGGTGGTAGAACTCTATGGATCGCTCCACATCAGAGACGAATATCAGGATGTGGGAAAGACGGGATGGCCTGACTTGCGGCGCATTTCTGCGATTCAGTGCTCCGCACTGACCTTCAGGCGCCGACTTATACACATGGTGTGCCTTGGAGTCCGGAGTCACTTTTTCCGCAACCCGCACACCGACCGTATTCCCATCCGGATCGCAGAACCAAAAAGCATCCTGAACGGGGCACTGTGCGGGCGGACCTATCAACGTGACGCCAGCACCGGTCACCTGATTCTTTAATGCTTCAATATCCCTCTCAAACACCCCATAACAGATATAGTTTGTTTTCTTTCTCTTCCCTTCGTAAATATATCCCCAGGGGTGATCAATGCCTCGAGTCTTCAAGCTAAGGCGACCGTCTTCCTCTGACACATCCAATCCAAACTCGGAGTAAAAATCTCGTGCGACTTCGAGATCAGGAACAATCAGAGAGAAATGATCAATCGAGTGAACGGCAACCTCGGGTTGATTATGAGTAACCATATGACACCTGTTTTCTATGAGGTGGCTGAGGGTCAGAACCCAACCTCTCAGCCACCAATCTGTCTTGTTTTAATTATTTGAGATCAAGAACGGATCGGACAACACCGTCCAGTTTCCTGACATTGTCATCGCTTTTATAAACCGACCGCCACGCAACAAAATGGTCCGGGCGTACAAGCACACAGCCATCATCATTAATCTCGCGAAGTCTCATCCAGTCGCCGTAAATATCTTCGTAATCAAGCCCATGACCGATTCTGACCACCTTGATATCAAGTCCTGTCTCGGCATTAATCCGCTCAACTTCAGTCGCCCAGTCGTCGCCCCCAATGCCTGTCAAAAGCACAAACTGCCCCTGACCAGTCACATCATGAGTCGACATGACTTTTTTGTCCCGCTCCAGCCACGCGTGTGGCAGTCGGGCGCCAGGCCAGGTTGTCGGCTGGTAATACAGTTCAGGATCGCGCCTGCACTGGGGCTCCGGGGTTCCATCGGAAACCATCGCCCTGCTTTTGTAGCGCTGGCCGAGTTCAACCCCATGACAGTTGAATTGATAGTTCTGGAGTTCTACGGCAGCCTTTAACTGCTTTCTTCGCTCAGCCCCCACCGGCGTATCACTGAACGTAATATCCAGCTCTCTTTGTCCTTCGGCCCGAGTCTGACCTTCCCTGAAGTTCAGGGCTTCGTTCAACGCCGCCATGTTGTGGACACTGTTGATGGCACGATCCACCACCTGCTTTCCAACCGGTTGACGCTCTTCGCTGTAGGAAACGAGAAGATCCGGCCCTGCTTTGCCCTCAAGGACATATTTCAATTTCCAGGCGATATTGAAACCATCCTGCACACACGTATTCGAGCCGAGGCCATTAGCTGGCGGATGACGGTGTACGGCATCCCCCATACAGTGCACCCGCCCTTTGCTGTAGTTGCTAGCCACACAATGGTTTATGGTCCACTTGCTCTTGGCTTTGATTTTAATCTTGACATCAGGATCGCCGATCAGTTTCCGGGCGCGATCTATCAACGCCTCGTCGCTGAAATCCGGCTCGCCCCTCTCCTGGTCATACATAAACAGCATGATCCATTCATTCCAGGGCTTCACGTTAATGAAGGTGCCACCTCCCACCCAGTACTCATTACCAGGCGTCATCATCCAGTAAAGCACCCCGGGCCGGTGGGCGACCAAATGACTCAGATCGGCTTCCAGCCAGATATTTGCCGCATGCCCCAACCCCATGGCACCGAGCATCTCAAGGCCGAGATTCTCCGCAACCATGCTGCGACCGCCGTCGGCCCCAATCATGTAGTCAGCGTGCACTTCAACCAGATCGCCCGTTTCACGGCAGCGCAGTTCGGCAACCACTTCATTGCTGTCCTGCTCAAAGCTCACCAGTTCGTGATAGAACTTGCGCTCCGCAACGCCCAAAGAATCAATAACCCGCAGGAGAACTGGCTCAAGTTCGTGCTGGCCGATGTTGCACATCGAAGTGGGGCTGGCCGCATCATAGTCGGATTTTCGTTCCGGGCCCTGCCCCCAGGTCTGTAGCCGTGCAATCTCCTGGCCGCTGAACCCGGTACTCCAGACATTGTTAGCCATCCAGTCAGAACGAGTGGCCACTTTACAGACTTCTTCTTCTACACCCAGGCTCCGGAAGACCTCCATGGAACCCTGGTTGGTAATGTGTGCCCTGGGGGAGTTGGCGGTTCCCGGATACTTCGAAACAAGGACATGGGGAATACCATAGCGGGAGAGCGCCAAAGACGTGGCCAGGCCGGCAGGGCCGGCCCCTATAATTAAAACCTTGGTTTGAAGTTTATTCATAATACTCACCTTGTTTTTATAGTATTTATGAAACGGTTGGACTACTTCAGCTCATCCACAACCTTGTTACGAAGCGTGCCAATACCCTCAATACTCACCTCTACGGTGTCGCCATGCTTGAGATAGCGCTTGGGATCCATGCCGAATCCGACGCCTGAGGGAGTACCGCTTACAATCACGTCCCCTGCTTCGAGGCTTATTGCTTCGCTGATAGTGGAGATCAGTGTGGCTACATCGAAAATCATGGTGTCTGTGCTGGCTGACTGAACCACTTCACCATTGACCTTCGTCTCGAGAAGCAGCCCTTTCCCGCCTGCGGGGAGCTCGTCGGCAGTCACCAGTTCCGGACCAAATGCCCCGGTATCATCAAAGTTCTTTCCAACCGTCCACTGCGGCGATTTGAACTGATACTCCCGCACCGACGCCTCATTAAAGATCGAATACCCGGCTACGCAGTTCAGTGCGTCTTCCCTGGAGATGTGGCGACCACCGCTCTTGAGTACCACCGCCATTTCACCCTCGTAATCGAGTGAATCCGAGATTCGAGGTACAACAATCGGCTTCCCATGGGCGGTCAGGCTGGAATTGAATCGCGGAAACAGCGTGGGGTAATCCGGCCGATCATAGGGAGACTCATCGATGTGTTCCGAATAGTTGAGGCCAACGCATATCACTTTTGTCGGGCGTTGCATTAACGGCAGATAAGCGTCTTCCGGAACAACCACTTCGTCTCCAAACCGCACAGCTCCATGACCGAAAGAGGCCAGATCAATCCCCTCCGCCAGCAGCGATTCAAGATCGCGCTCACCCACGATGTGTACGCCGGTTTCTGTCCTGACTCCCAGCACTGGCTTACCATTATGAATAAATCTCAGGTATCTCATTGTTATTAATCTCTTTTTTTAGCCCACAATAAGAGAGATCTGCGTAACGGGTTTGATTACAGGTAATCGTGTACACCTCTCTCCAGTTCACCAACACTCTAAACCCATATTATATATTTTTCAACTATTGTATATTATCTGTAAAATACACGACATCTGAGTGGGACGAGATAGCATATACAGCCGCCCGTAGAACAAAGACTGATCAATGTGATGGAAGGATAAAGTGATGATAGATATCCGCCGTATTACCGCCTACCAACAAGCTACCAAGGCAATTCAGGAGGTCTCCCTAACGATTGAGGATGGCGAACGGGTGGCCATTCTTGGTCCCAACGGATCTGGCAAAAGCACACTGCTGAAGGTGCTCTCACGGGATATCTATCCAGTGGATACCCCCGATAGTTACGTCAGGGTGTTCGACGAAGAAACCGTCATATGGGAGTTCAAATCAAAAATCGGAATTGTCTCTCAGGACCTGCAGGAGGATTACACTCCATACACGACCGCGCTTGACGTGGTTACCTCGGGCTTCTTTGGAGCTATCGGGGCCCACGATCACCTGCAACCCACAAGCAAACACAGGCAGCTCGCTGAAGAAATGCTGGACAGGGTGGGGATGACTCCGTTAGCGCAGCGTATGTTTCAGCGCTTGTCCACCGGTCAGAAGCGCCGGTTGTTGATAGCTCGCGCCATGGTTAACCATCCGAAGGCTTTGATCCTGGATGAACCCTCTGCGGGGCTGGATATTGGCGCAAGCACAACGTTACTCAATTTATTGCGCCAATATTGCTCCGGCAATCACTCCATGATTATCGCTACGCACCATATTGATGAAATCATTCCTGAGATAGAACGAGTCGTCCTGCTAAAAGAAGGGCGTGTGGTGGCTGATGGCCCCAAGGGGGCCATCCTGACGGGGCCAAACCTGTCAGACCTCTATATGACAGACCTGGAAGTGAGCGAAAGGGGCGGCTGGTATCGTTGTTGGCAGCAATGAGCCGAGTCACTCTCTAAGTCTGTTCTCCGAGACTTGCCCTCATCACGTTGACCAATCCCTGAGCCGCTGCGGATAAGGTACCCCGGTATCGGGTAAGGACACCCACGCGACGGGATATAACCGGTTCTACAAGCTTAACGCAACGAGCCCCCATCTCTTCCATCTGCTGACGGCATAATGACGGCACAGCCGCTACCCCAAGCTCTTGAGATACCATACGACCAACAGTCGCCAACTGATGCGCCTCAAAAGCGACATCAAGCTTGAGGCCACACGCCCTCAACTCTGTTTCCATTCGTGCACGAAGTTGAGAAGGTCTTTGCAATGCAATGAAATCGCACTCCAGTAGCCTGCTCCAGGACATCACTAATTGCCCAGCCCCTGGATGATTCGCAGGCAGTACCGCGATGAACTCATCGTCAAAAAGCGGGGTGAATTTCAGGTCTTCAGACGCCCCGGGATCAAAGGTTATCCCCACTTCAATCTTTGACTCACGCACCATTTCCACTACGCGCTCCGCAATAACATCATGCACCTCAACGCGGATGTTGGGGTAGCGCTCGCGATAGTCGTAAAGAGCCCTGGGAAGCAGGGTCCCGGCAAAAGATGGCATAGCAGCTACAGCGACCTTTCCCCGCTGCAATGAAAATCGTTGCTCAAGTTCATCTTCGGTGTTGTCCCAGTCCGCGAGCAAACGCTGGCCTTTCTCAAACAACGCTTGTCCTTCGGGAGTCAATGTGACAACCCGAGTGGTACGAATCAGCAGTGCACCTCCCAATGACTCCTCCAGTTTCTTGATCGCAAGACTCAAAGCGGGTTGAGACAAATGAACCAGGTGGCTCGCTTCCGCAAAGCTTTTGGTTCTCGCCACCGCCAGAAAGGCCCGTAATTGCTTAACCGTCATCATTTGAAATTCTTATTAATGAAAATATATTTCAAATTTAATTAATTTATTGTCGTAAGGCAAACTGATTCCAGTAGAAGCCACTGACTCGGTGGACGGCAACAACAATAAGCAGGGGGATCAGATATGGCCGGCTTCGATAAAGTCGTAAACAGCTACGCAGATGCAATGGCGGGTCTTGAGGATGGAATGACCGTAATCGCTGGTGGATTCGGACTGTGCGGCATTCCGGAAAACCTGATTGTCGAGATCCAGCGAATGGGTGTCCGGGATCTGACGATTGTTTCCAACAATTGTGGCGTCGATGGTTTTGGTCTTGGCCTTCTGCTGGAAGACAAGCAGATCCGCAAAATGGTCTCGTCCTACGTGGGCGAAAACGCGCTCTTCGAAAAGCAGCTGATCGAAGGTGAGCTGGAAGTGGAACTCACACCACAGGGCACCCTGGCCGAAAAAATGCGTGCCGGCGGAGCCGGCATTCCGGCGTTCTATACCGCAACCGGTTACGGGACACCTATTGCTGAAGGCAAGGAAGTACGTGAATTCGACGGTCGCCCCTATATTCTTGAAGAGGCCATTCGAGGCGATTTCGCGATCATTAAGGGCTGGAAAGCGGACCGTTATGGCAATGTCATGTATCGCCACACCGCTCAGAACTTCAACCCCATGGCTGCCACGGCTGGAAAAATCACCGTTGTCGAGGTTGAAGAGATTGTAGAGCCGGGAGAGCTGGACCCGACCCAGATTCATACCCCCGGAATCTACGTCGATCGATTGATCCAGGGGGTATTTGAAAAGCGCATCGAGCAGCGCACGGTTCGCAGTTCCTAGATTTTCCGAGCCCCACCCTCCCCAAAAACAACAGATAGCCGATGGAGAGCACCATGGCGTTAACACGAGAACAGATAGCGATGCGCGTAGCGCGCGAATTAAAAGATGGTTACTTCGTTAATCTGGGGATCGGCATACCGACCCTGGTTGCCAACTACGTTCCGAAAGGCCTGGAAGTCATGCTTCAATCCGAGAACGGCCTCCTTGGCATGGGACCGTATCCGACGGAGAGTGAGCTGGATGCGGACTTGATCAATGCCGGCAAGCAAACTGTTACCACACTTCCCGGTGCCACGATCTTTTCATCCGCAGAATCGTTCGCAATGATTCGTGGCGGTCATGTCGATCTGACCGTTCTTGGTGCCTTTGAGGTCGACGTCCATGGCAACATTGCTTCCTGGATGATTCCCGGCAAGCTGGTCAAGGGGATGGGCGGCGCCATGGACTTGGTGGCTGGCGCAGATAACATCATCGTTACCATGACCCATGCCTCCAAAAACAATGAGTCCAAACTGCTTGACCGTTGTACCCTGCCGCTAACGGGAGCCGGATGTATCAAGAAAGTTTTGACTGACCTGGCCTGGCTCGAGATCAGTGACGGAGCCTTCATTCTCAAGGAACGCGCTCCCGGCGTATCGGTCGAGGAGATTGTCGCAAAAACCGCTGGCCGCCTTATCGTTCCGGACGAAGTACCGGAAATGACTTTCTGAGCAGTTTATTCGTTTAGCTTCCCGCCGTTGTCTCTTTGCTCAGACCCAATCAGCTCCCTGGTTGGGTTTTTTTATCTGGTTGTGGATATTGACAACCGCGTCCAATGAATGATGTTATCATCGTTAACAATGTTATTGGTGATAACTTATGCCTGACGGCCTAAAACCTCTCAAAGTCTCTTACCACCATGGCGACCTGCCCCAGCAGGCGCACCAGTTGGCCCTGGAAATCCTGCGGGAGCATGGTGATGCCGCCATCAGTCTGCGGGCACTGGCCAAGCAGATCGGGGTCAGCGCGCCGGCGCTGTATCGCCATTTCATTGACCGGGAAAGCCTGCTGGCAGAGCTGGCCGTGACCGGATTCGAGGCGCTGCGGGAACGATTGTTGGCGGTGGACCAAAGCGCCCCCCGGCGGGCGTTGATTGATATTGGTCTGGTGTACGTATCTTTTGCGCAGGACGAACCCAACCTGTACCGGCTGATGTTTGGCGGGCGGGTATTGCCCAAGGGCGTTCACCCTCGCCTGGACACCGCCGGCAAAGGCGCGTTTCAGGTGCTGGAAGACACCATTGCCCGGGCCCAGAAAGTCGGATATATCAAACCCATGCCACTGGCGTTGATGACCGCTGCCGCCTGGTCACTGGTGCATGGACTTTCACAACTGACCATCGACGGGCATTTACCCAGTGCCGATGCGGCCCCCCAGCTGACGGAAGGCGTCGTCACCCTTCTGCTGGACGGATCTCTCGCTGATAACGAACAACACAAGGACACCACAACATGAGCAGCCCTAAACCAAGCACCATTCGTGTCGGCCGTCGTTACCGCGCCAATCGCCTGGACGGCCCCTATGACGCTATTGTTATCGGCTCAGGCATTGGCGGGCTGACCACGGCGGCGTGCATGAGCAAACTGGACAAGAAGGTGGTGGTGTTCGAGCAGCATTACACCGCCGGCGGTTTTACCCATAGCTACGACCGCAACGGTTACGAGTGGGACGTGGGCGTTCACTATATTGGTGACGTGGGCGCGGATCACACGCTGACCAAGCGCCTGTTCGACCATATTACCGATGGCCATTTGAAGTGGGCTCCCATGGACAGCCATTTTGACCGCATCTTTATTGGCGATCGCCATGTGGATCTGGTGGCCGGACCAGACAATTTCAAAGCCGAACTGAAGCAGGCCTTCCCCGGTGAGGAAATGGCCATCGACACCTACCTGGATTATCTGAAGCAGGTGGCCAAAGCCATGCCGGGGCTGGTCGTTGGCAAGGTCCTGCCCGACCTGGCCGCCGGCCCTCTACGCAAGCTGGTTGGCCGTACCGCGCCCACCTTCCTGAACCGCCCCACTCGTGAGGTATTGGAGGGCCTGACCAGCAACCAGGAACTGATTGCCGTGCTCACCGGCCAGTGGGGGGACAACGGCCTGCCACCGGCGGAGTCCAGCTTTATCATCCACGCCCTGATTGCACGGCATTATCTCTACGGCGGCTACTACCCGATCGGTGGTGCCTCGGAAATGGCCAAGACCATCATCCCGGTCATCCAGCAGGGCGGCGGCGAGGTGTTCACCTATGCCGATGTGAAGGAAATCCTGATCGAAAAAGGCAAAGCAGTCGGCGTCCGTATGGCCGACGGTGAAGAAGTCCACGCTCCTCTGGTGATCAGTAACGCAGGCGTGTTCAACACCTTTGACAAGCTGCTGCCAGAATCCGCACCCCATCGGGACTATTACCAGCAAAAGCTGAAAACCGTGGAACGCTCAATGGCCAGCAATTGCCTGTACATTGGCCTGCAGGATACCGCCGAAAACCTGCAGCTACCAAAAACCAATTACTGGATCTACCCGGGCACCAATTACGAAAAGCAGATCAGTGATTTTATAGCTGCGCCGGAAGAGACTGACATTCCGCTGACATACATCTCATTCCCCTCCGCCAAGGACCCGAGCTTTGCCGAGCGCTACCCCGGTCGCGCCACCATCGAGATCGTCGCGCCCGGTCCTTACGATTGGTACGAAGACTGGTCAGACAAAACCTGGGGCAAGCGTGGCGACGAATACGAAGCAAAGAAGGAAGCCTACGCCCAGCGACTGCTGGCCAAACTGTACGAAAAATTTCCACAACTGGAAGGCAAGGTGGATTACTACGAGTTGTCCACACCATTGTCGACTGACTACTTCTGCCGTTATAGCAAAGGCGAAATTTACGGCCTGAATCATACTCCGAGCCGCTTCGAACAGGACTGGCTGAAACCCAAAACCCGCATTCCCGGTCTATATCTCACTGGCCAGGATGTGATGACCTGTGGTGTGGCCGGGGCGATGATTGGTGGGTTACTGGCCACCGTGGCGGTCAGTGGTCTGAAGGGGTTGCCGTTGGCGAAAAGGATGTTTGTGGGGTGACGGGAAACTGCCTTGCAGTTACTCACAACATTCCAGCAACCGTGTGGCATGCTTCCGCAAGGCATCCTTCAATCCCTGAGGCTTCAGAATGGTAAACCGGAACGGGAGCTGCACCAGCCACCAGGCGAACCACTCGAAGCTATCGGTGCGGGTAGTCAGCAGTAACCCCTCATCGCTTTGTTCAAACTGCTCTGCGCAGGATGAATGGAAATCAAACACAGCTGAGGCGGACTCGCGATCCGTGTGCAGCAACAACGACACCTCATGGGTTCGGCCCCAGGACAGGAAGCTGTCGCTCAGGAACTCCGCCGCATCGAAGTCTGGCGGCCGTTGGAAGGTGCCCGCCATCAAGTGAACACCGCTGATGCGATCCAGTCTGAACGACCGCATGGCCTCCCTGAGATGGCAGAACCCCGTGAGGTACCAGCGCCCCTGTCGGAACACCAGTCCATAGGGATCGACCTGGCGCGCCATCCCACCGTGCTGTGGGGAGTGGTAGGTAAATCCAACGGTCCGCGCGGCTTCCGTGGCAGCAGTCAGAGTCTGTAGGGCGCGGTCATCCAGGCTGGGTTCACCCCGGGGCAGGATTACCCGGGTGTTATCGCTGACACCCCGCACCCGCTTTTTCAGATTGGCTGGCATCACCCGTTCCAGCTTCGCCTGCACACTGGCAATGGCTGGCGCCGCATCCGCCAGCCCGAGTTGCCGGGCCGCCAGCAGCCCCAGGGAAACCGCCAGGGTTTCTTCATCTGTAAACATCATTGGCGGTAACTTGAATCCCGCAACCAATCGGTAACCACCGTAGCGCCCCTGTTCCGTCATCACCGGAATGCCCAGGTCCTCAAGCACCGTGATGTAGCGGCGGATCGTCCGCCGGTCCACGCCCAGCCGTTCCGCCAGCTCTGCGCCGCCAATCTGGCCGTGGGCCTGTAATAACTCAAGCACGGTAAGCACGCGGGTTGTAGGACCAGACATAATCGCCTTCCTCCTGGCGTCGATTTCCGATGATTCTCATATAAATTCTATTGTCCGATTTATTTAGGACAGATTCTTACCTATTTACAAATTAATCTGATCTCGCAGTACATCACTTCCTTTGAAACACTGACAGGAAAAGGAGATCGACATGTCAGAACTCACCTTTTACACCCATCCTATGTCCCGCGGGCGCGTTGTACGCTGGATACTGGAAGAAGTCGGTATTCCCTACTCGGTAGAGACGATGGAATTCGGCCCGGATATGAAGTCCCAGGAGTACCTGGCCATCAACCCCATGGGCAAGGTGCCGGCCATCAAACACGGCAACACGATCGTGACCGAGGTGGCGGCCATCTGCGCTTACCTGGCGGACCAGTTTCCGGAGAAAGAGCTGGCGCCGCCACCACAGTCCCCCGAACGTGGAGCCTATTACCGTTGGCTGTTCTTCATGGCAGGCCCGTTTGAGATGGCCACCAGCGCCCTCGCCTATGGCTGGAAAATCGATTGTAGCAACGTACAAGCCGTCGGCTGCGGCCGCGTGGAAGACAGCATCAATACCCTGGAGAAAGTGCTTGGCCAGACCCCGTACATCTGCGGGAATCAGTTCACCGCCGCGGATGTGCTGGTCAGCAGTTATCTCTGGTGGGAAATGATGCAGAAAAACATACCGACGAACGAGGTCTTTCTGGAATATGTGAACCGCACGGAAAGTCGGCCAGCGGCCAAACGTGCCAATAAACTGGATGATGCTCTGGCCGAGCAGATGAACGTTGCCATGGCCTGAAGGTCAGACAGCTGGCGCTGGCGATACCGGGCATAAACCGCCCGGTACGTTGAGCACCCAGTCACGGATGGCCAGTATCGTCGGGTCCTGCCGGCGGGTTTTCGGGG
>NZ_KE007326.1:190590-259983 GCF_000397065.2 Marinobacter lipolyticus SM19
CCTGTCCACCCACCGCAGCGGAGATGGCGTGGGTCTCGTCTGAAAACACCAGTCCGGCACTGACATCCAACTCCGGTATTCCCGCCCGCTTCTGCCAGCCTTCCCAATCCACTGGCGTCACAGCTACCTGCTGGGGACGAAAGTGAATCAGTGGATGGCTCGGCAGATCCTCCACCCTGGTAAGCCCCAAAAGAGGGCTGCAGGCCGGTATGAAGGTGTTATCAAACAGCTTTTCAGCGACCAGGCCCGGCCAATGACCATCTCCGTAGCGGATCGCCAGATCCGCCGTTACTCCGTCTAACGTCACCGCTTCGTGTGAGGCATGAATACGCAGGTCAATGTCCGGATGGGTATCCCGCAACATGCATACCCAGGACAACAGCCAGCGCACAGCTACGGCCGGCGTCGTAGAGAGGGTGATTGCCTGGCGCGTTGGCACTGCTTTTAACCGTTCAACAGTGTTGCTGATGTTGTCGAAGGCTAAACCCAACACCTCCTGCAACTCCCTCCCCTGAGGCGTCAGCACCAGCTGTCGGGGTTTGCGAACGAACAGGGCAACGCCTAACGCTTCTTCAAGCCCGCGCACCTGATGGCTGATGGCCGTTGCGGTCACCGACAGTTCCCGGGCGGCCTGCTTGGCACTCTCGTGGCGAGCCGCAGCCTCGAAGGCTCGCAGGGCAGAAAGTGACCGACTGATCGATGAACTGGTCACAGCGGACATACTGGTGATTGGCGCACCGTTGTATAACTTCGGCATGCCGGCTGCCCTCAAGGCCTGGGTCGACCAGGTGGTTCGCATGGGCCGGACCGTGGACTATGACCCGTCAACTCCCGAAGACCCATTCACACCGCTGCTCGCAGACCGCCCCCGCCACGCGGTTATTCTCTCGTCTCGCGGTGGCGCGGGATTTGAACCGGGCGCCGAACTGGCACATATGAATCACCTTGAGCCCAGCTTGACCACGGTGCTTGAGTTTATCGGCATCACCGATGTGCACTGTATTGCCATCGAGAATCAGGAGGAAGGCGGCGACGCGTTGGCGACTTCCGTTGCTGAAGCGGAACGACGGGTGGATGCGCTGGTGGCGCGGTTACAAGGCATGTTCCAAACGGCTCCGAAACTTGAGCTTGCGTATTGACCTGCAAAGCCTGAAGCCTGTTTTCTATGGAACAATCGAATCCTGGCGCGACTCTGATCCACTAGAATCGCGGACCCTGTCCCGGACTTTCTGGATCCATTGGTAGAAGACCGGCACCAGCAACGTCCCCATAATGGTCGCTGCAACCATGCCGCTCAGCACAGTAATACCCAGGCTGATGCGGCTGGCTGCGCCGGCACCGCTAGCGAACACAAGTGGCAAAACGCCAAGTACAAAGGAAAGCGCTGTCATCAAGACCGCACGAAAACGCAGAACGGCCGCCTTTCTTGCGGCCTCCTCGGTTGAGAGGCCCGATTGCCGAAGCTGCATTGCAAATTCAACAATGAGAATAGCGGTTTTGGTAGAAAGTCCGATCAACAACACCAGGCCCACCTGGGCGTATACGTTGTTGGCCAGGCCCAGCAGCCACAGCCCGCCCATGGCACCGAACATGGCGAGGGGAACCGCGCCAATGACCGCCACAGGAAGACTCCAGCTCTCATACTGGGCGACGAGGAACAGGTAAACAAACACGATAGCCAGCAGGAAAATCACTGTGGCCAGGCTACCCGCCTGTATTTCCTGCAGGCTCTGACCCGCCCAGCTGAACGTATAGCCCTGGGGCAGTTTCTCAGACAGTTTTGCCATGGTCTTGAGCGCATCGCCACTGGCAAACCCAGAGGCGGCCTCACCGGACAGAGTTACGGAACGCTTGAGATTGAAATGTTGAATACTTGAAGGTCCCAGAACCGGTTCCAATGAAGCCAGAGTTGTCAGGGGCACCATGTCGCCTTGCTGATTGCGCACATAGTAAAAGGAAAGATCCTCCGGGGTTTGCCGAAAACTTCCCTCAGCCTGCAACAACACCCGGTAGTTTTTGCCGAAGCGGGTGAAGTCATTGACGTAAAGCGAACCAAGTTGGGTTTGTAGAGTGGAGAATATGTCGGAGAGCTGTATGCCCAACGCCTTGGCCTTATTACGATCCACCTGTAGCAAATACTGAGGAATATTGGCGCGGTAGGTGCTGTAAACCCGGGACAGCGATTCCTGCTGGTTAGCCTCAAAAATCAGGCCGTTCATGACCTGGGAAAGCTCGGACACATCTCGCCCAAGGTTGTCCTGGAGACGGAAGTCGAACCCTGCCGAGGTGCCCAGTCCCGGAATGGGCGGTGGGTTGAACACCATCACCTGAGCCTCGGGAACCGTCCATAGGCGAGAAAACAGCCGCGGAATGACCTGCTGCAGCCCTAAATCATCGCTCTCCCGATTCTCCCAGTCTTTCAACATGACGATCCCCAGGCCGTTATTGGAGTTGGCCCCACCTAAGAGGGAGAACCCGGATACCGTAATAAAATCGGTCACGGCTGGATCTTCCAGCACCATGTCAGTCACTTTTTCCAGCACGGCATCGGTTCGTTCAAGCGACGCAGCATCAGGCAACTGCACATCCACAAACAGGAATCCCTGATCCTCCGGTGGCACAAACGCCGTCGGCACCGCCTTGAACAGGCCGGCGCCAGCGATGAGGATGGCAACCACTCCGACACCCACCAACGCACCCTTGCGGAGCAGGCGCGTCACCAGGCTTTTGTAGCCCTTCGTTCCACTGACAATCAACTGTTCAAATGGGCGCAACCAGCGAATGGACTGATCCCCCCCTCGACCCAGCAGAGAGACACACAGTGCCGGGCTCAGGGTCAAGGCATTAATCGACGAAATGACAACCGCCACCGAAATAGTGACAGAAAACTGCTTGTACAGCTCACCGGTAATGCCCGGCATAAAGCCCACCGGAACAAACACCGCCAGCAGCACCAGGGTGGTGGCGATCACGGGGCCTGTAACCTCCGCCATGGCTTTGGTTACCGCCTGGCGGATGGGCAGTTTTTCTTCCTGCAGGATACGTTCAACGTTTTCGATCACCACAATGGCATCGTCAACCACGATGCCTATAGCAAGCACCAGACCAAACAGGGTGATGGTATTGATGGAGTAACCCAGCACCGCCATGACCGCAAATGTGCCAATCAGTGAGACAGGAATAGCAATACTGGGAATGAGGGTCGCTCGCCAGTTTTGCAGGAACAGGAAGACCACCAGGATGACTAATCCGATAGCCTGGAACAAGGTGACGATCACCTCGTCGATCGAGCGGCTGATAAACTCCGTGGTGTCGTAGAGCACGCTGTAACCGACACCGTCCGGAAACCCCGGTTCGGCATCTGCAACGACCTGTTTCACCCTATCCGCAACCTCAAGCGCATTGGCATCTGGTAACTGATAGATAACCAGGAACGCCGTATCCTGATTGTTGAGTTTGGCGGTGGAGGCATAGGAGCGGGCTCCCAACTCGATCAGTCCAACGTCACGAAGACGTACAAACCCACCGTCAGGCTTCGCACGAAGAATGGTCTGGGCAAATTCGTCAGGATCCGACAGCCGTTCACTGCTCTGTATGCTGTATACAAACTGTTGTCCGGTTGGCACCGGTGGCTGCCCCAGTTTGCCGGCGGCGACAATCTGGTTCTGCTCCCGCAGTGCTGCGGCTACTTCCGCAACGGTGATGTCGAGAGATGACATGCGCTGAGGATCCAGCCAGACTCGCATGCTGTAATCTTTTGCTCCCATCACCTCTGCGGAGCCAACACCTGGAACGCGCCCCAGGGCCTCAACCAGATTATTCGAGGCATAGTTGCTTAGAAAGACGCCGTCCAGATCCGGACGGTCGGACGTCAGGTTGATACCCATCAGCATGTTGCCCGACTGCTTACTGACGATCACGCCCTGCCTTCTGACTTCATCTGGTAAAAATGGCTCGGCCAGCGCAACCCGATTCTGCACATTGACCTGGGCGATATCAGTATCAATGCCACTTTCGAACGTCAGGGTAATTTTCGCCGTACCGTCGCTGGACGCAGTCGATTCAATATAGATCATGCCCTCAACACCATTGAGCTGCTGCTCAATCGGGCGAACAACCGCCTCCTCAACCACCTGGGAGCTGGCACCGGGGAGTGACGCTGATACCTGGATCTGGGGTGGCGCCATATCCGGATACATATTGACCGGTAACCCCCGAAGCGCAAGAAGTCCCGCCAGGGTGATCAGAATGGAAATGACGAATGCAAATTTTGGCCGCTGGATAAAGACGCCGCTGATCATTGGTCGGCCTCACCAGCGTCAACGAGCGCACCGGTATCCGGATCAATCTGTTTGGGTACCGGGTTAACGTTAATTCCGGTACGGACTTTCTGCAGTCCTTCAACAATGACCCTCTCGCCAGCTTTCAGCCCCGATTCTGCCACTACCATCGCGCCCCGGCGCGGCCCGGTTTTGATAAAGCGCTGGATCACTTGCTGCTGGTCATCAACTAACAGCACAAACTGGCCTTCTATCGTCTCCTGTATGGCGACCTGAGGTGCCAGTATCTTCGCCTCGCCGGCCTGCCCTTCCACATTCAGGGTCACATACAATCCCGGCAACAGAACGGCACCTGGGTTAGGGAAGACCGCCCTCATGGCAACGGTCCCCGTGCTGGCGTCCGTACTGACATCAGCAAAATCCAGCACACCTCTCTCGGAGAATCTTTCTCCATCAGGTAACGTCAGATACAGAGACAGATTACTGACCATGGTTTCGGCAGCGTCCCTTCCTGCTCGCCGATAACTCACGTAATCCGCTTCATTCAGCTGGAACTCCACGTATATAGGATCGGTCACCAGGATTTCTGTGATGGCGCCGCTGGCTGGGCTGACAACTGTGCCGACATCGAAGTTCAGTTTTCCTATCCAGCCATCAATGGGGGCTCTTATTTCTGTGTAGCCAAGGTTGTTCGACGCTTTCTGCACGGCGGCTTCCGCCGCCTTGAAACGCCCTTCGGCAGCGCTGAGACGGTCTTTCAGCTTGTCGAGATCAGCCGCAGAGAGGTGGCCTTTGCCCGCAACCTCTTCACCACGTTTGAGATTTTTATCCGCCGATTGTAGCTCAGCCCGGGCAGCAGCCAGTTCAGCCTGTGCCTGGCTAAGGTCGGCCCCGACATTGGTATCTTCCAGACGGATCAACAGTTGTCCCTGCTCGACTCTGGAACCCTCTTTAAACTGGATTTCCCTGATTTCTGCCTCAATTCGCGCAGAGATATCTGCCTTGGCCGAAGCGGCTGTTCTGGCAACAAACTCCCGGGATGGCCGCACTTCCGCTTTTTCCAGCACAACTACCGACACAGAAACCGGCGCCGCCTGGGGAGCTTCGGTCGGCTCGGAGCACCCAACAATCTGGGCAAGGAAGAGAACGCCAACCAGTATGTGGACAGGTGATTTCCCATAGAGCGGATAAAAGGGACAGAATCGAAACATCAATAGTCTTCCTTGATTGGTTTGTCAGGCCGAGGATGCATGCTCAGGATTGAGTTTAAGAGTAGTCAACCTACCGACGCCTGGCCATTTCTTGGTTAATCCACCGGTTTAACCTTTACATCCCTATGGTAATTACGCTACATGACAGGAAGCCGACTTCCGATCATCCACGTTTGATGGGCAAAACGATGAAAACTCGATTGACCGTTCCATTAGCTTTCATGGCATTCTCACTAACCGGCTGCGCCTTTCAGGAAACTCTGAAGAGCGGCACCGAAAATCCGTGTGCCACCCTGAAAAATATCCTGGCGGATTACCCGGCGGAATTCAGTGCCTATCGAAAAGGCGGCACAGACTTCAGCACGGTGACCATTTACCGCGCGAAAGAAGAACTCATTAAAGGGCATTGTGAAATCTGGGCCTGGGGCAACGCAGACTCAGCCTACGTATGCACCGTTGGCGCACCAGACCCGGAGGTTGCAGTCACGCGCTACGATCAGGCGGTGGAACAGGTATCAAGTTGCCTGGGACCAGAATGGGTATTGGAGGAAGGAGCACGGGAGAGAGATGGCGAGGCTGCCGGGGTGGTAACCCGCCTCAGGTCCCAGGACGCCGGGATGCCGGTGGTTTCCGTCCACCATGTCGAGGATCGCTGGCGCAGGTCGGTTTATCTTTACATTGGAAGCCCTGCCCGGGCTTTGTAATCCAGCACACCAACATCGGGCGGCCCTCCCTGGACGCCCGATACCGCTATCAGATCTGCTTGTAAACGACCTCAGACAGCTGACTTCGATTGCCATCGGTATCGAGGGTGCGCATGGCAAAATACCAGGTACCTTCACTCAGCTGATCAACCAACAGTTCGTCAACCGAGGCGTCACCAATAGCCAGAGACTGGTCCATCGCGTCAGCAGAGGTGCCATAGACCACTTCATAACCGGCGATTTCCCCCATGCTGAGGCTGTCACCGTTTTCCCGGGTCAGCGGCGCAGTCCAGCTTAACAGGGCAGCATCTGCGGGGATGGCGGTGCCAGTGCTACCGGAATCTGTCGTGTCACCTGAGGTGTCTGTACCAGAGCCATCGCCACCGTCAATGGCGCCATCAGATCCAGACGTTGTTTCTCCCGAGTCAGCGAGACTGGTATCGGACTCGTCGTAAACACCAGCAATAGTCTTGAATCGCTGCACATTACGATTCTCCACCACTGCAAGTTTCTGGCTGATGATGCTGGAGTCCACCACCAACTGAAGCTCTGATGCCTGCAATGCCGAAGCGGCTACCAGATCTGAAAGGGCCAGGCTTTCACCATCACCGGTGATCTGAATCTGGCCGGTGTCAGCAATCTGGGTCGTCATATCACTCAGAACGTGGGAGATGGTGCTCCACTGGGGATTGTCGTTTACCAGTGCCAGAAAGGCTGCATTGGCAATCGCCACCTGCAGGGCATCGGCGGAGACATCGTTCAATTGATCCAGTTGTGTCAGGTCAGGCGGTGACAAATGGAGAGCACCGGCTGACAGCCCAAACCAGTTTTCAACGGTCGTGTAAGCGCCGGCCAGTGCGTCAGGAGACAACCCCTGCAGGTTTCTCTCCGCGACCGCCACCGCAAGATGGGTCAGTGGTGTCAGATACACTGTTTCGGAAATCAGATCGCCAGCACCACGCAGACTGAACTCACTGTCCAGGCTCAGGGTCTGCCCAAAGACAATCGTGCCTCCGCCTGCCTGATCACAGCCGGGAAGGACGTCGCAGACCATGCGGGTTTGCTGGTCAGTTCTGAGCTCAACCAGTGCCCAGCCGTCGGCCTTGCCCCGCAGCTGCAGCTCGTAACTGCCGTCTTCAGCAGTTCTGACAGTTTTGGCGGCCAACCGATCCAGTGAATAAGTCCCGTCTTTGTCTGCAATCAAACGATTGGCCGTGACCATTCCCTGTTGAATGATACCTTTGACAGCCGCACCCGCAACTTTCACCACGGGTTCACCGGTATTGCCGTTTGCCTGCGACTGTGCGGCTGCTTCACTATCACTACCGGAGCCACCTGAACCGCAACCCGCTAGCAGAACCACCGCAGGAACCAATAGCAGCCCTTGCCTCGATATTTTTTTGCCGCGATATGACATATTTTGCACCAATTTATTGACAATCTGGGCAAATCATATCGTGGGATTTTTCGGTTATTTGCGCTCTGGTTCCCTATTTTTCACGGCCATTTCGTCAAGAAGTTGGCGCTTACACTCACAAACACAATGACATCGACTGTAACCATATGACAGATGGCAGGGTCGCCGCCAAGACTTTGTTTTAAAAAGGTAATCAAGACATTTAGGAGAGAGGTTCCGGAGAGGGACAGGACGGAGAGAACGAATCCCCCCGCCGCCGCATTACAAAATTAAACAGCGAAATTGCACGCCAAACTGATTACTCACGTGCAATCAACCGTCGTACCTGCTCGAGATTCTCGTTGGATGTCACGTGGTAGCTGGGAGACGCCTTGGCGGCTTTCTGGAAGAATGCCTCAGCCTGTCGATAATCCTCTTCAGCCATACGGATGTAGCCCATGGTATTCAACGCGTCAGCTTCGCTCATTACCTTCGCGAACGCATCCAACGCTTCGTCATAGCGCTCCAGCCGGGTATATAACTGGCCAAGATTTCGCCAGGTACGCTCGTGTCCGGGGGCAAGGCCAAGTGCGGTCTGGTACTGCCCTTCTGCCCGATCCCAGTGACCAATAAGATAATAGGAATATCCAAGGTTGTTATGGAGCTTGACGTTGCGGGGAGCCAGTAGGAGCGCCCTGTCGTAATAGCTCCGGGCTTCGGTGAAGTCGCCACGCAAGTCCGCCATGATGCCCAGGGCATTCAATGCCTGCCAGCGGTTACTATCAGCTTCGACCGCCTGTTCCAGCATACTCCGGGCCTGATCGTATTCCCGCTGCTTCATCATCATCAGCCCCAGGCCTTCAAGGGCACCGGGGTGCGTGGCGTCCTGTTCAAGTGCCAGACGAAAGGCAGTGGCAGCCTTGTTATTCGCTTCCTTGTGGAGATTGATAGCGCCGATTTTGTAGAAGGTATCAGCATTATCAGGGTCCAGTTCCAGAGAGCGGATGTACTCGAACACGGCTTCGTCCACCTTGCCGCGCCGGTATGCCGCATCGCCCCTTGCGATCGCTTCCTCTGCCGACTCTACGGGCATCAGAGTGGAAAAGGTCAGCTCTGATGCGCCCTCGTAGAGTTCCGTGTAGCTACTGCCGGATTTAATGGCCGGGTTACCGGCGCAACCGGCTAGGAATAGTGCCGTGAGAATGACCCCCACTCCCGCCTGTTTTTTCAAGCAATGCCAGCCGGCAACTCGACTACTCCGATACTCTTCCTTTGTATGCTGATATGCCGTCATGGTAAATCCTCGGTTATTGTTGTGGATGTGACTACCCTTTGAAATGGTCCAAAAGCCCGACAATGGCCGGGCCTATGGCCACAACAAAGAAAGCGGGAAACATACACATCACCAACGGGAACACCATCTTCGTGGAGATAGTAGCGGCTGCTTCTTCCGCCCGTTGCATGCGCTTGTCGCGAAACTCCTCGGAATATATGCGCAGTGATTCGGCAGTACTGGTGCCAAACCTCAGACTCTGGCTGAGCAAAGCCACCAGGCCACCAATTTCTTCAAGGCCAGTACGGTCGGCGAGATTTTTAAGGGCATCGACCCGATCCACACCAGCCCGCATCTCGCTATTTACCAGAGCGAGCTCTTCGGCCAATTCCGGGTGACCAACCCCTATTTCATCGGACACTCGCTGTATCGCGGGTTTCAGGCCATATCCCGCTTCAGTACATACAACCAAAAGGTCGAGGGCATCCGGGAAGCCGTTGTACAGTTTGCGTTTGCGCCGTTCAATCAATTTATTCAGCACATAGTTGGGACCCAGTGCTCCTAAAAGTATAGCGACAGCTACCGCTTGCACGACCTCAACGTTGGTCAGGCCAGGCAGCCATCTGAGGCCAAAAAACACCGCCAACGGCAGGCCAACGATCAACAGGGTTTTTATGGCGTAGAAATTGGACAGAGCATTGTCGTTGCGGAAACCGGCATGGATCAGTCTCTGACCGGTTCGATTACGCTCCTTTTCTTTCTTGGGCAACACATAGGGAGCAATAGACTTGAGCAATGGTGCCAACGGACTATACCTGGGCGCTTCACCAACCTCCGGAGCCACCACATTATGCAGGCGGCTACGCACCGGATGAAACAGGGTGGACATCAGGAACATCCCCGCCAGAGCGAGGCAAAAAACAGCGACTGCCATCAGCGCCACAAAAACCATTTGCGCCAACTGCCGATCTTTAAGGATGCTATCGAGCATTCCGATCAGATAGTCCATGGCTCTTCTCCCTATACCTTGAGGTTAAGAATTTTCTTGATCCAGAAAACCCCGATGACAATCAGCACCAAAGCAATAAGAATAATGTCCCCTCCTCGGGTGCTTTCCGTCAGCATTGGCATGTAATCCGGGTTCACCAGAGATATCAGAACAAACAGGACAAACGGGGTCATCGTGAGAACCCAGGCAGAAATCCGACCCTCGGCTGACAGGGTCCGGACACGCCTCTGGAAGCGGAAACGACCACGGATGACGGAAGCAATTTTCTCCAGGACCTCCGCAAGGTTACCGCCGGACTCCCGTTGGACCAGCACCGCGGTGATCAATGCCATGATCAGGACACTGGGTACTCGCTGCAGCAATCCGAACAATGCAGAACGGACGTCTCCACCATAGTTAATTTCGTTAAAAGTCGTCTGAAACTCTTCCTTTACCGGGCTCGGCATTTCCGTAGATACCAGACGAATGGCTTCAATAAACGGGTGGCCTGCCCGCAAAGCCCGGATGATCACATCAACAACATCCGGAAGTTGCTCTTCAATCTTCGCAATTCGTTCACTTCGTTTTTTGCGCAGGTACATGAACGGAATAAGCGCACCAAGGGGCGCAACGACCAAGGGCGCCCACCATGCACCGCTTACGGAGTAGCCTGCATACCCACACACCACCGCCAACAACATTGCCAATAGCAGGACCCGGTAGGCTCTGGTTCTATATCCACTCTGGGCAACCAGCGCTACCAGGGGCTGCAACAGGGAAAGGGTTTCCAGTTGTTTCTCAAGGGGCGACAAGTCCTTCAGGTATTGCTCCCGCATGAGGGAAAGCCGCTCCTCCGAGCCATCCTTCATAGTCAGGTTTTTCATCCGCTGGCTCATCCGTTTTCGTGCACCGCGACTCTCGCCAAATACCGGAATAACCATCCCCTGGGACAACAGGAACACCGCCACAAAGACAAGTGCGAGAAAAATCCACAGTTTATCGCCTAATACGTCCATGGCTCAGCCCTCGAAGTCCGGATCATAGAGTGACAGCGGTAACGCAATGCCCCGCTGCTGAAGGTGTTCCTGGAACCGGGGAACAATGCCGGTTGCCCGATAACTACCCATTACCCGACCTTGCTCATCCCGCCCAAGACGGCGGAAAGTAAAGATCTCGGACATGGTGATCACATCGCCTTCCATGCCGTTGATTTCCTGCACGCTAACAAGCCGTCGGGTTCCATCCTCCTGACGCTCGACCTGCAGCACAACCTCAATGGCGGAGGCGATCTGGGAACGAACGGCCTTGGTAGGCATGGTGGTTCCCGTCATCGATACCATGTTCTCGATCCGGGTCAGAGCATCCCGTGGAGCGTTGGCGTGTAAGGTTGTCATCGAGCCGTCGTGGCCGGTATTCATCGCCTGCAACATATCCAGTGCCTCCGTGCCCCGCACCTCACCGACAATAATGCGATCGGGGCGCATCCGCAGGCTGTTGCGCACCAGGTCCCTCTGGGTGACTTCGCCTTTGTTCTCAATGTTCGGTGGGCGGGTTTCCAATCGCGCCACGTGGGGCTGCTGAAGCTGCAGTTCCGCAGAGTCTTCAATGGTGACAATCCGCTCGTTGTGGGGTACAAAACCGGACAATACGTTCAGTAACGTGGTCTTACCGGAACCGGTGCCTCCAGAGATCAGGACGTTAAGTCGGCCACGGACGATGCCTTCCAACAGGTTGGCGATCGGCGATGTCAGAGTTCCCCTCTCTATCAGGGATTCCATCGATAGCCGGCCGATTGAGAAGCGACGAATAGACAACAAGGGGCCATCGACAGCTAACGGCGGGATAATCGCGTTCACCCGTGAACCATCCTTGAGTCGGGCGTCCACCATCGGTGAAGACTCGTCAATCCGACGTCCCACACTGGATACAATGCGATCAATGGTATTCAACAAATGCGTGTCACTGAGGAAGGTGACATTCTCCCTCTCCAGTTTGCCGTTGCGCTCCACATAGATGCAGTTATATCCGTTAACCAGGATGTCCGAGATGGACTTGTCTGCCAGCAGCGGTTCGAGAGGACCAAAGCCCAGAATGTCGTCCTGAATCTGTCGGAGAATACGTTGACGAGCTGTCAGCGATAGCGGTATCGATTCCTCCGACATCAACCTTTGGCCGATGTCCTGAAGCTGGCGCTCGGCTTCTTCACGCCCCAAGGTTCCCAACAGGGACAAATCCAGCACCTTCATTAATTTCTGGTGGATCTTCTGTTTCCAGACCCGTTCCTGTTCTTCTTCGGATCGGCGGGCCGAATCCACTCCGTTCGCTGAAGTCACCAGAGGCGGCTCGAGTTCACTTTTTCCTACGTTATTCAGTTTGCTGAGTTCCATAACACCCTCCTCAGGCGCCTGCCAGTTTCCGCCAGACCCGACCAAGACCGGACTGTGGTACCACTTTCTTGCCACTCAGGGATTCCGCCATCTGCACCACACTGCGGCTCACCATTGAGGTTGGCGCGGCTTCCAGTAATGGCACCCCCAGATTCGCGCTTTCTGCGACCTTGGCGTAGTCATTGGGGATACAGGTGAGGTTTCCGATTCCCAACGCCTTTTCAATATCTGCGGTGGTCAGGGTAAGGCGCTTGTTCCAACGGTTAACAACCACCCCGATTCGATCCGTGGGTATTCCCATATAGCGGGTGAGGTAGTGGAGCAGTCGGCGGGCATCCTGAATGTGGGCTATGGTCTGCTGCATCACCACCAGCACCCTGTCAGCGGATTCCAATACTCCGCCTGTCACACCATCAATCTGCCGCGGCAGGTCGACCACGGTATGGTCATAACCGGAACGCAGGAGTAACAGTAGCTTTTGCAGCTGACTCTCATCGATATCACCCGGCACTACCAACTGATCGGTGCCGTTACCCAGCAGGTGCAACCCGCTTTTGTGCTTTACCATGTGCCCCTCGAGCGCTAACAGGTCCATGTTGTCGGCACGCAGAATGGCATCGATCAGGCCCCCGCTCTCTTTCAGATCGAAAGTCGACGCCAGGTGACCAAACTGCAGATCCATGTCCAGCAGGGCTACCCGATCCTCAATTCGTTCAACCAGACTGTGCGCCAATACGCCCGCGATGGTGCTGGCGCCGGACCCACCCTTGGCGTTGATCACCGCAAACAGGTCACCTTCCTGCTTACCGGATGGCTGAAGTTCCCGCTCAATGCGCCAAAGGGCTTCCAGCAGTTCCTGTTTTTGAACCGGGAAAATGAAGTAATCCCTGGCTCCCACCTGCATGGCGGTACGCATGACTGTGGTATTTTCCGGGCCTGTTACCAGGGTCGGTACACGGCCGGAAGCAGGACGTTCATCAAGCGATTTCAGCTCATCTTCCCAGGCAACAGTGGTGCAGAACACCAGCGCGTCGGGCAGATCCGTTATATTGTGAAGCGGATCAGAATGTCCGTTCGTGATCAGACGCTTAGTGACAGATAGACCTGATTCGTTGGCAAGCATCTGTACAAGCTCATCCAGTTCCTGGGCGTTACGCCCTGCAATCAAAACCGTCATCTTTGCTTTCATGGCTTTTCCTTCCCTGCTCGCTCAACTCACTGTTCCGAAACAGCCGGTGCCTTCCGGCGACACACCCAGGCTCTCCCGGGGCAGTACGGTAATAAATGGCGGCAACTCAAATTCCTGAAAAAAGAAGGGAATGATCAACTGGTGCCGAAAACCGCTGACTTCACTCCGCACAAAGGCAATATCCAGGTAGTTTGTGGCCGGATCAGCCACCTCACCACCAGTCTCGTTCAGATAGTCGAGATCAATCAGACCTTCGTGCAAATCTCTCAATATTGGGCTGTTCCCCGAGGATGTCGGTTCGTCAAACATGGCCACCCGTCGAATGGCGCTGTGCTCAACGGGACAAACTACGGCGACCCGGGCAGCTCGCCGACTGGTTTCATCCAACGTGTTCCAGACAAACAACAGGCGACCAAACTCAATGGCCGCAAACAACAGGATGAAAAACATCGCCCCGACCAGGGCGAATTCCACCGTATGCAAACCGGACTGGGATCTGATGTTCATAGCGCCCTCATCTGCACAGTGCCGTTCATTTCAAAGGCCATATCGATGGGATCCCCGCCGTAAAATGCAGGGATGCGGCCCACAATTGGCACATAGTTGTATATGGCTCTGACCTCAACGTGACTGGCGTCCGGACTGGATACACTGACATCACCGGCAGACCAGCCAGGCAGAAGGGGCTCACCTGTACCAACGGTGTTGCCGTACACCACCAGATTGCTGACTTCCTGTACTAAGGCGCTGTCCAGAACAACAAGACCCGCACCATTCGTTGCACGGGAGGCTACGTGTCTTGCCCCATCCTGGGTTGCCCGAGTCATAGTGTGATATTGATGAAATGCCCAGCCCAGTTCGCTGACCGCAAACACTACCAACACCAGCAACGGTGCTGTCAGCATGAACTCCAGTACGGCAATGCCCTGCTGCTTTCTCCTCGTCCTGGGGTATGCATTCATGACTTCTCTCCATGTTTCGCCAATACCACTCAGCTATCAAAGCTATCCGGATCCTTGTATAGCTGGATAATGTGGGGGCCTGGTCCGACGCCAGGATTCGGCCCAGGGGTTCCGCTGCCGCCACAATCTTCCTTGAATTGACCATAGAAAACGGCTTGCCCTGCCTGTTTCATCTCATCCACCATGTAGAAGCAGGCAAATCCAAGCAGCTCTACGCTATCCTGACCACTAGCCAGTCCATCACAGTTGCCAACAGGCATGGTCAGGATACGTCGACCGGGTGCTCCGGCCGGTGGTTGGTCAGGGCTGACGGTCTGGTATTGCGACTCGTACCAGTCCAGATCGTAGGCTGGCATCTCCTGATTGAGGTAATCTTCTTCTGTATAGGTTTCATGGTTGGTGAACCAGTCCGGGGGATAATTGGTTGAGTTGACTGGTCCGTGGTAGATTCCCAGTCGGGTATTGATCCCCTGGGCGAATGGACCAACGGTATTACCGGGCTCAGTCTCGATATCACCGTCACCACCAGTGGTCAGGCATGCATCAAACTTTCCGGCCGCCGCTTCCCGTATATCAGCGCCACCCTGACTGTCATCGAGCCGGATCAGATAGAAGTTACCGTTACCCACCTCGGAACTGGTGCCCGAGCCGATTTTCAGTTGCTCCACCTCTCCTCTTGAATAACCGTAAGTCGTGCCAGGAGGACTTTCTTCCTGCGGGATTCCGCAAGCCATCATCGGAACAATGTCACAGGCTTTCTTAATCGTCGTGCTTGGACCCGCGACCGCTGTGCCCGCTACGGTGAGATCATCGAATCCGAGCACCGGAGTAAACCATTCAGCAACGTCGTAACTGGCTACGCTCGCCCTCACATATTGAGCAGGCGTGGTACCTGCTACAAAAGGATTGAGCGTGGCTGAGTATTCGATGCCAAGAGTCAGACTACCGTCGCTGGCAGCCGCTCCGAGACCGGCGTTACCCGGTGCTGCCAGGTTAGCCGCAAAGGTCGTATGGCCGGCGCTGTCGGCCAGAGCGGTGTTACCAGTCTGGTCGAGCACCTTGGCGGCACTGAGCGCGGCAGCATCCAGGGCGTTCTGAAGCCGGGTTTTCTCCAGATGTGCGTTGCTCATATCCAGCGCAAGGGCTGCCATACCCAGAATGGCTATCAGGGAAATAGCGACCATTGGCAGAATGGCGCCCCGCTGAAAATCCTGTGCCCCGTTGACTGAATTCATGACAAACTCTCCTTGTTAGCGCGAAAGCCCAAGTCCGGCATTGCCACTCATGTCCGGAGTCATTCGCGCGGGATTGCCAGTATCCTTGCGATAGCTGTTGTATCCGGCTTCCGCTTTGCGACCGTCGAGTACCGGAAGCTCGCGCGCCTCCTGATCCGGAGAGACATACTTCTGAGCAGCTATCATCTGGCGCACCGAGTTACCGAACTGATCCTCGGAACTGGGTGACGCGCATCCGGCGACCAGAAAGCCAACGGCCAATCCGACCACCACTGTCTTGAAACTGTGTTTGTATGCGTCCATGTCGTTCACCTTAGAGTTCATGTCCGAATTGTCCCTTTACACTGCCCTGCTGAACCGATTTGGTACCGGTACCAGGCTCACGCCTGCCTTCCGTGTATCCCAGCAGGTAAAACTCAAGATCAGACGGCTCCACAAAGTAATCCGTCGGTAAGGTAAATTGATTCCGGTCTACTGGCCGGGCAAAGTGTGGCGTTACCAGAATCACCAGTTCGGTTTTACCCTTGATGAATTCCTGGCTGCGGAACAGATTGCCCAGTATTGGCAGGTCACCAAGCCCCGGGAACTTGTCCACCCGCTCCCTCAAGGTTTCGTTAATCAACCCGGCCACCCCGATGGTCTGACCGTTGGCCAGCTCCACGGTGGATGAGGCACTGCGGCTGGTCAGGGCGTTAATGAAGAAAGTGGCGGTCGTATCGGGCACTTCCAGGGCAATGGAGTTCTGGTTGCTCAGCTCACTCACCTTGATGTTGAGCTTGAGGCTGATCATGTTGGAGTCCAGTACCGTGGGCAGGAACCCGAGACTGACCCCAAATTCCTTGAACTCGATTTTGATGCCGTTATCCTGACCGCTGCCAACAGGTATCGGAAACTCTCCACCCGCATGGAATGTCGCTTCCTGCCCTGTGAGGGTTGTCAGTGTGGGTTCCGCCAGGACTTTGGCGAGGTTGTTTTCCTGGGCGGCATCGATCACCAGATCAAACAGAGTGTCACCGTCCAGGAAGCTGGCAAAAAGGCCGGTTGTCTCGAACGTCATGGGTGCCCGCAAGATCTGGGTAGCAGGTAAACCGCCCGTTATGGTGTCGAATCCGCCTCCCGGGACAAACGCACCAGAGGGTGCCAATGCCGTCCCGTTATTACCGGCACCAATGGTCAGGAGTGAATTCGCATTAACCGCCTCGAATTTGGCACCAATGCGCTTGAGGAAATCCCTGGAGACTTCGGCCACCTGAACCTCCAGCATGACCTGCTGAGCCCCCCCGACCTGCATCATGTTGAGAACCTTGCCGTCCTCACCGCCCTGATAACTGCGCGCCAGATCCAGGGCCGACATCATGCGCGCGGTACTGCTCACCTCGCCACTCAGGATAATGGCATCCTGCGAGGAACGGACCTCAATTTCCTCTTTTGGCAACACCTGATGAAGCTTGGATTTAAGGCTTTCCAGATCATGAGTGACCTCGATACCAACCGCACTGACTACCTGATTGTCGTTGTCCCACAAGGTGACGTTGGTCGTCCCCAGTTGCTTGCCAACCACATAGAGTTGCCGCGAACGAAGGATCAGGATATCGGCAATATCCGGATTACCGACGGAAATTTTCGCGACAGGCTGTTCCAGATAGAGCGTCTGGGACTGGTTGAGTGCCACTTCTACAACCTGCTTGTCCATTCCATCCGCGAGCATGATTTGCGCCTGTGTACCGCCCGGGAATATCAGCACACACATCATTGCCAGGCCAACCAAACAGCCCCCAAGTGATAGATTCCGTATCTTCATGATCATGGTCACTCTCCCTTGCTTTACTTACATGGATACCTTCGAGGTACTGACTTCCGTGCCACGAATAACAGTGACCCTGGATGAAGTGGCGACCACCCCGCGCGGTTTGGGCTTGGGCGCCGGCTGAGCTGCAGCCACTTCTTCCTTGACCGGTTCCGGACGCATGCTGTCATCCAGCGGATTCCGCAACGCCAGCTGGACTACACCTTCCTGGGTCGCTTTTATCAGCTCTTCCGCTTCATCCGAGGTCAGCTCCAATGTGACCGCACGGACTATGACCGGCTTGTCTTTTTCCGGGGAGGCTGTTTGATCCACGGCCAGAACCTTGACGTTTTCCAGCAGGGTTCGGGATTCATAACGGCGATTGCCCATGGGGATTGCGGAAACAACGTCCACGCGGTTACCTGGCATCAGGAAACCCGCCACGCCAATAACATCGTTTACGCGAACGGTGACAGCCCGTTTATTGGAGGAAATGACGGCAGACAGAGCACTACCACCGCTAAACGCAGCCACCTTATCCCGAAGAATGACTTCGCCTGGGTATATTGTCGTCATCGCAACGAATTCTTCGATCTCACCTACCTCTTCATAGGCTCCGGAAGGCACCATGGATTTAGGCATGGTGGCCACCTTCAGATCGCTGATTTCCACCTTTTTCCCGAAGGGAATCTGCACTGACGCCACCACCACGGGGACACCATTATCTGTCGTCGGTGAGGCAAAGCGGTCCACCGCCCAGCCTCGTGCCAGGTAAGCAGCGCCAAGCCCCATCAGCAGCGCAAAAGTAAGCATGAGAACTGTTCTTGACTTGAACATAGCGGTCACCCCACGTTATCCATGTGTACGAAGTAGTTTTTCCAGGCCCAGCGGATGGATTCCTCGCTGAGTCTGGGTGGTACCCCACGATACCTGCAGTAATCTCTGACCAGTCCGAGCAGGTCACGGGGATGACAGGGCAACAGATTGTTGTCCTGGCTCGGGTAGAGCTCGGCCATCATGAATCGGGTGACCTCGGGATTGTCCTCAATCTCCATTTCCTGGCAGGTCTGTTGCCAGAGCCGCAGGTACGGCTCTGGCTCGAGAGTCTTAAAACCGATCTTGTGCCCGATCCGGCGCAGGAAGGCTTCGTCTGCCAGATCAAGGGGATTCAGGTTGGTGGAAAAGATCAGTAGCATGTCGAACGGAACAGCAAAGTGCTGCCCCGCTCTCAGGTTCAGAAAATCACGCTTCTCTTCCATGGGGACGATCCAGCGGTTCAACAAATCCACATGAGATACCCGCTGTCTGCCCAGATCATCAATCAGTAACATGCCATTGCTGGCCTTGAGCTGAATGGGAGCCTGGTATTGTTTGCGCAGCTCATCGAACTTGAGGTCCAGCATATCCAGAGTCAGTTCACCGCCTGTCATTACCTCAGGGCGGTGACATAAAACGTATCGGGGGTCGTGCCCGTTGGTAAGGTGCACTGGATCTTGTTCCTCACCATGAACTGGATGGTGGAATTCTGGATCAAACAGGCTGATGACCGTATCACCAACCAGAATCGAATAGGGAATGTACACTGGCCCCGCAAGTAACCTGACCAATTGACGGGATATGTAGCTTTTGCCACTACCTGCCGGACCGTAAATAAACATAGCTCTACCGGAATGGACTGCTGGACCCAGTTGCGCCAACAGGCTTTCCTCTACCACGGTATGACGGAACAACCGGTGAATATCCTCTTCAGTAACCACACACTTTGACACCGACTGGCGCCGGACCAGTGCTTCGTAGTCCACAAGAGGAACCGGAGCGGGACCGCAGTAGCCATCCCGGGACAATGCATCTAATGCAGAGGCACGACCACGGTCCGTCAGTGCATAGCGAAGACCGCTGCCTGACAGGTCCGCCCCGCGACTCTCCACCTTGGCCTCCTGCCTCAACAGGTTTATGAGTGGCTCTAATACGGCTCCCGGTAACTGCAAATGACGGGATAGCTGCTGCAATGTCTGATTACTGACCAGGTTAAGATGCTTGAGTAGCAAATCCGCTACAAAAAAATGATCGAGGCCAGTGTCCTCCAGAGTGTGCGGTCTGGAAATCACCTCAGCTGCAGCGGGAGAGGCCTCCCTGTTTTCTGTAATTAAGAGTTCGGCTTCCATTGCGTACTCCTTGAATTCTGGGAGTTCGGTTTCTAGATAATCGCTAACAAGGTTCCGCAAGCGATTGCCAAGGCATAAGGAAAACGCAGGCCAGCAGCTTCATCGGGTGCCGGAGGGATGTATTCCGGCTGTCGCGCCAGCAGCAGCCAGAACATGGAGACATAACGCTTTAACATGGCTGGCAGGCCTCCTCTGACAGTGATGTACGCGAGGGCAATGACACCTCCGACCATGACAGTCATGAGCGCAGCTATGAAAACCACCTTAGCCCCCACAATGGCACCAACGGCTGACAGCAGTTTCACATCTCCTGCGCCCAAAGCAGCGAAAACATAAAGCGGCAGGAAACAGATCAATCCGATCAGCAGTCCAGCCAGCGAAAACAGCAGCCCCTCCCACTGCCCGAACCAGGTGTGAAGGAAAAGAGCGGTGATCACCATAGTAAAAGTGACTGCATTGGGTATCCGGCGCACGGCGAGATCACTTAAAACTGCGATCACCAAACCCGCAACCAGAGTTGTTAATGCCCATCCGTTCAAATCCATAAAAACTCCATTGCATTCCGGTGATGCGATCAGGGGGGGCAGTGCCCCCCCTCAGAGGAGGCTATGCTGCCACCTCACCTCGAACAGCAGCGGAGATACTGTCAATGGCAGTTGTAATATCACCGCCCAGCGCTTGAAATGCCGCGACCGTGCCCAGAACAATCAAAGACCCGGCCACCGCATATTCAGACAGCTCCAGACCTTCCTCATCACGAATAAACTGAACTACTTTTTCCTTGAAGTTTTTCATTTCGTCACTCCTGCAGTCGTTAGACGAGCTTCCATGGTTTTACAGCGACAGTTCCGTGCGCTGTATTAACGAGGATAGGAGGAGGGGAAATTAACCGTTAGGAGAATTCTTGCGAAAAACTAGGAGGATTTTGCAAGCGGCGGTCAGACGTCAGATTCTGACCGGGCCGCTGGCAGAAAGCTGAAATGGAATGGTGACTTCGCTGCGGGCGGTTAGCCATTTACTGCGGTACTGGGAAGGTGTCATGCCGGTATGGCGCTGGAACATCTTGGTGAAGTGAGAGGCGTCGTGGAAACCGACCGCCCAGCACACATCGATGACAGACGCGCTGTTGTTATGTAGCAGCGCGATCGCTTTTTCGATACGACGCCGGACAATGTACTCCTGGAAGGTAATGCCATACACCCGTTTGAAGGCACGGCTCAACTGGTAACTGTTCGTTCCACAAAGATCGGCAATGTCTGCCTGCATCAGTTTGTCAGCAAGGTGGTGATCAATATAGGACGCAGCAGTCTCGACAACCCTGTCCTCACCCCGGTGTTTTTGAAATCTGGCATCGTCAGGGAGGGGTTGTTTCTGGTGAATGGTTGTACGGCGATCGCGATTTGAAGACTCCGTCAGCAGCCGGTTCAATCGATTGAGAGACTCAACGACCGTCTCCTCAATGACCGGTTTCACAAAATAGTCCCAAACCCGGGTGCGCAAAGCCCAGACAGCCAACGCTTCGGAATGCTGCTCAGTAAACATCAGCATCGGTACCGAAGTGAACTCCCGCTTGGCCTCACTAAGCATAGAAAGGCTGCCAATATCCGGAAAATCAAACTCGAAACAGGTAATCACGCGATTTCCGGGCTCCTGAGCCTCGTACACCGCACCAAGATCGTCCTGTTTTGTCACAACCACAAGCGGGAAACGCCGCTCAATAACCCTGACAACCGCTGGATCTGCCCCATACTGCGTGGCATCTACCAGCACAACGGTAGATTTTTCCATCCTACAACCCCTTCATCCTGCTTGTATTGGGTTGCCTTCCCTGTTGAATCACCAGTTCATTCGGATCTTGGGAGGAACAACATGTACGTTTGTTAATATTTCTTGTGACGCACCTCACATAGATAGGTAACACACCCAGTCATGTCAAGAACATAGACACAACATTTAACAATGTTTGAAATTTGAACGCAGAAGGGCCGCTCTCAATAGCGGCCCTTCTGCGTTCTGCCGATCACTTATTACCTTCTCTATCCCATGTTCTTCCGTACAAATTTCTGTATCTCGCCAACAATGCCGGAACGGAAAGCGATCACTGTGAGCACGAAGATCGCTCCAAGAATCGGGTCGACCCAATCACCCAAGGGCCCCTGGGACAGCTGATACTCTAAATTCACAACAAAGGTGGCACCAACCACTGGCCCCAGAAGCGTGCCTGTCCCCCCCAGCAGTGTCATCAGAATCACCTCACCGGACATGTGCCAATGGGCATCGTTCAGTGACGCCAGCTGGAACACCACGGTTTTTACCGACCCTGCCAGTCCGGCCAGCCCGGCAGACATCACGAAAGCCAGCACCTTGTACTGGTTTACGTTATAACCCAGGGAGACCGCCCGCGGCTCGTTCTGCTTGATGGCTTTCAGGACCTGACCAAAGGGCGACCCCACCACTCGCTGAACCAGTAGATAGCCTCCCAGAAACACGGCCAGCACGAAGTAATACATCGCCAGATTGTTCTCCAGATCAATGAATCCGAAGAGATGCCCACGTGGCACACCGTGCATACCATCTTCACCGCCGGTGAATGGCGCCTGCACAAACATGAAGTACACCAACTGCGCCAGTGCCAGGGTAATCATTGCAAAGTAAATACCCTGGCGCCTGATGGCCACCAGCGCAAAAAGCACACCCAGTACCGTGGCAGCGGCAGTGCCCACAATGATGCCCATTTCCGTGGTCAGGCCGGAATAATTGGACAACAGGTACCCGGTGGTATAACTCCCGGTCGCCAGAAACGCAGCGTGTCCGAAGGACAGCAAACCGGTGAAGCCCAGCAGCAGGTTGAATGCGACGGCAAACAGGGCAAAACACAGAATCTTCATAAGGAAGACCGGATAGATCACCGCCGGCGCAATCAGCAACAGCGCCAGCAACACCAGGTTCAGTATGTGTTTCCGGCGTTGATCCGACTTTTGCTGATCCAGCATGGCCTGCTGGATATCCGTTTGGTTTACGGGGTGGTCCATGATTACGCCTCCTTCCCAAACAGGCCCGACGGGCGAATCAACAACACAACCACCATCACCAGAAAGATAACGGCGGAGGAGAACTCGGGGTAGAACACCTTGGTAAAACCTTCAATAACGCCCATCAGCAAACCGGTAATAATCGCGCCGGCTATGGAACCCATACCGCCGATAACGACGACGGCAAACACCACGATCAGCAGGTTGGATCCCATGACCGGGGTGACGGAATAGATCGGTGCAGCCAGAACACCGGCAAACGCTGCAATCATGACCCCGAAACCATAGGTCAGGCTGATCAGCAATGGCACGTTGATACCAAAACCCTGCATCAGCTGGGCGTCTTCGGTGCCAGCCCTCAGGTAGGAACCCAGTTTGGTTTTTTCAATCATGAACCAGGTGCCGAAGCACACCAGTAGCGCCATGAAGATAACCCAGGCCCGATAATACGGCAGGAACATGAAATCCAGCTTGAACCCACCCTGGAAGATTTCCGGCATTGAGTAACGCAAGCCGGAAACCCCGAAAATATTGGTCAGAATACCCTGAATCATCAGGGCCACACCGAAGGTCAACAACAGGCTGTAGATATGATCCTGGCCGGCGATACGGCGCAACAGGAAATACTCGAGCAGCACACCGAAGCAGCCAACCACCAGAGGGGCCAGGACCAGTGCCACCCAATAGTTGATACCCATGGCATCAAACATAATGACGGTGACCATGGCGCCCAGCATATACATGGCGCCATGGGCAAAGTTGATTATTTTGAGCAGGCCGAAGATCACCGCCAGCCCAAGGCTCAACAGGGCATAGAAGGCACCGTTGATTATCCCGAGCAAAAGCTGACCGAACAGCACAGCAACGGGAACTCCCAGAATCATGGACATGTTGCAAACTCCAAAAGCAGTGCAAACCTCAGGAACGGTCTGCGAATCTGCAGGTTCCAGAGTTCGCCCCGCCGGGGTTGCGGGGCGAACCGTTGGTCAATACCTCAGTTCTTGGAAACGAGTGAACACTTGCTCTCGGAAAGCGGACGGTAGGCCTCGTCTCCCGGGATAGTGCGGACAATCTTGTAAAGATCCCACTCGTTCTCGGACTCTTCCGGAGTTTTCACTTCCGCCAGGTACATGTCATGAACCATGCGGCCGTCTTCACGAATCCGGCCATTGGTGGCGAACATATCGTTGATGGGCGTATCCATCATTTGTTTGCGTACGGTCTGGGTATCGTCCGAGCCGGTTGCCTTCACGGCATTCAAGTATTGCATGGTGCTGGAGTAGATACCCGCGTGCACCATGGTCGGACGCACACCGGTCTCGTCCATGAAACGGTCGGCCCACTTGCGGGCTTCTTCATTCATGTTCCAGTACCAGCCGGTGGTCAACTGGATTCCCTGGGCAGAATTCACACCCAGTGCGTGTACATCGGTGAGGAAGAGCAGCAACGCCGCCAATGTCTGACCGGACTGCGTCAGGCCAAATTCACCGGCGGTGGTAATGGCGTTGGTGGTATCAGAGCCGGCATTCGCCAGGGCGACCACATCCGCACCGGATGACTGTGCCTGCAGGATATAGGAGGAGAAGTCCGATGTCGGGAACGGATGACGGGCGGTTTTGATCACCTTACCACCGTTCTCTTCAACAACCCGGGTGACGTCCCCCTCCAGGGCGTGACCAAAGGCATAATCCGCCGTCAGGATGAACCACTCCTTGCCCCCCTCCTGGACAACAGCTTTCGCAGTGCCGTTAGCCAACGGATAGGTGTCGTAGACATAGTGGATATGGTTCGGGGTGCAATGCTCATTGGTGATGCTGGAAGCAGCGGAACCGGAGACAATACCCAGGCCGTCATTCTCTTCCAGCAGTTTTGTCACTGCAATGGTGACGGAGGAAGCAACCATGCCGGCGACCAGGTCCACATTCTCATTCTCCAGCCAGCGGCGTACCGTGCTGGAAGAAGAATCCGGATTGTTCCGGTCGTCAGCGCTGACCACCTCGATCTTCGCACCGTTTACTTTACCGCCGAAATCAGCGATGGCCATCTCAAGGGCTTTAAGACCATTGGGACCGGCCAGATCACGGTAGGTGCCCGACATGTCCGCCAGGTAACCGATTTTTACAGTGTCATCAGAAATGTCAGCCTGGGCGCTCCCGACCATCATGGCTGAAGCAATCGCTGTTGTGAGGAGCTTTTTCATAATTGTCATTGTTGTATCTCCGCTACTGTTGTTGTCATTGCGTTGGTTGTATCGGGTTTTGGTTGTTGATTTGCTCTCTTGTTCTCCGGGCCTTAAACGCCCAGATAGCTATCCAGTACCGACTGCTTGGCCTCAAGCTCGTCTGCACTGATTTCCTCCACAATCTGGCCGTGTTCCATCACGTAATGACGGTCCGCCAGTGGTGCGGCGAAATGAAAATTCTGTTCAACCAGGACGATGGTCAGGCCCTTGTTCTTGAGCTTGACCAGCACCTCCCCCAGTTTCTCGACAATCACCGGAGCCAGGCCCTCGGTGATCTCATCCAGCAGCAACATATTCGCACCGGTTCTGAGAATACGCGCCATGGCCAGCATCTGTTGCTCACCGCCGGACAGCTTTGTGCCCTGGCTGAAGCGTCGCTCGTATAGATTCGGGAACATGCTGTAGATTTCTTCCAGGCTCATGCCACCACTGCGTACCACAGGGGGCAGAGTCAGGTTTTCCTGGACGTTGAGTGCGGAAAAAATGCCCCGGTGTTCGGGGCAATACCCGACTCCCAATCTGGCAATGTGGTGAGGCTGGCAGGTCATGGTTTCATTGCCATTGATCATGATTGAGCCGGTGCGACGCCCGACCATGTTCATGATGGCCTTCAACGTCGTGCTCCGCCCTGCCCCGTTGCGCCCCAGCAAAGTCACCAGCTCACCACGGTGCACCACCATGTCGATACCGTGAAGGATGTGGGATTCGCCATAGAAGGCATGAAGCCCGGAAACTCTCAGCTGTTCGTATTCCTTATCCGACCCCTGACTCATTCGACGGCCTCCTGAGTGGTGTTGGCACTGCCCATGTAGACTTCCCGCACCCGGGGATCTTCGGAGACTTCCTTATACTCACCCTCTGTCAGCACTGAACCCTGTGCCAGTACGGTAATTCGGTCGCACAATTTACTGACCACCCCGAGGTTATGTTCAACCATCAGCACGGTCCGTCCTTCGGCGGCCTTGCGTACCAGCTCCACCACACGCTCCACGTCTTCGCCCCCCATACCCTGGGTCGGCTCGTCGAGCAGCAACAATTCGGGCTCCATCGCGAGCGTGGTGGCCAGTTCAAGGGCACGTTTGCGACCATAGGCGAGCTCAACGGTGGTGGTATTGGCAAATTCGGTGAGTCCGACAGAATCCAGCAGCTCCATGCAGCGCTCGTTCAGCTTGTTCAGACTGTGGCCGGATTTCCAGAACTGAAAGCTGTTCCCCTCAAAGCTTTGAAGCGCCACCCGGATGTTCTCGAGTGCGGTCATGTGGGGAAAAACCGCCGAAATCTGGAAGGAACGGACCACACCCCTGCGAGCAATAGCTGCGGATTTCAGCGACGTGATGTCTTTGCCATTGAAAAGGATCGTGCCACGAGTGGGAGGGAGAAACTTGGTTAACAGGTTGAAGACGGTCGTCTTACCCGCACCGTTGGGCCCTATCAGGGCATGGATATGACCACGCTGAACCTTGAGGTTCACGTCGTCTACTGCGACAAAGCCTTTAAACTCTTTTACAAGGCCGCGGGTCTCAAGTACGAACTGGTCACTCATGGTGACATCCCACCTTTTGTTATTGTTGTACATGAAAACGATAGTCACAGATTAGGTTAACGTATACGTAAACGTCAATATTAATCTGTAGATTTTTTAGCGCTCAGACCGCCCAGAAATTCGCACACCAGATGCACCATCTCCTCAGGATGTTCAAGGTGCGGAGAGTGCCCGGTTTCCGGCAGAAAAACCGGTGTGGCCGACTCGCCGATGCCCTCGACAATCGCTGTCACCTGCTCTGGCACGCCGTACTCGTCATCCTCACCCTGAATGATCATAGACGGGCACTGGATGGCGTCCAGCCAACGGCTGAAATCCATGTATTCCTGGAACCCCTTGTCCAGCCAGATGGTATGCCAGGCATTGAAGATGTCATCGGTGCGTTCGCCATGGTGGCGCAGCAACTTCTCACGCAACCCCTCTTCCCGATAGCGGATCTGCATCTCCTGGATTCCGGAGACGGTCAAATGATCCGCCCAGGTATGAGCGGCCATTGTGATCATCCCCTTCACCCGGTCACCGAGTGCTCCGGCCGCTATCAGAGCGATGGAGCCGCCGTCACTGTGGCCAATCAGAATGACTTCCTGCAGCTCAAGTTCGTCCAGCAAACGCGGCAGCCAGACAGAACCTTCCTCCTCCTGATAGGCGTATGGCCGGGGAAGCACTTCATCCGTGGACAGACCGTAACCCCGGCGTTCGTAGATAAGTGCATCCAGCCCTGATGCCCTGGCCAGTTTCTCTGGGAATTTTCGCCACAGAGCAATATTGCCCAGGGATTCGTGCAGAAAAACCAGGGTTGGGCCAGCACTCACTTGATGGCGGATTCGCCGGACTTGAAGTGCCACGCCTTCACCCAACGGCACCGACATATCACGAATCTGCATGGCGTTACCGATTGGGTGGAATGGAGTAGGTCATGGTGGAATGAGCCACCGGCTCCTCGACACCCTCAGAGTAGACGAAGACCTCGCCAACGCCCATTGTGCGCCCCACCTTCAACATGGTTGCCCTGGCCCATATCGGGGCATGGGCGACCGGTTTGCGCAGGAAGTTGATATTGAGATTCGTCGTCACCGCCAGCGGTACCAGGCCAATCTTGCTGAGCAACGCGGCATACAGTGTGACGTCTGCCAACCCCATCATGGCAGGGCCAGCCACGGTTCCACCGGGGCGCAGATGCTCCTCATCCACCTCCAGCTTCATCTCGGCCCAGCCGTCGCCAAGTTTCTGCAGCGAGCCATAAGCGGCCCCCTGCGGAAACTGTTCATCCAGGAAGTCCTGTAGTTCCTCAAACGTGATGATCATGCGCCAGCTTCATCCTTCGCACGATTACGCAGCACAAACCGCTGAATCTTGCCGCTGGGCGTCTTTGGCAGCTCGTCCACAAACTCTATTTCACGGGGATAGGCATGGGTGGAGAGCCGGCGGCGAACCAGTTCCTGAAGCTCGTCCTTCAACGCCTGATCCTCGCTCGGCTCCTGGCCGCTCTTGATCACCACATAGGCCTTGATGATGGATCCACGCTTCTCATCAGGCTTGCCAACGACACCGGATTCGGCAACCGCTGCATGCTCCAGAAGGGTGCTTTCAACGTCTGCCGGGCCGACCCGATAACCGGCCGTGGTAATGATATCGTCATCGCGACCACTGAATGAGAAACCGCCGTCGCCATGGCAGATCACCATATCGCCAGTCAGGTAGTAACCGTTCACAAACGGGTCTTTCTCACCCCAGGTATAGCCGTCGAAATGGAACAGTGGCGACGCTTTTACATCCACCGCCAGTTGACCGATCTCGCCTTCACCGACTTCTTCGTTCTTCTCGTTCAGGGCCACCACTTTATGACCAGGGGACGAATACCCCATGGATCCCTGGCGTACCGGATGCTCAAGGCCATGGAAGTTGCAGCAGGTCATACCGGTTTCGGTCTGGCCATAATGATCCTTGACCGGACAGTAGTGACGGTTCCTGATCCAGTTAACCACTTCCGGATTCAGTGGCTCGCCAGCGCTGCTGGCAACCCGCAGGCCGAGATTCTCGCCTTCCGGCAACACATGATCATTGGCCTTGAGCAAGCGATACGCCGTGGGCGCAGCCGCCAGGTTGGTGATCTTGTATTTGCGAATCATGTCGTAGGTGGATTCCGGGGTGAAAGCCCCCGGATTGAAATGGGTCGCGTGGCCCATCAGCAGTGGCCCGACCACCGCGTAATACAGGCCATAGGCCCACCCCGGATCAGCCACGTTCCAGTATGTGTCGTCGTCACGCAGGTCAATGGCGTATTTCATGTAAACGTAGAAAGCCATCAGCGCCCGGGCAGGAACAGCTACACCCTTGGCCTTGCCGACGGTACCGGAGGTAAACATCTGCAGGAACGGGTCCGTGCCCTTAACCATCACAGGCTCAAACTCGGCGGACTGCTCCGCCAGAGTCTGCTCGAAATCGGGAATATCCGAACCTGCCTGCTGAGCCGCCAGGCACAACACCGGCGGGCAGTTTTTCACATCGTTCAGTTTCGGATAGTTCACTGGATCGGTCACCACCAGCTTGGTGTCCGCACGCTCCAGACGATACTCAATAGCCCCGGAGCCAAAGGCGGTAAACAGAGGCTGGTATACTGCGCCTGCGCGCAGGGCACCGGCAATCACCACCAGCAGCTCGGGGCTGCGCGGCAGCAGACCTGCTACCCGGTCGCCCTTACCGATACCACGGGATTTCAGGTAATTCGCAAAGCGAGCGGATTTCTCTTTCAGCTCCGCAAAGGTCAGGGTGCCATCGCCACCACCCTCTTTCTCATAGTAAAGCGCCACCCTCTGTGGGTCCGTTGCCCATTTGTCGCAGATTTCGTGGCATACATTCAGCCCGGAATCCAGGCGTCCATCCAGGATCTCCGCTTCCAGAGCGGCGGCATCAAAATTGTTATAAACCGTTGCGTATTCCGGGAGGCTCATTCTCAACTCCTGTTGTTTTTATCGTTGAATGCTGAGTTCTAGGTTTATCACAGGGTCTTGTTTACGTAAAGGTAAACTTTAGGCGAATATTGCATGTGAAAAAGACTGCTTAGAAGCCGTCAGGAAGGGTGGCTGCTGGTCAGTATGTGGCGCAGCCCGTCGCACTCCACCATGGGGTCCTCACAGTTCACCACAATGTCGGAGCGGGCAATCACATAACCCTTGCCGGTGATGCTATTCTCCACCACCTGGTGATCGCCTTCCTGCCTGACGGCGGTGAATTCCCCAATAAAGCCAGTCTCCCGCAGTGATACTGTTTCCAGCCGATCCCCCGGTTTGATACGGCCCTGGAGATTCATCAGCGCCAGGCGGGCAGACGTGCCAGTACCGGTGGTGCTGCGACAAATCACCCCCGGATGTACATAAGTGGCCGAGCGCGAACGGTAATACCCATCCGCCACATGCTCCACCGGCCCCATAAAGTGCAGAAACGGCAACGGACCAACATCACCGAGGGCATAGTGAGAGAAGCCCCGCTCTGCCTGAATCGCCTCTACGATGGCGTAGGCCGTCTCGGCAAGTTTGCGCTCTTCATCCAGGGTCAGATCAAACCCTAAATCGGTGGCATCGACCAGCGCATAGAAGCCCCCGCTGTAGGCCACGCTGTAGGTCACCCGGCCAACTGCGGGTACATCTATGGTGGCCTGGTAGGTATCAATGTAACTGGGAAGACCCTCGCAGGTGATGGTTTCCACCACTCCGTTTTCCACAGTGGCGTCGATACGGACCAGCCCGGCCGGCGATTCCAGCACAAAGCTCTGACGGCCTTCTTTCTTGGCAACTATGCCACTTTCCAGAACCGCCGTGGCGGTGCAAATGGTGTTGGACCCGGAATAGATCGGGTAGCCCATGACTTCCATGATGATGTACCCGGCAACAGCTTCCGGGTCCGTTGCCGGGACCAGCAAATCCACCGACATCTCCGGAATACCATAGGGCTCTTCCAGCAACAGTTTCCGCAGCCCGTCGGCATCGTCCCGCAGGTATTCCATCTGGGCCCGGACCGTGTCACCTGGTAACGCATCAATGCCGCCGGTCACAATGCGGCTGACATCGCCGCCAGCATGAGTATCCATCAGTTGAATCGTCAGCTCAGACTTCATCAGTCGTTCTCCAGGGACCAGTGTTTGCCGTGTTCCTCCCACTGAGAATCAGGAACAATGACGATTTTACCGAGATAATTACTACCCCGGTTTACAAAATAGCGCTCGGCCTGATGGAGTTGCGATAGCCTGAAAGCCCCATGCAGGACAGGTCTGAGCTGTCCGTTTCGAATCCATGCCACGAGTTGCTCCGCTTCCTCCCGGGTTCCGTGGGAAACGCCGAATATCTGTACCTGGTACAGGTAGATACGGGTCCACAGGATCTCGCTGATATTGCCGCCACTGGCACCGGCGATGCTGAGACGCGGGTAGGTATCGCGGGCATTCATGTCGAAGATCATGGTGTCTATAAAAAGGTCGGTCATCTCACCGCCGACCAGATCCATCACCGCGTCGAAGGGCTTACCTCCGGTTTCCGCCTTCACTCTCTCTACAAAGCTGTCCATATCGGAACGGTCCAGCACCGCTTCCGCTCCAAGGGCGAGCAGCGAATCAGCCTTGTCCTGCTTGCTCAGCGCATAGGGAATCGCCCCCATAATGCGGCACAACTGAATCAGCGCGGTGCCCACACCGCCGCTGGCGCCGGTGACCAGCACCCGCTCCCCTGCCCTGATATGTGCGGCGGTTAGCATGTGCATGGCGGTCTGGTAGGAACACATACCCATGGACGCCACTTCAGCATCCGCCAGCCCCGGATTGGGGATAGAGTAAAACTGGTCAGAGGGCAGGGCCACGTATTCGGCGTAGCCCCCATCAGCGCCGTGCCCGTAATAGTCTGGCGTCAGGTTGATGTCGCGGCGATCATTGGCGTAGATGTTGAAATCCAGCAGCCCCCGCTCACCGATTCTTTCCTCGTCAACACCTTCGCCCACAGCGACAATTCGGCCAGCAATATCCGCTCCCTGAATTCTGGGAAAAACCAGCGTGGGCTTACCGCCCATCTGGAAAGACTTCATCTCACCCTTCCTGGTGGGATAAAGCCCTTCACGGGCCTTACGATCGGTGTTGTTCTTGGCGGTTGCAGTAACCTGAACCAGCACCTCTCCCGTGCCGGGCTTCGGGGTGGTGACGTCCTGATATTCGAGTTTGTCGATATCACCGTGACCGGTAAGAACCATGGCTTTCATGGTGTTCGGGATCATGGGCAGACAATCCTCCCTGGCTGCTTAATGTCTGGTATTCAGTCAGGATAGGTGAGATTCCCGGGCGTGTCAGGGGATCTTTCTGAACGGTAACCGCCCCCGGTTCACAGAGTTCGGAGGCGGCTACCAATCACTTGTCTTCCGGGCGATACAACCGCTGGATGCTGGAGAAATCCAGTGCTCCATTACCCTGCCCTGCATGCAACTCGAACAGATTACGAGCCAGGGACCCCATGGGAATGGCAGCGTGATTTTTCACGGCGTTGTCAAAAGCCAGCCCCAGGTCCTTGTTCATCAGGTTCACCAGGAAGCCACCCTCGTAGCCACGGGAGGCAGGAACGCCCTCCATCACCCCCGGCCAGGGGTTGTAGACGTTCAGCGCCCAGTTGCCACCGGAGCTCTGCTTCATAATTTCAGAGAGCACAGCCGGATCCAGGCCATTTTTCACACCCAGCGCCAGGGCCTCACTGGTGCCAGCCATCAGAATCGCCAGCATCATGTTGTTGCAGATCTTGGCCACCTGGCCGGAGCCATGATCACCGGCGTGGAAGATGTTCTTGCCCATACTCTCAAGAATCGGTTTGGCCTTGCTGAAGGTCTCTTCCGCACCACCACAGATGAACGTCAGGGTGCCGGCTTTGGCGCCGCCAACGCCGCCGGACACCGGAGCATCAAGGAACGGAATGTCGCGGGCTTTGGCTTCTTCGGCCACACCGCGAGCGGTTTCCGGCGCAATGGTGGATGAATCAATCACCAGGGTGCCCGCCGGCAGGTTGGCCAGCAGGCCATCGTCACCCAGGTACACTGCTTCCACATGTTGGCCGGCAGGTAGCATGGTAATCACGCATTCGGCGCCCCTGGCCGCTTCGTGGGCGGTGTCGGCCGTTTTTGCGCCTTCGGAAACCAATGCCGCGACGGCGTCCTTTGAAAGATCAAATACGGTGACGTCGTGTCCGGCCCTGACCAGGTTGCTCGCCATGGGGCCACCCATGTTGCCGAGGCCAATGAAAGTAATCGTTGCCATATCTCTTCCCCTTATTGTTGTATTCGATTGGTAAGGTCCGCCTGTGCCGGCGGACCTGAAGCCCAGCGTCAGCTCATTGTCGGATTAGCGAAGCGTAATCCGACAACCACTATCGGGTGAAAAAGTCGTCAATCCAGGCGCTGTCCATTTCCGTCAGCGAAGCATAACGCCAGCGGGGTTGTTGATCCTTGTCGATCAACAGTGCGCGGATACCTTCGGCAAACTCCCCTTTTGTCAGGCAATTGCGGGAGAGCGTCAGTTCCTTGTCCAGCACTTCTTTCAGGCTGTCGTGACGAACGTTATTCAGGTGTCGCCAACACAGAGCCAGAGAAGTAGGCGAAGCGGTCGCCAGTGGTTTTGCTGCCTTGGCGAGCCAGCCGTCGCCACCGGCCAGTTCGCTCAACTGAGCGATGACCTCTTCCAGAGTATCGGCGTCGGTCACCCGGTTGATCTCATCGAAATGGTCGCGTACTGGCGATTCCGGTTGTGCATCGGCACTTTGCTGTTCGAACGGCCTCAACACACTGCTGACCACTGCGTGACTGTCCTGGTCCTGCCAGTTTCGCTGTTTCAGAGCATCCACCACCCCGGACTTGAGATCGTGCCGAATAAAACGGTCCGCCAGCCCTACAAACAGTGCATCCGCGCCGTTCATTCGGGCACCGGTCAGTCCCAGGAACAGCCCGGTACGGCCCGGTGTACGGTTGAGAAACCAACCGGCAGCTACGTCAGGGTACAGACCGATGCTGCTCTCGGGCATGGCCAGCTTGGAGCCCTCGGTGACCACCCGATGGGACGCACCCGCCATAATGCCCATACCACCACCCATGACGATGCCATGGCCCCAGCACACAACAGGCTTGGGGAAGGTGTGGATGAGGTAGTCCAGTTCATATTCTTCCTCGAAGAACGTGGCGCCCTCATTCGCTCCTACACCGGCACCCCTGGGTTCGGTCATGCTCCGGTAAAGAGCCACGATGTCTCCACCAGCGCAGAATGCCCTGTCGCCCTCGGCTTCCAGCCAGACCGCACAAATGCTGCTGTCTTCCGCCCAACGCTTGAGCTGCGGCGTCAGCAGCCGGATCATTTCCAGCGAGAGGGAATTGAGCGCCTTCGGCATGTTCAGCCGGGCCACGGCAATGTGACTGCCGTCGGCCGTGTGCCACTCTTCGAAAACCATCGGTTGACCAGTCATATCAACGGTTCTTCCATTCCGGTTTGCGCTTGTCCAGAAAAGCGTTCACGCCTTCTTTCTGGTCCTCGGTGGAGAACAGCTCGATGAACAGTTCCCGTTCCATGCGCCAGCCATCGTCATGGCTGCGGCCATCACGGGCGCTCATTACCAGCGTCTTACAGCGGGCGGTGGACGACGGGCTCTGTTTGCAGGCCATTTCCGCCAACTCCAGGGCTTTATCAAGAGCCTGGCCAGTGGGAACCACCTCTTCCACCAGTCCGATCTGAAGAGCCTTGTCAGCCTTGACCCGCTCGCCACACAGAATCATCCGCTTGGCCCAGCCTTCACCCACCAACCAGGGCAGGTTCTGGGTACCACCGGCGCAGGGCAACAGGCCAACGCCGGCTTCCGGCAGCGCCATCTGGGCATGCTCTTCGGCAATGCGAATGTCACAAGCCATGGCGCATTCAAGGCCGCCGCCCATGGCATAACCATTTACCGCGGCAATGGATACGCCGCGGAATCCGGATAATGCGGCAAAGGCCTCGCCGAATGCCTGCGCCATCTGGTTGGCACGGGCTATGTCACCGTCCGCGAAGGACTTCAGGTCGGCACCGGCGGAGAAGAATTTCTCCCCCTGGCCGGTCACCACCAGGGCAAAAATGTCACGGTCTTCGTTCAGTTCACGGATCGTTGCCGTCAACGAAGCCAGGGACCCCCCGGTCCAGGTATTCGCCGGCGGATTGTTGATGGTCAGTACCGCAATGTGTCCGCGTTTTTCGAGCTGAATCAGATCGCTCATGTTGTTTCTCCCATTGTTCTTGCGGTTTTTATTGAATAGCTTCCGCCACACCGTCGTCGAGCAGGCGACGGGCGACAATCAGGCGCATGATCTCGTTAGTGCCCTCCAGAATCTGGTGCACACGCAGGTCCCGCAGGTAACGTTCCAGCGGATATTCACGGATGTAGCCGTAGCCACCGTGCAGTTGCAGGGCATCGTTCACCACGTCAAAGCAGGCGTCGGTGGCGAACCGCTTGGCCATGGCACAGTGCAGTGTGGCTTCGGGATCACCACTATCCAGCTTAAAAGCGCCCAGACGTACCATCTGTCGTGCCGCCACCAGACTGGTGGCCATATCAGCCAGCTTGAATTGCAACGCCTGGAAAGCCGCCAGGGGTTTGCCGAACTGCTCGCGCTCGTGCATGTAGTTGCGTGCCCGCAGCAAGGCTGCCTGGGCGCCGCCCAGGGAACAGGTGGCAATGTTCAGGCGACCGCCGTCGAGACCTTTCATCGCAATGGCAAATCCATCACCTTCATTGCCCACCCGGTTACTGGCGGGAATGCGAACGTTCTCAAGACTGACCATACGGGTCGGCTGACTGTGCCAGCCCATTTTCTCTTCGTTCTTGCCGTAGGAAATGCCATCGGCATCGGCGGGGGTCACAAAGGGGGATATACCTTTTGACCCGGAATCCGGGTCACCGGTGCGGGCCATCAACACCAGGATATCGGTACTGCCAGCTCCGGAGATAAACACCTTGCTGCCATTGATGACATAGCTGTCGCCATCCCGGACCGCCTTGGTCCTCAAACTGGCCGCATCAGAGCCGGCACCCGGCTCGGTCAGGCAGTAGGAAGCCAGCCACTCGCCACTGGCGAGTTTCGGTACGATTTCCTGCTTAAGGTCGTCTGAGGCAAAGCTGGCCACCATCCAGGTAGCCATATTGTGGATGGTGATAAAGGCTGCAGTGGATGGGCAGGCCGCGGCCAGTTCTTCCACGATCACCGAGGTGTCCAGCCGTGAAAGCCCCATCCCACCAAGGGCTTCCGGGGTATACATGCCCATAAAGCCCATCTCACCAGCTTCTTTCAGCACGTCTTTCGGAAAGACATGCTCGTCGTCCCACCGGGCAGCGTGGGGCGCCATGGATTTCTCCGCAAACGCCCGGGCCGCCTCACGAAACGCCAGCTGGTCTTCAGTCAGGTTAAAGTCCATCGTTACGCTCCAGTCTGAGAGGCTTGTTGTCAGGGGAAAAACAAGGGGCCGGAAACGGGTTCCGGCCCAAACACCCACCCTCAACGCTGTTAACGCAGCTGGATCGAGAAGTTCGCTTCAGACGTCGCTGTTGCCTCTTTGGAGAACCAGCGAGAGGTTACAGTCTTGGTTTCGGTATAGAAACGCACCGCCTGCTTGCCGTAGGCATGCTGGTCACCGTAGAAAGAGCCTTTCCAGCCGGTGAACGAGAAGAACGGCATAGGCACCGGAATGGGAATGTTCACACCCACCTGACCCACGTCAATCTCGTGCTGGAAGCGACGGGCACAGCCACCGGAATTGGTGAAGATGGAAACACCGTTGCCGTACGGGCTCTTATTGATCAGCTCAATGGCCTCACCCAGGCTGTCCGTTTCCATGCAGGAAAGGACAGGACCAAAGATTTCCTCGTTGTAGATATCCATCTCGGTAGTGACACCGGAGAACAGTGTCGGGCCCACCCAGTTACCATCCGGCAGACCATCCACCGTGCAGCCGCGACCATCCAGCAGGAGATTGGCGCCTTGTGCTTCACCGGTAGCAATCAGGGATTCTACCCGGTCCTTGGCCTTGGCACTGATGATCGGGCCGTAGCTAGCACCGGAATCGTTCCAGGCACCCGGACGAACCTTTGCCATGGCTTCCTTCAATTCCGGAATCCACTGCTGCGCTTCGCCCACGAACACCGCAACCGAGATGGCCATGCAACGCTGACCCGCCGCGCCAACTGAGGCGCCTACCAGAGCATTAATCACCTGCTGCTTGTCGGCATCCGGCAGGATCACCATATGGTTCTTGGCACCGGCAAAGCTTTGTACACGCTTCATGTTGCGGGTACCGGTTTCGTAGATGTAACGACCGACGGGAACAGAACCCACGAAGGACACCGCCCTGATGGCTGGATCGGTCAGCAACACGTCGACCTGTTCCTTACCACCGTGAACTACCTGCAGGACGCCCTTGGGCGCGCCCGCTTCCTCAAACAGCTCAGCCAGACGCATCGGCGTCAACGGATCCTGCTCAGATGGCTTGAGGATGAAGGTGTTACCGCAAGCAATGGCCATGGGGAACATCCACAGTGGGATCATGGCCGGGAAATTGAACGGGGTAATACCGGCGCACACGCCCAGCGGTTGGGTCCAGGAATGGGTATCCACCTCCCGCGCCACGTTCTCGACCGTTTCGCCCATCATCAGAGAGGCAACGTTGGCTGCGTGTTCGACCACTTCAATACCACGCCAGACATCCCCCTTGGCATCTTCAAAGGTCTTACCGGTTTCCTGGGACAGAATTTCGGCAATCTCGTCGTGGTGCTCTTTCAGCAGCGCCTGGTAGCGCAGCATGACCCGGGCACGCTCGGAAACCGGCACTTCTTTCCAGGTCTTGAACATTTCGCCGGCACTGTCGATGGCCTTTCGCATTTCCGCGTCCGTGGTGCACGGCGCCTTGGCAATCACTTCGTTGGTTGCGGGATCGGTGACTTCGATCCAGTCACTGGCCTGGCTCTGAACAAATTCACCGGCGAGATACAGAGGTACGTTCTTCATCATATATTCCCTGCTTGTTGTTGTACGTGGGGGCCGCCCGACCTTCGGGTCGACGACCATGTTTGAATTGATGCTAGCACAGGAATTCAGACCGCACCGATTGACTAAATTTCGTTCGTGATGGATTATCTTTCGATCACGCACGATTAAATCGGAACGCTCATGACTCAGACCTCCCAGTGGCCGGTACCGGCAGACAGCATTCGCTATGTGGTGCCCGCGCCAATCATACGACTATTGTCTACCTATCCCCTGACCCGGGACCTATACCCGCTGGCGTTTGGCCACTACCGGCGGGCGACGGGGCATCACATGCACCGGGAGCACCACCAAGACAATCTTTTGATTTACTGCACCGAGGGCAAAGCCTTTCTGAACGTCGAGGGAGAGCCCTACACCGTGGAAGCCGGTGACCTGCTGTTACTGCCCGCAGGCGCATCCCACCGGTACACCGCTGACCCGGACAATCCCTGGACGATTCACTGGGTACATTACACCGGACCGCTGGCCGAGGATTTCCGTCACTACATGGGTTTTGACGACACCCGGATAAGACATCTCGGCCGCCAACCGCGCTTACTGGTGGACTTCAATGGCTTACTGTCTGTAAGGCAGACGGGGTTCCGCACCCGGGGGCTGATCCACGCCGCCAACCGACTGCGCCAGTTACTGGCCGCCGTACCTTTGAACGCCGACGAAACCAGCCATGAACGTAAAGCAGAACTGGATACCATTCACAACTATATGAGGGAACATCTGGACGAGCGGGTATCACTGGAGCAACTGGCCGACCTTGCAGGCCTGTCTCCGGCCCACTTTGCCACACGCTACCGGGAGCAGACCGGCACTTCCCCTATCCAGCATTTCCTGCACCTGAAAGTGGAGAGGGCCTGCCAGATGCTGGATACCACCAGCCTGAGTTTTGCGGATATCAGCCGGCGCCTGGGATATGACGATTCCTATTACTTCTCGAGACTGTTCAAGAAAGTCATGGGGCAGTCTCCGAGGGACTATCGGCACACCAGCCGCCACTAGAGGCTGCCCCTCAAACACCGTGTGATTCAGGCCAAGATATGGACTGCTGACAACTACGACTTTTGTTGTAGCCTCCGGAGCGATAGGCTAGTGTCCATTGACAATAGTTTGTCGGATTACGGCTTTGCCTAATCCGACCTACGAAGAATCGGTGCCGAATAAATAATGAGTGTAGGTCGGATTAGGCGAAGCCGTAATCCGACAGCAACTATTACTGGAAAGAGAGACTCCATGGCCATGTATACCATTGAAATAGATGAAACCTTCGACGTCCCCCGTAACCGGGTTTTTGCACTGTTCGCCGACCACGGTCGTTTCGGTAAAATGCTGGGTGCACCAGTCAAGCGCATTCAGGACAGCGACCAGGCAGACCCCAATGGCATCGGCTCCGTTCGCAAAATCGGCATTGGCCCACTGAGCCTGGAAGAGACCGTGATCGGCTTCGAACCGGACTCCCTGATTGAATACACCATCACCAGCATGAGCCCGATCCGCAACCACATGGGGCGTATCCGCTTTGAAGATTCAGGTGAAGGCGGAACCCGGGTGAACTACACCATCACCTTCGAGGACATTGTTCCCTTTACCGGTAAGGTGGTCAGCGCAGCTCTGGAACAAGGCATTCGCAAAGGCATCAAGCGAGTCCCCAAACTGGCCTGAGCAACAGCACACTGCAGAAGGGTTGATAAATATCAGTTGATTGACCTGACGCAATAATCCCCCCTCATCATTTTTGTACTCTCCGCGCATTGCAATATCCGGCCACTCCCGGCCGGGTATTCAGCTATGTCACCAATGAGCTCGCCGGATCTGTCTTTGGCCGAATCGTCAGCATTCCGGATGGCGGCGCCGATGACCATCTCCCGGTAGGCGACTTTGACAGGCATATTCCTGACATGATCGGTTTTCACCGGCGTTACATCGCATCCAATAAAGTTTGCCGCCTCTGGGTCAACATGGTTCGGGAATGGATGTCCCCATGATCGTGCCACAGCATGGTAAACGCTTCGAGGGCCCTGCCGAACAGGCGATAGGTAGTATCCGCATTGTCAAATCAGGCCTCCGCATCTATTTCGACTATTCTTTTCCTCCAATACCTGTGTACAGTTGTTCACACAATAGAGCGGGGCCAGGAAGGCTCCTGACAACAAAAAGCAGCCATAGGGTTTTGTTTTTGTTTTTTTCTCTTAAAAGGAGGCTCTGATATGAGCATCAATACGAACCGACTGATTGGACTTACCCAGGAACGGGCAATGGAAATTAACACCGGCGTCACGGACCTGCACGTTGGCTGGCAGAATGAATACAGCCAGCAGGAACAGCGGGACCCGGCCGGGCACCTTCACAGGGCTCCAGTCGTGACCTGGAAAAAGGACGATGTCACTTATCAATTCGTCCCCAAGCTGACGTTCCGGGTGAATGTGACTGAAACTCCGTGGATCAGAAGAGTTCTCGGAATGACAGACGACCCCGCTTACATCGTCGATGGCGCGGAACTGGCAACTGCCATTGAGAAGCAGTTGCTGAGCCGGGGCCAACAGACCTGCAACCGGAGTGAAGCCGCCGAGGCATAAGTCCGGCTGGTATAAGATGGGGGACAGCAGCCATGCTGCTGTCCCCATTGATCTGTCCTCGACACCTCTCCCTCCCCTGCCCGTTTACTAACGCTAACCAGCGTGCCAGGCCAGTAGCTGCCCAAAGAAGTAGAAAGAAAGCCTGTAACCGGACCCGCTTGTTGAGTAAAATCCAGCTCTTTCCGAACGATATAAAGAGGCAGCGCAATGGGCAGAGCCTACCAAAACCGTAAAGATTCCATGGCCAAAACGGCTGCGGCAAAAACCAAGGTGTACAGTAAATACGGGCGCGAGATCTACATGTGCGCCAAGTCCGGAGGTACCGACCCTGACGGCAACCTGTCCCTGCGCGGACTGATTGACCGGGCCAAGAAGGATCAAGTGCCGTCACACGTTATCGACAAAGCCCTCGATAAAGCAAAGGGTGGCGCCGGCGAGGACTATTCACCGGCCCGATACGAAGGGTACGGCCCCGGCAACTGCATGGTAATCGTCGATTGCCTCACTGATAACCCGAATCGGACGTTCGGTGATGTCCGCCTGGCATTCACCAAGACCAAATGCAAAATCGGCACCCCTGGCGCAGTGGCGCACATGTTCGATCACTGCGCCATCTTCGCTTTTAAAGGCGACGATGAGGAAGCGGTGCTGGAAGCCCTGATGGAAGCGGATGTTGATGTCACGGACATTGAGAATGAAAACGGCCTAATCACCATCTTCACCCCCAACACCGAGTACGCCAAAGCAAAGCAGGCTCTGGTGGATGCGATCGAGGGTATTGATTTTGAAGTGGACGAGATCCAGTTCCTGCCCAAGACCTCCACCCCGGTGGAAGGTGATGATGTGGCAATGTTCGAGAAGTTCCTCGACATGCTCAATGACCTGGACGACGTGCAGAACGTTTACCACAACGCAGAACTGCCCGAGTAATTCAACTCCGCATAAAAAAGCCCTGCAGCTCAATTGAGCTGCAGGGCTTTTTTATTACGGCACGATGTTACTTCGCAGTGGCAAAAACCTGGGTCCAGTAATTATCGTAATCGGCGGAGCTGACATCCACCCGCTTAACAGCGAACTGGGTAAACCGGGGATCCATAATATTTCGGCAATGGCCAGGGCTGTCCAGCCACGCCTGAACCACCGTATCCACATCGTCATACCCGGCGGCGACATTCTCGCCCACAACGGACCAATCGTAACCGGTTGCAGTCACCCGCGCCCCTACCCGTAAACCGTCGGAACCCAGATGGCTAAAAAAGTTGTTGGACGCCATGTCATTGCTGTGATGAGCGGCAGCTGCTTCAATCGGGCAGTTGTAGGTTAAAGGCTCGGCTGCCGCAAACTCTTCAGCGCCGCAGCTTCTTGCAGCGGCACGTGCAGCATTTACTTTGCTAAGCATGTCCGCCTGATACTGGTCCACTTCGCATCCGGCGATCACGATTGCCTCTTCGATCCCCTCCTCCTTCTGACTCTCCGGGGACGCTTCAGAGCTGTTGGCCACCGCTGAGGAGTGATCGCTTTCAGAAGAACTGCCACTACTGCCGCAAGCTGTCAGAAATATGGCCGACACCAGAAGAGCAGTAGACGTCAAATATTTACCCATTTCTTGCCACCCATTGAGTCAAAAATTCATCAATCAAATGTACACAAAAGCGCTTGTCATAAAAGTGCGCAGCTCACCAGAACTACAACTCATTACAAAGCCTTACCTATGAACAAAGACACTTATGGAACTCGCACAGAGTGCGATATGATCACGATCTTTTACGTGAACAAGGCGGGATCAGATTCATGCCCAAAAGCCAGGCACCCAGCATTCCCCGGTTGGCAATAGTGAAAACCGGTTCCACGTATCCCTCAATCAAGGCAAAGTTCGGTGATTTCGATCACTGGTTTGTCCGGGAGCTGGGCGAGGGGCTGGATATATCCGTGGTCAACGTAGCGGCAGGAGAATCCCCGGGACACCCGGAACAGTGGGACGGCATACTCGTCACCGGCTCGCCGGCGATGGTCAGCGAGGGAGCAGACTGGAGCGAGCGAACCGCCCTCTGGCTTGCCAGCGCGGTCAACCTCCAGATCCCCTTGCTAGGGGTATGTTATGGACACCAATTGCTGGCGCATGCGTTCGGTGGTGACGTGGGTTATCACCCACAGGGTCGGGAAAGTGGCACCTTTGGCGTGAAGCTTTTCGATTCCGCCAAAACGGACCCACTCCTCGGGCAGATGCCGATACAATTTCAGGCGCAACTGACTCATCGGCAATCCGTTCTTCGACTTCCGGAAAGCGCTGTATTGCTGGCAAAAAATGAGTTTGAACCTCACCAGGCCTTTCGCATTGGACATTGCGCGTGGGGAGTCCAGTTCCATCCGGAGTTCACGCCGGAAATCATGAAAGCGTATCTGGACGTGCAGTCACCAGATCTTGAAACTGAAAACCAGGACGCCAGTGCACTGATCTCATCGGTGGCCGACACCCCGGAAGCCACCGGCCTGCTCAAACGGTTTGCGGAGCTGGTTCAGAATCGCTGACGCCACCGACGGCTAATTCCGAGTCAATAAAACAACAGACACGTTATCGGCGGCGCGGTTGTCCAGGCTGGCGTTAACCATTGCCTCTGCCACGCTATGCGTGTCCTTGTACTTATCCAATATATCGGGCCATAGCTGATCCGGTAATGCATTGGTCAGGCCGTCAGAACACAGAAGCAACCTGTCCCCGACTCCGATTTTGACACATTGATAGCTTGCCCGGATCGACGAAGGCGCTCCAAGCGCCCTGGTCAGCACATTACGGAACGGCATATGCGGCACATCAATGGCCGCGATACTGCCGTCATCCAGCATATCCTGGACTACGGTATCGTCACGGGTCAGGCACGTTACACGACGGCCCTGCAAAAGGTAACAACGGGAATCTCCCACATGAGCCACATGCCCCCGGCCTTCAATCACCCACGCCATCACCAGGGTTGTTCCCATCTTGTCCAGGCTGGCATCTCCGGCCCGACCTTCAATGATGCTGTCGTTGGCCAGTGTCACACAGTCCTGCAGAATCATGCGTATGGCGTCATCGCTTAGCCCGCCATAACTGGACGTCGGCTCCTGTAATCTGGGCGCCATGGTTTCCAGGACTGACTCCATTGCCAGCCGGCTGGCAATATCACCACCGTGATACCCACCCATACCGTCAGCCACGAGCAACAACGCCTGGCGGCCATCCTGGCCCAGTTGCCAGGCCACAACATCCTGATTGGAGCTCCGAACCGTACCGATATCACTCAGGCCGGAAATGTCATAATGCATCCGGACGCCTCCTTCTTCGGCAAAGACGAAAGGACCTCTGGTGCAGTATAGTCTCTACAAACTGCCTCTAAGAGCCCGGAAGCTTACTCATGACATTGAAGTTGCTGTTCGCGATGTTTGTGCTGGTTATTATCGGTACCGGTCTGTACCACTCCTTCAAACCTCTGCCTCCAGGTGTCGGGTACCGCGGATCGGAAGCACCCCTGGCCGACGCAAAACTGCTGACCGATACCACTATTCACAGCGCGGACGGTAGTACCCGACTTGACCATGAGATCTTTGACGAGGTATTTCGCCTGATTGGCCAGGCCAATCGGTTCGTTCTGGTGGACATGTTCCTTTTCAACGACAGCAAACCGGAAGGGGTCACGCACCGCCCCCTCGCCCACCAGCTCACCGAAGCCCTCATTCAGCGAAAGCTGGCCGAACCCGATATTCAAATCATCGTGGTCTCCGATCCGATCAACACCTTCTATGGTGGCACCCCCTCCCCATGGTTCTCACGACTGAGCGAAGCAGGCATTCAGGTCGTGGAAACGGACCTGACCAGACTGAGGGACAGCAACCCTGTCTGGTCCGCATGGTGGCGGGTATGCTGCCAGTGGATGGGTAACTCGGCGACTTCAGGCTGGCTTCCCAACGCTCTCGGTGGAGGCCCTGCAACCATCCGAAGCTATCTTGCCCTGCCTAACTTTAAAGCTAATCATCGCAAACTTATTGTGGTAGATGAGGGCGACAATTTACGAGGACTGGTCACCTCCGCCAACCCCCACGACGGTAGCAGCCGGCACAGCAACATCGGGTTGAGCTTCACCGGCCCTGCAATTACCAGCCTTCTGGAAAGTGAAAAGGCCGTCCTGGCCCTGTCCAGAGCCGAAACCGGGATAGTAGAGCGAATGATTGACAGCCGTAACTGGAGCGGCGGATTCGCTGCCCCTCCATCCGCGGATACTCTTCAGGTAGTGACAGAGTCCGCCATTCTATCCAGTGCGCTGGATATCATTGAGTCATCAGTCTCTGGGGATCAAATCGACATGGCGATTTTCTACCTGTCGCACCGCAGGATCATTAATGCCCTTATCGAAGCCCGGCAGCGTGGCGTTCAGGTCCGCGTCCTGCTGGATGCGAACAACGATGCCTTCGGCCTGGCCAAAAATGGCATTCCCAACCGGCCCGTCGCAGCAGAACTGGTCCGCTCGGGCATATCGGTGCGCTGGTGTCATACCCGCGGTGAGCAATGCCATTGCAAACTGCTTATTAAACGAAACGATGCTGATGCCGTGGACGTCCTGCTTGGCTCAGCGAACTTCACCCGCCGCAACCTGGACGACCTGAACCTGGAAACCAGCGTTCATCTGCGTTCCAGGGCCTCATCACCTGTGGTGCAGAAAGCAATCCGTTTCTTCGAAGCACACTGGCATCAGGGGCCCGATAGTGAGACGGTAATGAGCCTTCCCTACGAAACCTGGGCCGATGAATCCACACTCAAGTACTGGCGTTATCGACTGATGGAAGCTTCCGGTCTGTCCACATTTTGATACTGGAAAACCATACCTAGCCTGTAACTATGAAATGCATATGACAAAGCATTAAGTTGATCCAGATCAACCCACTGATCTATCGTGGAAAGCAGACCATAACCGAAAAAACAGGAGCGAGAGATGCAGACAATCCGCAAGAACCTGAGACATGTATCGTTCTTTCTGGCCATCCTCATGGCCATGACAACGGTTTGGTCATCCGCTGCGACAGCCGACGTGATTGGTACCGGGGAGCTGCTGACCGAACAGCGTGTCGACCTGGACCGCGAATCTCTCCTGAACATGCTCGAGCAGCAGGAGGTCAAGGACAAACTGGCGGACATGGGAGTGAGTCAGGAGGTTGTCGAAGAACGAATCCAGAACCTGACGCCCTCGGAACTGGCGGAATTCGAGCAACAACTGGCGCAAGCCGAGGTGGGTGAAGGAGTTGTGGGCATTATCGTCCTGTTCCTCCTGGTGTTCATCATCACCGACATGCTGTGTGCGACCAACCTGTTCTCGTTCATTAACTGTATTCGCTAAAGCTCGCTGCCAGGTACGCTGAAATCCAGTGATTATTTACCGCCTCCGCAGCCTGTCCGGATTTTTGATCAGCCTGACGCTGGTCATGCTTCTGGCAGGCTGCGCCAGCAGCCCGAAATGGCCAGAACAAACAGCCGCCGGCAGCACTGCGACTATTCATAAACGAACACTCCTCCGCTCCGTTCCCTTTTACCCGCAGGAGCGATACCAGTGTGGCCCCGCCTCCCTCGCGATGATGCTGAATGCCCGCGGTGTTGAGACTAACCCGGAAATACTGAAAGAGCTGGTTTATCTACCCGGGGCGAAGGGAAGCTTACGCGTCGAACTGGTAGCGGGGGCCAGAAGCCATGGCATGTTAGTCTACGAACTGGATGGAACGCTGGAAAACCTGCTCTCGGAGGTCGCTGCCGGGAATCCGGTTCTGGTGATGCAAAACCTGGGATTCAACTGGTGGCCACAATGGCATTTTGCCGTCGTAATCGGCTTCGATCCGGAAGAGCGTCACATCATACTCCACACCGATACCCGCGAACGCCATGAGCAAAACCTGACCGTCTTCAATAAAACCTGGAGCCGGGCCGAACGCTGGTCCGCGGTTGTGATGAAGCCGGATCAATTGCCTGCCACCGCGAAGCCACTGAATTACCTGATGGCCGCCAATGACCTGGAGACCACCGGCCGCACCTTTGCCGCCATGACGGCCTACAGAACAGCAGAGGCACAATGGCCTGACCAGCCTGCCGCCCCGATGGGGCAAGGTAATATTTCATACTCGCAAGCCGATTGGACAACGGCCGTTGAGCATTACCAACGGATGACCGAACGGTTTCCCGAAGTCGCCCCCGGCTGGTACAACCTGTCCCAGGCGCTCGACCGGGCCGATTGCCCTTCCCAGGCCAGGGAGGCTGCCTCTTGCGCCGCAACACTGGCGCCGGGACGTTTTGATGCCCCCTCAGACCAAGCCCAGAAAACTTCCCCTTCGGACAACAACAGCTGCCCTGTGATCCGCTGCCCCAAGCCCGTCAACCAGTAACTCTTCAGGGCTTGCGGAACAGGACTACGTCCTTGACCGGCACCTCCATGGTCCACTCCAGGCTGTCTGCCAACCAGGCCATGGTCGCTTCTCGATAAAACACCACATGGGTGGGATCGCGGCGATAGTGCCAGTTGGCGAATTTGCTGTCGTCGTTCTGAAAACAGGTCATCACTCCCAGCAAGCCACCAGGCTTCAGCAGGCGATTCAGTTCGAGAAACACCTCATGAGGGCGGTGCAAATGCTCCACCACTTCCGTGCAGGTGACAAAGTCATAGCACTGATCCAGTGCTGTTGGCTCAGGATGAAAGAACGGATCATAGAGACTGACGCTCATGCCTGCGGCTTCCATCATCCGTGCCAGCGCCGGCCCCGGTCCGCAGCCGAAATCCAGTCCGTGGGCGCCTTCAGGCAGCCGCTCCAGTAATGGCACCGTCAGCTTGGACAGGAATCGCCGGTATCCGGGATCATCCGGATGATTATCGTGCAAATCGTAGATCTCGCGCTCCTGCTCCGGCGTCAGCCAGTGAGCAGGATCCATCACCGTTGCTTCGCATACCGGACAACGAGAATAGACGGTGTCCTTCACCCGTTGAAAAGACTGCAGTTCTCCAGATTCGCACACAGGGCAGGTCATGCACTCAACGCCCTGAGCTGATGATCAAGCGCTTCCGCATCCAGCGACTGAGAGGCTATCATTTCGATCCGTGACATCTCCCGGGCCTCGGTTTCGACCACCGAAAGAGCGCCGTCTGCCATATTCACCGCACGCCAGCCATTGGTGCAGTGAACAACGGCCTTGCAGCGCGACAGCCGATCATCCAGGGCCAGTGCCAGAAGACCATTCTCATCCAGTATCAGGTCCGGATGAATGCGCCAGCCGACACTGAAATAGCCCTGCCCCTTATTGCTTACTCGCTGCCAGGGCTCATCAGTAATCGACACGGCCGGGTCAGGTTTTGGTTGGTGATCGTGATGGTGGTGAGCCCGGGGATCCGTCACTTCCCGCAGGTCGGTGTTGCCGTCAAGCCATTCCGGCGCCAGACGCCCGAAACTGGTGTGACAAATTGCCTGCTTGGAAGGTTCAAGCTCCGCTGCCCAACGATCGAAAGCAGCCAACTGTTCAGGTGAACAAGTGTCGATCTTGTTAGCCACCAGGATATCGGCTGCCGCCACCTGATCGCGGAACTGTACGTTCTCAACCACCCGGGGCTCCTCCAGGCGGCGAGGGTCCACCAGGCCAATCACCGGGCCAAGGGCAAGGACATCCTGATAGTGTTCGCTGGTCAGGGTGTCGATGATCTGTGACGGATGCCCCAGGCCGGTCGGCTCAATCAGCAGGCGGTCCGGTTTGGCTTTGTGGATAAGTTGATTGAGACCAATCTGCATAGGCAATCCGGCCACACAGCACATACAGCCACCGGGAACTTCGCGGACAAACGCCCCTTCGGTCTCAAGCAAGGCGCCATCAATACCGACCTCACCAAATTCATTAACCAGAACGGCCCAGACTTCCCCTTCCGGCCGGTTTTTCAGCAAATCGAGTATGGCAGTGGTCTTACCCACCCCAAGAAAGCCGAGGATCAGATTGGTGGGAATCGGTGTCTTCATGGAGCAACTCGTAGCGGATGTTCTGCGGATTATTGTTATACTATAACACCCGCCAGGCCGAAGCGAAATGCGGCGTCAGATTATCCCGACAGGCGATCGAGGCGTAGGCGTTCCCGATCATCAAACAGACGGCGGCTACCCCATGCCACCGCCATCAGTGTGCCAAATCCGGTGCCAACGGTAATAGTGAGCATCACCAGAATCTGGTATTTAACGGCCACCGCTGGTGGGCTCCCGGCCAGGATTTGCCCCGTCATCATACCCGGTAGACTGACAATGCCGGCCGCCGCCATCGCATTGATCGAGGGCATCATCCCGCTGCGCATGGCATCCCGGCGGATATCCCCCACCGCCTGTTGCCAGGGCTGCCCAAGCATCAGGCGGTTCTCAATGACAGCACGCTGGCGCCAGACCGCTTCGGTTAAACGATCCAGACTCAGGGCAACACCGGTCATGGTGTTGCCCAGCATCATTCCCAGAAGCGGAATCGCGTATTGGGGGGCGTACCATGGGTTCGGCCCGATCACCACGGTCAGGGTCAATATCGTCACTGCAAAGGAGGACAGGAACATGGCCCCAGTGCCAATACCAAATGCCCAGCCACCGGTCAGCCGGTGCTGTTGCCTCGCCATGACCTCCCTGCCAGCTACCAGCAACATCACCAGAGCCATGAGAGCAATCCAGTGCAAACCGGAAGACGCAAACAGAGCTTCCAGCACCAGACCAATCAACGCCAGCTGAACACCGGTGCGAAGGCTGGCGATCAACAGGCTTCTGGTTACGCCCAGGCGACCGAGGAAGGTGAAGACCGCCAACAGCATGATCATTCCGGCAGCCAGCGCCAGCTTCCACCACTCCAGGTCAATAACACCCATCAACAGGCCTCCAGCCCATGACCGCGAATAGTGAAGTGACGACTGGCAACCCGCCGTATCTGCTCCCGGTCATGGGCAACCCAGAGCACTGGTAACTGGCGCTGCATAATTTCCTGCTTTAACCAGTGTTCCGTCAAGGCCACCGAATCAGCATCCAGGTTCGCCGTTGGTTCGTCCAGAAGCAATGCTGACGGGTTCATGGCCATTGCCCGCAGCAGCGCCAAACGCTGCTTCTCGCCGGACGATAAACGACTCACGGACCAGCCCATCACGTCTTGATCAAAGCCCAGATCCGCAACCGTTAGAGCATGATGTCCGTTCACACTGTCGACAACGGGAAAATGGTCGCCCACCCGCTCAGCCCACCACTGACTTTCTGCGGGCACCATAATCACGAGGTGTCGCCATTGGTGGCCCGGAACAGCGCTCTGCCTGGTATCACCCAACCAGGCGAAACCGCCATGGGCATCCAGATCCGCCACCGCTCTCAGTAAGCGGCTTTTACCGCTGCCGGACCGACCGGACAGACACACTATCTCGCCAGCCGGCACGGTTATGGATACGTTCTCCAGAGAGCCAATGGACAGGTCTTCGAGCCGAAGGTCGGGCATGAACAGAGCATCCTTTACAGGTCAGAATACCAGGCGTCAGAGATTGACTTTACCCCTGAGTGCCTTGGTTTTTCCTTTCCGGGTTTTACTGTCAACACGGCGGCGTTGAGAAGACTTCGTGGGCCGCGTGGGGCGCCGGGCTTTCTGCTGCTTCACTGCTTCCTGGATCAGCTCCTTCAGACGCTCCAGCGCGTCTTCTTTGTTAAGCTCCAGGGTACGGTATGACTGTGCCTTGATCACCACAATGCCGTCTTTACTGATACGCTGATCGGACAAGGCCATCAGACGCTCTTTATAGAACGGTGGCAAAGTGGAGTGGAGGATATCAAAACGGAGGTGTACCGCCGATGCCACCTTGTTTACATTCTGGCCGCCGGCGCCCTGGGCACGAATCTGTGTGATCTCGATTTCCCAGTCAGCCAGTTCAACGGAATTGGAAATTTTCAGCATAGCTCAGCTCAAGGTTTGATGGCTCTAATGTCCCGCCTGGCCATCCAAATGAGCCTTACGTTAAAGAATCCTGCGAGATAACACAATTTCGTCCAGCGGCTTTGCCAGCATAGAGAGCGTTGTCGGCCCGCCGCATCAGCGAATCGTAGGAGGTGTCTGCTGGTGTGAATGAGGCTACGCCTACGGTTATGGTGGAGTGGAAGGTTATGCCATCGAGCCTGAACTCCACTTGTTCTATGCGTTTGCGAATTCGTTCGGCAAATGTCACCGCATCCTGCAGGTTTGTATTCGGCAGGATGATCGCAAATTCTTCACCGCCCACTCGGCACGCCACATCCATAGGCCGCAGTTCCTCATGAATCAGTTTCGCGGCATCAACCAGCACCCGATCTCCGGCCGCATGACCATACTGATCATTGATGACTTTGAACCTGTCGAAATCGTACATCACGACTGAAGCCGGGAGGCCGGAACGGGTATATGCCGAGAACTGAGCCCTGAGCTGGGCTTTGAAGTGCTTCCTGTTATAGAAGCCAGTCATTTCGTCGGTCAGGGACTCCAGGGTTAGCCGATCTTCCAGCTCACGCTGGTAGGTAACGTCCCGGACCAGGGCCATGGCCACTCGGACGCCATCCAGCATGATCGAGTTGATCATGATATCTACCGGCACCTCGGTGCCATCGGCGCGCAATCCCGAGAAGCGTCCTCCGGCCCCCATTGGGCGGGCATGAGGGCCGCGGAAATAACCTTTCACATTCCTTTTGTGCCCATCCTGCAGGTGCACCGGGATCAGCATTTTCAGGTCAGCCCCTTCCAGAGCATCTACAGGGTAGCCAAACATCTCGCCAGCACGGGAGTTGACCAGAACGATCTTATGGTCTGCATTGGCAATAACGACGGCATCTGGCAAGGATTCAATAAATGGCAACAAACCCTGAGAAGTTGTGACGAGCAAGTTGACGCATTCTTTGCCGGGCATAATGGTGGGGCACCCTAAGGGAATAATGACTTATCGTTCATAATAATACATGCATCACTGCAAAATACCTCGCAAACATAAAAGATTTGACCTTATATAACATAAACGGTCGACCAGCCCTCCACTGACGCCGCACAGAGACCCTGCTATCATTCTCCGCAATATCTGAACGTTGAACGCAAGCTCATACATCACAGGACCTCCATGACCTCCGGCAACAGTACCCGCCTGAATAAATTCATCAGTGAAAGTGGCCTGTGTTCGCGCCGCGAGGCTGACCGTTATATTGAGCAGGGCAATGTCCGCATAAATGGCAAACCAGCAACTGTCGGTGACCAGGTATTGCCTGGTGATACGGTCAAGGTGAACGGACAGATCATTCAGCCGCGGTCGGAAGAAGACCTGGTTTTTATCGCCCTGAACAAACCGGTCGGGATCGTCAGTACCACCGACAGCGCTGAAAAACACAACATCCAGAGGTTCGTTGGCCACAGCGAACGGATCTTTCCTATCGGCCGACTGGACAAGGATTCCCAGGGCCTGATCTTCATGACCAGCAATGGGGATCTGGTCAACAAGATCCTCCGGGCCGGCAACAATCACGAAAAGGAATACCTGGTCACGGTCGACAAACCAATTACCAGGGAATTCATCCAGGGCATGGCCGGCGGCGTTCCCATACTCGGTACCGTGACCAGGCAGTGCAAGGTGAATCAGGAGTCCCGCTTTGTCTTTCGCATCACCCTGATTCAGGGGTTGAACCGGCAGATTCGCCGGATGTGCGAGCACTTCGGCTACGAAGTCACCAAACTTGAACGTATCCGCATCATGAACGTCAGCCTGAAAGGGCTTGCGGTGGGACAGTGGCGGGATCTGACCCCAAAAGAACTGGCGGAACTGTTTGATGCGATCCGGGGTTCGTCCTCGGAAGCACCACCACCAAAAAAAACAGCACCCAAGCCCCGTCAGAACAACCCACGAAAACACATAGGAAAAATCCCGGGGAAACCAAACAAGCCGCACAAACACGGCGATAAGAAGTCTACCGGATCCGGGAAAAAGCAAAAACCTGGCAAACCAAGACAGCGCAGCGTCAAGCGCTGACACGGCGCAAGGATGAAATCGGTAACCAGTACTAGACTATAGAGGTATGATCTAACTTAAAGCACCTTGCCGTATATCAAGCTTCAACTTGGGCGGCGTTGCAAAAGCGGATACAACAAAAAGGAGCCACCTGTGACTGATCCCGCCAATGGTCTGAGTGAGTGGTTTGACGTAACTTTTATGGGGCACGGTCACTGCTACTTGTGGCGCCCGGACCTCGTTCTTCTGCATTCTGTATCTGACATCCTCATTGCGGTAGCCTATTTCACAATCCCCGTTGCCCTCTACGTACTGGTGCTCAAACGCAAGGATCTGGAATATCAGTGGATGTTCGTCCTGTTTGCCCTGTTCATCTTTGCCTGTGGCACCACTCACCTTCTGTCCGTATGGAACATATGGCATGGCGATTATTACCTCTCCGGTGCAGTCAAGGCTGTTACCGCCATTGTATCCATCCTGACCGCGGCACTGATCTGGCCACTGATTCCCAAGGCGCTCGCCCTGCCCAGACCTATGGAACTTCAGAAAGCCAATAGCGATCTACAGACCGAGATCAACCTGCGCAAAGCGTCTGAAAGCAATCTCCGGTCAGCTCGAAATGAGTTACAGGAGCATGTAAAGGAATTATTGGAAGCAAAGAAACAACTTGAAATGGAAATTGCATACCGTCGAAAGGCAGAAGAGAAAGAGAAAGCCAAATCCCTCGCGCTTGAGCGATCAAACGAAGACCTCGAGCAGTTTGCTTTCATCGCTTCACACGATCTCAGGGAGCCCTTGAGAAAACTTATGTCCTTTACGCAACTTCTGTCCTCGGGACGCTACGGAAGCTTCGACGAAAAAGGGCAGCAATTCGTCTATTACATTCGTGACGCCGCAGAGCGCATGGAAGCCCTGATCAATAGCCTTCTGGCCTACAGCCGGGTTACGACACAGAGCCGTGATTACGAAGATGTCTCGTTTGCAGAGCTCACAGCTGAAGCCGAACGGGACCTGCAACTTCGAATTGAAGAGTGTGGTGCCCACATCGAGAAAGATATCGAGGGTTCGGTGCAGGGAAATCAATCCCAGCTCAGACAGGTGATTCAGAATCTGATGAGTAATGCCCTCAAATACCGGTCACCTGATACGCCGCCGGTTATCCGAATTACCGGGGCTCCGATCTCCAAGGACACCTATCGGTTAACCGTTTCAGATAACGGCATAGGATTTGACCCGCAGTACAGCAACCAGATCTTCGAGGTATTCAAACGTCTCCATGGACGAGATGAGTATGAGGGAACCGGTATGGGCCTGGCCATCTGCAAAAAAGTCATTGAGCGACATGGTGGCCAGATAACGGCCACGAGCAAGATTGGGGAAGGTTCAACGTTCCAGATCGATCTGCCCATCAATCACCGGGGGACATTTTCCGCATGAGACCAATCACGATTTTAATGGCCGACGACGACCCTCTGGATCGCATGCTGACCCAGGAAGCCTTCCTGGAAAGCAAATCCATTAATCCCCTGTATTTTGTGGAGAATGGAGAGGAGCTCCTGAACTATTTGCATCGGGTGCCTCCTTATAATGCGGAAGAACACCCTTTTCCGGACCTGATTCTGCTTGATCTGAACATGCCCAAAAAGGACGGTCGAGATTGTTTGATCGAAATCAAAAACAATCCGGAATTAAAACATATACCGATCATCGTCCTGACCACTTCCAATCGGGAAGAAGAGGTTTTCAGAAGCTATGACCTGGGCGCCAGTTCCTTTATATCGAAGCCGGTCGATTTTGAAAAACTGGTCGGTCAGATAAAAATCTTCAACAGCTATTGGTGTTCCATCGTGGAGTTACCCGATGTCAACGAACAATGAGTTCAACGTTGTCGTCATCGAAGACGACAACGCCGACTTCATCATTCTGGAAAGTCTTCTTCAGGCGTCTCAGCGATTTCGTTTCAAGCTCACGCACGTAAAAAGCTTTCAGCAAGCACAGCAGTTTCTTACCGAAGCAAGCCATGACATTTTCCTGCTGGATTATTTTCTGGGTGCCGACACGGCCATCGACTTTCTGAAGGAAGCATCACTATTACACATACCGCAGCCGGTTGTCGTACTGACCGGTGCAGATTCAGGCCGAATTGACGATGAAGTGATCAACCTCGGGGCTGCCGATTTCATTCCCAAAAATGAACTGTCCACGTCGCTGCTTGAGCGCACCATTCATCATGCGGTGGAGCACAAACGTGCGGAGATCAATCTGGAACGACTGGCCAAACGTGACCCATTGACCGGACTTGGCAACCGCTTGCTGTTTGAAGAGATGCTGGAAGCGTCATTAGCGCGAGCTGAGCGAAAGAAAGGCAAGCTGGCCGTGCTTTTCCTGGATCTTGACCGTTTCAAGGAAATTAACGACTCCCTGGGGCACCCAACCGGCGACCTGCTGCTTACCCTGATTGCAGATCGCATACGCAAAGTCATCCGCAATTCCGATTTCGCCGCCAGAATTGGTGGAGATGAATTCACGATCCTGGTCGACGAAATTCATGCCTATGAAGACGCTGTGCTGGTGGCTAACAAACTGCTCGAAGCGATTGCCCCACCAACCGCGATCCGCGGCCACGAACTGAATATATCGGCCAGCATCGGCATCGCCCTGTATCCAGAGAACGGAAAAACCCCCATCAAGCTGATGCAAAAGGCAGATATTGCGCTCTACGAAGCCAAGCGCCACGGGATCAACCGGTTACAGTGTTTCACCGCCAGGTTACAAACCCAGCTGGAAAAAAGTATCAGACTTGAGAAGGGGTTGCGCCGGGCACTGGAGCACAACGAATGCGAGCTCTACCTGCAGCCCAAATGGAACCTCTGCGATCAGAAGATTATCGGTTTTGAAGCCCTGCTCCGCTGGCTCGAGGATGAAGGGGGCGTCAAACGTTTTATTTCACCGACCGAATTTATCCCGGTTGCGGAAAAAACCGGGCTGATCATCCCTCTGGGTGAATGGGTCATTTATCAGGCGTGCAAGCTGCTGAAAGCCTGGGAAGCGCAGGGAATCTCTCATTACCCGATTGCCATCAATGTATCCCCGCTCCAACTCAAGTCCGGCAACTTCGGCGCATCTCTTAAGGCCATTCTGGATGAAGAGGGAATACCAGCACACCTGCTTGAAATAGAATTGACCGAAGAAACCCTGGTGGATATCTATTCTGAGGATGATAACGCCCTGGAAGAACTGGAACAGATAAGATCAACCGGCGCGAGGATCTCGATTGACGACTTCGGCACGGGGTATTCTTCGCTGAAATACCTGAAGCATTTCCCCTCGGATTATCTAAAAATCGACAAAAGTTTTGTCTCTGTAGAGGGCATGGATTCTCTGGCGGAGCCGGCGATTTGCCGGGCCATTGTCACCATGGCTGAATCACTGGGTATGCAGGTCATTGCGGAGGGAATTGAAACGGATAAGCAGCTTCAGGCTCTCACTGCTATCAAATGCAGTATGGGGCAAGGCTACTTGATCGCAAAGCCGATGCCAGCGGAACAGGCCTTGCTGTTCGCGCAAAACCACAACGGTATGGAGCGGGAGCAACCAGTCCCATCACCATCAGCGGGGGAGAACGACAGTCAATGAACATGTCCGCCAACCCAGGGAATGATGGACGAATGGAATCATCACCCCGTAAAAAACGGTTCAGAATCGCACTCCTGGCTTCCGCCGAAGGAGAGCGGGAGGAGCTGACCGACGCCTTGCAAGTCAACTCATTGGGGCACGAACTGCTGATTTTCGAGAACCCGGATCAGCTGTTTGAAGCACTCGACACCTCATTGCCCAACCTGCTCATGATCGCCCAGCACGACGGCAAGTGGTCCAGCGCTGATGTTCTGGCCCGCGTCAAACAGACACCAACGATAAAGGCCATTCCCGTTATCGTTTTCTACCGACAAAGTACTTCGCCCAATACCCCGGAACTCTACCGGCTTGGAGCCGCATCGGTTATTCATATGCCTCTGCGGTTTGAAGGCTTAATCCAGATTGTCCAGGTCATGGAAGATTACTGGTTCAATGTGACGTCGCCTCTCTCACTGTAGCGACAACGCCAGCTCCGAACCCCAGACAGAAACGTCACGGTTCTATTTTTGCACCCACTGCCCTTCAATCAGCACGAACTGACCAGAGGGCGTTTTCTCGATTGCCTTCTTTCCGGCCACCGTTTCTACCTGCGTTACCGGAATGTTGTGTTTTTCCGCAATGCGGGTGTACTCATCCCTGCGGGCACTGTTGATGGCTTCCACGACCTCGCGGGCCTGCCCGTCGGCACGGACCACGTCAAGGTAGCCTGTCGGCGTCTCCCCCACCAGGCCCTGTTGCTTGACGGATTCCAGCTTCTGCTTGGCTTCATCCAGCCCCATGGAGAACGCCGGCACACTCATCGCGATCGCCAGAATGAACGCACCCAGTTGTATCAGTCGTTTCATATTCAACCCCTTGCAATGTCAGGCTTCGCTCAGAACAGCCCCTGTTCACTGAACAGTTCATCCACTTCCTTGTCTACCTTGACGTAAATTTCATGCTGGATCTTGACGTTCAGGTTCACCGTAATCGGTTCTTTGGGTGCGGCCATCTGCACCGTTGGTGTACAGGCATACAACGCCAGCGGCAGCATCAGTATCATCAATGCTCTCACCGCAAGCGACCGGTACGACCGCAATACATTCGTCATGGCACTGTCTCCTCCCCGGATTGTTGCAGTCGTTCCCGAACGCGTTCGGTCACGACTTCATTCACCCTGCCACTCAACTGTAAGCTGGTTAACAGGGCGGGAATGTCCTCTTCCAGACTGATATTGAGTACCACCGGTTGCCCACCCCTGACTTCAGGGTTCTCCCCTTCCAGTCTTACATCGAGTACCAGCTTGCCCTTTTCATCGTAGTCTATCGTGCTCTCCAATACCGAATAGTGAAAGTTTTGCAAAGCTTCCACCACCAGACTCATCGCCTGACTGCTGCCCAGCATGGCACGGAGCCGATTCGCGGGGAGCTTCAGCAAACCTCCCGGGGAAATGGCGGCAAGCTGACCCTGCGCCACCTCGATACCGGCGTCACTGATCTGAACCGGAATACGGCCACTAAGCACGCCGGTGCCTGCAAGGCCTTCCGTTGGGTAGACCTGCAGCAGGCGCGCCAGTGAGACGTCATAGACATCAACTGGCAGCCGCCAGGGCTTCCTGGAGAGATCAATGGCACCGGGCGCCACTCTCAGACGACCACCCAGAAAGCCGGCAGTGGCTTGCTGGATATCCAGCAAGCCACCAAAGAGATCAGACTTCGGAGCCGTGTAGCCAGCCAGAATATGAACGGGGCCGATGCCAATGCCGGAGTTGAGCTGACCGATAGTCACATCGCGAAAACCAGCCGTCAGTAAACCCTGCTCCAGATCAATCAACAACCGTCCGTTCAGATCGGATATCGCGGTACGATTCATGACCCCGCCAACACCGTCGAAATCCAGCTGGCCATGAAGTGCCAATGGAGCGTCTGGTTCCACACGGAGCGACGCCTCGGCCCGTACCTGCCCCGTATCCAGCTCCAGGAGCGGGGGCCAGTCGGAGAGGGTTCCGGCCATGACTTTACTGCCGCTTGCCCCTTCAACCTGTGTGATGGCACGGGCGGCGAGAAATTCGCCCGGTACGTTTCTCAGCGTCAGGTCAGCAACCAGGCCGGAGTCGGAGCGAACCTGACCTTCGACCCGCAGGTCTGTCAGGGGGCCATTCACGACCCCCTCAAACCGCCAGCCCTGCCCTATCAGCGCAGGGTGTTGCACTGCGCCAACCGTTATAACCACAGGGCCAGCCACGGAGCTTCGCTCTGGCAACGGGGCCGTGCCATTGAGGTCCACGGTCAGGGTGACATCCCGCAGGTCTACCCGGACATCCTCCATCTGGAAGGGCGATTCAGCTCCACTCTGAACAATCGACGCTGCCTGCAACCGGGATCCGGTCTTGAACTGGACGGTAGCAACGCGGTTGTCTGCATCGACGGCGGTGACCACATCGGCACGAATTCCGGTCACAACCGAGCCTCCGGAATGAATATCCGGCAACGTCAGGCCGATCCGACCCTGCTGCACCATCAGCGACCAGCCAGCGGCGACCACAGGCTGCGCTGTCAGGGCAAACATCGCCAGGACTGCAAGGTGGGTCCATCGCTTCCATGGCATGGAGCCATCAAGTGGCAAAACAACGCTCCTTTTAATTAGGGCTGTCGCCAGGCGATTCCGGCTATTCGCCTCGCCAGGTCACGCTATAGAGGTCGTGCCGGCGATCCTGAAGGTTTTTTACGGTACCACTGTTACGAGCGGTGATCAGCACCTCCGGCCGGAGATCCGCAAAGGCCACTGTTTCAACGTTTGGTTCGGTGTCAGCAGCGATACCATCTCGGGCAAACGGAAAATCACAGGGGGTCAGGATGCAGCTCTGGCCGTACTGGATTTCCATATTTGGTACATTCGGCAGGTTACCGACATTGCCAGACATCACAACGTACACCTGATTCTCCACTGCCCTGGCCTGACAACAATACCGGACCCGCAGATAACTCTGCCGTTCATCCGTGCAGAAAGGCACAAAGATAATCTGGACGCCCTGATCTACCAGGTGGCGGGTCAATTCCGGGAATTCCGCGTCGTAGCAGATCAGTACACCAATAATGCCGCAATCGGTCTCGATGGCACTGACCCGATTGCCGCCCTGCACATTCCACCAGTAGGCCTCGTTCGGGGTCGGGTGAATCTTGGGTTGGGTGAAGGCCTGGCCATCCCGTAGAAACACATGAGCCATGTTGCGGATGGTGCCGTCGTCTTCACGCACCGGCGTGGAACCGGCCACGATATTGATATTGTAACGCAGGGCCAGGTCCCGCATCAGGTCCCGATAACGCTCTGCATAGTGAGTGACCGCTGCAAAGGTTTCAGCCGGGCTCCCCTTACGGGCTTCAATCGAAAGTAGCTGCAGAGTGAAAAGTTCCGGAAACACAACAAAGTCGCCCTTATAGGTGGATACAACATCCACGAAGTAACGGACAATCTCGCTGAATTCATCAAAGGAAGCTACGGGCCGCTGCTGGTACTGAACCGTGCCGATGCGCACGGTATCCCGCATGCGTTGGCCATACCGCCTGGGTCGTTCATTTTGACCGTTCCGGGGTACTTTCGGGTTACGCCAGACCAGGTGAATCCCGTACCCCATGGAGTCATGGTCCGCGTCCAGGTAATGGGGAATAATACCGTGCACCTCGAAACCCTGGTGGAGTTGAAATGACAGCACCGGGTCCTTTTGCTCCTTGCTCTTGATGGCTTCAACATAGGCCTCAACATTGCCGAACTTTTTCATACGCTGTCGCAGGCTGGGAAGGCGACCGGCAAACACCACACCCCGCAGGTTCAGCGCCTGGCATAACTGTTTGCGTTCGTTGTACAGCCGCTCGCCAATCCGGTAACCACGGCAGTCAGGATCCACACACACTTCCATGCCATAGAGCCAGTCACCCTCCGGATCATGTCGTGAGGCGTACCCGTTGCCGGTGATTGAGGTCCAGTCGTGAGCTGCCAGAGCAATCTCTTCGGTAATGCGGAACGTCGCACAATATCCCACAATGGTGTCGCCCAGCATGGCGACGAACTGACCATCAGGGAAGGTATTGATCTGCCCGGTCAGCGGCCCCTTGGTATAGCCGTACATGCCAGTGCCTTCATAGACACGGCGGCTGAGCTCGATGATGCCGGGAATATCGGCCAAGGTGGCGTTACGAACAAACAAACGCAGGTCACGATCGGAAAACGGCGGGCACATAGACACCTCGGAAAAGGCGTTGATTTGCCTTCATCTTTGGTGGCCAAAGGCCATTCCGTCAAGGGAAATCGATCAGTGCGGATCCGGCAACGGAAAGCGCTCAATCACGGTGTATACGGAACCTCCCCGCCCCTGGTTACTTTCAAACAGAACGACATCGGATACGGCAAAATGCCCGAAAACCGATTCGCCATGGTCATCCAGCAACCCCTCTACCGAGCCGCGCTGTTTTTTGAATCTTGCCAAGGTGACATGAGGACGAAACGACCGCCTTTCGGGCGCAAACCCGAGCCCTGCCATTCGGGATCGGAGGGCCCAGTGAAGTGCCGCAACGGGATCCGGCGGCTGAACGCCCGCCCAGAGGTTTCTCGGGCTCCGCGCCTGGCCAAAGCAGCCGAGACCGCTGACATCAAGCTCAAACGCTTCCACCGGGAGGTCTCTGGCCGCATCACATAGGGCTGAAATCCGGTCTGGCTCCACCTTTCCCAGAAACAGCAAGGTAATATGCAGCTGCTCCAGGCTTTGCCATTTGGCGCCGTATATCGGGGCATACACTCCCAACAAACGCTGTTTGATGTCAGCCGGGAGGTCCAATCCGAAAAACAACCGGTGCATGAATGCCTCGCTTTCGGACACATCTAATAAAAATTGAACAGCAATAATCCAACAACGGCTACTACCAGAAGAAACCAGCGTGCGTAAAAGTCCGGGCGGTCGTCATCATCCTCGGTCGCTGCGTATTCGTGATTTGTCGATTCGTATTCGGCGATCAGTTGCCGGGCGCGGTAAAGGTCTTCGTCTTCCACATGGACGTTGCTGAAACCGGCCGCTCCGATTTCCCCCATAGCCCCCTGCAAATAGTGGCCACCAACGTAAGCTTCGATTCCGTTGGCTGCAAGCAAGCCGGCCACAATATGCGCCTCGGTGATATCCTGGGCCCGATAGGCAATCTGCAACGTCCGCCTCCTTCAGTGACCTGTCAGTAACGCACCCTCGAAAATTACCGGTACTACTCCAAGCATAGTCTGCCAATACAGGCAGGACCAACAAACCGCAACGGATATGGGCCTGTAGTATCCCGCTAATACCCGCTTGCAGAGCGCCGCTGATACTGTTTCCTGACCTGGCAGGACAATCACAAGGAGACAGCCATGAGCGGGAAAAAGATTCTGATGATTACCGGTGACTTCACCGAGGACTACGAAACCATGGTGCCTTTCCAGGCGCTGCAGGCGGTTGGTCACACGGTTCACGCCGTTTGCCCGGACAAGAAAGCCGGCGATACTGTTGCCACCGCTATCCACGATTTCGAGGGCGACCAGACCTACACCGAGAAACCCGGCCACCGTTTTGCCCTGAATGCCGATTTCGAGGGAATCAATCCGGCGGATTACGACGCCTTGGTGGTTCCCGGTGGCCGCGCTCCGGAATATTTGCGGTTGAACGACGATGTGAAGAGTCTGGTACGCCACTTTTTCGACACGGAAAAGCCGGTTGCAGCCATCTGCCACGGCGCGCAACTGCTAGCTGCGGCCGGTGTCTTGAAGGGCCGCGAGTGCTCGGCCTATCCAGCCTGCCAACCGGAAGTGGAATTGGCAGGCGGCCGCTTTTCCAGCATTGAGGTTGATCAGGCGATCACCGATGCTAATCTGGTAACAGCCCCTGCCTGGCCAGCCCACCCAGCCTGGCTGGCACAGTTTTTCAAACTGCTGGACAACTAAGCCAACAGGGGCCGGATTTCCGGCCCCTGGCACAGGACCAGGAGAGCACCATGTGCAAGCTCTTCATCAACGCCGACCCTGAACTTTGGGTCAGCGAGACCCACTCCCTTCGTATCGACGGGATGGTAACCAGTGTTCGCATGGAGAATGCCTTCTGGCATGTCCTTGCCGAGCTGGCCGAGCGCGATGGCATGAACCTGCCCCAGATGATCACCAGGCTTTACCACGAGTCCATCGATGCCGGGCATGATCTGGGGAATTTCACGTCGTTCCTGCGGGTATGCGCAATGCGCTACCTGGAGCTACAGCTAGCCGGTGATGTTCCAAAGGACACCCGCGTGCCCATAGCCTCACTGGATGCCGACCGGATCCTGAACAAGAGCCCGACTCAGGAGGCTATCTCCGCGCCAGGCGGTAAATCCACCCACTGATCAGGCAAAGCACTCCAAACCGTAACCTGACATCCGATGGAAGGAATAATACAGTTGAAGCACAGAACAGACAGCCTGGGTTTCAATATGCATGAATGGTTCCGATACATCTCTATCCTGGTCATATCAGCCCTGGCCTTGGGCGGGTGTGCCAGCCATCAGAGTTTGCCCGAGGGCATGGCTGATGTGCCCCCTTCCTCACCGACGGCTGCGGCACAGGAACCCGGGAAAGCACAAAAGCTCTGGCAGGTGTTCGAGCGCTACCAGGGCACCCCCTATCGGTATGGCGGCACCTCCTCCAATGGCTTCGATTGTTCCGGCTTTATCCTTACCGCCTATCAGGAGGGATTGGGAAAACAACTCCCCAGAACCACCTCACAGATGCTGGCCAGTGGAGATGCAATACATCCAGGGAATATACAGCCTGGCGATCTCGTCTTTTTCCGCATTCGCGGCAAGGAGCAACACGCCGGCATTTACATGGGGGACGACCGATTCATCCATGCCTCCACCTCAATCGGCGTAACCCAGTCGTCCATGAACGGCTATTACTGGAAGGGCCGTTTTACCCAGGCTCGCCGCTTTGACTGACACCGGAGCAACGAGTCCCATGATACTCACCCGATCCCTGTGCTGTTACCTGGCCCTCCTTCCGCTGGCCATACCGGCCGTAGCGCAAGTGGAGCTCACGCCATTTGTGGGCTTCCGCATGGGTGGGGAGTTCGACACCAGAGACGACACCGACGAGTCGGAAAGCCGGGTGAGACTGGATGACACCGTAAGTCAGGGTTTGTTGGTGAACATCGATCTGCAGGAACCAGGCAAGCAGCTGGAACTGTATATGGGGCGGCAGGAAACCACGGCCGACATCCCACAAGGACTCTTGTCGCCACCCCGCGACCGGGTGGATATCACCCTGTATCAGCTGCAGTTCGGCGGACTGTATTTCCCCGGCGGCAAGACCACTGGCGGTTTTGTCTCGGGCGTCGCAGGCGTTACCCGGCTCGCCCCCAAACACTCCAACCTCGACACCCACCATCGCGCATCGCTGACGCTGGGCGGCGGATACAAATTCCCGGTCACGGAACACGTCCTGCTGCGACTGGATTTACGCGGAATCTACACCGTGCTCGACAGTGGCGGCTCGGGGTTCTGCTCCGGTGGCTGCAACGTCCGGTTTGAAAGCAGCGGGTATCTGCAGGTCGAAGCGGGTGCCGGATTGGCTATCCGCTTCTGATCCACCCTTTGAATTCTACAGACCACCATTAATGGCAAGATGCGCTGCAATACCAGCCATCATCAGACCTATGACGCCATCGATCAGACGCCAGGCCACCGGTCGCGAAAGAATCGGTGCGAGCGCAGACCCACTCCAGGCCAGCAAGCCGAACCAGAGAATTGATGCACTGCTGGCACCAGCGACAAAGGTGGTAGTGTCCTCCTGCTGTGCCCCTACCGCCGGTATCAGTAGCAGGGTATCGAGATAGACCTGGGGGTTCAGCAGAGTCACCGCAAGCGTGGTGAACAGCACCCCCTTCAGGCTTCGCTTCGTTACCTCTCCAGCTTCCAGTGCCACCCGGCCCCGACCGGCACGAACAAATGCCTGTACCGCCAGCCAGCCAAGGAACACAACCCCGAGCCAGCGGAGGATTTCCAGAGCCTGGGGCATCGCCATCAGCGCGGCACTGACACCAAACATACCCAGGGTAAACAGGGTGACATCCGCCGCCATGCACAGGCCGGCCGACCACCAATGGTGCTCTCTACGGATCGCCTGGCTCAGCACATAGGCATTCTGGGCACCGATGGCAACGATGATGCCGCCACACACAATCAAACCGGTCAGGTAACTCTCCAGCACGTTTAGATCTCCTCATCCAATGGCGCAAGATTACCGGCTTACCGCTATACTGAAAATTCATATTCATAATGTTGCATCAGTTTTTCTTATGATTGATTACAAATTATTGGAAGCCCTCGCAACAGTTATCGAGTGCGGTGGATTTGAACGGGCCGGCGTGGCCCTGGGTCTCAGCCAATCGGCGGTCTCCCAGCGCCTGCGTACACTCGAAATTCGGTTGGGACAACCGGTTCTGATCCGCAGCCCGATCATCAAAGCCACGCCGGCGGGACAAAGGCTGCTGAACCATGTGCAGCAGGTGCAGCTTCTGGAACGGGACCTGGCCGGTTCCATTCCGGCACTTTCGGAGCCAACGGCCAGACTCCGCATTGCCCTGAACGCGGACAGCCTCGCTACCTGGTGGGCGACCGCTATTGGAGAATTCTGTGCGGAGGAAGCGCTGCTTCTGGATATGGTGATTGAAGACCAGGACATTGGTTTGCGCCGCATGCGCGAAGGCGATGTCGCCGCCTGCCTGTGCAGCAGCCCGCAACCGATCGCCGGTGCCCGGTGCGTGCCAGTTGGCACAATGACCTACCTGCCACTGGCGACACCAGCATACGTTCAGCGGTATTTCTCCAGCGGCTTTAACGCTGACAACTTTGAATCCGCCCCGGCCATTGTGTTCGGTCCCAACGATCAGCTTCAGCACCGGTTTCTCGCCCAATGCGGCTACCACGGCCCGGTTCCTCACCATCTTTGCCCATCTTCGGAGGGCTTCGTGAAGCTGGCCCTTGCGGGGATGGGGTACGGCATGATCCCCCAGGCCCAAGTACAACAGGAACTGGACACCGGACAGCTGGTCAACATCGCACCCAGCCAATCCCTGGAAGTGCGGCTCTACTGGCATTTCTGGCGCCATGGCGGCGGTGTTATGGACCGCCTGACCACGGCCATTCAGTCCGCCAGCCCGCTCAATCGATAGCCGCTATGCCCTCCCCGCTCTGATGTTGTCGTTCATCATTGACGGGGATCGTCTTCGGGATTCAGGTAATCAATACCCCACGGACCTGTTCCGTGTACCTGGATAGTAACCTCCTCATCGGTATAGCCATACATCGGATCCCCTGGCGACAGGATCGCCAGACTGCCTTCAGGCAAAGCTTTGACATTGGCACGGTCAAATTCCTCACCATGGGCAAAGTAAAGAGTCCCGGACAATACTGTGACTCGTTCATAGGCCGGATGATTGTGAGGCGCAACCACGTAGTTAGCGGGCAGTTTCAACCTGATGGTAAAAGGCTCCTCACTCCCGAGGTCACCTTCCAGAACAGCAATCTGGGCGCCCGGTTCCATGGAACCCACCGGGGCCCATTCAATCTCGTCCGGTACCATCATCATGTGGCCTTCTCCCTTATAAGGCGTTCCCGCTATCACAGCGGCGCTCACGCCCACACAAAGCACCAGGGCTGTTACAGTAATCGTTGAATTGGCAGCCATCGCATCTATCCTCCATGTAAGGGTTACCAACCGGGGCATCTCCCGGCTGGCCACAAGGACGCATCGGGCTGGTAATTTGTTCCCGGGATTGAAACGGGCTTTACGGGAACTTTTCCTCACTCCAACACGTCCCTGTGACATCTCCGAAGGGAGACCGTCATGGTTACGACAACGCAGACAGAAACATCAACCCGCCCCCGGGCCACTCGTCAGGCGATGTTTGAACAGGAAATCCACCATTTGATGGATCGCCTCTACGAAACGGCTTTGCGCCTGTCACGCAATCCGGACGATGCGGAAGACATTGTGGCCGAAACCGTGACTACCGCCTGGAAAAAGCTTGACCAGCTAACGGACAACACCTGTTTTGAAAGTTGGCTGTTCCGGATACTGAACCACACATTTATCAACCAATGGCGACGGCGCCAGTGTCGGCAGGAAAAAGAGATTGCACTAGAAGACATCGGTAACGCGGGTGGCTTTTCACTGTTCGAAAAACTTCACCAACCATTTCTGCTGTGGTGGGGAACCCCCGAACAATCCTTTCTGAATCAGATCCTGAGCCAAGACATCCGAAAGGCAATGGACCAGTTACCCGACGAGTTTCGGATCGTCATGGTCCTGGTAGAGATTGAGGGTTACAGCTATCAGGAAACAGCAGACCTTATCGGCATTCCATTAGGCACGGTTCGCTCCCGACTTTACCGGGCCCGCAATCAGCTTCAACGTGACTTATGGCAACAAGGCCAGGACGCAGGGCTGACAACAGATGGATCCTGTGAGACGGGTACTGGCACCGGAGGTGAAGCATGAGCAAAGACATCATTGCCTGCGAGGAAGTCATAGAGCGCTTGTTCGAATATCTGGACCGTGAACTGGATCCCGCAACCCAAACGGAAATCGATCGGCACCTTCGCCGTTGCCATGACTGTTTCAGCCGCAAAGAGTTTGAAAGACGTCTGAGAGACAAGGTCGCAGCAAGTGGTACTGAAAAGGCGCCGGACCGTTTAAAACGCCGGGTGGCATCGCTGCTGAACAATTCTTGATGCCTCTCGCCAGGAGAACAAACCATGGTCGCTATCCTTGGATTCTCACGGGAACAGATCACCTCCGCCGTTCAAGATATGTACACCCGGGTGGCCGAGGCCCCACAATCCAGGTTCCATTTTCCTGTGGGATATGAGGCCCTCAATGCCCTGGACTACCCCGTAGACCAGATTGAACAGCTGCCAGAAGATATCGCAGCCTCATTTGCAGGGGTTGGCTACCCCTTCAACGGCAACGCCATCAGGCCCGGCGACACCACTCTGGATCTTGGCGCCGGCGCAGGCAACGATAGTTTCCTGGCACACAGCCTGACGGGTCCTAATGGTCGTGTCATTTCACTGGATCTGACCTCAGCCATGACTCGCAAGCTGAGACAACGGGCCGACGAAGAAGGAACCACCATAGACGTTATCCAGGCAAACGCCGAGCACCTACCCTTTGCCAGCGCCAGTATCGACAGCATCACCAGCAACGGTGCCCTAAACCTGGTCCCCGACAAACGGCGGGCTGTCACGGAGATGTTCCGCATCCTGAAACCCGGCGGCCGGCTACAACTGGCTGACGTGGTCATTGATCGCCCTGTTACGGTGGACTGCGATTCCGATCCCAGGCTATGGGTTGAATGCGTTGTCGGCGCGACCGTAGAGGAAAACCTGCTGGCTATGCTGGAGGACGCTGGTTTTGAAGATATCAGGATCGTCAGATCCATCGACTATTTCGCTCACAGCCCTAGTCGCCAGACCCGTGAGGTGGCACAGAGCTTCGGCGCCCGATCTGTCGAAATTGCCGCGCGCAGGGGTTCCAGGGCCCCCGGTCGGCTGCGGCAATGGATGCGCAGAAGCCATCCGAGGCGCTGGCTGACGGCTCTAGGGAAACGCGGATTCCTCGGCGTTTCAGCGTTGGGCCTGGCACTACTGACCTGCTATGGCCTGCTTGCGGCAACCGTTCTTTTGGCTACACTGGGTGTTCAGCTCACCCTGAATATACAACTGTGGTCTGGCGGTATCGGACTATTTACGGCACTGACCGTACTGGCGGTCGCTGTTGGTAAACGACGACATCACCAGCTAGCACCTACATGGACAGCTCTGGCCGGAGCCTGTCTGGTTTTTTTCACGCTGTTTGTCGACTATTGGATTGCGGTCGAACTCGCAGGATTCATTATGCTGACAGGGGCCGCCATCTGGGATCTGGTTCTTCGCCGCAGGGATGAGGCCCGTCGCCTGGGGCTCACTCACTCATGATAGCTGGGCAACCTGTCACTGCACTTAACCGGTAAAGGAGTTTCTGGACATGACCACACTGATCATTGGTCTGGTTCTGTTTCTGGGCATTCACTCATTGTCGATCGTCAATGAACCCTTGCGTGATCGAATGCATGCTTCGCTGGGCGAGCTCCCGTTCAAGGGCCTTTATTCCCTGGCTTCGCTGATCGGGCTGGTCCTGATTGTCTGGGGATATGGCGCGGCACGCATGGATCCCACAGTGCTGTATACGCCACCGGGCTGGCTCAGGCACCTGGCCATGCTGCTCCTGATACCGGTTTTCCCCCTGCTTTTTGCCACTTACTTTCCGGGCAAGATCAAAGCCAAACTGGGGCATCCGATGCTCGTTTCCGTCAAGCTCTGGGCTCTTGCTCACCTGCTGGCCAACGGCATGCTCTACGACCTCCTGCTGTTCGGTTCGTTCCTGGCCTGGGCAGTGGCAGACCGGATCTCCCTGAAACGCCGGTCCGAACGCCCCATCGCCACCCTGCCTGCGAGCAAAGCCAATGACGCGATTGCAGTCGTAGGCGGCCTCGTGGTGTACGTCGTTTTCGTATTCTGGGCCCATCAGTGGCTGTTTGGCGTGGCACCAGCTTGAAGCAAGTCGTGGCGTCTGGAGTTCAGATCATCAATCAACACCAAATCGATGCGGGTAGTGCCGCAGACAATACAATGCCACCACGTCGTAAGCACCGTGCCAGACCATCGTCAGCAACAAGCTCTCTGACCAGATGTAGGCCAGCCCCAGCACTACACCCAGCAGAGTGGCGATGACGAAGTATGCAAATGACAAGACATGCACCAGGCCGAACAGGATGGCAGCCGCAGCAAGAGCGAACACGGCCCCGAACTGTTCGGTAAGCCACCCCTGAATAACGCCCCGAAACAGCAGCTCTTCCCCGAAGCCCGCCAGTACGGATAGGGTCACCAACACCGGCCAGGAGTAGCTACAGGCAAACTTGTGCAAGAATCGCATCTGATCCCGCAACGGGCTTGAACTGGACGTCCAACCCGAAGTCAATAAAAACATCGCAATATAGGTAAACAGGGCCCCCAGCCCCCCAAGTAAAATCACATGAGCAACCGGAAGTTCGTTCGTATAAACTTCCACGCCTGTCAAATAGAACGCGATAACAGCAACAATCGCGATCAGGGACTGGAACCCCAGGACCGACAACGTTGACATTCTTTTGCTGGAGATATCCGCCATGCGGTTTTTACGCTCCTATTGATTTCGCTCAACAGACACTACTCGGCAGCGTGTCAAAGTGTTCTTATTAGCACTTATTGATGATTGTCAGCTCGGAACACATTATGGTACCGAACGTCCTATCTCACCCGCTGTTTCGAGCCGTTATTGTCGGCTTACTCTATTACTCTGGGGCATGGATAGGTGTACATCAAACCATTACGCCGGATGGTATCGCAGTATTGTGGCCCCCCAATGCCGTACTTCTTACGGCATTTCTGACATCACCTCGCAAGCAATGGCCCTTGTACGCGTTGGCCGCACTCACTGCTGAATGCCTGGCGGATATACCCGCCTTCCCTCTATGGGCAGCACTGAGTTTCGGAACGGTCAACATCCTGGAGACAGTCATTGCGACCCTGATGATTCAGCAGCTTGCTGGTAAGCAGTTCCGCTTCGACTCACTGAAATCCGCGCTTGTGTTTTTTATCTCGGCACCCC
>NZ_KE007326.1:260123-459534 GCF_000397065.2 Marinobacter lipolyticus SM19
GACAGCAGTTTTCTTGCCATGTGGCGACTCTGGTGGTTCGGCGACGCCCTCGGTCTGATGATACTCACGCCATTGCTGGTTACGTTTTGCCATGCCATTAAGTACCGGTTGGTGTCCGTCAGGGCCTCGAAACTGGCAGAACTCACCCTGCTTTGGACTGGAATGATCCTCACCGGCTCTAATGCGCTGATTGACTCCAACATCAATGAACTGCATTTCCATCTGACGCCAATGTTACTCCTGCCCTTCGTGGTGTGGGCTGCAACCCGATTCAATACCGCTATTGCCGCCAGCACAACGGCCATCATTGCCTGGATGGCCACGGGCTATCTGGTCAGCGGGATACACCCCTATGCAATCACTCTTCCTCAGTTTGCTGTCTGGCAAACTCAGGAATATCTGGCCATTGTCAGCGTAATTTCTATCGGTTTGTCCGCTCTGATGCACGAACTGCGTGACCAGAGGCATCGCCTCGAATCCGCGACGGAGACTCTCAGATACCAGAACGAACAGCTGGAGGAGAAGGTCCGGGAGCGGACTCAATCGCTGGAACGGGCCAATGCCGAGCTGACGAGCTTGAATTCTCAACTGAAAGAATTGGCATCCACAGATCATTTGACCGGTATAGCGAACCGCAGGCAATTCCATGAAGCGGGTGAGCGGGAGTTGCACCGCCTGAAACATGACCAGGGCAAAGCCGTGCTGATCGCACTGGACCTGGATTATTTCAAGAGCATCAACGACCAGTACGGGCACGAAGCGGGCGACAATGTCCTCAGGCAGACGTTACCGCCGGTAAAAAACAATATCCGGCCATCGGATCTCTTTGCCCGGGTCGGTGGAGAGGAGTTTTTAATATTTCTCACGGATGTGGAAGAAGCCACCGCAGTCAGAATTGCTGAACGGATTCGAGAACACATTGCCGCTACCGATATGGAGGTGCCTTCCGGAACAATCCGCATAACGGCAAGCCTGGGCGTCGCAAAGTGGGACCAGACCTGCGATCTGAAGACGCTTATCAATCGTGCAGACATTGCGCTCTACCAGGCCAAACGCGAGGGCCGTAACTGCACTCGAACCTACACGACGGAGACAGAAGACGGTGACCAGATGGCCCCGGGACCGGTGTGAGCCACCGGCCACCGTTTCCTCAACAACAGAGAAGAGTCATCGTCACTCAGAGAAAAGATCCTTAACAGGAAACAAGCCCTCATATTCCGGGATCTGTTTCTGGGCCTTGGCCTGGAAAGTCTTCATCATGTCACCTGGCCGGAACATCCCCGCCTGCCAGGTCGCCATGTACTTCAGGCTGTCTTCCACGCTGTGATCGCGACTGTAGTTCAGCATTTCCTTGCAGCCTGTCACCGCCAGGGGTGAGTTCGCGGCAATCTGCCGCGCCACGGTCATAACGCCCTCCAGCATGGCCTCCTGGTCGTCATACACTTCATTCACGAACCCCAGCGACTTGGCCTCACCCGCCGATAGCTTTCGGCCGGTATAGGCGAGTTCCCGCACCACACCCTGCGGCATCAGTTTAGGCAGGCGTTGCAACGTCCCCACATCGGCGGTCATGCCCAGCTCAGTTTCCTTGATGGTGAAATAGGCATCATCAGTGCAGTAACGGCTGTCGGCCGCACATATGAGATCAAGCGCACCACCGATGCAGCCTCCGTGAACGGCGGCAAGCACCGGCAAACGCACTTGTTCCAGAGAGGTCAGGGTATCCTGAAGCTGCAGGACCACTCGGCGGAGGTTCTCCGCCATACGGCCAGGATCACCACTCATGGGCACGGATTTGGGATCACTGAACACGCCCAGGTCCATACCTGCAGAGAAGTGCTTGCCGGTCGACGAAATCACGATCACCCGCGCGTCCGTGTTGGCCTCGATGTCCTGCATACACCGGGGCAGTTCCAGCCAGAACGCCTTGTTCATGGAATTCAGCGCTTCGGGGCGACTGAACTGCACATGAGCGATGTAGTCGGATACCTCAACGGAAAAACTCTGGTAGGTCGCAAGCTCTGGCACAAGGCACTCCTTATATCGGGATCGGATTCAGGTCTGGAGCAGATTAAACCATGTTGCCGTCCCATTCACCCACCTTTGAAGACTCAGTCCGTGACGCCGGCCCCGATCTCAGTGTTCCCGGTTCGGCCCACCGGGGGGCATGACCACCCACTCGGGATCCTCAAACTCACCCAGCGGCCGGATTTCCACAAATGGCGCCGCGCTGAGGATAATATCGGTGATTCTGGGGTCCTTGTCGGATTCCATTGCATCACGCGCCGCTTTGCTATCCCAGCTCGCAATGGCGATCAGCGTATTGGGGTCATCAATCTTCCGATGCAGTTCCGTGCCCCTGGCGCCGGGGGCCTGCTGGATCAACTCACTGGCCCGCACCCACGCATCCGCATAGTCCTCAGCCGAGTAACCTTCCTTGATACGAACTTCAAACATGTACTTCATACATCCTCCGTTCCGGAACAATCGTCACGTGCCCCGGTTTATGCCTATACAAAATAGCTTTGCATTCAACCGCCAATGGGGTACAGTGAATCCCGTTGGAAAGATAGAGCAAAGCATTTCATCAATAAGACGCATCTCTGTTGTAACAAGTAGTGCATCGTCCTGTTTTTGACCACGCCAGTCTTTTGTTTCCGCATACCGCTGATCAGTCATCATGTCGATGATCTGACAGCACATAAAATGATTGAATTCAGGATAGTTAAATATGTCTACTGTTACCGGTACTGTTAAGTTCTTCAACGAAGCAAAAGGCTTTGGCTTTATCACTCGTGAAGGCGGCCCGGACGTTTTTGTTCACTACAGCGCCATTCAGGGCGGCGGCTTCAAGACTCTGGCAGAAGGCCAGCAGGTCGAGTTCACCGTCACTCAGGGCCAGAAAGGTCCTCAGGCGGAAAACGTGACTGGTCTGTAAAACAGCCCACGCACAGAAAAAGGCAGCTTCGGCTGCCTTTTTTCGTTATTCATCGCCCATTCCGTGCGCGCGAAATCAGATTACCAAGGCAATAACTCCCCATTGCTGTGCCAGAATGAGCCGGAGTTATCCAGATTCAGTTCCTCAATTCTCTCAGCCAGGCCTTTTGCCGATTCAGCTGGAGTGATCAGTCCGCCGAAATTCACCATGCGGGTTTTGACATAGCCGGGGTGTAACTGGGCGACGGCGATGCCTTTTGGTTGCAGGTCCACCGCCAGGGATTTTCCAAAGGCATTCAGTGCGGCCTTTGACGCCCGGTAACCGTAACGACCACCTGAGTCATTGTCGGCAATAGAACCCATTCGACTGGTTATGTTGGCAATCTTGCCGCCGTAGGGAATCTGCCCCACCAGCGCCTCCGCCACTCGCAGCGGCGCATAGGCATTGATTTCCATCTGCGTGCGGATGGAGTCGAAGTCGATACTGCCCAACTTTTCATCCTGCAACAGACCGGCGTTATTGATCAGCAGGTCAATGGTCTGGCCGTCCAGTTCTTTGACCAGCTTCTGGATACCGGCATCCGAGGTCACATCCACACCTTCGATGACTTTCGCAGCCGTCTCCTGCAATTCCGCTGAGGCCTCACGGCATACACCAATCACCTGACACCCTTTACCGGCGTAGTGTCGAGCCAGCTCAAGACCAATACCACGGTTGGCTCCAGTAATAACGACTGTCTGATTCTCTGGCATATTCTTTTCCTCCTGCGGACACATGCATTCAGGCATGAGAGTATGGCATCACTCGGGCAAGCGGGCCAAAATAGCGACGCTTCCATGAAAACAACAAACGGTATCAGGATAAGGCTTAACTTGTGACCGAAACCACTTTCCGAATTGTCATTTTTGGTGCCGGCAGCGTCGGCTGCTATCTGGGCGGCCGGCTGCTGTCTGCCGGTGTTGATGTGACCATGGTTGGGCGGCCCAGAATGCGTGAGGTACTACAAACCAACCCCCTGGTGGTGACCGACTATGAGGGCTTCAGCTTTCGCAGCCAGCTTGCCGGAAACCAGTACGTAACTTCCGCCGAAGCTGCCCGGCAGGCGGACCTGGTTCTGGTCACAGTGAAATCCGCAGCAACTTCCGAGGCCGGCAGTCAGCTCGCTCCCTGGGTGCCTGCGGGCGTGCCGGTAGTCAGCCTGCAGAACGGAATCTCCAACGCTTCACACCTTCAGGAGGCGATGCCGGAAGCCACCGTGCTGGCCGGTATGGTGCCGTTCAATGTGTTACAGCAGCAGCCGGGCCATTTCCATCAGGGCACCGAGGGCCATCTGATGGCAGATAAGCATCCGTCACTCGAACCCGCCCTGCCCTGGTTTGCCAAGGCAGGATTACCGCTGGAACTGAGGTCCGATATCGAATCGGTTATGTGGTCCAAGTTACTGCTGAACCTGAACAACCCGGTCAACGCACTGTCAGGAGTCCCCCTGCTGGAGGAGCTCTCACAGCGGGACTATCGCCGCTGCCTTGCCCTGGCGCAACGTGAAACGCTGCAACTTCTGAAGGCCGCCGGCATCCCTACTGTCAAACTGACCGCTCTGCCAATGAACCTGATTCCGCCACTGATGTCGACGCCGGACTGGCTGTTTACACGGCTGGCCAAACAGATGCTGACCATTGATCCCGTCGCCCGTTCCTCCATGTGGGAAGACCTCCAGGCCGGACGGCCAACGGAGATCGACTGGATCAATGGCGAAGTAGTGAAACTGGCGGAACGACTGGGCAAGGATGCACCGGTCAACCGGAAGTTGGTGAAGCTGATGCATCAGCGTGAGAACCAGCCACGGGACTGGAACGCCGCTGAACTACTGAACGCATTACGGGACAGTAGACCGTGCTGATCTATGCCATCTTCGCCATAACATTGATCGCACTGAGCATTTTCTACCTGTTCTTCTACCGGCAATGGCGTCGCGAACGGGCACTGCAAGAACCTTTTCCGGGCCAGTGGCGACAACTGCTGACTACCCAGGTGCCGCTGTACCACAGACTTTCCGAGTCATTACAACGACAACTTGAACAACGGGTGCAGCTGTTCCTCGCGGAAAAAACCTTCTATGGCTGCGACGGTTTTGACGTGGATGACAGGGTCCGGCTCACCATTGCCGGCCACGCCTGCCTGTTGATACTGGCCCGCGACTATACCGATTTCGATGATGTCCGCAGCATCCTGGTGTATCCGGACGCCTATCACGTGAGAGATGTGGAAAACGATGGCATGGTGGTGAGCGTCAGCAACCAGATTCGCGCTGGTGAAGCCTCCAGCCGTGGCCAGGTGGTACTGGCCTGGGCGGAATGCGAAGAAGGGGCGGTCAATCCACACGGCGAACACAATGTTATTCTCCATGAATTCGCACACCAGCTTGATTACCTCGACGGCACTGCCGATGGTGCCCCTCCCCTTAGCGGCGAACAGGCCAGACAGTGGAAGCAAACCATGACCCGCGCCTACGAGCACCTGCGGCACTCCCTCCGGCACCACCAGCACAGCTGGCTTGATCCTTACGGCGCAACCGAGCCCGCCGAATTCTTTGCGGTACTGACAGAAGCCTTCTTTCAACAGCCCCAACACCTGAGCGACGAGCAGCCCGATGTGTATCGGGCCCTCTGCGGGTTCTACCGCTTTGATCCGCTCAGGGACGTGTCCGGTGATCAGGCTGCGCCTTTTGAAGCCCACCCGAAAACTTATCACTGAGGAAGTCCACCAACGCCCTGACCTTGGGCGCTACAAACTTGCGCGTGGGATAGATGGCGTAGATCCCCAGCTCCATGGAGCGGTACTCCGGCATCACTTCCACCAGCGAACCGGTGGCCAGGTCCGCGCCCACCAGAAAATCCGGTTGCAGGATAATACCTTGATGGCTGAGCGCTACGGCACGACAGGTATCGCCGTTGTTGGTATTCAGCCAGGGTCGAATACGAACCGATACAGCACCATGCGGTCCCTCAAATTGCCAGTCGTGACGCGTTGCCAGATTACTGTAGGCAATAATCCGGTGTTCAGACAGTTCCGACGGGTGCCAGGGCGTGCCATGAGTTGCCAGGTAATCCGGTGAAGCGCAAAGTAGTATGCGGGTAGATGCCAGATTGCGACTGATCAGTGTGGAACTGGGCAGGCTGGCTATACGGATCGCCAGGTCAAAGCCTTCCTCAACGATATCTACAATCCGGTCGGCCAGGTTGATGTCCAGCTGGACATCCGGGTGCCGTTGATGAAACTCCCCCCACAGCGGCCCAAGATGACCAATGCCAAAACTCACGGGCACATTGATCCTCAGCAGCCCGCGGGCATTACCACTGCGGGAATCCAGTTCGGCTTCGGCCTCCTCAACATCTGACAGTAATTCCTTGCATCGAAAATAGAAGACCTCCCCCTCATCTGTCAGCGACAGCCGACGGGTTGTGCGATGCAGCAACCGAACGCCCAACCGCGTTTCCAGGTCGTTTACATACCGGGATACCGCTGCTTTAGAGACCCCCATCCCCTCGGCTGCTCCGACAAAACTTTTGGCATCGACCACCGACACGAAGGTTTGCATCTCCAGTAGCTTATCCATTGTTTCATTTTCCGAGACAGTTAATATTATTTTTCTATATTTATCCCATTTTTATTAACGCGTAAAGTTCACACCATGGTTTAACAACGAACCCACACAGGAGAGAAACCAATGAACAACCAATTGATCAAGCGCGTTTTTGCTACCAACTCAAGCTGGGGAGCCCTGGCTCTGCGCATCCCCGTCGGCATCATCTTTGTAGCCCACGGCGCCCAGAAGCTGTTTGGCTGGTTTGGCGGCTACGGCCTGGAAGGTACCGGTCAGTGGATGGATTCCATCGGCCTCAGCCCCGGTTACCTGATGGCGCTGATGGCCGGCGGCGCGGAATTCCTCGGCGGCCTGGCACTGATCATCGGCCTGCTGGTTCGGCCCGCCAGTGCGGTCCTGGCCTTTGCCATGCTGATCGCGATTTTCAGCGTTCATATCGGTAACGGCCTGTTCATGAGCAACAACGGCTATGAATTTGGACTTGTATTGCTGGCCGTGTCCGTATCGCTGATCTTCAGCGGCGGTGGCCGGGCTTCCGTAGATGCCCTGCTTGCCCGCCAGTAAGACTGGACGAAACCATCAACCTGCGCCGAAAGGAGTGTGACATGAAGACATTGCCAAGCCTGTTCGTCTCCCATGGCGCACCCACGTTTGCCCTGGACCCTGGCCTCGCCGGCCAGGGTCTGGCTGAGTTGGGGCGCACGCTGAGTCATCCAAGCGCCATACTCGTGATATCTCCTCACTGGATGACACCCGGTGTGCAGGTTAGCACCGCAATTCAGCCGGAGACTATCCACGATTTTGGCGGATTTGATCCTGCCCTTTACGACATCACATACCCTGCCATTGGCCAACCTGAGGCCGCTGCCCGCGCCCTGGAACTGCTGTTACAGGCAGGCTGGCCGGCAACCGCCAACCAGCACCGGGGGCTCGACCACGGTGCCTGGGTACCCTTGCTGCACCTGTTCCCTCGAGCCGACGTACCGGTCTTTCAGGTGTCCATGCCACTGGATCTGGATACGGATTCGGCCTTTCAGCTTGGGCGCGCCCTGTCACCGCTGGCCGACGAGGGCGTACTGATCGTCGGGTCAGGTAGTCTGACCCACAATCTCTATGAGTTCCGTAACAGACACGAAGACAGCGAAGCCTACGCCAGTGAGTTCTCTGAATGGATCCAGCGTGCCGTTCTGGATGGGGATCATCACCGCCTCCTTCACGCTCTGGAACTGGCACCCCATGCCCTGCGGGCACATCCGACCACGGAACACTTTTTACCACTGCTGATCGCACTCGGTGCAGCCAACGCCTCCAATGAGGCTGGCGTTATTGAAGGCGGCATCCAACATGGGGTACTGGCCATGGATTCTTTTGTTTTTGGTCCCTGCCCCGGCATCAGAATCGGAAACCAATAGCCATCCGGTTCCAACTGTTGATTTGCAGAATCACAGCAGTCAGGCTCACCAGCTCAACGTCAGTGAAGTTACCACTGACTTCCCGATAAACCTGATCGCTGACCGGTTTGTGAGCAATGTCTGTCAGGACTTCAGCCCAGCCCAAAGCAGAGCGTTCCCTGGCAGAAAATTCAGATGCCTCGCGCCAGGCTGACAACACATCAAGCCGCGACTGTTGCTCTCCGTCCCTGCGGGCTTCATCGTTATGCATTCGTAGGCAGAACGCACAACCATTGATTTGTGAAACCCGCACATTAACCAGGTGTATCAACGATGGATCGAGACTGCCTGCGGCGCCCTTCCCCAATTCAAGCAGGCCCTTGGGGATAGCCGGCTGAAGTGTGTAAACCCTATCTCTGGATAACCGTTTGTTATCGTGTTGCATGGCGTCTGGCCCCTCTGAATTTGAATTCCAGGGAACACACTAATGGGCCGCACTTACGTGGACTTGTATATCTGCGACAATTTTCGCGCCCGGTACTGGCCTGGCGTTTGATGGGTCACGCGGGAGAACTCGCGGACAAAATGAGGATGGTCAAAATAATCACAGGCCTGGGCGATATGACTCAGCGACAGGTCTGGCCGGTTCCGCAATAAGGCACGGGCCATTTTCACCCGCAGGATTCTGGAAAGTTGTCCCGGGGACAACCCGGTTTCGAGACGAAAGGCCCGCTCAAGCTTGCGGCGCTGGATACCTTGCCGGCTTAACACATCCCTGAGTATCCGCGGATGCTCCGGGAAATGATCAAGCCACCGTTGAATGATGGCGTATCGGGATTCCATCGTCTTCGCCCCGGTGAGGAATAGCCGGTCCAGTACGGCGAATGGTTCCACTGTGAACGGGCGTCCTTTCAGGCGCTCCATGAGCACATACAACGCAGGGTGGTCCTGTTCATCCAGGGGCTGATCAAGGTCTTCTGCAGAGACACCCAACAGAGCGAATGCCCCACCGGGCCGGAACCGCACAGATAAACAGTGTCGGGGATCATGGAAGTTCGCCTGGCACAGTTGGTTACTGAAACTCAGGCGCAGCCCAACAACCTCCCCGTGGAACAATGCGAAGGACAGGGTCGACCCGCCATCCGGGTACAGGTTAAACGACTGGCGTTTGCTGCCCTCAGATTGACCGTGGATGCTGTAGTACAGTTCAATCCAGGGTTGCAGCCCTGAATGTGGCCTGGCCATCCGGAAGGACAGGCCCGACAGGTCAGCTGGCCGAATCCCTATTGGCTCTCTAAACAATTGATCCATTGCTCAATGCACCGCCCCTCACATCTCATCGTCCGTCGCCCTTCACCCCCAACCGGTCCAGGTAGACGTGAAGCTCCTCTTCACTGATATTCACATACTCCAACACCCGCCCGTACAACATCACCGTGGGCACGTTGCGCCCATTCAGTTCACGCTGGGTTTCATGCAGTACATACAGAATAATCCGTTCCGTGCGCGTCAGGCCATCGCGAACATCGGGAATGACTTCCGAAAAGTCTGTGTATGAGGGAAATGTTTTCGACACCTGTCACCCCACCGAAAAAGACAGAATGCGGGACAGATGGCTGAAGGGCAGTCCCGTCTCCCGATGCCAGGCAGTAAACGCCTGCTGCGCCTGAACCAGGGCTTTCCTGGTTCCAGGCGTCGCATCCAGCAGTTCTTCCCGCCGCAGCCCAGCGACCACGTCCGGTGACAGGATAAAGCCATCCCAGCCTACTTGGCGCAGGAAGTATTGGGCGGTATTGCCCCCCAGGCGAGCACCATTGCGCTTGAGCCAAAGCAACAACCCCACCTGGTCGTCTGACGGCCAGCAATCCAGGAACGCCCCAAAGCTGCCATGCTCGCGGGCGGCATCTACAATCATCCGGGCGTTCTCCGGCACCGTGCGGATTTTCTGCATGTTCCGCACAATGCGCTCATCCTGCGCCAGGTCTTCCAGAACTTCTGGTGGAACCTGCTGCCAGTAGAGCGGGACGAAGCCCTGGAACGCCGACTCAAAGCCCGGCCACTTGTTCTCGATCACCCGCCAGACAAACCCCGCCTTGAACACGCAGCGGGTAATCTCGGACAGATAACGATCATCAGCCATCGCTTGCAGCTCCCCGGGCTCGGCCACCCTTGGCAAAAGCGAACGTAGCGCGACCTCTCCTCCCTTGCGGGCAGCGGCCTGGTCATAAATTCTGGAAAAAGACATGGATTATTTTCCGGGAATCAGGTTGTCGGGCTCAAGTGATCTGGTCCACTATAAAGGAAACAGAACTGTTCAGGGAGCCACGCTTATGCCACTCATAGGATGGGTCATTATCCTGCTTGCCCTGGGCCTGATCGTCGGCAGCCTGTTTCTGCTGCGAGACAGCGCCAATACGATGCATATCTCCGAGGAAAAGATGAAAAAAATCCAGGCGCGCAAGGCAGAAGTTGAAGCCGAAGAAAGCGCCGAGGACAGGGAAGACTGGCCCTGACCGCCACGCCATCAATTATGATTGGTGTCCGTGCATGTCCATTGTCTCTTTTTTCATCGGCTTACTTGTGCCATCCAGCGGCTGAACATTCAATTCAACGTCCATATTCTCTGCCCCCTCAAAAGTCACCGTCAGCGGAATACTTTCCCCTTCCTTCAGAGGGCCCTTCAGCTTCTCCAGCATCAGGTGATAACTGTGGGGCTCAAGTTCCACGGTTTCGCCGGCAGGGATCATCAAACCGTTTTCCAACGGCCGCATGCTCATCACGCCGTCGGTCATACGACTTTCATGGATGGATACCCTCTTGGCTCTGGGGGTCATGGCGCTGGTAAATCTGATATCGCTGGTTCCGTTGTTGGTAATCGCCATATACCCAACGCCCATGGGCGTACCCGGTGGTGTGGGACGACTCCAGGGATGCGCTATTGTGACCTCCCCCTGAGTGTATTCGTGAGCCAGGGCAGGTGTCGTCATCAGGGCACTGCAAGCCAGCAACAAGGTACCGGCCAAACGGGTGGTTCTTTTCATGGTGTCTCGCACAGGTTGTGGTTTTGAATCGATAGCGGCCATTCGGGTTGAAAGTGTTGCTTTCATTTTCCCCGAAGGCAAGGGGCATGATGACGCATCTCTTTCTGTGTGGGCTCAGGGCAACCGTAGCGATTCCATCATCGCAGTCAGAAAGCGCGCAGCCTCACCGCCTGTCGCCGCCCGGTGATCAAAGGTAACGGACAAAGGCAGGATGCGACGAATGGTCGCACTCCCCTTGTAGGGCACCACTTTCTCGCGGATGGTGCCAGCGCCCACGATGGCGACCTGAGGAGGGGTTACGATGGGATTGGCATACTGACCGGTCATGGTGCCGAAGTTGGAGAGCGTAATGGTCGCACCCTGCATTTCCTTCGGCGGAATCTTGCGGGTGGCAACCGCCTCACGCAGGTTCTCCAGGCCTTTGCGCAGGTCTTTGAGGGATCGGTGGTTCACGTCCCGCAGTACCGGCACAAACAGGCCGTCCGGCGTATCCACGGCAATGCCCACGTGCACTTCGCTCAGCAGCCGGCGGCTGAGATCGTCACCATTGAACCAGCAGTTCATCGCCGGCGATGCTTCACATGCGGTCGCGATCGCCTGTACCAGGCGCATGGTGATGTCGGTACCTTTCTTCCAATCACCAATATCCACATCCTCATAGATGGACACCGGGACTACCTGGGCATGGGACAACGCCATGTTTTTGGCCATGGTTCGACGGGTACCCCGCAGGGGCTCCGCCTCCCCCATCTGTTTCTGGTGGCTGGCCTGCCGGTGCACATCGTCGTTGGTGATCAGGCCGCCCGGACCACTGCCCTTGATCTGCTCCAGACTAACGCCCAATCGCTCCGCCAGAGCCCGTACGCCAGGAGTCGCACGGTGGGACCGGGCGCGCTTGCTGGACGGTGCGGCGCCGACAATAAATTGATCCTGCCCTGAGCCAGACTCGGTTTTTTTCAGCTCACCCACCACGGTGCCACTGTCGTCTCCTTCGCCCTCGTATGCCAGAAGCGGTTCGCCGGTGTGAATAATGTCGCCGGGCTCACCAAACAATTTGGCGATAATACCTGCTTCGGGAGACGGCACTTCCACGATAGCCTTGGCGGTTTCGACGCTGACCAGAACCTGATCCACGTTTACTGAGTCCCCCACCTTCACATGCCATTCGACAATTTCGGCTTCGGGGAGGCCTTCGCCCAGATCCGGGAGTTTGAAGTACTTCATAGGGCGATCACCTGCTCCACCGCTTCGACTATATCTTCTACATGAGGCAGATAGGCCTGCTCGTTACGGTAGTAAGGCATGATGGTGTCGTAACCGGTCACCCGCACGATCGGCGCCTGCAGATCCAGGAAGGCAGCTTCGGCAATGGAAGCCGCGATCTCCGCCCCTACTCCGCCGTTGCGACAGGCCTCATGCACAATCACCGCCCGACCGGTTTTGGCGACGGAACACAACAGGGTTTCACGGTCCAGAGGACTAATGGTGGCGACATCAATCACCTCGGTGGAAATGCCCTGCTCCGCGAGTTTGTCAGCGGCCTGCAGGGTTTCCAGTATGGACGCGCCCCAGCTGATGAGGGTGACGTCGTCGCCCTCCCGCAGGGTGTAACAGGTATCCAGCGGCAGCGCTTCGCCATTGTCGGCAACGCTTTGGGTCACCGCACGGTAGATGCGCTTGGGTTCCAGGAATACCACTGGGTCCGGATTGCGGATGGCCGCCAGAAGCAACCCGTAGGCCCGTTGCGGCGAGCTCGGAATCACTACCCGCAGGCCGGGCACATGGGCAAACAACGCCTCGGTGCTCTCGGAATGATGCTCCGGTGCATGGATACCACCGCCAAACGGCGCGCGATACACCAGCGGGCAATGCAACCGGCCGCGGGTACGATTGCGCATACGCGCGGCGTGGCTGACGATTTGCTCCATACCGGCGTAGATAAAGCCCATGAACTGAAACTCCGCCACCGGACGAAGGCCCTGGGTGGCCATACCAATGGCCGTGCCGGCGATCAGGTTTTCCGCCAGCGGTGTGTCCATCACCCGTTTGAATCCAAAGCGCTCCTTCAGGCCAACAGTGGCGCGAAACACACCGCCATTGGTGGCGATGTCTTCTCCGAGCACCACGACATGTTCATCGTGTTCCATTTCCCAGGCGAGGGCCATGTTGACGGCCTCCACCAGGGTCACCTCCTTCACCTCACCCGCTTTCTGTTTGTCCACGGCTTTCTGGGCGGACGCATTCATGCGCCACCTCCCTGCCCGGACCGGGCACGATGCTTGTCGGCAAGGCGGTCACGCTGATCGTGCAGGGCCGCCGGCAGGGTTTCAAACAGGTAATCCATCATCGCCGTGGGCGGTTCCGGCTCCATTGCCAGATATTCCTCGACGGCCGTTTCCACGGTTTCCCGACAGTCGGCCTGCAGTTGTTTTTCCTGATCCGCATCCCAGTGCCCACTGTCGTGCAGATAATTCTGCAGGCGTTTGACGCCGTCCTTCTCCCAGGCTTTTTTCAGCTCCTCCGCATCGCGGTATCGGGTCGCATCATCGGCGGTTGTGTGATCCCCAAGACGATAGGTTACCGCCTCGATCACAGAGGCCCCCTTGCCTCCATGTGCCCGCTCCAACGCATACTCAATGGCTTCGGTTACTGAAAAGTAGTCGTTGCCATCCACGATGTGTCCCGGCAAACCGGCACCGATGGCCTTCTGGGCAATGGTTTCGGCCCCGCACTGGATGCTGCGGGGCGTGGAGATCGCCCACTGATTGTTGATCACCACGAACACCACCGGCAGGTGCCAGGCGCCCGCCAGATTGATGCTTTCCAGAAAATCTCCTTTCGAGGTACCGCCGTCCCCAACACAGCACACCACGGCCCGATCCTCGCCACGAATCCGGAAGGCCGACGCCACGCCCACGGCATGACAACACTGGGTGGCAATAGGAACGGCAATGGGCAGGTCTTCCCGGCAGTTTTCCCAGGAACTGCCCCGTTCATCCCCACCCCAGTACAAAAGCATCTCCTTCAGGCTCACGCCTCGCAGGATATGCGCCGCCTGATCCCGGTAGTACGGCACCAGCACATCGGTTTTCGCCATACTCTGGCCAACCGCCGTTCCGATCACTTCATGCCCAAGGACAGAGGGATAAGTGCCACATTTACCGGTGCGCTGCAGGGCAATCGTCTTGGAATCAAAGGTGCGGATCAGCACCATATGGCGGTAGGCAGCCAGAGTGCGATGGAGATCCCTGGCCTGGGTCGGCAGGTCGCCGAGTGGCTTGCCGTGATCATCCAGATAACGTGTGCTATCCACATGGAACTCGTGGAGCTCTTTCATCCCATCCTCCTTGCACAGAGCGCCCTAAGGCACTCTGTTTAATATTTAGACGATGGTTATGAATAGTTCAATTTCAGGCAGGAGCGTACGGGTTATTTGCTATTTCGACGCCAATCAGTCATTCCACTGACGATTCTGATCCCCCTGCCTGAGCAGCCAGTAGGTAACACCAAGGGATAACGTAGTCGCGGCTATCCCGAATATGTACATGGGGGTCAGCGTTTCGAAGTCCAGAACGATGACTTTTCGCGCAATGGCCATCAGCGCAGTGGCAACCACCAACTGCACCGGAAAGACATTGGTACCAAGGTAAAGCCGGATATTAATGAAGATTTCCACGGCAATCAGTACAGCCATAAAGGCACCGAATGTGTAGAAAATATCATTGATATCAAGCAACAGAAGCGGGGGCGTAACCAGCCTGTCATAAATGATGTAGATGACATCTCCGACACCCCAGAGGATGACGGCGACCATCAGCACAGCAAGCACCCGAATCGCAAACCGTATGATACGGTGAAGGCCCCGGAAGAGAGGATCGGGAAAATCGACCGGGAGCTCCTGATGCAATTCGTACCGCCGCTCGGTGGACGATTGCGGCGGCGTCACATCCTCTTCTTGCCCAGCCATTCACACTCTCCCTGAGGCCCCTGAAGTTTCTGCGTAATTCAGGCTTTTTTCACAAATTCGGACTTCAACTTCATAGCACCAAATCCATCGATCTTGCAATCGATATCGTGGTCACCATCCACCAGACGAATATTTTTGACTTTGGTACCCACCTTGACCACGGAGCTGGAGCCTTTGACTTTCAGGTCCTTGATCACCGTCACGGTGTCGCCATCCTGAAGCTCGTTCCCGTTAGCGTCACGGATAACAGCACCAGCCTCTGCTTCGGCGGCTTCCGCCTCACTCCATTCATGCCCACATTCCGGGCATACCAGCTGAACCCCGTCTTCGTAGGTATATTCGGATTGGCACTTTGGGCAGGGGGGTAGCTGGGACATGGAGCGGTTCCTTAAATGATGTAAAGAGCAGGCAGTTTACCAGAAACCACCACCCACGGAGGCGGAAACCGCTAATCTCCAGGCGAAACCCGCGCCAACACAGACGGATTCCCCGACAACGGCAGGGCAATGATCACCCCCTCATTCGACGCCGGATACACATCCGTGAGCCGGGTGATATTGACCTGGTGAGACACCAGAATGACAGGCGCACCCTCGTCCAGATTATTCACCAGTGCAATGGTCTGTTTCGTCGCCATACTGCCGTCCTCGCGATTGCTGAAAAAAGAATTCAGGGAAGGCCACTCCATCACCGTTCCCATATTCATTTCCCTCGCAGTCTCTTTGCAACGGCACCACTGACTGCTGAACACCCGAGCCTGCCGGATTCCCTGTTTTCTCAAAAAAGGCTTCCAGGCCCGGGCCTGCTCCCGCCCCTGTTCGTTCAGGTTCCGCTGGGTGCTGCAGTCCTCAAGATCAAAGTTGTCCGGATCCCCGGTGCCGGGTGCGAGGGCATGACGAAGCATCAGGACTGCCCGACCGTCCCGTAAAGCCTCCCAGGCGTCTGAATCACTAGCTCGTGCAGAGTTTGTAGCAACTAGAGTCAGCACAAGCGCTACGGCGAACATGACTTTGGAAGAAGCATGCAATCTCATAAGCTTACTCATTCGTTAGCCCGAAGTTGGAACATTGGCCGCGGAGATATCCCCACAGCTTGATCGCACCATTGGGAGGGGCTTTCCAAAAATGTTGGAGGCCCGGGAAGGCCGGAAACAAGCGCACATGGATGTGCTCGTAGCGGTTTTTGGAAAGCCCCTCCCAATGGTGCCAGCCCGCGAAAGCTGCAGTCTTATCAAATAATACGCGGACCAAACCTACCAGGCTCACAACAACAAAAGGTAAACTTCACCCCAGAACCAAATCGACGAAGGAACCAACCATGCCAATCTGGGTCGACGCCGACGCCTGCCCCGTACCCATCCGGGAAATACTCTGCCGCGCCGCTACCCGCTGGCAGATCGACACCACCTTTATCGCCAACCACGCCATCAGCCTGCCCCCAAGTCCCTACATCAAACGCATGCAGGTTCCCCAGGGCTTTGATGTCGCGGACAATGAAATCATGGATCAGATGAGCTCCGGCGATCTGGTCATTACCCAGGACATTCCGCTGGCCGCCGAAGCTATCGACAAAGGCGCGGATGTCTTCAACCCTCGTGGCCAGGCTTTCACCAAAGAGAATATTCGCCAGCGCCTGGCCATGCGTAATTTCATGGAAGAAATGCGGAGCGCCGGACAGGTCACGGGTGGTCCGGCCCCGTTCAGCCAGACCGATCGCAAAGAATTCGCCGACAAGCTGGACCGCTGGCTGCAACGCAACACCCGCAAGTGATAATGATTCTGTTTTAAAAGACTTGAGAATCCGCTACCCTTGCCGCTTTTCTGGCGCAAGCGGAGCGGATCATGACACAGCATTTCACCAAAGCCACCAGCAGTTTTGCCGCCCTTGGTCGCTTGCTGCGCTATGCCAGAGGGTATCGGCGACAGATCATTGCGGCCACTGCCTGCTCCATCATCAATAAGCTTTTCGACATTGCTCCGGAAATCCTTATTGGTATCGCCATTGATGTGGTGGTCAACAAAGAAGAGAGTTTTGTGGCTGGCCTGGGGTTCGAAACCGCCCAGGAACAGATCACCATTCTGGCCGTTCTGACCTTCTTTATCTGGGCCGGGGAATCCCTGTTCGAGTATCTGTTTCAGGTTCTCTGGCGCAACCTGGCCCAGCGCCTGCAATCGGACCTGCGACAGGATGCCTACGAACATGCCCAGCGTCTGGACATGAGCTTTTTCGAGGCCCGCAGCTCCGGCCAACTGGTCGCCACCATGAACGACGACGTAAACCAGTTGGAACGCTTTCTGGACGGTGGTGCCAACGCCATGATTCAGGTGTTGGTAACCGTAGTCGCCGTCGGCGCCGTGTTCTTTGTACTGTCACCGCTGATTGCCCTGCTGGCGTTTACCCCGATCCCCCTGATTGTCTGGGGAGCCTTCTATTTCCAGCGTAAAGCCGGACCACTGTACGCAGATGTGAGGGAGAAAGTAGGCGACCTCTCCAGCCGTCTGGCCAACAATCTTGGCGGCATCGCCACCATTAAGAGCTTCACCGCTGAACAACGCGAAGCTGAACGCCTGAAAGCCAGCAGCGAGGCATACGTGGAGGCCAATCGCCAGGCCATCCGTATCAGTTCCGCTTTCATTCCTGTTATTCGCATGGCAATCCTCGCCGGCTTCCTCGCCACCTTCACCGTTGGCGGCATGATGGCACTGGAAGGCACTCTCAATGTCGGTGCCTACGGCGTGCTGGTGTTCCTGACCCAACGCCTGCTGTGGCCACTGACCGGCCTGGCGGAAGTTATCGACCTGTTTGAGCGTGCCATGGCCAGCACGCGGCGGATCCTGGACTTGCTGGCAGAACCGGTCCATGTGCGGGACGAAGCTGACACGCCTCTGCCGGAGCCGGTTCGCGGCAGCGTCAAATTCAACAATGTGAGCTTCCACTACCCTTCCAGCGGTGCCGGTATCACCGGTATCAGCCTGGACGTGCCGGCCGGAAATACCTTGGCACTGGTCGGCGCAACTGGCTCCGGGAAATCCACCCTGATCAAGCTGTTGCTGCGTTTTTACGACCCGACGGAAGGTACGATTCAAATCGATGACAAGCCGATACAATCAGTCAGCCTGAAATCACTGCGGAACGCCATCGGCCTGGTCAGCCAGGACGTCTACCTGTTTGAAGGCACCATTCGGGACAACCTGGCCTACGGCAGGCCCGGCGCCAGCGACGAAGACATCATCGACGCCGCCCGTACCGCTGAAGCCTGGTCCTTTATTGAAGCCCTGCCCAACGGACTGGATACCGAGGTGGGTGAGCGTGGTGTCCGCCTGTCCGGCGGCCAGCGTCAACGCCTTTCCCTGGCCCGCGCGCTGTTGAAAAATCCACCGATTCTGGTTTTGGACGAAGCCACCAGCGCGGTGGACAACGAAACCGAGGCGGCCATCCAGCGGTCTCTGAAGCGCATCGGCCATAACCGTACGGTGATTATGATCGCCCATCGACTCTCCACCATTGTGGACGCGGACACCATCGCAGTTGTGGAGAACGGTAAGGTCGTGGAAAAAGGCAGCCATCAGACGCTGCTGGACAAAAACGGCGCCTACGCCGCCCAGTGGCGGGGGCAGACCGGACAGGCCTGATCATTATAATATTGATAGTAATTCGCATTTAGATTATTCTTCAGGCCCTAGGAATCCATCTCAAAGAACGAAGGGAGTCTGTATGTCTGCGTTCTTCAAAGTATCCAGCCTGGGTGTAGATATTGGCGACGCCGGCATACTGCGCAATATCAACCTTGAGTTTCGCGAAGGCGAAGTCACTGCCCTGCTTGGACACAACGGCTCCGGCAAGTCCACGCTGCTGAAAGTTCTGGCCCGCCAGTTATCACCATCCTCTGGCGAGGTCAGCGTACTGGGCACTTCGTTTAACAGTACGGGTGCCCGTGAATTTGCCCGCATCGTAGGCTACCTTCCCCAACACCCCCCTGGGACCGATGGACTGACGGTACGCGAACTGGTGGCTCTTGGCCGCTACCCATGGAGAGGACCTCTGGGGCGCTATAACGAAGACGATCACCAGTTGATCGATCAGGCGATTGACGACACCGGACTCCGTCACTTCCAGCATCGTTCCGTCGATACCCTCTCAGGAGGTGAACGCCAGCGCGCCTGGATCGCCATGCTGCTGGCGCAACAAACCCGGTGCCTGTTACTGGACGAACCCATCTCCGCCCTGGATGTGAAGCACCAGGTAGAGACTCTACGCCTGGTACACCGCCTGGCCGAAGAGCGGGAGTTAACGGTGATCGTAGTCCTTCACGACGTGGATCTCGCCGCCCGCTTCTGCGACCGATTGGTGGCTCTGAAAACCGGAGAGTTCGTTGCAGACGGAAGCCCACGCGAGATTATGGATTCCGGCATTCTCGAAACCATTTACGGTGTGCCCATGGGCGTGATGGAGCGGGCGCCGGGGCAGTGGGTCTCCTATGTTCACTAACCCCCGACTGTTTCACCTGATCACCGCCCTGTTTTTGAGCATGCTACCAACACTGGCCGGCGCCGGTACCTGGCAACATGAACAAGGCACCCTCACCCTCGACGAGCCCCCAAAACGGGTGATTACCCTGAACTGGGCGGCCACCGAAACCCTGTTACTCCTGGGCGTTACGCCTGTCGGTGTGGCGGATCGGGATGGTTACTCAGTCTGGGTCAAGGAACCGGCCCTCCCGGACGGCGTACACGATATCGGCGCCCGGGTGGCACCAAGCCTGGAGGCCATCGCTGAATTGAAACCGGATCTGATTGTGACCAGCTCGGAAATGGCGCCGGCCGCACAACTGTTGGAACGAATAGCGCCCACCTATGTGATCAGTGCTTACCGGGAAGAAAGCCAGCCGTTCGACAAGGCCCGGGAGATGCTACTGACACTGGGTGAGATGCTGGATCGCGAGGAGCGCGCGCGCGCCATCCTGGCGGACATAGAGCAGACTCTCGATACCCAGCGCCAACGACTGGAAAAGGCAGGATTGACCGACAGGCCCGTGGCCCTGGTGAACTTTCTGGACGATCGACATGTGCGGATCTACGCACCGAACGGCCTCTACCAACGCGCCCTTGACGGGCTTGGATTGACCAACGCCTGGTCACGGAAAGGCAATTTCTGGGGGTTTTCGGTAGTCGGGCTCGAGGCTATCGCCCCTTACCAGGACAGCCGCGTCGTGGTTATTTCCCCAACGCTGCCTGGCCTGTCCGATAATCTGGCCAACAGCCCTTTCTGGACCTATCTGCCGCCGGTAAAGCGCGAACAGATCTATCAGATTGATGCCACCTGGCCATTTGGCAGTGTATTTCCGATTAAACGGCTCGCGAAACAGCTGACCGATAGTTTGCTGGAAGGAGGCTCCGACAATGTACGCTGACACCTCCACCCTGCCTTTGGCACGTCCAACCATTCCGGCCACACTGCCGATTGCAGCGGTTATTCTCTGGCTCGGCGCTCTCTTCGCCAGCGCCACGCCCTGGCTGAATCAGTTGGACCCAATCGCAATACTTTCCGCATTCTGGACATTCAACCCTGATCAGTATGCATCGGTGCTTGCCCATTACAGCTGGGCACCCCGCGTGTCCATTGCCATGCTGATTGGCTGTGGTTTGGGGTTGGCGGGGGCCGTTACCCAGCAGATCCTCGGCAACCCGCTGGCGTCCCCCACCACGCTCGGTGTCGAAGCCGGTGGTCAGTTTGGTGTGACCGTAGCCACTTTGTTTGCGCCGGGCCTGCTTGCGTTCAGCCCGGATCTCGCCGCCATCGGGGGCGGTTTACTGGCCATCGGGCTGGTGATTGCGCTGACCTGGCGCCTGGGCTTTTCACCGGTGACGGTCATTCTCGCAGGGCTGGTGATCACCTTTTTCCTGGGCGCCATGAACATGGCCTTTCTGCTGCTTAAGGGAGAATGGCTCGGCAACCTGTACATCTGGGGAGCTGGCTCCCTGGTACAGAATAACTGGGGTCCGTTTATGGATCTCTGGCCCCGGGTCCTGGTGCTCGCAATCCTGATGTTACTGCTGATGCGACCGTTACAATTGCTCCAGCTGGGGCAGGCATCCGCCAGCTCACTGGGGGCCCGTGTAGGGCTGATCCGTGTGTTGGCATTGTTACTGGTGGTATTGATGAGTACCACCGTGGTCAGCCGGGTCGGGGTCGTCGCTTTTATCGGCCTCGCGGCGCCGGTACTGGCCCGGCTCCTGGGAGCACGCACCCTGGGCAGCCGCTTGCTTTGGAGCACGGTGATGGGGGGCGGCCTGCTGCTGTTGGCGGACACCCTCGCACATTGGGCGTCGACATGGGGTGACGGTTCCCTGGTCCCGACAGGAACCACAACAGCGCTGATCGGTGGCCCCGTTATCCTGCTGGCCCTGCAAGGCCTCAGGAATACCCACCACATGCCCGGCCAGGAATCGAGCCCGGCCGGCTTCCAGCCCAAACGACGCTCACCGGTCATAATCAGTGGCGTCATCGTCACCCTGCTACTGGCCACCATCGTCATCTCAATGGGCTGGTCTCCGGGACTGGACGGCTGGAACTGGACCCCCATCTCGCAATGGCATGAAGCCTGGGTCTGGAGAGGTCCGAGACTGCTGGCAGCGACCCTTGCAGGTGTTGCCCTGGGACTGGCGGGCACACTGATTCAACGCATGACAGGCAACCCCATGGGAAGTCCGGAGATGCTGGGCATCAGTGGTGGCGCCGCCCTGGTCATGGTGATGATTGTATTGTCCGGCCTGGAAGTCGGACGCGCGGGGCAGCTTGGCGCGGCCACCCTCGGCGCCGCAGCGGCACTCGGTTTACTCATCCTGCTGGCACGAAAGCACCGTTTCGCCGGCAACCAACTCCTTCTGGGTGGCCTGGCGCTGTATGTATTCATGGACGCAGGCCTACGGCTGGTCATGGCCTCTGGCGGCACCGTGGCGGCTCAGCTTCTGAACTGGATGTACGGCTCCACCTGGCTGACGTCCGAAAACGAAGCCTTTGGCCTGATGGCATTCATTGTTCTGATCTGCGGTCTTCTGTGCCTGGTGGTGCGTCCGCTAACACTGCTGCCGCTTGGTGATACGTCCGCCTCGGCGCTGGGGTTACCGGTTGCCAAGGCTCGCCTGCTACTCCTGTTGGTTGCCGCCGTACTAACTGCATCAGCTACAGTGGTGATCGGCCCCCTGAGCTTTGTGGGCCTGATAGCACCTCATCTCGCCCGCGTACTCGGCCAGCAGACAGTCGGCCGTCAGATGATTGTGGCCGCCCTGGTCGGCGGGCTTCTGCTGGCTGCTGCCGATTATCTGTCCCGTATTGTGGTTTACCCTGGCCAGCTACCAGCCGGATTACTTGCAGCGCTGGTCGGCGGTGTCTACTTCCTGTGGGGGCTGAGTCGTCATGGCCGTGCCTGAACCGGAACTCCGGCTTTGGCCGGAGCATTACCGTCACCTGCTTGCCGAATCCGGACTGGACCGGGATGCTGAGCTGGCCGGCGCCCTACAGCCCGAAGATATCAACCGAACGGCCTTGTTCTCACTGGCACAAGGCCTTCGGGACCCAGAATTATTACGCCAGCAGGTTCGCACTGACTATCCCGATGCACAGGATAACCGCGCGGTCACCGCGCGGTTATCGGTGCTGCAGCAGGATCTTGCCCTGAACATTATCGCACCGCAGACCTTACGGCTATTCCTGCACGGGAAAGCGCCTCAGCCGGATCCTGAAAGGATTTTTCTAGGTGCATTACGCCCAGGGGAACAAACGTCACCACGCTGGTTTCTGGCGGCCAATGCAACTCCTGTCGACGTTTGTGAGTTTGTCAGTGGCATGGAAGCACAGGTGAATGCCTGGTACCCGGTCTTTCGGCAATCACTTGGCGTCAGTCCTGGCGCTTACTGGAGCAGTGTTGGTCTGGGCCTGGGGGCACCTTTTTCCGTGGTCTGGAATCGTGGGGAACCGTCAGCCGTATGCCAGCTTGCGCAGGCATGGCTGAACCAATTCGAGTGCGATGCCAACCGCTTTATTGACTGGATACCCGCCGAGTTCAGCGGGCAATCATGCGCAATTCCTCAGCGCAAAGGCTGCTGCCTGAAGTATCTGTTACCGGAAGGGGGGTACTGCGGAACCTGTGGTATCTATCGAAAGGAACGTATGGCAACACTCAGCCACCAAAAGCCGAGCTCAACACCAGGCCAATGGCGACCAGGCCTATAAGCAGCCCGGAACTCGCGGCTATTTTTAATCCTTCAATCATTTCCTGCTCGGGTGTCATTCCCTGCCCTCCCCTCAGCATCTGATCAGAATTTCGTATATCGATCTTTTACCATGGCCGAGTGTATGCCGGAGCAGGAATACCCCTGCTCCGGCTGACTGTCAGTACGTCCAGGCAACTGTCAGGTTGGCATTGGCCGGTGCTCCGTAGAAACCCTGGGCCGAGGCGCCAAACTTCTTGAGACTCTCGATGTATTTCTCGTCAGTGACGTTGTTCACATTCAGAGTCGCATTCCAGTTACGGGCAAAGTCATAGCTGGCCATCAGGTCCAGAACCGCGTAGCTGCTTTGTTCGGTGACAATTGCGGAACCCGAATTCGGACCAACCGTGGCGATTCCCTGGTCCTGACTGATGCCTGACTGCCATCGCACCTGACTACCCAGTTCAAGGCCATTCACGCCGGGCACCTTCCAGGTACCGCGCAATTGCGCCAGATGTTCCGGAATAAATTCCCGTGTCGAGTTTCCGTCCGCATCTTCAATGTTGACCCAGGTATAGCCGGCAAACAGCTGTATTCGGTCGGTCACATCACCCACGAACTCCAGCTCAACACCTTCGCTGCTGATACCGTCCACGCCACGATAGAAGGTATCGACACCATTCTCAAAGGTACCGTCGGCCTCGGCCAGATTCTCCTGTTTGGTCCGGAAAATGGCCGCGGTAGTGTTAACGCGGTCATTGAGGAACTCACTCTTCAGCCCCAGTTCATAATTCACACCATCAATCGGATCCAGACGATCCCGGTTACTATCCACTTCCGTTTGTGGAGTGAAGATCTCGGTGTAGCTTGCGTACACAGAGTGATTGCGGTTGAGATCGTAAATCAGGCCTGCGTATGGGGTGTCAATCGCATCATAGCTGGTGTCCTGACTATTGCCGTAGTTGATTCCCTCGGCATCCACCCAGGTCAGTCTCACACCGGTGATGGCCGTCAGTCGATCGGTCAGGGACCAGCGTGAAGCCAGATAAGTGCTGATTTCCTTGTCAGTCCAGTCAGATCCATCCACCCCGGCATCAAATGTCGGTTTGGGATAGTTGCCGTCCCACTCTTCCAGCGGTGGCAATGGATCCCCGATGCCCTGACCATAACGTGATTCGTCAACGGTTTCCGAACGTGACCAGGTCGCACCCAACACCAGTTCATGGGTGCGATTGGCCAGTTGGAAAGGCCCGGTGGCATAGGCATCCACTACCAACTGCTTCACGTTCAGATCATACTGACTGGCGTATGCCATCAGCCCCTCCCCCGTTTCCCGATTGGGGGTACCAAACTGGTAGAACAGCTCGGACTCACTGTCCTGTTCAAGGCGTAACACAGAACCTTTGGCTTGCCAGCCTCCGCTCAGTTGTTGTTGTAGCTCGATGAAGCTGTTGTGGTTGGTGTTATCCCAAAAGGACCAGTCAGAGGCTGTGCTGGTGGAACGCTTGAAGTCCGTTGCCGATCCGTCGCTGTAAAACAGCGGCTGGGCACCCCATAGCGGACTGTCAGTGTCGGAGGTCTGAGTGGCATGCCCCAGGGTCAACAAGGTCGTCTCGGTGATGTCGGTTTCCACAACACCATAAAACATCTGCTTCTCGTTGCTGTAACGATCGAGGTAAGAATCCCGATCCTGATATCCAGCGACAACGCGACCACGTACCCTGCCAGACTCGGACACGGAACCGGACAGGTCAGCGACGATACGGCGATTGTCCCAGGAGCCACCGGTCACGGCCACGGAGGCCTGTGTTTCTGCCGTCGGGCGCTTGCGGATGAAGTTAATTGTGGCTGACGGGTTGCCGGAGCCGGTCATCAGACCGTTGGCGCCGCGGAGCACCTCAATCCGGTCATAAAATGCGGTATCCAGGTCGCCCTGGACATTGTCATAAACCGCGGGCAGGCCAACACCATCGTACTGGAAGTTGTTGATGTCAAAACCACGAGCAGTGTAGTAAGTCCGGTCTGTTTCCACCGATTCTACGGTTACTCCGGTCGTGCCCTCGAGCACATCGTTCACGTCATCCTGGCCAAAGTCATCCATCTGTTTGCGAGTAATCACCGTCACCGACTGGGGAGTTTCCCTGTGGGACAGAGCCATTTTCATGGCGGTACTGGTTGCACCGGCTTTGTAACTGCCAGTGGACTCGGAAGACTCTACCCCCCTGTCTGCAGACACCTGGATGGCCTCCAGCGTGGTGGTTTCCTGTTCCTGCGCGACGGAAAAACCGGGCAAGCTGGCCCAGAAGATGGCACTGGCCAGCGCTTTGCGGCGAAAGCCGGTGGTCGGGGACTGCGGCATGACTTTTCTCCTGACTTCAGAATGATGAAAAACGGCCACCATCTTAATGCGAATCATTCTGATTTAAAACAGCAAATGATAACTAATAAAGGAAAATGAGTGAAAATCGATTACTCGCACATGAGCCTGACAGTGCTATTCTGAACATCAGCACGCCCGGCAACGCACAGAGGACAAGCACCATGGTCGGAATTGTCAGGATGGCAGCCGCTTACACACTGACCGCAACTACGCTGGGATGTTTGGCCCAAATAGCAATAGCGGGTACCACCACGTTTACTTCAGACAAGGCAAACTTCAGGCTGGAAACCATTGCGACTGGGCTGGCGCACCCCTGGAGCCTGGCGTTTCTTCCGGATGGCTCCCAATTAGTGACCGAACGTGACGGCCGATTACGCCGAATAGAGGACGGAGAACTTCAGAGCCTCCCCGTGCAAGGACTACCGGAGCTTGTGGTGTCCGGCCAGGGCGGCCTACTGGACATCATTCTCCACCCTGATTTTGAAACCAATCAGACATTGTTTCTCAGCTACGCCCACAAGATCAGCCGCAAAGGCATGACCACGCGAGTGGCGCGGGCAACTCTCGATGACAACACCCTGTCCAATGTCGAGGTTATCTTTGAAGCTCTGCCACGAGGCACTGCCAGTCACCACTTTGCCGGTCGCATGGCGTTCGACCGTGATGGCAATCTGTACATTGCTATTGGCGACCGGGGCGAAATGGACCGCGCCCAGGACACCGATGATGATGCCGGAGGCGTCCATCGCCTGACCATCAACGGCGATCCAGTACCCGGCAATCCATTTATTGATGATTCCTCGGGCAAAGACACTCTCTATACCTATGGCAACCGCAATATCCAGGGCATGACGACCCACCCCGAGACCGGCGAAATCTGGAGTCACGAACATGGCCCCCGAGGTGGTGACGAGATCAATATCATCCGCGCCGGCAACAATTACGGCTGGCCGAAAGTGACTTACGGCATCGACTACTCGGGCGCAATCATCTCTGACAAAACCACCATGGAAGGTGTGACTGATCCCCTGCATTACTGGGATCCGTCCATCGCCCCCTCCGGTATGGCGTTCTATACAGGAGACCGGTTCCCGGAATGGCAAGGTGACCTGTTTGTTGGCGCTCTCAAGATGAAAAAACTGGTGCGTCTGAGTATTGAGAATGAAACGGTAAAAGACGAAGAGGATCTGCTGGAAGACCTCGGCGAGCGAATCCGGGATGTGCGCATGGGGCCAGACGGCGTACTATGGTTACTAACCGACTCTGCCGATGGCAAGGTATACCGGTTGGTACCACTCGAGTAACCCGCAGTCTTAGTGCGGATCGTTGGTTCTCTCGGTTTTCTCAAACTGGGGAAGATCGTCGGTAATCTCGAACCAGTCGGATTTGGAGCCCACGAAAACATGCTGGGCTGGCCCCTTTCCGAGCGGCTCGTTGATCACGCCAACACGTAATCGAAGAATGCCGGGAATCGCATCTACACGACTGTAAAGGTGGCTGCCACACCGATTACAGAAGGCGCGGTATTTTCCGGGGCGAGACTCATATTCCTGCACCTGATCTTCGCCACTCAGGAATCGGAAACGCACTTTCTGCACTGGCGCACTGGCGGAAAAGGCACTGCCATGGGCACGACGGCACTGACTGCAATGGCACAAGGCAACCGGACCCAGGGGCCCTTCATATTCAAAAGTAATGTCGCCACATAGACACCGGCCAGTCAGCATGATTTGCCCTTTTGTTCTGCCCTGCAGATTGGATGACAGGAGCGCCATGATACCTGCGGCCCACTTGAAGAACCAGTGCGCGAACACCACATTAAAGACACAGAATTCGCAAAGGAGGACATCATGTCATTCAGCGCACTTCCAAAGATCGGTATGGGCACGTTTCGCCTCAAAGGTAATGACGCCAGAGACGCGGTGAAGAGCGCATTATCATTGGGTTATCGTCATATCGACACCGCCCAGGTGTATGAAAACGAAGCGGAAGTGGGCGATGGCATAGTTTCCAGCGGCATTCCCCGCCGCGAAATCTTCCTGACCACCAAGATCTGGCACGACAAACTCCACGCCAGTGACCTGATCAACAGCCTCCATGACAGCCTGGCACGGTTGAAAACCGACCATGTTGACCTGGCGCTGATTCACTGGCCGTCCCCGGGCAATGACGTGCCCATGTCCGAGTATCTCGGCGCATTGCGGGATGCCCAACGCGAAGGGTTGACCAACCACATTGGCATTTCCAATTTCACCTGCGCTCAAATGGATCAGGCCAGAGAGATCCTGGAGGATACGCCGATCTTTACCAATCAGGTGGAGGTCCATCCTTTCCTCAACAACCGCAAGGTCATCGAGCACGCCAAAAAGCTGGGCATCATCGTAACCGGCTATATGCCTCTGGCAGTGGGCAAAGTGATGGAGGACGACACGCTTATCCGCATAGGCAGCCGGCACAATGCCTCACCGGCGCAGATTGCCATTGCGTGGGCTCTCGCCAGAGGCGTGGTCCCGATTCCCTCTTCCACCCGCCCGAAACACCAGAAAGCCAACCTGGATGCCTTAAAAGTTGAGCTCAATGCCGACGACATTAGGGCCATAGACGAGCTTGACCGGGGCGATCGTCTCGCCAACCCTGAATTTGCCCCCGACTGGGATTAAGCGGCGTACGTCGCTTCCAGATACTTCAGGATGGTGGAAGATTCAAATAGCCCCTGGCCGGTGTTGGGGTCCTCCAGATAAGGCACCTGGACACGCTTGTGAACCTGAAAGAAAGCATCCCGCTTGCCGCCCGGAATCGGAGTATAAGCCCCTGGCTTGATGCGCTGTTTAGCCGGACCAATCTCGGTCCAATGCTCTTTGCCAAGGTTATGAAGGGTGTAGGGAATCTCCAGTTCACACAACTTTTCCCGCACCAGACGGGAGAACGGGCTACCCTCAAAACTCCAGAGGTGTAGCGGTTGCTCAGGAACCTTAGCGGCACCCGCCCTCAGCCCACGCAATGCACTGGCAGCGGACGCCAGGGACCCCAGGGCCGGCTGGTAGCCTTTAGCACGATAATATCCAGGGACTGGCCTGCCGCCGTACTGACGGAACAGGTACTCCACGATAGCTTCGGACTCGTACATCACCTTGCCCGTATTTTCATCCACCAGCAGCGGGAACTGTTGCTTGCCGCCAAGTGACTCGGCCTCCGGCCGGAACCGCCGGCCCCCTTTTGGACACGGGCGAATCACAACATCCAGGTTCAGGGCCGTCAGAGCCTCCCGTACCCGGCGACAATAGGGACAAGCCTCCATATCGTAGAGTACCAGCGGCTTTTCTGGTTGGGGTGCCTGCTTCACAACCAGACAACCACGCCACGCCGTAAGTGACGAGGTAGCCACCGAACCAAGCACATTGGCATTGTGGACGAGAAAATTGGACATGATTCAACCTCAAAACCGATAAGTGTTGGCCGCCATTATCACGCAATTGGACAATTTTCCATTGGCTCATGACGCGGTTTCAAAGAAAGCAATCACTCCTGGGGCGACTAACCCACTGATTCCAAAGACACCTTACAACTCTTCACAAAAATGCAATGCAAACAATGACACTAGTGGCATTTTTTAACGTCATGTAGAGCTTTCCCACATAGTATGATCCGCAAAATTGGGCTATTGTTGTGGAATAACACACGATGAGTCCGGTCATGTTCGCGTCAACTATACTTCGCTTCCGACAGCCTGTTTCCCGTTGCCTGCACGTATTGTCACAAGCGCGTGGTGAGCTGCGCGCACAGAATGCGTTTACGGCCGCCACTGTCTCCCTGGCCATGGCTTGCAGTCCGCTTGTCATGGCGGACGACGGAACAACCAAATCCGGAAACAGAACCTGGAGCAATCAGGTCAGGGATTACGCCGTTAAGTCCCTGAATAACGAAGACGCCCTGAGCATGGCCGCTATCCCCCTGAATGGGCCGGGCATCGATCAGTACATCAATGCAGACGCGCTCATGAGCCCGGGCTCGATCATGAAGCTGGTGACCACCTACGCCGCACTGGAAATCCTGGGCCCCACGCATCACTGGAATACGGATTTCTACACCGATGGCCAACTGGCGGGCAATACACTGGAAGGTAACTTCTACGTAAAATTCGGTGGTGACCCCAAACTGACGCTGGAACGCTTGTGGAGCACCCTGCGGGAACTCCGCGGCATGGGCATCACCACCATCAATGGGGATTTGGTCCTTGACGGCAATTACTTCGAGATTGCCGGAGGATTGCCTAGGTTCGACGACAACGGCGACAACCCTTACGCACCGTTCCTGGTGGAACCATCGGGCGTACTCACCAACCTTAACCTGATTCATTTCCAGGTGCGTGCCGACGAACGGGGCACCCAGGCCTGGAGTGCCCCTGCCCTGAACGACGTGGTCATCGATAACCGGGTGACAGCAACGGTTGAAGGCCCCTGCCCATCCCGTCGGGGCTTTACCTGGGAACCCGTGTTCCACGCTGACCAGCGGGTCACCGTACGGGTCACCGGCGAACTGCCCCAAGGCTGTCGCACCACCGCGTATTTATCACTGCTGCCACACGAACAGTACACTGCGTCTCTGATTCGATCCCTGCTTTCCGAGATGGGAATTTCCGTGGCGGGAGACGGCGTCACAGGCACCACACCTGATGATGTCCGCCTGATGCTGAGAACCACCTCCCCGGACCTGGTTACCATGGTGAGGGATATTAACAAGTGGAGCAGCAACGTGATGGCTCGCCAACTGCTGCTGACCATCGGTGCGGAAAACCGTCAGGAAGACGAACATGATGACCGCGTTGCCGGTATACGCATGATTTACGAGTGGCTGGAAAGCAAGGGCGTCAATACTGCAGGCATGGTTATCGACAACGGCGCCGGATTGACCCGCCATGGGCGCATCAGTGCGCGCCAGGGGGCACAAATCCTTCAGCATGCCTGGAACAGTCGTTTTTCCGCAGACTTGATGGCCTCCATGCCGCTAATCGCGATGGACGGAACTATGGCGCGACGACTGCGCAACGCCGGCATGGACGGCCTGGGCCGGATCAAGACCGGCTACCTGGAAAACGTGCGTTCCATTGCCGGGTATACCCGGGACGAAAGCGATACAACCTGGGCAGTGGTGGGTATGGTGAATACCGACCCCGCCTGGAATGGTCAGGCCGTGCTTGACCGCATCCTTTACTCGTTGCACCACCAGCCCCCGGTAGGCACAACTCTTTCCCAGGCAAGCGGTGGCTCCGAAGTCCGCTAAGCGGGCCACCGTCCTTCTTTTTCTTTCTCCTTTCTTGCCAACCTTTCATGCCGACATGAAAACTGACTGCTAATCTTACCCGTAACAACAATGGACGCTTTGGCAAGGGCGTCCGTGCTCGACTCCGGATTATCGCAGTACCTGAGTGTCGATCGTTCGGGTGGGAAGCAAATCCCCATCCCTCACCGGAAGGAGATAGTGCATGAACAAATATAATTCTACGTTAAGAGCTGCAAGTATCATTGGCATTGCTCTGGCCGTCGGTGGCTGCGCCCGTTCCGGGGAGCGGCCGGATGCAGAGCTACAAACCGCAGAAGCCTCCATTCAGCAGGCCGTATCCGCGGATGCCAGGGAATTCGACCCGGTCCTCCTGAATCAGGCCCAGAACCGGGTTGCCGATGCCGAAGAGCTCATCGAACAGGAAAAGTACATTGAGGCCGAACGCCTGCTGGAAAAAGCATCTGTGGATGCGCAGCTGGCAGGTGCGCGATCAGAAACAGCCAAGGCCCAACAGGCCGTCGCTGAGATCAATCAGAACATCGACGCTTTAAGAGATCAGATCGAACAACGCCAGTAAAGGCCTCAGCTGAGCAAGGAGATGGATATGAACAATCGAAACACAGCTCTGGGTTTGGCAGTCGGGATTTCTGTCTTGATGACAGGATGCGCCAGCGCACCCCCAAATAACGCGATGGTCGACGAAGCAAGAGCCTCCTATGAAGAGATCCAGAACGATCCCAATGTCGCACGCAGCGGAGACCGACAATTGAGGAACGCGCGAGATCAACTGGCGCGTGCCGAATCGCTGCTGGAAGACGGTGCGGAGACCGTCGATGTCGAGCACGCAGCCTACCTCGCTAACCGACATGCGCAAATCGCCAGAGAACAGGGGAAACGAGCGCAACTGCAGAGCGAAATCAGGTCCGCCGAGGAGCGCCGTAAGGAGCTGGAATTACAGATGAGCTCCGCCGCGGCTGACGCAGCGAGGCGCGAGGCTGAACTGCTTCGTGCCCGAATGGCAGAAATGGAGGCCGAGCAGACCGATCGTGGCATGGTCCTGACCCTGGGAGATGTGCTTTTTGATCTTAACCGGGCCGAACTGAAGCCCGCCGGAGAGGCAACAATCCGACGTCTTGCGGAATTCATGTCGGAGTACGAGCAGCGCCGGGTACGCATTGAAGGCTACACCGACAGTACCGGGGAAGCCTCGTACAACCAGGGGCTGTCAGAGCGTCGGGCTGAATCTGTGCGTAATGCCCTGATGGATATGGGGATTGGCGGAAACCGCATAGAAACCCGGGGATATGGGGAGGAATATCCCGTAGCGAGCAACAACAACGCTGCGGGCCGCCAGCAAAACCGTCGTGTCGAGATCGTGATTTCGGATGACGAAGGCAATATACAGCGGCGAGAGTAATGTCGCGATCTGGCCAGCTACCAACACTGAGTAGCTGGCCTTTCGTTTTCAGCCACCGGCTCTGACCAATCTCAGACTGTCAGGTAACCACCGTCGGCATTAATGCAGGCGCCGGTGGTGTAACTGGACGCATCCGAAGCCAGGTACAGAACCGTTCCTGCCATTTCACTCGGATCCGCCACCCGTTTCATCGGAATGTGGGCCATGGCCTGTTTCTTGATTGCATCATTGGTCGTCAGCGCGCTGGCAAACTTGGTGTCCGTCAGCCCTGGCAACAATGCGTTGACGCGAATCTTCTGCTGCCCCAGCTCCATGGCAAAAGACTTGGTCATGGAAATCACGGCAGCTTTCGTCACCGAGTAAATGCCCTGGAAGTGGCCAGGGTTAACGCCGTTGACCGATGCCACATTGACGATCGACCCTCCACCGTTTTTCTTCATCAGTTGCGCACCACGGGCACACATGAAGAAATACCCGCGAATATTCACGTCCACGGTTTTCTGGTAAGCCCCCAGATCTGTGTCCTCCACCGGACCAAAATACGGGTTGGCAGCGGCATTGTTGACCAGGATGTCCAGCCTGCCGTGTTCTTTCCCGATGTGCTCCCAGATATTCTCGATCTGGTCCATCTCGCCAATATGGCAGGCATAGGCTTCCGCACTGCCGCCGGCATCACGAATACTGCTGGCCACTGCCTCGCAGCCTTCGATCTTGCGGCTGCTGCAGATCACATGAGCCCCGTAATCCGCCAGCGTGCGAGCGACGCTCTCACCAATACCACGGCTCGCACCCGTAACCAGCGCCACTTTGCCTGTCAGGTCAAACAGTTCCTTGCTCATGCATTCACCTCAAATTGTTATCGGAAGGTCACCAGGGCGGGGTCTTCCGCTTCCAGATGACTGTAATTATTGAAAACCGCCAGGCTGCGGCGAGCGCCGGAATAGAGGATACGCGAAACGCTGGTATTGGCGATCACGTTGTTCATCTCCAGCGCCTTGTGGTCGCTCAGGTGCAACAGGTGTTGGGCAATCACGGCAATGGGGCCGCCGGAGGTGGACACCAGGGTATCACCGCCATCGGCGTACTCGATCAACTCGTCCAGCGCGGTGGTGACACGGTTTCGGAAGGCCTCCCAGCTTTCAGTGTATTCATTATCGTGATCACCACTGACCCAACGGGCCATCGCCTTCTCGAACGCCTGCTGGAAGGCGCGGGCGGGCTTGGGAAACGCCGCCAGATCCGTGGCCATACGCTGCCGGTCCGCCCACTCCGGGCGCAGCCGTTCAACCACCTGCATATGATCAAACTCGTTCAGACCGCTCACCGCCTGCATGTCCGGCAGGGCGTCACCATAACCACTGGCAATCGCTTCCACAGTTTCCCGATGGCGTTCCATGTTGCCGCCAAATACGGCATCGGGGCGAACCTTGCCCGAGAGCCAGCGGCCGAGCACCCGGCCCTGCTCCCAGCCACGGGGCGAAAGCTGATCGTAGTTATCCTTGCCAAAACTGGCCTGTCCGTGGCGGATCAGGTAGATCGTTGCCATTACAGATCACTCGCTTCAATCAGCCGCTGACAGCGCTTCTCAAGGTAATTCGCCGCTTGACCAAAGGCCGCAAAACGCTTGTCTTTGGTCTGACCGTGATAGAAGCGGTAATAGATCTGCTGCACAATCACCGCGAGCCGGAAAAGCCCGTAAATCTCGTAGAAATCGAAGTTGTCGACTTTAAAGCCCGACTTCTCCATGTAATATTCCACCACTTCCTTACGGGTCAGCATACCCGGACGGTGGGTCGGCTGCCGGCGCAGCATCTGGAACGGTCCCTCATCGTCCGCCTCAACCCAGTACGCCAGGCTGTTGCCCAGATCCATCAGCGGATCACCAATGGTGGCCATTTCCCAATCCAGCACTCCGATGACTTCAAACGGGTTATCCGGATTCAGCACCACGTTGTCGAAGCGGAAATCGTTGTGGATGACGACCTGGGCGATGTCCTCGGGCATCTTGTCGCTCAGCCAGCTCATCACGGACTCAAAATCACCCACGTCTTCGGTACGGGCTTTGCGGAAACGGTCGCTCCAGCCACCGATCTGACGCTGCACATAACCGGCGCCCTTACCCAACTTGTCCAGGCCTGCGGCTTTGGCATCCACCCGGTGCAAGTCAACCAACTTGTCGATCACATTGAGGCAAAGCTTGCGGGTATCCGTTTCGCTCAGCTCAAAGTCCTTCGGAAAATCCTGGCGCAGGATGATGCCCTTCAGACGCTCCATCACGTAGAAGTCACATCCCAGAACGTCATGATCATCACTGATAGCCACGATATTCGGCACGTAGGGATACACTGGCTTCAGCGCATCCATCACCCTCGCCTCCCGCAGCATGTCGTGGGCGGATTTGGCAATCTTGCCGAACGGCGGGCGACGCAATACGTAGGAGCGATCGCCATAATCCACCTGATAGGTCAGGTTGGAGGCACCACCAGGGTACTGCCGGATATCGGGCTCACCTTGCAGATCCGGAATGGCCTGCTTCATAAAGCGGTCAACGGCGCTGACGTCCAGCTCCTCGCCTTCGCGGATGTCCACGGCCTGGTCGATCTGGGTCATTCAGGGCTCTCCTGTCGGTTCATCAATACAGACTTCTTCATGAAAGGGGCAACGGCAACACTTACGCCTTACCGCCGCCCATCTTGTTCATCCAGCGCTTGCTCTCCTGGTGCATCAGCCAGTCAAAGGCCCAGGGTGCATGGCGCTTGAGCATCCACATACGACGCTCCTTGGCATGGGGCAGCACCCAGAAATCCTTCTCCTTAACGGAACGGAAGATATCCTCCGCCACATCGTCCGCGGTGACACTGGAGCGCTTCATCAGCTTGTTCACGTTCTGCTGAATACCGGGAATATCCGAACGCATGCTGCTGGTCAGGTTGGTCTGGAAAAACGCCGGACACACGCAACTCACATGGATCCCGGAATCCCTCAACTCCTGGCTCAGCGTCTCGGACAGGGCAATAACCCCGGCCTTGGTAACATTGTAGCTGTCCATCAGCGGCGCGAGCATCAGACCGGCCATGGAGGCCACATTCACAAACGCACCAGAACCCTGCTGTTTGAATTGCGGCGTAAACGCCTTGCAGCCACGGACCACGCCCAAAACGTTGATGTCCAGAATCCACTCCCAGTCCGCCATGGTGGTATCCTCGATGGAGCCTGCAGAGGCAACACCGGCGTTGTTCACCACCACATCAACACCGCCCCACTTCTTGACCAGATCGTCCCGTACCTTTTCGAAATCGGTCAACCTGCGGACATCACACTCAACAAAATAGCCTTCGCCACCGGCAGCGTTGATCTCTTTCTCAACCTCAACGCCCTGCTCCGGGTTGATATCACCAATGCAGACCTTGGCGCCCTCTTTGGCATAACGCAGTGCAATTGCCCGACCCAGGCCGCTGGCCCCACCTGTGATAAATACTCTTTGTGTCATGTGTGTTCTCACCGTTGTTTTTTGAGTTTGGATATTTTGCTTTGGTGCATAAGCTGGTGCCGGGTAGCCCCTTCCAAAACACGCTGTGAATACATCCCTGTACGCTGTGCTCCGCCATCCATGGCTCCGCAACGTTTTGGAAGGGGCTACCCGGCACCAGCACCCTGACATCTCAGATAGCTGATCCAGCCCGTTTAAGACACCCCATAAACTACCGTTATCAGGGCTTGCACCACCTACACAAAAAGCACCCCAGAAGGCGACTCCCAAAGTTTGAAGGAGCCGGCGGGGTGGTGTTTCTGAAAATTTGCGGAGCCATGGATGGCGGAGCAGAAGCGCCACATGGATGTGCCGAAGGAGCGGTTTTCAGAAACACCACCCCGCCGGCTCCCGCCACCAAAACCAGAGGTCTCAGTTTTTGTACTTCTGCAGTTCCAGCCTAGCCACCATAGCCCGATGAACCTCGTCCGGCCCATCGGCCAACCGCAATACTCGAGCATAGGCGAACAACTGCGTCAGTGGGAAATCATCGTCGCTGACGCCAGCCCCACCGTGAATCTGAATCGCCTGATCCACAATGGTCTGCAGCATGGACGGAATCACCGCCTTGATCATGGAAACTTCCTGAAGCGCCCCGGCGATACCCTTGGTATCCAGCGCCCAGGCACACTTGAGAGTCAGCAAACGAGCCTGCTCAATCGACATGCGGGCATTGGCGATAATGTCCGGATTGCCACCCAGTTTCGCGATCGGTCGGCCAAAAGCTTCACGACTTGTTGCACGCTTGATCAACAACTCCAGAGTGCGCTCAGCGGCACCGATAGCGCGCATACAGTGATGAACACGGCCCGGTCCCAGACGGCCCTGGGCAATTTCAAAACCACGGCCGGGGCCGGCAATAAAGGCGCTTTTCGGCAAACGGACATTCTCGAAAGCGACGACACCATGGCCGTAGGGCTCGTCGTATTCACCAAACACCGGCAGCATGCGTTCAATCTTCACGCCCGGGGTATCCAGCGGCACCAGAACCATCGAGTGGCGACGGTGCTTGGGTGCATCCGGGTCGGTCAGCCCCATAAAGATGGCTACCTTGCAATCCGGGTGACCAATGCCGGTGCTCCACCATTTGCGACCATTGAGAACCACGTCATCACCTTCAACAATGGCGGTGGCTTCCATGTTGGTGGCATCGGACGAGGCAACCGCCGGCTCGGTCATACAGAAAGCGGAACGGATTTCGCCGCTTTGCAACCGTGGCAGCCACTCGGCTTTCTGCTCCTCAGAGCCGTAATGGATCAGCACTTCCATATTGCCGGTGTCCGGCGCGTTGCAGTTGAAGATCTCCGGAGCAATGAAGCTACGGCCGGTTTCTTCGGCAATCAGGGCGTAATCGGAATTGAGCAGGCCACAACCGTGTTTTTCGTCCGGGAAGAACATGTTCCAAAGGCCCTGAGCTTTGGCCTTCTCCTTCAGCTCCTTGATGATGGGCAGCACCACCCAGCGGTTGTCCAGCGACGCCAGCTCCCGGTGGTACTGTTCTTCAATCGGAAATATCTCGTCCTTCATGAATTGCTTCACGCGGTTGAGGTAATCCTGCCCCTTTTCGGAAATACTGAAATCCATCGTCGTCCCCTCATTGGTTGAGCACTATCCCACCAGTCTATGATCCAATACACTATTACGCGACTGAATTATTCTTATCATTTATCATTAGTCATACTTATTCATGGATCGGTAAAATTATGGCCCTGAATCGGCTGGATCTGAATCTTCTGCACGTTTTCGACACCATCTATCGGGAAGGTAGCCTCACCCGCGCGGCCAAGGCACTGCACCTGACACAACCGGCGGTCAGTCATTCTCTGTCCCGGTTGCGGGAGCATTTTGACGATCCATTGTTCACCCGTCAGGGCAACCAGATGATTCCCACACCGCTCGCCCGCCGGTTCCTGGAATCCATGCGGCCGGGGCTGACGCAGATTCAGGGGGCGGTGAACCAGTTCCACGCCTTTGATCCCGCCACCCAGCGCAAGACCTACTCCCTGGCCTTGCGGGATATTCTGGAATCGACCTTCCTGCCACAGCTCATGCAGCGGCTCGATCAGTATCCGGAGCTGGAAATCGTCAGCCAGCGGATTCCCCGGCGGGATATGGAGACCCAACTGGCAGCCGGGAAGCTGGATTTTGCGGTGGACGTGCTGTTGCCAGTGAGCAATCAGACCGCCCACGAGCTGTTACGGCGGGACCGATTAGTGGTGCTGGCGAGAGCTGGGCACCCGTTAGCTGAAGGTGAGCTGACGATGGACAGGTACATTGCCGCCCAGCACGTGCTGGTGTCCTCACGCACTGAGGGACCGGGGATTGAGGATTTCGAACTGTCGCGTCTGGGCGTGCAACGGCATATACGCCTGCGTTGCCAGCATTACTACGCAGCCTGCCGGGTCGTCGAAGGGACCGACCTGTTACTGACCATGCCGGAAACCTACGCGCGGATCATCGCTGAGCGCGCAAACATAAGCATTCTGACACCGCCAGCAGACCTGCCCAGCCTGGATGTACACCTATACTGGCACAAAGCCTATGAACGGGAGCCCGCGTTGATCTGGTTCCGCGAACAACTCCGACATATTGCATGAGAGTACCGGTCAGTAAGCACCGACCAGAGCAAGGAAGCCGAGGAACCCGGCCGCAGTGATACCCATGGACAAGACCACGATGCCAAATCCCCACCAGATAGCCGCACCATCGGAAACGGGCACATCATGCCCCCGCAAGGTGCGGTAGAACGCCCAGGGGCCCAGAATAAACGCACCCACCACGGCGAACACCAGCCCGACACTGATGCCGGCGAACGTCCAGGTAGCCAGCACCGTTGCCCGGTCGGACACCTGATCCTGAACACCGTGACGTAACAAGAACTTTTTACAGAAAAACAAGATCAGTGCGAACAGGACGATGACAAAGACCAGTCCACCAACAATCGTAACAATGCGATACAGCAAGATGTAACCTCAATGACCAGTTAGCCAGGAAAATAAGGCTCAGGAAGGGCCTCGAATGTGGGTCGGGCGAAAAGGTAGCCCTGATACAGATCAATACCCTGCGACCGCAACCAGGCATATTCGTCTTCAGTTTCAACGCCTTCAGCCACAATCCTGCCGCCCAGTTTTTGCATCATGGTAATAATACCTGCCACCACGGCCTGCTTGTTGGGTGTCTGGTGGATATTCCGTATCAGATCCATATCCAGTTTCAGAAGATCGGGAGGGCTGAGCGTCATGATGTCGTAGCGGGAATATCCGGCTCCAAAATCATCAATCGCCGTGCTGAACCCCATTCCCTTGTAGTCCTCTATGATGGAGGCAAGGTGTTCTACCGATGTCAGTTTCTCGTCCTCAATAACCTCAAAAATGATCTTCGAGGTATCAAAATCATAGGTTTTCGCAGCCGCCAACGTGGTGCGGATGCAATATTTAGCCTCATACACCGCATTCGGCATGAAATTAATGCTGAGCATGGGCTCCATATTGAGCCTGGAGGCAAGTTTGACCGCTTTCACCCGGCAGATCTGGTCAAACGTGTACCTGTTACGCTCATTTACGTTTGCCAGAACACTCATGGCCCCCTCACCGCCCATACCACGAACCAAAGCTTCGTAAGCAAAAACGGTTTTACTCTGTACGTCGACGATGGGTTGGAAGGCAAAAGAGAAGGAAAAATCCAACCCCTCGCCACACGCACATTGCTCACATTCAGACTCATCAAACAGAACGGCAGGCCGATTCACATCCTCTCCTTGACTGCCCCTAACGAGCAAATTGATTTACGAATCAATAGACTTTTCCAACTATAGCCTCGAAGCCCTCCCCGGTAAAACGCCAATCATTCAAAACTCTGGCATCCCCAATCCACGTGACTACACTGACAGCTACAGTTCTATACGATTCAATAAGCCAACAGGAGCTCGCGGAATGGCCCAGAAATCCCGAATCGCAATTACCCCTGGCGATGGCATTGGCCCTGAAGTTGTCGCCGAGGCTGTGCGTTGCCTGGAGACTCTGCGTTCCAGGCACAACCTGAACCTGGAATGGACACGGTTTCCCTGGCCGTCCCATGCCTGGCATGAGGAACATGGCGAATCCATGCCGGAAAATGCCCTGGACCAACTCAAAGCATTTGATGCCATCCTGCTCGGAGCACTGGGTGATCCCGGACCGGTAGATGATCCACAACGTTACCTGTTGCCTGACAGCATTTCCCTGGCACCATTACTGGATATGCGTAAGGGGTTTGATCAATGGGTTTGTGAACGGCCAGCACGGCTACTTCCGGGAGCGCGCCAGTATCTGGCTGATGAACGCGCCAAAGACATCGACATGCTGGTCATACGTGAAAATAGTGAAGGCGAATACGTCAGTCAGGGTGGCCGCCTGCGCAAAGGTACCCCCAACGAAGTCGCCACCCAGATGGAGGTGTTCACCCGTTACGCCACCGATCGGATCATTCGCTACGGATTTGAACAGGCCCGTCTGCGCGCGGGCGAGCGGATGAAACAGGGGCGTACCCGTCAGTTCAAAACCCTGGATGGCCGCACTTCCGAGAGCCAGGTCTGCATTGTCACCAAGCGCAATGCCCTGCGCTACTGGGGTGATATGTACTCTGAGGCCTTTGAAGAAATCAGCAAGGAATACCCGGATGTGGCCACCCACCACGAGTTGGTGGATGCCGCCTGCATGAAGTTCGTGCAGTGTCCCTGGGCGTTTGATGTGGTGGTTGCCAGCAACCTGCAAGGTGACATCCTGACGGATCTGGCTGCTGTTCTGTCAGGAGGTATGGGGGTTGCCCCTTCATGCAACCTGAACCCCACCGATGCCAAGATGCCGTCCATGTTCGAGCCCACCCACGGCAGTGCCCCGGACATTGCCGGCCAGGGTCTGGCTGATCCCACGGCCATGCTGTTTACCACCGCGCGCATGATGGAGTGGCTGGGGCGAAAAGACCCGGCACTGGCCGCTGCGGGCCAGAAGCTGTTTGACGCCGTGGCTGCAGATCTCGCGGAGAACGCCGGAGCGCAGCGTGGTACCCATGAAATCGGCACCGCGATCTGCCATCGCCTGGAGAGCAATTAATCTTTCTCATTCATTTGAAAAGCGTCTTTTTGGGACTAGGCTGCAAGAGGGACTAAATTCACTTCGGGAGGTGCACCGTGACCGACCATAAAGGCAAGTTATCACCACTGCTGAAACAGGCGACTGGCATCACCGCAGCCAAGGGCGAGGGTGCCTATATCATCGATCCGGATGGCCGGCGGTATCTGGATTTCACCTCCGGCATCGGTGTCACCAGTACCGGTCATTGCCACCCGAAGGTTGTGGAGGCTGCACAGAAACAGGTTGCCACCATGATTCATGCCCAGGCCACCACGGTGATGAATCCACGGTTGCCGGAGCTGGCGGAAAAATTGGGCGAACTCACCCCGGACCCGTTGAATGCGTTCTTTTTCTCCAACGCCGGTACCGAGGTGGCAGAGGGCGCCATCCGTCTGGTGCGACAGGCCACCGGACGTCCGAACATCATTGTATTCCATGGTGGTTTTCACGGGCGCACCATGGGCTCCCTTTCACTAACCACTTCCAGCGTCGGACTCCGTGCAGGCGTCAGCCCGATGATGGGTGGCGTTGTCGTCGCCCCCTTCCCCCACGCCCACCACTATGGCTGGAATCTTGAAGACACGACTGATTTCTGTCTACGAGAGCTTGACCGGATCTTTGTCACCTATTCTGCGCCCAGGGAAACCGCCGCGATGCTGATCGAACCAGTACAGGGTGAAGGCGGTTATGTACCCGCCAATGCCAGGTTCCTGAAAGGCCTGCGGGAGCGCTGTGACAAGCATGGCATTATGCTGGTGTTCGACGAAGTTCAGGCCGGATTTGGTCGCAGCGGCCAGTTCTGGGCCCACCAGCACTTTGGTGTAACGCCCGATGCCATCATGATTGCCAAGGGCCTGGCCAGCGGTTTCCCGATTTCAGCCCTGGCCGCGTCGGAAGACACCATGGCCAAGGGCTGGCCGGGTTCCCAGGGTGGCACCTACGGAGGCAACGCGGTGGCAGCTGCCGCAGCCATTGCAACCATTGACGTTATCCGGGAGGAAGGGCTTGTCGAAAACGCCAATAAGATGGGCAAGCATCTTTGGGACAGTCTCCAGAAATTGAAGAACGACTATCCGGACATGGCTGACGTTCGCGGGATGGGCCTGATGGTCGGTGTGGAAATGCGCCGGGACAACGCTCCGGACGGTGATCGTGCAGGCAGGATTCTCAAGGAATGCGAGAAGCGCGGCTTACTGATGCTGCGCTGCGGCCCCTACCAGGAAATCGTACGCTGGCTTCCGCCGCTGATCGTCAATGAACAACAGATTGACGAGGCGGTGAACATCTTTGAGGAAGCACTGAAAGTAAGCGCCTGACCTGCCCGTTAACAAAAAAGGGGCCGCTGATTCCGGCCCCTTTTCCGTTCTTCCCTGCTTACTCTGACATCACGAACTCAAGCCGACCAGGAGCAACCCGGACGTCCATTGGCACCATCCCGAACATACGTTGGGCAAGGTCCGTATCGTCCAGGCGATAAACCGGCATGGTTTCCAGCATTTGCGCCACTACCCGCATCACATTGTCGGTCACGGGCTTGAGATCCCCCTTGAACAGGGGGGAATCAATGCTGCTCTCAAGCAGCTGCAAGCGACGGATATAAACCGCCTTTTCCTCAGCATCATAAACAGGCGCACCCTCCACTTTCAGCGCCAGGTCCACCGGTAGCTTGGTCAACAGGGCGTTCAATGCCACCTGCCCCTTGAGGTCTATAACAGCCACATCCCGACCGTCGGGCCCCAGCGTAATGTCTGCATCATTCAGGCTGAGGCTTAGTGGCGAACCACTTCGCAGTTGTTCCCGGTCGAATTCGGTGACGGCGTCCTGAAAATGGCGTTCCAGGGTCGCTTCCGAAATCGAGTACGGTGACAGGCTGGCACAGCCACTAATCAGGCTCACCGCCAGAATACAGAGGGCCGACAGAACGGATGATCGATTAAAACCCATGGATGAATCTCCGGATATGATCATGAATACGAGGGGGTAGCCTATGCTATCGCAACTTCAAGGTAGGTTAAGATTTCGTTAGGAACAGTTACCCGTTCTCCGCCTGGGCCTCCACAGTGGGCGTCAGGTCATCGCCCACGATGACCTTCAGCAGAATCGGCTGGCAACAGACCTGGCAGTCCTCCACATACTCCTGCTCCCGCACCGATGGGTCAACGCTGATTTCCAGCGTTTCCCAGCAGTACGGACATTGAATGAGAACAGAGTCCAGGGCTGACATATCCACCTCAGAACTGTTGTTTTGCCATCCAGGGTATAATGCGATCGAAGGCTTCTTCCAGCTTCTCGCAGGTGGTCGAGAAACTGATCCTGACCGCATTGGTACAATGCTCGCCAAAAGCATCACCAGGGACAACGCAGACACCAGTTTCCTTCAGCATGCGCAGGGAAAGATCCGAGCCATCCACATGGGGCGGCAGATCCGGGAAGGCAAAGAATGCGCCGCCTGGCTTGTAGCCGGTCAGGTAGGGTGTCTGATCAATCAGCTCAACCACCTTGTCACGGCGCTCGCGATATATATCGACCATATCCTTGACGCATTGCTGATCACCGGTCAGCGCCGCGACCCCGGCAAACTGAGACGGCGTGTTGGCCACGGACGTGGTGAACATGTGATAGCGGCGAAGCGATTTGATGGCCGCCTGGCTCGAAATAACCCAACCCACTCGCAATCCTGCCATGCTGTAGGTCTTGGAAAAGCTGCTGATACACATGATGTTGTCCAGGTCCATTGAACAGTTCAGGACGCTGGCAAAGTCATCGTCGTCGAAAATCAGATGGTCGTAGACCTCATCCGCATAGACCTGAACGCCTCGATAAGCACATTCTTCCAGAATGGTTTCCACCGTGCTGCGGGGATAGACCGCTCCGGTGGGGTTGTTCGGGTTGTTGAGGATCAGGGCAAACGTACGGGCCCCCATGGCACGGATCACTTCATCCGGATCCAGCTGATGGTTATTCTCCGCCCGGGTCGGAACGAACTTGACCTCGCCACCGTTCATCCTGATCAGCGGCGCATAGAGCAGGAATGATGGGTCAGTCACTATAAACTGCCGTCCCGGCGCAGATGTGGCAGAGATAGCCAGATACATCGCCTCCGTGGCACCGCTGGTGATCAGAATATTATCCCGGGTCAATCGCCGGTTATAGCGCTTGCCGTAGTAATCACGCAGCGCCACCAGCAGTTCCGGCAAGCCTGCATCCATGGTGTAACCGGTCTGCCCCGCATTCAGGGCATCGATGTAAGCATCGATGATGTGCTTGGGCGTCGGCAAATCAGGCTGACCAATGGACAGATGAATGACATCCTTCATGGTGGCCGCCATATTCACCATACGACGAATGCCAGGAATCGGCACTGCCTGCATGGCGGGGTTCCAGCTGGCCTTGCTCTTGCGATACTTCACTTTCCGCGGCTTGGTCTGGCCAGTTTCGTTGTTGGCGGCTTCGGCCATAAGAACACCTCCTGCAAACAAGGCAAAAAAGAAGCTACTCATGCAGGTTAGTCAGTAAAGAAGGGAGCGACAAGGCATAACAACAGAAAGATTCAGGACCTGGATAAGCTGTTGTTTTTCGGCCTCTGAATACCACTGTTTCAGCATCCCGGGTTGACCGCCCGCCACCTGCGAACCAGACTGTACAAAACTGGATCGTAACGCCCTACCAAGCGCTCCAGACACCCCCAGACAGCGTTATCAGGTGAGTGGAGGACAGATGACAAAACACAGCAAACCGGTCGTAACCGTTCTGACTGCCCCGGACGAGCAGGAACCGCCCGGAATGGATGCTCTCCGGGCCAGGGCCACCGTCAGGTTTGCCTGTGACGAACCCACGCTGAGAGACACCTTGCCCGGCACCGATGTGATGATGGTCACTGACTTTCGCACGGAAGCCCTGGAAGCGGCCTGGCCATCGGCGGATAAACTTCAGTGGATACACGCCACTAGCGCCGGCGTCGATGCGCTGATGTTCCCGGCCCTGATTAATGGCGATGTCACGGTCACCAACGCCCGCGGCATTTTTGACCGCACGATTGCAGAATACGTGCTCTGCACCATTCTGATGTTCGCCAAGGACTTTCCCCGCTCCATTCGCCTGCAGATGGACCACAAGTGGCAGCATCGGGACACAGAACGCGCGCAAGGCAATCAGGTGCTGGTGGTGGGCGCCGGTTCCATCGGTCGCCAGATCGCTCGCCTGGTCAGTGCCATCGGTATGAAACCTCACGGGATTGCCCGCAGGGCCCGTCATGACGACGCTGACTTTGTCGCGGTACACAGTAACGATGACCTGTTCACGCAACTGGCTCTGGTGGATTACGTAGTCATTGCCGCGCCACTCACACCGCAAACCGAAGGCCTGTTCGACAGCAAGGCATTCAAGACCATGCGCCCCCACGCTCGGCTGATCAACATTGGCCGCGGCCCCATTGTGAAGACCGACGACCTGGTCGATGCACTGCGCAATGGCGAAATTGCCGGCGCCGGCCTGGATGTGTTTGAGGAAGAACCGCTACCGGAAGATCATCCGCTGTGGGACATGGAGAACGTCATCATGACAGCCCACATGGCCGGAGACTTCATCGGCTGGAAACGCGCCCTTACCGACCAGTTCCTGGAGAACTTTGATCGCTGGCATGGCGGTGAGGAGCTGTTCAATCTGGTGGACAAGGAGTTGGGGTACGCCGGGAGCAAGTAGTCGGGTCCGGAGCGGGCGGAAGGGGCGTATTCCAAAACACGCTGTGAATACCTCCCTGTACGCTCGGCTCCGCCCTTCAGCGCTTATTGCTCCTGCGTCGCGCTAAAGGTCCAGGGCGAGCCGTCCGTGGCTCGCCCGTGAAGTGCTTCGCACTCCACCCATGGCTACGCACGGTTTTGGAATACGCCCCTTCCGCCCGCTCCTCCGAGTATTTGTCCCAGTTCAGCCCACCAGCAAAACGTAGGTCGGATTAGCCGAAGGCGTAATCCGACAATATCATCTGGCCGCGTATTGCCTCTGCAACGGCAACAAATCAAACACCCGCTCAGGATTATTCGGATCCACCAACTCCGTCGACGATTTATAAACCCTCGGCGTGGTGTAAAGCAGCTTCAGCGCCGTGCCATGGGGCATAGCCATATACCGCTCACCGTGATTCTCCTCCAGCCACTTCCGCACACGCGGTGCCATGTTGTGCCCCATTTTCGGAAAGAAATGGTGCTCCACATGATGACTGAACCGGAAGTGCAATCGATCCAGAACCGGATGGCTGCGCAGGCTCATGGAGTTATCCAGCGGATTATTGGTGGCCGTCTGCGGACGCAGGAAGTGATTGGTAAGGATATACCCCTGCCCCAGGGCATTCGCCACCATGAACGGTACCAGCACCGTAAACAGCGCCAGAGGACCGGAAATCACCGCAAGTACAGCCCACGCCGCCGTGCAGTAAAAGGTCTGACGAATCGCCTTGCTGCGATCCATGCCCTGGAACTGCTTGCGACGCTTGGCCTGGAACCACAACACCAACTGCGCATGGAACGTGAACGAATAAGTCAGGAACAGATAGCTGTACCAGGTACCTGACCCCGGCGCCAGCTTGGTGAACTTCTTCTGCTTGGGGTCGGCTTTATAGCGACGCATGGTCCCGAAACTGTCCGGATCCGAGTCACCGGTATTGGTATTACCGTGATGCACCACGTTATGCCACTTACGCCAGAACTCCGGCGGGACAATCATCGGCCCGAACCCCAGCCAGCCAAAGAAATTCTGCCAACGCTTGCTCATGCCCAGCGCCCCGTGCAACACCTCATGGGCCAGCAGCGCCTGACAGCCAATGGTGTGACCCACCACCAGCCCAAGCCCCAGATTTGCATACCACGGCAGCCCCGCCAGCAGAATCGTCACAATCCCGCCCCAGATCATCAGCTGCAACGGCAGAAACCAGATCACCCGCCAGGTCTGCGCCTCGAAAGTATCCGCAGGCAGCTCCTTCTTCATCCTGTCCCGAAGCTCACGCTCATCGGGTTTCCCAAACACGGCATTTCCCATTGAATCGGGCTTAACAGCAGCGTTCATTCGTCACCTTCATTCTGAAAACACAATGGTCCAGCACGCCTATTTAAATTTGAGCGTACAAGTGTGAGCCGAATTTACAGAAAGAAAACCACAATGACAATGGCATTTAGATGAATATTTTGTGATCAAAAAAATATTTGCGTACACGCGTACTTTCGCAATGAGAAGCCATTACCGGGGTTGGAGGGGCTGGGCGGGTGGACCTTCCACGGGATCTCTTCGGCCAGGGAAGGCCGAAGCGAAGCGCACATGGATGTGCTCGTAGCGTGCCCGTGGAAGGTCCACCCGCCCAGCACCCCACTCCCAAAATAGAGGGCTAAAGACAAAAAAAACGGGAGCCCAAAGGCTCCCGCTTCATAACAAACCGAAAAAGCTGAACGTCAGCTACCAGACAACGACTGATCCGAAGGATCAATCTCCATCTGCTGAATCGCAATCACCGCCTGAGTCCGATTCCGAACCCCCAGCTTCCGGAACACCGCCGTAATATGCGCCTTGATGGTCGCCTCCGACACATCCAGATCATACGCAATCTGCTTGTTCAGAAGCCCCTCCGCCAACATACCCAGCACCCGGAACTGTTGCGGCGTCAGCGACGCCAGCTTCTCGGAAAAATCCGTCATATCCGAATGCATCTGCTCAATCTTGTCCGCCACACCTTTCGGCAGCCAGACATCCCCTTCCAGAACCGCCTGGATCGCCTCGGTAATAGTCGGCAGAGGCGCCGACTTCGGAATGAAGCCGGACGCCCCGTAATCGATCGAGCGACGCATCACCTGCAATTCCTCCGATCCTGACACAACCACCACTGGCAACCCGGGATATTGCCCGCGCATAAACACGAGTCCGGAGAATCCGTGGGCACCCGGCATATTAAGATCCAGCAGCACCAGATCTGCATCCGGGTGCGACTCCACCGCCGCCTGCAGCGCCTTGATGCTGTCGACCTCGACTGTTTCCGCATCAGGAACCGCCTGACTGACCGCCTGCTTCAATGCTGCACGAAACAGCGGGTGATCATCGGCGACGATAATTGTTTGTGTCATTCAACAGATTCCTCACAGGTAAACGGCCTGATAACAAGCAGGCCTTACTTGTTCGCACGACCACTGATCAGGTCATCTACCACACCCGGATCCGCCAGTGTGGAAGTATCGCCCAGCTGATCATGCTCGTTTGATGCGATTTTACGTAAAATCCGGCGCATAATCTTGCCAGAACGGGTCTTGGGCAGTCCAGGCGCCCACTGGATCACATCCGGCGACGCAATCGGACCAATTTCCTTGCGCACCCACTGGACCAGCTCCTTCTTCAGCTCGTCGGTGGGCTCCTCGCCGTGAACCAGGGTCACGTAGACATAGATGCCCTGCCCCTTGATTTCGTGAGGGTAGCCTACCACAGCTGCCTCGGCGACTTTATCGTGTGCGACCAGGGCACTCTCGACCTCGGCGGTACCCAACCGGTGACCGGATACGTTCAGGACGTCATCCACCCGACCAGTGATCCAGTAGTAGCCATCCTCGTCACGACGGGCACCGTCACCGGTAAAATACATGCCCTTGTAGGTGCTGAAGTAGGTTTGCTTGAAGCGCTCATGGTCGCCATAGATGGTGCGCATCTGACCCGGCCAGCTATCCAGAATAACCAGGTTACCCTCGGTTTCACCTTCCAGAATGTTGCCGTCGTTATCCACCAACGCTGGCTTGACACCAAAGAATGGTACGGTGGCAGAACCAGGCTTCAGATCAATGGCGCCAGGCAAAGGCGAAATCAGGATGCCGCCGGTTTCCGTCTGCCACCAGGTATCCACAATCGGGCACTGGCTGTTACCGATGACTCGATAGTACCACTCCCACGCCTCCGGGTTGATGGGCTCGCCAACGGAACCCAGCAGACGCAGGCTGTCACGGGTAGTGCCGTTCATGCAGGACTCGCCTTCGGCCATCAGGGCACGGATGGCGGTGGGCGCGGTGTACAGGATGTTGACCTTGTGCTTGTCCACCACCTGGCCCATGCGGGAAGTATCCGGATAGTTGGGCACCCCCTCAAACAGAACGGTGGTGGCGCCATTGGCAAGCGGACCGTACAGGATGTAACTATGGCCGGTGACCCAACCGAAGTCGGCGGTACACCAGTAAATATCCCCATCGTGATAATCGAACACGTATTGGTGGGTCATGGAGGTGTAAACCATATAACCACCGGTGGTGTGCAGAACGCCTTTGGGAGCGCCCGTTGAGCCCGAGGTGTACAGCATGAACAACGGATCTTCCGCGTTCATTGGCTCCGCCGGACAGTCCGCTGAAGCGCTCTTCATAAGCTCTTCATAGCTCTGATCACGGCCGTCTTTCCAGGGCACATCGCCGCCGGTGCGTTTAACCACAATCACCTTTTCGACATCAGCATTGGCTTCGTTGTTCAGAGCCGCGTCTACGTTCTTCTTCAGCGGAATCTTGCGGCCGCCACGTACACCTTCATCGGCAGTGACCACAAAGCGGGATTTACCGTTGGCGATACGGGCTCCGAGGGCTTCCGGTGAAAAACCACCGAATACAACGGAGTGGATAGCCCCAATGCGGGCACAGGCCAGCATGGCAACGCCCGTTTCAACAATCATTGGCATGTAAATGGTGACCACATCCCCTTTTTTCACACCCTGCTCTTTCAGGACATTGGCGAACTTGCAGGTTTCTTCATACAGCTCGCGATAGGTCACATGACGGGAGTCGGAGGGGTCGTCACCTTCGAAAATAATCGCCGTCTGATCGCCACGCTTTTCCAGATGACGGTCGAGGCAGTTGGCGGAGGCATTCAGTTCGCCGTCCTCGAACCATTTGATGGAAAGGTTGTCGTAATCGTAGGTGGTGTTTTTGACCCTTGAAAACGGCTTGATCCAATCGAGACGCTTGCCATGCTCTCCCCAGAACGCATCCGGGTCCTGAATGGACTGGCGATACATCTCCTCGTACTGTTCACGATTCAGCAGCGCGTGCTTGGCCACTTCCGGACTCACCGGATAAACGTGTTTTTCAGTCATTGTGCTCCCCCTATAGTTTAGAGTCTGTTGTCATTATCGGTTTTTTTAATACAGAGAGTGTCGGGCATCTTGGCCCTGAAGACGGATAGCTGTAGTTCAACATGTGTGCCACTACACAATGAATTAGACTAACGTCCTAATGTTCCTGAACTTTTCTACGAGATAGCCGCTAAACCCATATGATAACAACGAGTAATCACGTTCCATGAGAGCCCAAGTTAAAGGATAGTCCCGCCACAACGAACCGCAAGGTGTCGAGACGGGGTGCCGGGAAGGTGGGAAGGACGAAGGCGCCCGATCGTCGTCCGGGCGCCTGCTGAACCATCAAGCGGCTTGTTTGCGAGCTTTTGCACTGCGGAGACTGTACAACTTGCGTTCTTTCAGGGCGTACTGATTCAATCCCGCGAGGTGAATCTTGCGCAAATAGAGTGACCAATCGATCCGACGGGCATCCACCGGAAACAATGCCTGGTCCCGCTCTCCCATCCTGGACGCAAGAGCCTGCAATGAGTCATTGCGGAAAATATAATCCGGAGCGGTGTAGAAACCGAATATCGTTGCCAGTGACCGGCTGGTATCCAGATTCCGCAACGTTTTAAGCTCCCGGTTCTGCCCCAGCATTCGCATTACCCGGCTGGTCAGGCTCAACGGCACCCGCATGCCACCGACCACTGCGTCAAACAGCTTGCGATTCACCGCAATGAACGGCTTGCTCGGTTGGCGATAAAACAACTGGTCATAGGCCGCGTAATTGGCTTTGGATTCCGCCATCAGGTGATCAATGAACTCCCCCAGGGAAATGGGATTGCTACTACCGCTGCAACACTGGTAAATCCTGCGCTGCGGAGCCTCAGCCAATGCTTCCGCAAGGGAGAGAATGATCGCATTGGCAACCAGGTCCACCGGGATCACATCGATAATACCGCTGCGCTTGCCCGGGAACAGCGTTACTTTCTCGCGGGCATAGGCCAGGATAATGGCATCGGCCACCTTGACACCTTCAATCCAACCCGGAGCAGGTTCTTCCAGAGCACTTTCGATGATGGACGGCCTGACAATGGTCAGTGCACGCTGATCCAGGGCTTTCATCAACAATTGCTCACCCAGCCACTTGGTAAAAGTGTAGGTATCACTCCAGCCGTAGCGGTTAGCTTCCTGAATCCCCAGATCCACCAGTTTCTTTTCCAGAACTTTGCCGGAGTATCGGGAACGGACGTCGGCAATCTTGTCTTCAAGCAGCCTGACCAGTTCCTCGATCTCATAGTAACCGGCGGTACTGCGGGGAATGCTTTCGCCGGCAGGTTTGATAACCGACTCTGTCACCTGACCGGAATTCTTGCCATTCACATAGCAGGTGGATACCTGAATTACCGCCATTTTCCTGTTCCGCCGCGCCAACTCAACCACGTTGTTCAGGCACAGGGTGTTGATGGTGAGCGCCTTATCCAGTTCTTCACGGAAATTTACACTGGCAGCGGAGTTGATGAATGCATCCGCTTGATTTGCAAGTGTGGTAAAGCGCTCAGGTGTCAACCCGAACCGGGGCTTCGTCACTTCGCCGGTAATACAGTGAACCCGCTCTTCAATGAATGCTTCAAAGGCTTCGTTGTCCTCCTGACGCAGCCGTTCAAACACCGAGGAGGTCGCAATTTCGTGAAAGAACCGCTCACGAGCATTCGGGTGTCGTTTGTTGCCCCGGATCAATAAATGAATACCACCGATATCGGGAACTGCACGAATGAGCTTTTCCAGAACCACCTTGCCCAGAAAGCCAGTCGTACCCGTCACAAGGACGTGCTTGCCTCGCAACTGCTCAAGAACGGTTGAAGATAACTCTGATGTTTGAAGCTGCTGAACCATGCCGGGAACTCCTTCTCAAATAATCTGTGGCCATGAACGCGACGTTAGTGGCCGTCTGCATCTTCCGGTTACAACAAAAAAGGAAGCACTGAAATAGCCAGTGCATTTAGCGGGCCACTATCCAAAAAAGACGGGATTGATAATTGCACGACTTCGATGACACTGCGGTGACATACAGCAAATTTACGCTACAAAAAGCAACAAAGATATGACAATAAATACAGGATTCAAATTAACCGAACCAGAGAGGAAAACAGGGTCAGGAACCGTCCTTGTCAGCGACCGTCAGCGACCGTAACAGCTGATCCAGTGAGATGTCTGAAGGTAGCTCCTTAAGCGTCTTAACCAGCTGATCCTGCTCACCAAAACGCCCCCTGTCATAGAACGGAACCAGTGACTCGGAAAGCTCACCCGCTGTATGCTCCCTATTATCCTGGAAGGAAGCTACCTGATCCGCCAGCTGGCGTAGATGAGCAGCAAATTGCTGGCGCTGAAGTCCTGGCAATCTCTCCCACTCGACAGACGCAAGACCAGCCTGAATAATCTCGATGGTCGCCTCATCCACCGTGCGCCCCACCAGTGCAAATAAAGCGTTGAATGCTTCATATCGAAGCAATGCGGCATCCTCTTCCCGAGCCAGCAGTTCACCCAACTCCTCTATCAGTTCCAGGCTCCTTGCCTTCGCACTGACAGGATGTGCTGCGGTGTTATCTGTATCAGAGCGCGCCTTTTTCTGTGGCGCGGCCCGTCGGGAAGCCTCATACCAATACGCCGCAATACCCGCTTTTCGCGGGGCCATCTGCCCCAGGCGCAGGTGAATCATATCCACGAGGGTGTGAAATTGCCGGCAAGACGGGTCCGATGAAGGCATCAGGGCAACGGGCCGCTGGTTCAGTACAGACTGCCGCAGGGTTTCATCCCGCCAAACCGCGCCCAGGTAATGGAGTGAAAGCCCCAGATGCCGCTGTGCCGCTAAATCCAGACGCTGAAACACAGAGCGGGCCTGACTGGCCCCCTGAGCCATATTGACAAGTACACTGGGCACCCTTTTATAGCCTCGCCGCTGGAGCACCTTGATCAGAGAAAAGGCATCCGTCAGCGACGCCGGATCAGGAGTGACCACAACACAGGCCAATTCGGACGCGGCAATCATATGAAGACCGACGGCCTGAAGACCTGCAGCAGTATCGGTAATGATATAGTCGTACCGGTTTTCCAGCCGGTGCAGGGCCTTGAGAATATCCAGGCTCGCCGCGGTACCCATATCCAGGCATTCCTGGACACCAGAGGCTCCCGGGACAATATGGAGGTCATGGTCCACAGCCATGATCACATCGCCCAGCACACATTCCCCGGAAATCACGTTGGCCAGTGTCATACGGGGATACTGCCCCAGCATAATGCTGACATTTGCCAGATCCGTGTCACCGTCAAGCAGCAGCACACGGCTCCCTTCCCTCGCAAGGGTCAGCCCAAGGTTCAATGCCACAGACGTTTTTCCCCCCCCCCCTTTACCGCCAGTAATCGCGACCGTTCGGGGTTGGTTCACTTTATGCTTTGCACCTCGGGAAGCCGTCATCGCTTGTTATGGGTATCCATAAATTCGGTGGAAGTAGGTCTTAAAAAAACTGTCCAAATTCTACACATATCACAAACTAGTGAACACAACGCTCAAAATTTCAGCAATAACAGTTTAATAAATACACGTTATTGTCTAAGCTCTTGATGGACAATAATAATGAACATGTCGTCAGACTACAGCGACACCATGCGCTCACAGGTAGCCCATGCAAACAGCCCCGGACATACAGTTACCAAGTCTTCCTGAGGTCACCCTGAGAGCACTGGAAGCCTGTCACCAGGAGGACAGTTACCGCAAGATCAGTGATATTGTTTCCACCGACACGGCATTGGTTACCCGCGTGCTTGCAGTCGCCAATTCCGCACTTTATGGACCTGCCACACAGTTAAACTCAATAGATCACGCCCTGTTGCGCCTGGGCACTCACCGCTTTCAAACCCTATTACTGACCGCAGCCCTGCGCCAAATGTTGCTCGAGCTGGGCGCGGATCAATGGCAACAGCTGCGGGATTTTTGGCGGCTATCTCTAACCACAGCACTCACCGCACGGGCACTGGCCACGCTCACCCGTTATCCAGAACCTGACCAGGCATTCATGTTGGGCATGCTCCACAATATCGGAGAGCTCCTTGCCCTGAAAACACCTCCCGGTGAAACCCGACAATACTATCTTGACCACCAGTGCGATATTGCAGCGGAGCTGGTCCGATCCTGGGGGCTGGGAGGCATGGCGGAGGATGCCATGCGATACCAGCAAGCTCTGCCTGCAGAGATTCAGGATGCAGGGCATCTGGTCAAACTGATCAGCCTTGCGACCAGGCTGGCACTGGCGGATGCGGCAGGTATCGCCGCCGCTGGAACGGTCTTCGGTTTGAGCGAGGACCTGACCCTGGAAATCAACCGCCGTATTGATCGGGAGGTCACAGGTGTTGCCGAATCTCTCGGCATCCCCCTGAACGATGACTACAAACCTGCGGCAGCCCAACATCAATTGAAGCAGGCCGTACTTGAGCAGACACTGGTCAGTCAAGTCCTGAAAATGTCGCCCCTTGACGAACTCGGGATAAACGCACTGGCAGAGACCGTTAACAGCCTGACCCTGATCACTGGCTTGCAGGCGCTGTGCTTTGGTCGCACGGCCGACGGTCTGGCCCTGTTGTCCGGAACCATCAGTGATATACCCGACCTGAATATCACCCCAAACCCTGCCTCCAGCGTTTTGACTGAAGCCTATATCCGACAGACATCCGTTCATCTGGCCGACCGGAATCCAACGGTTCTGGACCGTCAACTGCTTTCATTATTGCGCTCGCCGTCATTGCTCGCCATCCCCATCGTTACCAAAGCCGGATGCCCCGGCGTGTTTGTACTGGGTACGGACAAAACGAGCGCAGCCGCTGCCGAGCGCATCGCTAGTCTTTTCACCGACGAAGTAGCCAGCTCCCTGGTCCGCATGGAAACCGGGCATGCCCACACCGGTAACTCGCTGGATACGGAACTTGCGCAAATTTCGTTGCGCCGTCAGCTTCATGAAGTCACTAACCCGCTAACCATTATTCGCCAATACATCCATCAACTTCGCCTCCGCCTTGACGATACCGACCTGCAAAACGATCTGGATGTGATCCGGGAAGAACTGGACCGGGCCGGGGACTTACTGCTACGGATCAGTCGCCCGGATATGGTTGGGGATAACGGTAGCCCCGCCTATGCGACGTTGAATCACGAGATCCTTACCCTGAAGGAGCTTCTGGAAGATGGTTTGTTTGGAGAGGAGAACAAACAACTCACGACCTCGTTGAGCCAACACGACACCGGGGTGGCCGCTTCGCCATCGACCATCCGACAGATCCTTATCAACCTGATCCGCAATGCCGCTGAAAGCCTGGTCGAAGGTGGTCAGGTAACCATCAAAACGTCAGCGCCCGTCTGGCAGAACGGCCGGACCTGGGTTGAACTTGAAATTTCCGACAACGGTGGCGGCATTCCCGAAAATGTCAGGAATGTGTTGTTTTCACCGGTAGCAACCAGCAAAGGGAATGGCCACAGCGGACTTGGCCTGAGCATAGTCAAACAGCTCATAGATGACATGGAGGGCAGCATCGCTTGCCGTACGGGGAATGAAGGCACGGTCTTCAGGATGTTATTACCCACCGCAGGCAACAAGAAGAATGATAACGATTGAGCATAACGGGCAAACACCAATGAAACCTGCGCACGCTGAACAGCCTTTAAACGCCCCGATGCCCGCACGGGTTCTCGTGGTTGATGATGAACCCAGGCTACTGACCAGCCTTTGCTCCCTGCTTCGCAGCCAGGAATACAGTGTCACAGAAGCCGCAGATGGTCACGGCGCATGCCAGCTGATCGACAGCCAGACATTCGACCTGGCAATGCTGGATTTACGCATGCCCGGAATCGACGGGTTCGACGTCATGCGGCACATCGCCTCCCGACAACCGGATTGCGGCGTTGTCGTCGTCAGCGGTGAGAGTTCCTTTGACGCAGTAAGCCGCGCCCTGCGCCGTGGCGCCCTGGATTATATTCGCAAACCCTTTGATCCGGACGAACTCCTCGCCACCGTTGAGAGCGTGCTGGAGAAACGGGCCCTGTTGCGCGCCCATGAGCATATCCGCGGACGCCTTGAAAAGTCTGAGGCGTTGCACCGTTATATCGTCAACAGCTCACCGGATATCGTCTTCATGCTTGATGGCGACGGCCACTTCTGCTTTGTGAACAGCAAGGTCGAATGTATGCTGGGATATCATCCGCAGGAGCTTCGTGGTCGCCATTTCCGCCACATCATTGATGACCGGGATGTAGCCCGGGGCACCTATGCCCTCAACGCGCCCAATATTTCTGCGGATAACCCCCGTACGCTGGAAGTCCGTCTGAAAACCCGCGGCAGCCGCCGTGCCAATCGCTACTTTGAAATCACGGCCTTCCCGATAGACCCGGAAACCTGGCCGCAGGCGGGTGCCGACGAACATGGCAAGCACCGGGAAGCCCGGTACTATGGCACCGCCCGTGATGTGACTGAGCGCAAGGAAGCAGAAGCGTTTATCAATTTCCAGGCCTACCACGATCTGCTGACCCGTCTACCAAACCGCGCCCTGTTCAAGGACCGGCTGGAACTGGCCATTACCCACGCCCGGAGAGAGAACCAGAAGCTTGCGGTGATGTTTCTGGATCTCGATCGCTTCAAGGTCATCAACGACACCCTGGGCCATGCCATGGGAGATCGCTTGCTCCAGGCCGTCACCCATCGTCTTGAGCGTTGCCTGCGCAAGGGCGACACCCTGTCACGATTCGGTGGAGACGAGTTCACGCTATTGCTGCCATCAATCCACAGCCACGAAGATGCCCGAATGATCGCGAAAAAGCTGATCAAGGCGCTCCGTAACCCGTTCCAACTCGGTGACCATGAAGTGTTTGTCGGGGTCAGTATTGGCATTTCCATTTTCCCGGAAGCCGGGGAAAACATGGACCACCTGATACAGAACGCGGACATAGCCATGTACCACGTTAAAGCCAGGGGCAAAGACGGCTATCGATTTTATTCGGCGAGCATGAGTATTGACTCGGCAAACCGCCTAATACTTGAACGGGACCTGCGGTTGGCCCTGGAACGAGAAGAATTACGGGTGTTCTACCAGCCCCAGGTTTGCGCGGCCACCAACCAGGTGGTTGGGCTGGAGGCGCTGGTGCGGTGGCAGCACCCGGTTCGGGGCCTGCTTTACCCCCGCGACTTCCTGCCGCTGGCAGAGGAAACCAGATTGATCACCCAGGTCAGCGAATGGGTGATGAACCAGGCTTTTCAGGATGTAGGACACTGGATTCGTTCCGGCCAGCAGGACCTTCGTCTGGCGGTGAACCTATCGCCCATACAGGTAGAACACCCGAAGTTCGTGGAAACTCTGATGAAACAGTTGCGCGCCAGTCATTTCCCGCCACGAAACCTGGAAATCGAGATTACCGAAAACCTGATCATGAATGATCTTGAGCAGATCAGCCAGAAGCTCCGGGAACTGGCCGATTTCGGCATTCGAATTGCCATTGATGATTTTGGCACTGGCTATTCGTCTCTCAATTACATCCACCGCCTGCCCATTCACACCCTCAAAGTGGATCAATCCTTCGTCAAAGCCATTCGCAGCGGCGAAGAAGGTGCCTGTATCGTCAACGCCATCATCGCCATGGCCCATGGCCTCAGGCTGGAGATCATCGCCGAAGGTGTTGAGACGACTGAACAGCTGACGTATCTGAAGCGTCTTGGCTGTCATCAGATCCAGGGTTTTATCCACGGGGCGGCCCAGCCCGCCGAGGCAATTGAAAACTGCCTGGGACATCTCCCTGCCAAGGCTGCCATGCTCTGATCGCAGCCTGAATCCCCCGCCTTGATTCTTCCTCTATCCAGACATTGTCCGACATTCCTATTATAAATGTTGACTTGGTTTGCAAAGCATTTCATTGCGTTACTTTGTGTATCCGGAAATGCGCGGTGCTGCACATAATTCCCCCAGCCTCTTCCCTAGAGTGACTTCCACAAGGCGTTGTCGCCGAATAGCCGACGGGCAGTCGAGCCAACAATCACAACAACGGTGACAGCATACCCAGGATATGGACAGGCAGCAGTGATCATGCGCGACAAGTACAAATATATTGGTCCCGTTTACGACTTCCTCAGCAACCTATACAGCGGCAAGAACATCCACCGGTGCAAAACCGCCATGCTGGATGTAGAAACCGTACGTCCCGGATCGCACATCCTTTTCGCTGGCGTTGGCCATGGACGGGATGCCATTCGCGCCGCGGAACTGGGCGCGCAGGTGACGGTGGTTGACCTGTCCGAAACTATGCTGCGCAAGTTCGGTGAAGCCCAGGAGAAAGAAGCCCCCCACCTGACTATCCGCTGTATCCACAGCGATATCATGAAGGTCGAGGAATTCGAGCAATACGACATGGTCGTTGCCAATTTCTTTCTCAACGTGTTTGACGAAGACATGATGGTGCGGGTGCTGGAGCACCTGATCCGACTGGGCAAGCCGGACGCGAAGGTGGTAGTGGGCGATTTCTGCTATCCCACTGGCAATCTCGTCGCCCGGTTGTTCAAGAAGATGTACTGGTACATGGCTGTCTTCATTTTCTGGCTCTTCGCCAACAATGCCTTCCACAAGATTTACAACTACCCCGAGCACATGCAACGCCTCGGTCTGCACGTCACCGAGAAGAAACATTTCAAGTTGCTGAACATGAACTGCTACTGGTCGATCCTGGGTCAGAAACAGGCTTGAACAGGAACCCTCAGACACACTCTGAACAAGAAAAAACCGGGGGAGCATGACTATGTCAGACCAGATCCTAGCGCTCGATGATATTCGCTCACTGGAGGAAGGCACGTTCAGCTTTCCTGAGCGGGTGGGCTACCTGAAAAAATTCGGGGACCATTCCCAATCTTTCTCCACGCTTCAGCCGGGCATGAAGTATTTCGACATGGCCGGTATCGGCTACATCGCCTACATGCGCAAATGGGGTGGCACGTTCGTATTGTCTGACCCGGTCTGCGCCCCGGAACACTTCGCCCAGATACTGGAACGGTTCCACAATCGCTTTCCGAACGCCTGCTACATTCAGGTATCCAAACCGGTTGTGGACTTCCTGCACATGCGTTTTGGATTATTTGGCACTCAGTTCGGCAGTGAGTCCCGCATTGACCTGAAACACTGGACTCTGAGTGGCAAGAAAAAGCAGGTGCTGCGTACAGCCCTGAATCAGGCTGAAAAAAACGGGATCACCGTGCAAGAGCGGTTCAGTGACGACCATACCCGAGAAATCTCGGACGCCTGGATTCGAACCCGCAAGTGCAAAAGCAAGGAGATCCGGTTCCTGATTCGTCCCATGGAAATGGAATACCGGGAGAATGAACGTCACTTCTATGCTTACCAGGACGGCAAGGCGGTGGGTTTTATCTATTTTGATCCGGTTTACCGCAACAACAACATTGTCAGCTATGTTCCCAATATTTCCCGCGCTAACGCTGATTTCAGACAGGGTATCTTCTATACGCTGATGGCCCACGCCATGGACGTGTTCCGGTCGGAAGGCGTGCCCTATCTGGATCTCGGACTGATTCCGCTGTCACTGGACCCGGCGACCGAACATCAGGAAAGCCGCCTGCTCAAACGCATATTCCACAGTCTCTACGAACACGGAAACTTCCTGTATAACTTCAAAGGACTGGAGTTTACCAAATCCCGTTTCCGTGGTGACAATTTCAAAACTTACTGCTGCCACCGAAGAACCATTCCAGCCCTGGAGTTCCTGGCCATGTTCAAGCTGACCCGGCTTTTGTAACCCCTTCGTCACCGGGCCAATGACCGCGGACTTCATTCGGGGCCAACCCTGACTGTTTCATATAGCGTCTCAGGCCACTGGGCACTTCCCCGGAAAACAGGGCTGCACGCACTGGACGGTCCGGCATCACTTGCGAGGCGGCGGCGGAATTGCCCTGCTGCCCAAGCAGCCACTCGGTGCGGCGGGCAATCGCGTCCCCGGAATCCACCCAGAAGCGCACCTCAGGCAGGCACGCCTGAAGCTCTTCCCGAATCAGCGGGTAGTGGGTGCAACCGAGCACAACGGTATCGACACCCGCCTGTTTAAAAGGCTGCAAGGCCTCGCATAGCAACTGTAGTGGAAGCTCATCCCCGGCGACCGAATCCTCAATCCACCGCACAAGTTGCGGGTGGCCGATTCGTTCAACCTGACAATCAGCCGCGAATTCCCGGATCAATTTTTCCAGATAAGGGCGGCGAATGGTTGCGGGCGTGGCCAGAATGCCAATACGGCGGTTCTGACTGCAGGCAGCTGCTGGCTTTACCGCCGGAACAACGCCAACCACGGGTATCGATGTCATCGATCGCAAATCGGGCAGCACCACGGTACTGGCGGTGTTACAGGCCACCACAATGACATCACAGGGAAACCGGCGCAGCGCCTCAGCAATCAACCGCTGACAACGCTGGGTGACTACGGATTCAGGCTGGTCACCGTAAGGAAAACCGGCGTTATCCGCCACATACACCTGTTCGGCGAAAGGCAGACGCTGCCGGATACAGGCGGACACACTCAAGCCACCGACACCGGAGTCAAACACCAAGATACGTGGCACTGTCATAACACCCTTATCTGACACTTCATTGGTCTTCCCGCTGCTGGCTCAGTTCCCGCGCCATATCCCGGATCAACCGTCCGGCAATGGTGGTTGCCGGGGGAATCGGCGGTAAATCTTCCGGGCCATACCAGTCTGCGTCTGCCAGTTCATCTTCCTGGAGAACCAGGTCGCCACTACGGTAATCCGCAAAAAATCCAACCATCAACTGATGAGGAAAAGGCCAGGGCTGAGATGAGCGATATCGGATATTGGTCACATCCAGGCCGGTTTCTTCCTTTACTTCACGGACAACCGCCTGCTCCAGACTTTCTCCAGGCTCCACAAAGCCGGCGATCAGACTGTAAAAGTGACGCTTGACCCGGGACGATCGGGCCAAAAGCATACGATTTTCCCTGCGAATGACCACGATGACACAGGGAGCAACCCGCGGATACCAGGGAATACCACAGGCCTCGCACCACTTGGCACGCTCCAGCGGATGGAGACCGGTGACGTCACCACATCGACCACAATAGCGGTGGTCCCGCCACCATTGCCAGACCTGAAATCCGGTGCCAAGCATCTCCGCGGGAGCATCTTCCATGATCAGAATCGCGTCCCGCAGGGGGATTATTTCTACTGTTTCCGGCAGACGATCGGCATCAAGCTCAACCACATAAAGCGGCTCCCCACCCCACTGGCCAAGGCTTACCGGGGCACACCCCGTGATCGCAAATGATTCAACCTCCTGCCAACGTACCAGCCAGTGGCCCTCACTTCTCACCACACTGTTTCCAGTAATCGCCAGCACCAGATCATCAGATCCCGGGGGCGTAGTTAACCAGCCTGGCAGCCACGTCGTCATAAAGAATCCTGAAGCAGAAGGTGGATTTTGCGGTTTTCCGGCGCATTCTAACAGCGGAAAATGTATCACACAGAACACCACAGCAGAACGCCGGCACGTCTTTCCGCCCCGCACACAACCAAGTAAACTTAGCGCCTGTTTTGTAGACTGGAGCAACACTTTATGCGAATTTTACAGGCCCTTCGCAGCCTGATTCTGACTTTTTTCCGCAAGATTCTGTTTCTGTGGGTCAGAACGGATGTCAGTGGTAACAGCCGCGAAGCTCTCGGGCTCGATCCCGACAAGCCTGTCTGCTATGTGCTGCAATACAGTTCCATGTCCAGTCGTCTGGTCCTCGAACAGGAGGTTTTGCGAGGCAATCTGCCGGGTGCTGAAGCATCACTGCCCGTCAAGAATGGGCCGGTGCATTCGTTTTTCTTCCTCTATCGACGCATTGGCGGCCTCTTCCAGAAACGACAAACCCCGGTACCGACCTCGGAATTCAAGGCACTGGTCCGATTCGGACTTGAGCATCCGGAAACCGATGTCCAGATCGTACCGGTATCCCTGTTCTGGGGACGATCACCGGACAAGGAAAAATCCCTGGTCAAGCTGCTGTTATCCGACACCTGGTCCGTAGCCGGTCGTCTCCAGAAGCTGCTGATCATCATGCTTCACGGCCGTAACACCTATGTCCAGTTCAATCAGCCGCTGTCCCTGAAACAGGTAATTGAGGAATACCGCCACAGTGAAGAACGAGCCAACCGTAAACTGGCTCGCATTCTCCGCACACACTTCCGCCGTGTTCGCCAGGCCGTACTTGGTCCGGATCTGTCCCACCGCCGCACGCTGGTGGAAGGGCTGGTGCGTACCCAGGCGGTAAAGGAAGCCATCCGGGAAACCGCCCGCCAGGACGACATCCCGCCGGAGAAGGTCCGGGCGAAGGCCTACAAGTACGCTGATGAAATCGCCGCCAGCATGTCCATTGTTACCATACGCTTCCTGGAGGTGGTTCTGTCCTGGCTATGGAATCGCATCTACAACGGCATCGCCGTCAACAACATTCGGGTTGCCAAGGAAGTCGCCCAGGACAATGCCGTGGTGTATGTGCCCTGCCACCGTTCCCACATTGACTACTTGCTGCTGTCCTACGTGCTCTACAAGAACGGTCTGATGCCACCACATATAGCCGCTGGCATTAACCTCAACATGCCCATAGTCGGTCCCATACTGCGCCGGGGCGGCGCTTTCTTCATGCGCCGGAGCTTCAAGGACAATCCGCTCTACGCCACAGTATTCAACGAATACATGCACGTCATGTTCACCCGGGGGTACTCGGTGGAATATTTCGTGGAAGGCGGCCGCAGCCGCACCGGCCGCATGCTCCAACCACGACCCGGAATGCTGGCGATGACCGTCCGCAGTTTCCTGCGCAACCACCGCAAACCCATTGTGTTCGTGCCGGTGTACGTGGGTTATGAGAAAGTCATGGAAGGTCGCTCCTACCTCGGCGAGCTTCGGGGCAAGAAAAAACAGAAAGAAAGCGTTTTTGGCCTGGCCAAGACCGTACGCAAGCTCAGCAACTCCTTTGGCAGGGTCGCCGTGAATTTTGGCGAGGCCATTCCCCTTGAGGATGTCCTGAACGAGACCCACCCAAGCTGGCGCAACGAAGCTTTTGACGCTGAGTATCGTCCGTCCTGGTTGCCAGATGCGGTGGACAGGCTTGCCACCCGCGTAGCGGCCAATATCAATGCCTCAGTGGCGGTGAACCCTATTGGCATGACAGCCACCGTGCTGCTGGGCACCGACCGGCTGGCCATGGACGAAAGCCAGCTTATCCGCCTGATGGATCAGTACGCCAACCTGCTGAAGGCGTTCCCCTATGCCGATACCGTTACCATGCCCGAGGGCAGTGGTAAGGATTGGGTGGCCTACTGCGAAACGATGGGACTGGTGACCCGCCAGCCCCAGAAACTGGGGGACATCATCGCCCTGGAAGGCAGCAATGCCATCCTGATGACCTACTATCGCAACAACATCCAGCATCTGTTCGCTTTGCCCTCGCTGATTGCCAGCCTGTTTGAGAACAAGGATTCACTTCAGCGGGACAAGATCGTTTTCCTGGCCAGCGTTGCCTATCCCTATTTTCAGTCCGAGCTGTTCCTGAAATACGATCCCGATGAGGTGGAAGGTGTCATCAATCAATGGATTGACCTGATGATTGAACAGGGTCTGATGGTTGAAGAAGACGGCCGGATCTACCGTCCGGAAGAAGGCACCGACGCCATGTTGCGCCTGCGGGTACTGTCGCGGTTTATCATTCAGACCCTGGAGCGCTACCACATTGCCATTGGCATTCTGCGCAAGTACGGTTCCGGTCGGATCAGCGCTGCCGAGCTTGAAGAACAAAGCACACTGCTCGCGGAGCGTATGTCGATTCTGTTTGGATTAAACGCCCCCGAGTTCTTCGACAAGAGCCTGTTCCGCAACTTTATTGCCAATATGCAGAAGAACGGCGTCATCACCACGGATGACAACGGCCTGCTCAGTTATACTGAAGGATTAGACGAGGTGGCGGAAGATGCCCGCCTGGTTCTGAGTGTTGAAAAGCGCCAGGCTATCCAGCAGGTCACCATGCTCGGTGCCTGATCCTGATCCGATCAGGCGCTACCACTCGGTAGCGCTTTGATCGGGTATATGTCGTATCGGCTACTTTTGCCTTCAATGCGTGTGGCCGGCTCAGGCCCATCAATGGGCGGCGCCTTACGAGGACGTTTGACCACCACCCGGTAGGTGGCAGCTCTCAACGCGGCGGCCAGAAGCTCCCCGGCATCGTCATCGTCCCCCACCACCGTGCGAAACACCTGCATTTCCTTTTTCACCAGCGCAGACTTGTCCCGATGTGGAAACATCGGATCCAGGTATACAATATCTGCCGCGGCTTCACCTTCGCTTTCCCCCAGACTCTCCAGCCACGCCCTGCTGCTACCAGCCCGCAGAGTCATCCTGGCAATGATGGGGGCACAGTCTGTATTCAGCGCTGCCCGGGCCAGACCGTCTGCCAGCAGGGCGTGAATGACCGGATTACGCTCAAAAAGCGTGACGCGGCACCCCAACCCCGCCAGTACAAACGCATCCTGACCCAGGCCGGCCGTGGCATCCACCACATGCAACGGGACACGGGTCTTTTGTAAACCAATGGCCTTGGCAACCAGTTGCCCGGTACCACCGCCGTGTTCACGACGGTAGCCGGCCTTACCTGATACAAACTCCGCCCGCACCGGTCCGGGTGCGCCCTTCCCGGTCACTTGCAGGCACAGACCCTGCTCATTGAACAACAACAGCACGGGAAAATCGGTAATCAGTTTGGGTTTGACCGCCCCCAGAAAAGGAATAGCCAATTGCTCGGCCAATTCACGGGCCTGCGATGCATCACCCAGCGGACTGCAGGCAACAGCAAGGGAGAGTTCTGAAGTCGGAGGTTCAGGAGACATCAGACCAGGATATCAATACCGACCAGGCCACTCTCTCCGTTATCGTCGCGAGCCGCGATATCGGTAAATGTGGCCAAAGCACGGGATGTGGACAGCGGCAACTCATCTGCGCGAAAACGTTCCAGGCGGGCATCTTCCGCAGCCCGTCGCGCCTCTACCCTGCGCTGCAAGGACTCTGTCGTGACCTGGCTGGGGGCGGTCTCCGATCGACCCTCAGCCAGGTCACGGCGTACCCCCTCGGCGCTCCGGTCAGGTGAGGACGCAGGCGTTCGCGCAACATCACTACGTTCCCGGACTGGATTGCTGTTGCCAGACTGGAACGGGTAGTTATTGTTGGGATTAACGCCGCCGATCATGAATGAAAACCGGAAAAATGGATGGATTCCGAGTATGGAATATCATCAGGTAAATTCAAAGCCCGACGAACAGTTTTTAACCAACTCACCACAACATGACAACAAGCAACAGTCCCAGCAGCAAGCGGTAGATCACGAATGGCATCATGCCCAGGCGCTCAAGAAACTTCAGGAACAGGTGAATACAGATAACCGCACTCACGAACGACACCAGAGTGCCCAGCCAAATGGCAGCCCAGTCGGTCGCACCGCCCTGCTCGACCAGCTCCAGCGTCTTCAACAACCCGGCCGCCAGGATCAGGGGAATGGACAACAGGAATGAAAATCTGGCGGCCGCTTCCCGCTTTAAACCGAGGAACAACGCAGCGGTGATGGTAATCCCCGAGCGGGAGGTGCCTGGAATCAGCGCCAGGGCCTGCGCCAGACCGACAACGATAGCGTCTTTGATGGTCAGAGCCGGCAAATCCCTCGACCGACGCCCAACGGCATCCGACCACCACAGCACCAGTCCGAAACCAACAGTGGTGGCAGCAATGACCAGGCCGGATCTCAGTTCCGTCTCAATAAAGTCATTCAGTAACAGGCCCGCCAGCCCCGCAGGTATGGTGCCCACGATCACGGCCCAGGCCAGGCCACTGTCCTCGCCTATGCGCCCACGAGCGGTATCCCCCGCCCAGGCCACGGTGAGCCGATACACTTCGCGGCGAAAATACCACATCACCGCTGCCAAGGTGCCCACATGTACGGCAACATCGAAAGCCAGACCCTGATCAGGCCAGCCAAGGATCTGCGAAGGCAGGATCAGGTGAGCAGAGCTGCTGATCGGGAGAAATTCCGTCAGTCCCTGAATAACGGCCAGGGCAATGATGTGCCACAATTCCATCGGCAAACGTTCCGAAAACAGGTAAGGATTGATCAGCGACCTGGCAGCTTCTTCCAGGTCACTTCGTCACGAACATATACGGGTTGTGCCTCGGCAGCGGACACACCACCGCCTGCAGTCAGATCATGATGGGCGAGACGGGCCACACAACGGGCCCTCGGCACGAGGGTGTCGTCAATTTGAGATACAGCAGACACCAGGGATTGCGGCATCTGCTCCCGCAACTGCCAACCTTGACCGCCGCCAAACCAGCAGCCGTCCAAAGGCGGTAAGCTGACAGCCACCGGGGAGCAGACGCGCTCGGCCGCTACTGGCACTGGCAAGCCTTCACGGGACTGGAAACAGCCCCAGTAGACCTCCCCCATACGCGCATCAAAGGCGACAGCAATGCCGTCTCCCTCGGCAACGTTGAAGTTCTCAATGGCACCCAGAGCCACAGTGGCCAGGGAAGACACAGGAATGACCGGTATTTCCAGCCCCCATGCCAGCCCCTGAATCACACCTGTGGCGATACGAAGCCCGGTGAAGGATCCCGGGCCACGGGCAAAGGCCAGCGCGTCCAGATCCATCGGGGCCAGGTTCTGCTCGGCCAGCAACTCGCGGATCATTGGCATCAGCAGGCGGGTATGACCACGGGGGGCCAGGTCAAAGCGCTCGGTGACGCTGCCGTTGACCAGCAGCGCCGCCGAGCAACCTTCCGATGAGGTATCCAGTGCCAGTAACTTCACGGATGCTGCCGTTGCCTCGAGATTGTGCGGATTACTTCAGTTCCTGGAGGATCTGGTCGCGAATCGAGTCCAGGCTACCAACACCTTCCACGCGCACGTACTTCGGTGCGGCACTGGCGTCCTTCTCTGCCCAGCCCTGATAATAGCCAATCAGCGGTGCTGTCTGTTCATGGTAGATGGACAGGCGCTTACGTACGGTCTCTTCCTTGTCATCTTCGCGCTGAACCAGCGGCTCGCCAGTTTCGTCGTCCTTGCCTTCCTGCTTGGGCGGATCGTACTTGACGTGGTAGATACGGCCACTACCTTCGTGGACCCGACGACCGGACAGACGGCTGACAATTTCCTCGTCATCCACGGCGATCTCAACCACGTAGTCGATGCCGATACCCTGGTCTTTCAGTGCCTCAGCCTGGGGAATGGTGCGGGGAAACCCATCCAGCAGGAAACCGTTCTTGCAGTCCGGCTGCTGGATACGCTCCTCAATCAGCGCAATGATGATATCGTCAGACACCAGGCCACCGGTCGCCATCACTTCCTTAACCTGCTTGCCCAGCTCGGACTCGGCCTTGACCGCTGCCCGTAGCATATCGCCGGTAGAGATCTGGGGAATCTCATAACGCTCGGTAATGAACTGGGCCTGTGTCCCCTTACCTGCGCCCGGTGCGCCTAACATAATGATTCGCATAACGCTGTGCTCCCATAAGATTTAGTCATTATCGTTTGAAAAGCTATGGCAAAAACGTCTGCCTTTGCGAAAGCCTCTCGACCAGGAACGGGGGCGAGCCGGAACCGGCGAAGGCGCATTATACGAAGTCAGCCGCCTTAGAGAAAGTCGACCTCCGTATCATGCACCATTAGGGGACACAGAATACCCGGAAATACCAGAAGGGATCAGGTTGACAGGGACACCGCCAGTGCGTCCAGCTCACCCGCCATCTCATCGATATTGGCGCCGATGGCTGCGACAGCATCCTCCCCCAACCCCAGGGCACCGGCCAGCGCCGGGACGTCATCCGGGTTGAACTCGTCACCTATACCACGCTCTTTCAGCAATCCATTGGCCAGTTGCACCATGAGCACATAGTTTTCATGCTCGCCATGGTATCCGGATTGCTGATGCATCCCGGCAGCCTTGATCACCGGATCTGGCAATTGCCACAGTTTATGCAGGATGCCACCAATGGCTCCGTGGCCAACTGCCAGAACATCCTGACCACTACCCGCTCCGAATACCTGCTGTTCGAGGGAGTGCATGCTGACTTCGGGATTCGCTTCCCGCAGCGTGTTCAACTCTTCAAACTCACTGGGGAAGAGGTGCCCCACCAACAACAAGCCAAAGTTGTGCAACAGGCCGCACAGATACGCCAGACTCTTGTCTTCGTTGCACTGGGAAGCAATGCGCTGACACAGAAAAGCACAGTAGAGGGAGTGGCGCCAGAATTTATCCATTCCCAGCATGCCCTCGCGGGGAACATCAAAGGCCCGAACCGAAGCAATGCCCAGAGCGATGTGAGCCACACGATCAAATCCCAGTACCCGGGTCACGGCTTCCTGTACCGAGTTTATCTGACCCGGATAATTGAACAGGGCTGATCGCGCATAGCGCATGATCTGTGCCGTCAAACTGGGGTCGAACTCAATCAGCTCCGCCAGTTCCCTGGCCGTGGCTTCGGTATTGGCGGTCAACTTCAGGATCTTCAGGGCAAGGGCAGGCATCGGTGGAAGACGATAGAGCTTCTGCAACTTGTCGGCAACTTCCTCGAGGGTCAAGGCGTCCCGCTCGGCTGTCGCCTGACCACGGATCACCAGGTGTCCACCACGAGAACCCGCCAGTGCCAGACGCAGCGCCCGCCCATCCATTTCGATCAGGGTATGGTCGTTACCACTGGTCATCAGAGCGCGGGGATACGACAGTACATCTTCATCGACCAGTACCGGAATATCATAGGCCCCGCCAATCGGAGGCTGGAACCCTGGATCACAATCCGCAAACAGGCGATTGCTCTGACGGGCGGTCAGGGGCTGCAGACGACGCCCTGTCAACTGCTGCACCGCATCCATATCGAGAGAACTGTTAAAACCGTGAACCGCCATCACCACACCGTTGATATCGATGAGCAGGGTGGCACGGATGAACTGATCCTGCGAATGTCCCGATGCAATCACGGCCGCATCCAGATTTATCACCTGATCAACGGGCTGCTCCGTGTAAGAGATCCCCTTACGGGCCAGAAAATGTTCCAGTCGCGCAGCTACAGCCACGGTGTTACTCCTGTTGTCCTTACTGACCGGCACTCGGCCAGCCATACATCACCGGGCCTCATCAGCCGGTATTACGCATACCGGCGGCAATACCCGCCATGGTTACCTTCAGGGCCCGGCCGACCATCTCCGGAACGTCGTCCTTGCCCTCATTTTCCCGATCCCGCTTGAGCAGTTCCGCCTGCAGGTAATGCAAGGGGTCAGTATACGGGTTCCGTACCCGCATGGAATGGGCAAATACCGGCTCGCCTTCCAGCAGGGTCTCTTGCCCTTTCAGTTCCAGCAGTCGCTCGATGCAGCCTTTCAGCCGGTCACGGAGACTTCCACCAAGTTTTTTCAGGCTTTCATCCTCAACCAGCGTCTGCTCGTAGTAACTGGCAATTCGCAGATCGGCCTTCGCCAACACCATTTCCAGCATGTCCACATAGGTACGAAAGAATGGCCACCCTTGCATCATCTCCCTCAGTACCGGCAGCCGGTCATTTCGAGCCGCCTCCTCAAGGGCCACGTCGCTGCCGAGCCAGCTTGGCAGCATCAGCCGCATCTGGGTCCAGGCGAAGATCCACGGGATGGCCCGCAGGCTTTCCACACCGCCCGTCGGCTTCCGACGAGCCGGACGACTTCCCAGAGCCAATTTGCCCAATGCCTGTTCAGGAGTAACCTGGCGGAAGTAGGGTACGAAATCAGGATCATCCCTCACCACCTCCCTATAGGCCTTGAGTGACCGCTCTGTCAGCCAGTCCATGGTTTCACGCCATTGCGGCTCCGGTTCGGGCGGTGGAGCCAGCGTCGCCTCAATGACGGCCGTGGTATACAACGTCAGGCTCTGTTCCGCGAGACGTGGTAAACCAAACTTGAATCGGATCATCTCGCCCTGTTCGGTGATACGGAAACTGCCATTCACAGATCCCGGAGGTTGGGACAGAATGGCCCGATTGGCAGGGCCACCACCCCGGCCGACAGTGCCTCCACGACCATGAAACAGGGTCAGGTGAACCCCGTAAATGGCAGCAACTGCGGTAAGCTTCTCCTGAGCCTGGTATTGCGCCCAGGCAGCCATCAACTGGCCGGCGTCCTTGGACGAATCGGAATACCCAATCATCACTTCCTGACGGCCGCCGCAATACTCCCGGTACCAGTCCACTTCGTACAGGGCCGCCATGCTCTCCGGTGCACCGGTCAAATCGTCCAGTGTCTCGAATAGTGGGACTACCCGCATCGGGAAAGTCATGCCGGATTCACGCAGCAACAGGATCACACTGAGTACGTCGGAGGGTTTGCTGGCCATGGAAATGACATAGGATCCCAGGGCCTCAGGCGTCTGCTGCGCAATCACTTCACAGGTGGCGAGCACTTCCCTCACCTCTTCCGAGGGCTCCCAATGTCTTGGCACCAGAGGGCGGCGCCCCTGCAGTTCCTTTAGCAGGAATTGCTGCCGCTGCTCCTCATTCCAGGACAGGTAATCGCCCAGCTCGAGGTAATCCACCATTTCTGCCACTGCCTGGGCATGCCGGGATGCTTCCTGACGGATATCCAGGCGAATAAGCGTAAGACCAAACGTATGAGCACGTCGAATGGTATCCAGCAGGGGACCATCGGCAATACTCTCGAGACCACAGTCCAGCAGCGAGCGGTAACACATCTCCAGCGGTTCGATGAAGTCCCGGTTTTCAAACAGAATATCCGTGGCGTCCCCGGCCTCTCCATTAACACAGGCTTCTGCCCAGTCACGGGTCCTGACCAGCCGGTCCCGCAGTCCTGCCAATACGTGACGATAAGGTTCGCGGCTGTCCCCGGCCAGTGCCGTCAGTTCATCGTTGGCCTGCCACATGGACAACTCGGCACGCAGTGCCTGGATATCACGCAGATAAAGATCGGCGGCCATCCAGCGTCCCAGCAGAAACACCTTCCGGGTCACCTGATGGGTGACGTTGGGGTTGCCGTCCCGGTCCCCACCCATCCAGGAAGCAATGCGAATGGGCGCCGCATCCAGGGGCAATCCCTGACCAGTCACTTCCGATAGCGACAGATCAAGGCTTCTGAGGAACTTTGGCAATGCCTGCCAGAGACTGTTCTCGATAACGGCGAACCCCCACTTGGCCTCGTCTACCGCGGTCGGCCGTTCGTGACGGATTTCATCGGTGTGCCAGGCTTCCGATATCAGCTGTGCCAGTCGGCTGACGATCTCATCCCGCTCGGCCGGCAACAGGTCGTCATGATCCAGCCGGGCCAGGCAGTCAGACATTTCATCGTATTTCATGATCAGCGTGCGGCGGGCCACCTCGGTAGGGTGTGCCGTCATCACGAATTCGATACTCAGATCCGCTACCCGCCGGTGCAGCTCGTCGGCACTGATTCCCGACGACGTGAGACGCTCAAACACCTGTTGCAGGGACTCCACCATCAGGTCGGATTCATGCCCGCGCTTACGACGAATACCGTGATACTGTTCCGCAAGGTTGGCCAGGTTCAGGAACTGGTTGAATGCCCGGGTAACAGGAAGAAGCTCCTCATCCCCCAATTTGCCCAACAGGTTGACGAGGCGCTGCCCGGAGCCACTTTCATGTCGCCGATCGGCTTTGGCGGCAGTACGAATTTCCTCGATCAGTTCATAACAGTCGTGCCCCGGGTAACGCTGGATGCTCTGACCCAGCAATTCACCCAGCATGCGCACATTTTCTCGAAGGTCGGGATGTAACTCAGTCACATTGACGTCCTTTTAAATTGACGGAGGCGAAGTAAACTAACGATACTAATAACGATTAAAGCCCGTAGTCGCAAGGAGAATTCATGAAAGTTACTGATCTGCCAAAACACTGGGAAAACAAGAAAGAAGACGTCGAACGGACCCACGACTACAACCTGCGACTGCCGCTGGAAGATGCCGCACGGATCGCAGCTCTGGCGGAACTCTATCCGGACCGGTCGGAGAGCGACATCCTCAATGATATGATCGGGGCCGCTCTGGATGATCTGGTCAGGCAGAGTCCGCTAAAGGATAAACTCGAAGGGAAAGAAAAGTAGCGCAGAAGGCTTTGATTCGGGGTGGCGCAACCACCCCGACGGGAGAAGCCAGCGTTCAGCGAAGCTGCGTGGTCAGGCGACAGACTCCAGCTGACGGGCCTTCAGACGCTGGATGTGCTTCTGGCTAAGACTGACGAAGCGTGGGGTCATCCCCTGATCCTCGTAAATCTCAAAACCGTCCTCATCGTAAGCCACCACCTTGGTTCCCTCAACATACGGGAAACTGGTCTCCAGCTCATCCAGGGAGGCGGAAATCAGGTCTCGCATCAGGTCCTGGGATGACTTCATCGGATAAAGCGCGGCGAGCTTTTCCAGTCGCTTATGATGCTGGTCAGACAACTCCATAAAATAGGCATCCCGGGTCAGACGTCCCCGTGCATGCTTATCCCAGTAATTGACCAGATCTTTGATTTTCATGTGCCTTCACTCCTGCATCTTCTCTGCGGCCTACGGCGCACTGATTAAGTGCATCCGTTTCAGGAAGTGTAGACGAAGGAAACGCACGCAGGGACAACAAATTGGTAACGGATTGTACCTACCTGCTTCTGTTTTCAGAGTTTTTCCACGCCCTTTACCTGCTGCCAGATGGCATCCAGAGCGTCCAGGGTTTCATTGTCCAGATTACGACCTTCATCCTCCAGGCGCCGCTCAATGGCACGAAAACGTGCATCAAATTTGTGATTGGTTCGATTCAGCGCCTGCTCAGGATTCACTTTCATGAACCGTGCCAGGTTAACGCAGACAAACAGCAGGTCTCCCAGTTCATCTTCAACTGCATCCCGGGCACCGGAGCGGTTTTCGGCCGCGTACCAGGCCTCCTTGAGCTCATCGATTTCCTCGTGAAGCTTGTCGAATACCGGTTCAATATCCGGCCAGTCAAAGCCATGGTTGGCAGCCCGCTTCTGCAGTTTTTCCGCACGGGCCATGGCCGGCAGGGTCCGGGCAATACCGTCCAGCCGACTGCTGCCGCTGGCTTCCGGCTTGGGATTCAGCGCTCGCTCTTCCGCCTTGATTCGCTCCCAGCTTGCCTTGATTTCAGCCTCACCAGGCCGATTATCGGGGTCCACACGACTCTCAAGGGTGCCATCAGGGAAAACATGGGGATGGCGACGCACCAGCTTGCGCACCAGGTTGTCCACCACCGAATTGAAATCAAAGTGCCCCTGCTCCCGGCCCATCTGGGTGTAGAAAATCACCTGAAACAGCAGGTCCCCCAACTCGTCTTCAAGGTGGGGGTAATCGGCTCGCTCTATGGCATCCGCCACTTCGTAGGCTTCTTCCAGAGTGTGAGGAACGATGGTTTTAAAGGTCTGCCTGGTATCCCAGGGACAACCGGTCTCGGGGTCCCGCAATCGGGCCATCAGGGTTTTCAGGTCCTCAATCGAGTAACTCATCCTCGCTTGCGCCTCACGTCAATAATGTTGGGCAGGTTGCGTATCTGGGCCAATAACTTCGCCAATTGTTCAAGACTGGAGATCTCGACGGTGACGGTCATTGTTGCGGTGTTTTCATCTTTGTTGCTGAGCGTGTTCAGGGACAACACATCGCTCTTGGAAGACGACAACACCTGGGTGATATCCCGCAACAGCCCCGAACGATCATAAGCCTGGATTTCAATGTCCACCGGATAGACCGAAGCTGGCTGGCCACCCCAGCTCACCTCAATGATCCGGTTCGGCTCCACATCCCGAAGGTTCAGGAAGGTGATGCAGTCCTGCCGGTGTACGGTCACTCCGCGGCCGACGGTTATGTAGCCCCCGATATCGTCCCCTGGTAACGGCTTGCAGCACTTTGCCACCTGGGTCTTGAGCTTGCCCACACCAAGGATCCGGATATCGGACTCGGTATCGTAGGGGCGGCGACGCTGACCGCTGAGCTTGAGATCCAACTGATGGGACTTGGGCTCCAGCATCTGCTGTGCGACGTTGGCCACGTGGGTAGGGCGCAGGTCTCCAGCACCAACCGCCGCGAACATATCCTCCGCATCATGGCAATTAACCTTGCGGGCAAGGTCCCCGAGATCAACATCGTAGAGGGACAGGCGGCGGAACTCATCCTCGAGAATGGCTCGTCCGTCCAGGACATTACGATCGCGATCCTGCTCCTTGAACCAGTGAGTCACTTTCGCCCGGGCCCGGGATGTCTGGATATAGCCCAGACTTGGATTCAGCCAGTCACGGCTTGGCGCCGGGTTGTTGGAGGTCAGGATAAACACCTGATCGCCGGTTTTAAGCGGATAGGTCAGAGGCACAATCCGACTGTTGACCCGGGCCCCACGACAGGCGTGGCCAATCTCGGTATGGACCCGGTAGGCAAAGTCCACCGGAGTGGCCCCCTGGGGCAGGTCCACCACATGCCCTTCGGGTGTGAAGACGTATACCCGATCGGACGCCACATCGCTTTTCAGATGGTCGGCCAGCCCTGACAGATCACCCAATTCTTCCTGCCATTCCAGAACCTGACGTAACCAGTTGATCTTGGCGTCGTATCCGGTAGAGCGATTACCTTTGTCCGTCCCCTTGTAAAGCCAATGGGCACACACACCCAGCTCCGCTTCTTCGTGCATCTTGTGGGTACGGATCTGCACCTCCATGACCTTCCCCTCAGGGCCAATCACGGCGGTGTGCAGGGACTGGTAGCCATTTTCCTTGGGATTGGCGATGTAGTCGTCAAATTCGTTGGGAATGTGCCGCCATAACGTGTGCACGATACCCAGTGCCGCATAGCAGTCCCGCACTTCAGGCACCAGCACCCGCACCGCCCGGACGTCATAGACCTGGGAAAAATCGATGCCCTTGCGGCGCATCTTCCGCCAAATACTGTAGATGTGCTTGGCGCGACCCGATAACTCACCCTCGATGCCGAAGTTCTTGAGCTCGGTTTTCAGGGTGTCGAGTACACGGCGGATATAGCCCTCACGGTCAAGACGTTTCTCGTCCAGGAGCTTGGCAATTTTCTTGTAAGCCGAGCCATGGAGGTACCGGAAGGACAAATCTTCCAGCTCCCACTTGATGTGCCCGATGCCCAGCCTGTGAGCCAGTGGCGCATAGATATCAAACACCTCGCGGGCCACCCGCATACGCTTTTCTTCGGAGGCGTTCTTGACCGCCCGAATGGCACAGGTTCGTTCCGCGAGTTTGATCAGCGCCACGCGAACATCGTCAATCATGGTCACCAGCATCTTGCGGACATTGTCGAGCTGACCTTCACTCTGCCCCAGCACATTGCCCTTCAGCGGGTGATGGATTGAGGAAATAGCAGCCATCTGCTGAACGCCATTGATCAGTCCGGCAACCTCATCACCAAACTCCTTGCGGATTTCCTCAAGGGGTACACGCTCCTCGCGCACCGCACGGTAAAGTATCGCTGCAACCAGACTGGCCTGGTCAAGGTGAAGTTCCACCAACACCTGTGCCATTTCAATGCCGGTGCGGAAGCTGCTGGCCCCCTCGGTCCACAGGCGATCCTCGCGAAAGGCCTGCAAATCAATCTCTGCAGCTTTCTCACAGGCGCGGCGAAACTGGTCCACATTCTCCAGTCGCGTTTGTGATTCGATCTGGCGCACCCAGCGCCCGATATCCACCTGACCATCGCCGGTGATTGCGTAATCTTCGCGAACTTTTACCATATCGGCTTTATTATTCCCGGTTATTCACCCGGCCATCCCTGACCGGCTGGTTAATCTGTCACTGATCGTCACGCTCAAACAGCGCAATGGACTCCACATGGGTGGTGTGCGGAAACATGTCCATCACTCCCGCCCTCACCAGGCGGTAACCGTTGCGCACCATCACACCCGCGTCCCTGGCCAGCGTGGCGGGGTTACAGGAAACATACACAATACGTTTCGCGCCAAACGCTGTCAGGTATTCACACACTTCCTGGGCGCCAGACCGGGGCGGATCTATCAGGATCTTGTCGAACCCTTCACCAGCCCACGGCTGGGATGTGAAATCCGCCTGCAAATCGGCACCGTGGAAAGTGACATTGTTCAAGCCGTTGAGTTCCGCATTTTCCCGACCACGGACTACCATGGCGTCATCGCCTTCAACGCCCACCACCTGCCCTGCCTTACGTGCCAAAGGCAGAGTAAAGTTGCCAAGGCCACAGAACAGGTCCAGTACCCGTTCGTTCGGCTGGATATCCAGCCATTCCACTGCCCTGTGTACCATGGTGCCATTGATGCCTGCATTGACCTGGGTAAAGTCCATGGGATGAAACTTCATGGTCAGGTCAAATTCTTCAAGACGGTACCCCAGACGCTCCTCGCCATCTTCGGGCCAGATCCGATGGACGGTATCCGGTCCTTTCGGCTGCAGGTAAATATGCAAATCATGGGCCTGGCCAAACGCAATCAAGGCAGCCCGGTCTGAATCACTGAGTTCGTCCATGTTACGGAACACCATCACAGCGGCATCGTCGCCACAGGCGACTTCCACTTGGGCAATGCGACTGTAGGCATCCAGCTTGTACAGCATGTCACGCAGCGGTGAAATACGCTCTCCAATTCGCGGATCCAGCACTGCGCAGCGGCCAATATCCGTCAGGAAGCTGTTACGTTTTTCACGGAAGCCCACCAGCACGGAATCCCTGGCCTGGACATAACGAACGCCGAGACGTGCCTTGCGACGATAGCCCAGCGTTTCCGGCGACAACATCGGCGCCACCCATTCTTCGGGCTCGATGCCCCCGAAATGGGCAAAGTTTTCCCGGAGTGTGTCTTCCTTGAACTGGATCTGGGCATCGGGCCCCATATGCTGGAGGCTACAACCACCGCACAGATCCGCGTACTCGCAGGGAGGAGTCACCCGCGCGGGAGCAGCCTCCAGTACCTCGAGCGTTCGCAGTTCATCGAACTTGCTACGGGAACCGACAACTTTCGCCATCACGGTCTCGCCGGGCAAGGCACCATCAACAAACTGGGTCTTGCCGTCCTGACGGGCGATACCCCGGCCATCGTGACTCAGGGTTTCAACTACACAATGGACAGGCTCTTTCGGAAGCGCCTTCCTGCGTCTTCTGCTCATACTGAAATCTCTTGCTGCGGTTCAGGCGCCCGGAAAGACGCCAGTAGAAAGGTAGCGGTCGCCACGATCACAGATAATGGCCACGATCACGGCGTTTTCAACCTGCTTCGACAGTTGCAGGGCCGCGGCAATCGAGCCACCAGAAGAAACACCGCAAAAAATGCCTTCCTCTCGGGCCAGGGCCCGCATGGTGTCTTCTGCTTCCTGCTGACCAATGTCCAGTACCTGGTCGACCCGGCTGGCCTCATAGATTTTCGGAAGATAAGCCTCCGGCCAGCGACGAATACCGGGAATAGACGCCCCCTCCTTCGGCTGCAGTCCAATGATACGGACATCGGGATTGCGCTCCTTCAGGTACCGGGATACTCCCATAATAGTACCGGTGGTCCCCATGGAACTGACAAAGTGGGTCACCCGCCCGCCGGTCTGTTCCCAGATCTCAGGGCCGGTGGTGCGATAGTGAGCCAGCGGGTTGTCGGCATTGCTGAACTGATCCAGTACCTTGCCTTTACCCTCTGCCTCCATTTGCAGGGCCAGGTCTCGGGCTGTTTCCATACCCTCTTCCTTCGACACCGTGACAATTTCCGCACCATAGGCCCGCATGGATGCCCGACGTTCTTCGCTCATGTTCTCTGGCATGATCAGCACCATCCGGTAACCCTTGATGGCTGCAGCCATGGCCAGGGCGATACCGGTATTGCCACTGGTGGCCTCGATCAGCGTATCACCCGGACGGATTTCGCCCCGGCGCTCAGCTTCCTGAATCATGCTCACGGCCGGGCGATCCTTGACCGATCCGGCCGGGTTATTGCCTTCGAGCTTGGCGAGAATCACATTGCTGGTTTCGCCCGGCAGGCGCTGTAAACGCACCAGCGGTGTATGCCCGACATAGTCTTCTATGGTGGGAAAATTCATATGGGAACCTTTCTCAAATCTGCCGTTTCCCGGCATGCCAGACAACCAAGCTGACAATCGCCTGTGGTACACTTCCGGATTCGCATGATACGCGTTATAGCCGTCGTCTCCCAATACAGCTTCTCGCTATATCCATGACCGGTGGCTATATCCGGGACAAAACCGGGCGGGCAGTACGGCACCGGGTTTCCGGATCATCTATTCTGACAGGGAAGTAAAGCCAGACTATCTGGCTGGCAACGATAACATCAGGAACACGATATGCGGCGTTGGGGCATTCGCAAAAAAGTACTGGTGGTGACGCTGGTCCCCACCCTTCTGACCACAATTTTACTCGGGCTGTTCTTTACCTACAGCTGGGTCAACAATATTGAAAGTCTGCTACAGGATCGTGGTCAGTCCCTGTCGCGACAGCTGGCAGCAGGGTCCGAATATGGCCTGTTTACTGCCAACCGAAGCCTGCTGAACAGCCTGTCCAACGCCCTCCTGGAGGAACAGGACGTGCGCTCCATCACTTTTTTCAATGGTGAGCGCAAGCGACTCCTGCATACCGGGCCGGGAAGCGCAGATGCCATTTCCCCTAATGATCTCGCAGCAGAGGGCCCCTGGCGCATATTCCGCGGTGACAGCACACTGTTTGTCACCCCCGTATTCCTTCAGGACCTGATGATCGAGAGCATGCTGGACCAGGGTGCCGGACAACCTGTCAACGGCGTACAAGAGCCCTTGGGTTGGGCTGCGGTTGAGATGTCCCATATCCGCACGGAAAAGGAAACCTATAAAGCCCTGCTGATCTCATTGATACTGGTGCTCGGTGGCGTCATTCTCAGCCTCATCATCGCCATGCGCCTCAGTCGCGCCTTTACCGATCCGGTCTTCGAACTGAACGAAGCGGTAGCCAAGCTCAAGGAAGGCAAACTGGATACCCGCGTATACACCTCTGCCGGCCCGGAGTTCGAACAGCTGGAATCCGGCCTCAACGCCATGGCGGAGGAGCTGAGCATGGCGCAGGCGGAAATGCAGCAGAACATTGACCAGGCCACCGAGGATTTGAGAGAAACCCTGGAGACCATCGAAATTCAGAACATCGAACTGGATTTCGCCCGCAAGGAAGCACTGGAGGCCAGCCGGATCAAATCCGAATTCCTCGCCAACATGTCCCATGAAATACGTACACCACTGAACGGCATTATTGGCTTCACCGAATTGCTGATGAAGAGCCCACTGCCGCGACAGCAAAGGGACCACCTGAGCACGATCCGAAAATCCTCGGAAATTCTGCTGACTATCATCAATGACATCCTGGATTTCTCAAAAATTGAGGCCGGCAAACTGATCCTCGACCGGGTTCCATTCCAGCTCCGGGACATCGTTGAGGATGTCATGGTGATGCTGGCGCCTGCAGCCCACGGCAAAAATCTCGACCTGGTGCCTCTGGTCTATAATGACGTGCCCGACAACATCATGGGTGATCCCTTGCGGGTCAAGCAGGTCATTACCAATCTGGTCAACAATGCCATCAAGTTTACACAGACTGGTGAAGTGGTCCTCCGCGCTAGCCTTGAAGACGAGGATCAGGAAAACAACAAGGTGACCCTGCGCATCAGCATAACCGATTCCGGGGTTGGCCTTTCCCGGGCGCAGCAACAATCCCTGTTCAATGCCTTCAACCAGGCGGATGCCTCCACTGCCCGCCAATATGGCGGGACCGGGCTCGGCCTGGCCATATCCAAGCGACTGGTGGAAGAAATGGGGGGCAAGATCGGCCTGCAAAGCGAGCTTGGCAAGGGGTCCACATTCTGGTTCACGCTGACCTCCGAACTGTCCAGCTCTGGCGATACAAGCGCCCCCCAGGATACCCTCCGCGGAGAGCGTGTCATTTACCTGGAACATCAGAAGACCACCGGCCTGGCGGTGGAGCATATGCTGAAAGAATGGGGAATGACGGTGGATGTGGTCGCTTCTCCCGGTGCCATGCAGGAACAGGTGGAAGAAGCCCAGAGAAGCCAAGCCGGCTATGCCCTCGCCATTATTGGCATTACCCGGCACCTGCTGAACTCCAGCCAGTACTGTGCCCTGGCACGCAACCTGGAACTGGAGCGCGACTGCCGTACACTGCTGCTGACACCAACCCTCGACACCCACGATACCCCCCTGTCCGGACTGGCCAGCGGGCACATTACGAAGCCGGTGTGCCGTAATGCCCTGTATGACGAATTACTGTTACTGGTTCACGGTATCAATGACAGACAACAACCGCTGCACGAACAGCAGGCCATGCCTTTCTGGCAACCGACTGGCACCGTCCCGAGGGTGCTGGCAGTAGACGACAACGAGGCCAACCTGAAACTGGTCATGACCTTGCTGAACGACTGCCAGGTCAACGCGGAAGGCGCTTCCAGTGGTTTTGAAGCCATCAGCAAGGCTCGCAACAATCCCTTTGACCTGGTCTTTATGGATCTCCAGATGCCAGGTATGGATGGTGTCGAGACCACGGCACGATTGCGCGCCATGGATAACAAGACTCATCGCACCCCGGTTATTGCGCTCACTGCCCACGCTCTCGCTGATGAGCAGGATCGGCTGGCTCGCCAGGGATTCGACGGTTATCTCGCAAAACCGATCAGCAGCGGCCAGTTGGTTGAAACGATCCGGGAATACACTGGCTATTCCTGCGAGATCTCACCACAACCCCATCCCATCCGGGTGCCTGAGATCAGGGATACCAGTAAGGCGCTGAGGCCATCAACCCGCAAGCTTCAACAGCAATGCGTCAGCGTCGAAGAGAGCATTCAACTGGCGGCTGGCAAGGCGGACCTCGCCGAGGAATTGTTCAGCATGCTTCTGGAACAGTTGTCGTCGGATGCGGACAAGGTTCAGAGCTTCTGGAAAGAAGGCAACCTCGACCCGCTTCTGGACTGCGTACATAAGCTGCACGGGGCAACCCGCTACTGCGGAGTGCCAGAACTGAGAGCGGCGGCAAACCAGTTCGAAACCGCACTCAAGTGCTCGTCATCAGACATGGCCTATCATAAAGATCAGTTGCTGGCGGCAATCGAGAGACTGCAGGTATGGGGCGACCAGACCGACTGGCAGGCGCAGTTCCGCCAGCAATCGGAAACGGGCACCGCCGGATCGGGGAACACCTTGGGCTGAGGACATTTAACTGCCCAGGCGTGCGCTCTCGAGAATGGATTTCATGTCACGCACTGCCTCTTTCAGGCCGGTAAAGACCGCCCGGGCAATAATGGCGTGACCGATGTTGAGCTCGTTAATACCGGGAATAGCCGCGACACGTTCGGTATTGTGATAATGCAGGCCATGGCCCGCATTCACTACAAGACCTTTTTTACGCGCGTAAGCGACTGCATCGGCCAGAACCTTGAACGCAGCTTCAACTGCCTCTGGATCGTCAGCCTCGGCGTATTCCCCGGTATGCAATTCCACCACCGGGGCACCGCAGCGGACAGCGGCGTCTATCTGCACCGGATCCGGATCAATAAACAGTGATACCTCGGTACCAATTTTCGCCAGACGCTCACAGGCCTTGGCCACCCGGGCTTCCTGACCGTCGACGTCCAGTCCACCCTCAGTGGTGAGCTCCTCCCGCTTTTCTGGCACAAGGCACACGCACTCCGGCCGGACCTGTTCCGCAAACGCCAGCATGGCGTCGGTAACAGCCATCTCCAGATTCATTTTAGTCTGCAGAGTCTCCTTGAGCATCAGCACATCGCGGTCCTGAATATGACGGCGATCCTCTCGGGGATGAATGGTAATACCGTCCGCTCCAGCCTCCTCGGCCATCAGGGCCGCCTGCACCGGGTCCGGATAACGGGTACCCCGAGCCTGACGGAGGGTTGCCACGTGATCAATGTTCACACCAAGTAACACTCTAGGATTCATTCGGTTCTCTCCGACCATGACTGAAAAGGCTTCTACTGTGTAGCGGCTTGCCCTGTAACAGGTAGTCCACCAACACTCGCATAACCCGCTTGGCTGTGCGACGGCAATCCGGTGATTCCAGATCGCCGGACGCCAGGGCCATCAGCGTGTCTCCCGACAAGTTTCTTAACCGTACATTTTCGTCCGGGCACAGCAAAATGCCCCGCTCTGGATCATAGCAGTAGCTCTGACCCGCCTCGACCCCGGCTCCGGAATCCGTCGCAATGTCCCAGGCAAAACGGTACCCCAGTGCCTCAGCGAATGAACATTCGAACCGACGCAACACTGGCTCAACATCGTCCGTTTCCGAGAGTTCGGTAATCACTTGAATGTAGGCGGCAAACAGGGAAGGATGAGGATCTGCCGCCGGCAAAACCCTCTGCAGCAACTCATTGATATAGAGTCCACTGTAAAGAGCCGTCGTGCGACTGAGTGACGGCCCGCTACGGACGTCGGTCTGGGTCAGAGTTTTCAGGTTACCGCGCCCGGTCCAATCCAGCATCAGGGGCTGGAATGGCTGCAACTGGGCCTTGAGCGGACTTTTGGCGCTGTTGGCGCCACGAGCGATCAACGACACCCTGCCGGCGTTCAGCGTGAATACGTCGACCTGCAGGCTGGTTTCCCGCCAGAGACGGCGATGGAGGACATACGCCGGCTCCTGCTGCACTGACCCGGCCATACCGTTCTCAGAAATCGTTCATGCCCAGGCTCTTCAGGGCCCGGTCGCTATCAGCCCAACCCCGCTTGACCTTGACCCAAAGACGGAGCATCACCTTACTGTCAAACAGCCTCTCCATGTCGGTACGGGCGTCCTGGCCAATACTGCGCATACGCTCACCCTTGTCGCCAATGATGATTTTCTTCTGGCCTTCCCGTTCAACCAGAATAAGCGCGGAAATATGCAGGGTCTTGCCATCCCGGCGAAACTCTTCTATTTCAACCGCGACGGAATACGGCAGTTCCGCGCCCAGTTGCCGGGTAATTTTCTCCCGGACCATCTCGGCTGCCATAAACCGCTCACTGCGATCGGTCACCTGGTCATCCGGATAGAAATGCACGCTCTGCGGGAGGTAGCGGCCAACGGTTTCTTCCAGCGGCTGCAGGTTCATCTCCTTGAGGGCTGACAGTGGAATGATCTCGGTAAACTCGCGCTTCTTCGAGAGCATGTCCAGATGCGGCAACAACGTTTCACGTTTTTCGATCTTGTCGACCTTGTTGACTGCCAGGATCACCGGACATGTGAGTCTGGACAGTTTTTCAAGAACCAGCTCGTCGGCGGTGGTCCAGGCCATCTGGTCAACCACGAACACCACCACATCCACATCAATGAGTGCCGACGTCGCCGCCTTATTCATGTAGCGGTTCAGCGCTCTGGGTTCTTCCTCGTGCATGCCCGGGGTATCGACATAGATCGCCTGCACCGGCCCCATGGTTTTGATACCCAGAACCTGGTGACGCGTAGTCTGGGGCTTGCGGGAGGTTATGCTCAGTTTCTGGCCAAGTATATGATTCAACAACGTGGACTTGCCCACGTTTGGACGGCCAACAATGGCAACAAAGCCACAACGGCTTTCCGGATCGTCCGGACGGGTAATATCATTCATTAATCGTTCTCCACGCCCAGTTCCTTCAGGGCATTACGGGCGGCCTGCTGCTCGGCAATACGACGACTGCTGCCGACACCGGTCGTTTTACGACCCAAAGACGGCAAAGCGCAGGAAACATGGAAAGTCTGTGCATGGGCCTCTCCATCCACCGAGATAACATCGTATCTCGGCAGCGGGAATTGGCGGGACTGCAGGTATTCCTGGAGCCGGGTTTTCGGATCCTTCTGGGTGTCCTGAAGATCCAGGCTCTTCAGGCGCTGATCAAACCAACGCAGCACTTGCTGCCGGCAGGTATCAAAATCACTGTCGAGGTAGATAGCGCCGATGATGGATTCCACAGCATCGGCGAGAATCGATTCCCGGCGAAATCCACCGCTTTTCAGCTCGCCGGAACCCAGCCTGAGATATTTTCCCAACTCAAATTCACGGCCAATTTCTGCCAGAGTCACACCTTTGACCATACGGGCACGCAAACGGCTCAACTGGCCTTCCCGGGCCTTTTCGAACTGCAGATAAAGGTGTTCAGCTATCACCATGTTAACGATGGAGTCCCCCAGGAACTCCAGCCGTTCATTGTTCTGATTGCCATAACTGCGGTGGGTGAGTGCCAGCAACAGGCGCTCCGGCGCCTTGAACTGATACCCTATTCGACGTTGTAACTGGTCCAGATCCGGTTGCGAACTCACTTGCCCTTCATCTCGTATTCGTGTTTGAAGTGAATAACGGTATCCACATTGCGGAACAGATTGTTACGCACTTCATAGTCCACCTTGATCACCACAAATTCACCATTTTTCTCAACGCTGATCTGTTTGGCATCAAAACCACGGACGTTGTTCACACTCAACCTTTTGTTGATCAGGCTGCGTACCTGAGGAGGTCCCATGGTCGAAAGGCCTTCCGTACCCTCCAGGCCTTCCAGGGCCTCCTGGATGGTAATGTCATCGAGATAGACCGGCCCCAGCTTGATAACCAGTGTCAGCAGGCTGCCAAAAAACAGCACCATCACCAGCATGGTGAGAGCCGAAGCACCGCCCTGACGCCCAATTGAGGAGAAATTATTCTTCTTCATGAAAACTGCACTCCTTGAGAATTAATCAATGCCGCCGACACGATCAAAGGATGGCAGACTGGTGAGCGATTTCCAGTGCATCCAGATGGCAAACGCCTTACCTACAATCAGCTCGTCGGGCACCGTTCCCCAGTAACGACTGTCGTTACTGTTGTCACGATTATCCCCCATTACAAAGTAATGCCCCTGGGGAACTGTCCACTCCCCTTCACCAGAGCCACCAGGGCGCCCCAGGGTCAGGAACAGATCATGATCCGTTGCCCCCAAGGTCTCACGACGGAGTTCCAGAGGTGGCAACCGCGCCACAAACCGGGAGTCCACCTTGTCGCCATTAATAAACAGTTCCTTATTGCGGTAGCGAATATGATCTCCTGGTAACCCGACAACGCGCTTGATGTAGTTGGTATGCCCATCTTCGGGGTAACGGAAGACCATCACATCGCCGCGTTCCGGATCATCAACCTCAAGTATCTTGGTGCCGGCTACGGGCAGACGCATACCATAGGCAAACTTGTTCACCAGGATAAAGTCGCCAACCTCCAGCGTGGGCAGCATGGATCCTGAAGGTATCTGGAAAGGCTCCACCAGGAACGAACGCAGCACCAGGACAATCGCCAACACAGGAAAGAAAGACCGGCTCAGGTCCACCAGGTAGGGCTCTTTGGGGGCCTCAGCTTCACTGTCCTGTGAACTGTCACCGGCAGGAACTGAGGCCATTCTGCGCTTGCGGAGAAACAGCCTGTCTGCCAGCCAGATAAGGCCTGTTGCGAACGTCAATACAACCAGGACCAGGGGAAAATCAATATCCATTCAGGTGCCTTTTATTTGTCCACTTTCAATACGGCAAGGAAAGCTTCCTGAGGCACCTCAACGTTGCCCAGTTGCTTCATGCGTTTTTTACCTTCCTTCTGCTTCTGCAGCAGTTTTTTCTTACGACTCACATCACCACCGTAACACTTGGCGGTTACGTTCTTGCGTAGCGCCTTCACCGTGACCCGCGACACCACCTGATTGCCGATGGCTGCCTGAATGGCTATATCAAACATCTGACGCGGGATCAGTTCCTTCATCTTTTCAATCAGTTGGCGGCCCTTGTAGTGGGCCTGCTCTTTATGGACGATCAGCGCAAGGGCGTCCACCCGCTCGCCATTGATCAAAACATCCAGACGCACCAGATTAGCCGTCTGGAAGCGAGTAAAGTGATAGTCCAGAGACGCGAAACCTCGGCTCGCGGACTTGATGCGATCAAAGAAATCCATCACCACTTCGGCCATGGGCAACTCATAGGTGAGCTGCACCTGAGTCGACATGAAGTGCATGTGCTTCTGGACACCCCGCTTCTCTTCGCACAGGGCGATGACATTACCCAGGTGCTCTTGGGGCACCAGAATGTTGGCCTCAACGATGGGCTCGCGCATTTCCTCAATGGAACCAACATCCGGAAGCCGTGAAGGGTTATCCACCGACAGGGTCTCATTCTGCTTGTTCAGAACCTCATAAATGACCGTCGGAGCCGTGGTAATAAGGTCAATGTCGTATTCCCGCTCCAGCCGTTCCTGGATAATTTCCATGTGGAGCATGCCGAGGAAACCGCAACGGAACCCGAAGCCCAGAGCATCGGAGTTCTCCGGCTCGAAAAACAGCGAGGCATCGTTCAGGGTCAGCTTCTCCAGCGCATCCCGGAAATCGTCATAATCATCCGCACTGACCGGAAACAGTCCCGCATACACCTGGGGTTTCACCTTTTTGAACCCCGGCAGCATGGGGGTTTCCTGGGCAAATTTCTGGTGAACGATCGTGTCCCCTACCGGTGCACCATGAATATCCTTGATGCCCGCTACCACGAAGCCCACATCACCGGCTTCGAGAATATCGGTATCCTTTGGCTTCGGGTTGAAAATACCCACCTTGTCCGCATTCCAGGCCTTGCCTGTGGACTTGATTACTATCTTGTCGCCCTTTTTCAGGGTTCCCTCTGTGACTCGAACCAGGGAGACCACACCGAGGTAATTATCAAACCATGAGTCAATAATCAGTGCCTGCAACGGAGCGCCCCGGTCACCCTTGGGAGGAGGAATCTTCCGGATCAGGTCTTCCAGTACGTCTTCAACGCCCAGCCCACTCTTGGCACTGCAACGCACGGCATCAGACGCCTCAATTCCGATAATATCCTCAATCTCGGCGGCCACACGCTCCGGCTCTGCCTGAGGCAGATCCATTTTATTGAGCACCGGCACCACTTCGAGACCCTGCTCTATGGCGGTATAACAGTTAGCCACGGACTGGGCTTCCACGCCCTGCCCGGCATCCACCACCAGCAGCGCCCCCTCACAGGCGTACAGAGAGCGCGACACTTCGTAGGAAAAATCCACGTGTCCCGGGGTATCGATAAAATTCAGCTTGTATTCCTGACCATCCCGGGCCTTGTAGTTGAGCGTGACGCTCTGGGCCTTGATGGTAATCCCGCGCTCACGCTCGAGGTCCATGGAGTCCAGGACCTGCTCGGCCATTTCACGGTCGGTCAGGCCACCGCAAACCTGGATAAAACGGTCCGCGAGTGTGGATTTACCATGGTCGATGTGGGCGATGATGGAAAAGTTACGAATTCGGCTCAGTTCAGTCACAGACAATGAATACTCATATAAGACGAAGGATTGAGCCCGGAGGGGCCGCTACCGCAGTCCGGGAACGGCGTGATTTTACCGGTTACTAGCCGCCATTGCCATGATCAGGAAATAAGCGGCCGCTCATACTGCCGAATCAGGAAGCCAATCAGGGCATCCTCGTCCAACGGATAGCTGAACAGATTGCCCTGGCACTGGGCGCATCCGGCGGTCTTAAGGAAGCTGAGCTGTTGTGGGGTCTCCACACCCTCGGCCACAACCGTCAGGTGCAGCTTTCTTGCCAGGGCAATCACAGCGGATGCCACATCAGTAGCGCTGACGTTATAGGGGATATCGCGAATAAACCGGTGATCGATTTTAATAACATTCAACGGCAGTTGCTGTAGCGCAACCAGCGAACACGAACCCGTACCAAAGTCGTCGAGAATCAGGCAGACGCCCAGATCATGCAGGGAAACCAGCAAATCCCGCAACATGCGGGGGTCTTCATTAAGCAACTCGGCCGGCATTTCCAGCTCGAGGCGCTCCGGTGACACCCCGGTTTCGGTGATCACTTGTCGCACCATATCCAGAAATCCGGAGTCAGTCAGCTGGCGCACCGAGAGATTGACCGCCATCTTCAGGGACTCGAACCCGGCCCGCTCAAGGGCCTGGACCTGGATACAAGCCTGCCGCAAAGCCAACTCGCCCAGACGAACGATCAAACCGGTTTCTTCGGCGAGCCCGATAAACTGTTGAGCCGACACCAACCCCTTCTCCGGATGGTGCCAACGCAGGAACGCTTCAACGCCAATGACCCGCTCGGTCTCCAGATCCACCTTGGGCTGGTAATGCAACACAAAGCGGTCACCGTCCAGCGCTGTGGCTAACTCTTCCTGCTGCAACAGGCGACGGGCCGCCTGGATATTCATCGCCGGAGTAAAGAACTGGTAGGTATTTCTGCCCATTTCCTTGGCACGGTACATGGCAAGGTCGGCGTACTTCATCAAAGTGCCGGACTCCTCACTGTCGTGCGGAATCATGGTAATACCGATACTGACCGTAATACCCACTTCGTGCTCATTCAATCGGATGCGCTGACACAGGCGCCGCAGGATGGTTTCTGCCACTTTGCCAGCAGCGTCCGGGCTGCTGATACGCGATAGCAATACCACAAACTCGTCACCACCCAGACGAGCAACAGAATCTTCCTCTCTCACACAACCTGTAAGCCACTGAGCAACATGCTTCAGCAGCTCATCCCCGGAATCGTGGCCCAAGGTGTCGTTGATCCGTTTGAACCCGTCGAGATCCAGAAACATCAACGCTGCCGGCTCACCACTGCGGCGACTGCGACGAACCACGTGATTCAGTCGGTCGCGGAACAACTGCCGGTTGGCCAGGCCGGTCAGGGGGTCATAGAATGCCAGGCGGTGCAGCTCTGACTGCGCTGCTTTCAACTGAGTCAGATCACGCAAACTCAATACCACGCCGTTTACACCCGGCACATTCAACATCGCGGTATACGTTCCCTCCATATCCCGCCACTGACCGTCAGCGTCACGAATCCGGGCCCTTATAACCGGCATTTGCTTACCCGGAGCTCCAACGGACTCTTCAAATCCCGCCACTAACTGAGGCCAGTCATCACCATGGACGATTGATTCAAAATCCAGCTCCTGCAGTCTTTCAGGATCAAAGCCCAGTATGTCCTTACTCGAAGGACTCGCGTATTGCGGCTCGCCGCCACCGCTCAGCACCAGGGTGACGTTAGCCGCACCTTCAGTAATAGCGCGGTAGCGGCCCGCGCCCACCTGCGCCAGAATGCGAGAGCGGATCAGCGTGAGGGCGGACAGGAACAGCAGGAAGCTGATAACAATACCGGCGCCCAATACAATCGGTGGCCGGGGATCGGAAGCCAGAAAATCAAAGGCGGGGGTCGAGCGGGTCTGCAACAACCAGTTTCTGCCGCCATGGCGAATGGTCTGGCTCATCTCAAAGCTGAAGTCGTTATCCAGTGACCCCAGATTGGAACCATACATCCGTGTGTCGCGGGAAACCTGATCACCATCGTAAATACGCACGTCGAGGAAAGGCGAGATCAGGCCGACGATACCGTCAAGCAGGTTGTTCATACGAAACGCGCTGAACACGAAGCCTGCCAGCATCATGCGGCGCTCGACACGAAGTTCCGGAACGTCCCCACCCTGATACACGGGGTAATACATCAGGAAACTGGCCTGGTCTTCCGCAACTTCTTCCTGGATCAGGATCACTTTCCCGGTGACTGTTGGCTTCGCTCCATCGCGAGCTTCTTCCATCGCTCTGCGATGGATGGGATCGCTGAAAGCATCATACCCCAGCGCCCTGCGATTACGATCAGTGCCAGGTTCCAGGTACACCATCGGGTAGTAATCCGGCCCGGATCCCAGCGGTGTCACCAGGTAATTGTGAACACCTTCGGCGCGAACGGATGAGATGTGATCCGCCATACTCCGGACACCAATACGTTCCACATAACCGATCCCCTGAATACCCGGGTAGTAACGATCAATGTCGACTTTGTCCACGTACTCCTGCCATTGCTCACGACTCACGCTCCCAGCAACGGCAAACAGGCCAGCGCTACCAGCCAGAACCTGCTCATGATTCAGCAGCCGTTCTTCAATGGCGGTTTTGAGCTGAAGCGACTGTGTACGAAAACGGGCCTCGGTGCGATCCTCAACCAGATGGATCGAAAGCTGCCACAGCAACAACGTGATAGCGATAGAAGCCGCCAGCAAGAGCCAGGCGACCCAGGCATTACGGAAGGTGAGAAGTGTCCTGAGGGGAAGTTCCTTTTTATTCATCATGCGGGCAGGTCCGATCCGTGGCCGACGTTCTTGTTTATCTTTCCAGTGTAACAAAAGCCCCGGGATATGTCCCTGAGTGGACTCCCGGGGCTTTACCGCGCAACGTGGATCAGGGCTTCATTACAAGATAGATGGCTCGCCCCTGACGCACAACACGTACGGACACGGCGCGATCATCCGGCAGAGAAGACACAACGTCACGAAATTCCTCAACGGTCCGTACCGGTTGGCGATGAATCTCGGTGATCACATCCCTCGGACGAATACCTGCGTTCAGCGCAGGCCCCGGGCCAACGTTGGTAACCAGAACACCTGAGTCCAGGTCCATCGAATCGGCAAACTCTGCGGGCAGTGGCTCAACTGCCAAACCCAAGGGGGCAGGCGATGGACCGCCCTGATCAGGACCCGGTGCAACTGCCTGTTCGTTACCCTGCTCCGGGAGCTTGCCAATTTCAACGTCCAGCTCCATCTCCCGGCCTTCGCGGAGCACCGTCAGCGTTGCGGTTTCACCCACGGAAGTACGCCCTACCATCGGCGGCAGATCCGACGACAGCTCTACACTGTCTCCGTCATATTCAAGCACGATATCACCCGCTTCCAGACCCGCGTCTTCGGCCGGCGACCCGCTCATTACCTCGGCGATCAATGCCCCCCTGGGACGCTTGAGCCCGAACGATTCAGCCAGATCACGATTAACCTCCTGAATCAGAACACCCAGCCAGCCACGGGCAACAAAGCCTTTGTCGCGAATCTGATTAAATACATTCATGGCGTCATCAATGGGGATGGCGAAGGAAACGCCCATGAACCCGCCCGAACGGGTATAAATCTGGGAGTTGATGCCAACCACTTCGCCATCAAGGTTGAACAAGGGGCCGCCCGAGTTCCCCGGATTAATGGCCACATCCGTCTGGATAAACGGGACGTAGTTCTCGGTTGGCAACGAGCGACCAAGGGCACTGACTATGCCGGCCGTCACTGTGTAGTCAAAACCGAAGGGAGAACCGATGGCCAGTACCCACTCCCCCACTTCCAGGTTACGGGAGCGACCAATCTTGACGACTGGCAGGTCATCACCGTTCTCAATCTTGAGGACCGCCATATCGGAGCGGGGATCCGTGCCCACCAGGGTCGCCGGCAACTCCCGACGATCGCTCAGGCGTACGACAATCTCGTCGGCCCCTTCAATGACGTGATTATTGGTCAACACGTAACCGTCTTTCGAGACAATAAAGCCAGATCCCATGGACTGTCGGGGCTGGGCGGGGCCAGGACGGTTACCGTAGGGCGATTGCGGGCCCCGGAAAAATTCCTGAAAAAATTCCGGCAACTGCTCCAGTTGGCGCTCGTCAAACGGAGCCCCCGGATAACCGCTCCCACGACGGGACGGCTTGCTCGTGGTACTTATATTGACCACCGCGCTGGAGTTATCTTCCACCAGCTCGGTAAAATCCGGAAGGCTGCGCGCATTGGCTCCCTGGACCCAGAACAAAAACACCAAGAGGCACAGAACGCACACCGTAGCCTTGGACCAGCCACCGGAGGTCGTGACCAGCGTTCTGTACTCCTGTTTTGTTATTAACATCTAGAACCCCCTGCTTATCAGAACTTTACATACATACTGCGATCAGAACCGCGATTTTCAACTTACAAAACGGTAGGGTTTGTAGGCACGTTCTCATCAATGCCAGGGATAATCCGGATCAGCCGGGGCTCGAAACGATGAATGGATCGGCGCTGCAACCAACGAACCAGGGTAAACCCCCCCACCAGACCGATAAGGGCGCCGGCGATGGCCATAAGATCCTGCCCACCGGCGCCGTGACCCAGAATGGCTCCTGCCACCATCAATAACAGTGGCACGGCATAGACCAGCAGAGACGCCCGTAACAGGGCCGCCTCATCAATCGCCAAAGTCACCTCGTCACCCACCCGCGCTTCCAGCTCGTTGGTCACCAAAACCTGATTGGCACGACCACCCGTCGCACCTGCCAGTGCACGCTGACCGCACCCATGCCGCGCAGCACAGCTCTGACAGGCACTGTTACGTATCGTCTGCACCCAGGCCCGATCACCGTCAATTGCAACCACTTTTCCGTTTTCAGTAATCATCGTCTGGCCGTCTCATACGCCTTGGCATCATTTACCTCTACGGATTCCGCGACTTTTTTCGCTGTTGCAGGGGGCACTTCACCGACAACCGTCACCATGAATAGACGACCCTCTACAGTAAACTGGTTGATATATACGGTCGTGGCTCCGATCCGCGATGCACCTGTGGGCATGGAAATTCGCCCCGCCGGTTCAACAAATACGGAGAAGGCTGCCAGACCGTCTGAAAAAGCCACAGCCTGACCATTGCCGGAACGTGGTGCAGCCGCTGGCACAAAGCCCTCAGGGTGCCAGCGCAGCACCCAACCATCCATCCTCGGCGACTGGGAGGACTGAGCAGAATCACCCAATGTGCGCTCCACCTCTTTGCCCTGTGACTGCACTTCAAATTCACTGTCCGGCAAGCGGTCAGTAATTTCCAGGCTGGTGAACTGAAAATGCTCCAGAACCTCATCGGTAACCGACCGCACATGGCTCTTTACCAACAGCCCGGTCGATTTCTCAAGCCATAGCCGGTGACTGTAGCGATGTTCATCTCGCGCCCTGAGCGCAATTTTGACCACATCGTAACCGGCCACCCGGTCTTCTCCCATCAACTCCGGACTGTACCAGCGGATTACCGGCATCAGCTGGCTTGAAAATGCCTCGGCAAAAGGACCGGAGGGAATCACCTGATCCAGCTGGACCCGCCCCTGGTCGGGCAACACGCAAACCACCCGCATGCCCTTACGAACGATTTCACCACTGCCACCATCCTGAAGCACCAAGCGTTCCTCAACGACTCCATCGCGGTACCGATGGGCAATTTTAAGGGAGCTGACCTGATCACCACGGGCATAGACAAACACGCCGCGATAGGACGTCATGTTGAGGGCCGGTCCCAAATGAGCCAGCCACTGTTCAGCAGATTGAGGAAGATTCCCGGCAGAGGCTGAAGATTCCTCACTGACTGCAACCGCCGACCAGGTCAGAAAAAAGGTAGCGACCACCAGAAAACAGAATCTGTGCCCCTTCGAGTAGCGGGTAAGTGCCAGCCAATTCAACATCAACCCTTTCACTCCTGAATACTAGTAAGCCGGCTCAGATGCACTGACTAACCGGGCGTAGCCAACGGATCCCCGCCCAGCCCCGACGCTATTATGCTGTGCATGTTCAAGAAGGTATCGACTCAAATGCTCCCACTGTTCCTCATCCAGACCTTGCAGGGCAACTTCCTGCACTTTGTCTTCCGCACTTTCAGACACCTCAGGTGCGCCGGAACTGAGACCACCGGCAACCTGCCGTTCCGGTGCAGATGAGTCCCAGCCGGCACCAACACCAAACCCCACAATAAGGGCCAGGCTAACCATAGCCACCGCCGGCCAGCGCCAGCTCCCAGAGGGCTTGATTTCCACCGCCCTGTTTTCGGAACCGGTGGTTTCGCCGCTTTCAAGCACGCGCCTCACACCAACACTGACATCAATCACATCTTCCGGAACCTGGCGCCGGTGCATAACATCTCTCACCTGTTGCCATCGCTGCCACTGGGAGCGCACATCGTTCTGCTCACCATGGGACAACAGCCGCCGGACTGAAAGCTCATCCGCTTCGTCATCCATCATGGCCGACAGTGTTTCTCTGAGACGATCATCCATGGGATGCAACCTCATTCACGTCAGGGAATTATTAAGCAATGGCCCGAGCTGTCGGTCTACAGCATCCCGGGCTCTGAAAATACGGGACCGGACAGTGCCAATGGGGCACTCCAGTATGCGTGCGATATCCTCATAACTCAGGCCATCATATTCTCTGAGCAGAAAAGCCGATCGGAGTTCCTCGGGAAGGTTTGATATCGCCCTGCCCAGCTCCTGTTGCAGCTGTTCTCGCTGGAGCAGCTTCTCCGGCGATGCGTTATCCCGAAGCCTGGAACCATCCTCGAAATTCTCAGCTTCGGTCACGTCGGCGCTGCCTTGAGGGCGGCGCCCACGGGACTCCAGGAAGTTCTTTGCCGTGTTGACAGCAATGCGGTAAAGCCAGGTATAGAATGCGCTGTCACCACGAAACCGCTCCATCGCCCGAAAGGCCTTCACAAAGGTCTCCTGGGTCAGGTCCAGCACTTCCTGGCTGTCGTAGACATACCGACTGATGATCGAGGCCACGCGGGACTGATACTTGACGACCAGGAGATCAAACGCCGCCCGGTCACCATGACGCACCTTACGTACGAGCTGGAGGTCGGTCTGGCTGTCGGGGATCTCTCCCTTGTATTGATCAGTATCCGGTGTCATGGACGGATTGCCGGGGCGTTCATAGTCGATGGCCAGCTGGCCTGCCTGCCTCGATTTGGTTTTCGTCATGATGCTGTCCGGTGTCCACGTCAAGAGCGGGCATTGGCCATTCTGGCCCTGCCCTCGTCAGGGCAAATAGACAGCAAGCGTAAAGTTTAGTTCAATACACATCCACATTATGGCCCGCGATAACGACCCAATGCCACAATCTCATGAATACGATGTACTGATTATCGGTAGCGGCGCAGCCGGACTGACTGTCGCCCTTAACCTGCCGGAACACCTGAATGTCTGCGTCGTTAGCAAGGCCGACATCAGCAGCGGAGCAACGCTCTGGGCACAGGGCGGTATTGCGGCGGTGCTGGATGACAACGATTCTCTGGAAAACCATATTCAGGATACGTTGAGTGCCGGCGGCGGCTTGTGTCATGAGGACGCCGTGCGGTTCACCGTAGAGCATGGCAAGGAAAGCATCAACTGGTTAATCGAATCGGGCGTGGATTTCACCCGTGACGAACACGCCCAGTATCACCTGACCCGCGAGGGCGGGCATAGCCATCGACGTATCATCCATGCAGCGGATGCCACCGGACACGCGGTTTCAACGACCCTGGCGTCCCAGGCTCAATCGCGCACCAATATCACCCTGATATCCGGTCGGGTGGCGGTGGACCTTATCACTAATCGAAAACTGTCACTACCGGGCAATCGCTGCGTTGGGGCCTACGTTCTCAATGTGGAAGACAACCACGTCGAGCTGGTCCGGGCCCGCTTTACCGTGATTGCCACCGGCGGTGCCAGCAAGGCCTATCGCTATACCACAAACCCGGACGGCGCATCCGGCGACGGCATCGCTATGGCCTGGCGCGCGGGCTGCAGGGTCTCCAACATGGAGTTCAACCAGTTCCACCCGACGTGCCTTTACCACCCTCATGCCAAATCCTTCCTTATCACCGAAGCGGTGCGGGGGGAAGGTGGCGTGCTCAAGCTTCCGGACGGCAGCCGGTTCATGGACCGGTTCGACAAGCGCGGTGAACTGGCCCCCAGGGATATCGTTGCCCGTGCCATCGACCATGAGATGAAACGCCTGGGTGCCGATCACCTTTACCTGGACATCAGCCACAAACCGGCTGATTTCATCAAGCATCACTTCCCGACGATTTACGAAAAATGTCTTGAGTTCGGAATCGACATCACCACACAACCTATCCCCGTGGTGCCAGCGGCACATTACACGTGTGGCGGAATTGTCAGTGATGAACGAGCCCGCACCGATATCAACCAGCTTTACGTAGTTGGTGAAGCCGCATTTACCGGTTTGCATGGCGCCAACCGCATGGCCAGCAACTCCCTGCTGGAGTGTCTGGTTTATGGTCGCGCAGCCGCCGAAGATATCGCCCGACGGGAGGCACACATCCCGCCACCACCTCCGGTGCCTGACTGGGATGAAAGTCAGGTGAGGGATTCCGACGAAGACGTGGTAATCTCCCACAACTGGGATGAACTGCGACACTTCATGTGGGATTACGTTGGTATTGTAAGGACCACCAAGCGCCTGCAACGGGCGAAGCATCGCGTTGATCTGCTTTCCAGGGAAATTGGTGAGTTCTACAGCAATTACCGGGTCACCAATGACTTGCTTGAACTGCGCAACCTGGTCACCGTATCGGACCTGATCATCTGCTCGGCGCTTCAGCGCAAAGAGAGTCGCGGTCTTCATTACACCCTGGATTACCCGGGATTGCTCAACGAACCGCGGGACACGTTATTGGTTCCGACAACATACAGAACGCTATCACCCTGACACATCCGACCAGCGGAAAGAGAAACTGAATGTCTGACAACACCGAATACAAACGGCTGTGGTGGCATAGCCGCCGCGGAATGCTCGAACTGGACGTTTTGCTGATTCCTTTCGTGGAAGAGGCATATCCCGAACTGTCTGCAGAAGACCAGGCACGTTATGAAAAACTGCTGACCTGCGAAGACACCGACATGTTTGAATGGTTCATGCAGCGCAGCCGTCCCGAAGATCCCGACCTTCAGCGCATCGTGGATATGATCCTGAATCGTGTCCAACCGGATTAAGCTGCGCCTTCGGCCTTCAGCTACCCACCAATGGCTGCGAAGCATACTGCGGGGGGTCAACTCCGTTGCGGAACTCACCCTGGAACAGGATCAACTCCACGCCTACTTCGACTCAGGAATCAGTTATCCGGTTTTCGTCACGGGCGAAAGCCGCATCGGTCCCCGGCTGACACTCTTGAAAATTCGTGCATCCGACACCAGATCTGGTTCACGCCTGGTGGTTTTGGCCAACTTTGGCCCGGAATTTCGCAATGTCGATCCGACTGAATTCCGTCGTTTGCGGATGTGGCTAAGACTAGGCCAAAGCAACCGTCCCCTCGTCAGCAACACCTAAAACCGGGAGCGCTCAATGACAGACCCTTCGACCCTGGTCGCCAGCCAACCGCTGCCGGCTTCAGCATGGGCAATACTTGAGGATCAGCGTATCCTCCGCATAACTGGCCCGGGTACCGACAAGTTTCTCCAGGGCCAGTTCAGCCAGAACCTGGAGGATGTCACCCCATCTTTTTCACCCCGCGCTGCGGCCAGCACCCCGAAAGGCAGAGCCTATTGCCTGACACGCATGGTGCGTGACGGGGATGACGTGCTGCTCGCACTGCCGGAAGACCTGACAGATCACATCACCAGTCAATTGCGTAAATACCTGATGCTGTTTCGTGGTACGTCCATGGAGGTTGTCGACAATGGCCGCATCCTGGGCATTCTGGGTGACGGGTTGCCCCGGCAGCTTGGTGAAGATATCGCCAGTCAGCTTAATACCCCGGGCGACAGTGTTGTGGTCGGCCAACACCACCTGATCAGGACCCAGGATACCGCTGACAAATTGCCCCGATTTGAACTCTGGCAATTGGGTGACCTTTCGCCAGCGCAGGCGGAGGCCTTCGAGTCCTCTGAGCAAACCAACCAGGTCAACTGGCAGGCATCGGAAATCGCGGCCGGCATTGCCAGACTCACCCCCAGCTCCCTGGAAGCCTACGTTCCCCAAATGCTGAACTGGCAACACGTACAGGGTGTTCACTTCAAGAAAGGCTGCTATACGGGTCAGGAAGTCATTGCCCGAATGCATTTCCTCGGCCAACTCAAAAAAAGCCTGTTTCGCTTTTCCGGCGCCGGCGTGGATACTGCCCCTGAGTGCGGAACCGCTATCAGGGTCGGTGATAAAACCGTCGGCGAGGTGGTCAACTCCGTTCGTCTGGCAGACACGTCCGTACAGTGCCTGGCCGTTGTCCGGCACAATGCCGTCGCGGGCCCGCTACACCTCGACAACCATCCGGACATCACACTGGAGCGACTGCCCCTCCCTTATTCGGTGCCGGAGCAGCAACAATCCGATACGACAGATACATAAGTTGACAGGCTTTCCGGCGAGTTTTTGCTATAAAGTACTTCATATTATGAATACTTAAAGACGACGGACCTCAACTGACCATGTCGAACATTGTTGAAACCATCAAAAATGATCTGATCAGTGCGATCGAAAATGACAATCTGGTCCTGCCAACACTTCCGGAAGTGGCCCTGCAGGTACGGGAGATTGCCGAGTCAGAGGACTCCGCCATTCTGGATCTGGTCAAAGTCATTAGCAACGACACGGCCTTGTCTGCCCGTATCATCCGGGTGTGCAACAGCCCGCTGTTCCGTGGCAGTCGTGCTATTGAGAACCTCAACATGGCGGTCGGCCGCCTGGGCATGGCCTATACCAGTAATCTGGCGATGGGGCTTGCCATGGAGCAGATGTTCCAGGCCACCTCTGACATGATCGACAAGCGCCTGAGGGCAACCTGGCAGACCAGTACTGAAGTGGCCGGTGTGTGTCACGTTCTGGCCCAGCACTACACCCGGCTGAAGCCGGACCAGGCCACATTGGCCGGCCTTGTCCATCTGATCGGTGTTTTGCCAATCCTGCGGTACGTTGAAGATCGTGATATTCAGATCAGCAGTATCATGCTCGACAATGTCGTTGATCAGCTGCATCCTCGTATCGGGAATCTGATCCTGAAGAAATGGGATTTCCCGGCGGATCTCCAATCCGTGCCGCTGGAATACGCCAATTTCCAGCGTGAGGTACCGGCCGCGGATTACGCTGATCTGGTCATGGTGGCCAATCTGCAGTTGGTGGCCGGCTCGGATCATCCCTGGACCGAGATGGACTGGAAGAGCATTTCTGCTTTTGACCGGCTGGGGCTTGATCCCGAGGTGGACATGAGCGAGGAGGAAGATCTCAACGCTCAGATGGAAGCGGCGATGGCTTTGCTTCAGTAACTTCTGGCTTTCGAGGCTGGTCCCGGGGCCGGGGTACTTTTTCTTCGGGAAAAGAACTCGCTTCGCTCAGACACCTTTATCCTGTCAGAAAAAGTACCCCGGCCCCGTGACCGATCTGACTCTTTCCTACGCTGTCCGTGCGCAAGAATCTCTGTTCCTGGCTAAGATTCTTTTTTGGAGTAGCGTTCAAGCAGGTCGGATTTTGTTGGTAGCGACCAGTCCACGGGCTGCAGGCCTTCCTGCTTCAACCAGTCGTTAGCACGAGAGAAATGCTTGCAGCCGAAGAAACCACGGTAGGCGCTCAGTGGTGAGGGGTGAGGACCATCCAGCACATGATGGCGGCTGCGATCGATGTGCTGACCTTTCTTTTTAGCGTAGCTTCCCCAGAGCAGGAACACGACGCCTTGTCGTTCCCGGTTGATGGTTTCGATGACCTTGTCGGTGAAGGCTTCCCAGCCTTTGCCCTGATGGGCGCCGGCCTGCCCCTGAACCACCGTCAGGACACTGTTAAGCAGCAACACACCCTGCTCCGCCCAAGGCTGCAGGCAGCCGTGGTCCGGCGGCTCGATGCCCAGGTCTTCGCGGATTTCCTTGAAGATGTTTACCAGCGATGGTGGCGGCGGCACGTTCGGGCGGACGGAAAAGCACAGGCCATGGGCCTGGCCGGGGCCGTGGTAGGGATCCTGTCCGAGAATGACCACACGCACCTTGTCCAGCGGCGTGCTGTTGAGGGCATTGAAGCAATGATGGCTGGCCGGAAACAGGGTTTTGCCGGCCTGTTCTTCGGTGGCCAGGAACTCCGCCAGCTTCTGCATGTAGGGCTGGCGGAATTCCTGTGAGAGATGCTCGCTCCAGCCCCGGTCGGGCCTGAGCTGGCTGGCCAGTACCTCCACCGGGGACATGGGTTACTCCTCGCCCTTCCGGGCTTCTGCCTTGTGCTCCGGGCGCATGGCAGGGAACAGGATGACGTCGCGGATGGACGGTGAGTCGGTCAGCAGCATGGCCAGGCGATCGATACCGATACCCTCACCCGCGGTGGGCGGCAGGCCGTATTCCAGGGCCATGACGTAGTCTTCGTCGTAGAACATGGCTTCGTCGTCGCCGGCGTCTTTCTCGGCAACCTGGGCCTGGAATCGCTCGGCCTGGTCCTCGGCGTCGTTAAGCTCGGAGAAGCCGTTGGCGATTTCGCGGCCACCGACGAAGAACTCGAAGCGTTCGGTGACGAACGGATCGCTGTCCTTGCACCGGGCCAGCGGCGACACTTCTTTCGGGTATTCGGTAATGAACGTGGGCTGCATCAGACGGTGCTCCGCCGTCGCCTCGAAGATCTCGATCTGTACCTTGCCCAGACCCCAGCCATCCTTGAGGTGAATTCCCAAGTCCTTTGCAACCTGGCGGGCGCTCTCTTCGTTCGCCAGCTGCTCGGCCTTGATGTCGGGGTTGTAGCGCAGAATCGCGTCAACCACCGTCAGACGATCGAACGGCTTGCCAAAATCGTATTCGATGGTTTCTTCCTGACCATCTTTCAGAGTGCGGGTATTCACTACCGTCGTCGTCCCCAACACCTTGTCGGTGATGGTGCGCAGCATATCTTCGGTCAGGTCCATCAGATCGTTGTAATCAGCGTATGCCTGGTAAAACTCGACCATGGTGAATTCCGGATTATGACGGGTGGAAAGCCCCTCATTACGGAAGTTACGGTTGATTTCAAACACTCGCTCGAAACCACCAACCACCAGGCGCTTGAGGAACAGCTCAGGCGCGATACGCAGGTACATGTCGATGCCCAGCGCATTGTGATGGGTCACGAAAGGCCGTGCCGTCGCGCCACCGGGAATTACCTGCAGCATCGGGGTCTCCACTTCCATGTAATCCCGGTCGGTGAAATACTGACGCATGGCGCTTATGATTTTCGAGCGCGCGTAGAATACCCGGCGACTGTCCTCGTTTACCATCAGGTCGACGTAGCGGTGACGGTAGCGGGCTTCAGTGTCGGTCAGCCCTTTGTGTTTTTCCGGCAGCGGGCGCAGGGACTTGGTGAGCAGTGTGTACTCGTCCATGCTCACGTACAGGTCGCCCTTGCCGGACTTGCACAAGATGCCACGCACGCCGACGATATCCCCGAGATCCCAGTGTTTGGTGTCTTTCTGGACATCCTTGGAGGCGTAGATCTGGATACGGCCAGTCATGTCCTGAACCACCTTGAACGCCTTGCGATCCAGCATCATGCGGCCGGCGATGGCCACCTGGATACCCATCTCCGCCAGCTCTTCCTTGCTTTTGTCCCCGTACTTGGCCTGCAGTTCGGCGGCAGTGGCATCACGGCGGAAGTCATTAGGGAAAGCATTGCCCTGCTCACGCAAGTCCGACAGCTTGGCGCGACGCTCGGCAATCAGCTTGTTGTCCTCGTGCGGTGCATTCTGGGTTTGTTCAGTCATGTTGGCTCACTAAAAATCGGGAGTTGTCCGGGTTAGCGTGGCGAAGGCGCTGATTACAGCGCCATCTTCAGGCTGGCTTCGATAAATTTGTCGATGTCACCGTCCAGCACCGACTGGGTATTGCTGGTTTCGACCTTGGTGCGCAGATCCTTGATGCGACTGTCGTCGAGCACGTAGGAGCGGATCTGGCTACCCCAGCCGATATCGGCTTTGGCATCTTCGGCTTTCTGCTTTTCGGCGTTGCGTTCCTGCATCTCACGTTCAAAGAGTTTGGCCTTGAGCTGCTTCATGGCCTGGTCTTTGTTCTGATGCTGACTGCGCCCGGCCTGACAGGCCACCACAATCCCGGTGGGATTGTGGGTCAGACGTACCGCGGACTCGGTCCGGTTTACGTGCTGACCACCCGCACCGGACGCACGGTATACGTCAACGCGCAGATCAGACGGGTTAATTTCTATTTCAAAACTGTCGTCCACTTCCGGCGATACAAACACGGAAGAGAAGGAGGTGTGGCGACGGTTGCCGGAATCAAACGGCGACTTCCTCACCAGACGATGGACACCCGTCTCGGTGCGCAACCAGCCGTAGGCATAGTCGCCCTGGATGTGGATGGTGGCACTCTTGATGCCTGCCACTTCCCCTTCCTGCAGTTCGACAATTTCTGCTTTGAAGCCACGACGTTCCGCCCAGCGCAGGTACATGCGCAACAACATGTTGCCCCAGTCCTGGGCTTCGGTGCCGCCTGAGCCGGCCTGGATGTCCAGGTAGGCGTTGTTGGCATCCATTTCGCCGGAGAACATGCGGCGGAACTCGAGCTTTTCGAGATCTTTGTCGAGGCCTTCCAGATCCGCTTCGATTTCGCCAACGGTGCCTTCGTCCTCTTCCTCGGCGGCGATTTCCAGCAGGCCTTCGGCGTCTTCGAGGCCGGAGGTGAGGTTGTCGATGGTGCGCACGATCAACTCAAGGTCCGAACGCTCCTTACCCAGTGCCTGAGCGCGCTCGGGATCGTCCCACACCGTGGGCATTTCCAGTTCCCGTTCTACTTCGACCAGTCGTTCACTACGCTGATCGTAGTCAAAGATACCCCCTGAGCGCTTCGGTGCGCTCACGAAGGTCTTTAATCTTCGTCACAATGGGATTAATTTCCATGAAACCCTTACTCGCTCTTGAAAATGGAGAGTAAAAACAGAGGCGGAATTCTACCGGAATTCTGATTGTAAATCAGCCTGGGGATTTGTTTGCTTCGGAGTTGGTTCCGGGGTGGGGGTCGCTTTTCTTTCGGGAAAAGAACTCGCTGCGCTCAGACACCTTTGTCCCTGCAGAAAAGCAACCCCCACCCCGGAACCGGCAGACTTTTGTGCCAGCCCTCCAGGGTTGTCGGATTACGCTTTGCTAATCCGACAAACCAACCGGAAATCATGAGTTCAGTGGCTCCAGATAATCCACCAACAGTTGGAGGTTGGTTCGCCCTCTGAAGGTATTGGCATCTGGCTTGTAAACTACCCTGGCCCCGGTTTTGGTGTAGTCGGGCACTTCTGGCCCGGTATTGAAGGCAATGCCATCAACGATCCCACTGCCATCAGCGGGCTGCAACACCAGCTTCAGGTGGTTTTCGCCGACGATGCGCTGGCTGACGACGCGGAATTCTCCGTCGAACAGCGGCTCGGGAAAGTGCTGACCCCAGGGACCGGCTCGCTTGAGCAGGGTGGCGGTGTCCAGGCACAGCTCCTGACTGTTCAGCGGGCCGTCGGTAACGATGGCGGCTTCCAGATCTTCTGGGGTGAGCGTGTCCCGCACGGCTTTGTCGAAGGCTTCGCAGAAGGTGTCCAGATCTTCCCTGGCCAGGGTCATGCCGGCAGCCATGGCGTGACCGCCGTATTTCTTCATCAGGCCGGGATGACGTGAGTCAACCACTGCCAGGGCATCGCGGATGTGCAGGCCGGGAATGGAGCGGGCGGAGCCTTTAATCTCTTCGCCGTTATCATCGGCGGCAAACGCGACTGTCGGGCGGTTGGTTTGTTCGCGGATACGGGCGGCGAGTATGCCGATGACACCCTGATGCCACTCCGGATCATACAACGCCAGCCCCCAGGGCAAGCCTTCCAGATCCAGTGACATGGACGCCAGAAGATCCTGGGCCTGGGCTTTCATGTCCTTTTCGATGGTGCGGCGCTCGCGGTTGAAGGTATCCAGGTCCCTGGCCAGCCTGCGCGCTTCATCCGGGCTGTCCGCCAACAGGCAGGCAATGCCGATGCTCATGTCATCAAGCCGGCCCGCAGCGTTCAGGCGAGGGCCGACCACGAAGCCAAGGTCGGTGGAGCTGATGGCGGTGTGATCGCGGCCCGCCACTTCCAGCAGCGCCAGAATCCCCGGGCGGGCCTCGCCCTGACGAATCCGGCGCAGGCCCTGCTCGACGAAGATCCGGTTGTTGTGATCCAGCGGTACCACGTCCGCCACGGTCCCCAGCGCCACCAGATCCAGCAAGGTGCCAAGGTTGGGCTGCGGCTCCGGCAGTCTGCCCTGCTCCCGCAAATGCTTGCGCAATGCCGTCAGCACATAGAACATCACGCCCACACCGGCGGCGTTTTTGCTGAGGAACGGGCAACCCGGCTGATTGGGGTTCACGATGGCATCGGCGTCCGGCAGGGTCTCGCCTGCCAGGTGGTGATCGGTGATGACCACCCGGATGCCCAATTCTTTCGCTGCCCGGACACCCTCAATGGCCGAAATGCCATTGTCTACGGTGACCATCAGGTCCGGGAGTTCATCCTCATCTTTCAGCCGATGAATGATGCCGGGAGTCAGGCCATAGCCGTCAGCAAACCGGCTAGGCACCCGGAAGTCGACACTTTTCAGTCCCAGCATGGAGAGACCGAGCATGGCGACGGCGGTGCTGGTGGCGCCGTCAGCGTCGAAATCGCCCAGAATCATGACCCGCTGCTCGCCTGCAATCGCTTCAGCCAGCAGCTCCACCGCCCGGTCGATGCCGCGCAACTCCATCGGTGAGGCCAGATGTTTCAGGGTATAGCTCAGCTGTTCGTCGGAGGTAACGCCGCGTGCGGCGTATAGACGGCGAAGCAAGGGGGGCAGGTTTTGCCCCCAACCCGGAACGGAATCGGGCTGGGGGCGGCGCAGGATCTTTTTGGGTGTCATACCGGGTCAGGTATTCTTCCAGTTCTCGGCGATGAATTCCTGAACGCCCGCAATGTTGTTGTCCAGCACCGTGTAACGCTCTTCCCTTTCAAACAGGTCCGCCATATGGGCCGGCAGTTCAGGCTTGATGGTCAAGCCGGATTCCGCAATGGCATCCGGGAACTTGGCCGGGTGGGCGGTGCCCAACGTAATCATCGGTACCGCCTTGTCACGGCGACAGTTCCGGGCCGCGCGTACACCGATGGCGGTGTGTGGATCCAGCAGATATTCATTCTGCTCATAGATTTCGCGAATGGTGTCGCAGGTGGTCTTGTCATCCACCGCGTCGCTATCGAACAGCTTGCGCGCGTGTTTCCAGCGGTATTCCTCGATGCTCACCGGGCCCTTGGCGGCATTTTCCAGGAGCAGTTTGACTGCGGCACCGTCACGACCGTGCAAATCAAACAGCAGACGCTCGAAGTTACTGGAAACCATGATATCCATGCTCGGCGACAGTGTGTGCTCGAGCTGGTGCTGCTCGTACTTGTTGCCGCTCATGAAGCGATGAAGAATATCGTTGCGGTTGGTGGCAATCACCAGTTGGGAAATCGGCAGGCCCATTTTCTTCGCCAGGTAGCCAGCGAAAATATCACCGAAATTACCCGTGGGCACCGAGAACGCCATGCTGCGATCCGGACCGCCCAGCGCCAGTGACGCCTGGAAGTAATAGACGATCTGGGCCATGATTCGCGCCCAGTTAATGGAGTTCACCGCCGCCAACTGGGTCTTGCCGCCCAGGAACGACTGGTTCCCGAAGCTTTCTTTCACCATACGCTGACAGTCGTCGAAATTGCCACGTACCGCAATATTATGAATGTTGTCGCCCTTGACCGTCGTCATCTGGCGACGCTGCACCTCGGACACGCGCTCGTGCGGGTGCAGGATAAAAATATCGACATGCTCGCAACGGCGGCAGCCCTCAATCGCAGCGGAACCGGTATCCCCGGAGGTCGCGCCCATGATCACCACGTGCTGCTTGCGTTTCTCCAGCACGTAATCCAGCAGCCGACCCAACAGTTGCAGGGCAAAATCCTTGAACGCCAGGGTCGGGCCACGGAACAGCTCTAACACCCATTCATTGGTGTCGAGCTGAACCAGCGGTGCAACGGACTGATGGGCAAACACGCTGTAGGTCTCATCCAACATCGTGTGGAAGTCATCTTCCGGAATGGCGTCGTCCACGAACGGGTACATTACCTTGAACGCCAGTTCGCTGTAGGACAGGCCACGCCAGCTGCGGATTTCTTCCAGACTGAAATGAGGCAGTGACTCGGGAACATACAGGCCACCATCAGTGGCCAGCCCGGTCAGCAGAACGTCTTCAAACCCCAGGGCGGGAGCTTCCCCCCGTGTACTGATGTATCTCACGTGCGTACCTGTCAGTTAAAGTTTTCGGCGCGGATGCGAACAACCTGACCATCGATGTCCGTCAGGGCTTCCAGCTCCTCAATAGCGCGATTCACCTGGCGCTCCTGGACCGTGTGGGTCAGGATGATCACCGGAATACGACCGTCTTTCAGCTCGGACTCCTTCTGCATGATCGACTCGATATTGATGCCATGCTCGCTGAGAATCGAGGCAACCTTGGCCAGCACCCCCGGGTGATCCATTGCGGTAATGCGCAGGTAATACGCCGACTGGATATCCTCCATCGGCAGCACACCCAGGTCTTCCAGCGCGGACGGATCAAAGCCAAGGTACGGTACCCGCTGGGAGCTTCCCGATGACACGGTACGGGCAACATCGACAATATCAGCAATGACCGCAGAGGCGGTTGCCTCGTCACCTGCGCCCGGGCCGTAGTACATGGTCTGGCCCACGGCGTCGCCATCCACCAGTACGGCGTTGAGTACGCCATCCACCTGGGCAATCAGGTGGCTCCGCGGCACCAGGGTCGGATGCACACGCAGTTCAATGCCATCCTCACGGCGACGCGCAATACCAAGATGCTTGATCCGATAGCCCAGCAGCTCCGCGTGAGCAATATCGTAAGGCGTGATCTGCGAGATCCCCTCGGTATAGGCCCTTTCGAACTGCAGCGGCACACCAAAACCGGCGGAGGCCAGAATGGTCAGTTTGTGTGCGGCGTCGATACCCTCAACATCAAAGGTCGGGTCGGCTTCGGCATACCCCAGATCCTGGGCTTCCTTCAGAACTTCCGCAAACTCACGGCCTGCACGCATCTCGGTCAGGATGTAGTTGCCGGTGCCGTTGATGATGCCGGCAATCCAATCGATACGGTTGGCAGCCATGCCCTCGCGAACCGATTTGATCACTGGAATGCCACCTGCAACGCCCGCTTCATAGGCAACAATAACGTTGGCCTTTTCAGCCGCCTCAAAAATCTCGTTACCGTGGACAGCAATCAGGGCCTTATTGGCCGTGACCACGTGCTTGCCATTCTTGATGGCAGCCAGCACCAGCTCCCGGGCCGCTTCATACCCACCGATCAACTCCACCACAACATCGATGTCGGGGTCGTTGATGACGTCGAAAATGTCGGTGCTGAACGGAATACCGCCCATATCAATATCTTCCCGGGGGGTACGGCTCGCCACCCGGCCAATCCGGATATTGCAGCCGGCACGGCCCGCAATGATTTTGGCGTTTCGGGTCAATACATTGAATGTACCGCCGCCAACGGTTCCCAATCCGCAGATTCCGACACTGACGTCTTTCAAACTTTCACCTCTGATCCCGCTTGGGGGTGCTGATGGGTTTTCTTGGGGTTGTATCGAGAGGCCATAGTATACCGATTAAGGGCACGCTGAATAAGCCCCGCATCGTCGCTATGGCATTTCGTTCAGGATGCCGGATATGCTCCGGCATCCGCGGTGTTATAGCAGGCCTAGCCCTTCAGCCAGTTTCCGGGCCGGAACGTAGCCACGAACCATGTTACCGTCCTCCAGCACAATAGCAGGCGTTCCAGTGACACCAACCTGCCCCCCCAGATTGAACTGATCCCTGACCGGATTCTCGCAGGTACCGGCATCAACCGGCTTTCCGGTCTTGGCCGCGTTCATGGCTGCCTGCTGATCATCACTGCACCAGACCGACACGTACTTATTGAAAGAAGGCGTGTTTGGACCGGAACGGGGGAAACCGTAGTAGTGAACGGTGATGCCGTAGCTATTGATCTCGCCCATCTCGGCATGCAGCTTACGGCAATATGGGCAATCAATATCGGTAAAGACGGCAATTTCCGCCTTTTCTTCACCATCAGCGGGATAGCTGATCACTCCCCTGGCACCAAACTCTTCCATCTGGGACTTGCGCACGATGGCCCGATTCTTTTCCGACACGTTGGCAATACCATTATCGGTTACCTGCAACAGATCCCCTGTCAGCAGATAGCCACCATCCCGGGTGGTGTAGATGGTGTCACCGTTATTGCTGTATACCTCATACAGACCGGGCGCCTCGGACTCGCGAACCTCAGTCACTTTAAGGCCCGGGATGGCCGTTGTGAGCCGCTCGGCGATGCGGTCCTCCGTCTCCCCGGCCATCGCGACCTGTCCGCCGACCACCACCAAGGCGACTGCCAGGGTGAATTCAAACATTTTTCTGACCAACATAATGTCTTCCGCTTTCGGTTGTTGTTCAAGCCTGGAAGTTCCCCAGGCCTACTCGCTCAAACTACTGCGACACTCTGATGACGTTAAAGTTCAGGCCTGACTTCACGGCCACCAACCTTACCGGAAACCACACCACTCAGCCACGGGGATGATGAGATTGATGCAGCGACTGAAGGCGCTGCCGGGCTACGTGCGTGTATATCTGCGTTGTCGAGAGATCGGAGTGTCCCAGCAGCATCTGGACAACCCGCAGGTCCGCTCCATGATTCAGCAGGTGCGTCGCAAACGCGTGACGCAGGGTATGTGGAGACAAGTGCTTGTTAATACCCGCGCGCACGGCGTAATGACGGATCCGGTACCAGAACGTCTGGCGAGTCATCGCCACAGGACGATTACCCGGAAACAGCGCATCAGAAGACCGACCTTTCAGCAATTCAGAACGCCCTTCCTTCATATACTGAACCAGCCAATCCACCGCCTCTTCCCCAAGGGGCACCAGTCGCTCCTTGTTGCCCTTTCCGGTAACTCGCACCACGCCCTGGCGGAGGTTGACCTGATCCACTCGCAGTTCCGTTAACTCAGAAACACGCAATCCGCAGCCATAGAGAATTTCCATCATCGCCTTGTCACGTAACTCGATCGGCACTGCCGGATCGGGTTCAGCCAGCAACGCATCGACATCCTGCTCGGAAAGGGAGTCCGGCAAACGGCGCGGCAGGCGAGGGCTGTCAATTTGCAACGTGGGGTCTTCACTGATCACTCCTTCGCGCAGCAGATATCGATAGAAACGCCGCAATCCAGACAATCGACGTGCAGCCGTGGAGGTTTTTGCACCGTCCGCCAGCCCCCGGGATATCCACGAGAGAAGATCCGTGCGCCGCACCGCACTCAACAAGGGCCGCCCCGGTTGATCCGCCAACCACGCCGCCAAACCCTCAAGATCATTACGATAGGCCATTCGGGTTTGCTCGCCGAGTCCATCTTCCAGCCAGATGGCGTCGGTAAAGCGGGCAATCAGCGCTTCGTCATCAGGTCTGAGTTCCGGTCGGGATCTGCGTTGGGATACCATGCATGCTTCCGGGGCAAACGGTTAAGAGCCCTGTTTATATCAGTCAGACACAAAAAAGGCAGCCCACGGCTGCCTTTTTCTGAAGCACTCTGTTCAGCGCAATGCTGATCAGCCCAGCTTCTCCTTGATACGAGCTGCCTTACCAGACAGGTCGCGCAGGTAGTACAGCTTGGCCTGACGTACGTCACCACGACGCTTCACGTTGATGCTGTCGATCAACTTGGAGTGAGTCTGGAAAGTACGCTCAACACCCACGCCGTAAGAAATCTTACGCACAGTGAAGGAAGAGTTCATGCCACGGTTCCGCTTACCGATCACAACACCTTCGAACGCCTGCAGACGCTCACGGTTGCCTTCAGTTACACGAACCTGGATAACCACGGTGTCGCCCGGCGCGAACGCAGGGATTTCCTTGGTCATCTGTTCTGCTTCAAGTTGACTGATGATGTTGTTCTTGCCGCTCATCGTATGCTCCTGATACCCAATCTTTTAATGCCCTGATGATTCAGAGGCACCCGGTTCGTTCAAAATCTCTTCCAGCAGCTCACGCTCTTCGTCCGTCAACACCCGCTTTTCCAGCAGGTCGGGGCGTCGCTCCCGGGTTCGCCTCAGCGACTGCTTGAGCCGCCAACGCCGGATCTGATCATGGTGACCGCCTAACAAAACATCCGGCACCGCCTGACCTTCGTAAACCTCGGGCCGGGTGTAGTGCGGACAATCCAGCAAACCGTCGGCAAAGGAATCCTGCTCAGCCGACTGCGCATGACCCAGCGCTCCGGGGATGAGGCGTGTAACCGCATCAATGACAGCCATGGCTGCCAATTCGCCGCCAGACAGGACAAAATCCCCCAGCGACACTTCCCGATCGACTTCCGCCGATATCAGGCGCTCGTCGACCCCCTCGTAACGGCCCGCCACCAGAATCAACCGCTCTTCCGCCGCGAGGGACTCAACAACAGATTGATTCAGCGTCTCACCCTGTGGCGAGAGATAAACAACACAGGCTTTGCCAGGTGCCGACTCCCTGGCCGCATGGATCGCATCCCGCAGAGGCTGCATTTTCATCAGCATGCCAGGACCGCCACCATAGGGCCGGTCATCCACCGTGCGGTGGCGATCATGGGTGAATTCCCGCGGGTTCCAGCTCCTGAAAGTCAGCAGACCATCACGAACCGCCCTACCGGTAATACCATAATCGGTTACCGCACTGAACATTTCCGGGAACAGACTGACTGCGCCAATCCACACCCTCAGAACTCCGGGTCCCAGTCAACAACCATGCGCTTTGCGACCAGATCCACTTCGCGAACCACCTGGTCCGGAAGATAGGGAATCAGCCGTTCGCGCTGGTCGATGGAAGCCTTATTGGACTTCACCACCAGAACGTCGTTGGAGCCTGTCTCGATCAGATGATCCACCACACCCAGACATTCGTCTTCAACAGTGAAGACATCAAGCCCCTCAAGCTGGTGCCAGTAGTACTCCCCCTCGGGAAGGGCCGGCAGTTCAGCGGTCGGAACCTTGACCTCTGCACCACAATAGGTGTGAGCCAGATCACGATCATTAATACCTTTGAGCCTGACAACGATCCCCTGCCCTTGGCGGCGACCCTCCTCAAGCCTGGCCGGAATACGCTTACCGTTGAGGACCAGAGTCCAGTCAGGGTAATTCAGTATTCCTTCCCTGGGGTCGGTGTAGGAATAAACCTTAAGCCATCCCTTAACCCCAAACACCGAGGTAATCCGGCCGATCACAGTTTCCTGCGAATGCTGTGTCATGCCATCAACCCCGGTATTAAAGCGTAATTACTCAGCGCCTTTCAGCAGCTGGGCAACGCGATCAGTGGCCTGAGCACCCTGGCCCAGCCAGAACTCAACACGATCACGATCAACGCGCAGACGCTCTTCCTGACCACGGGCAACCGGGTTGAAAAAGCCGACACGCTCAATAAAACGACCGTCGCGGGATTTGCGGCTGTCGGTGACTGTCAGGTGATAGAACGGGCGCTTCTTTGAGCCGCCGCGAGCCAAACGGATTGTTACCATTTAACCAATATCCTGTTCTGTTGTACGAACTTTGTACGATTCACACCCGCCAGACAATGGCCGGCGTGAAGACCCATACTCGAAAGGGGCGCTATTCTATGCTAAAAAAGCGCCAATGAAAACAGGGAAACACAGTGAAACCCGGTTTTCTGTGTACGGCTTTCTACATACGGCCAAATGGCGGCATACCACCGCCGCCTCCACCGGGCGGCATCATACCGCCAAGGCCCCGCATCATATTGGCCATACCGCCTTTTTTACCGAACTTCTTCATCATTTTCTGCATCTGCTTGTGCTGCTTGAGCAGACGGTTCACATCCTGGATCTGGGTGCCGGACCCGGTCGCTATACGGCGCTTACGGGAGTTGTTGATGACATCCGGGTAACGACGCTCTTTCGGCGTCATGGAGCAAATGATGGCCTCCATCTGCCCCATGGACTTGTCATTCACCTGCTGCTGGGCCATTTGCGCCATCTGCCCCATACCCGGCAGCTTGTCCATCAACCCGGCAACACCACCCATGCTTTTCATCTGCTGCAACTGATCACGGAAGTCCTCAAGGTCGAACCCCTTGCCCTTCTTGATCTTCCTGGTCAGTTTCTGGGCTTTCTTCTGGTCCAGCTTGCGCTCGGCTTCTTCTATAAGGGAGAGCACATCCCCCATACCCAGAATCCGCGAGGCCACCCGATCCGGGTGGAAGGGTTCCAGGGCATCGGATTTCTCACCGATACCAAGGAACTTGATGGGCTTTCCGGTGATGTGGCGCACAGAAAGTGCCGCACCGCCGCGGGCATCACCATCGGTCTTGGTCAGTATCACACCGGTCAGCGGCAGGGCATCATTAAAAGCCTTGGCTGTATTGGCCGCATCCTGACCAGTCATGGCATCAACCACGAACAGGGTTTCGACCGGATTGACCGCCTTATGCAAGCGACCGATCTCACCCATCATCTGCTCATCCACATGCAGACGACCGGCGGTATCCAGAATCACCACATCAATATGCTTTTTCCGGGCTGCTGCAATCGCGCCCTCGGCAATGTCCACCGGATCCTGATCCGACGAGCTGGGGAAGAATTCCACCCCGACTTCACCCGCCAGGGTTTCCAACTGCCGGATCGCGGCTGGACGATAGATGTCGGCACTGACCACCATCACCGACTTTTTCTGACGGTCTTTCAGCAAGCGGGACAGCTTGGCGACGGTCGTGGTCTTACCCGCACCTTGCAGACCCGCCATCATGATCACTGCCGGAGGTTGGACGGCCAGGTTGAGGGATTCATTACCCTCGCCCATGACCCTCTCAAGCTCTTGCTGGACGACCTTTACAAACACCTGCCCCGGTGTAAGGCTGCGTTGCACTTCCTGGCCAACGGCCCGCTGGCGGACACCCTCGATAAAGTCCTTGACTACCGGCAGGGCAACGTCCGCCTCCAGCAGCGCCATTCGCACTTCGCGCAGCGTGTCCTTGATATTGTCATCGGTAAGCCGCGCCTGGCCGGAAATCTTGCGCAGGCTACCGGAAAGTCGGTCTTGGAGGTTTTCAAACATGTTGCTCTTCCGTACCCCGGATAAATTGAGTGCACAAACCACAAAGCCGGAACCCGGCTCCTTGATTCCTGTTGCATAATCGCGACATTATAACCAGACTATCGCCCTGAAACGACCAACCCGGTCAAATCGGTGACTATCCGCACCGATCCCCAGTCAGACAGTGGTTAAAGGAAGTCATGGGAACGCTGATTCTCGCGGTCACCTCTCTTTTTCTGTATAGCATCGGTACTGCCCTGCAAGCACTCAGCTTCAGGGGGCGAGTGCACACCAATGCTGCCATTACCATGCTGATTGGGCTATTGGCACTGACGGGGCACGGCTTACTGCTTGGCCAGACGGTATACCAGGAAGACAGTTTCGATTTCAGCTTCTTCCAGAGCTCCGTACTGATTTCCTGGCTGATTGTCTTTCTACTCCTCGGACTCAGCCTTCGCAAGCCAGTACAGAGCCTGTTTCTGGGCGCCTACCCGCTAGCCGGGCTTACGATCATTCTGTCACTGATCACCCATACGCCTTCCCGCCTGGTGCCGGAAGACAGCTACGGCATGCTGTCTCACATTGCACTGTCAGTGACAGCCTACAGCCTGTTCACCCTCGCCGCCATTCAGGCCACACTGCTTTACTTCCAGAATCGCCAGCTCAAGCGAAACTACAACAGCCTGCTGGTTCGCAACCTGCCACCTCTTCAGACCATGGAATCCCTGTTGTTCGAGATGGTCTGGGCCGGTGTGATCATGCTGATCCTGGCCATCGTTACCGGCGCACTGTTCGTGAAAGACCTGTTTGCCCAGGATCTTGCCCATAAAACCCTTTTCTCACTGCTATCGCTGGTGGTTTTCGTCGCCCTGCTGATCGGCCGATACACCAAAGGGTGGCGAGGCATCACTGCCAGCCGCTGGACTCTCGCGGGCTGCGCACTACTGATGCTGGCCTTTTACGGCAGCAAATTTGTACTTGAGCTGGTATTCCACCGATGAATGAAACCTCTCTCACCGTACTCTCTAGCGTATTGGTCGGGCTCATCGTTCTGTCAGCTTTTTTCTCCAGCTCCGAAACCGGAATGATGTCCCTTAACCGGTACCGGTTGAAGCATATGGCCAAAACCGGCCACAAGGGCGCCAAACGTGCTCAGGGACTTCTCCAGAGAACCGACCAGTTAATTGGCGTCATCCTCATTGGCAACAACTTTGTCAACATCCTGGCCTCCGCTATCGCCACCGTCATCGCCATCCGAATCTGGGGCGATGCGGGGATTGCGATTGCCACCATACTGCTGACACTGGTCATCCTGATATTCGCCGAGGTGACCCCGAAAACGCTTGCTGCACTATTCCCCGAGAAGATCGCTTTTCCCGCCAGCCACATACTGGGACCGTTGCTCAAGGCACTTTACCCGCTGGTGTGGGCAGTTAACCTTTTTACCGGTGCCATCCTGAAAATCCTCCGCATCTCACCGGAGGATGCCGCCAACGACCATCTGAGTCGGGAAGAGCTCCGTACAGTGGTGAACGAAGCCGGTGCGCTTATTCCCGCCAAACACAAAGACATGCTGGTCGGTATCCTGGACCTGGAAAACGTGACGGTAAACGACATCATGGTTCCCAGGAACGATGTTGTCGGAATTGACCTGGACGATGAGATGGAGACGATCCTGCGACAGCTTCGCAGCAGCCAGCACACCCGCTTGCCAGTCTACAAAGGTGACATCAACAACATTCAGGGCATTCTGCACCTGCGCAGCGCTTCAAAACTGCTGCTCCAGGAGGACATTAACAAGGCCATGATCATGCAGCTGTGCCGCGAGCCTTACTTTATCCCCGAGAGCACACCGCTAAACACCCAATTGATCAACTTCCAGAAAGGAAAGCGTCGCTTCGGGATCGTCGTGGATGAATATGGAGACGTACTCGGACTGGCCACGCTAGAAGACATTCTCGAAGAGATTATAGGTGAGTTCACCACCGATTATTCAGCGACCAGCCCCGACATCATTCCCCAGGACAACGGTACCTTCATTATTGATGGCGCGACCTCTCTCAGGGCCATCAACAAAACCCTGGGCTGGAAAATGCCCACGGACGGCCCCAAAACCCTCAATGGCCTGATCACAGAAACCCTGGAGAACATTCCCGAAACCAATGTCTGCCTGAAAGTAGCAGGCCATCGTGTCGAGGTTCTGCAGATCAAGGACAATGTAGTCAAAGCTGCCATTGTCCACCCCGGCCGCAGAAAGAAGCGCTCCCTGCTCTGATCTTCAAAGCTGAGCCACCAAGCCCCTTAGATCATACCGTTATAGCTGACCCCGGGTTAGAAGATCAAAATTTAACCGACTCCTTGACCACCGCACGTATTCCACCAAGACTGATTAGGCGTGCGACATAACAACAACCACTAGGAGTCTGTCCATGAGCCTGACACATACCGTTGGCCTGCTCACTCACCCCGATCGCGAATGGGAGTCTATCCGCCAGGATTCCGAATCTGTTAGCAAACTGTATATCGGTCACATTCTCATTCTGGCCCTGATCCCCGCCGTAGCCGGTTTTGTCGGCACCACACAGGTCGGCTGGCAGATTGGAGACGGCGCCGTTACCCGCTTGACAGTCACCAGCGGCCTGCAACTGTCCGCTCTGTTTTATGCGGCCATGCTGGCAGGCATCTATGTACTCGGCAAATTTATCGATTTCTTTGCCGCAACCTACGAAGTCAAGGATCGCACTCCTCGTGGCGTGACCCTGGCAGCCTACACAGCAACTCCGATGTTCCTGCTCGGTGTCTTTGCCGCCTACCCCAATATCTGGGTGAATATGGCTGTCGGGCTGGTAGCCGTGACGTACGCTGTATACCTGCTCTATGAGGGCCTTCCGATCCTGATGAAGATTCCGGAAGACAGAGGCTTCATGTTCGCATCCTCGGTATTGACCGTCGGACTGGTCATGCTGGTGGCCCTGCTTGCAATCAGTGTAGTGATCTGGAGCGTTGGCATTGGGCCGGTATACATCCACTGAACTGACCGCACAACACGATGTATGCCAAAAATCATAAATGGGGCACTCTTCAGGGTGCCCTGAAATATTATGTCAACATGTGCCTGTTATCATTTAGTCATGTTACGACACGCAAAAATGCGGTAGATTTAACCGATAACGAGAAACTTAATCATTAAGCTCGGTCATGTATCCGGTTGAGGCGCAAACAGGAGTCGGCCATGAACAAGCAGTCCGGCATACATTATCTCCGCGAGCATAGAGAGGCGGGCAGCTCCCGCCCTGTACCTGCAGAGGTAACCAGAATCCGCGACACCGTTGTAGCCGGACTGGGGGACCTGTTACAGGGTGCCTTTGACGCGGTCGATGACTCGTTGTTCGAGCTGGCCAACAACGCCCGAAGCAACAACGAACAAAACCGATATTTTGAAGCGATGCGCGAAATCCGCATCAAGCGCAAAGGCGTGGAACGACATTTCCAGAATGCCGTAGCGCAGAACTTTGCCAATCCGCCCCGCAGCGGCAGTGTTTTCAGCGATGACAGCCAGGCCACACAACCTTCAGCGGACAGTCTTTCGCTGGTAGGCAATGATGACCTGGAAGAGCAAGTCGCACTGAATGCCATGATCACCAAGGCCAAGGCACACTTCCAGGGGCCACTGCACCAACTTCAGACCCGCTTCAGCGTTGTCTATCCCGAGGCCAGTGAAGAATTGCCGGTCAACCCGATGGCTCCGGAACACCTGTGCAGCGCCTTTACTGAAGCCATACAGGCCCTGGAGATCCAGATTCGGGAGCGACTCATCCTGCTAAAGCAGTTTGATCGCTATGTCGTGTCCAACCTTGGCATGTTACTGGACGAAGCCAACCGGATACTGATTCAGGCCGGCGTCATACCCAATTTCCGCTACCACGGCAAAGCGGGCCAGCAACATAAGGACGCCAAGGACAAGGCCGGCAAGCAAACATCCTCAGAAAGCGCAGTCAGCGAACCTTCTCAGGATTCCATTCAGGCCGGTGACAGCGCGGTTTTCGACCAGATCCGGCAGATGCTGGCACTGCAGAGGGCCAATGCCGGTATTCCACCGCGCACGTCAGACCCCAATATTCACGTAATCGGCGGCGCAGAGCTCATCGGCTTACTAAGCGCCCTTCCCCAGCAACTGGCAGCCTCCCACTCCGACAATCTGAGCGCTGGCGAGCCGGTAACGGTGGATTTACGGCAGGTGGTGGAACAACTGCTGGCCCGCAATGCCGCCGAGGACGGCAAAAAGCCCGCGCTGAATGAACTGGATGAGGACCTGATCAACCTCGTCTCCATGCTCTTTGAGTTCATCCTTGACGACTACAACCTGTCTGCGCCGATCCAGGTATTGATCAGCCGCTTGCAGATTCCGATACTCAAAGTGGTCATCAAGGACAAGAGTTTCTTCAGCAAGGCAACGCACCCGGCACGTCGACTGCTGAATTCACTGGCTCGTGCGGGTATTGGCTGGAGCGACAGCGACGAGAAAACCCGCGACAAACTCTACGACAAGATCCACAGCATCGTGCAACACATACTGAACGAGTTTGATGGTGATGTGTCCTTGTTTGAAAAGCTCAGTGACGAATTTGACCAATACCTCGCCAGGGAAAACCGCAAAGCCTCCCTGGTTGAGCAGAGGACCCGAGAATCGGAGCGTGGCCGCATCAAGTCCCAGAAGGCTCAGGAAACCGTGGACCGAGTCCTTCGGGAAAAAGTGGCGCGCTATCACCTCCCGGATTCGATTCACAATATTCTGGTTAACGGCTGGAGCCGGGTTATGTTCCTGGCCTATCTTCGCGATGACGTTGAGCATCGCTGGCTCGAATCCGTCAGGGTAGTGGACGATCTGATCTGGTGCCTGCACCCTCACCTGGAAGACGACGAACGGGACCAGTGGGTTCGGGTCGTACCCGGACTGATAAAGTCGCTTCGCGCCGGGCTGGAAGAGGTTTCCTACAATTCCTCAAAGCTCGATGAAATGATGGGCGAACTCAAACACGAGCTGACGGAAGCGTTCAGGGCCAATGCGCAGGCGGAAGCCTTTGAAGACATGCCTGACGCATACTCAGGGGAGCCGGAACAAACGCCACCAACCGCCATAGAGCGGCAACAGGAGCTTGAAGAAGCGGCCGTCGCCGAGTACGTAGCCCAGATTGACAACATTGAAATCGGCAACTGGGTGGAATTCAACCTGGTCAATGGCGCCAGCTTCCGCTGCAAACTGTCAGCCATCATCGAGGAAGCGGACTGCTTTGTGTTCGTCAATCGCATGGGGCTCAAGGTCATCGAGAAAAGTCGCATTGAGCTTGCCCATGAGATGCGACGTGGACGCATGACGGTACTGGAACAGGGTGCACTCATTGACCGGGCTCTGGATGCCGTTGTCGGAAACTTGCGAAACAGGGCCGGATAGGCCCTCAACCCTTTCCCTTCAGGAGTGCCTGACAGACCATGCTGGACTATGGCAGCAGCACCAGCCTTCCGGCACAGTATCGTATCGCCCTTGCCATATCCCTGGCATTGCTGCTTCATACACTTGGCCTGTCAGCCATCCCCCTGTTGTCTGAACCCACAGAACACCCCACTCCCACTATGACCATCGCACTGATTCCGGCCGGCAGCGAAGCTGCCCCCAGAGCCACTGCAAGTCCTGAAAAAAAGACCCGCGTTGAAGCGCCGACCACCAACACGACGATGGTGAACTCGCCGCAGGTGCGACACCGAATCTCGCCTTCCCAAACGCCAACACCCGCACCACCCGCAATCAAGGCCGCTCAGGCTGTCGAGACCGCTCCAGAGACCGCTCCTTCGCCATCAAATACTGCCGGCACCGCCTCCCGCTCACCAGTAGCCGAGTCGCACCGCGACATTGCACAAATAACAGAAGCACCTGAAGAATCTGACGCGTATGTTATCAGTCTCGCCACCCGCATTGCCCGCGAGCTCAAATACGGCCGCATCCCGACTTTGCGGAATTTAACCGCGCCGGTTGCAATGGAGATTGAATTACATTTGTTGAGCAATGGCGCCTTGATCAAGGCAGACGTGTACCGCTCAAGCGGCATGGAGGCTATCGATGGTGCGGCTTACCGGGCGGCGCTGGCAGCCAGCCCCTATCCGGAACCACCGGGTAAGGAAGGAAGACAACAACGCTACCGGGTTGAACTACTGTTCTCCCCGGAGCGTTTGGAAAACTAGCGAATCAGGCTTCAGCCTGTTTGGCTGCTTCCTTGACGGCCTTGGCCAGTTCACCGCTCTCTGACATCTCGAGAATGATGTCGCAACCACCCACCAACTCGCCATTGATATAGAGCTGCGGATAAGTCGGCCAGCTGGAGTATACTTTCAGGGCTTCGCGCAATTCCTGATTATCCAGAATGTTTACAAACGCAAAGCGCTCACCACAGGCCATCAAAGCCTGGACGGTTTTTGCAGAGAAACCGCACTGGGGAGCCTGCGGAGTACCCTTCATATACAGAATGACCGGGTTACCCTCAAGCTGGCTCTTAATGGTTTCATTAATGTCCATGAACACTCACCTCTGATTGAAAACGGGATTGCCTGGAGGCAATGTACCTGGCGCTTATTGTACACGTCGCACAACGGGGGCACCAAACTCCCTGCATGACCCAGCGCAACCGCTACCGCACCGCCGTTGTCTTCACCTGTCCGAAGGGCTAGACTTAAGCCCCTGTCTTTCAGGCAGCCAACGCAACTCCCGTCACGTTCACCCGCCGGTGCGGCTACTCCGCAATCTGGCGTGTTTTTGTTTTGCGGTGCGGCAAGGTTTTCGTTTGATAAAGGTCCAGAACATGGCAGCAAGACACTTTCTGACATTGAATGACATGACAGCCAGCGAGCTTGAAGCCCTGCTGGACCATGCCAGTAAGCTTCGCAATGAATGGCGTAGCGGCGTTACTCGGGACACCCTGAAGAATCGGGTCCTGGCGATGATCTTCGAAAAGTCATCCACTCGCACCCGGGTGTCGTTCGAGGCCGGGATGACGCAGCTTGGGGGGGCCGCATTGTTCCTGTCCCCCCGTGACACACAGTTAGGCAGGGGCGAACCGATTGAGGATTCCGCTATTGTCATTTCCAGCATGGTGGATGCGGTGATGATCCGGACCTTTGCCCACGATACGGTGGAACGGTTTGCCAGTGCGTCCCGCGTTCCGGTCATCAACGCCCTGACCGACGACTTCCACCCGTGCCAGTTATTGGCCGACATGCAGACTTACCGTGAACACCGGGGCAGCATTCGTGGTGCCACGGTGACCTGGGTAGGCGACGGCAACAACATGTGCCATTCCTACATCAATGCCGCCACCCAGTTCGGCTTCAACCTGCGCGTTGCCTGTCCTGAAGGCTACGAGCCCAACGAGTCCCTGGTGCAGACACACAGTGATCGGGTAACCATCATTCGGGACCCGGCAGAAGCGGCGCGCGGTGCGCACCTGCTGGTAACCGATGTATGGGCCTCCATGGGCCAGGAAGATGAGCAGAAAGCTCGCGAGAAAGCCTTCCGGGGCTACCAGATCAGTCCCGACCTGATGTCCGTAGCGGACAAGGACGCACTGTTCATGCACTGCCTGCCGGCACACCGGGGCGAGGAAATCTCCACCGATATGATGGAGCACGCCAGTTCGGTGGTATGGGATGAGGCGGAAAACCGCCTGCACGCCCAGAAGGCGCTGCTGGAATTCCTGATCCTCAACAAACTGGACTGACCGAATGAGCCCAAGCGCGGACCTCCCCGTTGACTGGCTGCTGGAAGTCAACAACCTGTCCTGCGGGTACGGTAATGGCTCGGTGGTCAAGGACGTCAGCTTTTCGCTGAGCCACGGCGACATTGGCTGCCTGCTGGGGCCCAGTGGCTGCGGTAAAAGCACCATACTCCGTGCATTGGCGGGATTCCTGCCGCTCAGTGCCGGGGAAATCCGACTGCAATCACAGTCCATCAGTCTGCCCGGGCGTATGGTGGCGCCCGAAAAACGACGCATCGGCATGGTATTCCAGGACTACGCCCTGTTTCCGCACCTGACCATAGCGGACAACGTCGGCTTTGGTCTGCACAAAGAGAACCGCAGTGAAAAACGCCAGAAAGTCATGGAACTGCTGGCCCTGGTGCACCTACAGGATCTCGCGGACAATTACCCTCACGAGCTGTCTGGCGGCCAGCAACAGCGGGTTGCCCTGGCCAGGGCACTGGCACCGGAACCCACTCTGATCCTGCTGGATGAGCCTTTTTCCAACCTGGATACCGACCTGCGCAGACGCCTGAGCCTGGATGTGAGGGACATTCTCAAAACCCTGGGCATCAGTGCCATTCTGGTCACCCATGACCAGCAGGAAGCCTTCGCCATGTGCGACCAGGTGGCCGTACTCAAAGACGGCAGCATTCAACAGTGGGACGTGCCCTACAACCTCTACCACGAACCGGCTAACCGATTTGTGGCCGGCTTTGTTGGTCAGGGGGGCTTCATACCCGGCAAGGCCCTGGGCCCGGACACCATTGAATCGGAGCTGGGGATTATTCACGGCAACCGGGCCTACAAATGGCCCCAGGGCACCCTGGTCGACGTGCTGATCAGACCGGACGATATCGTGTACGATGCGGATTCCGACCTCAAACCCAAGGTGGTCGAGAAAACATTTGCGGGCACCTCAACCCTGTACCGCTTCCGCTGTTCGGAAGACACGGAATTCGAAGCCCTGTTCCGCAGCCACCTGGATTTCTACCTGGGCGAAAATGTGCCAGTGAGAGTGGAAGCTGACCATCTGATTGCCTTTGAGCGGACAGCCTGACCGCCCCCGGCGATCAGTTATTGCAAACCCGCTCCACCGCATCCAACCAGCCCGCGTATAGCGATTCCCTCAGAGCCGGCTTCATAGCTGGCTCAAATCGCCGCTCCTGTTCCCATAACCGTGCAATCTCATCCAGACTCTTATAAACGCCGGTGTGAAGCCCTGCCAGGTATGCCGCGCCCAATGCCGTGGTTTCTGTCACCCGAGGCCGGTCGACCGTGACATTCAGGATATCCGACAGAAACTGCATTACCCAGTCGTTCACGGCCATGCCCCCGTCAACCCGCAACGCCTGCAGACGGGCGCCATCGTTCTGAATGGCACGTACCAGATCCTTGGTCTGGTAACACACGGACTGGAGACCAGCGGTCACGATCTCGGCGATCCCCGTGTCCCGGGTCAGACCCATGATCGCACCTCGAGCGTGGGGGTCCCAGTGCGGTGCTCCCAGACCGGTAAAGGCTGGCACCAGGTACACCGGGTTATCCACCCCGACCTGCTCGGCACAGGCGGCAGATTCGCTGGCATGGCGGATCAGCTTCAGGCCATCACGCAGCCACTGCATCGCTGCACCCGCCACAAAGATGCTGCCTTCCATGGCATAGCAGGGCACGCCGTCCAGCCGATAAGCCATGGTGGTCAGCAAGCGGTTCTCGGAACGCAACGCCTGCTTTCCGGTATTGAGCATCAGGAAACAACCGGTCCCATAGGTGCTTTTTGCCATACCCGGCTCAAAACAAGCCTGACCGATCAACGCGGCATGCTGGTCACCCGCGATACCTGCAACCCTCACCGGCGCCCCCAGGCACACTTCATCCGTTGTTCCAAAGTCCGCAGCGCAATCCAGGACCTCCGGCAGCAATGCCCTTGGCACGCGGAACAACCTGAGTAACTCATCGTCCCAGGCCTGCTCATGAATATTGAACAGCGCTGTACGGGAGGCGTTGGTGGCATCGGTCAGATGTGAACGGCCGCTGGTGAGGTTCCACAACAGCCAGCTGTCGACGGTGCCGAATGCCAGTTCCCCTGCCTCAGCCCTGGCCCGCGCACCATCGGTGTTGTCCAGGATCCATGCGATCTTGGTGGCGGAAAAGTAGGGATCAATCAGCAATCCAGTGCGCTCGACGACCAAGCTTTCATAGCCGTCGGTTTTCAACTTGGTGCAGACTGAAGCAGTGCGACGGTCTTGCCAGACAATTGCATGGTGAATAGGCTTGCCGGTGTCCCGGTCCCAGATGATAGTCGTTTCGCGCTGATTGGTAATTCCGATCCCCGCCAGGGCTGCCGCTTCTATTCCTGCCCTCTCCAGCACTTCGCGACATACCGTCAGTGTGCTATCCCAGATTTCCACAGCATCGTGCTCAACCCAGCCATCCCGGGGAAAGTATTGATGAAACTCCTGCTGCGCGACGGCAACGCTGGTGCCAGTCTCATCGAACACGATGGCGCGGGAGCTGGTGGTTCCCTGGTCAATGGCAAGAAGGTAGTCAGGCATCGGGATGGCACTCCGTTGTTTTTTCATGATTCTAACAGCGGAAGGCAGGAAGAAACCAAAAACAGTAGACCAAAAAAAAGGGCCGGTAAAAACCGGCCCTCAAATGACGAATGAAACAAGGAAAGTTCGTAAGAACTACAACCTCAAAAGTCATCCCTTACACTGCAAATTATGGACAAGCGAAGGCCGGCATTCAGTTAAGGTTGTGTATGCGGATTGTTACATCAGGTGAGGTAACGAGACACAGTTCACACTATGGCATCCACCGGTTTCTTTCGGGGCCATACCAGGCTGAATCTGGCGCCACCAAGTGCATCACTGCGACTGACAAAGGCCTGCCCGCCATGCCAGTATAGAATCCGGCGAACGATGGATAATCCCAGACCGTAACCACCAGAGGTACGCGTACGGCTATCGTCCAGGCGGGCAAAAGCAGTAAAGACTTTTTCCCAGTCCTCTTCCGGAATACCGGGGCCATCGTCTTCGACATCTACCCGACAGTTATCCTCATCAAAATGACAGCATACCTCCACCGTGCCATTAGCATACCGACCAGCATTTCCAACCAGATTCTGAATCGCCCGGTGAATGTAGCGCGGCTCTACATCTGACACCCCCCACCGCTCCGACTCATCGTCTATCCTCGCCACTATCGTCAAATTCGGGCGAATCAACTGCTGCTCACCCACCACCTGACGGACAATGTCGGTCACCGAGACTTCCTGCAACGCAAATACCGGGCCGCCCTGCTCCAGGCGGGCGTAGGTCAGGATCTCATCGATCAGCTCGTCCAGCTCCTGGATATCGCCGTCAATACCATCCAACTGCTTGTGCAAGGCTTCTGGCGTGGAGGCCCCCTCAATCATCTGTACGCCGAAGCGAATGCGGGCCACCGGCGTACGCAATTCGTGGGATACTGCATGGATCATCTCCCTCTGAACCCCTACCAGCCGCTGGATATGCTCCGCCATACCATTGAATGCAGCCGCCAGCCGAGATACCAACTTACTGTCTCCGGCATCCACACGAGCACCCATTTCTCCCCGGGCAATCCGAACGGCAACGGATTCGACCGCCCGAAGATTGTTATCGACCGCCCGCAATGCCAGGTAAAGTACAAGCGCCAATATCCCGCCACTAACCACTGCCAACAGCAGGACCACCGGCCAGGCCCACGGATCGAAAGGTTTCGGCATGGTGAGGTTAACCAGGGAGCCGTCCTCAAGGCGGATGAGTACACTGGCAGGCTCGCGGGCGTTCTGCTGGTATAACGACAGGCCCCGCTCCGACACACGCTCCAGCACCTCGGAATCCGGCACACTATCCAGACTCGCAACCCGTGACAGGGATACCCGAAACGCTTCTTCCAACCACGCGACTCTCTCGTCCAGACCTCCAGGGCCAGCTTGATCAAGATGTTGGCGCACAATCAACGATATCGCCTCAGTCACGTCACGATAGGTGTCCCGAAAGCGGAGGGACAACACAGAACCATCAGCATCCTGAACCAGGACCTGCTGACCGATGCTCGAATTCCTGGCAACAACCTGATCATAGCCAAGACGCTCGAGGGTAACGCTGGACAGTGACAGATCACCGGGAGCAGACACTTGAAAGTCGTATAGGGGCTGGAGCCAGTGATACTGCAGGAAAGGAGCTGGTGCATCCACCAGCCAACGCATTAACGGCTCAGGAAAGCGTTCGTTCCAAAACTGTGAGCGAACCGAATTGATCCCTGTGAACAGGGCTGCGCACAACAGAAGAACCAAAAAGGTGAGGCCAATCAGGCGCGCGTAGAGTTTAAGGAAGAACTTCAGGGGCATTGCGTTAACCCTGGCAACGAACGCTGGCTCTGCCCCACAAGGGACACAACCAGCGCCAGAGGCTGATGGTTCAGGCTTCCTTTACAAACAGATAGCCCTTGCTGCGAACCGTCTTGATGCGGCGGGGATGTATCGGATCGTCACCAATCTTGGGACGAATCCGTGACACCCGCACATCAATGGAGCGATCCTGACCGTCATACTCAATTCCCCGCAGGGCGGTAAAGATCTCTTCGCGGCTGAGAACACGCCCGGCATTGCTGGCCAGCAACCAGAGCAAATCAAACTCCGCGCTGGTCAACTCAATACTCTCATCACTCAGCCAGGCTTCCCGCATGGAACGATCCACCACCAGATCATTAAACTGCAGCCGGACCGGCTCTTCACCGTTGGCCTCTCCAGCCCCGCCCTGGGTGCCCTCGGTGATCCGCCTCAGCATGGCACGAATCCTCGCCAGCAAGACTCTGGGCTGCACCGGTTTGCCAATGTAGTCGTCTGCCCCCATTTCCAGCCCCAGCACCTGATCAAGGTCATCGGTACGGGCTGTGAGCATGATGATCGGCCCCTGGAAAAAAGGTCTCACCCGGCGACAAATGGACAATCCATCCTCCCCCGGCAACATGAGATCAAGAACAACCAGGTCAGGCTGCTCGCTGCGGATACGCTCGACTGCGCGACCACCATGGGTTTCCAGGGAGACGGTCAGACCGTTACTCTCCAGATATTCCCGAGTCAGCTCTGCCAGCCGTTCGTCATCTTCGACAATGAGAATTCGCCAACTTTCGTTTGTCTGTTCCACGCCGTCCATCTCTGGTTTTGTTATTCCGGTTTCAGAAGAAGCATTCCATTCCTGACAATACAGGCAACCTGCTGTAACAGCAATTATACATGCTATTCAGAAATATACATGGAACAGCCACTTCGTTACAGCTCGTGACATACTTCACATCCAGATTTGTCTGAATGGGCCTGTCACTAAGCCGTCATCGGGCGGTCATTCCACTGTCACACCGCATTCATAGCCTTGACTGGAAACGGCAACAATGAGACTAGGTTATGAGCGCACAATCTGCACGCATCACCCGCCCCACCAGACAGTTGAAGGCTGGAATAACCACCGAACCAACCATCGTGGAAGCCGCACAGCGCCTGCGTTACCGGGTGTTTTCCGAAGAATACGACTCGGACCTCGGAGCCACCACTCCAGGTATCGATGCGGACAGTTTCGACGCCTGGTGCGACCACCTGATAGTCACCGACCAATCCAGCGGTGAGCTGGTCGCCACCACCCGCATCCTTCATCAGCGTAATGCGGCGAAGGCAGGCGGCTTCTACTCGGAAGGAGAGTTTGACCTGAACGCCTTTCACCAGCTCGCAGGCACCGTGGCTGAACTGGGCAGAACCTGCGTCCATCCGGATTACCGCAACGGTGCCACCATCACGCTGCTGTGGGCCTCTCTGGCAGAGTATTTGGTCAAGCACCAGGTGGACTACCTGATTGGCTGCGCCAGCATCAGTATGTCGGACGGCGGGCTGAAAGCCTGGAACATTGCCCGCTACCTGCAGCGGGAGTTCATGTCCGACGAGGAATTTCGCGTGACTCCGAAACGGAAGCTGCCCCACCTGGCCCATCCGGTCACCGAAGAGCCCCCGGTGAACGTCCCGGCGCTGATCAAGGCCTATATGCGCCTTGGAGCCCGGGTCTGCGGAGAACCCTGCTGGGACCCCGAGTTTCGCTGCGCCGACGTGCTGGTAGTGCTGGAAGTCAGCCGCCTGGCATCACGCTACAGCAGACACTTTATGGGCAAGATCTGAGGATGGAGATTGCCGTGGGAATGATTCGACTGATCCTGAGACTGATACTGTTCTCCGCCTTTCTCCTGGCTACCGCCCTGATCGCAATCACCTGCACAATAGTGGAAATCGTTACCCGTCGGGCCATTGATCGTACGCCCGTCGCCCGTTTCTGCTTCCACGGCGCCAGCCGCTGCCTCGGCCTGCGGGTTCGTCAGCAAGGCATACCCGCCTCTGGCCCGGTGTTGCTGGTGAGCAATCACATCTCCTGGTCGGACATACCCGTCCTCGGCGGAGCCACGCCTCTTCGGTTCCTGTCCAAGGCGGAGGTTGGCCGCTGGCCAATCATCGGTTGGCTTGCGCGACAGGCAGGCACCCTGTTCATTGTCCGCGGCAGCGGCAGGGCCCGGGAAGCCAGGCAGGAAATCACATCCACTCTGAGCGGTGGGCAATCGGTATTGATCTTTCCGGAAGGTACAACCAGCACGGGACTCTCCGTGCTTCCGTTTCACAGCCGGTTGCTCCAGGCTGCGCCGGATGCCGGTGTTGCCATGCAAGGCATCAGCATCGCTTACACACGCCATGGACGACCCGACCACCTGGCACCGTTTATCGGCGATGATGAGTTCCAGTCCCACCTGCCGCGACTGCTTCGTCACCCAGCGGTGGATGTGACCATCGTCTTTCACCCGCCCATCCGGGTCGACACCAACCGCCCTCTGACGGAAACAACGGAACAATTACGGGAAACGATCGCCGCCGGGGTGGAGCAGATCTATCGGGAAAGGGCCATGGAGGAAGACCAACAAGGCAAGGAGGCCGTGCGTCAGCAGGCGTGACACCGCACGGCCGACCCGCCAGTCAGTATAGCGGACGCCCCTGCGCCACTTCTTCTTCCGTGGCCTCCCGTCGACCGACAATCTCCAGATCGAAGTAGAGGGTAAAACCCGCCAGCGGATGGTTGGCGTCGACCTTCACCAGATTGCCGTCGATACCCACCACCTGCACGATCTGAGCGCTGTCTCCGGTGTTGGTCTGGAACTTCATACCGACTTCAAGATTATCCACCCCCTCAAACATGGAGCGTGGTACCGTACGAATCAGTTCCGGATTGTGATCTCCGTAGGCCATGGCAGGTGGCACAGTCACTTCCAGACAATCCCCCGCATTGCGGTCCTTTACCGCCTCCTGAATGCCGGTGATCACCCCCTGACTGCCGTAAAGGAAATGCAGCGGTTCACTGCCCTCCGACGTATCAACCAGCTCCCCGATCTTGTTCTTCAGGACATAGTGAACGGTAAAAACATCAGGTTTTTGCATCAGGTCTTTTCGCTTCCCGTATTCGATGGTGTGTCAATTATGCGCAAGCCATGGATGACCAGGCGTCGATCCAGCCTGGCCTTCAGCCCCCGGGCATTCTCCAGCCCCATGCGCTGTATCAGCGACGAGTATTGACCTTCCTCATCCTTCTCGCGGAAGGCCCGCCACAGGGTAGCCAGTTTACCACGTCGGGTCGACGTTGCGGCCTTCAGGGTTTTCAACGCTTTGCCCAGGGTCAGCTCCTCATCGGTGAAGTCACGACCGAAGGGAAAAGCCGGGAACAATTGGTCGTTACCACTGCTGCTGATCGCCTCACGCACGGACTCCGGCGTGTTATTGCACCAGTCGGCGGGCAGCGTGAAATCCGGCGCCACCTTGCCTGCCTTCTGGGCCTGTTTCAACAAATCCTGCTGGAAACGCGAGTCGGCAATGCGGATCAGCCTCAGGTAGACCTGTTCGTCAGACTGGCCCCGCAGATCAGCAATGCCATACTCGGTCACCACAATATCCCGAAGATGTCGCGGAATGGTGCAATGGCCATAGCTGAACACAATATTGGATACCGTCTCACCGCGGGACTGGCGGGTGCTCCGCAATGTCAGAATAGAGCGGGCGCCGGGCAACTCATGGGCCATGGCAACAAAGTTATACTGTCCACCCACACCACTGACCACACGACCGTCTTCCAGGCCATCGGAAACCGCTGCGCCACTGAGGGTGTACATCATCGTTGAATTGATAAACCGACTGTGAACACGCTGGGCAGCTTTTAAGCGTTGATTACCAAAGGCGTGATCATAGAGATGATTGATGTAGTTCACGCTGGTCATGCAAATGCGATTGCGGTCCTTGTCGGACAAGTCCCGCAACGCCTGATAAAACGATTCCGGCCCGACATAGAAGCCACCATGCATGACGATGCCGCCGCTCAGCCGGTCCCCCAGAGCGAGGGTGCGAATGGCCTCCCGGGAGTCCGCGTTATCCAGATCCGCATCCAGCGATTGCTCCGCTATCCTGAGGCGACCGCCCTTGAACTCCACAGAGTCCCGGAAAATACCAAAGCGGGTGAGCCAACGCACATCCCGGGCCCGCATCGGGGAATCGATCAGTTTTTCCCGACGCAACACGTCCAGCGTCGCGAGGGAAACTTCCTGCCCGATATCACCGTTATTGATCAGGGTCTGCAGACCGGCGTGGTCATATACCTCACGAGTCAGGACACCGGCCTCCAGGAGATATATAAACCCATCGACCATCATTTCACTGCAGCCGTATAATCCATGCCGGAAGGGGCCGGCTCCACCGACGTCATTCACCAGGGGGAACTTGCCTTCAACTTTCAGATGGTCGAACACCGCCCTCCAGTCATCATTGTCCTTGTGCCTCAGGATAGTGCTGTGCACCAGCGCCGCACCCAGAGACCCAATTCCCACCTGCAAGGTGCCGCCGTCCCTGAGCAGGGCACTGGCATAAAAACCGATCAGGTGATCCTCCGGACTCACCGCCATTTGCGGCGCGGAGAACAGCGGATAATCGGAGGCGCGGTGGTCCAGTAAAATATCGAAGTCAGTTTCGCCGATTGCCGCATGCTGCCCCATGAACGGCAGGTGCTCATTGAGCTCACCTACGAGGGCTACCGGCGTTCCATCAGCTTCCCGCTCCCGCATGAGAGGCAACAAATCGAGGGACAGGTCCGGGTTGGAGCTAAGGCTGACCTGGCCCGAGCCATCCCCTGGTGCCACCATCTGCCCGATCACATTGACCCCCAGGGCCATCAGATCCCGTACTGCATGGGTGTAATTGGTACAGACGTAATTGCGCTGCTGGCCGGTATTGTGAAGAAACGATCCCGCTTTGAAGAAAAATTCGGAGACTTGAACATTGCCCGGCAGGCGATTGGCGCTGACGTCACGAGCGTAGGCCAACTCCGGGATACGACCGTAAAGACGTTCAACGAATGGCCCCAGAAAACGCTTTTCGAGGGAAGAACCGCCCTGCGGAGCAAGCAACGAAAGCGCGGTCACAATATGCAGATTGATAGAAGGATCGTCCTTGGCACGCTGATACAAGGCATTCACCAGCCGAACGGGCTTACCCAGCCCCAACGGTAATCCAAGGGTTATCTCCTTACCCACCCGCTCAATAATGACGTCCACACAAGCATTGGTATCGCTCAGTCTTAACGGGGCGTCAGCGACCATATCCATACTCCTTCATAGCCTTCGTAAAGGGTTCCGGAGAGGATCATCACATGAGAGATGTGTGCAGGCAATGAGCCTGGCGAATTATTCGGGGACTGGAACGGACAATTCAGAACAGGGTGCAGGAGGACAGCGGCGGTCAGAAATTCCACTTCAGGTTCAGGGCAGCACCTTCTTCCAGCAGCGCAACACCGTGGTCGGCACGAGCACGATCAGAGGCATAGCGTTTACCACCCGACTCGGAACGGTACAGACTGAGACTCAGCAGGCGGGAACCAATTTCGGTCCAGGCATCCTCAGCATCATCGCGATCAAAGTCACCTGACATCCGTTCCTGGAGCTCGTATACGTCCTCAGCGACGTTTTCATCGGCAATAACGCGTTCCTCGGCCTCGGCACGGACGACGAATGCAACCATATTGAGAGCTAACAGCGCGACAAAAATGCGGATAATCATGATACTTCTGACGACCTTTTTTATTAGAGCAGCAGTTTACGTTTGTATAAGGCTAAAGTCTAATGATTCGGAGCCAGAAAGATGTGAATCTGCACACAAAGTAGCCGATTTTTTGTCACAAAATGAAACCTTTTATGTCAAAATATTATCCCTCAATGTTTCCGTGTGTCAGGCCGGGCGAGATCGTTCAAGGGCAGGGGTAGGTGAATTCCTGATGTATGACCTCGACGGCATCAATGACTTCACTATCCAACGTGATACCGGCCGATCCAATATTTTCCCGCAACTGCTCCAGGGTGGTGGCGCCAATGATATTACTGGCGACAAAGTCCCGGCTGTTCACCCAGGCCAGGGCCAGTTGCACCGGTGACAGGTCATACTCCATGGCCAGGTTCACGTAGGCACGGGTCGCTGCCTCGGCCCGACCGCCAGAATAACGACTAAAACGCTCGAACAGGGTCAGACGGGACTTCGGAGGTCGCTGCCCATCCAGGTACTTGCCGGACAACATGCCAAACGCCAGGGGCGAATAGGCCAGAAGTCCGGCGCGCTCCCGGTGCGACACTTCCGCCATCCCCACTTCATAGGAGCGGTTCAGCAGATTGTAGGGATTCTGGATACTCACCGCCCTGGGCCAGCCCCTTTCCCGCGAAAGCCTCAAGTATTCCATGGCGCCCCAGGGCGTTTCATTGGACAGTCCTATGTGACGGATTTTGCCCTCTTTCACCAACTCGTCGAGAGTCGAAAGGGTTTCCTCAATCGGCGTCGCCTGCTCCTCCGGGTCATGGGCATAACCCAGCTTGCCAAAAAAGTTGGTATGCCGGTCCGGCCAATGCACCTGGTAGAGATCAATGTAATCAGTCTGCAGCCGCTTCAGGCTGTCATCACATGCCTGGCGGATATGATCACGGGTCAGGCGAGGCCCATCCCTCAGATAGCTCAGCCCATTACCCGGCCCCGCTACCTTGGACGCGATCACCAGGTCATCCCGGCGGCTGCGGCGAGCCAGCCAGTTACCCAGATACTGCTCAGTCCGCCCCTGGGTGTCGGCACGTGGCGGCACCGGGTACATCTCCGCCACATCAATGAAATTGATGCCTTCTGATACCGCCAGATCCAGCTGTTCGAACGCTTCCTGTTCCGTATTCTGCTCGCCCCAGGTCATGGTGCCGAGGCAAATCAGGCTGACATTGATATCGGTACTACCGAGCTTGCGCGTCTGCATAGATACTCCGGTTCGTCTGATCAAAAGGTAAACAGATTGTCACGGGTTTGTCGCACAACTGTCACAGCGACTTTCCATAGTGGACACATGATTCAGGGAAACACAGGACGCACCGTGACCAACTCATCGCAGGCCATCAGGCGAAGCAGTCACATTACCATCGTTTCCGAGACCTTTCCTCCGGAAATCAATGGCGTGGCAAATACCTTGAAACACTTGTGTCAGGGCATGCTGCAACGTGGACACAGCGTAAATGTTGTACGTCCCCGCCAGCAGCATGAAACCAAAGGAGAGGTGGCTTGCGCCGGCGATCAACTGTTTTCCGCTGAACACGTAGTGACAGGACTGCCCTTACCCGGCTACCCCGACCTGCGGTTTGGCATCGCCAGCGCCCGCTCGCTGACCAGGCTCTGGAAAGTGCAACGCCCGGACGCCATTTACGTCGCCACCCAGGGGCCACTGGGAGTGGCCGCCGTCACCGCTGCCAGACGGCTTGGCATACCGGTCAGTTCCGGTTTTCACACCAACTTTCATTCCTACAGCCAATACTACGGCGCCGGGTTCCTGGAAAAGCTGCTATGCACCTATGGACGCTGGTTTCACAATCGCACCGCCATCACTCTGGTGCCTACCCGAAAAATGCAGCGCACGGTCGCTGACATGGGCATCACGCCAACGGGACTCTGGAGCCGGGGTGTTGATTGCCATCGGTTCAGCCCACACAAGCGCGACGAGGCTCTGCGTCAGCAATGGGGCCTGAAAGACAGTGACCGGGGAGTTCTGTATGTGGGTCGACTGGCGTCCGAGAAAAACCTGCAGATGGCCGTTGCCTGCTTTGAGCGCATCCGGGGACTGCACCCCCAGACCCGATTCATCCTGGTGGGCGATGGCCCTCTGCGCAAACAACTGGAAGAACGTCATCCGGAGTACATTTTCTGCGGCACCCGGCGCGGGGAGGACCTGGCGCGCCATTACGCGTCCGGTGACATTTTCCTGTTCCCCAGCAAAACCGACACCTTTGGCAACGTGGTGACCGAAGCCATGGCGAGTGGCCTGGGCGTGGTGGCCTTCGACGATGCCGCGGCCAATGAACATATTCGCCAGGAAGACAACGGCATGAAGGCATCGTTAACAGACGATGAGGGCTTCGTGGACAACGCCCTTCGCCTTGCCGATCAGCCCACATTACTTAACCGAATCCGCGCCCAGGCACGCCTGGATGCACTGGAACTGAACTGGACCAGCCAGATCGAACAGTTTGAACAGCTGGTATTCAATCAGCCCACAAAGGTCAATGACCATGCCATCGACAACCAAAGCATCTCGTTTCTTTAACCTGGTGGACCAGCGCGAATTCGCGTTCTGTCAGGCCATTAACCAGAGCCTGCGCTTCCGGCCAGTGCACAGCTATTTTCAGCTGGTCAGTCGCCTGGGTGACGGCTGGCTGTGGTACGCGCTGATTCTCGCCATGCCGTTGATCCGCCCTGACCATGGACTGACACTGGCCCTGCTGATGGCAGCCACCGGGCTCACGTGTACAGTGACCTACAAACTGCTCAAACGCTGGCTGATCCGGGAGCGACCGTTTATTTCCTTCCCAAGCATCAATTGCGGCACACCGCCACTGGACCGCTACAGTTTCCCGTCCGGCCACACCCTCCATGCCGCCTGTTTCACCACCATCATTGCCATGATGGCTCCGGGACTGTTCTGGCCATTGTTACCTTTTACCCTGAGTGTGGCGGCGTCACGGGTTGTCCTCGGACTGCATTATCCCAGCGATGTCGTCGCCGGCGCGCTGATCGGCGGATGCATGGGGGCACTGGCGGTAAACGGCTTTGCCGAGCCACTCCGGATTCTGCTCGCCGCCTGACTCTGGCTTTGCAACCGGGCTTGGTGATCCGCCGTCACTCAAACAGCCGCAATTGCATTACCGGCGAATCATCATCGCGAAAACGAACGCCCAACCCCAACAGTCGAACCGGACGTGCACTGTCCGTGACCAACTCATCCAGTAGAGGGCCGAAATCCTCAACACCGGGTTCGCGTATCTGTTCCCTAACCCGCTCAAGGGTGTGGGTCGAAAAGTCGCTGTAGCGGATTTTGATGAACAGCTTATGAATGGGTTTGTCACGGGCCTTGCGGTTCAGCCGCAGATTCAGGTCGGCCACCAGCGAGGCCATCACCGACTCACAGGCGGACTTGTCAGGCAGGTCCTGGGAGAAGGTTCGCTCCACACTCAGGGACTTGGCGATGCGGGACACCACCACCGGGCGCTCATCGCGACCAAACGCCATCTCGTGCAGCCGGTAGCCCTGTTTACCAAAACGGTCGATCAATACCTCCGCACCGATCACCTGCAAGTCGCCGCAGGTGCTCACGCCGAGGGCGTGAAGTTTGCCAGCGGTGACCTGCCCTACCCCGAATAACTTTTCCACGGGCAGTCGGGCCACAAAGCCTTCCACGTCCTGGGGACGAATCACGAACAGGCCGTCCGGCTTCTTCCAGTCACTGGCTATTTTTGCGAGGAATTTATTGGGGGCCACGCCAGCGGAGATCGTGATGCCGACCTCGTCCCGCACACGCTGGCGAAGGTACTGCGCCATCAACGTGGCACTGCCCTTGTGGTCGGCAACATCACTGACGTCCAGGAACGCCTCGTCCAGGGATAGTGGCTCTACCAGGTCGGTCATTTCTCGCAGAATGGCCATGACCTGCTGCGACACGGCACGGTATCGCGCCATGTCCGGCGGCACCGTCACCAATCCGGGACACAGGCGTCGAGCCTCCCCACCCGGCATGGCGGAGCGTACCCCGAACGCGCGGGCGCGGTAATTACAGGTCGTCACCACACCCCGGCCGCCTTCTCCGCCCACGGCGAGGGGTACATCCCTTAACGAGGGATCGTCCCGCATCTCCACGGCGGCATAAAAGCAGTCGCAATCCACATGTATGATCTTGCGCTGGGGCATCGGGCAACAACTCGGGTCGATAATCTGTACATATATACAGCCTTGTATCTTAAGCTAACATACAGAGAATGTCAGGATCTCTATAGCCCAACAGGCGAGCAACCATGACAAATCCCATTCCCGAGCAGTCACAAACCGAAATCGAAGCTGCGGCATTCCGGCGCCTGGTACAACACCTGCGTGAACACACCGAAGTCCAGAACCTGGACCTGATGAACCTGGCCGGATTCTGTCGAAACTGCCTTTCCAAGTGGTATCGCGCCGAAGCCGGCGAGCGGGGCTTTGAATTGTCCGACCCGGACGCCCGCGAGATCATCTACGGTATGCCCTATGAAGAGTGGAAATCCCGTTATCAAAAAGGCCCCAAACAGGATCATAAATAATGAACGTGACCGAGGCAGTGCGGATTCACCTGGCTTCCCTGAGAGCAGGCCACGCCGACTTTGACGACACCCTGGCATTGATTGACCGCTATTTCGAATACCAACCGACCGGTTTCCACAATGGCCCACTGCTCAACGCCGCAGGCGAGAACGCGGGTTCCTCCAAGGTATTTGCACTGGGTCAATACTGCAGCCTCAACGAAGCGGATACCCTGCAACTGTTCGCACAACATTACCAACAGGTATTGAATGATCCTTCGGGCGACAGCCATGGTAACATTCGTCAGTTCATCAGCACCGGTTGGTCCGGCATCCGCATTGAAGGCGAACCACTGCGTGCTCGCCCTGCCGACACCCGGAACGATCCCAAGGAAGAGAGCCTTTCATGAGCGATACCGCCACCTCAGGGGTACAACACTGCTTTCAACTGAAAAGCGCCAGCGTGTCCATGACGGCCCTGGAGCTTTATTACTTCGACAATGACGAATTCGAGGACACCCTGCGGGACAAGATCAGCCAGGCCCCGGGGTTCTTCAAAGACATTCCCCTGATCATCAGCCTGGAAAAGTACGAAGGCCTGAGCAGCGAACTCGATTTCTTCAAGATTATCGGCACCTGCCGTCGCAACAATATCCACGTTGTCGGTGTGCGCGGTGGCAACGATGACCAGCGCAGGCTGGCCCGGGGAGCCGCGCTTGCTCTGATGCCCGGAGGCAATCAGCGCGATCGCGAGGTCAACCCCTCCGATCAGAACGCCGCGGCGGCCAACGAGCCGGCACAGGTGAGCGAACCGGAAGCCAGCCCGGCCGCCGAATTGCCATCCGGGCCCGCACCCGCCCGCATCGTCAACCAACCGGTGCGCTCGGGCCAGCAGGTGTATGCCCCTGAGGGTGACCTGATCATTCTGGCCCCTGTTCAGGCTGGCGCGGAAGTACTGGCGGCAGGTAATATTCACGTCTACGGCCCATTACGTGGTCGCGCCCTGGCTGGCATACACGGCATGCAGTCCGCCCGGGTTTTCTGCCAGTCACTGGAAGCGGAGCTTGTGTCCATCGCCGGACACTATAAAATCTCCGAGGATCTTCAGGAGAAAAGCTGGAAAGCCGCCGTTCAGATCCAGCTCAGGGACGACCTGCTGGTGGTGACGCCACTGGAAAAGGCCTGATAAGACTATAACGACCGATTTATTCGGCATTTATGACGAATCCACCGTGAAACAGGAATGCAACCTTGGCTAGAATCATTGTCGTTACCTCAGGAAAAGGTGGCGTAGGCAAAACCACCACCAGCGCCTCAATCAGTACTGGCCTGGCCAAACGCGGCCACAAAACCGTGGTCATTGATTTTGACGTGGGCCTGCGCAACCTCGATCTCATCATGAACTGCGAACGCCGGGTGGTGTATGACTTTGTCAACGTCATCCAGGGTGAGGCATCGCTGAACCAGGCACTCATCCGTGACAAGCGCGTCCAGAGTCTGTACATCCTGCCAGCCTCGCAAACCCGGGAAAAAGAAGCTCTGACCCGTGAAGGCGTTGAAAAAGTCATTAACGAGCTGTCGGAAACATTTGACTACATTGTCTGCGATTCCCCGGCCGGCATCGAACACGGTGCATTGATGGCACTGTACTATGCGGATGAAGCCGTTGTGGTCACCAACCCGGAAGTATCCTCGGTGCGGGATTCCGATCGCATCCTGGGCATCCTTCAGAGCAAATCCCGTCGTGCCGAGATGGGCCAGGATCCTGTCAAGGAACACCTGCTGCTGACCCGCTACAACCCTTCCCGGGTGGAAAAGGGCGAAATGCTGTCTGTCGGCGATGTGGAAGAGATTCTTGCCATCCCTCTGCTGGGCGTCATCCCGGAAAGCCAGATCGTGCTGAACGCGTCCAACCAGGGACTACCGGTGATTCTTGAAGAAAACAGCGATGCCGGTCAGGCCTATGACGACGCCGTGGCCCGTCTGCTTGGCGAAGAACGGGAACATCGCTTTATGTCTGCCCAGAAAAAGGGCTTTCTCTCACGGATGTTCAAGGGGGGCTAAGGGATGAGTTTCCTCGATTATTTCAGAAGCAAGAAAAGCAACAACACCGCCAATGTTGCCAAAGAGCGACTGCAGATTATTGTTGCCCATGAGCGCGGTCAGCGCGAACAGCCGGATTACCTGCCCCAGCTGCAGCAGGAACTGCTGGCGGTTATTCGCAAGTACGTGCAGATCAGTGACGATATGGTTCAGGTGGAAGTAGATCGCAATGACAGCTGCTCCGTACTGGAACTGAACGTCACCCTGCCGGAAAGCTGACACTCCGACCTCGCCCGCGGTCACCAGCGGGCGAAATGATCTTCCATCAATCCCCGTAGCCCTGCTATGGGGATTTTTTTACCCTTGTCATCCATCACAACCCCCTCAAACGTGCCCGCGTACTGACGGAAGTTGGACGCCAGCACCAGTGCATTCAGCCGCTCCTTGCGCACACCCGAGGGCACAAAACGAAGATCCACTCTGCCATCGCTGGTGGCCACCCGCCAGGGTGCGGACGTGTCGTACCGATCAAACTCGAACCGGGCCAGATCCAGCTTGATACAGCGACCATCAAGCCAAAGTGCGTTCTCGGTCATCCCCGATTCGTTCACCCCGGTGGCGAGATTCAGGCCCACAGAGGTACCGTCCGCCAGCTGGCCGGCCAGGCACGCCCAGTTCCAGGCCGTTTCACGGCGCATGAAGCCGCAGCTCCAGTCGATCGAGCCTCGGGTATGATCGTCACAACGCCAGACCCGGTCTCCCCAGCGAATTTCACCGGTGACCGGCAAACCCGCAGACTTACGGGTATATACCCAGCCATTGTAGCCAGCCGGACACGACAGCCTCAGGGGATCCACGTCTTCAGACATCGTAAACATCCCACGAATGGCATCACCTGCGGTGACACTGATGCTTCGACTTTCCGGGCCCGGAATAATCCTCAGGTGTGCCCGTTTACTGCGAAAGCTCGCCACACCGTCCTCTGGGCGCGGTTCAATCACGGTGCCCCTGCCAAGCGGCTGCATGAACGTCTGTTCGAGCATTTCTCCAGAGGCAAAATCGTAAAGGTAGAAAAAACCGTTGCTCACCAGTTTCAGGTCAACAATGGCCAGACCGAACACCCAGTGCCCCGACATGACACTGACAAACTGGAACTGATTGAATCGCCATTTGCGGGCCAGCCGGGAACGCGGCCTGTCCATCACCGTTCGCAGGTCATAGTCCAGATAATTGACCGATTCCACGGGACTCGAAAACACCCCGGTTTGCACCCTTCCTTTTTCATCAACCAGCTGCTTTATCGTCATCTTCAATTCGGGCCAAATTCAATGTGTGAATGTAAAGGCAGATACCCAGTTCACAATCCCTGGATTCAACGCCACGCCTCCACAAATGTGCATGGTAGACTCGCGGCACCACTATCAAGGAAGTGTACTCTATGCGTTACCCAAGAGCCCACGGCAAACTCATGACCAGCATCCTGGCTGCTCTTCTGGCCTGCACCGCCACCTTGCCGGCACTGGTCCAGGCGGCATTACCCGCTGCAAATGCCGATGGCTGGACCCTGCGCAAGGAAACCGACAACATCAAGGTCTACACCATCGACCAGGACGATTCCAGTTTCCAGGCATTCAAGGCGGAAGCACTGATGGATACGTCCATCGAAAACCTGATGGCGGTGATGGTCAACCCGGAATCCTGTGTTGAGTGGGTACACAATTGCACCAAATCCCATGCGTTTGGTGACGGCCACTTCCACGACCGCTACGCCTACTCCGTGAACAACATGCCATGGCCAGTGGCCGACCGTGACTACGTCCTGCGTATTCGCACCCAAGGCGAACAGAACTCTGGCGAGGTGGTCATGGAACTCAATGCAGTCCCTGATCGCCGCGAAGCGGTCGATGGCCTCGTCCGGGTGGACCGCTCCGATACGCTGTACCGTTTCATTCCCGAAGGCGACATGACCCGAATGGTCTGGATCCAGCACACCGAGCCCAATGGCGCAATACCCGGATGGCTGGTCAACACCCTGCTGGTGGACATTCCGGTAAAATCCATGGAGCAACTTGAGCGGGTGACCCGCGAGGAACGCTATCAGGACCACACCCTGGTGTACGGCGAGGAAGGTAAACTCATCAATGTGGTGCCTTCGAAACAATCAGGGGATGACTAGCCGCACGGGACAAGCTAAGCTCTGTTGAAAAGGACCCTTTAACAGCACAGGACCCCGGTAAATGACTGTTCTCGCTTACGAGATCATGACTCCAAGTATCAAGGCGGTGCCACAATCCTGGACCATGGAGAGACTGGCCCGCTTCCTTACCGACAACGAAATCACCGGCAGCCCGGTGACCGATGAACACGGTGACATTGTCGGTATTGCCACCCTGAAGGACATCACTGAATTCCGCTGGAATGCCAACCGGAACGACAACGACGCCCGGCTGACCCCTGAGGAAGAACAGGAAGCCCGCCGCCTGCGCATGGCCATCTTCGAGGAGATGGGCAAGGTTCCCGTCGAAGTCCGGGACATCATGACGCCGAGTATTCTTTCCGTTGATGAACAGACGCCCGTTCGCGATATCGCCGACATCATGATGCGTGAACACCTGCATCGGATTTTCGTCACGAAAGACAAGAAAATCACTGGAATCATCACCACTTACGACATGCTAAAACTGATTTCTGACAAGGAACTCACCAGCCGCTGTGCCTGAAACGACTGAGCCACCAGAGAGGTAACGCGCCCTATGCCAGGAGCATCGCAAGCTCGCCGAAAAATGTATGTCCTCGACACCAACGTCCTGATTCACGACCCGAACGCTCTCCTCAATTTTGAAGAACACGATGTCATCATCCCGATGACCGTCCTCGAAGAACTCGACAGTCTCAAATCCGGTAAACAGGCGGTCGCGGCCGATTGTCGCCAGGCCATCCGCAACATCGACAAACTCTTGGGCGATGCTGTCCCGAAAGACATCGAGAAAGGCGTTCCAATCGTTCGCGGCAAGAAAGCCGCGCCCCTCGGCACGCTGTCGATCCTGATGAGTACGGATCACCACAACAATCATTCGTTGCCGGAAAACCTGAACGACAACAAGATCATCAACACCCTCGCTGCCCTTCAGGACAGGCACAAATCCCGGGACATCATCCTGGTCAGCAAAGACATCAACATGCGGCTGAAAGCCCGCGGATTTGGTGTGGAAGCCCAGGATTATCACAATGACCAGCTGCTGGATGACATCGACCTGCTCCCCAGGGGCTACAAGGAGTTTCCCAACTCCTTCTGGGACAACATCGCCAAGGTGGAGACCATTCAGCGGGAAGGCATCACCGAGCATATCCTCAAGCGCGAAGGCGATCTGGCCAAGCTCAACATCAATGAGTTTGTGGTGGACGAACAGGGATTTGTCGGCAAGGTCGTGGACCTGTCCGATGATCAACTGGTCATGCAGGATTTGCATCAGCACGACCTGATGAACGAGGAAGTCTGGGGCCTGGTCCCCCGGGACATCTACCAGTCCCTGGCCCTGAACCTGCTGCTGGACCCGGACATTCACCTGGTCAACCTCACCGGTTCGGCAGGGTCGGGTAAAACCATCCTGGCACTGGCCGCCTGCATCGAGATGACCGTCGCCAGCAAGTTGTACAAGCGCATCATCGCCACACGCAGCACCCAGGGCCTGGACGAGGACATTGGCTTCCTGCCGGGCACCGAAGCAGAGAAAATGGAGCCCTGGCTGGGCGCCATCGTCGATAACCTGGAAGCACTCCATGAAGACGACGAGAACATGACCGCCAGTGTGGACTACATTCTCAGCAAGGTGCCGCTGCACTTCAAATCCATGAACTACATCCGTGGGCGGAGTTTCCAGCACAGCCTGATCATCATTGATGAGTCCCAGAACCTGACACCGCACCAGATCAAGACCATCATCACCCGCGCGGGCAACGGTTCCAAGGTGATCTGCCTGGGCAACCTGGCGCAGATCGATACACCATACCTAAGCGCCCTGAGCTCCGGCCTTACCTACATGACAGAGCGTTTCAAGGGCTTCCGCCACGGTGGGCACATCCACCTTCAAGGCGTACCGAGGTCGGTTCTGGCGGAATACGCCGAAGCCAATCTCTGACCACCTTCCACCAAAAAAAGCCGCACCCTTGATCGGGGTGCGGCAAAACCGGGCTCAATTGCCCATGGACAACAACAAAGAAGCAGGTATCAGAACTTAAGCCGTCCCCCAACCAGAACAGTGTCCACGTCGTCAAAGTCCGCACCCTGACGTTCCAGGGAATGGTTGTTGTAACCGGCATAAGCCTCGAACCATTTAATCGGGGTAAACACATACCCAACGCCGACGGACTCTGCAGAGTCTCCCCTCTGAACGCGGTCTTCCGCTTCGGCATAGTGAATATCAAAGGCATGCTTGCCGATTATGTATCCCAACTTTGCCAGGTAGAAATCGGAATCCGGATTGGCATCGTCCTCATCGCTGCTGGTTGAGTAGGCGCCGGTCACGTTGATGCCGCTATCATGCAACCACGACAATGAACCACCCAGGGTCTCAACATCGCCGGTTTGCCCACCACTGTCCTTGATGGAATAACCCAGAGCACCGGAGATTTTGCCCGCGAACTGGCCAGAGAAGCGCACCCCGATCTCTGAAACGTCGTCACCGTCCTTGATGCCCTGACTTATCGAAGGCTCCAGCACACCCAGAGCTGGCAGATCGTACCTCACACGGCTGTACCGGCTCTCGAAATCCTGATCGCTCGTAGCAGCCCCCAAACGGACCCGTGTCTCGGTGGCATCGTCCAGAAATTCGAGACCGCCACCAACCAGCCCGGGGTTGGTATACGAAATTACCTTGGTGCCCGACAAATCCCTTTCGATGTTACCGTTCGCCGCCCCATCACCCTGACCGAGTGATAATGTGCCAAACCCGCCGGAGACAAACAGATTGAGCTGACGCTCATTGAATTCGCCGCTTATCGAACGCTCTTCAAGCGTCACTTTGTTAGAGGCATTCTGCTGATATTCCAGCTCCACGTGGGCGCCAACCACCAGATCCGTATCGTTCAGATCGCCTTTCAGTTTGGCGCCAATCCGGCTCCCACTGTTGTCGTTATCGACAATGAAGTGCTCACTGCCGTCGCCAGTGTCCCCAAACAGAAGACCATAGTTCAGCTGGCCGTACACGTCCGCGGAAACATTCGACACCGGCGCATCCGCTGAGAGCTTCGAAACCGCCGTCTGGGCAAACGCACCTGATGCGGCGAAACCACAAACAACCAGGGCAATACTTGAAACCAATCTTTTTTGTTTTCTCATTACACTCTTCCTTAGCTAATTGTATTTATTGCTCTGCATGCCGGACAAACGTCTGGCGGGAACACACTGGAGCCCGGTCAGTCACTGACCGGGCTTTCCTTCATGGCAGCGTTCATGCGGCGGCGCAGCAGCGGGCCAACCAGGTACGGCAGCACCAGGCTCAGCCCAGCGACCAGCCAGAAGCTCTTGGCCAGGGTGCTGGCCCAGAGAATGCTCCAGTCGCCATCGGACAACACCAGGGCATGCCCGAGGTTCTTCTCCATTTCCGGTCCCAACAACAAACCGAGAATGATCGGCACCACCGGGATTTCCAGCTTGCGCAGGAAATAACCAGCAATCCCGAACGCCACCATGAAATACAGATCGAAGGTACTGTTGCTGATGGAGTAGATACCCACGAAGGCAACCATGGTCACAATCGGCAACAGGTACATGGGAGGAACCGACAACAACCGCACAAAGACCCCGACCAAAGGAATGTTCAGCAACAACAGGAGAACGTTTCCGATAAGCAGGGCTGCGATGACGCCCCAGACAATGTCGGCATTCTGGGTAAACATAAGTGGGCCTGGCGTGATGTTCAGGGAGATCAACATCGCCAGCAGAACCGCTGTCGTACCACTGCCAGGCACACCCAGGGTCAACATGGGTACCAGCGCACCCGATGATGCACCGTTGTTGCCCGCTTCAGGGGCAACCACACCGCGGATGTCGCCTTCACCGAACCTGCCCTTCCTGCCCAGGACCTGCTTCTCCAGCGTGTAGCTGATAAAACTGCCCAGAGAAGCGCCTGCCCCCGGCAAGACCCCGGATATAAAGCCGAGCACACCACCACGCAACTGGGTAGGAATGGTGCTGACCAGTTCCCGGAAGCTGAGAGTCAGCTTACCGACACTCACTTTTTCGCGGCCATGGCCCATGCGTGATTCGACGAAGAACAACAACTCCGAGATAGCGAACAGACCGACAATGGCAAGAATAAAGTCGATCCCCTCGTACAACTCCAGGACGCCGAAGGTATAGCGCTGGGTACCCGTGGAAATATCGATCCCCACGGTGGAGATCATGATTCCCAGAGTAGCGGCAATCACGGTTTTCATCGGGTTTTTGCCGGTAATTCCACCCAGCGTTGCAAACGCCAGAAGGAACAGCGCGAAGTACTCCGCCGGTCCAAAGCTGAGAGCAAACTTCGCCAGCACCGGGGCCAGCATGATCAAGCCAACCGTCCCGATCAGGCCGCCAGAAAACGATGCGATCGCCGAGATCGCCAGTGCATCGGCCGCCCTGCCCTTGCGGGCCATGGGGTAACCATCAAGACAGGTCATCATCGCCGGCTCGTCACCGGGGATATTGAGCAGAATCGAGGATATGCGGCCGCCATACATGGCCCCCGCGTACACCGAGGTCAGCAGAATCATGGCCGTTTCCGGCGGCAGCCCCAGGGTGAACGCCAGGGGAATAAGAATGGCCACACCATTGGCAGGACCGAGGCCCGGCATACAGCCGATCAGGGTACCGGCAAAGGCGCCAAACAGGGCAAACATCAGGTTGTAAGGCGTCAGAGCCACCGCAAAACCGTCCATCAGAAAACCGAGCGTTTCCATCAGTGCACCTCCATCAGGCCGGCGGGCAGGTTCAATGACAGGCCATAGTTGAACAGCACAAACACCACCACCGCACTGATCAGCCCGGTCACAAATGCGCTTCGGGGGTTAGCCCCCATGCGCCAGCTCAAGGCGCCCACTGCCAGGGTTGTCGAAATGACAAACCCCAAGGGTTCCAGCAACATGGCGTACACCACAAGAACCAGCAGGGACACCACCAGCTCCAGCGCGGACTTACCCAGCGGCCACTGGGCATCGGGATCCGGCTTGATCATCAGATAGATGCCACCGGCCACCAGAACCACCGCGAGGATGGTGGGGAAGGTTTCCGGCCCCACGGTTTCGGCACCTCCGAACGGTTCCGGCCACTGCTGGGCAACCCAGCCGTAAGCCACAGCCAGCACCATAAGGCCAAGACCAAGGATACGATCACCGAAGCCAGTCATTTGAGCAGTCCTATTTCGCGGGACAGAGCCTCAATGTCCTGCACCTGCTGACGAACAAAGCTGTCAAATTCACCCGCCGGTGGGTGGAACGGAATCAGACCATTGGCCTTCATGATCTTTTTCCATTCCTCGCTGGCGTACAGGGTATCGACCGTATTGGCCCAATAGGTCTTTGATTCCTGGGAGGCCCCCTTTGGCATGTAGAAACCACGCCAGTTCGGACCGACCGCATCAACCCCCTGCTCTTTGGCGGTTGGGATGTGTGCGAAATCGCCCGGCAGACGCTCATCCGCCAATACCGCCAGCACACGGAGGTCACCAGAGGCCATAAAGCCGGTAACTTCGGAGAGGTCACCGGTAAAAGCATCGACCTGACCGCCCACGACCTGGGTCATGGCTTCGCCGCCGTTGTTGTAGGACAAATAGGGAATCGACGGCAGCTGATCGGCGCCAGCGGCCTTTGCCGCGATCAGTACCTTGAGATGATCCCAGCCGCCACGGGCACTGCCACCTGCAAATTTCACCGACTTGGGATTCTCATTGACGGCATCGAGAAGCTGATTCAGGTCCTGGTACTCGGAGTTTTTGCCCACAGCAATCACGCCGTAGTCTGCCCCCAATGCCCCAACCCAGTTCACCATATCCGCATTGAGGCCGGGAAACTGCTTCTGGGCCAACCGTGTGGTGGTGGCAGTGGATGCAGCCACTATCAGCTGGTCATCCTCGGCCCGCTTGCTGACGGTGTGGGCAAAGGCAACCCCGCCACCAGCACCAGCCATGTTCACGGTCTGAACTGTGCCATCAATCAGCCCCAGTTCCCTGAGGACATTGCCGGCGCTACGGCAGGTAAAATCCCAACCACCGCCAGGATCGGATGGGGCAATGCACTCGACCTTACCGGAGGGCTGCCAGGCTAACGCGGACATGCTGAAAGTGGCGGCCGCCACGAGGGAAAGCGTTCGTTTGATAGTCATGATTGTCACCTCACTCTTGTTTTTATGGTCTCTTCCAGGGCAGATCTCATTGCTGGGCGCCGCTGGCAGGAGACTCGCAAAAACAGACTAGAGGGCAATCAACGTCGTCAGAAGTTTCTGGGCGTAAAGCCTTTAAAGAATTTAATGGGCGTTAAGTTCATAAAATTTACGGGCAATCGCAGGGCGTGTGATTTAACCTGATGACATAACGACAACAATCCAATCGCTGCAGATAACGTGTTCCGAAAAACCAAACTTAAAACCCGAATGATCCTGTCGCTCGGGTTCGTCAGTGCCCTGCAAACTACCCTGATCGGCGTATTCGCTGGCTATTACCTCAGCGGCTCCCTGTTTGACGAGATCGGGCAACGGGCACTGATGGTCGCAAAAACCGTTGCCGCGGCACCCTCCGTGATAGAGGGAATCCGCCAGCGTGATATTGAAGCCCTCAACCTGTTGGCCAGTCGTCTGGCGCACACCAACGAAGCCCTGTTCATTGTGATCGGCGACCACCAGGCCGTTCGCCTTGCCCATCCCTCCGCTGAGCGAATTGGCCACTCCATGGCAGACGACGACGGTGATGACGGACGGCGCGCATTGATTGATGGTGAGTCCTACGTGGCGAGGGCCGAAGGCAGTCTGGGCGACTCCATGCGTGGCAAGGCACCGGTGATTGAACCGGATAGCGGCGAGATTATCGGCATTGTTTCCGTCGGCTATGGCGTCGATCAGGTGAACGCAACCATCGAACGGTACAGTATTGTGCTTTACAGCGTTGTCGGCCTGGCGCTACTGATCAGCATACTGATCGCCATAGTGATAGCCGGGCGATTCAAACGCGCTATATTCGGGCTGGAACCGGAAGAAATTGCACGCCTGTTCCAGGAGCGGGACGCCACACTCCAGTCGGTCCGGGAGGGGATCATTGCCATCAACCGCGACGGCATCATCACCACCGTGAACCGGACCGCCCTGGAAACCCTCGGACTGGACCCGCACACACCTCTGGCAGGCCGCCCCATTCTCGAGATCTTGCCCGAGAGCGACCTGCTTTCAGTGCTTGAGTCCGGCACACCGGACTTTGACCGGGAAGTGTGGCTGAGGAACCGTCAGATGATCGTGAACCGGTTACCGGTCCGCCAGGGCGTGGACATTATTGGCGTGGTCGCCAGTTTCAGGCTTCGGGACGAAGTGGATCAGGTCAGCCGGCAACTCACGCGGATACAGCAGTATGCCGACACCTTACGAAGCCAGACCCATGAATACTCCAACAAGCTCCATACCATTGCCGGCCTGATCCAGATCGAGGCTTATGAAGACGCACTCAACCTGATCGGTAGTGAGGTCAGTGATCACCAGGCGCTGATTCACCTGTTGCTGGATGCCGTGCCCGATCCGGTTATTGCCGGCTGCCTGCTGGGCAAGTACAACCGGGCGCGGGAAATGGGCCTGCACCTCCACATCGATCCGGAAAGCCGGATGACGGACATACCTGCCGACATGCCGCGAGATCAACTGGTCAGCGTACTCGGTAACCTGATCGACAATGCCCTTGAAGCAACCCGCCAGCAGGTAGGTGAAGGCGGACGCATTCAGCTATCAATGACCGATCTCGGACACGAACTGATATTCGAGGTGGAAGACCAGGGGCCGGGTATCCCCGAAAACGCGCGCCAGAAGATTTTCGAGAAAGGCGTGAGCACAAAAAAAGGTGATACCCATGGCTACGGCCTGCATCTGGTAAGCCAGTTCCTGAACCGTTGGGGAGGATCGGTCACCGTCGACGACCTGCCCGGAAAAGGCTGCCGCTTCACCCTCTACCTACCCAAAACCAGCAAAGGGAGGGACAATCATTGACCACCATTCGCGTTCTGATTGTTGAAGATGACCGGAAAATTGCGGAAATACAGCGACGATTCGTCGAACGCCTTAACGACGTTGAACTGTGTGGCATCGCCCACAGCCTGGAAGACGCAAGGGACCTAATCGACGTGATGGCGCCCCACCTGATCCTGCTGGACATCTATTTCCCCGACGGCAACGGACTGGAACTGCTCCGTGAGCTCCGGGCAAAGGATAGCGGTAGTGACGTTATCCTCATCACCGCCGCCAAGGAAGTGGAAACCCTGAGAAGCGCCCTGCGCGGCGGGGTTTTCGACTATATCCTCAAACCTCTGGTGTTCGAACGCCTGGAAGAGGCCGTCAGCCGGTATCGGGATCACCTTCGCCACTTATCAGGTCTGGTTCAGGTGGCGCAAAAAGAAGTGGATGCTTTGCTGCCCCGGAGTTCCGGCGAGGATCCCCAGCCAACCCGCGATGAACGACTCCCCAAGGGCATCGACAGCATCACGCTGGATAAAATTCGTGAGGTGCTGTCATCCGGCCAGCACTGGAGTGCCGAGGAACTGGGCAATGCCATCGGCGCATCCCGCACCACCGCACGCCGCTATCTGGAGTTTCTGGTTGGCAAGGGCGAGCTTAGAGCGGAAGTGACCTACGGCAGCGTTGGACGCCCCGAGAGGCGATACCACCTTTAGCAAGGATCACGCTCCCTGAAGCTTTGACCTGCGTGCCATGGTGCCCGGGCACTCTGGCCATCGCCCCACATATCGCCCCGCCTTATTGTGACTTTTGTCACGTTTTGTAATGCATCACAACAAAAACATAATAAGGCGATATCATGAACAGATTAACCAACGCCCTGGTTATCGGGACCAGCGTGGCTCTGATGGCGGCATGCGGAGGAAGCGGCGGCAGCTCCGACTCCCCTGGCGGGGCCACCCTGGGCGACACCGCAAGCCGCGACACCAACACCCCGCCCGCAACCACCCGACCTATTTCCCGCCCCCTGACAGACAGCATCAGTGAGCTGGTACACGCTTCCTGTGACCGGAACAGTGATCTGGCCGGCGGCCGCAGTTATCGCGTGGAAATGCCTTCCCGCGTCGATGGTGCCGCGATCGTATTCCAGGTTTTCGAACCCACCCAGTTCGACTGCCAGACCGAACACCCCCTGATCCTCCAGGGCCACGGCTTCAGTGGGACGCGTACCACAGAAGCCGGCGATGATCCTCTGGCCCCCATTGCCCCGCTGGTGGATGCGGGCTTCACTGTGATCAGCATCGACCAGCGTGGTCATGGTGAGAGCGGCGGAACCATCCGGGTAATGGATCCGGACTTTGAAGGCGAAGATCTCGTCCAGATAGTCGACTGGGCGGAAAGTCATCTGGATTACCTCAAATACCGTGACAACAACCTGCTGCTGGGTGGTGTCGGCGGCAGCTATGGAGGTGGCTTCCAATACCTGCTGTATAACGTGGATCCCGATCAGCGCATGGATGCCATGGTGCCGCACATTACCTGGCACGACCTGACCTACAGCCTGAACCCGGGCAATGTCACCAAGAACTATTGGCTGGCGTTCCTTTCCCTCGCCGGCGATGCCGGGACCGGCGGCTCCATGGATCCTTACCTTCGTTCATCACTGCTTGATGGTATTGTTCAACACCGTTTCCCCGAGCCGGCACTGGATTTCTTCCACTACCATAGCCCCAGCTATTTCTGGGAGAATGAACGGAACCTCGAGCTGTTCGACAGCGGAAACAGCCAGGAATACCTGCTGGACCCGATCACCGGCCGCGTCCCCATCACCAGTGACGGCCGATACGTTATCAAGACACCACAGATGAATCCTTACCCGATCGACGTACTCATGTTTCAGGGCATGCGGGACAGCCTGTTTCCCTTCAACGATGCCTGGGAAAACTACAAGGAGCTGAAGGCCGCCGGCGGCGATGTGCGCCTGCTCACTTACCCCTTCAGCCACCACTACCTCGCTCCGAACGTCGGCCTGATCCAGGAAACCCTGGCGAACCTCGGTTTCTATGCTGAATCGCTTCCGGACCTGCCTGCTGCTGGTCTCAACACGCTGACGGATTGCGGTGACATCAGCGCCAATCAGGCGGCCGTCGCTTGGTTCAATGAAAAGCTTCTGGGGCGCGGCGATGCGGATAACGTCATCACCACCGGCAAGCAGATATGTTACACCCTCTCCCCCGGTGACGCGGTCGCGGCACCGGAGGTCACCGTTGGCGGCGCCAGCTTCCCGGTCAGATACGATATGTTGGGAGAGGACATCGAGGTGACAACATTCACCGGCGCTGCCGGTTCATTGCCAACGATCGTTCCTCTGACAACCCTGGAGAATGACGGGGTCATCGCCGGAATACCGACGGCCACACTGAATGTCGGAGCCCCCCTGTCTGACCTCGAGGAGCGGTGTCTGGATGAATCCGACCCGGTGTTTGCAACCGGCACCTGCGATGCCATCCTGTTTGTCGGGGTGGGTGTCATCCGCGGAGGTACGAGTATTCCCGAGCTGATCGACGAGCAGGTTCAGCCAATTCGCGGCTTCGGCCAGCATGACATCGAACTGACAGGGATTGCAGAGCGACTGAACACCGGGGATCAGCTGGTGATGATGCTTTATGGTCAGCACCCGACATTCGCAGGCGCCTTTTCCCGCGATCTGACGGTTTCCGCAGTCAGCGTCAGCGGCAGTGTTTCACTACCTCTGTTGACGGAGGACGGACAGCAGCAACTTGAGGTGACAGCCCCACTCTGACACAGGCCATACTGGCAGATCCCCTCAAGAGGGTCTGCCAGCCCCTTACCACCGCCCCTGCAGCGTCGCCACAATGCGGCGGCTCCCGGCATGATCCCGGTGCTCGCACAGATAGATTCCCTGCCAGGTTCCCAGGGCCAGATGGCCATCGGAAATCGGTATTGTCAGTGAGTGGCCAATCAGCACGTTTTTTATATGGGCGGGCATATCATCGACCCCCTCAGCGGTGTGCTGATAGTAATCCGCCCCTTCCGGGGCCAGCACATTGAAATGCCGCTCCAGATCACCCCGCACGTCCGGATCTGCATTCTCGTTTATCGCCAATGACGCGGAACTGTGCTGAATAAACAGATGCAAAAGCCCAACCTGACAGTTCCTGAGGTCCGGCGCCTGGGCAACAATCTCGTTAGTCACCAGGTGGAACCCACGGGGAAGGGGCGCCAATTCGATAAATTCCTGCTTCCAGATCATCTACTGTTAACCTTTTTGTGTGGCGATCAACAAACTCTGGTTTTAGCCTAACGCTCTGCGTCAGTATTGGCTATGCTTGGAGACAATCTCCAACCCTGATTTTACGACCCAACTATGCGCAGCCGGAATGATGTATTGATCACTCTCAACCAGTCTGATTCCCTCGCCGAGAAGCTGGTGCATTTACATCAGGTTGTCAGGGATCTGCATCCACAGATAACGCGAGTGTCGATTGCGTTATACGACAAGGCTACCGACAAGGTCAGAACCTTTACCTACAGCGGCAAGGAAACACCGCTCAACCATTATCAGTCAACGTTGTCCGGATGCCACTCGCTCAAGGAGCTGGCCGAAAGCAGAGACGCAAGACTTGAACAGGACTTGTCCGTATTCAGCAACAGCTCTCACATTCATGCCCAGAAGATCTATCAGGCCGGGTACCGGGGGAGCTATACACTGCCACTGTTCTTTGACGACGAGTTACTCGGATTCATCTTCTTCAACACCGAGCATGAAAATGCCTTCGATCCTGCCTGCATCAGTCAGCTGAATCTGGTGGCAGATCTGGTAGCGCTGCTGATTTTCAACTCTTTCAGTCTGGTTCGAACCCTCCTCTCCACCGTTCAATCTGCACTGGATCTGACTTATTCGCGGGACCCGGAAACCGGGGCTCATCTCCAGCGTATGTCCCGCTACGCCAGAATCATCGCACGCCACGTCGTCTCCACCAGCGCAACCGATGACCAGGTTCCCGAGTACGTCTACCTGTTCGCGCCGCTCCACGATATCGGTAAAGTCGCCATCCCGGACAGCATCCTGTTCAAACCCGGGAAGCTGACAGCGGCGGAGTTTGAGGTTATGAAAACTCACACTTCCAAAGGTAAGGCCATGGCAGAAAAGCTGCTCCGAAACTACCGCATGGGAGACATCCGGCACACCACAATGCTGTTGAACATCATTGCCCACCACCACGAAGCCTTTGATGGCTCGGGTTATCCGGATGGGTTAGCGGGCAAGGCCATTCCCCTGGAAGCCAGAATTGTCACCGTGGCGGATATTTTCGATGCACTGACCAGCCGTCGCCCTTACAAGGAAGCATGAACGGTTGAGGAATCGCTGACCGAAATCCGGGCGCTCTCCGGCCAGCGGATTGACCCGGAATGTGCCAATGCGTTGATGGACAATCTGGATGAGGTGCTGGAAATCCGCGAGACATTTCAGGACGCAGATCAGTAACAGACCATCGCAAACTCTCCTGATTGTCGCGGGTTACTTCTGCTGCTCGTCCCAAGGATGGACTGGCACCACCGCCTCTCCCACATCCGATTCATAGGAACTGCGGAAATAGTCCATCGCTTTTTCAGCCTCACCCAGCTCGTCAAAGCGGGCGATATGATAAATAGCCTCGCCTTCGTTCACCAATGGCAGGTTGTTCACGCAGATCACGATACCAGACACTGGCGACAGCACGGCAGCCTCGGTTTCACCGAACGGATCCGCCACCATGGCCAGTTTCTGCCCCTTGCGGACTTTCTGGCCAAGATGGGCCACAGGGCGCATGATGCCATCGATGTCCGCGCGCACCCAAAGGGAGTTGGCAGCAGTCTCGGAGCGCTTCCTGGGGGCTTTCGGACCTTTCTTCGCGGGCACCATTTCCAGCTCCCGCATCACCCGGATGACCCCTTTCACGCCGCTGGTGATCACCACATTATCAAATCTCAGAGCTTCTCCACCCTCATAGGTCACGACCGGAATATCCAGTGAATCCGCGTACGCCCGCAAGCTGCCCTCGCGCAGGCTGGCGTTGATGATGATGGGTGCGCCAAAAGCTTCCGCCATGCGGATGGTTTCAGGGTTCTTCAGCTCAGCACGGATTTGCGGCAGGTTGAACCGGTGAATCGCTCCGGTGTGCAGGTCAATGATATGCGTGACATTTTCCATGATCTGGGTGCGCAACAGGTAGGCGATACGACCACCCAGAGAGCCGCTCTCACTTCCCGGGAAACACCGGTTCAGATCCCGCCGGTCAGGCAGGTAGCGAGTGCGCTGCACGAACCCGAAAATATTAACAATGGGCACGGCCAGCAGGGTACCGCGCAGGTGCCGCAGTGCCGAATTGGTCAGCACCCGACGGACAATTTCCACGCCGTTGATTTCATCCCCGTGTATAGCACCGCAGACCATCAGCACCGGCCCGTCCCGGCGACCGTGAACCACCTCCACTGGAATATGCAGCGGCGTGTGGGTGTACAGCTTGGCAACCGGTACTTCCACCGTTTGACGGGTGCCCGCCTTGATTTCTGCACCGGCGATAACAAATGGCGCCCTGGCCATCTCAGCCTCTCCCTTTGGTGCGGGTCTTCCAGGGTTTCTGGTTTTTCTCGATCCAGCTGACAATCATGCCGGCAACGTTCTTGCCGGTGGCATTCTCGATACCTTCCAGCCCCGGTGACGAGTTCACCTCCATCACCAGCGGTCCACGACTGGAGCGCAACAGGTCCACGCCCGCCACGTTCAGGCCCATGGCCTTGGCGGCAGTGATCGCGGTGCGACGCTCTTCCGGTGTAATGCGAATCAGTGAGGCGGTACCGCCACGGTGCAGGTTGGAGCGGAACTCCCCCTCCGCCCCCTGACGTTTCATCGCCGCAATGACCTTGTCACCGATAACGAAACAGCGAATATCGGCACCGCCAGCTTCCTTGATGAATTCCTGCACCAGAATATCCGCCTTAAGACCCATGAAGGCTTCAATCACACTCTCCGCAGCCTTGCGGGTTTCCGCCAGCACCACGCCAATGCCCTGGGTACCCTGCAACAGTTTGATCACCACCGGTGCGCCGCCCACCATCTTCAGCAGCTCGGGCACGTTGTCCGGTTTGTTGGCAAAACCGGTCACCGGCATGCCCACGCCCTTGCGGGCCAGCAACTGCAACGATCGCAACTTGTCCCTGGAGCGAGTAATGGCCACGGATTCGTTAACGGGGAACACGCCCATCATCTCGAATTGTCGCAACACCGCCGTGCCGTAAAAGGTGACTGAAGCACCAATCCGCGGTATCGCCACATCGAAATCCTCCAGCACCTCCTCATGGTAATGAATCTGGGGCTTCGACGATGTGATGTTCATGGAGCAGTGAAGGCAGTCGATAACCCGCACCTCATGTCCCCGGTTGATCCCCTCCTCGACCAGACGACGAGTGGAATAAAGGTGACGGTTGCGCGACAGAATCGCTATCTTCATTTGATCGTCCTCATAGCCGGTTCACCGGCAAGATAGGAAGCTTCAGGATAAATAACGGAACGTCCTGACATCGCGGTACGCCCCAGCAACATCCGGAACCGCATGGAATCCCGGTTGGTTAACGTCATTTCTATTGGCCAGATCGCTTCACCAATGATCAACCGGGTGCTAATCACCAAACGCGATTCCCGGTGTCCGCCGGAATCCGACACCGTACGCTCATCCAGCACGGCCGCATCACACTCCACTACGTGATGAAGGTTGTTCTGGACCGGGTGCACCCAGAAACGCACCCGACGCTCTCCATTCTCCGTGTAGGGCTCGGTGCGAAACGTATGCAGACAGGAGGTACGTGCCCCGGTGTCTACTTTCACCTTGAGCCGGGGAATATCCAGATCGGGCAACGCCACCCACTCCCGCCAGCCAAGATTGATCCTGTCCTCAAGCGTCGGGTAAGTGACAGATTTTGTAGGCTTATCCGTTTTCGTCGGCATCCGGCAGTTCCTTTTGGGTCGATCTCTCCGGTCGCAACAATTCCACCCGGAAGGGAGCGGAATGGCTTCCGGCATAAATACTGGTATGGGGAAACGGAATCTCAATTCCTTTCCGATCCAGCGTCTTCTTGATATCCACCATCATGCTACTGCGGCTTTCCAGTACCCGCTCTTTTGGTACCCAGAACGAAAACTGCAGGTCAACCGACGATGGTCCAAATGACGTGACCAGTACAAACGGTCGTGGCTCCTCCAGACAGGCCGGATTGCGCTCGGCCAGCTCCAGAAGCAGCGCTTCTACTTTTTCCACATCTTCAGCGTAGGCAATACCCACCGCCAGGTCGAGACGGCGAATCGGAAAACGGGAACGATTCACTACCGGGGTCTTGATCAGGGTTTCGTTGGGAATCCGCACATAAAGATTATCGGTGGTCCTCAGTTTCACACTGAGCATATCGATGCCGACAACCTCCCCCAGCGTGGCATCCACTTCTATAAAATCGCCGATTTCAAAGGGCCGCTCCACCAACAGGAAAAGCCCACTGATCATATTCGAGGCGGAGGTCTGGGAAGCAAAACCAATGGCCACCGTCAGGATACCCGCAGCCCCAAGCACAACGTCCAGAGAGAACCCAGCCTCCCGGAGCGCGGCCATGGCAAATACAGCGACGATGATATAGAACACCAGCCGGCGAACCATGACCGTGTGGTGTCGCGATGCCCTTGTCTGCATGACCCGGGAAACGCTCCGTGCTGCCAGGGATCCCAGAAAAATCCCCAGAATCAGCAGGAACGCGGCGCTCAGCCACTGCATCCAGGGCAAACCACTGGCCACCTGCTGAAGACTGCTTTCCATTTCCTCGATCAATCCACTGACTCCATTGTTGGCTCTCGCATTATCAGCCGAACATTCTGTCGAAGGTGCCCACCAGTCGTCCGCGACCGCCCTTCTCACGCGCTGGCGACACCAGCTTGCAGGCGCCTGCTGCCTTTACCACAGTCTGTTCCACGTTCAGGCTGGCGGAATTCATTTCGGTTTCACAGACGACCGTTACAGCAGGCGTCCAAAGCTGCCCCCGCTCGTTCTGATACAGTGATAACAAAGGCGTCGGCAGGCTGAAACGCTCCAGCAACAGAGGTTCGGTACGGCGATTCACGATTTTTACCGGTGTAATAGCCCGCCAGGGACGCTTGGGCACTGCTTCCAGAACCAGACGGGCAAAGCTGGGCGCTGAATAGCACAGCTCTCCTTCCATGGTATTTCTCCCGACCCAGGTCTGCGAAGGCTCTGACAACGCCAGTTCTGCCAGTAGCGTACGCTGAAGACCTACACAGACCTGCATCCACACCACCGTACCAACATAGATCGTGCACTCGCCACCCGCGGGGATTGTCAGCGGCTGATAGGGGCGGATTACCGTGGGAAGATTCGCCAGCGCAGGAAGAAAGACCACCTCATTGCTGTCATCCGGCTTCACGAAACGCTGCAGGGGAACCTCCGTGCCCGGGAGCACATGGCTGATCTGCTCGGTCCAGCGCATGGGATCGGTGTCCGCTTTCACGGTTTCCGACCGAATCTGCCACTCAAGATCAAGTCGTGTAACCCAGAGGCGCGTCTGGCTGAGTTCATGACACTGGGTCTGCCCCGATTTCAGGGTATAGGGGTGAGCCCAGGCCCCATCACGCGGCTGCGCGGATTCGTCGTTATTATCGGCCATTGGCATCCTGAACGGTCTGACGGTAAAACAGTCTTAACTATAATCCAATCAATGCCTTCCAGCGAATATCATGATGATGCTATTTACTCGTTCAAGGCGATGGTAATTACCCTTACCCGCTCTGTCAGCAACCCGAAACAGGAAGTTTGATGACCCAACTCGTCTGGTTCCGCAACGACCTCCGCCTGGCCGACAACCCGGCCCTGACCGCAGCCTGCAAGGCCGGGGGCCCCGTTAAAGCCTGCTTTACAGTGACACCGCAACAGTGGCAGGAACACGACTGGTCCCCTGCCCGGGTACACTTCGTCATCGCCCACGCCAACGCCCTGGCCAGGAACCTTGCGAAGCTCGGCATCCCCCTGATTTTCCTCGAAGCACACCAATTCAGCGACAGCATTGAATTGTTGAGCCGGTACTGCCGCGAGCAGAACATCACCGCCGTACACTTCAATGAGGAATACGGCATCAACGAACGCCGGCGGGACAAGACCGTCCGGGAACAGCTCGCCACATGCGGCATCAAAGCAAACAAATACCGGGACCAGACCGTGGCCCCGGTTGGCGCCATCCTGACCCAACAGCAAGAACCCTATTCGGTTTTCACCCCCTTCTCTCGCCGCTGGCGCAGCTGGATCGAAGAAAGCCAACCAACCGTCTTCCCGGTGCCTGAACCAAAGGGCGAGGCAATAAAACCACAACAGCTCGACGCCATACCGCCCGGTTTCGAAGACGCACCACCGGCCCTGGTCAACACCGGCGAAAATGCCGCCCACGACCAGCTCGACGCTTTTCTCCAGGAACGGGGTGGCAACTACAAAGAACAACGGGACTTCCCCGCCATCGACGGCACCAGCCAGCTATCCCCGTACCTAGCCAATGGCGTACTGTCAGGACGCCAGTGCCTGATCGCCGCCCGCCAGGCCCAGGGCGAAGCAGGCAACCAGGAAGGCCTGAACACCTGGATCAACGAAATCGCCTGGCGCGACTTCTACATCCACATCCTCTACCACTACCCACGGGTCAGCATGCACCGGGCCTTCAAACCCGAAACCGAAAACCTCAGCTGGAACACCCCGGGGGAACACTTCGAAGCCTGGAAAACCGGGCACACCGGCATCCCCATCGTCGACGCCGCCATGCGCCAGCTCAACCACACCGGCTGGATGCACAACCGCCTGCGCATGATCACCGCCATGTTCCTGACCAAAAACCTGTTCATCGACTGGCGCCTGGGCGAAGCTTACTTCATGTCCAGACTCGTCGACGGCTTCCTGGCCTCCAACAACGGCGGCTGGCAATGGAGCGCCTCCACCGGCACCGACGCCGCCCCTTACTTCCGGGTCTTCAACCCGGTGACCCAGAGTGAGCGTTTTGATCCGAAAGGCGAATTCATCCGTGAATGGGTACCGGAACTGCGAAAGCTGGATGACAAACGCATCCATAATCCTGGTAAGGGGGGCGTTATTCCGAAAGGGTATCCGCGGCCGATCGTGGATCTGAAGGAAAGCAGAAAGGAGGCGATTGCGAAGTTTCAGGCGTTGAAGGACTAACCTCTGAAGCTTGAGGTCACCGTTGGGTAAGGCTTTTCAAAATCCGTGCGGAGCCATGGATGGCGGAGCCGAGCGTACAGGGAGGTATTCACAGCGTGTTTTGAAAAGCCTTACCCAACGGTGACACCCACGAAGTTCAGGTTCCAGAGCAAACCGGACAACCAGGATCCCTCGCCAGCTTCATCTCCCGCCACTTCATTCGCCAGGCATCCAGAATCAACAACCGCCCCACCAAAGGCTTGCCAACCCCGGAAATCACCTTCACCGCCTCCATCGCCTGACTGGCACCGATCATCCCCACCAAAGGCCCGATAACACCAGCCTCCGAACAGGACAGATCCTCATTCCCCTGCTCCGGATACAGACAGTGATAACAGGGACTCTCCGGATCACGGGAATCATAGACCGACAACTGCCCCTCGCCGCGAATCGCCGCGCCGGACACCAGCGGCACCTTCGCCGCGACACAGGCCCGGTTGAGGGCAAAACGGGTGTTGAAGTTATCCGTACAATCCACCACCAGGCTCGCCTCGCTCACCTGACGAACCAACTCATCGCTCTCCAGACGATGGGCGATGGCCTCCACCGACACCAGCGGATTGATCTGGCGAACCCGATCCGCCAGGCTCTCAGCCTTGGCAGCCTCCAACTGATCCTGACTGAAGGCGATCTGGCGCTGAAGATTGGCCACTTCGATGGCATCATCATCCACCAGAGTGAGATGGCCTACCCCGGCCGCGCCCAAATAGAGCGCCACCGGACATCCCAGACCGCCGGCACCCACCACCAATACACGAGCGGATTTCAACGTCTCCTGACCGGCGATATCGAACGACGGCATCAGAATCTGCCGGCTGTACCGCATCAATTCTTCATCGCTGAGCATCGCCCACCTCCATTTGAAAACCCATAGTCCAGACCATTCAGCCCGGCCACTGACCAAGCGTCAACCGGTCTCGGTTGCCGTAATCCTTGCGGGTCTCCACCGCAACCAAGCCAGCTTGCCCGAACAATGCGCGAACGGCGTCGCCCTGATCGAAACCATGTTCGACCACCAGCCAGCCACCGGCATTCAGCCAATCCGCACTGGTTGCCACGATCGCCCGGATATCATCCAGACCATCCCCCCCGGCAACCAGTGCGGACGCAGGTTCAAACCGCACATCGCCCTCGCCCAGATGATGATCGCCACTGGCAATGTAGGGTGGATTGGAAACAATCAGGTCAAAACGTCCTGCCGGAAGGTTATCAAACCAATGGCTCAACACGACGGTAACCGGTAACCCCAGTCGCCGGGCGTTTTCCGTGGCAAGCTCCACAGCCGAGGCCACCGCATCACAAGCCAGCACCTGCCAGTGGTGACGTTCGCTGGCCAGCGCCAGGGCAATGGCACCGGTTCCGGTACCCAGATCCAGCACTTGCGCGTTATCCGGAAGGGGTAGTACCAACGCCACCTCCACCAGACATTCCGTATCCGGCCTGGGAATCAGGGTAGAGGCGTTCACCTTTAAAGGAAGGGACCAGAATTCCTGTTCACCCAACAGGTGAGCCACTGGATGTCCATTGGCGCGTTGCTCAACCAGGGCTTCGAAGCGCCGTGCCTCGGTGGCCGTTACCTGCCGTTCCGGCCAGGCACGAAAACTGGTGCGGGACAGCCCGGTGACATAGCTGAGCAACAACTCCGCATCCAGCCGTGGAGACTCCCCCGCAATGGCGATGGTCGCTTTCCGCAGCAGGACATCACGGGTAATCGATGACTCAATCATCGGACAGAGAGGCAAGCAGTTCAGCCTGGTGTTCCTGTTGCAACGGAACCACCACCGCGTCGAGGTCACCGGAGATGACCTCATCGAGCTTGTACAACGTCAGATTGATGCGGTGATCGGTCACCCGCCCCTGGGGGAAGTTGTAGGTGCGGATACGCTCTGACCGATCACCACTGCCCACCAGGCTCTTGCGGGTCGCGGCCATGGATTTCTGCTGACGCTCGGTTTCCGCATTCTGCAGTCGCGATGCCAGCAGGCTCATCGCCTTGGCGCGGTTCTTATGCTGGGAGCGTTCTTCCTGGCACTCCACCACAATCCCCGTCGGCAGATGGGTGAGGCGAATGGCTGAATCGGTCTTGTTAACATGCTGACCACCGGCCCCGGAGGCACGAAAGGTATCTACCCGCAGGTCCGCCTTGTTGATCTCGATCGCCTCCGCCTCATCCGCTTCCGGGATCACCGCCACGGTACAGGCTGAAGTATGGATGCGCCCCTGGGACTCGGTTTCCGGTACCCGCTGAACCCGATGCGCCCCGGACTCGAATTTCAGGGCACCGTAGACACCGGCACCCGCCACCCGTGCAATTATTTCCTTATAGCCACCGTGCTCACCTTCATTCTCGCTGATGGTTTCCACCTGCCAGCGATGGCGCTCGGCGTAACGCAGGTACATCCGGAACAGGTCCCCGGCAAAAATGGCGGCTTCGTCGCCACCTGTACCGGCACGAATTTCCAGAAATACGTTTTTGCCGTCATTGGGGTCTTTCGGCAGCATCAGGCGCTGGAGCTCTTCGTCCAGCTCATCCGTTTTTTCCTCGGCCAGCGTCAGCTCTTCCTCGGCCATCTCCCGCATATCGGCGTCGCCATCGCGAGCCAGTTCACGGGCATCCTCTATATCGGCCAGGGATTTTTTCCAGGCCTGGAAGCAATGAACAATCGGTTCGATCTCGGCAAACTCCCGGGAAAGATCACGGAATTTGTCCTGATTGGAAATAACACTGGAATCGCTCAATAACGCACTGACTTCCTCAAAGCGATCTGACAATTGCTCGAGGCGGTTCTGGATCGATGCTTTCATAGTTTTTCCGGGGTCGTGGCGTCGTCGTCCTGGGCATCAAGCTGATGCAGCTCTCTCAGCCACTCGGTCACTTCACTGCGACCTTCCGTTGTTGCCTTGCGAACCTGGATAGAAGGTTCGTGGAGGAATTTGTTGGTGAGGCCACGGGCGAGGCTTCGCAACACGGTTTCAGGATCACCACCGTTGCGCAAGGTCCGCAGCGCCTTTTCGGTTTCTGTATCACGCAGGATTTCGGCGCGTTGCCGGAACTGTTTAAGCGTGGATACCGCATCCAGTGCCCGTAACTGGCTCAGGAAATCCTGAACACCGTCGGTCACCAGGTTTTCCGCTTCCCGGGCGGCACCCTCGCGGGAACGGATATTCTCTTCAATCACCTGGCGCAGATCGTCCACAGTGTACAGGTAGACATCCGCCAGTGAAGCCACTTCCGGCTCAATATCCCTGGGCACGGCAATATCCACCATGAAATAGGGCCGATGCTTGCGCTTTTTCAGAGCCCGCTCGACCGCGCCCTTGCCCAGGATAGGTAACGGACTGGCCGTGGATGAAATGATAATGTCTACATCCTGAAGGTGCTCGGGGATGTCCGACAGCAGAATACCCTTGCCGCCGCGGGACTCTGCCAGTGCCTGAGCACGCTCCAGTGTACGGTTGGCAACCAGGAAATCCTTCACACCCGCATCGGCCAGATGACGGGCAACCAGTTCGATAGTCTTGCCGGCACCAATCAGTAACGCCTTGTTCCGGGACATGTCCGCGAAAATGTGGTGTGCCATGCTGACTGCAGCGTAGGCAACCGATACCGGATTCTCGCCAATGGCGGTCTGGGTACGCACCCGTTTGGCGACAGAGAACGTGTGCTCGAAAAGGCGAGAAAGGAACGTACCGGAGGCGCCGTGCTCCCGGGAAAGTGCATAGGCATCCTTCAACTGTCCGAATATCTGCGGTTCGCCCAGCACCATGGAATCAAGCCCGGCTGCGACGCGCATCATATGACGGACGGCATCGCCGTCACGATGCAGGTACAGCACCTCTTCCAACTCGGCGGCGTCCAGATCGTGGAAGCCGGCCAGCCAGCGCAGTATCACCGGTGCGCAGGCATCGTCACCGGCGATGTACAGTTCGGTGCGATTGCAGGTAGAGAGGATCGCCGCCTCGCTGGCGCCGCACATTGCCCGCAGATCGGCAAAGGCCTCCGCCATACGCTCAGGCGTGAACGCGACGCGCTCGCGCAGTTCGACCGGTGCGGTGCGATGATTGATTCCCAGCGTAACCAGAGCCATTTCGGGTTTGCGTGACCTTATGCCAGAGTACGGACTAATAGCGACATTTTACCGACCAGCCGCCCCAGCCGCCACCCAAAACCCCAGAGAGTTCGGGAAGTGCTGACAGGTTGGGCAATATCAAATGCTTGTGCCATCATAGAGCCTCGGCACTGCTTGGTCACATACCCATTTCGGGGTGGCTGTTTCAGATGCGTTGTATACAGAATACGGGATGTTGCATGCATAGATCCGCACCGTTGTTGCTTTCCTGCCTTCTTGGGCTGTCACTCACTGGCTGCGCCTCACTGACCGGGACACCGGACGACTCGGTAGACACCGGGGAACAGGCATCTACCAGGGACACCCCGGCCAGTTCCGGGAAACAGGAAATCCAGTACGCCGATTTCGAGCCGGAAGTACTCTATCTGCTTTTGTCAGCCGAAATCGCCGCCCAGCGGGGCCGCTATGACGTAACCCTTGTGAACTACCTGAACGCCGCCAAACAATCCCGTGACAAGGGAGTTATTGAACGGGCGATGCGCATTGCACAATCCCTTAACGGAGACAACGCCCAGCGACAGCTCGCCAGCCTGTGGCTGGAAGTGGACCCGGACAACCTCCAGGCACACCGGGTATCAGCCATCCAGGCGATCAGGAGCAATGAGCTGCAATCCGCCCTGAACCATATGGAAAGGATCATGGACCTGGGAGGCGACGCAGATTTCGACAGCCTTGCAGCCATGGCCGGCAATCTGCCACCGGAACAACAGGAAGAACTTCTGAACCTGTATGAGCAAATGGCAGAACGCCATCCCGAGACACCCGAGCTCAATTACAGCATTGCCCTGATGCTCAAGGTAACGGGCAAGCCCGGACAGGCACTGGAGCGGGTGGACGCACTGCTGCAGGATGAGCCGCACTTCCAGCCCGCCATCATCCTGAAGGGTGATCTGCTGTACCAGGTCGGCGAACGCCGTGAAGCCCTGGATTTCCTGCTTGTGAATACCCGCCGTTTTCCAGCCAACCGCCAGATGGGCACGCTCTATGGCCGCATGCTGATTGGCGAAGGTGAGCTACAGGCTGCCCAGGATGAATTCAACCGACTGATGCAGCGCTTCCCCAACACCCCGGGGCTGCGCCTGTCCCATGCCCTGGTCGCCCTGGAGAATGGCCAGACCAATCTGGCCAGACAGGACCTTACCCGCCTTATCCAGCAGGGACACCATACCAGTGAAGCCCATTATTACCTGGGCCGGATAGCCGATGAAGAAAACAAACCCCGACAGGCTATCGGTTATTATCGCAGCGTAGAGGAAGGCAACTATTATTTTCCCGCACTGGCCAGAGCCAGTGCGCTCCTTGCCGAACAGGGCGAATTGGACACGGCACTGGCCGACATTCGCCAACTACGGGAGGCCAACCCGAATCAAGCTGAAAATTTCTGGCTGCTTGAGGTGAACCTGCTGATCGATCAGGAGCAGGAAGAAGCCGCCGCGGATGCCGCTACCGAAGCCCTGGCGTCCTTTCCGGAGAACATCCGGATTCGCTACGCCCGCGCCATGCTGTTCGACAGCTTGGGATCAACAGAGCAAGCAGAAAAAGACCTGCGACAGATCGTCGAAGAAGAGCCGGATAATGCGGTGGCCCTGAATGCGCTGGGCTACATTCTTACCACCCAGCGTGAACGCTTGGATGAGGCACAAACCTTTATAGAACGCGCACTCGCGCTCGACCCCGAGAACCCGGCCATCCTCGATAGCATGGGCTGGGTACTCTATCTCCAGGGACAACCGCGGGAGGCGCTGACTTACCTGTCAGAAGCCTGGGCCGCCTACCCCGACCCCGAGGTATCGGCTCACTACGGCGAGGCGTTGTGGTCCACTGGCGCAAAGGACCAGGCTCGTATCATCTGGAAAGAAGGCATTGATGCCGACCCCGATCATCCGATCCTCATCGAGACCATTGAGCGGCTGACAGGAGAACAGGCACCTTGAATTTTTTCTTCCCCAGACTGCTACTGACAGCAGCCTGCGCACTGGCGCTGGGCGCCTGCACCTCAATTCAACTGGAACCCCTGCCGGAAGGCCTGACGGACCAGCCACCGGCTGACTGGAGCGAGCGCAGCGAACGCCTGAAAAACCTCCAGTCCTGGGAGTTAAGCGGCAAGCTCGCCGTGAAACAGCCTTCCGACAGCGGGACTGCCATTATCAACCACTGGATCCAGGAACGGGACGCCTATGACCTGGAACTGTCGTCATCCTTCCTTGGCATGGGCCGAACCAGCCTACAGGGCGTTCCCGGTTTTATTTCGCTGACCCTGCCCGATGGCGAGACCTATCGCTCAGGGGACCCGGAAGCCCTGATTGCGGCCGCCACGGGCTGGCAACTCCCACTCAACAGCCTGGTGTGGTGGATTCGCGGACTGCCCGGACCCGACGGCGATTTCCGCCTGCTGTTTAACGACGAGAACCAACTGGCCATGATTCGCCAGGAGGGCTGGGAAATTCGCTACGATCGCTGGCAACCGTTTATAGCGGGGTACCCCGCACTGCCGGCGCGCATAACCGCGGTAAAGGAAGACAAACGAGTCAGAGTGGTTGTCGTTCAATGGAACGAGACAACGGACCCGGCCCGGTGAACGACTTTACTCTCCCCTCCCCGGCCAAGCTCAATCTTTGCCTGCACATCGTCGGGCGCAGACCAGACGGTTATCACGAGCTGCAGACACTGTTCCAATTCCTCGACTATGGCGACGACATCACCTTCCGGCCTGCGGAGGAGGACAATCATGACATCCACCTTGAGCCTTCCATACCCGGCGTCGCGGACAAAGAGAACCTGATCCTCCGTGCCGCCCGACTGTTGGCCGGCACCCAGAACCAAAAGCTGCCAGGCGTTATCCTCTCCGTCGATAAGCGCCTGCCCATGGGGGGCGGCCTTGGCGGCGGCAGCTCCAATGCAGCGACCGTCCTGCTGGGCCTGAATCATTACTGGCAACTGGGCATGACACTGGATCAACTCGCAGAACTGGGCCTGCAACTGGGCGCCGACGTACCGGTATTTGTTCGCGGCCACGCCGCCTGGGGCGAAGGCGTGGGTGAACGACTGACCCCGGCCAACCCACCCGAAAACTGGTTTTTGGTTCTTAAACCCGCCTGCGATATAAACACAGGAAAGATTTTTTCCGAGCAAGGGTTGACAAGGAACACCCCTAGAATCAAAATAGCGCCCGCTTTTGAGGGAGACGCCTCGAGGTACCGAAACGACTGTGAGGATGTAGTTCGCAAACTGTATCCGGAGGTTAACCAAGGCCTGAAATGGCTTTCACAATTCGGACCTGCAAGATTAACCGGAACCGGGGCTTGCATTTTTGGACGTTTCCCGACAGAATCCGCAGCCCGGATTATCTGGGAAAGCAAACCCTCCGGCATCACGGGGTTCGTCGCTCAAGGGGTGAATATTTCACCGCTTCACACAAAGCTGACAGAGCTAACATGATGCCAAAAAAGCACGATACTGGGGTGTCGCCAAGTGGTAAGGCAACGGGTTTTGATCCCGTCATGCGCAGGTTCGAATCCTGCCACCCCAGCCACCTTTCTCCTGCTTCTTCTGAATCAAACGCCGATACCGTGAAGGATGCCGTCGTGTCCAAACTGATGATTTTTGCTGGCAACGCCAATCCAGACCTTGCCAAAGCTATTGCCCAGAAACTCCACATCCCCATGGGTCAGGCCACTGTAGGCCGATTCAGCGATGGTGAGACCACCGTTGAGATCGATGAGAATGTCCGGGGCCATGATGTCTTCATCATCCAGCCCACCTGCTACCCCACCAACGACAACCTGATGGAACTGATCGTGATGGCCGACGCACTTCGCCGTGCTTCCGCAACACGCATCACCGCGGTCATTCCCTATTACGGGTACGCCCGCCAGGATCGTCGCGTTCGTTCAACACGGGTAGCCATCAGCGCCAAGGTCGTGGCAGACATGATTTCCAGCATCGGCGTGGATCGTGTGCTGACCGTGGACCTGCACGCAGACCAGATTCAGGGCTTCTTCGATATCCCGGTAGACAACATCTACGCCACGCCAGTCATGCTGGAAGACATCGAGAAGCAACGTTTTGAGAACTTTGTTGTTGTCTCCCCGGACGTTGGTGGCGTTGTTCGCGCCCGCGCTGTCGCCAAGCGACTGGATGACGCCGACCTGGCCATCATCGACAAGCGTCGCCCGAAGGCCAACGTTTCCCAGGTCATGCACATTATTGGTGATGTAAAAGACAAAACCTGCATCCTGGTGGATGACATCATCGACACCGCCGGCACCTTGTGCAAAGCCGCCAATGCCCTGAAAGAGCATGGCGCTGCGAAAGTGGTTGCCTACATCACCCACCCAGTTCTCTCGGGCCCGGCCATTGAAAACATCAATGCCTCCCAACTGGACGAGCTGATTGTCTGCGACACGATCCCGCTGGGTGACAAAGCAAAGAATTGTGATAGAATCCGCACCCTCGGAATGGCAGGCCTGCTGGCGGAGTCCATTCGTCGCGTGAGCAACGAAGAGTCCATCAGCGCCATGTTCGAGAACGCCTGACCCGGAAAATCCGGAGATATTCAGGCCATTCAGCCGTTTACAATACGCTGAAACAGCATTTGAGTCGGGAGCCCTGCAAGGCTCCCGACTCTTTTAGTCAGCCGGAGAAAAGTTTCAACGGCTATTCAGAAACATCACCTGTTCACACGCCTGGTCGCGGGCAGTTCAGGTGACGATTGAGGTACATATCATGTCCCAGGAATTTGTTATCGAAGCATTTCCTCGTGGCGATCAGGGGAGAGGTGCGAGCCGCCGCCTGCGTCGTGAGGAGCGTAAAATCCCGGCCATCGTTTACGGTGGTAACAAGGAAGCCACTCCGATTGCCATCTGGCACAACGAGCTGAAAAAGGCTCTGGAGAACGAGGCCTTCTTCTCTCACGTCCTGACCATCGAACTCGATGGCAAGAAAGAGAGCGTAATCCTGAAGGATCTGCAGCGTCACCCGTACAAGCCGCTGCTGACTCACGCCGACTTCCTGCGCGTTGACAAGGACCACGAAATCCACGTTAACGTACCGCTGCACTTCATCAACGAAGAAAGCGCACCGGCTATCAAACTTCAGGGCGGCGTTGCAAACCACCAGATCACCGAAGTAGAAGTGATCTGTCTGCCGCAGAACCTGCCTGAGTTCATCGAAGTCGATATGGCTGAAGTGGACATGGACAAGGTTGTCCACCTGAGCGATCTGAAACTGCCGAAAGGCGTTCGCGTTGCCGCTCTGCTCCAGGGCGAAGATCACGACCTGCCTGTTGTGGCTATCCACAAGCCGCGCGGTGCCAAGGTTGATGACGCCGAAGAAGGTGAAGAAGGCGAAGAAGGCGAAAGCAAGGAGTAATCACTCCTGTACTGACGAGGGCAATGGCGGATGGCACAGGATATCCTCATGGTGGTTGGTCTGGGAAACCCCGGAACTGACTACGAGAATACCCGCCATAACGCCGGCGCCCTGTTCGTCGAAGCTCTGGCCCGCACTGCGGGTCAGACGCTCCGCCCCGAACGCAAATATCACGGGCTCTACGCCCGCATCCAGTGGCAGGGCCTCGACCTGCACCTGCTGAATCCCACCACCTTTATGAACCGCAGCGGCCTGGCCATCAAGGCACTGGCGGATTTCTTCAAGATTCAGCCCCAACAGATCCTCGTCGCCCACGACGAACTCGACATCCCTCCCGGCACCGCCAAGCTCAAAAAAGGGGGCGGACACGGCGGACATAACGGCCTGCGGGACACCATTGCCCACCTGGGCACCAACGACTTCCTGAGATTGCGAGTCGGCATCGGCCATCCCGGCGATAGCCGCAAAGTCACCGGCTACGTACTCGGCCGCCTGGGCAAACAGGAAACGGAAGAGCTGAATGCAGTGATTGACGAAATCATGCGCGTGCTTCCCGATGCCGCCAGCGGCAAACTCCCTGCCGCCATGAACCGTTTGCACAGCTTCAAGCCAAACCCCTGACACATCCCCTTACTCGCTTACGCCACCATACACCGGTATAATCCGCCCAAATTTTCCAGCACCAGCAGAGGCATTCCATGGGATTTAACTGCGGCATCGTCGGCCTTCCCAACGTCGGCAAATCCACCCTGTTCAACGCACTGACCAAATCAGGCATTGGCGCGGAAAACTTCCCGTTCTGCACCATCGAGCCCAATGCCGGTGTTGTCGCCATGCCCGACCCACGCCTCACCAAGTTGGCTGACATCGTCAAACCGGAGCGGGTAGTCCCCACCACCATGGAGTTTGTGGACATCGCCGGCCTGGTCGCTGGCGCCTCCAAAGGCGAAGGCCTGGGTAACCAGTTCCTGGCCAACATCCGCCAGACTGACGCCATCGCCCACGTTGTACGCTGCTTCGAGGACGGCAACGTCATCCACGTGGCCAACAAGATTGATCCGGCCTCCGACATCGACGTCATCAACACCGAACTGGCTCTGGCCGACCTGGAAACCGTGGAAAAGGCCATCAAACGCGTTCAACGGGTGGCCAAGAGCGGCGACAAGGAAGCCAAGGCCCAGCTTGAGATGTTCGAGCAACTGCTGCCAGTGCTGAACGAAGGCAAGCCCGTGCGCAGCATGAACCTCGACAAGGACCAGATGGCCCTGATCCGGGAACTGTGCCTGCTGACTGTCAAGCCGACCATGTACATCGCCAACGTCAATGAAGACGGCTTCGAGAACAACCCGCACCTGGACACCGTCAGGGCAATCGCCGAATCGGAAAACGCCGTGGTAGTGCCTATCTGCAACAAGCTGGAAGCCGAAATCTCCGAACTGGAAGACGACGAGAAAGCTATGTTCCTCGACGAGATGGGCATGGAAGAGCCCGGCCTGGACCGCGTGATTCGTGCCGGATACAGCCTCCTGGGCCTGCAGACCTACTTTACCGCAGGAGTAAAGGAAGTCCGCGCCTGGACCGTCAGAATCGGCGCTACAGCCCCTCAGGCTGCCGCTGTTATCCACACCGACTTCGAGCGCGGCTTTATCCGCGCCGAAGTCGTCAGCTACGACGACTTCGTGCAATACAACGGCGAAGCCGGCGCCAAGGATGCCGGTAAATGGCGCCTGGAAGGCAAGGATTACATCGTTCAGGACGGCGACGTCATCCACTTCCGATTCAACGTGTAACTTTTCAGGAAAAAACGGGCCTCAAGCCTTGACAGGAAGCGCCCAAATACTGAAAATACGCGCCTCGTTTGGGGCGATGCCCAAAGCGAAATGGCAAGGTAGCTCAGTTGGTTAGAGCACAGCACTCATAATGCTGGGGTCGGCGGTTCGACTCCGCCCCTTGCTACCAATATTCGAAAGGGTCGCGATTAACGTCGCGACCCTTTTCTTTATTGGGGACGACCCCACCCTTCCCGGGAATTGAACGCGGGACGACCCGCAGTGAAATTTTCCGACATCATGAGAACCACCAAAGACAGAATTCGTCAGGCAGTATCCTTTGAAGCACTCGGAGTTATACTTTCCGTGCCCCTCGCAGTGTTTATCTTTGGTTTTGATCTGGACAAGACCAGTGTATTGGGCATCGTCGGAGCAACCATGGCAACCGCCTGGAACTATGCATTCAACCTGATGTTCGACCATGGGCTGAAGAGAATGACAGGCTCTACGCGAAAATCGCTGAAAACCCGATTATTACACGCGTTTAGTTTTGAAGCGGGACTTCTTGTCGTGTTCCTTCCGTTCATCACATGGTGGATGGATATTGGGCTCGTCGAAGCGCTGGTCGTCGACTTCGCGTTTATCGCTTTCTATCTCGTATATGCATTCGTGTTCACCTGGTGTTATGACACCATTTTTCCGGACGACGATGCGAGCGACAGGAGAAGGCCGGCTTAACCACTGCCCGGCCTTCCCGTTTTCAGGATCTAATCTGACTCAGTCCCAGATATTCCACCAGGCTTTGGCGTTTTCTTTCTTCTGCTCCTGCCCCTTTTCACTGCCCTTTGATGCAGGGTCAGCCTTGCGGTTTTCATTATCCCGATTGGAAGCCTCTACCTGTTCCCGGGCATCCTCGCCGCTTTTTCTAGCCTCTTCGGCGCGTTCGCGGGCACGTTCAGCTTCGTCCTCACCACGCTCACGATTACGCTCGGCTTCATCTTCAGCACGCTCACGCGCCATTTCAGCCTCGTCTTCAGCACGATCCCGCGCATCCTCTGCGTCTTCCTCAGCGCGCTCGCGCATTTCTTCGGCTTTATCCTTGCCCTTATTGCGGGCTTCTTTCGCCTTCTCTTTGGCTTCGCGAGCCTTGCCTTTGCCTTTCTCAGACATTTCCACAGCTTGCTGGATATTGTCTGCAGCGTCAGACTGAGCCCAAACGGGCATCGTCGACAGGCTGCCAGCCAAAACAATGCCAGTAGCAATTACAGTGGAACGAATCGTTTTCGTATTCATAGAGACTCTCTCTTCAATGAGTGAACACCGGTGCGATCCCCGGCACTTCCAACAACACCATAATCATAATGATTTATAGAATATTGGCGGTACTCATTTCACGCCAGAAGCCGTGCTCCAGTTCCATTCGATGTGGCATACTCCCGGATCGAAACAAATAAAAAACATGCAACTGCAAGGACCGTTGATATGAGACCGGAAACCCTGGCCCTTCACGCGGGCTTCAAGAGCGACCCTACAACCCGGGCCGCAACCACGCCGATTTACCAGACCACGTCCTACACCTTCGATGACACCCAGCACGGCGCCGATCTGTTTGATCTTAAGGTACAGGGCAACATCTATACCCGCATAATGAACCCCACCAACGCCGTTCTGGAAGAGCGAATGGCGGAGCTTGAGGGTGGTGTAGGCGCCCTGGCGGTGGCTTCCGGCATGGCGGCCATCACCTATGCTCTGCAAACCATCTGCAGGGTTGGCAACAACATCGTCAGTACCGGCCAGCTCTACGGCGGTACTTACAATCTGTTTGCCCATTCTCTGCCAAATCAGGGCATTGACTGTCGCATGGTGCAACACGACGATTTCGACGCCGTGGAAAACGCCATTGATGACAATACGCGCGCCCTGTTTTGCGAATCCATCGGCAACCCGGCCGGGAATGTGGTGGATATCCAGCGCTGGGCCGATATCGCCCATAAACATGGCATTCCGTTGATCGTGGATAACACTGTGGCAACACCCTTCCTTTGCCGCCCCTTCGATCACGGCGCAGACATCGTGATTCACTCTCTTACCAAGTACATCGGCGGCCACGGCACTACTGTGGCCGGCGTCGTGGTGGATTCCGGCAAGTTCGACTGGAAAGCCAGTGCCGCCAAGTTCCCGATGCTGAACGAGCCGGACCCGTCCTATCACGGCGTGGTCTACACCGAAGCCCTCGGCGCGGCAGCCTTTATCGGTCGCTGTCGCGTGGTACCTCTGCGCAACACCGGCGCCGCTCTGGCTCCGTTCAATGCTTTCCTGATCATGCAGGGCCTGGAAACCCTGGCACTGCGCATGGAACGCCATTGCGAGAACGCAGAGAAAGTCGCCAACTTCCTGCAGAAGCATCCCTCCGTAGAGTGGGTCAACTACGCCGCCCTGGCCGATAGCCCCTACAAGGCAACGTGCGAAAAAATCTGCGGCGGTAAGGCCTCAGGTATCCTGAGCTTCGGCATTAAAGGGGGCCGAGAGGCAGGCGCGAGGTTTATCGACGCGCTGGAACTGATCTATCGTCTGGTGAACATCGGGGACGCCAAGTCCCTGGCCTGTCATCCGGCTACCACCACCCATCGCCAGCTGAACCCGGACGAACTCAAGAGTGCGGGGGTGAGCGAGGATCTGGTGCGCCTGTCCATTGGAATTGAACACGTGGACGACATCATCGCCGACATCACTCAGGCGCTGGACAAAGCCGGTAGCTGACTCTGTAACCGGGTTCGACGAATGTCGGGTCCGGTTACCCCCGTGATTGCCCGTATCTGCCTTGTATCTACCCTGCCCGGGCATTACCCTTTACAAATCCCCTAAGTTTTAATGAGAGTCCGGTTGCAATGAGCGACAGTGCGAAGCCCCGTATCAGCAGTGGTTCCAAATTCCGCAACGAGCATGGTTTTTCAGCGATCAAGGATGGAATCAAGCAATCCGGACACAAGGATACGCCGGCCGTTGAGCGCAAACCCAAATGGCTGAGGGCGCGTATGCCCGGCGGGGAGCGCTATGACGCCGTTCGCAAGAACGTCAGCGAACACCGCCTCAGCACCGTCTGCCAGGAATCCCATTGCCCCAATATTGGCGAATGCTGGACCAACGGCACCGCCACCATCATGGTGATGGGCTCAGTATGTACCCGCGCCTGCCGCTTCTGCGCGGTGGATACCGGTAACCCCAAGGGATGGCTGGATCACGAAGAGCCGGAAAATACCGCCAAGTCGGTGGAACTGATGGGGTTGCGATATATCGTGCTGACCTCCGTGGACCGGGACGATCTGGACGACGGAGGCGCGGCTCATTACGCGGCCTGTGTTTCCGCCATCAAACAGCGGACGCCGGAGGTGGCAGTTGAAGCACTGACCCCGGATTTTGATGCAGTAATGTCGGACGTGGAAAAGGTGGTGGATTCCGGGCTGGATGTCTTCGCCCAGAACGTGGAAACCGTCAAACGCCTTACCAGCCGCGTGCGCGATCCCCGTGCCGGCTACGAAAAGACACTCAGCGTACTCGCCCATGCCAAGCAATACCGCCCGGACGTCCTCACCAAGACCAGCCTGATGCTCGGACTGGGTGAAACCGAGGAAGAGATCCTTGAAACCATGGATGACCTGCGCGCCATCGGCGTTGATATCCTGACCCTTGGCCAGTACCTGCGCCCCACTCCGAACCACCTGCCGGTGGAGCGTTACGTCACACCGGAAGAATTCAACCGCTACCGCGACATTGGCCTTGAAAAGGGCTTCATGGAAGTACCTTCCGGGCCCATGGTGCGCTCCAGCTACCGTGCGGATCGGGTATTCGACAAGAACAACCTGGGCCTGACCGTGCCCGAGGTACCCGCCAGCAACGCTCAGCAGATTCCGGTCAAGGCTCTTGACTGACGTAATTGTGAGCCATTGTTAAATGCTGCTGGAGCCATGACCTGAAACAAGGAAAAGTTCACAAGCTGCTGCTACCTTTAGCGTTTTCACGCTAATCAACACCCTCCTAAGCAAGGAGGCATTGGCTGATCGGAAAGCGGGTTTCTCATGCTGCAATTACTCAAAAACGCACGGCTGAAATACAAGTTCTGGCTGCTGAACATCGTCGTACTGACCGTACTTTGCCTTCTGGTGCTCTACGCTATGAGCACCATTGCCTCCGCCACTGACCGCTCCTTTGCCGACGTCTTCAGCGACACGGCACTGGAATTTGCCGGGATTGTTGCAATGCTGATGGCCCTGGAAATGGCCGGCTCCCAGTTGCTGATTTCCTTTATCGAGCGTCATGTTAATCGCCTCAAAAGTACCATGGTGGATGTGCAGGCGTCAGGCAACCTCAGCAAACGAGCTGACGTGGACTCCACAGACGAAATCGGTGAAATGGGCAACGCCTTCAACGCCATGCAGGACCGCACCATGAGCGTGGTCAAAAGCATGAAGGAAGCCATCGAGAGGCTGCACAGCGAGGTCCGCGAACTGACTGCCGCAGCCGAGGCCCGCCGCGATGACCTTTCTCGCCAGCAAGCCGGTGCAGACCGTTCCGCTGAAGTCATCGAGGCCATGCTTCAAAGCTTCAGTGGCATTGCCGAGCAGGCGAACATTGCCAAGACCCTGTCTCATGAAGCCCGCAGCACGGCCCAGGAAGGTGGCGAGCGGGTGTCCCGCAGCGCTGACTCCATTCGTCGCCTTGAAGAGATCATTCGCCACTCGGCGTCCAGTGTGGAATCCCTCGCCGAGAACAGCCACGAAATCAGCCACGCAGTCACCGAAATCAAGGGCATTGCCGAGCAAACCAATCTGCTGGCCCTGAACGCCGCCATCGAGGCCGCGCGCGCAGGCGAACAGGGACGTGGCTTCGCAGTGGTTGCTGACGAAGTGCGCAACCTGGCCCAGCGGGTACAGGATTCCACCGACCAGATCCAGGGTACGATTAACCGCCTGCTCACCGCCATGGACACGGCCGTTACCCAGATGACCGAGAGCTCCGCGGATGCCAGTCGTTGCGTGGATGAGTCCGAGGAGGGCCGAAAAGCCCTGAGCGCCATCAATTCGGTCGTCGGGCGCATCGACGAGACCAATGAGGAGATCGCTTCCATGTCCGCGGATCAGACCGCATCCACCGACGATGTGCTGGCCAACGTGCAGGGCATTCGTGACACCACCCAGAGCATGGTGACCCAATTGGCCGAGAGCGCAGATATGACCCAACGGCTGAAAAACCTGATCGACTCGCTGGAAGTGGCCTCAAACAGGGTCACAGTTAACTGACGCTTTGTGGCACACTCTGCACTCGTTTTATCACAGTGTGGACTATGTGCCGATGACCCTGATCCGTTCCCTTTACAACCGGTTGATTCTCCCCCACCCGGTTGTTGTCCTGATTGTTTTCGCCAGCATTCTCGTACTTGCCAGCCTCAGGCTGGACCAGTTCCGGCTTGATGCCTCGGCCGAATCACTGGTGCTGGAGAACGACCGGTCGCTGGAACAGTATCGCGAGGTCAACCGGCGCTTCACCACGTCCGACGACTTCCTCATCGTTACCTTCACTCCCGATGGAGAGCTGTTCAGTGAGAAAACCCTGGGCACCCTTCGCCAACTGAGAGACGAGTTGGCAGCGCTGGATAGCGTCAGCACTACCAACAGCATCCTCAACGTGCCACTGCTCCACAGCCCGGACCTGACCCTCGACACGGTGGATTCGGAAATCCGGACCATGGACGAGGACAACGTGGCGCCGGACACTGCCCGCAAGGCCCTGCTGGAGAATCCGCTCTACCCCAATCTGTTGATCAGCGAGGACGCAAAGACCACGGCCATTCAGGTCAACCTGCCCACACCGGACCGCTATTTCGACCTGCTGAGCCAGCGAGAGGTACTGCGCGATAAGGTCGCCAGCGATACCGCCAGCGAAGAGGACCGGAGAAAACTCGAGCAAATCAGCAACGAATTTATCCGCTTCACCGAGCAACTGGGAGAGAAACGAGACCAGACCATAGGCCAGGTCCGCTCCATTCTGGACGGCTACCGGGATAACGCCGAAATCTATCTGGGAGGCGTTCCCATGATCGTGGCGGACATGATTCAGTTCATAAAAAGTGACTTGTCCACGTTCGGCGTTGGCGTGTTGATCTTTCTGTTGCTGACTCTGGCCATCATCTTCCGCCAATGGCGCTGGGTGCTGGTGCCCCTGTTGTGCTGTGGTTTCACCGTATGGCTGGTGATCGGATACCTGTCCTGGGCCCAGTGGCCGGTGACGGTGATTTCCTCCAACTTCGTGTCGCTGCTGCTGATCATGACCCTGTCGCTGACGATTCACCTGATCGTCCGCTACCGGGAATTCCAGCACGATGAGCCGGATGCGGCCCCCCGGGACACGTTGCGACGTACCCTGCTGGCCATGATCAAACCCTGTTTCTACATGGCCATTACCACGATCGTGGCCTTCGGCTCACTGACCTTCAGCGGCATCCGTCCAGTTATTGATTTTGGCTGGATGATGACCATTGGCCTGTCCGTTGCCTTCCTGATCACGTTCCTGATTTTTCCAGCGTTGCTGGCATTGCTGCCACCGCCCATTGACCGCTATGTCGCATCCGACCGGATCCCGTTCACCGATGCCTTTGCCCGCTTTACTGAGCACCATGGAAAGGTCGTCATTGGCGGTTCCTTGGTGATTGCTGTGCTGTGCGTGGTTGGAATGAGCAGGCTCACGGTAGAAAACAGCTTTATCGACTACTTCAAATCCAGCACGGAAATCCACCAGGGCATGATCACCATAGACAATCGCCTGGGGGGCACCACTCCACTGGATGTGGTGATCACCGACGACCCTCCCCCTGAAGATGCAGGCTCGGGCGATCCATTTGCCAGTGACTGTGACCCGTTCGTAGAGGATTGCGGCGACGCGGCGGAATATCGGGACACCTGGTTCACTTACCAGAAGATGGAGCGTCTAAGGAGCGTCCACAATTACCTGGACAGCCTGTCGGATACCGGCAAGGTGCTGTCCATCAGCACCACACTGGACCTGCTGGCACAGGTCAACGGTGGTGAGCCGCTGGATGCCGTGGAACTGGCCTTTGTGCCGACAGCGATACCGGAAGATCTCCGGGACACCCTGCTGACCCCCTACATCTCCGAGGAAAACGACCAGGCCCGCTTCAGTGTCCGCATCCTGGAAACCATGCCGGACCTGCGCCGCGATCAGCTGCTTGAAACCATTCACGAACACCTGACCGGTGAGTTTGGCTTCGATGACGATCAGGTACTCTTTACCGGTATGACGGTGATGTACAACAACATGCTGCAAAGTCTGTTCGAGTCCCAGATCAAGACGCTGGGCGTGGTGTTCCTGGCCATTATGCTGATGTTCCTGATCCTGTTCCGATCGATTCTTCTGGCCCTGATAGGCATGGCCCCGAATCTGATCGCCGCCGGATCCGTGCTGGGCCTGATGGGCTGGCTGGGCATTCCTCTGGATATGATGACCATCACGGTGGCGGCTATAACCGTCGGTATTGCGGTCGATGACACTATCCACTACATCCACCGCTTCAAGACCGAGTTCGCCAAAGACGGCGACTACATCGCCACCATGCACCGCTGTCACCGCAGCATCGGCCGGGCGATGTTCTACACGTCCCTGACCATCATCATCGGTTTCTCGATCCTGGTGCTGTCAAACTTCATCCCGACCATCTACTTCGGCCTGTTCACCGGCTTCGCCATGTTCATGGCCCTGGCGGGCGCCCTGACCCTGCTGCCGCGTCTGATCGTTCTGATCAAGCCGTTTGGTTCGGGGGTGTAGTCTTTTTGTAGCCTGCTGGTTTGGGGGGCGGATCGGTGATGAGCCCCCCTTCCCAAAACCGCTACGAGCACGTCCATGTGCGCTTCTCTCCGGCCATCCCTGGCCTCCGAAATTTTGGGAAGGGGGGCTCATCACCGATCTTCTTACTTCACGGATATCGCCAAGTTAGTCGTAGATCACAATAAACTGATTCCCCGCTTCACATAACTGCAAAATCCGAGGCATGGCGGGTGAAGGCCCTCGACAGAATTTCGGAGGCCATGGATGGCCGGAGAGAAGCGCACAGGGGTGAAGCCGAGCGTTTATGAAGCGTAGCTTCATGCGACAGCTGAACGACAGCAATCTGTGATTGCTGGCTGGACCCGCTTGCGGGTGCTTGTAGCGGTTCTGGCGAGGGCCTTCACCCGCCATGCCCGCACCACAAGTCGCAGGCTAGAAACAAAAAAACCGCCAACGGCCAGAAACCGTGGCGGCTTTTTTCAGGTCAGGCGCTTACTGCTGCTGCATTTGCTGCTGCATCTGACGGCGCTGTTGCATCTGCTGCTGCATCTGCTTCATGCGCTTGTCCAGCTCCGCGCGCTGCTCTTCAGTGAACACCGCATCGACCTTCGCCTGCATCAGGGTAGACAGGGCAGTCATTTCGCCTGTCAGGTCACCCAGTTTTTCGGCGTTGTCGCGGATGGTGTCTTCGTCATAGTCCGGCTTGATCTCGGCCTGGATCGCCTGCTGCAGCTGCTGGGCTTCGGCCTGAAGACCCTGAATTTCACCCTGCATCTCTTCGATGATGCCGCGAATCTCTTTCTGCTGGTCATCGCTCAGACCTACCAGCTCCGCCAGTTGGTCTACCTGGTCGCCCTGCGGGCGTTGTTGCTGGCTCATGTCCTGAGCCATTACCGGGCCGGCCAGCCCGATAGTCAGAAGAGCGATACCAAACAGTTTTACAAGCTTCATAAATGTCTCCGTAAATTAAGCGGCAATTAACGTCAAACCGCTGATCATCATTGGTTTCTCGGTTCAGGTCCACCACCCTAAAACAAAACACCCTCCGCTTTCACCCCGATATCCCTTCTTTTTGTACACATTTCTCAAACCACCCGGCGAAATCCCGCGGCACCGGCGGTTTCAATCAAATGTGAAAATTTGGTCATTCCCGTCCATAATGGCGCGATTAAGCCAAATCTGGAGCGTCAACATGGCCATCAACTGGTTTCCCGGGCATATGCACAAGGCCCGAAAGGAGATCAAAAAGGTAATGCCGCAGATGGACCTTATCATCGAGGTCGTCGATGCCCGCATTCCTTTCAGCAGCGAAAACCCGCTGGTTCCGAACCTGCGGGGCGATACGCCGCTGATCAAGGTACTCAACAAGCGTGACCTGGCAGATCCGGATGTTACCGCTCGCTGGCAGGCCTGGCTGGAGAAGGAAAGGGGCGTCCGTGCCATCACCCTCACCCACAATCAGCGCGCCGAGGCTATGGACATTCTCAAGCTCGCTACCGCGATGACGCCTGACCACGACCGGCAGAAAAGTGCACTGCGGGTGATGATCCTTGGCATTCCGAATGTCGGGAAGTCCACCCTGATCAATACTCTGGCCGGACGCCCGGCGGCGAAAACCGGTAACGAACCGGCGGTGACCCGCGCCCAACAGGCCATCAAGCTGCCGGACAACATACTGCTGTACGACACCCCGGGGTTCCTCTGGCCCAAGCTGTCACCGGAAGCTTGCGGCTATCGTCTCGCGATCACCGGCGCCATCCGCAGTGCGGTGATTGATTTCGAGGACGTCGCCCTGTTCGAGGCAGATTACCTGCTACAGGCCTACCCGGAGCTGGTCAGGAAACGTTATGGTTTCGACGAGTTGCCGGTGGACGGTCTGGCCCTGATGGATGCTATCGCCGCCAAACGCCGGTTCTTCGCACGGGGAGGTATTCCCGACCTGCACAAGGTGTCCGAAGTGCTGCTTAACGAGTTACGGGCCGGTACGCTGGGACGGATCTCACTGGAGACCCCGGAGATGGTTGAACAGGAAGCCCGGGAGGCCGAAGCTGCCCGACTGGCCAAGGAAGCCGACCAGTCAGGGTGACTGGCACCGACAGACCCGAAACCAGCCGGCGGTGACATATTCCGAGGGCAAGGCGTCGAACATGTCCCGGGCGGTTCTCACCAAGTGAGGCTGGTCGTAGAAGCCAGCCTCTGAGGCCAGCTGTGACACGGACTTGCCTGGTTCCCAGAATGCCAGCGCACGATTCATTTTCAGGTGAAGCAGGAAGCGACGCAGCGGCACGCCGGTCTGCTCACGGAACAGGTGGCTCAGGCGCGACGAGGATAGTCCGACGCACCCCGCCAGCATGCTGACGTCCAACTTCTCCGGCAACTCCCTTCGCAGCATTTCACAGACCCGTGACACCCGCTCGTCCAGTGGTTCCACGGGGTGTCCGGCGCTGGTCAGCAACCCTTCCAGGCAGCGCTCCACAGCCTCACAGCCCTGCTCCTGAACCGATGGCAGGTCAAGACGATCCAGATTCAGATCGGCGGAACCCGCATTACCAACCAGATGACGCAGTGCGCGCCAGTGACGGCTATCGGGATCCATCTGGGCAATCCACATACGGGCATGGCCAGGATCGAGTGCCTGTATAACGTCGGGTGACACAATAGCTGCCCGGGAACGGCGCCAGTGGCCGTCCACCTGCAGCTGGAACGCCTGATCCAGCCCCACCAGCAGTGACGCACTGATGTGTCGATGTGGCCGGTTTGGCATCAGCCGCCCGACCACCTGCCAGTGATCGGGCCACAGAAACAGCGTGCCCTGGGGATTGTCGTGGGCAGAGGCACTGCCCATGGAATGCCACGTCATAGAATGCGCCTGATCGGGATCAGCTACCAAGCATACCCCAATCAGCGCACATCAGTGACCCTGGGCTGGTTTGCTGGTTGAGTGCGCGCCCTGTGCATGGGGTACTGGAATGCCCAGCTTGGCGGCAAATTCGATGCTGACGAAGATAGGCCCAATCAGCAGAAACACCAAGTCCTCCACAAAAGACGGCTTTTTGCCTTCTACTTTATGACCCCATACCTGAACCGCCCAGGCCAGGACCCAGACCACGAGACTGCTCCAGAACAGCGACCAACCGGCAGCAATTACACTCTGGATAATCCAGGCCGACAAGGCAAACCAGACAGCCATCAGCACAAACACCCACACGGACAGCCGCAGATACACAATACCCGACAACACGGCCAGAATGGTGGCACCGTTGATCCATGCTGCCGCGGCGCCAGACAAGCCCAGCCACTGGCCTACCGGTATCAGCCACAGCAAACCAAGGGTTGAGATCAGGATGGCCGGCACACAGACGATATGCACCCACTGGTTGACGGGGTTCTGATGGCTGTCGCCGTAATCATGGAGAAACTGGGACAAGCTACGCACAAAACTATCCTCTTGTTGTATTTGACGGATGTCATGTTATCAACGTCATCCGGCCCTGCCTTGTACGTAACGGCTACGAAGGAGCACCCGGGCGACGATTACCCTTACCAAGGTCAAATACCACCTGAGCGACAAAACACTTAAACTGCTCTGTAACGTCTGCGAACTATCAGCTCCACCCAACACCCGGGTGAGCTCATGAGGAGGAAGCTATGAGACGCGTTGTCGTCACCGGTATGGGCATTGTTTCGTGTCTGGGAAACTCGACCGATGCAGTGCTGGACAGCCTGAAAAACGGCAAGTCAGGCATTCGCTTCAGCGATACCTATAAGGACCTGGGGTTCCGCAGTCAGATTTGCGGTTCGGTGGATGTGGATACCAGTGTGATCGATCGCAAACTGCGTCGTTTCATGGGTCAGTCCGCGATGTACAGCTATCTGGCCATGCAACAGGCTGTGGCGTCCGCCGGTCTGACCGAAGACCTGGTTTCCAATGATCGCACCGGCCTGATTGCAGGCTCCGGAGGAGCGTCCAGCGCCAGCCAGGTCGAGGCGGTGGATTTGATGCGGGAAAAAGGCGTCAAGCGCATCGGGCCCTATATGGTCCCGCGCATCATGACCAGTACGGTCTCCGCCTGCCTGGCCACGGCGTTCAAGATCCGTGGCGTCAACTATTCCATGTCTTCGGCCTGCGCCACCAGCGCCCATTGCATTGGCCACGCGATGGAGCAAATCCAGGCCGGCAAGCAGGATATCGTGTTCGCGGGCGGCGGTGAGGAAGAGGACTGGAGTCTGACCATGCTGTTTGACGCCATGGGTGCCCTGTCAACCAAATACAATGATGCCCCGGCAACGGCCTCCCGCCCCTTTGACAGCGGCCGTGATGGTTTTGTCATAGCCGGTGGTGGCGGCATGCTGGTGATGGAAGAACTTGAGCACGCCCGTAAGCGCGGCGCACCAATCATCGCGGAACTCACCGGTTACGGCGCCACATCCGATGGCCATGACATGGTCGCCCCTTCCGGCGAAGGCGCCATGCGCTGCATGAAACAGGCTCTGGCAACCGTTAACTCTGCGGTGGACTACATCAACGCCCACGGCACCAGTACGCCGGTCGGCGATGTCGCAGAGTTGGGCGCGGTTCGCAACGTTTTTGGTGATGACGTGCCAAGGATCTCATCCACCAAGTCCCTGTCAGGTCATTCCCTGGGTGCGTCCGGTGTTCACGAAGCCATTTATTCGCTGCTGATGCTCCAGAACGGATTCATCGCCGGCACGGCCAACCTGAACTCGCCTGATGACAAGGTCAGCGACATGCCACTCGTGGGCCCCAACGCCCTGGACGCTGAGCTGAATACCGTCATGTCCAACAGTTTTGGCTTTGGCGGCACCAATGCTTCTCTGATATTCCAGAAAGTCTGACCCCGCCGGCGGGGAGTCCACTCACCACACGGACTCTTCGCCTTCAATTTTTTATCAGTGACCATACGTATCATCATTGGCTTGTCAGGCGATCCGTATTAGGCTACAAGCTTGATATGAATCAATCTGGGTAGACTCCTGTCATGGATCGAGCAATCAGCGTCAAACTTTCTCCCGCTCTCAAGGCTTCCTGCCACACGTGCAGCCTGAGCAATCTTTGCCTTCCCCTTGCCGTTGAGGAAAACCAGCTCGACCAACTGGAAGACATTGTGGAGCAGGGGCGAATCTACGATCGTGGTGATCACCTTTTTGACCAGGACACCCCATTCCGCTCCTGTTTGGCGGTCCGTAGTGGTGCCGTTAAAACCTCGATCATTACCGAGAATGGCAGCGAACAGGTCACCGGCTTCTTCCTGCCCGGTGAACTGGTCGGTCTGGACAGTCTGAGCGGAGAACGCTATGCCTGCACCGCCAAGGCACTGGAACGCACCAGTGTGTGCAAGTTTCCGATAGAGAAACTGGAAGAGCTGACCAGCGCCATGCCTGAGCTCCAGCACCACATGTACCAGCTGATGAGCCGGGAAATCCAGGGCAGCCATCAACTGGCCATGCTGCTGAGCAAGAACAGTGCGGAGGAGCGCATCGCCGCTTTGCTTCTGTCGCTGTCGAGCCGGTTTCAGCGCAGGCGCATGTCAGGGACGAAATTTAACTTGCCAATGGCTCGCAGTGATATTGCCAACTTTCTCGGCCTTGCTGTTGAAACTGTCAGCCGGGTTTTTACCCGGTTCCAGAATCAGGGCATTATCAGAACCCAGGGTCGTGAAGTTGAGCTTTTGGATATCGAATCTTTGCGCGGCGTTATGCCGGATTTCGACCGCCAGAGCCCCCCGTCCCCACGGTAAGAATCTTATCTATCACTTGCCCACTGCACTTCAGTGGGCCGTTGTATCCGTTGGCTGTTTGCCGCCAACCGATGACAAAGCTTCCAGCTCATCGGTCAGCCCCGAACGCCAGGGCAGTTGCTTGATGCCAAACGTATTGCGGATTTTCGTGCAGATCAGGGTAGCGTTTACCGGCTCCAGTGCTGCCCACTTCGGCATGTCATCCACTACCCGGATACCATTGGGAATCCCCGGCAAACCGGCAATCGCCAGCCCGAGTTCATAGAGGGATATTTCTTCGGCGCCAGCGTATTGATAGGTACCCCACACTTCTGCACCGCAATCCAACTGCAAAATCACCGCTTTCATCACCCGGGCCAGATCCCGTACCGTTACTGGCTGCCCCCGGCAACGGCCCGGCAAACGCAAGGTATCTCCCGGCCCCGTTCCCTGTTGCACCTTGCGAATAAAGCGCCCGAGGCTCCAGCCGGTACGCAATATAATGTGATGGGGCAATAGCGCTCTCAAGGCCTGCTCACACTCCCACTGCCAGTTGCCCAGCTCATTGCTGGGATGGCCTGGATTCGAGGAAATATAGGCGTTCTGTTTGCGACCATCAAAAACATAACAAGAGGACAACTGGAACAGTGCCATGTCCCGGTCGCGGGCGAACTCTGCCAACGCTATTGGCAGGGAAAAGGCCGCCTTGCGGATACCTTCGGGATCACGCTCCGCGGTTTCAGGGTCCGTCAGCCACAAGGCATTGACGATCAGGTCCGTATCCCCCGGTATCCATTCCTCCAGGGCAGACAGGTCCGCCTTGTCCGGGTCACTCACCAGCAACGGACTGATCTGGAGCGGTGTATCCCGCAGCCGCTCCAGCAAAACCCTGCCCAACGGGCCGTAATCATGAACTACAACAACATGCACAAGCGTCCCACGCCTCCAGAAATATCACTTATGTGACGGTCACCCGATAACGATCAAGCCAATGGCACTGCGGGTAACCACCATACAATACTACGCAAATGACCCAATCCGAACCTGAAGAGCATACAACAACAGGAACTGACATGCTGAAACAGCAAAGCCACATTGTTGCACCGATTCCCGATGAACTGCGCACACGCGCCCTGTTAACCGTTGAAGAGCTTCGCGGACGCAGCAAGGCCGACAAAGAGGCTATCGACAAGCTCTACAACCTGATTGTGGAGATGACCGAAGAAGGGCTCGACTTCTTCTTCCTTGAACCCCTGCGCCGCCTCAACGCCGGCAACATGATGATGAGCATGGCCAAAATGGGCATCGGCAGTATGCTCAAGGGTAGCAAGATGGTCATTCACAAAGTGCTGAAAAAGCTCGATGACCGCAGCCTGCACTCCATTCTGGATTTCGTGGAAGAAATCATCCACGAGCCGGAAACTGCCGCCTGAGTCGAATTGACGCTTATGGGTACAGCCTGGGCACCCGGGCTGTCACCCCCGTTAGCAGTTCATAGGCGATGGTGCCGGCATGCCCGGCAACTTCATCCACGCTGACCTGATTGCCCCACAGCTCTACCCGATCCCCGGCCTGCGTCTCTGGCGCCTCCGACAGATCCACCGCCAGCATATCCATGGAAACCCGACCAATCAGGCGGATACGCTTACCGTTAACCGCTGCCGGCGTCCCCGTGCCGGCATGGCGTGGGTATCCGTCACCATAACCGACAGCCACTATACCCATCGGTGTCTCTTTTTCCGCTACCCAGCTGGAACCATAACCGACACTGTCACCGGCCTTGAGCACACGCCGGGCAATCAACGGAGCTTCCAACGTCATCGCCGCTCTCAGGCCCAGCTCTGGCCCGGTCACACCGATGATCGGGGACGCACCGTAGAGCATGATGCCCGGTCGGCTCCAGTCAAACAGCTCCTGCCCTGGAAAAAAATGCGCGGCAGAATTAGCAACACTTCTCTCCAGATCCGGCCAGGGTGATACCGCTGCCTTGAAACACCTTGTCTGCTCAAGCGTAAAACTGCTGTCATGATCATCGGCGCAAGCGAAATGAGTGACAAATCCCTGCAATGCGGATTTCAGGGCCGGTGATGCCAGCAATGGCTCCACCCTTCCGGTCAAATCATCCGCAGGAAATCCCAACCGATTCATACCGGTGTTTACTTTCAGCCAGAAATCCGGGGTGGACGGTGCGTCTCTCAGCCACGCCAACTGGTAATCGCTGTGCATGACTGGCTGGAAGCCTTGGTCGGCACACAAGGCCACATCTTCCGGCGCATGAGTCCCCTGAAGCATCACCACCGGCTGGGCAAGCCCTTCTTTCCGAACCGCCATCGCCTCTTCAAGACAGGCAACCCCATAGCGGGGAGCCTCTCCAGCCAGCGCCCTGGCAACCTGACGGATACCATGACCATACCCGTCGGCCTTAATGACCGCCATGACCCGGGCGTCACCCGCGCGCTCACGGGCTAACCGGTAATTGTGGCGCAACGCCTCCAGGTCAATGCGGGCAACGGTACTTCGCGGCATCAGTAATCACCACCGTAATCGCCATAATCCCCATGGGCCAGGTCTTCGAACTTGGTGTACTTGCCGATAAACGCCAGGCGAATGGTCCCGATTGGACCATTACGCTGCTTACCAATGATGATTTCGGCAATACCCTTGTCCGGGGTGTCTTCGTTGTAGACCTCATCCCGGTATACAAACATGATGACGTCGGCGTCCTGCTCAATCGCGCCGGATTCCCGCAAATCCGAGTTTACCGGGCGTTTGTTGGGGCGTTGCTCCAGACTCCGGTTCAACTGGGACAGGGCCACCACGGGACAGCTAAGTTCTTTCGCGATACCTTTTAGCGAGCGGGAGATTTCCGAAATCTCTGCCGTTCGGCCTTCGGTGTTGCCCGGCACACGCATCAGCTGAAGGTAATCCACCATGATCAGACCAATCTTGCCATCGTTCTCACGGGCAATTCTCCGGGCGCGGGAACGCATTTCGGTGGGACTCAGACCCGGCGTATCGTCAATATAAAGAGGTTTGTCTTTCAGCAAGCTCACCGCTGAGGTCAGTCGCGGCCAGTCATCCTCTTCCAGCTTGCCACCTCGCACTTTGGTCTGGTCAATCCGCCCCAGGGAAGAGAGCATACGCATCGCCAGGGCATCGGCCGGCATCTCCATACTGAATACCAGAACCGGCGTGCCAGTGCTGATCAGGGCGTTTTCCACGATGTTCATGGCGAAGGTGGTCTTACCCATGGACGGGCGCCCCGCCACAATAATCAGGTCTGCCGGCTGCATACCTGAGGTCTGCTCATCCAGATCCCTGAAACCGGTGGTCAAACCGGTCGTCTGCTCGCCAGACTCAAACAACTCCTCAATTCTGCTCAAGGCCTTGGTCAGAATGGGATTGATAGCCTGCGGGCCAGAACCTTCCTTGGCACGGGATTCGGCAATTTTAAATACACTTCGCTCCGCCTCATCCAGAACCTCCGCACTGGTACGCCCCAGGGGATTGAAGGCGGAATCCGCGATCTGTCCCGAAACCTCAACGAGGCTCCGTAATATGGCCCGCTCTTTGACAATATCAGCATAGGCACGAATGTTTGCCGCACCGGGCGTCTTTTCCGCCATTTCCGCGAGATAGGACAGACCGCCAGCGTCTTCAATATCGCCCGCACGCTCCAGGAACTCGGCCAGGGTGACGACATCCAGAGGTTCGCTCTCGCTGGCCAGGCGCTCCGCCGCCGCGAATATCAGCCGATGGTCCTGCCGGTAGAAATCAGCGGCGGAGATAACCTCACTGATTTCATCAAACCGGCGATTATCCAGCATCAAACCACCAAGAACCGCCTGCTCGGCTTCGACAGAGTGAGGCGGAACCTTGATACGGCTGGTTTCTAAATCTGTTTTTGCGGGCTTGAGATTGGGATTGGCCATGAACACATCTTCAGTTAAGGATCTTTTCCGCGACAGTTTAAGCCTATTACATCCGCGATGGGAGGGCTGCAAATAAAAGATCATATCAGAATGCAACAGGCCCGGAACCGCTTGCGCGGAACCGGGCCTGTACAGCAGGGGCTCCAAACTATCCAGAGCCCCGGCCTTTGCCACTGGTCGTGTCAGAACTCCGACGGCGACGCCGGACTAACACGATGCAGCCGCCGATTACTCGGCAACAACAACCAGCTTGATACCAACGGTGACGTCAGAGTGCAGCTGCAGCTCAATGTCGTACTCGCCGGTCGCGCGCAGCGGACCTTCAGGCAGACGAACTTCGCTCTTCTCGACTTCAGTACCGCCGGCAGTGACAGCGTCAGCAATGTCGCGCACACCGATAGAACCAAACAGCTTGCCTTCCTCACCAGCCTTGGAAGCGATGGTGAAGGAAGCGCCTTCCAGAGCTTCAGCGCGAGTCTGGGCAGTAGCCAGCTTTTCAGCGGCGACCTTTTCCAGTTCTGCACGGCGCTCTTCAAAGGCCTTCAGGTTGTCAGCAGTGGCTGCAACGGCTTTGCCGTATGGCAGCAGAAAATTACGACCGTAACCGGCCTTTACCTTGACCTTGTCACCCAGTGAACCAAGGTTTGCTACTTTCTCGAGCAGAATAACTTCCATCTCGTTAACCTCTTCGTGCTTTATTCAGCCGGCCCGGCAGGCTTGATTCGCCCCCGGATATCCAGCCAGCTATCCACAAACGCCAGAAACACCAACAGAATCATCAGGCTTGGGCCCAGAAGCACCAGTGCGATGTAAAACAGCACCAGCCACTGACCACTCAGACCTTTACGACCAACCACACCGTGAACAAGCGCCAGAGCCGCAACAAAAAGCGGCATGCCTGCAGCCCACCCGAGCAACATCGAGTTCAGCCCCAGAAAGGGCCCTACCACCATGGTCACTGCGCACAGCACAGCCACCGCTGGTGACAGCCGGAAAGCATGGAACTCTTTCCGGAAACCGCCGGGGTTATAAAGCCCGGCCTGCCAGGATCTTGCCAACATGGTCATTGCCACACCTGTCACCAGGTAAGTGCCCGCCATGCTGGCATTCATGGTGTCCCGAATGACTGTCTCCAGCTCATCGCCCAGACTGCGGGCCACCTCGGCATTGTATTGTTCGTAAAAACTGACCCCGGTGCGGACCAGATCGTCCAGCAGCCCCGGGTACAGCACAGGCAACATCAACCCTGTGACAATCGCCAGAAAGCTCCCTCCAAGGAGGGCTCTTTCCCATGACAGGGACAGCCTGAGAATGGATGCCATCAGCATCACTTCGAGCAGTACCGCCAGCGCCGTCGGGTCTTGCCCGAACCAGCTCCAGCCCAGTGCCGGAAGCAATGCCCAGAGACCGATACTCAGCCCCTGACCGATACCCAACCTGAGAATTACCAGGCCGATAACGGCAGCTCCAACCCAGAACAGCAGAGGTATCGCAGTAGCGACTGCAGCAACCCCGCCTGCCTGCAGGGGACCGCGCATTACAAACTGTGCAAGTGCACGCATGGTCCCAAGTCCTGTTTATCTGTTAATTAGTTGTCGTGGCTGTCCGAGTACGGCAGCAGTGCCAGGTAGCGGGCACGCTTGACAGCGGTAGCCAGCTGACGCTGATAACGTGCTTTGGTGCCGGTGATGCGGCTGGGCACGATCTTGCCGGTTTCAGTGATATAACCTTTCAGGGTGTCCAGATCCTTGTAATCGATCTCTTTAACACCCTCTGCCGTGAAGCGGCAGAACTTACGACGTCTGAAAAAACGAGCCATAACTTAACTCCTCAACTCCGGTTAATTACTCTTCTTCGTCCTGGGTCTCAGCCTTCTGACTCTCGTCAGATTCGGCCGGACGACGTGCCGGACGCTCATCTCCACCAGAACGACGATCCTCACGGGACTCGGCGGCTTTCATCGGAGACAGATCGGTAACAGCTTCATCGCGACGCAGAATCAGGTCACGGATGATGGCATCGTTAAACCGGAAGTTGTGGGTCAGCTCGTCCATAGCGGCCTGTGAACATTCAGCGTTCAGCAGCACGTAATGAGCCTTGTGGATCTTGTTGATCGGGTATGCCAGGTGACGACGGCCCCAATCTTCCAGGCGATGTACCTTACCGCCATCTTCAGTGATGACGTTGGTATAACGCTCGATCATCGCGGGCACCTGCTCGCTCTGATCCGGGTGTACCATAAATACGATTTCGTAGTGACGCATGAGTTCTCCCTACGGTTTAAACAGCTTCCTTTTTAACGAGGGACAAATACCCGCCGACGTTAAATATGAAAGCAAGGAGGTGGCAGTCGCGCTGCCGGTTTCTTTTTGCTTTATCAATAAGGCGTTACAGAGAGGCCTGATGAAAAGCGTCATGTTGCTGTCCGGAATTCAGACAATACAACACCACCCCTATAAAAAGGGGTGCCGTATTCTAGGCGTGTCGGGAATACTATGCAAGTCTCTGGCGCAGCGCTTCGTACAGACACACGCCCGTAGCCACGGAGACATTCAGGCTGTCCACATGCCCCTGCATCGGAATGTTAATCAGGGCATCGCAATGTTCCCGGGTCAGTCGCCGCATCCCCTTGCCCTCAGCCCCCATCACCAGGGCAACAGCACCGGTGAAGTTTGCCTGATACAAAGTGCTGCCCGCTTCACCTGCAGTGCCAATCAGCCACACCCCCTCATCCTTCAGGGTTCTCAGGCAGCGCGCCAGATTGGTCACCCGCACAAAGGGCACGGTTTCCGCTGCGCCACAGGCGACCTTGCGGGCCACTGGAGTCAAAGTTGCAGATTTATCCTTGGGAACAATCACTGCCTGCACGCCGACGGCATCCGCCGTTCGCATACAGGCCCCCAGATTATGAGGGTCGGTCACGCCATCCAGCACCAGCAGAAACGGCGGCTTATCGGACCCCGCCAGCATGGCCATCAGGTCGTCTTCGCCCCACTCGCGGCTCTCCGACACCGCAGCCACAATCCCCTGGTGGACACCGGATACTTTCTCATCCAGCTCCTTGCGGTGCACCACACTCCAGCGAACACCAAGGTCATCAAGGGCAGCAGTAATGCCTTTTACCCGCTTGTCCTGACGTCCGGTCTGTATCCAGACCTGCTGCAACCGCTCCGGCTCGCGCTTGAGGACAGCCTCAACCACGTGCCAACCAAATATGAATTCTCCGGACACTGATTATTTTCCTGACTTGCGGGATTTCCGTTTTTTATCCTTGCCAAGGGCCAGCTTGGCCGCCTGGGCAACGAGCTCGTCCCGTGCGGACATCGGCTCGTTGCTGGAGCCCTTCTCGCTCGCAGCCGGCTTGCCCTTGGGCTTGTCACCAGCGGTTTTGGCCGGGCGCTTTCTGGGCGATGCCTTTTCCCGGGAATCGGGCCGGGATCTGGCTTTACCGTCTTTTCCCGCGCCCTTGCCCCGCCCTTTCGCTTTGCCACGCGGCTCCTTGCGGGTCACATCAAGCGCATCCCGGTCGGCCTGGCGATGACGGGGTTCACTGATCAGCTCAAGGTCAATTTTGCGATCCTCCATGCCAACACGGACCACTTTGACGCGGACCTCGTCGCCAAGACGGAAACTCTGGGCAGTACGCTCGCCGATCAGACGATGCTTGGCTGCATCGTGATGGAAGAAATCACCACTGAGGGTCGAAACATGAACCAACCCCTCAATATAGACGCCGGACAACTCCACAAAGAAGCCAAAAGGCACCACGGCGGCAATCACGCCATCAAACTCTTCACCAACGTGGTCGCTGAGGTATTCACACTTGAGCCAGGCCATGACATCGCGCGTAGCGTCATCCGCCCGGCGCTCTGCCATGGAAGTATGCTCACCAAGTCGCTCCATGCTTGCAAAGTCGTAGGGGTATTCCGCAAGCTCCGGATCCAGCTTGGGCGGCTTGACCACATCTTTCGCTGGCTTCTCACCATGCACGATGGATTTGATGGCCCGATGCGCGATCAAGTCCGGGTAACGGCGGATGGGGGGGGTAAAGTGGGCATAGCTGGCAAAGCCCAGGCCAAAGTGACCGCTTTCCTCCGGGCTGTAGACCGCCTGACTCAGGGATCTCAACATGACCGTCTGGATCACGCTGGCATCCGAGCGATCCGCAATCTGCGACAGCAGCGCCTGGTAGTCCGCGGAGGTCGGGCTGTCACCACCACCCAACTGCAGCCCCAGCTCCGCCAGGAACAACCGAACGGCGTTCAGACGCTCCTCCGAAGGCCCATCGTGAACCCGATACAAGGCTGGCAATCTGTACTTCTTGAGGAAGCGGGCAGTGGCCACGTTAGCGCACAGCATGCATTCCTCAATAATCTTGTGGGCTTCATTGCGCTGCACCGGAACGATTTCTTCAATCTTCCGGTTGGCATCGAAAACGATCTTGGTTTCGGTAGTCTCGAAATCAATCGCACCACGCTCGGTACGCGCCTTGCGTAGCAGCTGGTAAAGACCGTACAGATTGTGCAACTGCGGAAGCACGTGGGCGTATTGCTCGCACAACCGGTAGCCGGACTCGGTGTCCGGCTGAGTCAGCATGTCGCTCACCTTGTTGTAGGTAAGGCGCGCATGGCTGTACATGACCGCCTGATAGAAACTGTAGCTGCTGATGTTGCCAGCGGCGCTGATGGTCATGTCGGCCACCATGCACAGACGATCCACTCCCGGATTCAGGGAGCACAGGCCATTGGACAGTTTCTCCGGCAGCATCGGTACCACGTGATCCGGAAAGTACACAGACGTACTGCGATTGACCGCTTCCTCGTCCAGCGGCGTTCCCGGGCGCACGTAATGGGAGACGTCGGCAATCGCGACCAGCAGCCGGTAGCCACCCCTGGCCCGGGGTTCGCAGTAAACCGCGTCATCAAAGTCCCGGGCAGTTTCGTCATCGATGGTGACCAGTCGAAGATTGCGGATATCAACGCGATTCGTCTTGTCCTTCTCCGCCACTTCCTCCGGAATCTTCGCTGTCTGTTCACCTACCGCAGGTGGCCAGCTGTGAGGAATATCGTAGGACCGGATGGCAACATCAATCTCCATGCCCGGCGCCATGTGCTCGCCAAGCACCTCCACCACCTTGCCTAACGGCTGGGTACGCACAGTCGGCTGACGGATAATATCCACCACCACATACTGACCGTGACGGGCCTCACCACTATGCTCCTGCGGAATCAACACCTCGTGGTTGATGCGTGCGTTCTCCGGAACCACAAAGCTGATGCCACTTTCCTGGAAGAAGCGACCGACGGTCTGGCTGGTCTTGTGCTCCAGCACCTCGACAATCACCCCTTCCCGACGCCCCTTGTCATCAACCCGGTCAACCCGCGCGGCAACACGGTCGCCATGAAATACCTGACGCATCTGACGCGCGGTCAGGAACAGGTCACTACCGCCATCGTCCGGGACCAGGAAACCGAAACCATCCTTGTGCCCTATGATCCGTCCCGTGACCAGGTCCGCCTCTTCAATCGGCAAATAAGCGCCCCGACGATTACAGATCATCTGGCCGTCACGGCACATCGCGATCAACCGGCGCCGCAATGCCTCGATACCTTCCGGGGAATTCTGCCCGAGCTCCTGACAGAGGGTTTCGTGGGTAGCCGGAGCACCGCGCTCTTTCAGATGCTCAAGAATGAACTCCCGGCTCTGGATGGGGTTGTCGTATTTTTCCGCCTCACGACTGGCGTGCGGATCTCTGTCCGTCTTTTTTCTGGAAACCATTCGGATCCTTGTCCTGTCCGCATTCAAATAACGCGGTTATATTGCATGTGATCAGGAGTATAACGCCGGTTCGGCCAGCCTGCCTAACCGGCTGCAAAATAAAGCCATTAATTTCCAGAAATTTCCCGAAAAAATATTTGACAGCTTTTTCCGTAATCATTAAAGTACGCGCCATCGGTTGAGGGACACACCTCACCGCTGGCAGAAACGCCAAGTTTTCAATAAACTATAGGCGCATCTGTGAATCACCTGCCGAGGTGGTGAAATTGGTAGACACGCTAGCTTCAGGTGCTAGTGGGGGCAACCCCGTGGAGGTTCAAGTCCTCTCCTCGGCACCACTTCCTCCCCCGGGAAGTGGCAAGAAAGAATCCCAAAGCAACTCTTCGAATCCACTCAGGCACTCATTGGCCCGAGCTGTTGTTATTGCGCCTGTTCGGCCAGATAACCCGACAAACGCTGGTACTCGTAGCTTATCTGTCCAAATACCCCGAATGGCACCTCTTCGAACTCCCGGCCACAGTCCGCAGGCGTTCTGGGGCCCGTGAGATACGCATCGGCAATCAGGTTGGGCTGGTCGTCCACGTAAGCTGCGGCACCCTCCTCCGGGTAAACCATAATCCAGTCGAATCCACCGTCTGAGGAAACATGATCAAGCCCGGCCAAGGCCATATCAGCGAATGAGTAGCGCAGCAGCCGAAAATACTCGTTGCGGATATCGAACTCCAGCGTCAAAGCGTCAAACCCGACCGGCGCATCAATCGCGGCATAACTGTAATTCTGCTGCGCGGAAACCACATGGCTTGAACCCTCAACATCCAAAACCGGAACACACTCTGCCAGCTCCCCCAGACTCAGCACAGCCTGCTCTACTTCATTGACCAGCAGACGATGACCGGCGAACAAGGGCGTGCCATTAGCGTAGTCCAACTGAAGCACACGGACCTCGTTGTCAGACGTCGCCGTCAGCTCCGCAACCCCATCATCCTCCCGAACCCAGCTGTAAGTCACCTCCGGCGGCCCTCCGAATTCCGAGGTATCGGCCAAGCCATCCTGACACTGGGTGGTGGTTTCGAAATAAATTCGCTGATGCTCCCAGTCGAAGGTCAGCCGCTCATCCACACCATCGTTCTCATAGGCGACCCGGCTTTGCAGGGACAACGAGATGGAGGGCAGCCACTGGGTTTCCAGGCTTGCCATTCGACCACCGACACTGACCAGTCGCGCCAATTCCGTCATCGACGGCGCCATGCAGCCGTCAGCCGAAATTACCCTAACCCGGCCATCAGGCTCGTAGTCAAAAGACAGCTCCGCCGTGGTCATCAGGCTGGACGGACTGGCCGGCAAGTCACCGTATTCCGACTGAGCCGAGACCACCTGCCGTGTTAACAGCATAGGGTCGGACAAATCCAGCGCCACCTCTGGCAACGCCAGATTACTCACATCGACATCGGCATACCCACCCGGGGAGGCCGCTTCGTCCACAATAGCGACAATGTCTGACGCATTCCGGACCAGCGAAAGCCCCAGCAGGTAGGCCGCCTGCCGACTCAAGAGCCGCTCGGTTCCATCGGCGCCATTGGCCGCCAACGCTTCGTTGTATGGCGCAGGAAACTGACTTGCCATGAATCGGGCAAAAGCCCGGGCATAAGCGTGGGCCCGCTGATCCCCGGACTGGATGTAATCCGACAGCAGATTCACGCCTGTCAGGGCTGGCGTGGCACTACCCGAAACCGCTGACCCCGCGCTGACCAGATTGCCAAAACGAGCCAGGGTGGTTAACGGGGTAACCTGCCTGACACCGGGTGGCGCAGACATCAAATAGGCACTGTCGACCGGTCGATCACCATCGGGCAACTGCTCAACCGTTTTACCCGGCAATGTCAGGGCGTACAGGGAATATTCCCTTGGATCGATGTCGGGGGCTTCGGCAGAATTACGCACCAATGCCTGAATATCCAGCGAAAACACGCCGTTTGCCCCGGACATCGCTGTGGGCTCCCCCTCCGGCAGGATCACTTCGGTGCCGGAGTCCAGCACGACAGTCAGGGGGCCGGGTGAGTATTGGCTGTCACCATCAATATCAAGCCATACCCTGGCGTTACGCAGGTATCCATCAATCACTCTTCCGGTGTAGGGGGCGGGCTCACTGTAGCCAACACCGTCGAAATCACGCCCATCGACGGGCAGCTCATCAGATTTTTCGCCACAGCCGGCCATTGTCAGGGTAATCAGCAATACAGACAGGGAAAGAACGCATTTCATGGCAGCAACCGGTTATCCTTGTTGGAGGTTGTGCCGCTACTCTAGGGGATGTTGGAGAAGGGAACCTTGATAGGCTTGGCAATTTGTAAAGTTTGGTAACGAAAAGCTCCGGCACCTCACGATACCGGAGCCAGCCAGATCAGAATGAACGGGCAACAATTTCCTTCATGATTTCATTGGTACCGGCATAAATGCGCTGGGCGCGGGAATCCGCCCAGGCCCGGGCAATCGGGTATTCCCACATGTAGCCGTAGCCACCGTGCAGCTGGACACACTCATCGATCACCTTGCACTGAATGTCGGTGGTCCACTGCTTCAGCATGGCCGCAGTCGGAATGTCGAGCTTCTTCTCCAGGTGCAGCTCCAGGCAGCGATCACAGAAAACCCGGGCAGCGGTGATTTCCGATTTCATTTCCGCCAGCTTGAAACGGGTATTCTGGTAAGCAATCACCGGCTTGGAGAACGCTTTGCGCTCCTTGACGTAATCCAGAGTCCACTGCCAGGCGGCCTCGGCCGCAGCAACGGCAGTCAGTGCCACCTGTAGGCGCTCGGCAGGCAGTTCCTGCATAAGCTGGAAGAACCCCTGCCCTTCCATTGACCCCAGCAGGTTCTCCGCCGGCACTTTCACATCCTGAAAGAACAGCTCGGAGGTATCCTGAGCTTTCATGCCGACCTTGTTCAGGTTCTGGCCTTTCTCAAAGCCTTCCCACTCGGTTTCGACGATCAGCAGGCTGGTGCCTTTGGCGCCTTCCTTGGGATCGGTCTTGGCTACGACAATGACCAGGTCAGCCATCTGGCCGTTGGTGATAAAGGTCTTGGAGCCGTTGAGAATATAGTGATCGCCATCCTTGATCGCGGTGGTTCTTACGCCCTGAAGATCAGAACCGGCGCCGGGTTCGCTCATGGCAATGGCCCCGATCATCTCACCGGATGCCAGCTTGGGCAGGTACCGCTCCTTTTGTTCCTGAGAGCCGTAATTAAGGATGTAAGGTGCCACGATGTCAGAATGCAGCCCCCACCCAATACCGGACAGGCCGGCATAGGAAATCTCTTCCATGATCACGGCGCTGTATCGGAAATCTGCGCCCACACCACCAAACTCTTCCGGCATGGTCGGACACAGGAAGCCCAACTCGCCGGCTTTGGTCCACAGTTCGCGGCTGACGTGTCCGTCTTTTTCCCATTGCTCATGGTAGGGAGCCGCTTCCTGCTCCAGGAATTTACGAACGGAATCGCGGAAGCCGTCGAGATCGGCATCAAAGAGTGTGCGTGGAATCATGGTAAACCTCGGTGAATGACCTGTGTTGTGGTTATCGTTCACCAAGTCTCGGCCCAGAGGCGATTTCGCTCAATGGTGAAAACCATCAATCGGGCTGACCAAAACCATCGCCTAACCCTGGTCGCCACGCTTTCCCTTCGCGCGCTCCTCGCCCCAGCGTGGCATGAGATCCTGGGGAAGGCCCAGGTGATCAAGAATGCGAGCCACAATGAAATCGACCAGATCACTCACTGACTGTGGACTGTGATAGAACCCGGGACTGGCCGGCATGATGACCGCGCCCATGCGGGTCAGCCGCAACATGTTCTCCAGGTGCACCTCCGAGTATGGCGCTTCACGGGGCACCAGGATCAGTTGCCGGCGCTCTTTCAGAGCCACATCTCCGGCCCGCTCGATCAGGTTGTTGCTGGCGCCGGTGGCCAATGCGGACAGGGTGCCGGTGCTGCAGGGACACACCACCAACGGGGCTTTTTCGCCAGAGCCGGAGGCAGGCGGCGCAAACCAGTCTTCCCGCCCGAATACCAGCAATTGACCAGGGCGCGCACCAGCATACTCCGTCAGCGCCTCCTGCATCGCCTGCGGAGAGCCTGGCAGTTTCAGGTCGGTTTCCGTGGCGATCACCACCTGGGCGGCACGACTGACCATCACATTCACTGTACATCCGGCCGCCATCAGGCACTGCAACAGACGCAGGCCGTACTGGGCGCCGGATGCACCGGTAAACGCCAGGTTGATGGTCCGTGGTTGTACCAAAGGTTCTGTCATACCGGGTATCTACGCTCGAGTTCGGCAATCAGTTTCTGGTGAATACCGCCAAATCCGCCGTTGCTCATAATCACAATGTGGCAGGGACCGTTCACATTCGCCAGTGCCTGCTCGATCAGGGCATCCACACTCTCCCCCACATAATGCCGCACGGTTTCACCTTCGCCGCCCTGCCAGGCCGTCACCAGAGCGGGCAACCACTCCAGTTGATTCAGGTTGGCCCAGATAACATGGTCGGCAGCAACGGCGCTCGGCAACAAAGCCTGCTGGTGCACACCCTGCTGCATGGTGTTCGATCGGGGCTCAATCAGGGCGATCACTGGTTCGTCACCCACCTTGTTACGCAATCCCTCCAGGGTGGTCGCGATCGCGGTCGGATGGTGGGCGAAGTCATCATACACACTGACGCCGTGGATCTCCGCCAGCAGTTCCATCCGCCGTTTCACTCCGGAAAATCGGCACAGAGCAGCGACGGCGTGATCCGGTGTCACCCCCACATGGCGAGCGGCGGCGATGGCCGCCAGGGCATTGCGCACATTATGCAGCCCGGTCTGGCTCCAGGTAACGGTAGCCACAGGCTGCTCATGATGAACCACCATGAAACGGCTGCCGTCCTCCGACAGCAGTTCCGCCCGCCAATCCGTCGTGTACGCTACCTCACTGCCAATGGCAGTGGTTTGCACCCCGCTCCAGCACCCCATCTCCAGGGCCCGGTCCAGGTGCACGTCGTTCGCCGGACGAATGATCAGGCCGCTGGATGGCACAGTTCGAACCAGATGATGGAATTGGCGCTCGATGGCCTCGACATTGTCGAAGATGTCAGCGTGATCGAACTCCAGGTTATTCATGATCAGAGTGTGGGGGCGGTAATGGACAAACTTCGAGCGCTTGTCGAAAAAGGCACTGTCGTATTCATCGGCCTCAATCACGAAGAAGTCACTCGACCCCAGGCGGGCCGACACCGGAAAGTCCTTCGGCACCCCACCTACCAGGTAACCGGCATCAAAACCGGCCTGCTCGAGAATCCACAGCAGCATGGAGGTGGTGGTGGTCTTGCCGTGAGTTCCGGCAACAGCCAGTACCCAACGATGGCGCAATACTTCCCGGGCCAGCCATTCCGGGCCAGACATATAATCAATATTACGATTAAGGACCGCCTCCACCTCGGGATTGCCCCGGGACATGGCATTACCGATAAGCACCAGATCCGGTTTCGGTTCCAGGTTTTCTGCGCGATACCCTTCCATCAGGCCGATGCCCTGGGCTTCCAACTGGGTGCTCATGGGCGGATATACCCCCTGATCCGAGCCTGTTACCGTGTGGCCCAATTCCCGGGCCAACACCGCGAGGCTGCCCATGAATGTGCCACAAATTCCCAGGATATGAATATGCATGACCGGTCTGACCTCTCGATTGGCCCTGAATGAAACGTGCCAAGCGTCCCGTATACGCCGCAGGCCGTCAAGTTGTTATCCGCAATCCTGCTCATGAAAAAAACCGGGATTTGGCGTATCATCTGCGGCATTTACTGAACCAGCAGGAGGCTCCAGCCCGAGATGGCCACCAAGAACGCTTTTTACGCTCAATCCGGCGGTGTGACCGCAGTCATTAACGCCAGCGCCTGCGGGGTTATCCAGACCGCACGCAAATACCCGGAACGCATCGGCAAGGTCTATGCCGGTCGCAACGGCATCATTGGCGCACTCAAGGAAGAGCTGATTGATACCAGCCTGGAAAGCGATGACGCCATTCAGGCGCTGATCCACACCCCCGGCGGTGCGTTCGGGTCGTGCCGCCACAAGCTCAAGAACATTTCCGAGAACAAGCGTGAATACGAACGCCTGATCGAAGTGTTTCGCGCCCATGACATTGGTTACTTCTTTTACAATGGCGGCGGTGATTCCCCGGATACGGCTTACAAGGTTTCCCAGCTGGCCGAGAAAATGGGCTACCCGATTACCTGTATCGGCGTGCCCAAAACCGTGGACAACGACTTGCCCTTCACCGACTGCTGCCCCGGCTTCGGTTCGGTGGCCAAGTACATTGCCACTTCTACCCTGGAAGCCGGGCTCGACATCAAGTCCATGTGTGAAACCTCCACCAAGGTGTTCATTCTTGAGGTCATGGGGCGCCACGCCGGCTGGATCGCCGCCGCGGGCGGACTGGCCGGTGAGAGCGAAGACCAGCCACCTCACATCATTCTGTTCCCGGAGATGCCGTTCGACCGCGAAGCCTTCCTGGCGCGGGTGGAATTCTGTGTGAAGGAGTACGGGTACTGTGTGGTCGTGGCCTCTGAAGGCGCCCAGTACGAGGACGGACGCTTCCTGGCCGATGCCGGCGCCAAGGATGCCTTTGGCCATACCCAGCTTGGCGGCGTTGCACCGGCACTGGCCAATATGGTCAAACAGGCTCTGGGTTACAAGTACCACTGGGCCGTAGCGGATTACCTGCAGCGCAGCGCACGCCATATCGCCTCAGCGACGGATGTTGAACAAGCCTATGCGGTCGGCAAGGCGGCGGTTGAAATGGCGATGGAAGGCAAGCAGGCGTTGATGCCGACGATTGTCCGCGAACAATCCAAACCGTATCGCTGGCACATCGGCGAAGCACCACTGAGTGAAGTGGCGAACCAGGAAAAGAAAATGCCCATCCATTACATTTCGGATGACGGCTTTCACATCACCCAGGATTGCCGCGACTACCTGGAGCCACTGATTTACGGTGAGAGCTTCCCGCCGTTCGACAACGGCCTGCCCCGGGTAGCAAAACTGCAGA
>NZ_KE007326.1:459688-541652 GCF_000397065.2 Marinobacter lipolyticus SM19
TTCCTGCGCGCTCAGGTAACGGACAAACTCGTCAGAACCACCGATGTAGTGCTCACCCGCCAGGATCTGGGGCACCGTGTGCACTGGCCTGCCAATCTTGTCGGCAATGTCCGCCTTGGACATGCCTTGCTCGACCATGTCTATATAGGTGAAAGGGATGCCCTTCGCCTCACACAACCGCTTTGCACGAACACAGAAACCGCAGGACGAGCGGCCGTAAATGGTCACATGCTCCATATTTTGCTCCTTAAACAAAAAAACCAGGCGGGGGTCACGCCTTCAACAAATATTGGCGACATGATGTCATGTCACCATAGAAAATAAAATTGATGCTTTGAATGGCCGTCATAGCACTAACCGATACACAGGGTTAGTGCCTGAATCCACACACAAATTCCGAAGGAACCCTCAGGTTTTCAGGCGCCCCAGCTCAGCATCCAGCACCTCTACCTGATCATCCAGCGCCTCACCGCTGCCGCGAACCCGCTGGGCGAGAAGCCGCAGGTCGCTGGCCGCGTCCCCGATTTTCGTCAGATTCCGGTTGATCTCTTCACTGACAGAACTCTGTTCCTCAGCCGCCGTTGCCACCTGAGTCACGTGCTCCACAATGGTCCCGATACGCTCGACCACCGCCGCCAGGGAATGGTCCGCCTCACGGGTACCATCCACTGCCGTGGTTGCACGGTCCACACCGGAACGAATCACCGACACCGCACCGTGCACGTCGCTCTGCAGGCCGTCGATCATCTCACTGATTTCGTCTGTCGATTCGCGGGTACGGGACGCCAGAGTGCGTACCTCATCGGCCACCACCGCGAAGCCACGCCCTTGCTCACCTGCACGGGCGGCCTCTATCGCCGCATTCAGCGCCAACAGGTTGGTCTGCTCGGCAACGCCGCGAATCACTTCCAGAATCCGGTTAATGTCATCACTGCGTGTTGCCACCTGCGTGATGGCGGTACTGGCTTCGCCCATATCCGCCGACAAAGCACTCACACCGTTGACCGCAGCGGTGAGCGTATCCTGAGTAAACCTGACGCCATCCTGAGCCTGCCGGGCGTTCTCGGCCGCTTCTCCGGCAAACCCTGCCACCTCACCGGCGGCCGCCGACATTTCGTTCATGGCAGTGACAACGCTGTCGATGTCCTGATGCTGACGTTCAGTCTGCTCATCCGTCTCCCGCGCGATGTCGCCAACATCCGTTGCCTGCTGGCGCACCTTGCCGTTCACGTGTTTGAGATCGTTGATCATGTCCCTCAAGCGAGCAAGAAACGCATTGAACCCACCTGCCAGTTCAATCAGTTCCGCATGGGTATCAATGGACAGCTCACTGGTAAGGTCCCCGTCAGCACTGGCGAGATTCTTCATGCGGTCACGGATTTCGTTCAGGGGCCGGGTCACCGAGCGAACGAGCACCACCAGGATCAGAATGGCAATAACCGATACCGCAATGCCTACCATGGCCTGACGCGCTGCCGTGGTACCGACTTCATCAGACAACAGTGCCGTAATCTCAGACACGTCAGCCAAAGCGATATCCCGCGGCAACTCAATCAGCAGTGACCATTGCGTTCCCGGCAAATCAATCTCCACCGGATAAGACACGGCAAGGGTCTCGCCATCATCGTAGCTCTGATTGCCCTGGTGCAGATCCACAAATTCACTTGCCAGCTCAGGTAAAGCTTCGTTCAATGGCCGTCCCAGGTGATTATCGTAATGGCTGGATGCGGCAATCAGCCCCTTGTCACTCAATAACGTGACCCGGGATTTGCCATCGTACAGCTCGTTGCTGACGTTCCCGATGGTTTGCTGCAGCGTCGAGAGATTGATATCAACACCCACCACCCCGGCAAACTTGCCATCATCAAGAATGGGAACCACAAGGCTGGTCATCAACTCGGAATAGCCTTCTGCGATCTCGTATTCGTAGGGCTCCATGATGCATGGCTGTTTGCTGTCCCGTGAGCACAGATACCATTCGGCTTCTCGAATACCGAACTCATTGCGGCTATCCAGGTATTTGACGGCCGGGTCCTCGGTACGACTGAAAACCACCTCTCCTTCCGGTGAACGGTAAAAATAGATTTCCAGGGTCCCCTCATCGCTACTGTGCTCCTCCACTCCACCGGTGAAGTAGCGATCCTGCCCGTCGTAGGCGTCCGGCTCAAACTGTGCATACACCGAGCTGAGGCTCTTTTGCTCCTCCAGCACTCTGCCAATGGTCTCCTGCAACGCAATTCGGCTGATCCTGCCGGAGCTGTCAGCCTGGGTGTTGCGAATAATCACGTTGCGAACCACTTCCGGAGTGCGATAGGCCGTCGCGAACTGACCGCTGACCAGTTCGCCATACTTGCCGGCGGTTGCACTGAGCCGTTCCATCACAATACCCTGCACAGTATCCCGGGTTGTCGTGGTGATCCGCTCTTCCATATCACCCAGCGACAACTGGGCAGTCACCACGATACTGCCGCCCATCACCAGCAGCAGCGTAATGACCAGGGCATAGAGTTTAAAACGTAGCGAAAGCTCTTTCATTGCGATGGAACCTGTTCGATTTCGGTGTTTATAGCGAGGTAACAACTTGGCATACCTGACCCTGTTCCTGACAGCCTTTGCCGCAGCCACCCTGCTTCCGGCGTATTCCGAAGTCATGCTGGGCGCGATGGTCACCCAGGACTATTCCCTGTGGTGGCTCTGGTTCTGGGCAACAGCGGGAAACACACTGGGCTCTGTTGTTAATGGGGTTATCGGCCGGCAGGTGGATCGCTTTAAGGAAAAACGCTGGTTTCCGGTGACCGAGGAGCAACTGGAGAAAGCACGAAACAGGTTTAACCGATACGGTCAGTGGTCGTTGTTATTAGGCTGGATGCCCCTGGGGGGCGACGCGCTCACACTCATCGGAGGCGTGATGCGCGTGCCCTGGCTGAACTTTGTAGTTCTGGTTGCCATTGGCAAGGGCGTACGTTACGGCTTTGTACTCTGGTTGGTCCTCAATACCGCCGGGGTGCCCTCGGAATCGGTGCCATCACCGTAAAGGTAGGCACGAAGCAGATCTTCACCATTAAACTCAGCGTTGAGTACCGCGATAAAGGTGTATACCCCAATCAGTTTCCGGTTGAGGAACACAAACTCTTTTGGGGGCACCCTGAAATAACGGCTGATAGCCGACCTTGCCGCCTGGCGGGCCACCCTTGAGGGCAAATCGCTCTGTTTCCAGCGGTACTCGCCCTTGGCATTGACGGCGTAATCCGGCCACTGGCTCCGGTCCCGGACAAGCGGTTCCAGCACTGACATGCAAACTGCCCCAAACTTGTCGAGCACCTCATCCGGCCAGTCACGGCTCATGAAGCGCAACTCCATGCCACCCTCGATGACCGCTGGCAAATCCCCTTCATAGGACGCACGAATCATCTGAATAACCGGATCGAGGAAAGCGGGCGAGTAGGCCTGTACGGCGCCAAAATCGAGCAACACGATCTGATCATAGTCCCGGTCGGAGCCCTGCTCTCCGGCAATGCGGATACGGTAGTTGCCAAAGTTCGGATCGGTCTGGATTTCGCCCCAGACGAACAGCTCCCGGAAGAACAATTCCAGGGCCGCCAGTCCCAGTTCCGAACGCCGTTCCAGGGGCAGTTCCCGCACAGCCACAGAACTGACCGAATGGCCATGCTCGTAGGTGGAGGCAATCACATGAGCGGTGGAGAACTCCTGCAACACTCTGGGCACCACAAACCTGGGATCGGCCACCAGCATCTTGCGGAACTTTTCGGTAGTACGGGCTTCCAGCCGGTAGTCCACTTCCCGGTGCATCATCTCCCGCACCTCTTCCAACCAGTCGTTAAACTCCGGCCCGAAAGACACCAGACGTGCAATTTTCAGAAGATGGGCCACCGCATTCAGATCACTGTCTACTGCATCCGCTACACCCGGGTACTGAACCTTCAGAACCAGTTCAAGTCCGTCGCTTTTTCGACGTGCCCGATGCACCTGCCCCAGTGACGCAGCTCCGATCGGTTCGGGATCAACATCCAGCTCGGCCAGCCTCTGAGTCCCCAACTCGTCCTTCAACACCCGCTCAATGGCGGTCCATTCGAGAGAGGTGGTCTGGTCTTCAAGGGTATGCAATGCTTCGGTCACTTCCTCCGGCAGGAAGTGCTCCCCATAAAGGGCCATAACCTGACCGATCTTGACCACACTCCCCTTGAGTTTGCCCAACTCATCCACCAGAAACTCAGCCTGGCTGGACAGCATGGCGCGGTGTCGCTGATCCCGCTTTTCCCGGCTACTGAACCAGTTCGTCGCCATATGGGATGCCATCCGCGTGCCTGCAAACAGCCCGGCCCTGGTCAGCGTCAAACGGCGTTCGAAGCTTCCGGTTTTGATACGTGAAACGGAGGTTCCTCGCTTTTTGGACACCATGAATTATCCGTCCGGTTCAGTACATTTAAGCCCTGGGGCTACTTTCGCCATTATACGTACAGGAGTCGCATCAACCCTCACTGAGTCGCCAATCATTTGTCGGCCTCCGGGCCAATGCAACTTCACTCCTTGGCGTATAGCAATGAATCTATTGCAACTCTTTACGTTTCTAAACACTCTAACGCGCGGAACCCGTCTAGTATTGAACTGCAGACTCAGCAATACAGACTCAACAATAACATCAGAACAACAAGACCTTAAAATGACCCAAGTCGCCGAATACAAGGCAGATACCGATCTGTCCCAATACCGGGTGAAGGGAGAAATTCCTGTCCCCACCCTGATCGGATGGTTGACGCTCGCTGCCGTTCCTTTGATTGTTTTTTTTGCGTATCGCTCCTCTCTGCGCGGAGATCCCACCGCCCCGGTTTTTCTGGTGGTTTTCGCGGGCCTGCTGGCCATCAATGGAGTTGCTTACCTGATCAGTCACAACAGTACTCTGCAGCGCAGGGGCTTTATTACGGTTATCACTGCACTGTTTACCTATCTGGCGATACAGGCCGTGGAGGACGGTTCTGCCATCATCTGGCTGTTTGCTTACCCCCCGGTTGTGTTCTATATCAGCCAGTCCCGGGTCGGGGTTATTGCCTGTAGCGGTGGTCTCGTTGGAGTGGCCATGCTTTTCAGCCCGATTGGAGACCAACTGTTTGATACACCGTACACGGCCAGTTTCCGCCTCACCATGCTCGTCGTATTCGCTTTTGAAATATCCACCTGTTATGTCCTGGACCAGAGCCGACGGCGCAGCAAACTGGGGCTTCTGAAACTGGCCCAGGAATTCGAGTATGCCGCCAAACACGACACGCTTACCGGTCTCGCCAATCGCCGTGAAGTGCTAGCGCAGCTTGAAAACGAGTATCAGCGTTACCTGCGCAACTCTCGGACGTTTTCGGTCCTGCTGATGGACATCGACCTGTTCAAGAGCGTCAACGATAAGCATGGCCATCACATTGGCGATGAGATGATCAAGCTGGTCGCTTCGACCCTGAGGGAGCAATGCCGAAAAGTCGATACCCTGGCACGCTGGGGCGGAGAGGAGTATCTGGTATTACTGCCGGAAACCAATACCGAAGAAGCGGTCAAGACGGCCAACCGGATACGCGAGGCGGTCAGCCGCAAATCCGTGAATGCAGACGGCCAGGATGTCGCAGCAACCATCAGTGTCGGTGCGGCGACCATCCGCAACGCCGAGTCCGTGGACCGGCTGCTGCAAAGGGCCGATGAAGGCCTCTATCGGGCCAAAACCCTGGGGCGCAATACCGTCTGCGATTTCGAAGGCACGTTCACTGACTAGACTGGCGGTGCCGCGCTACCAACCAGAACGATACTCAACCTGGTCATGGCCAAGCCCGATGACCAGCTCTTCGGCCAGCCCGGTGGAAAAGTCCGCTACGGTGGCGCCGGGAACAAAATCACTGACCTGGCACATAGCCATACCCGCATAGCCACAGGGATTGATGCGGCGAAACGGCTCCATATCCATGTTCACGTTCAGTGCCAGACCATGAAATGAACAGCCACGGCGGACGCGCAACCCCAGTGAGGCTATTTTGGCTTCCCCTACATAAACCCCGGGAGCATCCGGCCTCGGGGCTGCCGAAATGCCAGAGTGCGCCAACACCCTCACAATGGCCTGCTCAATCTGATCCACCAATGTGCGCACACCCAGCTTGGCCCGCGGCAGATTGATCAACAGATAAATCACCACCTGGCCAGGACCGTGGTAGGTCACTTGCCCACCCCGGTCCACCAGGATCACAGGAATATCCCCCGGCGCCAGGATATGTTCAGCCTTGCCCGCCTGCCCCTGGGTATAGACCCGTGGGTGTTCCAGACACCACAGCTCATCCGCGACGGTGTCATCACGATCCGCAGTGAAAGCTTTCATCGCCTCCCAGGTTTCCAGGTACGGCTGCTCTCCCAATGAACGTACAATCAGCGGCGGCATAGGCTCAAAGCACCATATGCACCCGGCCACTGGCCTTCAGCTCTTCAAACAATGCCTTGAGCTGGGGCTCGCCTGTCGCAACGATCTTTAACTGCACCGAGGAAAAACGACCACCGCTGCTCTCATTGACAGAAATATCGGCCTCGGTGATACCCGGCGCATGCTGCTCCACGACCTCGACCACGAATTCGGTAAAGTCCGGCGCCGCGTTACCAATCACTTTGATGACATAGTCACAGGGAAATTCAATTTTAGGTGCTTTCGGCTCACTCATGCCGGCTTACTCCCGAAGACGTCATTGGTCTTCTCTAGAATAACTGAACAAAAAAGAGCTTGATGGCATCCCACAGGCGCTTGAACAGACCGCCCTCGGGCACATCGCTGAGCGCCAGGACCGGCTGGTCCACGATCACGTCATCGCCCAGTTTGACCTGCACACGGCCAAGCTCATCCCCCACCTTGATGGGTGCTTTAATGACAGAATCAAGGTCCACGGTTGATTCCAGTGAGTCGCGGGAACCGCGGGGAATGGTGACATTGACCTCTTCTGTGACCCCAACAGACAGCTCATCATCACGACCGCCCCAGATCCGGGCCTTGATCAGTTCCTGACCAGCGCCAAACAATTTCTCGCTTTCATAGTACCGGAAACCATAGTTCAGCATCTTCTGGACTTCCTGGGCCCGGGCTCCGGTACTGTCCGTCCCCATAACCACAGCAATCAGCCGGGTGCCATTGCGCTTGGCTGAAGCCACCAGGCAGTATCCGGCCTCTTCAGTGTGGCCGGTTTTAAGGCCATCGACGCTGTCATCACGCCAAAGCAGGCTATTGCGATTAGGTTGGCGGATATTGTTGTAAGTGAAGTGTTTCTCAGCATACAACGGGTAGTTCTCGGGGTAATCGTTGATGATCGCCATCGCCAGTCGCGCCAGGTCGTGAGCGGTGGAGAAATGGTCTGGCGACGGCAGGCCGGTAGCATTCTCGAAGTGGGTATCGTTCATGCCGAGCAGCTGAGCCTGCTGATTCATGATATCGACGAAAGCCCCTTCACTGCCGGCAACGAACTCCGCCAGCGCAACCGATGCATCATTTCCCGACTGGATAATGACGCCTTTGAGCAGATCTTCAACGGAGACTTCCGTTCCTTCCTGAACAAAGGTACGAGAGCCTTCGGTGCGCCAGGCATTGACACTGATCGGCACCATGTCTGACATGGAAAGACGACCCTCATCCAGCTCTCGCTCAACAATATACGCCGTCATCATCTTTGTCAGGCTAGCCGGTGGCAGCCGTTCATTGCTGTTCTCATCCATGAGCACCCGGCCACTGAGGGGGTCCATCAGGATATAGGAACTCGCCGCCACTTGCGGAGGCGAAGGAATCAGTACCGTCTGGGCATTGGCCGATCCCAGGGGGATCAAAACCAGAAGCAGTAGAACTGTTAAAGCGCGGAAAACAGGATTAGTCGCCATGGGTCCATTCATTCGTCGTTATGTGTGTTGATTCTTTTTTAATGGGAATCGGTCAGCAGTATAGTCTGGCCAAATCCCCGGCTTTCAAGCCTCGCCTGGGCTTTTCGAGCTTCATCCGGATTGCTGAAGGGGCCAACCTGCACCCGATGGAAACGTCCGGATGCCGTGTCCACCGCCCTTACCCGCATTGGGTTCTCAATCACGTCCCTGGCCTTGTCCAACAACACTTCCGCCGGATTGCGGCTACTGAACGAGCCCAATTGCACAAACAGCGATGTGGCCCCGCCTTTTTCCTCAGCCAGATCCGCCACCTTTTCAACTGGTACCGGTTCCCCATCGCCAGAAAACGGCTGACCAGCCAGGGTCATGGTGCCATCTTGCTTCACCGTTATGGCAGCAACTTCTACCCGGGCGGTCCCCTTACCCTGATATCCCAGCTTCTTGGCCGCTGCGTAGGACAGGTCAATCAGCCGGTCACCGTGAAAGGGCCCCCGATCATTCACCCGGACAATCACTGAACGGCCGTTGTCGAGGTTGGTCACCCGGGCATAACCCGGAATTCTCAGGCTCTTGTGGGCCGCCGACATTTCATACATATCAAAAACCTCGCCATTGGAGGTTTTATGACCATGGAATTTTTCGCCGTACCAGCTTGCGGTGCCCCGCTCAACATAGCCATCATTGCTGGCCATCACCGAGTATTGCTTGCCCCAGACAGTATAAGGGGACTTGTTTCCGGCAGACCGGGGCGCTTCATATCGCGGCTGTGCATTCCCTAGCCCCGACACATCAAAATCACCGTCGGGAGCGCGATCCTGTGAAATCGTATACCGGGAAGAATGATCCTTCTCAGGTGTCGGCGAAGAGGCACAGCCGGATATAACGAAAGCTGTAACGATTATTACCAACAACGAGAATGGAGATTGGGTCACCACCGGTCAGGATTCCTGTGTTTGTTCAACTCATCAGCCAGCTGAAAAACCGCCATGGCGTATAGATGGCTATGATTGTAACGGGTTATCACGTAAAAGTTATGGTAAGTCAGCCATAATTCCGGACCGTCACTGCCTTGCAGCATGATTGCCCGGGCCAGCGCATCGTCCCCTCGCGCCAACATCGGCCCCAACCCGGCCGCGCGATAATCAGCGACTGTCAGCTTCGGCTTGAGCTCCCGCGTCAACAGGGGGCTATCCATCGGCAGGTGATCTTCCAGGCGCTCAGCCACCGGCTCGCCCTCACGCCAGTGATGGGCACTGAAATAGTTGGCGACACTGCCAATGGCGTCCACGGGATTACTCAGAATATCAGCGACACCGTCATCGTCGAAGTCGATTGCAAAGTTCCGGTAACTGCTGGCGATAAACTGGCCGTAGCCCATAGCCCCGGCATAGGACCCTTTGATATGCAGTGGATCAAAGCCCTGCTCACGGGTCATCAGCAGATACTGGACCAGCTCACTGCGAAAGAAACGGCTGCGGGGTGGGTAGTCAAAGGCCAGGGTTGCCAAGGCATCCATCACACGATAATTGCCGGTGTAGTTACCGTACCAGGTTTCCACGCCTATGATTGCGGCAATAACGGTGGCAGGAACACCAAATTCTGACTCCGCTCGGGCAAATGCCTCATCGTATTCTTTGAGAAACGCCACGCCGCGCTCAACCCGTTCAGGCTTGATAAAGATCTTTCGATACTCGTGCCAGGTCAGGGTTTTCTCGGCTGGGCGGCTGATGGACTCCAGTATCCTGTCGATGCGAGTCGCCTGCGACAGCAAGACTTCCACCTTGCCCTGATCATATCCGTACTTGGTAACCATTTCCTTGATCAGCGCCTGACCTTCCGGAGTGGCATCGTAACCCTGAGCCTGGGTGACAGAGGCAAGTACCACGAATAGGAAAGGTGCAATGCGAGTAAAACCTGAAAAACAGACAGCTGTCATTACTTACCTGTTAATTGATGACCGGGTGGTAATGAGATTCCGCAACGCCGGACTTTGATTCTTCGCCGGCTCACTCAAAACCGGTGCTACATTATCATGGAGCATAAGCGGTCAACCATTACCCGCTGTCCATGGTCAGGCGCTGATCATCCGCCGATGGGTATGAATGGACATCAGCACGCCAAAGGCTGCCATCAAGGTGACACTCGATGTGCCCCCGTAGCTGATAAGCGGCAGCGGTACCCCAACCACCGGCAATAGTCCGCTGACCATCCCCACGTTCACGAAGATATAGATAAAGAACGTCATCGTCAGCGCTCCGGCAAGCAACCGACTGAAGGAATCCTGAGCAGTGGCGGCAATATAGAGACACCGAAGAATGATGAGCAGGTAGACCGCCATCAGAACCAGCATGCCAATGAAACCGAACTCCTCAGCCAGGACCGCCACAATAAAATCCGTGTGGCTTTCCGGCAGGAATTCAAGATGGGACTGAGTGCCCTGGAGCCAACCTTTGCCCTCCAGGCCACCCGAGCCAATAGCGGTTTTCGACTGGATAATGTTCCAGCCAGCGCCAAGGGGATCGCTTTGCGGGTCCAGTAGCGTCAGCACCCGTTGCTTCTGGTAATCCCGCATGACAAAGAACCACATCAGTGGCGCTGACACCGAGACCAGGGCGGCAAATGCGGCAATCAGGCGCCAACTCATACCTGCAAAGAAAACAACGAAAATACCTGCTGCGCCTACCAGAAGGGAGGTCCCCAAATCAGGCTGAAGGATAATCATCGCCATCGGAGCGAGCACAATCACCAACGCAACAGCGATACGGGACAATGTCGGAGGCAGAAAATGACGGGACAGATACCAGGCTGTCATCATCGGCATCACCAGCTTCATCAGCTCCGACGGCTGGAACCGCGGCAGTCCCGGGATGGCGAGCCAGCGCTGAGCGCCCTTGGCACCAACCCCGACCAGCAACACTGCGGCCAGGCCCGCCACTCCGGCCAGATAGAGCCAGGGGGCCCAACGCCGGAAAACGGCGGGATCCAGCTGGGCAAACACCAGCATGACCACCAAAGCCACCCCCATGCGTATTCCCTGCGCCTTGACCACTTCGATGTTACGGTCCGCACCACTAAAAAGAACCACCAGGCCACCGCCAATTAACAGCAGAAGCAAAGCCAGCAGGATCGGATCAATATGGAATACAGACCACAGGCTACGAGGCCTGGAAAGAGGATGGTCGGATGTGCTCAGGCTTTTACTCAGCATCAATCGCCCCCCCGGACCCGGTCCCGCTCACCAGTGCTTTCTCCTCGCCCGGAAAGTCCTGCAACCACGCGTCAAACATCGCCCTTGCCACCGGTGCTGCAGTGCTGCTGCCACCGCCACCGTTCTCGACAATGATGGCAACAGCAATCTGTGGATCATCAACCGGAGCGAAGCCCACGAACAGAGCGTGGTCCCGCAACCGCTCACGGACGTCTTCTTCTTCGTACTCTTCATCTTCCGCGAGACTGAACACTTGCGCCGTACCAGTTTTTCCAGCCATACGGTAGGACGCCCCACGGGCCGCTCCTCGAGCCGTACCTTTGGTTCCATGCATGACTTCGGCCATGGCATCGACCACAAATTCCCAGTCGTCCGGATTCTTCAGCTCCAGGGGAGAATGACCTCCCGGGGGAAGGAATTCTTCAGTGGAACGATCCCCCTTGATACTTTTGAGCAGTCTCGGCTCGACCCAGTGACCACGGTTGGCAATCAGAGACGTTGCCGTCGCCAGTTGCAACGGGGTCGCCAGCATAAAGCCCTGCCCGATCCCCAGATTGACGGAATCTCCCGGATACCAGGGTTCGCTTCGTACCGCCCTCTTCCAGTCACGGGAAGGCAACAAGCCGCTCAATGCACCGGAGACATCCAGCGCAGCGTCTTCGCCAAAACCGAACTTGGACAGGTAGTCGTACATGGTGTCTACACCCATTTCCACCGCAATTTCATAGAAATAGATGTCACAGGACTGGGCCACGGCATCGGTAAGGTCCACCCAGCCGTGACCGCCACGTTTCCAGTCGCGGTAACGTCGTCCACCGGTGTTCAACTGGAAATACCCGGGATCCCAGATGGTTTTGTCTCTCGTCGTCGCCCCGCTGTCCAGCGCAGCCACAGCCAGCATCGGCTTCATGGTAGACCCCGGGGGATATTGTCCACGGAGCGCCCGGTTGAACAGGGGCTTGTCTATATCGGTACTCAGGGCCCGATAGTCGGCAACGCTGATGCCCGTTACAAACTGATTGGCATCAAAACCGGGCACACTGGCGAGTGCCAGCAAGCCCCCGGTATCCGGTTCAATCGCGACAATAGCGCCACGCCGGCCGTCAAGCAGTTCATGGGCCAGGCGCTGCAACCTCAGATCAAGGTGCAACTGGATGTCTTCCCCGGGAACCGGGTTCTGTCGCTCCAGCACTCTCAGGGTTCTCCCACGGGCGTTTGTTTCCACGTGCTGGTATCCCACCTGGCCGTGCAACAGATCCTCATAGAAACGCTCAATACCGGACTTGCCAATATAGTTCGTACCCGCATAGTTCACCGGATCAATACGCTGCAGCTCTTCCCGGTTGATTCGGCCAACGAATCCCAGGGCATGGGCCGTCAGCTCGCTGTGTGGGTAATAACGAACAAGTTCCGCCGACACCTCGACGCCGGGCAACTCATGGCGATGAACCGCAAGGCTGGCGATTTCTTCTTCATTCAGGTCATAGCGGAGAGGAATTGGCTGGAACGGCCGACGAGGTTCCCGCAGGCGACGCTGGAAGCGCTCCATGTCTTCTTCGGGTATATCAAGAAGGGCCTCAAGTTGCGCCAGCGTCTCCTCCATACCATCGACTCGTTCAGGGACGAGGGTAACACCGAACACTGGCCGGTTTTCCGCCAGCAATTCATCATTGCGGTCGTAGACAAGGCCCCGGGGCGGGGCAACCGACTGAACCTGTACCCGGTTCTTGTCGGAGAGCGTGGTGTATATGTCATGCTCAACGACTTGCAGCTGATACATCCTGGCGACCAAAAGCCCCAACATGACCAACACGACGCATACCATGACCATCGTCCGCCTTTGGAAAAGGCGACGCTCGGCGGCCACGTCTTTGAATTCTCCCCAGGGCATGATGCGTCCTAAGCCCGATGGTACGGATGATTACGGGTAATTGACCAGGCACGATACAGCTGCTCGGCCAACAGTATCCTCACCAGCGGATGAGGGAGTGTCAGGGGGGAAAGCGACCAGAGTTGGTCGGCCCGCTGTCGGCATGTATCCGCAAGACCGTCCGGTCCTCCGACCAGAAAGCTGACATCGCGACCGTCCTGCTGCCAGTTCTCCAGTTGACTGGCAAGCTTCTCCGTCGACCAGGGGCACCCGCCTACTTCCAGGGCGACCACACGATCCCTCGGACCTGTCGCTGACAGAATCGAATCGCTTTCTTTTTGCATCAGCCGGGCAATGTCCGGATTCTTGCCCCGATGAGCCATTGGAATCTCTACCAATTCCAGGGGCAGTTCCGGCGGCATTCGGCGGGCGTAATCAGTATATCCCTGGCTGACCCAGTCGGGCATCTTCTGCCCCACACAGATCAGACGTAATCGCATGGTTATTCGCTACCCGCAACACCCAGATCCGGAGCATCGCGCCACAGGCGCTCAAGATCATAGAATTCGCGGGTTGCCGGCATCATCACGTGAACAACAACATCCCCCAGATCAACGAGGATCCAGTCACTGACATGACTCCCTTCCACGTTACTGGCACGAACCCCCTGCTCTTTGGCTTCCACGATTACGGAGTCCGCCAGCGATTTCAAATGACGGTTGGATGTCCCCGAAGCCAGCACCATGTAATCAGTCACGCTGGTACGGTCCCTGACATCGATCACACTCACGTCCTGTGCCTTTACGTCCTCAAGTGCACTTATCACCAGATCTTTCAGTTGCTCTGCCTGCATAATCACCCTGCTGGACGGATGGCGGCGAAGGCGGCCATCCAAAAATGTTGTTCAGTTGCGATTGTAGCACTAAATGTTCCCGTCAGGGCAGGCGCCATAGAGCCCCAAACTACGAATTTCCCGCCAAACCGGATCCGGCATGAGATAGCGGGGCGATCTTCCGGACAGGATACGGTCACGAATTCCCGTGGCGGAAATGTCCAGAAGTGGCGGATCCAGCTCAAGAAAGTATCCCCCAGGAGCGCTGTGGAGCTGATCCGCATCTGAGATCCCATGGTCCTGAAGCAACTTTGCCGGCACGCCTTGCGGATCCAGCCCCGGTCCGGGGCGCCTCACAACCACCACATGGGCCAGTTGTGGAATCCGCTCCCACTCACGCCAACGGTCAAAACCCGCGAAGGCGTCCGTTCCCACCACCATAACCAGGGGTTCCTGCGCCCCCAACTGCTCACGCAACTGTCGCAATGTATCCGCGGTATAGGAGGCTCCCTTTCGGGTCAGCTCCCGAGCATCCACAACCAGTCCTGCCTCGTCAGCAACCGCTAGCTGGAGCAGCTTAAGGCGCTGCGCGGCGCTGGCATCGGTTGACCCCCGATGCGGCGGGATATGACAGGGCACCAGCGCAACTTCCGACACACCCAGACGCTCTTTCAGCTCGATGGCGAGCCTGAGATGCCCATGGTGTACCGGATCAAACGTACCGCCGTAGATAACATGCATAGGCAATCAGTTCCGAACGTGGCCGTCGCCGAACACCACATACTTCTGCGACGTCAGTCCCTCCAGCCCCACTGGTCCACGTGCATGAATCTTGTCGGTGGAAATACCAATCTCGGCGCCCAGACCATATTCAAAGCCGTCGGCAAAGCGGGTCGAGGCGTTGACCATGACCGAACTTGAATCCACCTCGGTGATGAAACGACGCGCCCGGGTGTAGTTTTCCGTGATGATGCTGTCGGTATGCTGCGAACTGTACCGATTGATGTGGGCAATGGCGCTGTCCAGACCGTCTACCACCCTGATCGCGAGGATCGGGGCAAGGTACTCTTCCTCCCAGTCGGCTTCAGTCGCCGCTTTTACGGAGGGCAGAACGGCTCTGGTGCGCTCGCAACCACGAAGCTCCACACTCTTCTCGACAAAGGCATCCGCCAACAACGGCAGAATATCGTCGGCGATCTCGGCATCCACCAGTAAGGTTTCCATGGTGTTGCAGGTACCATAGCGATGGGTTTTTGCATTCACCGCCACCTTCAGAGCCTTTTCAGGATCTGCGTGGCTGTCAATGTAGACATGGCAGACACCGTCCAGGTGTTTGATCACCGGGACCCGGGCATCACGACTGATCCGCTCGATCAGCCCCTTGCCGCCCCGGGGCACAATGACATCCACATAGGCAGGCATGGTGATCAGTTCACCCACCGCCGCCCGGTCGGTGGTTTTGATGACCTGAACAGATGTTTCAGGCAAACCGGCTGCAGCCAGCCCCTTGGCCAGACAAAGTGCAATGGCCTGGTTGGAATGGATTGATTCGGAACCACCACGGAGAATAGTGGCGTTTCCCGATTTCAGACACAGGCTCGCAGCTTCCACAGTCACGTTGGGCCGGGATTCGTAGATTATACCGATCACCCCCAACGGCACCCGCATTTTACCAACCTGGATACCCGAAGGGCGGTAGGTCATATCGGTAATTGCGCCAATCGGGTCCGGTAACGAAGCAACCTGCCGGAGCCCCTCAATCATGGTGTCGATCCGATGCGGGGTCAGCTCCAGGCGATCCAGCATCGCTGCGTCCAGCCCACTATCACGCCCTTGGGCCAGGTCCCGTGCATTGGCTTCAACCAGTTCGCTACGGGAAGCATCCAGAGCCTCTGCAGTTGCCAACAGGGCCTGATTCCGTACTGCCGTGGTCGAACGTGCCACCGCCGTGGCTGCGGAACGCGCCTGCTGTCCCACTTCAGCCATGTAAGCTGCAATATCCATTCGATTACCTTTGGTTTTAATAGCTGATTTCAAAAAATAAGACGGTAACTTTACCTTTCCCGATTCAAGTACGCATCCCAAACGATTATTATACCGCTGCCGAACGCCCTGTTCGGCATTGAATGACAGACGATGGACGCAACCTGCGTTATGCTGACACAAACGGATGTCCGGGAGAGGATGGATACTATGGCCCAGATGGCCGAAAAATTCCTGTTGAGTCGCCTGTCGAGAGCTGGCTTTATTGTACTGGTTGCCATCGCCTTACTCTCCACCATTTACGGCGCTCACCTCACGACCGTTACTGCCCTTGTAGCTGCGGCTCTGATCTTTACCGGGAGGGGCTTTCATCCCCAACGGTCCCGGGCCCCCTGGCCGACAATCAACCGTCTGATTCTGGGCGCATTTCTGATCCTTTTGATCGGTAGTCTGTGGTCTGGCCCATGGAGCCTGGTGCACTGGCTATACACGGCACCATTGCTGGCATTCGCCCTGCTACCGATCGCCTGGGCCATTGTAACAACCCTGGCTTGCGCTTTTCTGGCAATGGCATCAACGTACTGGTCGACCGGGCTGGCAGAACGTCACCAGATGATCAGCGCCTTCCTGCTGACCATCATGCTGTCGGCGGTTCTGGTGCTCCTGCGCGAATACAAGTCCCGTCAACTGGCCCCGTTGCGTCGCACAGACGAGCTCACCCAGGCCGCCAGCCGGGAATACCTGTCCGCCGACCTGCACAAGGAAATCCAGCGCAGTGAACGGGAAGGCACGGACATGTCCATTATCATGCTGGGCCTGGACACCCATTTAAGCGATACCGATCCTGACGCGGACATTCGCTCCATCCTGCCCCGAATCGGCCGCTACCTGCATTCACAATTGCGGGACTTCGACACCTATTATCGGGTCGCTGACCTGCAATTCCTGATCATCCTGCCCGGCATATCCACCTCTGACGCCGCCAGCCGCGCAGAAACCATTCGCAAGGGTCTTCGGGGTTTGCTGGCTTCCCACGGACTGGAATTAACGGTCAGCGCGGGTATCGCCGGGCTCAATATCGGGGACGACGCAGACAGCCTCCAGCAGTCTGCTGCGAATGCCTTGCGCAGGGCACAGCAACAGGGGGGCAACCGCACCCAATCCTACAGCGCCTGGTCGCATTCTTCACCACCTGCGAGGGAAGCCGATGCCGAGGGCCCTATGACATGACTGAAACACGCCTGAGAACCTACACCCATCTGGCCGGTTATTGTCTGGCGGCTCTGTTTATTGCCAGCCTTGCCCTCCAGAACCTGCGCTATGGGTTCTATGGCCTGTTCTATCTGGCCACCGGCATGACCCTGCTGACCCTGGCCGGCGCAGCCTATACCTTTGTGTGTCGCCGCCGCCAGCTATCGGCGCCAGGACACATGATGATACTGACCGCTCTGAACATCGGGCTGATCGTCGCCATGTACACGATGAACACCGCAGGCATCAGTCACTGGAGCATGCCCCTTATCCTGCTCAACCTCCTTATCTTGCCGCTACGCCAGGGGCTCATTCTGTCGTTGTTCCTGTTCCTGGCATTAGCGGTCTTCCTGCTGTTTCGCCAGCCGCTTCAGGAAACCCTGACCATACTGACAGGCGCCATGGCGCTGATCGCAATCGGTGCTCTTTATATCTGGCACTACAATCATATGGCGCAATCGGCAGAGGATCTGGCAATAACCGATCCCGTGACCGGTGCCCATAACGCGCGCTTCCTGGATGAGACGTTGCAAAAGGAAATCAGCCGCGCCATTGCTACAGGTCACTCGCTGTCGGTGATTACGCTGGCGATTGATTACGCCGATGAGGCGGAAGATCTACATGGCAAGAATGGCATACAGACGCTGTTTCGGGAGATCACCCAACACCTCTTCGGGGTCATTCGCGCAGGGGACACCCTCTATACCCTGAAGGAATCCGAGTTTTTCCTGATCCTGCCCTTTACCCCTGAAGAAGGCGTACGGGTCATTGCCGAGCGCATTCGCAGGACCATCGCCGAGCACAACTGGGCCGTGGTCGGGAAAGCGACTGTGAGTCTGGGCTGTACCACTCGTGGCTCTGGTGATACACGCACGGATGCGCTTCGCAAACGCGCCCATCTTGCTCTGGAGGAGGCTCGTAAACACGGGGCAGATTCCACCTGGTTCCTACCGGGAGACGCCACCGGGTCATGAGCAGTGACTGGCTTGTCTCCCTCTCCGCCTGGCTGACCAACCACTCCGAGTGGCTTGCCATTGCGGTTTTCGCAACCGCGTTTGCCGAATCCCTGGCCATTGCAGGCATCCTGATCCCCGGCGTGGCTATTATATTCGCTATCTCCGCCCTGGCTGGCCAAATTGCCATGCCCCTGGCAGAGGTACTGCTCTGGGCGGCATTGGGCGCCATTCTCGGTGACGGCATAAGTTTCGCACTGGGACGACTCTGCCAGGGCAAGCTGGACCGGATCTGGCCCCTGAGCCGGTACCCTAAAGCGATCTACAAGGGCGAATACTTTTTCCACCGGTACGGCGGTGTCAGCGTGGTGATCGGGCGCTTCGTGGGACCGATACGACCAGTGATTCCGCTGGTTGCTGGCGCTCTGATGATGCCCTGGCGCCGGTTTCTCCTGTTCAATGTCACCTCAGCGGTGGGCTGGGCCCCCGCGTACGTGATTCCCGGTTACCTGGTGGGAAGCGCACTGGCCAGCGACATTCGACCGCCCGCACATTTTTACCCGGTTGTCGCGATCAGCATGGGCACACTGTTCGTCATCTACCTGACTGTTTTCCGCTTTCAACTGGGCCTGGGTTACAGCAGCCGACTCTATCAATGGCTGGCCAGAAAAATGGAACAGTACGACGCCACTCACCGGTTCTGGCGCCTGTATTCGAGTGAACGCCCGGCACAGGCCGGAGAATTTCCCTTGCCCTCACTGACTCTCGCCATCACTACAACAGCACTGTTCCTGATATGGAGCCAGCTTGTGACGGGCACTACCCTGCTCCAGCCACTCGACAACGCGGCGGCGACATGGTTCTCACAATTGCGACAACCGCTATTTGATCCGGCCCTGCTACTGTTCACTCTGGCGGGAAAACCCCTGATCCTCATTATCGCCGGAGCGTGTCTGTCACTTGCTCTTGCGTTTCGGGGCTATTACGGCGCGGCACTGCATACTGTTGCTGCAGTAGCCCTCACCAGCCTGCTCGTATACCTGTTCAAGTCATTCACCGCCATTTCGAGACCGGACCTGGTGCTTATCCCACCTGCATCTGGTGCTTTTCCAAGCGGGCACACTGCGGGTATCACGGTATTTTGCATGCTGATAGCCAATTTTGTGGCAAGGGAAACCCGGCACCGGACACGCTGGCGCACCTATCTGGTGTTCAGCCTGCCCATCGTGCTGGTCGCGATAAGTCGTTTATACTTTGGGGTACACTGGTTCACGGATGTGATCGGGGGATTATTGCTGGGATTGGCGGTTACCGGCTACATTCGCGCCAGCTATAGTCGCTACGACCGGGTGCCGCTGTCTCCGGATCTGTCACTGTTAGCGGCGATCATCGCCTGGGGAGCCTTTACGGCAGCCTATATCTGGAACCAATGGTCCTACGCACTGACACTCTACACACCTACCAGCCCCTGACCGGACTTCCGACACCAGGGATACTGCTCACCCTTCCTCCAGCGCCTCAAGCAGGGCGTGCAGCCGGCTCAGCCTTTCGATAGGATCCTGAAGCTCCACCAACTGCTGCTTTTCCCGGCTGTCCAGGGGCAACAGTTCGGTCAGTCTCCAACCCACATCCCGGGCATCGCTGTAGTCGACCTCCATATCCAGATCTCGGATAACAGGATGGCGGAACAAGGCCTTCAACACCGCAGGCAATTCCAGGTAGCGTTCCGGCACCTCACAGCTGGCTTCGTCCATCAGGCGCTCCACATCGCCCAGGTTCAGTCCATCGGACTCCTGCCAGCTCCGAACTACAGAAACCTTGCCCTCACCTTCAACGGTAATACCCAGCAAGCCGTTATCCAGCTGCTGAAAATCGATGATCCGCACATAGGTACCGATATCATAAAATGCCGCCTCTTTGGCGGTCTCCAGCCCCTCACGAAGCATTACCACCACAAAGCCCCGATCTTCCTTCAGGCAACGGGTCAGCATGTCGATGTAGCGTGGCTCGAACAACTGCAAGGGGATGCGCCCCCCGGGCAGGACAATGGAGTTCAGTGGAAAGAGGGGCACGTTCATCGGAAGGCGGTCACCTGTCAGTTGAATCCGAAACAACCATCACACAACCTCAGTGAATTGCCAAAAGCTGGTGAACCTCATCCACCCTGGCTCGAGCCTCTGTCAAAAGTTGCAGGCTCCGGGATGCGTTCAGTTCCAGTTCGCCCAATCGGCGGTAGGCTGGCACTTCATCAAATGACGGAAGCTCTGCATTCTGACTGGAACCAATCATCGAGTGCAACTGGGCTACAATCACCACATCCACCAATTGCGGTTCCGGATTGCGATCTTCATACCCCCAGTCCTCGGCGTGGCGCACGGCCTCTACAAAGGCTGCGGGGAACGACCAGTTCTCCAGAACTGCGGTACCAACGTCACCCCGAAGCTCGGTGATGGCATGGTTCAGATTGGCCTGATCCGCAAACAGGTTGACGTGATGCTCCGCCTGAACCAGGACCGGCACCACACCGATATCGTGCAACAATCCCGCAAGCATCGCTTCCTCCGGATTCAGCCGGGTTGCGCTATCGGCCAATACCCAACACAGGGCGGCCACTTCCCTGGAATGCCGCCACAGCCGATCCATTTCCTTCTGCAGGGAGGCCTGGCGGGTATTGAACACTTCCCGCATGGCGAAGACAGTGACCAGTTGACGGGTCGTCCGCATACCCAATCGAACCACTGCCTCCCGCACATTGCGGACGTCCCTGAATCCACGATACAGAGGGCTGTTACTGGCCCGCACGAGCTTCGCCGCCATGGCAGGATCGGCGGACACCGCCAGAGCTACCTGTTCGGCACTGGAGTCCTCACGCTCGACAAGCCGCCGCACCTTCCAGGCAACATCCGGCACGCTCGGCAGGCTCATCTGGTTGGAACGCAACTCAAGGTAGAATTCCATCAGCAGGCGATGTTCCTCGCTTTCGCCACTACCAAAATCCGTACCGGACTCCATCTCCACCTGCTGGACCGGGGCGGAACGCAACATCTGGTTGAGGACATCCTGCTCCACGGCGAGAAATTCACAAGGTTGAACCGCGGTCACATCGTAGATTCGTGGTTGCAGACGGGCAATCGGGTTCTGTGCCTTCTCACTGTCTGCTTCTATCGTAGATGTGCGGCCATCCGCCGACGCCAACTCTACCGTACCCGCAACCAGAAACAGATCCATGCCATCGCGTACACCCCGTTCAACCACCCGTTGCCCGGCGCCGTGGACCCGGCGCTCCGCCCGGCTTGCCAGCAGTACCAACTGGTCATCAGTCAACCGGTTAAGAGGCTGAAACTGTTTGAGACGACGCAACGACAGGCTTTCCTGTTCGGCCATAGACACACTCTCTCCTTTTACACAATCGCTCTGTCCTCAGAGACGACTGGTTCGGCCCTATTGTTACTCATTGTAAACACGGTCCCGTAAAACAACCATGCGATCAGAGTCGAATCTGGTATCCTCTGTTCTCCCAACCCCTGTCAAAGGCAACAAAAGAGAGACCAGAACCCCATGCCTCAGTATCGTTCGCGGACATCCACCGCAGGCCGTAACATGGCCGGTGCCCGTGCGCTCTGGCGCGCCACCGGTATGAAAAACGAAGATTTCGGAAAACCGATCATTGCCGTTGCCAACTCCTTTACCCAGTTCGTGCCAGGACATGTCCATCTGAAGGATCTGGGCCAACTGGTCTGTCGGGAAATCGAGGCTGCGGGAGGCGTTGCCAAGGAATTCAACACCATCGCCGTGGACGACGGCATCGCCATGGGCCACGACGGCATGCTCTATTCCCTGCCATCCCGGGAAATCATCGCCGATTCGGTAGAATACATGGTCAACGCTCACTGCGCCGACGCCCTGGTGTGCATCTCCAACTGCGATAAGATCACTCCGGGCATGTTCATGGCCGCCATGCGCCTGAACATTCCCACCATCTTTGTGTCCGGCGGCCCCATGGAGGCCGGCAAAACCAAGCTGTCCGAGCACAAACTGGATCTGGTGGATGCCATGGTCATCGCTGCGGACCCCACTGCGGATGATGAAAAAGTCGCCGAATATGAGCGCAGTGCCTGCCCCACCTGCGGATCCTGCTCCGGCATGTTCACTGCCAACTCAATGAACTGCCTGACCGAAGCCATCGGCCTGGCACTACCGGGCAACGGGTCGATGCTGGCCACCCACGCCGACCGCGAACAGCTGTTCCTCAAGGCCGGTCGCCAGATTGTAGAGAATGCCCGACGCTATTACGAAGAAGACGACGCCAGCGTCCTGCCGTTGAGCATTGCCTCCATGGCCGCCTTTGAAAACGCCATGGTCATGGATATCGCCATGGGCGGCTCCACCAATACCATCCTGCACCTGCTGGCCGCGGCTCAGGAAGGTGGCGTTCCATTCACACTGAATGAGATCGACCAGCTCTCCCGCCGGGTACCACAGCTTTGCAAGGTCGCGCCCAACTCCCCCAAATACCACATGGAAGACGTCCACCGTGCCGGCGGGATCATGGGCATCCTCGGTGAGCTGGAGCGTGGTGGGCTGATCAACACCGACCTGCCAACAGTTCACAGCAAAACCATGCACGAAGCCCTGGAAACCTGGGACATCATGCGTAAGCCGCCAGCGGAAGTGGTGGAATTCTACAAGGCCGGCCCTGCTGGTATTCCCACCCAGACCGCCTTCAGCCAGGCTACGCGCTGGCCTTCCCTGGACGGTGACCGGGAAAGCGGCTGCATCCGCGCTGTCGAACACGCATACTCGTCCGAAGGTGGTCTAGCGGTTCTGTACGGCAACATTGCTCTGGATGGCTGTGTGGTCAAAACCGCCGGTGTGGATGAAAGCATCTATGTATTTGAAGGCAAGGCCAGGGTTTTCGAAAGCCAGGATTCCGCCGTGGCCGGCATTCTCAGCGACGAGGTCAGACCCGGTGAAGTTGTCATTATCCGCTACGAAGGGCCGCGCGGCGGACCTGGCATGCAGGAAATGCTTTATCCCACCAGCTACCTGAAATCGAAAGGCCTGGGCAAGGAGTGCGCCCTGCTGACCGACGGTCGTTTCTCCGGCGGCACCTCTGGACTGTCCATAGGACACGCTTCACCCGAAGCGGCGGCGGGCGGCGCCATCGGCCTGATTGAGAACGGCGACCTGATCCGCATTGACATCCCCAACCGGAGCATCAACGTGGAAATCGACCAGAGGGAACTGGACCGTCGGCGCACGGAGCGCGACGACAAGGGCTGGAAACCTGAACTCCCCCGGGATCGCAAGGTCTCCGCCGCATTGAAAGCCTATGCCCTGCTGGCCACCAGTGCCGACAAGGGCGCCGTTCGGGATCTCGACAAGCTCGATTAAGTCCGGTCCAGGCAAAAAAAAGCCCGCTCAGGTCACAAGCCTGGCGGGCTTTTTTGGTACAGCACCGATATCAGAACAGCGACCAGCCGCCGTCCTCATCCTCCTCAACAGCGTCGTCCTTTTCCGGCTCGGCCCCTGCTTTCACGGAAGCGGTCTCACCGCCCTTCGCGGAAGAATTATTGTCACCGGACGCCTGATTAACCGCCACTTCCATCGGCACCATACCCAGTGCCGACTTGGTGGCCTCATTCAGCTCACCAGTGGCTTTCAGCCCCTGATCCTGCTGGAAGGCACGAAGCGCGGAACGGGTATCACTGTCCATCGTTTTACTGACGTTATCCACGTCATAACCCGCGCCATAGAGCGCGTTTTTGAGGGCTACAGTATTGTTGGCAAACGCCGCGGGCACAGCACTTATGGCCAATACGGCGGTAATTATGGCTGCGATCACCGGACGACGATTCGGTGTTGTTGCGGGCATGGAATTCTCCTGAGAATCACCTGATATCATCACGATATCGACTCTTATTGTTGGATGGAGCCTATCCCCATGAATGGGGTATGTCGCCGGCAGCCTAACATATCTCCCAACCCGCCCGATTCCATACAGGTCACAGTTTCGCGTTACTGATCGGATTCCGGATCCACTGCCTCAACCGGCACTTCACCAAACTCACGAATGAAAATGCCCCAGAACGCCATGAACAGGGCAGCAACCAAAGGCCCCATCACAAATCCGTTAATGCCAAACATGACGATACCCCCAAGCGTTGAAAGCAAGACGATATAGTCCGGAAGTTTGGTATCACGGCCAACCAGGATCGGCCGTAGGACATTATCGGCAAGACCGATCACGATAGCGCCAAAGGCCGTCAGCACGATAGCGGAAACGACGTCCCCTGCAGCAGCCAGATAGATGGCAACAGGCACCCAGACAAGGGAGGCGCCAATTGCCGGAATGAGCGAAACGATGGCCATGACCACGCCCCATAACAAAGCCCCGGTAATACCCAGTATCCAGAAGATCAGCCCGCCAAGTGCACCCTGAATAATAGCGATCAGCAGGTTTCCTTTTACGGTAGCCCGGGTGACCTCGGCAAATTTGGCAAACAGCAGACGCTCACGCTCATCTCCCAGGGGTAATGCCCGAATCAGTAAATCCACCAGTTTGTTCCCATCCCGTATCAGAAAAAAAGCGAGATACACCATCAACGCCAGCCCCAGAAAAAACTGGAACGTATTCTGGCCTAGCCCCAGGGCCTGCTTCGCCAGGAACTGACTCCCCCCCAGAAAGGCATTCACAGCACGATCCCTGAGCCCCTTGAAATCAATATCGAACTGGGCGAGGAATGCTTCTATCGCCGGGAATGACTGGTTAACCCTGTCAATGTATTCCCCCGGTTGAATCTCACCACTCTGGATCTTCTGGTACAGCCCCAGACCTTCTGCAATCAGGGAGGTCACCAGGATAATGACCGGTATTACCACGATCACCATACAAATAGTGAGCGTGAGCAGGGCAACGATATTTGGACGATCTCCCAGTCGACGCGACAGCGCCTCCCGTACCGGATAGAAAATAAGCGCGATAGCCACTGACCAGAAAATGGGGCCGAAGAACGGCTTCATCAACAGAATAAATGCCAGGGAAACGCCCACCAGCATGGCCAGAAAAGTCCGTGTTTCCAGTTTTTCGTACATCGATTGAGGATCTCCCACACTGTTCCCGATAGCTGGGCCATAGCCTAACACGGCCCGTGGCCACTGCAGGCTTTTTCAGGGTATAGTGATCGGTTATTGATCAGTAATAAAACAGGTCGCCCCTTGGATCACGAAGAGTTCACTGTCGAAACCGCGCTTGATGCCGCCACCGCCCTGAACAAGGTGCTGGCGGCCAGAACCCATCGCCGAAAGGTGATGGGGCAAGAAGTCTGGGTGCCCGGCCAACTGGGCGAGGCCCTGCAACTCCCGCGCATTATTCGCCGCCTGCAAAGCAAGCAGCAAAAACAGCGGGAACAGGGCCTGGACGAGTTTCAGGAATTGTGGCCGACCTTATCCCCGGCTACCCGGGACAAGGTTCTGAATCGAATTGGCTGGTACAACCCGAAAGAGCTGAACTGGGACGACAAACGCTCCAACCGTCGCCCCATTCCGGATACAAACAACTGAAATCACCGCAAAAAGTGAACATTAAGGAGTTTGTATACGTACTTCTCATCACTGACACAAAGCGCCCCTGTATTTGAAATGTCACATTGGGCTCTTATGTTAGACATACTGAGGAGGTCTATAATGAGTAAACAAGAGCATTACCGCGCCGTAGCGGCTGAAGGAAGCGCCGTTCCGACATTACTTTGTGGGCATTGTCATTCCACATTGCCCCGCGCCCGCATTTTTCGCAATGACAATGAACGCTTCCAGGATTTTCACTGCCAGACCATCGGACTTTGTTCCGCCGACGATTGCGGAGCAGTTAACTGCTGTGACGACGCTCTGACGGCGTTCGATAATCCGGAAACGCTGTTCGGCCTTGCGTCCTGATTCAATCCGGCAACGCACTGTTACCGAAACCAAACACACAAATTTTCCATCTGCTTTATCCTGATTGAAGTTAAGGCTGCGACCATTACAGCCACGCAACCACTCAGTCAGGACAGTCGATGGCATGCGTATTCTGAGAACCGATGAGGCACGTTTCCAGAGCCTTCCGGATTACCCTTTTGCACCTCACTACCTGGACGTGGAACCGGGCCTGAGAATGCATTTCGTTGATGAAGGACCGGTAGCCGCCTCACCCGTGGTTATGCTCCATGGGGAGCCATCGTGGTCGTATCTGTATCGCCATATGATTCCGCTCGTCGCATCCGCGGGGCATAGGGTGCTGGCACCGGACCTGATCGGCTTCGGCAAGTCTGACAAACCCGCCAGCGTGACCGACTACAGTTATCAGCGCCATATCAATTGGCTCACCCATTGGCTGGAATCTCTCGAGCTGACCAATATCACCCTGGTGTGCCAAAACTGGGGCTCCCTGCTGGGACTGCGTCTGGCAGCGGAAAAGCCCCACTTGTTTCAACGCATTATCGTAGGCAACGGCATGTTACCTACGGGAGAAACCCGCATCCCCCCGGTCTTCACGATGTGGAAAGCCTTTGCCACTCACAGCCCGTGGTTCCCGGTAGGACGCATTGTGCAGCTGGGTACGGAACGCGCTCTCAGTCGGGCCGAACTGGCGGCATACGAGGCGCCGTTCCCCAGCCCCGAGTACAAAGCCGGGGCCAGAGCATTTCCAAAACTGGTCCCGATCTCTCCCGATGATCCGGCCAGCGAGCCCAACAGAGCGGCCTGGAAAGTGCTGGAGAAGTGGCGAAAGCCATTCATTACCTGTTTCAGCAGTGGCGACCCGATTACCCGGGGCGGCGACCGATATATGCAACGACGCATCCCCGGCGCCTATGGTCAGCCCCATATTACCCTGCGCGGCGGTCATTTCCTGCAGGAAGACTCCCCGGAGGATTTTGCCCGCATCATCAACGATGCTTTGAAATCGGTACGAGCGGCCTGAGGGAGCCGCCCATACCTGCGGGCGTATCAGCCAAACACGGTGACCGTCTGGCGACTCAGCGCCACCAACTCGCCCTTGCTGGTCCAGATGCCGGCCTGGGTATGTCCGTACCCCGCACCAGCCTGATCAATCGTCGCCTTGTATAGCAACCAATCTCCCGGTGCCATCGCGGGACGCGGGTGCATGATATCCAGAGCCCAACTCAGAGAACTGGCAGGCACACGCTCGCTCAAATGAGGCAGGAGCGCAGGCGGCCAGGCATCCACCAGGGCAACAATATGGGCATCGGAGATTTCCTCCGGCTGCTCCCGGAACTGCATCCAGCCCCCCATCTCACGACCGCCCTTGCCACTGAACGGGAAAGAACCGAAAGCCCAGCGCATTTCGATATGCTGGGTGAACTCCGGTGTCATACCCTTGATATAGGGCAAACCCTGGCACGCGCTTACCGGCGTTGATTCAGGTGCCGGCAGCGGACTAACGGCCACTGACGATTCCCGGTCCCCACCAAAGCTGGCCAGACACACCAGCTTCGTCTCACCCTCCTGCAGGATTCTACCCTGAACCTGACTGACAGCTTTGCCCTCCCGCAGAATGTCCGCATCGATCTCAACGGGCACCCCCGGAGTAACCGGCCCGACAAACGACACTTGCATGGACCGCATGGCGCGCCCTGGCGCCACGACTTTTTCCATTTTGTCGAACACCAGCGCCGCGATAATGCCGCCGAATGTTGCGCGCCCCTGAGCCCAGTCCGGCGTGAACACCAACTCCCCTCCGGCCCTGCCGGCCGCCAGCACATCATCAAAATTCATCTGTCGTTCCTGTTAGCTTGCTATCTTAAAAAAGAGAGATTGCCCAATAAAATCCGGCAGCGCAATGGGCCTCACCGGCAACTACCTACGACTCGTACGGTATTTTGCGTATTAAAGCAGTCATAAACGGGCTATAATGCGATCACATCATGCATTGCCCCGCAATGCTCTACCCTCCGAATTCCGAGTACATTAATGTCAGAATTGTCTTTTGCCGAACTTGGTCTGGATTCAGCCGTTCTCGACGCTGTAACCGCCGTCGGTTATGAAACCCCGTCTCCCATACAGGCCCAGGCCATTCCTGCCCTGCTTGCCGGCAACCATCTTCTGGGTGTTGCCCAGACCGGTACCGGTAAGACTGCAGCGTTTGCACTGCCCCTGCTGAGTCGGATTGACGCTTCCGTGAGCGAGCCCCAGATCCTGGTACTGGCCCCCACACGGGAGCTGGCGATTCAGGTAGCGGAAGCCTTTACCACTTACGCCAGCAAATTCAGCCGCTTTCACGTACTGCCGATTTACGGTGGCCAGGACTTCTATCCACAGCTGAAAGCCCTCAAGCGCGGTGCCCAGGTTATCGTTGGCACCCCGGGTCGTCTGCTGGATCACCTGCGTCGTGGCACCCTGAAGCTGGACAGCCTGAAAGCCCTGGTGCTGGACGAAGCCGATGAAATGCTTCGCATGGGCTTTATCGACGATGTTGAGGCCATTCTCGCCAAGACACCGGAGAACTGTCAGCGTGCGCTGTTCTCGGCCACCATGCCGCCGCAGATCAAAAAAGTCGCTCAGACCTATCTGCGCAACGCGACCGAAGTCAAAATCGAGAGCGAAACCCGCACCGTTGAGCGGATTTCCCAGTTCGTGCTGCCGGTCTACGCCGAACGAAAACTGGACGCCCTGACCCGCATCCTTGAAGTGGAGCCGTTTGACGCCTCGATCATTTTCGTGCGCACCAAGGCGGAAACCACACTGCTGGCCGAGAAACTGTCTGCCCGCGGGCATGCTGTAGCTCCCCTGAACGGCGATCTTAACCAGCGCCAGCGCGAGCAGACAGTCGAAGATCTGAAGCGCGGCAAGAAAGACATCATCGTGGCCACGGATGTGGCGGCCCGGGGACTTGACGTTCCACGGATCACCCACGTTATCAACTACGATGTACCTTACGACACCGAAGCCTATATTCACCGGGTTGGCCGTACGGGCCGCGCTGGGCGTGAAGGCAAGGCGATCCTGCTGGTTACCCCGAGGGAACGCAGCTGGCTGCGCACCCTCGAGCGCGCCACCAACTCGCCCATGGAAGCTTATGAGCTGCCTTCGCCCACGGATCTGAAGAAGATGCGTGAGCAGCAGTTCGAAGCGCAATTGCTAGGCTTTGCCGAGGACCGCAAGCTGGCCAAGTCCATGGCGCTGCTGGATGAAATTGCCGAGCGCAATGATATGGATATGGCGATGGTGGCAGGCGCCCTGGCCTGCTGGATGGAAGCATCCCAGCCGGGCTCCATGCCTCTGGAACAGCCGGAAGCCTTACCAGTAGTTTCAGCAGCTCCTCCACGCCGGGATCGCAAGGGTGGTGGTCGTCCGGGCGATGGCCGCAAAGGTGGCAAGCCCGGGTTCAAGCCGGGCTTCAAGAAGGGACCGAAAGGCCGTGGCGGCCCAGGCCCGAAGGGTAAACCTCCTGGCAAGGGCGGCAAGCCCGCTGGCAAGCGCCCTGCCCGTCAGGCTGAAGCCAAGCGCTGATATACGACGAAACTGTAGTCGTAAGGGTTGTTATCGGACGCGGAGAAATCCTCCCGTCCGATTTCTTCCCACTCATCCCAGTTCACTTCGGGAAAGAATGCATCTCCCTCAACCTCTGCGTGCACCTGGGTGATGTAGATTCGATCCACCATCGGCAGGGCTTCAGCGTAGATCTGCCCGCCCCCGATAATCATCACTTCGTCCCCACCCTCGATTTCAGCCTGAGCTTCGGTCTTGACCAGTGCTTCTTCCAATGATTTTGCCGCTACCGTTCCGGCGGGTGCTTCCCATTCCGGGTTCCTGGAAATAACCACATTCATCCGCCCGGGCAATGGCCGCCCAATGGAATCCCAGGTTTTCCGCCCCATGATGATCGGTTTCCCCATGGTGGCCTGCTTGAAGTAACGCAGATCGCCCGGCAGGTACCACGGCAGCTTGTTGTTCCGGCCGATGACCCGGTTCCGGGACATGGCGACTATCAGGGCTTTTCTCATGTTTTGATCTCTTGGCTGGGAGTTGCTTTTTTGACTTGGGGGCTGCGAGAGGGCGGGAAGGGGTGTTCAAAAAGCGCCTCAAGACGTCCCTGTGCGGCTTCGGCTCCGCCATCCATGGCTCCGCAGATTTTTGAACACCCCTTCCCGCCCTCTCGCGACTCGACTACACAGTTAGCTGACCCGATCCCCAATAAACTAGTGTAATTATTTCAACTGAGAATTGAGTAAATGTCCCAACCCTGGCTGAATTTTCCCGATCTTCTAGCTCTGTCGTTTGATCGCAGGGTAGCGGGTGGGGCTTTCCGAAAATCTGCGGAGCCATGGATGGCGGAGCCGAAGCCGCGCATGGATGCCTTGAGGCGTTTTTCGGAAAGCCCCACCCGCTACCCTGCCGCCCCCACACTAATCGGACTGGACCCAAGACGAGGTCAAATAGCAATGGGAGCCTTAATAACAGGATGCGGCTCATACCCCTCAAACGAGAAGTCTTCCAGCTCGTACTCGAAGATCGACTCAGGCTTCCGCTTAATAACCAGTTTAGGCAGAGCCCGCGGTTCCCGCTTCAGTTGCTCGAACACGATGTCGTCAGTCAGGTGATTCTGGTACAGATGGCAATCACCAAAGGTGTGAACGAACTCCCCCACCCCCAGATCACATTGCTGGGCGATCATGTGGGTCAGCAGCGCGTATGACGCGATGTTGAACGGCACGCCCAGGAACAGGTCGGCGCTGCGCTGGTATAGCTGGCAGGAGAGCTTGCCGTCGGCGACGTAGAACTGGAACAGGCAATGGCACGGCGCCAGCGCCATGCGGCCCTGGCGGACGTTGTCCTGGGGACCGATGGATTCGTCCGGGAGCTCTGCCGGGTTCCAGGCGGAGACGATCAGCCGGCGGGAGTTGGGTTTGTTGCGGATCTGGTCGATTAGATCGCTGATCTGGTCAACGGTGCTGCCGTCCGGGCAGTGCCAGCTGCGCCACTGCTTGCCATAGATCGGACCCAGGTCGCCGTTTTCCAGGGCCCATTCGTTCCAGATAGAAACATTGCGCTCTTTCAGCCAGTTGTTATCGGTGGAACCCTGCAGGAACCACAGCAGTTCCTGGATGATGCTGCGTAAGTGGACTTTCTTGGTGGTGACCAGCGGGAAGCCTTGTTCCAGGTCGAAACGGATCTGGCGGCCAAAGACGGAGCGGGTACCAACACCGGTGCGGTCGCCACGGTCCAGACCGTTGTCCACCACGTCTTTCATCAGGTCGAGATAGGCTTTCATTCAGTACCTCTGCGATAAGCAATCAACATCAGGCCGGCACCGGCCACGATCATCGGGAACGACAGCACCTGCCCCATGGTGAGCCAGTCAAAGGCAAGGTAGCCGATCTGGGCGTCGGGCTGGCGCACGAATTCCACCAGGAAGCGGAACACGCCATAGCAAGCCAGGAACAGGCCGGATACCGCCATGCGTGGGCGGGGCTTGGAGGAAAACCACCAGAGGATGATGAAGAACACCACCCCCTCCAGGGCAAACTGGTACAGCTGGGACGGATGACGTGCCAGCGCGTCCGGCGCCTGGGGAAACACCATGCCCCAAGGGACGTCCGTGGGCTTACCCCAGAGCTCACCATTAATGAAGTTACCCATGCGACCGGCACCAAGGCCGATGGGGACCAGCGGTGCCACAAAGTCCGCCATTTTCCAGAAACCGCTCCCCACCTTACGGCCGTACCACCACATGGCAAACATGACGCCCAGCAGGCCACCATGAAAAGACATACCGCCTTCCCAGACCCGTAGCAGCCAGAGAGGGTCGGCGATGAAGGTATCAAAGTTGTAGAACACCACGTAACCGAAGCGGCCACCGAGAATGACCCCGAGAGCGATATAGAACAGCAGGTCGCCCACCTGCTCTTCATTCAGGGGCGACCAGGGTTTGCGGGCGCGGATCCGGCCCAGCCACCAGCCAGCAATAAAGCCAACCAGGTACGTCAGTCCGTACCAGTGAATTTTCAGGGGCCCCAGGGAAATGGCCACGGGATCAAACTGCGGATGCTGCAGCATCAAAAACCTCTCAGCTCAGAAGAAAGCGGATGCCGACCAGGATCAGCACGATGGCAAATATGCGTTTCAATAGCCGGGCATTCAAACGGTGTGCGAGATTTGCGCCGACCCGGGCAAATAATACGCTGGTGAGAATAATACCGAACAATGCCGGCAGGTAGATGAAGCCAAAGCTCAGCTCCGGCAACTCAGCGCTCCCCCACCCGGTCCAGATATTGCCCAGGGCTCCGGCCATGGCGATCGGCAGGCCACAGGCTGCGGACGTACCGACAGCCTGCTGCATGTTCACGTTACACCAGCTCAGGTAAGGCACCGTCAGGGTGCCACCACCAATGCCGAATATTGCGGAGGCCCACCCGATACCACCGCCGGCGGCTCCAAGCCCAGCGGAGCCTGGCACGACACGCCCCGGCTTCGGATTCACCTCAAGAATCATCTTCACAGCCACCAGAATGACAAAGATACCGATGATCAGTTCCAGCGCCGGCCCGCTTAGCAGGGAGGCAGTCCAGGCGCCCACCAGAGCGCCGACCACAATACCTGCAGTCATCGGTTTGAATATATCCCAGCGCACGGCGCCGTGCAGGTGGTGAGAGCGTATGGAACTCAGCGACGTGAACACGATGGTTGCCAGCGATGTGCCGACGGCCATGTGTGCGGCGATCTCAGTGCTGATACCCTGTAGTCCAAAGCTGAAGATAAGCACGGGCACAATAACCAGCCCGCCACCTATTCCGAACAGCCCGGCCAGCGTCCCGGCAAAGGCGCCGAGTGCAAGGTAGAGGGCGAATACGCTTAACAGGGTCATAGCACAGCCACACGCAGTCAGAAAACAAGGCTGGTATGATACACACCGACGTCGCCGAGTTCATTATGAGAGCATCGATACCACCATGTGCCTGATTGCCTTTTCCCTGGGACAGAATCCCGATTACCCTCTTGTGGTTGCCGCCAATCGCGATGAATTTTTCCGCAGGCCCACGGCAGCCATGGATTGGTGGCAGGAGGGAGATCAGCCTCCGGTTCTGGCTGGCCGCGACCTGATGTCCGGCGGAACCTGGCTGGCAGTCAACCGGGACGGCCAGGTTGCTGCGGTAACCAACGTTCGTGAAGGCAGTGCCGAACCCGGGAGAATCAGCCGCGGGGAGCTGCCATTACACGCACTTGGCCTCTCCGGCGCCGAACTCGAACAGCGATTGTCGCAACATCAGGACGAGTACTCCGGCTTCAACCTGATTCACCTGGACGGGCAATCGGGTTGGTATTTCAGTAACCGCGACGCCCACCCCGGACGCAAGGTTCATCGGGGCACATATGGACTCAGCAACCACCTGCTCCAGACTCCCTGGCCGAAACTTCTGAAGCTTCGCCACGCCATGTCCCGTACGCTGGCAGACACGCCGGCAGGGTCATCTGAGCCACTTCATAATGCCTTGATCAAATTACTGCAGGACACCACACCCGCGCCGGACAGGGATCTGCCCGACACCGGCGTCGGGCTGGAAACCGAGCGCTTCCTGTCGTCGCCCTTTATCGTCGGCAGTGATTACGGGACCCGCGCCACCACGATCGTGTCCGTTAGCCGTGCCGGGGAAATCCGGGTAACCGAACAGGGCTGGCGCCCCATGGGCCAAACTGGCGAACGTCGGGAGTTCTGCTGGCAGCGATAGGACGCAACCTTTGATATAATCCGCCAAAACCCGCGAAGCAACCGGAGGGCCTACCATGGCCGGTGAACAAGGCGCATCATCCATCGCCGACTTTGAAAAATCCCTTGATGAGCTGGAAAAGCTGGTTCGAGACCTCGAACAGGGCGAACTGTCCCTGGAACAGTCACTGACCGCCTTTGAGCGGGGGGTCAAGTTGACCCGCGAGTGCCAACAAGCCCTGAAAACGGCGGAACAGCGTGTTGAACAGCTGGTACAGAGCAACGATGGCGCCCTGGAAACCCGCCCCTTCACACCGGATGAGTCCGCCTGATGACCGCACAGCCCCTGATTGCGGAAAGTTTTCTCGAAACTGCACGGGCCCGAGTCGATGCCGCTCTGGACAAACGCATAGAAGCCGGAGGCCAGGCCTCCGATCGCCTGCAGGAGGCCATGCGCTACAGCGTACTGGGTGGCGGCAAGCGCATCCGACCGGCTCTCTGCCTGGCGGCCGCTCGTGCCGTAGGCCAGGATTCAGAGCGGGCGCTGGTCCCGGCGTGCACCCTGGAGTTGATCCACGCCTACTCGTTGATCCACGATGACCTTCCCGCCATGGACAACGATGAATTACGCAGGGGGCGCCCGACGGCTCACATCGCCTTCGACGAGGCCACCGCCATCCTTGCCGGTGATGCTCTTCAGACGCTGGCCTTTGGTTGGTTGACAGAAGCCCCCGACCTGACCGATGCCACGCGGCTGGCCATGGTTCGCGAACTGGCTGCGGCCAGTGGCCATCGAGGCATGGTCGGCGGCCAGGCCATTGACCTGGCGTCCGTGGGCAAAAAACTGAGCATTGGCGAACTGGAAAACATGCATCGCCACAAGACTGGCGCATTGATCGAAGCCAGCGTTCGCATCGGTGCCTTGACCGCAGAATCATTATCGGACCAGCATTTTACGGCGCTATCAGACTACGCACGGGCTCTCGGGCTGGCATTCCAGGTCCAGGATGACCTGCTGGACATTGAGGGTGACACGTCCGTTATCGGAAAACCCCAGGGCTCCGACCTCGCGAGGGGCAAACCCACGTTCCCGGCCCTGCTTGGCAATAACGGCGCCAGGGAGTTCCTGTCGCAGTTGCTGAAGACCGCACTCGACCATCTGGCGGATTTCGGCCCGGAAGCTGACCCGCTGAGAGCCATGGCGGATTACGTGGTCGCCCGAAGTCATTGATTGATCCGGGACTGGAAGCGCACACTATCATTACCCCGTAGGTCGGATTAGCCACCAGCGTAATCCGACAACAAATGATTCGCCAAACAGATCGAGAAAGACCCTAACAGATGCAGGACACATATATTTTCAAGGAAATCCCGCCGCAGCGGCCCAATACGCCGCTACTGGACAGGATTGAAACTCCGGACCAGTTACGCGAACTGCCGGAAGAGCAGCTGACGCAACTGGCCCGCGAGTTGCGCGCGTTCCTGCTATGGTCTGTTGGACAGACCGGCGGCCATTTCGGCGCAGGGTTGGGGGTACTCGAACTGACCATCGCCCTGCACTTCGTCTTTAACACCCCGAAGGACCGCTTGGTCTGGGATGTGGGTCACCAGGCCTACCCCCATAAAATCCTGACCGGTCGCCGCGAACAGATGGGCACCATTCGCCGCAAAGGTGGGCTCGCGGGCTTTCCCAAGCGCGCTGAAAGTGAATACGATACGTTTGGTGTAGGGCATTCCAGCACGTCCATCAGCGCAGCTCTGGGCATGGCCATGGCCGCCCGCATGCAGAACACCGGACGCAAGAGCATCGCGGTGATCGGCGACGGTGCGATGACTGCAGGCATGGCTTTCGAGGCACTGAACCACGCCGGTCACCTGCATGCCGACATGCTGGTCGTGTTGAATGATAACGACATGTCCATTTCCCGCAACGTTGGCGGGCTATCCAATTACTTTGCCAAACTACTGGCCAGCCGAACCTATAACCAGGTGCGCGACAGCAGCAAAAAGGTACTTCAAGGCGCTCCCAATCTGATGGCGCTGGCGAAGAAGACCGAAGAGCACTTCAAGGGCATGATCGCTCCGGGCACCCTGTTCGAGGAACTGGGTTTCAACTACATCGGCCCGATTGATGGGCATGATCTGCCGCTGCTGGTGGAAACCCTGGAGAACATTCGCGAGCTCGACGGCCCGCAGTTCCTTCACGTTGTCACCACCAAGGGCAAGGGCTTTGCCCCGGCCGAGGCGGACCCTATCGGTTACCACGCCATCAACAAGATTGAGCCAGTACCCGCCAGCAAGCCAGAACCGGTGAAACCCAAACCTTCCAAGCCCAAATACGCTAATGTTTTTGGTCAATGGCTGTGCGATGCAGCGGAGCAGGATGAGCGGGTCGTCGGCATTACTCCAGCGATGTGCGAGGGATCGGACCTGCTGGCGTTCTCCGAGCGCTTTCCTGACCGATACCACGATGTAGCCATTGCCGAACAGCACTCCGTGACTCTGGCCGCGGGGCTGGCCTGCGACGGCGCCAAACCGGTCGTAGCTATTTATTCGACATTCCTGCAACGGGCTTATGATCAGCTGATTCACGATGTCGCCATCCAGAACCTGGATGTACTGTTTGCCATTGATAGGGCCGGCCTGGTTGGCGAAGACGGCCCGACCCACGCAGGCGCTTTCGATATCAGCTACCTGCGCTGCATTCCAAATATGGTAGTCATGACGCCTTCCGATGAGAATGAAACCCGTCAGTTGCTCCACACTGGACTGATGTTCGAAGGCCCGGCTGCCGTGCGCTATCCCAGGGGAACCGGGCCCGGAGCGGAAATCGTCAAGGCGCTCACGCCCTTGCCGATTGGCAAAGGGCGCCTGGTGATGGAAGGAAGTGGCGTCGCCATTCTCAACTTTGGCACCTTGCTGACACCGGCTCTGGACGTCGCAGAGGCCCTGGGGGTAACCGTAGCGGATATGCGATTCGTGAAACCACTGGATGAAGAGCTGATCCTGTCACTGGCAGAACGCCACGACCTGCTGGTTACCCTGGAAGAAAACACCATCGCCGGTGGGGCAGGCAGTGCCGTCACTGAGTTTCTCAACACACGTGACGTCAGCCTGCCCGTACTGCAACTAGGCTTACCCGACACCTTTATCGATCACGGTAAACACGGGGAACTGCTCAGCGATTGCGGACTGGATGCTGACGGTATTCGCCGCTCAATTGAAAGACGCCTGGAACGGCTACGTCACCAGACCCTCAAAGCGGTCAGATAATCAAAGACCTGACCGGCGCCCTGCCATAAGCAGGCGCTCCGGTTGGGCAAAGCCGGTCATGATTCTTGCGGATCATCGTCCTGGTGGGTCTCAAGCCAGTGTCCCAGCTTGCTTTGCTTGGTATCCAGGTAATGCTCGTTGTGGGGGTTTCGACCGACGTGAAGCGGGACGCGCTCAGTAATATTGATTCCATAGGACATCAGAGCGTCCACTTTACGCGGGTTATTGGTCATCAGCCTGAGGCTCGCGATGCCCAGGTGCTCCAGCATATCCTTGCACATGCTGTAATCGCGCAAGTCTGCCGCAAAGCCTAACTTCTCATTAGCCTCTACCGTATCAGCGCCCTGGTCCTGAAGGTGATAGGCACGAATCTTGTTCAACAGACCAATGCCCCGACCTTCCTGACGCAGGTACATCAGGATGCCCCGGCCCTCGCGGGCAATGCTGCGCAATGCCTCTTCCAGTTGATACCCACAGTCACAGCGCATGCTATAGAGCGCATCGCCAGTCAGGCACTCGGAATGGGTACGGGCCAGCATCGGCTCGCTGCTGTTCAGATCACCCAATGTAAGGGCCACGTGCTCCTTTCCCGTGTCCGGCTCTTCGAAGCCGTGCATGTCGAAGACCCCGAACGGTGTAGGCAATCGGCAGGTCTGGATGTAACGAACAGCCACAGTCTTTCCTCGTGGTTCAATCAATCAAGCCGCGCATTCTATCACGTGGCTGCCCTCTTGGCGTAGTCTCTGCAATACCGCCGCACCCGTCGGACAGGTTGAGACAGCCCTACAATGTGGTGGGCGATGCAGACCAGTGACCGCTGCGGCCGCCCTTCTTCTCCAGCAGGCGGACCTGATCAATAACCATGCCGCGATCAACAGCCTTACACATATCATAGAGCGTCAAAGCGGCAACACTGGCGGCCGTCAGTGCTTCCATCTCGACTCCCGTCTGACCCGCGAGTTTGCAGAACGTTGCGATATGTACGGATGCCCCGTCTTCACCGGGTGTCAGCTCCACTTTCACCGATGAGAGATTCAGCGAATGACAAAGCGGGATCAGGTCATGGGTCTTTTTAGCGGCCATAATGCCCGCAATGCGGGCCACGGCCAACACATCGCCCTTGGGATGCTGCCCATCCACAATCATATCGAGCGTCCTGGGAGACATCCGTATTTGCGCTTCGGCTCGCGCTTCCCGCTCGGTCACATCTTTGGCGGACACATCCACCATCCGGGCTTCGCCTTTCTCATCCAGGTGGGTCAGCTTGCTCACACTCTCTCCTGCGGCCGGTTATCCGGCGTTGCGACGATTGGAATGAATACCTGAGACTCTATGGTAACAGAAGCCGATATCCCGGCGACCTGACTATCATCAGAGCCGGGGCCACCAGAGACTGATACCGGCCACACCCTGAGCGCCCCGGCTCATCGCGGCGCCACTATCTTCAGCTGTGAGTCCGCCAAGGGCGTAAACCGGCACGGTGGCTACGGCTACCAGTCGACGAAAAGACTCCCAACCCATCGCAGGGGCACCTGGGTGGGAAGGCGTCGGCAACACGGGCCCGAGAGTAATATAATCCGCACCAAGGGCCTCAGCATGGATGATTTCAGCCTGATTATGGCACGACACTCCCAGCCATTTGGTTTCCAGAACAGGGCGATGTTGGAACGCCCTCGCCTCACGCCACGGCAGGTGCACACCCGCAGCGTCAGGCACCCTGACCAACTGGTCGACGGCCCCGTGAAGCATGACCTCTACGCCCTGGTCACGCCCCTGCATCACGAGGTCACGGGCCAACGACTGGTATTCATCAGCGTTGAGCTTTGGAGCGCGCAGGATTACAAGCTCCGGCCGGGTCATCCGGATGCCCTCCTGACACTGATCCAGTATATCCGCGGGCGCCCGGTATTCCCCGGTAATCGCCAGCCATGACGGCAGCTTGAGAGCGCGGATAATTGGTCGGTTAGCGGCCGGAAACTCGTCATCCCTGAGCTCGCCAACCGCCAGCCATTTTACAGGCTGGCCCTCCCGTCCTTCTGCGTCGCCCATGGCCGCGTCGGTGCGCCAGACGTCAAGAAAGACCCGCTTGTCACCATAGTCATGACGAATACCGATAACCGGCTTCAGCGAGGTCACAGGGACCTGAAGACCGGTTTCTTCCTGAATCTCCCGAACCAGGGCCTGCTGTACGGTTTCGCCGGGCTCAACCTTGCCACCAGGAAACTCCAGCAGCCCTCCTTGATGGACATGATCCGGTCGACGCGCGATCAATACCCGGTTCTCGCGGCAAATCACCGCGACAGCGACATGAATCTCGGTAAGGGCCATGATTCAGGTACGGTATTCTGCGTTAATGGTGACGTAATCGTGAGAAAAATCGCAGGTCCAGACCCGCTCCATGACCGCGCCCCGCTTGAGATCGATGGCAATGGTGATTTCTTCACGATCCATCACGGCTTGTCCGCGCTCTTCGGAATAATCGTCGGCGCGCCCCCCGTTGCGAACAAGACAGACGTCCCCGAGGTAGATTTCCAGAGCATTGAGATCCAGTCCCGCTACTCCGGCGCGACCAACCGCTGCAAGAATGCGTCCCCAGTTGGGATCGGAGGCAAACAGCGCGGTCTTGACCAGCGGCGAGTGAGCGACAGTGTAAGCGACATCCAGAGCCTCTTGCTGACTGGCCGCCTGACTTACCTCGATGGTAACGAACTTGGTGGCACCTTCACCGTCACGCACAATGGCGTGGGCCAGATCCAGGTATACCTGCTTCAACGCCGCACGCAACGTCGGCAGCAACGGGCTGTCCGATGTGATTTCCGGACCGCTGTATTGGCCGCTGGCAATCAGCATACAGGCGTCGTTCGTGGAGGTATCACCATCAATGGTGATGCGGTTGAAGGACTCCTCCCCCAATTCCGAAGCCAGGGCCGTCAGCACATCCGGTGCAATATTGGCATCGGTGGCAATAAAGCCCAGCATGGTGGCCATATTAGGGCGAATCATCCCGGCCCCCTTACTGATGCCGGAGATCGATACCGTGTGACCGTCCAGATTTACCTGACAGGAAGCCCCCTTGGGACGCGTGTCGGTGGTCATGATGCCGGATGCCGCCTCCGCCCAGCGCCCCATATCGGTGTCGGCTACGACAGCAGGCAACGCGGAGACGATCTTGTCCACCGGCAACGGCTCTCCGATGACACCAGTCGAGAATGGCAGCACCTCTGTGGCATCAACCCCCGCAGCGCTCGCCAAAGCCTGACAACAGCTCAGTGCGTCTTTCATGCCTTGCTCACCAGTACCGGCGTTGGCATTTCCGGTATTGATCAGCAGGTATCGTGGCGCACGCTGGGCAAGATGCTGGCGGCTCACGTTGACCGGAGCGGCGCAGAACTGGTTCTGGGTAAATATGCCGGCCACACGACTCTCCGGGGCCAGCTCAAAGACCACCAGGTCCTTGCGTCCCGGCTTCTTGATGCCTGCGCTGCCAATGCCAAGCCTGACACCGGGGATCGGGAAAAATTCGGGCAAGGTACCGGGACCTACCGCCATGCTGCCTCTCCTTAAACTGATCAGAAATCCATAACTGTTTAACAAAAAACCCGCAGCCTGACAGCGTCAGGTGCGGGTCATCTGGTTCACTGTGTTGTTGCCAGGTATTAGCTGACCTTACCGCAACACTGTTTGTACTTCTTACCGGACCCGCAGGGACAGGGCTCGTTTCGCCCCACCTTTCGCTCCTGTCGGACGAAGGTTTCCGGTGTTCCCTGCGGGTTGCCCTCCCGGCTTTCTTCGTTCTGTTTCTGCGCAGTGGCGCTGGTCTCATCGTGCTGCAACTTGGCCCGGGCCAGCTCCTGCTCCAACTCCTGCTTGCGACGACGCTCGACCTCTTCCATCTCCTCACGGCTCTGGACACGCACGTGGCACAATACCCGGGTAACATCCCGTTTCATGGTCTCAAGCATGGTCTCAAACAGGTTGAAGGCCTCACGCTTGTATTCCTGCTTTGGATTTTTCTGGGCATAACCGCGCAGATGGATACCACGGCGCAGGTGATCCATGTTGGACAGGTGCTCTTTCCAGAGTGTATCCAGCACCTGCAGGAAGACCTGCTTCTCGAACTTGCGCATGGACTCGGCGCCGGCTACCTCTTCCTTGGCCTGGTATTCACCCACGATGGCATCCAGAATCCTCTGGCGCAGACTCTCTTCATAGAGCTTGCTGTCTTCGTCCAGCCACTTCTGAATTGGCAGGTCGATGGCCATTTCCGACTGTAACTGAGATTCAAGACCCGGCACATCCCACTGCTCCGGCATGCTTTGCGGCGGAATGTATTCGCTGACCAATGAATCCACGACGTCTTCACGGATGGTGTTAATCATCTCGGAAATGTCTTCCGAAGACATAACTTCGTTACGCTGTTCATAAATGACGGTACGCTGGTCATTGGCAACGTCATCATACTCCAGCAGGGTTTTCCGCATATCAAAGTTGCGGCCTTCTACCTTGCGCTGGGACTTCTCGATAGCGTTAGTCACCATCCTGTGCTCGATGGCCTCGCCCTTTTTCATCCCCATGGCCTGCATCAGGCTCTTGACCCGATCCGGAGCAAAGATGCGCATCAGGTTATCTTCCAGGGACAGGAAGAAGCGGGAGGAGCCGGGATCGCCCTGACGGCCGGCACGGCCGCGAAGCTGATTATCAATTCGACGGGATTCGTGGCGCTCGGTACCGACAATATGCAAACCGCCAGCATCCAGCACCTGGTTGTGGCGCTCGGTCCATTCCGCCTTGATGCGGGCAACTTCTTCCTCGGTCGGGCTCTCCATACCCGCGACCTCAAACTCCCAATTACCACCCAGAACGATGTCCGTACCTCGACCCGCCATGTTAGTGGCGATGGTTACCGCACCCGGGCGACCGGCCTGGGCAATAATCTGGGCTTCACTCTCATGTTGCTTGGCGTTGAGAATCTTGTGCTCAATTCGTGCCTTCTTGAGCAGCATTGACAGCAACTCGGAGGCTTCGATCGAAGCGGTGCCTACCAGAATGGGCCGACCTTCCGACGTCACGTCCTTGATTTCATCTATGATCGCGTGGAACTTCTCTTCCTGTGTCAGGTAGATCAGGTCGTTGTAATCAATACGCTGAATCGGTTTGTTGGGCGGGATGACCACCACGTCCAGGCCATAAATCTGGCGAAATTCGAACGCTTCGGTATCGGCGGTACCGGTCATGCCGGCAAGTTTCTCATACAACCGGAAATAGTTCTGGAATGTGGTCGAGGCCAGGGTCTGACTCTCGGCCTGAATGCGCACCCCTTCCTTGGCTTCAATCGCCTGATGCAGGCCTTCGCTCCAGCGACGGCCCGGCATGGTACGGCCGGTGTGTTCATCAACGATAACCACCTGATCACCCTGGACGATGTAGTCGACATCTTTCTGGAACAGGTGATGGGCACGCAGAGCGGAATGCACGTGATGCAGAAGACTCAGATTGGCGGCGGAATAGAGGCTCTCCCCGTCCTTCAGCAGGCCACGTTCGAGTAACAGTTCTTCTACTTTTTCATGGCCGACTTCGGTGAGTTCAACCTGACGGGACTTTTCATCAATCGTAAAGTCACCGGTGGGCTCCCCCTCTTCACTCTCCTCACCTTTTTCCAGGTTCGGGATCAGAGTGTTGATTGCCTGATAAAGCCTGGAACTGTCCTCTGCGGCACCTGAGATGATCAGCGGAGTGCGCGCCTCGTCGATCAGGATAGAGTCCACTTCATCGACTATCGCATAGTGAAGGCCACGCTGAACCTTATCCTCGGTGCTGAACGCCATGTTGTCGCGCAGGTAGTCAAAACCGAATTCATTATTGGTGCCGTAGGTGATGTCCGCCTGGTAGGCCGTGCGCTTTTCTTCCGGCGCCTGGCCGGCAACGACGACCCCCACCTGAAGACCAAGGAAGCGATACAGCTTGCCCATCCACTCCGCATCACGACGGGCCAGGTAATCGTTCACCGTGACCACATGAACCCCCTTGCCCGGGAGCGCGTTCAGATATACGGACGCGGTAGCTACCAGGGTTTTACCCTCACCGGTTTTCATTTCCGCTATGTGACCTTCGTGCAGGGTAATACCACCAATCAACTGGACGTCGTAATGGCGCATACCCATGACTCGGCGACTGGCCTCGCGGACGGTAGCAAAAGCCTCTGGCAGGAGAGCGTCAAGCTTTTCCCCTTCATCAAGACGGCGACGGAATTCAGCGGTCTTGCCTTGCAACTCGGTATCGGACAAACGGCCAAACTGCTCTTCAAGTTCGTTAACACGCATAACTTCCTTGCGCATTCTCTTCACTTCTCTGGCGTTTTTACTGCCGAACATCTTCGTTGCAAGCTTTGTGAACATAGACCAATGCTTCTTTGATTAATCGGAGGAAGCCGGCATTCTAACCTTATTTGCCGACAGTACAAAAGGCAGGGCTCACACCGGCATGAATTGCGGCCGAATTACTCCCCTGCCCGGGGGTAGCGCCCTGATATTACGGAAGTGGATCTGAAAGCGAAAGACACGGGGCCACAAGACAGGCCCCGTCGTGAAGAATCAGCGACTGGCGCGCTGGATGTAGGTTTCCGGGTTTTCGGCTTTACCGTTACGGATAACTTCAAAGTGCACATGAGGACCGGTTGAACGGCCTGTGCTGCCCATTAACGCGACGACCTGCCCCTTCTGCACAACATCACCAACATCAACCTTGACGGACTTTGCGTGAGCATAACGGGTAACCAGGCCATCGCCATGATCAACCTCCACCAGGTTGCCATAGCCATAACGCTTGTCGGCGTAGGTCACGACACCGCCTGCGACCGCAATAATATCGCTACCGTCCTTGCCGGCCAGGTCAACCCCGGAATGCCAGGTGCGCTTACCCGTGAAGGGATCCGAACGGTACCCGTAGCGAGAAGACAGCCAGCCCCAGGTAATCGGTCGACCTTCAACAAACAGTTCATCTTCAAGCTTCTTGCGGGAAGCCAGCTGATCCAGCAAACGAAGCTGTTGTTCCCGATCATCAATGAGCCGCGACAACTGATCAATCATGCTCGTGAGCTCCGGTGCGGTATAGGAATCACCGGAAAGCCCGTCACCTTCCGGACCACCCACCGCGGCCGGCTGATCAAAATTAAACTCATCGCTGGCCACCAGGCCGGACTCAACGAATCGCTGACCCAAAGCATCCAGCCGTAGCAGACGGCCCTGCATTTCACCCAACCTCAAAGTCAGCGCATCAATCTGCCGCTGAACATTGTGCTCTATCTGGGCAAGCTCGGTTTTCTGGTGTTTGAGCTTGGCTTTCCATTCGACCACCAACTCCGAAGGTGAAGGTTTTGCTGCTTCCGCCTGACTGACAGCAACCCGGTAACCGGACCAGCCTGCCAATACCAACAAAGCAAGAACAACCAACACCAGACCGGCTGCGACCGGGGCATTTATTGCGACCACTCTTGATTTGCCGTGGTGCTTGCCAACGAAAATTATATTCATATCGTCTTCTGGTTTCATAGAAGAGCCGCAACCTGATCCTGTAGTGTTGCGCCTCAGACGTTCTGGCCGGGCCTGCTATCCTTAGCAACAACTACGCGTTGAAATACTCGCAGCCGCCCGTGGACATATACACATAAGACAATGTAAAAAGAGTGTAATACAGGCACTGCTTCCAAACCGTGCCGAAGTGTAACCAATCGTAACCGGAGTCGTCGAGAAAAACTGCGGCCATGAAAAAGAAATCGGACACCAAGATCACCCCGGATAGCTTCCGCAGAGCCCCCGTACTTCGCGAATTGATGAACAAGGCCGAACTTCATCAGCAGGCAGAAGCTGTAGTATTGGGAACGCTGCCCATGCACCTGGCGACCGGCACACGATTCGTCAGTTGCCAGGAGGGCGAGCTCGTGCTGTCAGCTGAAACCGCCGGGACGGCGAGTCAAATCCGTTTCCGCCAACACGAAATTATGGAGAACCTCCGAAAGGAAGAGTTATTCCGTTTCGTATGGAAACTGAAGGTGAAGGTCGCGCCGCCACGCTTCCGCGAAGAACCCAAAGTGGAAAAAATGCCCCTCAGCAAAGAAAATGCCCGACTTCTTAAAGAAGAAGCCGGGCACACGAAGGACAAACAATTACGCGAGGTTCTCGAAAAACTCGCAAGCCACGTCCGGGATTAAAGCATCCAGCTTTAAACCTGGGCCGCCAGCACAGGTTTCATATACGAAATCGGGGCAGTGGCCTCGTCGTCGAAGGTCACCACTTCCCACGCATCCTCTTCCGCCCTGAGCTTGCGCAGCAGCTTGTTATTCAGGTCGTGTCCGGACTTGATGCCACGGAACTCACCAATCAGGCTGTTGCCCAGCAGGTAAAGGTCGCCGATGGCGTCCAGCACCTTGTGCTTGACGAACTCGTCATCATAACGGAGACCATCCTCGTTAAGAATCTTGTAGTCATCAACCACGATGGCATTATCCACACTGCCACCCAGCGCCAGATTCATCGCACGCAGCTTTTCGATATCACGCATGAAACCGAAAGTGCGAGCGCGACTGACTTCCTTCACAAAGGATGTGCTGGAGAAGTCAACAGTAGCCGTCTGGGCGCGCCCCTTGAAAACAGGGTGATCAAAATCGATCCCGAAGCTGACCTTGAAGCCTTCAAACGGCAGGAAGGTTGCTTTCTTGTCGCCTTCCTCAATGGTCACTTCGCGCTTAATGCGGATAAAACGCTTGGCGGCTTCCTGCTCGGCAATGCCGGCAGACTGCAACAGGAACACAAAAGGACCAGCAGAGCCGTCCATAATGGGTACCTCGGCAGCACTGAGCTCCACAAAGCAGTTATCAATTCCGAGACCAGCCATGGCCGACAGCAGGTGCTCTATTGTTGCCACACGGACACCGTTTTTCACCAGCGTCGTGGACAGCATGGTCTCACCCACATTCTCCGCACAAGCCCGGATCTCAACCATCGGGTCGAGGTCAGTCCGGCGGAAAATGATCCCTGAATCCACAGGAGCCGGCTTCAGGGTCAGATAAACTTTCTCACCCGAATGCAAGCCAACACCGGTGGCACGGATGGTGTTTTTAAGTGTCCGTTGTCTGATCATCGGTACATATTTCCGTCACAATTTTACGGTATTCTGGGCAAATTTCTGCCCGGAAGATACCAGAAAACAAGACTGAATACCATTTAACCAACCCGGCATTACCGAATTGTCATCCAGCGTCTCGGCTGAACTGGCACACAGAGCGCGTCAGGCGGCGCAACGAATTGCGTATCCACCCGTTAGTTGCAACAGATTATCAGTCAGCCTGACGGCGAAGGAATGCGGGAATATCGAGATAGTCGACACCCTGTTCTTCGCTTTCCTTGCTCTGGTCGATGGCTACATTACCATGAGCAACCGCACGGCGACGTAGCACTGCGGGCCGATCAAGCTGATTGTAATCTGTGGTTCCGTCCAGGGTACGAGTGTTGTCCACTACCTTGGTCGGCTTCTCGCGGTCACCACCGAGGCCTGTTGCGACCACGGTAACCTTCAGTTCGTCGGTCATTTCCGGATCGATCACGGTGCCCACAACAACAGTGGCAGAATCCGATGCGAATTCGCGCACAATATCGCCAACCTCGGAGAATTCGCCCAGGTTGAGGTCCATGCCGGCGGTGATATTGACCAGGATGCCCTTGGCGCCCTGCAGGTTGATATCTTCCAGAAGCGGGCTGCGTACCGCGGCTTCGGCCGCTTCACGGGCACGGTTCTCACCGGTGGCACGGGCAGTGCCCATCATCGCCATGCCCATCTCGGACATCACAGTTTTCACGTCGGCAAAGTCGACGTTGATCATGCCGTTACGGGTAATCAGGTCGGCAATACCCTGAACCGCACCCAACAACACGTCGTTGGCTGCTGCGAACGCATCCAGCAGGCTGGTTTTCTTGCCCATGACCGCCAGCAATTTCTCGTTGGGAATGGTGATCAGGGAGTCAACGCTCTCCTCCAGCTCTTTCAGGCCGGATTCAGCGACACTCATGCGCTTGCCACCCTCAAACTGGAATGGCTTGGTGACTACGGCCACGGTCAGGATACCCAGCTCGCGGGCAACCTCTGCAACGACCGGCGCTGCACCAGTGCCGGTACCACCGCCCATGCCGGCAGTGATAAAGACCATATCGGCACCCTTGATGGCTTCCGCCACCCGGTCACGGTCTTCCAGGGCCGACTGACGACCCACTTCAGGGTTGGCTCCGGCGCCCAGACCTTTGGTGATGTTGCCGCCAAGCTGGATGATCTGGCGGGCATCCATGTCGGTCAGGGCCTGTGCATCAGTATTGGCGCAGATAAACTCCACACCTTCAATGTCACTGTTAAGCATGTGGCGTACAGCGTTACCGCCGCCTCCACCTACACCCACTACTTTAATGACAGCGTTTTGCTGGACATTATCGACGAGTTCAAACATTCCCCTACTCCTTCGTGCTGTTTTCAGCCTTTTCCAGGCTGTTTGTTCGAGATTGTGTTTTCGAGATACCTTCGTTACTTGCCTTGCTACCAGCCCGGCCCGTCAGAACTGACCGGTAAACCAGGCCTTCATGCGCTCAAACAGCGAGGGTGTGTCTTCACCCTTGAGCACCGGTGTCCGCCCCAGATCCATCTGGCGGAAACCATGGATCAACAACCCCACGCCGGTGGCGTAGATCGGATTGTTGACCACCTCCGTCATGCCGGAGACTGCCTGCGGACAGGCCAGGCGAACCGGCATGTGGAAGATTTCTTCAGCCAGCTCCACCACCCCTTCCATGGTGGAGGAACCGCCTGTAATTACGATGCCTGCGGGGATCAGGTCCTCAAATCCGGACCGACGCAACTCCGACTGCACGAGGGTAAACAGTTCCTCGTAACGGGGCTCAACCACCTCGGCCAGCGCCTGGCGTGACAGATCCCGCGGTGCGCGGTCTCCCACGCTGGGCACCTTGATGGTTTCATCCGCACCGGCCAGCTGGGTCAGCGCGCAGGCATACTTGATCTTGATTTCTTCGGCATTCTGCGTCGGCGTGCGCAGAGCCATGGCAATGTCATTGGTAACCTGATCACCAGCTATGGGAATCACTGCCGTATGACGAATCGCACCGCCTGTAAAAACGGCGATGTCGGTGGTTCCGCCACCGATATCGACGACACACACACCCAGTTCCTTTTCGTCTTCGGTCAGGATCGCGTGGCTCGAAGCCAGCTGCTCAAGGATGATGTCATCCACCTCCAGGCCGCAGCGTTTCACACATTTTTCGATGTTCTGGGCAGCATTCACCGCACAGGTCACCAGGTGAACCTTGGCTTCCAGGCGCACGCCGGACATGCCCATGGGCTCCTTGATACCTTCCTGGCTGTCGATGACAAATTCCTGCGGCAGGATGTGCAGGATCTTCTGGTCCGCCGGAATGGCAACGGCCTGAGCGGCGTCAATCACCCGGTCGATGTCCGCCTGAGTGACCTCCCGGTCACGGATGGCGACAATGCCGTGGGAGTTCAGACTCTTGATGTGGCTGCCGGCGATGCCGGCATACACCGAATGAATCCGACACCCTGCCATGAGTTCGGCCTCTTCCACTGCGCGCTGGATGGCCTGCACAGTGGTTTCGATATTGACCACCACACCACGTTTCAGCCCCCGTGACGGATGCGAGCCAATGCCCACTACCTCAATGGTCCCGTCCATCTTGCGCTTGCCGACAATCGCAACCACCTTTGAGGTTCCGATATCGAGGCCGACAATCATGTTTTCCGTTTCAACCGATGACATGTGTTCCACCAAACCGTAGGTCTGTATTTGACGTTGCTATGATTTTGATCCGGAGCCGGTTAACTTGTCCGACTTCCACTTAACCGCCACACCATTGGTGTAACGGGCATCCACCTGACTGACCTCGTCCGCACGGGATATCAGCCGGCTTTCATACACCGTGAGAAAGCGCGCAAAGCGCTCCTCCACCTGATCACGACCCAGAACGACCTCGATGCCGTTTGCCAGGCTCAGTGTCCAGGCTCCCCGCTGTTCCAGGGTCAGGCCGGCAAAGCCAAGCCCATGCCCAGCCAGGGTGTCGCTCATGGTCCGCGCCATGCTTATCACATCTCTCACCCGCTCATCGGGCCCCGCCAGCCTTGGCAGACGGCCGGCCACTTCCGGGTTATCCGGAGAGAAAAGCTCTCCAGTGCGACTTACCAGGCGATTGCTGTTCCAGTAAGCCAGCGGTTTCTTCTCACGAATTTCAATCTCGAGTCGATCCGGCCAGAGTCGACGAACCGCCGCCGACTCTACCCAGGGACGCCGCTCCAGTTCGTTCTTGATCTCAGACAGATCGGTTGCAAAAAAACTCTTTCCGATCCAGTCACCCGCCTTGCGCTCAAGGTCGGTGCGGTTTTCGCCCACCAGAGTCCCGGTCACATCAATGGCCAGAATCTGACGATCCATCGCACTCAACACCTGACTGGTACCCCACGGCACCATTGCCGCCAGCAGAACAATGGCCGCTCCCATACCAACTTGCAGCCAGGGCACAGCCGCCAGTACAGCCTTCAACAATCCGAACCGTTGCCGCTCTGGCCCCAGGGTCGTTGCCCCGCGCCGACGAGGGGGGTCGGGCGGTATCGCCCGAGTCCGGATCAGAAGGTTGTCAAGCATGGCCATCCTCCAGTGTGTCCTTGAGAATCCGTACCACCAGTTCTTCGAAGCTGATACCCGCCGCCCTGGCTGCCATTGGCACCAGGCTGTGGTCCGTCATCCCCGGAACGGTATTCACTTCCAGCAACCAGAAACCGCCGTCACGATCCTGCATGATGTCCACCCGGCCCCAGGTACGGCAGCCAATGACCCGGAATGCGTCCAGTGCCAGGTGCTGCAACTCCAGTTCCGTGTCCGGATCCAGACCACAGGGAATGCGGTAATTGGTATCATCCGCCAGATATTTCGCCTCGTAGTCGTAGAACACGTGATCGGTACTCAGTCCGATGGCCGGCAACGCCTGGTCCTGCAGCAGGCTAACGGTAAATTCCGGACCCTCGATCCACTCCTCCACCAACACCAGCGAATCCAGGGCACTGGCTTCCTGGTAGGCCTCAACGAGTTCTTCGCGACTGGTCACCTTGCGAATACCTATACTCGATCCTTCACGGGAAGGCTTGACGCTCAGCGGTAGTGACAGGTCACGGAGTATGTCATCTGCCTCATTCACCGCGCCCATAGCCCGGAATCGGGGCGTGGGCAGACCACAGCCTTCAAACACGTACTTGGTTCGCAGCTTGTCCATGGCAAGCGCAGACGCCAGCATTTCACTGCCGGTGTACGGAATTCCGGCTTGGGACAGGATCGCCTGGAGTGTCCCGTCCTCGCCTCCACGTCCGTGAAGCGCAATGAACACCCGGTCGAATTCCGGGTTGTCCACAGTGCGCAACAGACAGCCCTGAACATCCACGCCATAGGCATCCACGCCTGCCGACTGCAACGCGGCCAATACCGCGTGACCGCTTTTCAGGGAAACCTCACGCTCCGCCGAATCACCACCCATGAACACAGCCACTCGACCGAGCGCCCGGACCGTCTCCGGTGGCGCCTGATAACCCTGTGTATCCATGCGCTTTGCATCACTCACTGGCAATCACTCCCGCCGCCGCCAGGCGCGCAGCAACGCCACCAATATCCCCTGCACCCTGGGTAATCAGCAGATCCCCATCACGCAGCGTATTGGCCAGCAATCGTTCAATTTCGTTGTTGTCTTCGACAAACACCGGCTCTACATTCCCGCGCTGACGAATGCTTCGGCACAGAGCCCGCCCATCGGCACCCGGTATGGCTGGCTCGCCAGCCGAGTACACGTCCATCAGCAACAGTCCGTCCACTTCCGAAAGCACCCGCACGAAGTCTTCATACAGATCCCGCGTACGGGTAAAGCGATGGGGCTGATACAACATGACCAGCCTTCGATCCGGCCAAGCATCGTGTGCCGCGCGGATGACCGCTTCCACTTCGGTCGGGTGATGACCGTAATCGTCCACCAGGGTGATGGTGCCGTTGGGGGTCTGGTAGTCTCCGTAGACCTGGAAGCGACGACCTACGCCGGCAAACCCGGCCAGCCCCCGGCAAATGGCATCGTCGTCGACACCTTCATCGGTGGCCACGGCAATCGCCGCCAACGCGTTGAGTACGTTGTGACGCCCCGGCATCTTGAGCTCTACCTGCAAGTCCTTGCGGCCACCCGGTCGACGGACCAGGAAATGGGTGCGTAGACCGTCGGAGCTGATCTGTTCTGCTCGATAATCCGCATCGGGGTTATCAATGCCATAGGTGATAATCGCGCGGGAAATACGTGGAATTACTTCACGCACGTAGCCGTCATCCACGCACATCACCGCCACGCCGTAGAAAGGCAGGTTGTGGAGAAAGTCCACAAACGTCTGCTTCAGCCGCTCAACATCACCGCCATAGGTATCCATATGATCGGCTTCAATATTGGTCACCACGGAAATGACCGGAGTCAGGTGAAGGAATGAAGCATCGCTTTCATCCGCCTCCGCCACCAGGTACCTGGATCCGCCCAATTGCGCGTTGGTGCCGGCACTGTTCAGCTTTCCGCCGATCACAAACGTGGGATCAAGCCCGGCCTCACCCAGTACTGATGCGATCAGACTGGTCGTTGTGGTCTTACCGTGGGTGCCGGCTACGGCTATGCCGTGGCGATAGCGCATGATTTCCGCCAACATCTCGGCCCGGGGAACGATGGGTACCCGTCGGTTACGAGCCGACGCTACCTCCGGGTTATCGCCGGAAACGGCGGTGGATACCACCACCACATCGGCCTTGGCACTGTTCTCTTCCCGGTGGCCGATGTGTACTTCTACTCCCATGGCCTTCAGGCGATCCGTTACCGCACCTTCACGAATGTCGGAGCCGGAGACGTCGTATCCCTGGTTCTTGAGAACTTCGGCAATACCACTCATGCCGGCACCACCAATACCCACAAAGTGAATATGGCGAATACGGCGCATTTCCGGCACCTGATAGACCAGCGGCGGATTGGTTGCATCAGCCATTGGCGGCCTCCAGACAATAATTCACGACTCTCTCCGTTGCATCCGGGCGAGCCAGCGATCTCGCTGCCTTCGCCATGTTCAATACCCGGGACCGGTCTCTGACCATGTCCCGCAGTGTCTCTGCCAGCGATTCGGGGTTCAGTTTCGATTGCGGTACCAGAACCGCAGCCTGGGCGTTTACCATCTGCTGGCCGTTCATGGTCTGGTGATCATCCACGGCATGGGGGAATGGCACGAGGATCGCTCCCAGTCCCGCCACGCAAAGCTCGGATACCGTCAGGGCTCCGGAGCGACACACCACAAGGTCCGCCCAGCTGTAGGCTTCCGCCATGTCCCTGATAAACGGCTCCACGGATGCCTCTATACCCTGATGCTCGTAGGCATTACGAGCGGCTTCCACATTTTTTTCGCCACACTGATGGCGCACCACTGGCCGATCGCCTTCCGCGAGTTTCGCCAGCGCTTCAGGAACCTGTTGATTGAAAACCTGAGCCCCAAGGCTGCCGCCGACGACCAGCAGACGCAGCGGCCCTTCCCGGTCCGCCATGCGCTCTTCCGGTACCGCCAGTTCGGCCAGGTCCTGACGCACCGGATTTCCGGTACAACGAGTCACCACCCTGGCGCCGAAACTGCCCGGGAAAGCCTCCAGAACCGTTTCCGCAAAACGCACAAGAATCCGGTTGGTCATACCTGCCACGGCATTCTGTTCATGTACCACCAACGGGATCCGATTCAGCCAGGCGGCAACACCGCCCGGACCGGTCACGAAGCCTCCCATGCCCACCACACAATCGGGCCGGATTTTGCGGACCACAGAAAAGGCCTCACCAAGCCCCCGCATCAGGCGGAACGGTGCCAGCAACAAGGCCAACTTGCCTTTACCCCGCAATCCAGAGATATGGATGAGGGAGAGCAGAATATCCGTCTCTCCGATCAGGCGCTCTTCCATGCCGCCGGCAGAACCAAGCCAGAACACCTCGTGCCCTTTCTCCTGCAGGGCACGGGCGGTCGCCAGCGCAGGGAACACATGCCCGCCAGTGCCGCCAGCCATCATCAGAAAACGACGCTTGTCACTCATACACAGCGCCTCCTCTGACCTTTTTCCCGGTTTTCTCCTGCTCCAACCGTGCCCGGTCGAGGCGCTCCATTTCCACGCGCGCCAGAATACCGAGGGAAATGCAGGTGATCATCAGGCTTGATCCGCCGTAACTGACCAGTGGCAGAGTCAGCCCCTTGGTCGGGAGCAAGCCGGTGCTAACGGACATATTGATCCCTGCCTGTAAACCGATGAGTAATGTGATGCCATACGAAAAGCAGGCAGCAAACGGCATGTTGGCCAACTCAGCGCGACGGGCGATCACAAAGCCGGTTATTACCAGTACCGCAAACATCGCCAGCACGATCAACGAGCCCAGCAGCCCGAACTCCTCGGCAATAATGGCGAAAATAAAGTCAGTGTGTGCCTCGGGCAGATAGAACAGCTTCTGTATGGAGTTGCCCAATCCGACACCCGCCCACTCACCGCGCCCAAAGGCAATCAGGGACTGGGTGAGCTGATAGCCACTGTCGAACTGGTCCTTCCAGGGATCGAGGTAGCTGACAACTCGCTTGAGACGGTATGGCTGCGTTGTGACCAGTATCACGCCCAGTCCCACCAGAATCCCTATGAGCGGCATAAACCGGGTCAGCTTGACACCACTCAGGAATATCATTCCCGCAGCCGCCGTCACCAGCACCACGGTTGCACCGAAATCCGGCTGAATCACCAGCAACATGGAAGCAAAACCAAGCACGACCAGTGGCTTGAGAAATCCCGGCCAGGTGTTGAGCAGCTCCTCACGGCGACGAACCACATACCCCGCCAGGTACGCAATCAGACATAACTTGGCGACTTCCGATACCTGGACATTGAACAACCCGAATGGGATCCAGCGAGTAGAGCCGTTAACGGTTCGCCCCAGCGGAGTCAATACCAGTATCAACACCAGCAAACCGACACCGAGCAGCAGCCAACCGCTTCGCTCCCACCAGGAGACCGGTACGTTCACAGCGACAAGGGCCAGAAAACATCCGATCCCGGCAAATATCAGCTGCCGGATAACATAGTGGTAACTGTTACCCACCGTTTCCGCGGCCATGTCCATGGAAGCAGAGGAAATCATGACCACCCCCATGACCAGCAGGGATACCGAGCTGATGATCAGCAACGGCAATGGCCGCAATTCGCTGAGCAGTTGCTGCTGATTCGGGAGAGTGAGCCTGGCTTGCATCACAACCCCTCCACCTGTTGCCGGAACTGGTCACCGCGGTCACTGTAATCACGGAACATGTCAAAACTCGCGCAGGCAGGGGATAACAATACCCGGTCACCGGGCTGCGCCAGGCTTGCCGCCTGAGCGACCGCCTCCGCCATCGTTTGTGCGTTAGAGACCGGGGCGGCCGTACCAATGTTGTCCGCAATGCGGTTGGCATCCCGGCCGATCAGTACAACTGCGCGGCAATGCAGGGTAACCGGAGCTTCAAGTGGCGAGAAATCAGCGCCCTTGCTATCGCCGCCCGCAATCAGAACAATCTTGCCGCTGGCCGGGACCAGGCTCTCAATGGCGGCGACGGTTGCGCCAACGTTGGTGCCCTTGGAGTCATTGATATAATCCACATCGTTGACCCGGCGTATGAATTCGCAGCGATGCGGCAGGCCCCGGAACTCCCTGACAACCGACAGCATCGTCTCCATCGGCAACCCTGCCGCCTGACCCAGTGCCAGCGCCGCCATGACGTTACTGATGTTGTGGCGGCCAAGAAGTTTGAGATCTTCCGCCAGCAACAGATTGTCAAATCCGAAAGTAATCCAGGTGCCCTGGTCGTCTTCGCGGGTGCTGAAGGTGTCCGGATTCACGCGGTGAAAGCCAAAACACAGGAACCGGAGGTTATCCCGCGCCATGGGTGTACTCAGCGCATCATCCAGATTCACAATGGCGTTCTTGCAACCACGGAAAATCCGTTGTTTGGCCTGGAAATACTCCATCTTGGACGGATACCGGTCCATATGATCGTCGCTGACATTGAGCACCGTAGCCGCCAGGGCGTTGAGCTCTTCCGTGGTTTCCAGTTGGAAGCTGGAAAGCTCCAGGACATATAAATCGGCGTCTCGCCCCAGAAGATCGAGAGCCGGCGTGCCAATGTTGCCGCCCACTTCGACCCTGCGACCTGCAGCACGCGCCATATCACCCACCAGCGTGGTCACTGTGGTTTTACCGTTGGATCCCGTAATCGCAACGATGGGGGCATCTGCCGCTTGCGCGAACAGGTCGATATCCCCGCGTACCTGCGCACCTTTGGCTACTGCAGCGCGAATGGCGGGTATTTCAACGCTGACGCCCGGGCTGACGATAAGCTCGTTAAAGGTGGCAAAAAGCTCGCTGTCAAACGGCCCGGTATGTACCGGAACATCCGGCCAGCCGGATTTGAGCTCATCCAGCCCTGGCGGGTTTTCCCGGCTGTCAGCCACGGCGATCTCCCGCCCCTGGGCGCACAGATAGCGCACGCAGGAAAGCCCGGTCTTACCGAGCCCCACGACCAATGTGCGACGATCTGACACGATGACACTCATAGAGACGCCATTCCCCTATCGCAATTTCAGACTGGCAAGGCCAATCAGAACCAGAACCACGGTAACCACCCAGAACCGCACGATGACTCGCGGTTCAGGCCAGCCCTTCAATTCGAAATGGTGGTGCAACGGTGCCATGCGGAAAATTCTCCGCCCGGTTAACCGGTATGACGCCACTTGCAGGATGACCGAGATGGTTTCCATGACGAACACGCCACCCATGATAAACAGGACAATCTCCTGGCGGACGATCACAGCCACAACGCCCAAGGCTGCGCCCAGTGCCAGCGCGCCCACATCCCCCATGAATACTTGAGCCGGATAGGTGTTGAACCAGAGAAAGCCGAGGCCGGCGCCAACCAGGGCACCACAGAACACAATCAACTCGCCGGTTCCCGGCAGATGGGGGATGAGCAGGTAATCGGCAAACTGGGCGTGACCAGACAGGTAGGCAAACAAACCGAGCGCACCCGCCACCATCACGGTTGGCATAATCGCCAGCCCATCCAACCCATCGGTCAGATTGACCGCATTGCTGCTCCCCACGATCACGAAATACGTCAGTAAAATGAAAATCACCGGTCCAAGAGTCAGCGATACATTCTTGAAGAATGGCAAATACAGCGACGTTTCCTGCGGCAGTGAAGAACTGAAGAACAGCACCATCGCAGCTGCCGCGCCGATCAGGGATTGCCAGAAGTATTTCCAGCGAGCCGGAAGCCCCCGCGGATTACGCTCAACAACTTTGCGGTAGTCATCCACCCAACCAATCGCGCCAAACAGCAGGGTCACCAGAATTGTCACCCATACATAGCGATTGCCGAGATCCGCCCACAGCAACGTACTGACACCAATGGCAACCAGGATCAGCGCGCCCCCCATTGTTGGCGTCCCGGCCTTGCTCAAGTGCGTCTGCGGACCATCATCACGTACCGATTGACCAATCTGGTACTGACTCAGCTTGCGAATCATCACCGGACCAATAAGCAATGAGATTGCCAGAGCGGTCAACGTGCCCAGAATCCCACGCAATGTCAGGTACTGAAACACCGTCAGGGCTGTAAAATGTTGCGATAGAATCTCTGTCAGCCAGAGCAGCATGAGTTATTCACCTTTTCTTTCATTCCCTCCACCACGCGATCCATGGCGGAACTGCGAGAACCCTTGACCAGAATGGTCATCGGAAACTGCGGGCCGGCTAACAGACGGTCCACGGCGTCTTCGTGGGAAGCACACACCTCGGCGGACTGCCCAAAACCTTCTATATAACCTTCACACCCCGGCCCAACGACCAACAGGCGCTCTACTCCCTGCTCACGGGCACAAACGCCCACTTCACGATGCAACGCCCGGCTATCGGGCCCGAGTTCTGCCATAGCGCCAAGCACTGCCGCCCGAATCCCGGGCCTTGCTGCGAGCACACCAATGGCGGCCTTCATGGACGACGGGTTGGCGTTGTAGCTGTCATCAATCAGCACCAGCTCCGCAGACAACTCAATCATCTGCAAACGACCTTTAACGGCGGCCAGGGCCTGCAAGCCTTGCTGGATGGCCTCATGCGTTGCACCGAGCTCACGGGTAGCCGCAATAGCCAGAAGCGCGTTAGTGATGTTGTGTTCACCGCTCAACGCCAGCTGGACGCTACACTGCCAGTCATCGGGTCCGTGTGCGATGAAACTTTGTCCATGGATATCAACGCTGACTGCCGAGGGATAATAATCTGCCGGACCGCCGGCCTTACCGCTGACTGCAGTCACCTTCCGCCCGCCAGCCCGCTGCCGCCAGATGCCAAAAGCAGGGTCGTCACCATTAAGGACAACCAGCCCGTTGGCGCCAACGCCATCAATAATCTCGCCTTTGGCCTGGACGATGTTCTCGTAACTGCCAAACCCCTCCAGGTGCGCCTGGCCTGCATTGGTCAGGATGGCCACGTCCGGCCGGGTAATGGCGACGGTATGGGCGATTTCTCCCAGACCGCTGGCCCCCAGCTCAATGGCGGCAAAGCGGTGCCCCTTTTCCAGCCGGAACAGGGTCAGTGGAACACCAATGTGATTGTTCAAGTTGCCTTCCGTCGAAAGCGTGGAGCCCATCTGCGTCAGAATGGACGCGACCATCTCCCGGACCGTGGTTTTACCACTGCTGCCGGTAATAGCCACGAAACGGGCCTGGCTCTCATTCCTGTTGCCAGCAGCGAGTTGTGCCAGCGCATCAACAGTGTCGCTGACAACCATCTGGGGAAGGTCCACCGACGTGTCTTCGGTATCCACAATGGCTCCAACGGCTCCCGACTCCCTGGCCTTCGCCAGGAACTGGTGTCCGTCAAAGTTGTCGCCCCGCAATGCCACAAACAGATCCCCGCGACCGATCTTGCGGGTATCGGTAGACACACCCGAGAAAGTTCGCTGGACTGCATCTCCAAAGCGACACTGCCCCCCGGTCCATGCGACAGCGTCAGCCAGCGAGAAGGCGCGCATCATGCCACACCTCCATTGAGTTGCAGGATGTGCTGAACCTGCTCTGCATCACTGAAGTGCACGCGCTGGCCTGCCGTTTCCTGATAGGTCTCATGGCCCTTGCCAGCGATCAGCACTATGTCGCCTTCGCCCGCCTGCCGTATGGTGCGGGCAATCGCCTCGGCACGGTCGTGAATCACCGCGACCTGATCCGGGTTCTCAAATCCACTGCAGATTTCCCTGGCGATCGCGTCCGGATGCTCGCCCCGGGGGTTGTCGTCAGTCACAACAACGACATCAGCCGCTTTTTCGGCCTCCACGGCCATTTCCGGGCGCTTGCCACTATCACGATCACCACCGCAACCGAACACACAAAACAGGCGCCCCGTGACATGGGGCTTCAGCGCCGCCAATGCATTCGCCAGTGCATCCGGAGTGTGAGCATAATCCACCACGACCCTTACGCCATTGGCACCAGAAAACGGTTCCAGGCGGCCAGGCGGCGGCTGTAAAGTCTCGACAGCTCTCTGTACGCGCTCAACCGGTACGCCCAGGCTCAATACAGCGGCCATGGATGCCAGTACGTTGCTGGCATTGAAGCTCCCCATCAACGGTACATTGACGTCGAACGCGCCCCACTCGCCATCCACGGATGCGGTAAAGCCGTGAAGGGTCGGTTCGAACCCGGTCAGCCACAGCTCAGTCTGGGCCTCGTGGAGGCTATAGCGTACCCGGTCGCATTTGCCCTCGAGTTGGTCATACAGCTGACGTCCGAACGGATCATCGAAATTCACAACCGCGTAGTGCAGTTCCTCGCGTTCAAAAAGCCTCGCCTTGGCCGCTCCATAGGATTCCATTGAGCCGTGGTAATCGAGGTGGTCCCGGGTCAGGTTGGTAAACACCGCTCCCGTCATCGTGAGGCGGTCAATCCTGCCCTGATCCAGCGCATGAGATGACACCTCCATCGCCGCTGCGCGCCCACCCTGTTTCAATATCCGTGACAGAACTCGATTGACCTGAACCACATCCGGCGTCGTGTGGGAAGCCACCTGCAGCGCGCCTGGCATGCCATAGCCCAGGGTACCCAACAACCCGCACGGGGTGCCGGTCTGCTGCAACAGCTGTGCGATATAGTGACTGACCGACGTTTTACCATTGGTTCCAGTTACTCCGATCAGTCGCAAGCGCTGAGAGGGATGCTCGAAAAATCGATCAGCGATCTTTCCCAGCTTACTTCGCAGCCCAACAACCGGCACAATGAGTGCGCCGCGGTGTTCCCGACATTCCCCGGGCTCATCGGCCTCAAGAATAATGACGGTGGCACCGGCGGCCACCGCCTGATCCACATAGTGGTCCGCGGTCGTTCGACTGCCCGCCAGAGCGATGAACGCATCCCCCGACGTCACCTGCCGGCTGTCCGTCTGCAAACCGTGTATCGTCACGTCAAAAACGGACGGCACCGGCGCTATACCCTGTAACAATGTGCTGAGTGATGTGATACACATAACCCTACCCCCGCTCCTCGGGTGTTTTCGGCCCTGCTGGCACTTCACCGACTTCCAGTTCCGGTTTCACATTCAGCAGCCGCAATGCATCACTCATGACTCTGGCAAATACCGGCGCCGCAACTTCGCCGCCGTAGTATTCGCCGGATTGAGGTGCATCCACCGCCACCACTGTTACGATTCTCGGATGATCAATGGGCGCCATTCCGGCAAAAATGGCCTTGTATTGACTGTCTTCGTAACCGCCCTTACCCACCAGATGTACGGTGCCGGTCTTGCCGCCGGCAGAATAGAATCCAGGCTGCGCACGTTTACCGGTACCGTTCTCGACCACCTCGCGCAGCATTTCCCGTACTTGAAATGAGACCTTCTCGGAAAGCACACGTTCCCCGACCGGTCGCTCATCCCGCTTCATCAAACTCAATGGATAGCGAATACCGCCATTGGCCAGCACCATGTACGCCTGGGCCAGTTGCAGTGCATTCACACTCATGCCGTAGCCATAAGACAGTGTCGCTTCTTCAACGGGTCGCCATTTGGGTGGCGCCGGCAATACGCCCACCGCCTCACCGGGGAAGCCAATTCCTGTGGGCTGCCCGATACCGAGGCGGGAGTACAGGTTGCGGATGACGTCACCGCCCAACTCTGTCGCAATCTTGCTCATCCCCACATTGCTGGACTTGGCAATGATACCGGTGACCCCAAGGACGCCGTAGTTGTGACTGTCACGGATGGTAAAACGACCAAAGCGCCGGTAACCCGGCGCTGTATCAATGGTGCTGTTGAGATTGTATTTTCCCGACTCCAGGGCCGCTGCCATGGCGACCGGCTTCATGGTCGATCCCGGCTCAAACAAGTCCGTAATGGCCCTGTTTCTCAGCTTGTCCGCGCTTAGCTGACTACGATCGTTGGGGTTGTATGACCCTTGATTCACCATCGCCAATACTTCACCAGTATCGACATCCAGCATAACCAGGGTTCCACCCCGGGCGCTGTGAGCCTCCACGACCGCCTTGAGCTCACGGTATGCCAGATATTGCAGCCGCAGGTCGATACTCAACGCCAGATCGCGACCAGGCCGGGCATCGCGGATCAACGTCAGATCTTTGATCACCCGACCGCGATTGTCCTTGAGCACCCGCTTACGGCCTTTTTCACCACTGAGCCACTGGTTATAAGCCAGCTCAATCCCTTCCTGGCCATTTTCATCAATGTTCGCAAACCCGACCACATGGGAGGTGACCTCGCCTGCCGGATAATACCGACGGTACTCCTGGCGGCTGTAGATACCCGGGATCTCTAAAGCCAATGCGCGCTCAGCCAGTCCCGGCTGAATCTTGCGACGCAGGTACATGAACTCACGACCCTCGTAGGTCACCAGCCGCTGCCTCAGTCGCGCCTCACTGATATCGAGCAAACGCGCCAGATGTGACAATTTGGGCTCTTCCGGATCGAGTTCCGAAGGGTTGGCCCACACCGTCTGCACCGGTGTACTGACGGCCAGGGATTCCCCGTGACGGTCAGTAATGACACCCCGGTGGGCGTCTATGGACTCCACGCGAATGGTGCGCACATCCCCCTGCTTCCGCAGGAATTCATTATCAACAATGTGCAGGTCGACCAGACGCCAGCCAATCACCCCAACCACCAACAGGAAAACACCCAGCACGGAGCCGTAGCGCCAGGCTTTCAGCCCGGCAGCCAGTCGCTGACTCCACGTTGAGTTCTTTCCCTGATCGGACAAAACAGTCACCCTGAGTTAGTTGTTGTCAGTATTCAAAGGCCTGCTACCGGCGCCATCAGTGGCACCAGCACAATATCCTCTTTGCCAGGCACAACCATGCCGAAGCGCTGTGCGGCAAGACTTTCAACCCGACTGTGCGCACTCAGCGCACTTTGCTCCAGCAACAGCTGGCTCCATTCGCGCTGGTACTGGTCCCGTTCACCCTGAAGCTGCGACAAGGTATTGAACAACTCCCGATTCTTGTGAGCGCTCACTACCACGCCAATGGACGACACAACCAAAAGCCCGACCAATGCAACGGATATCAACACCTGTTTCTGCTGCAGCGACTCAAACACCTGCTGCGACACACGAACGGCACTCGCCAATCCGTCCTTGACCTTCTGCTTATTCAACCCGGCGGTTTTAACCGCCGGCTCAATTGCCACGGCGCCCATAGTCACGCGCTCCCTTGCAAACCCTGTTTGTTGTGAACACGCTCAAGCACCCGCATAACTGCACTTCGTGCCCGAACGTTATCGCTTACTTCTTCTGTATTAGCTTTACTGGCCTTACCAATTAAACGAAACTCCGACGCTTCCTGGGCAGCGGTCACCGGCACACCTTTTGGCAACCTGGGCCCACGCGCCAGATCGCGCATAAACCGTTTGACCAACCGATCTTCCAGCGAGTGGAAACTGATCACCACCAGGCGCCCGCCTGGCGCGAGCCGCTCTACCGCCGAAGCCAGCCCTACCTCCAGATCTTCCAATTCCCGGTTGATGAAAATCCGGATCGCCTGGAATGTCCGCGTGGCGGGGTGCTTGTTTTTTTCCTTCTTCGGAACAGCCTGGCTGACCAATTCAGCCAACTCCCGAGTAGTTTGCAGCGGCGCCTCCTGACGACGCTCCACCACCCGGCGAGCGATGCGCCGGGAAAAGCGCTCTTCGCCGTACTGGTAGATCACATCCGCAATCTCACGCTCGTCCGCTTCCGCCAACCATTGCGCTGCACTGGGCTCCTGTTCGGGATTCATGCGCATGTCCAGTGGACCGTCGCGCATAAAGCTGAAGCCCCGGGCGGCATCATCCAGTTGCGGCGATGACACACCAAGATCCAGCAAAACGCCGTTGACCGCCTCCCAGCCTTGTTCCCCGATCGCTGCGTCAAGCTCCGCGAAAGAGCCGTGATAACAGCAGAATCGAGCGTCCTCGGAAGCCAGCTCCCGGGCTACGCGAATCGCCTCCGGGTCCTTGTCGATTCCCAGCAAGCGGCCGTTCTCTCCCAGCTTCCCGAGTACAAGCCGGCTGTGGCCACCTCGACCAAAGGTGCCATCGACATATAAACCATCGGGGTCATTAACCAGGTAATCGACCGCCGAATCCAGGAGCACGGAGCGATGCGAGTACTTCTGGCCCGCAGTCCCCCGCTTGCGTTCGGAGGTCATAGGGAAAGGGCCTCCATCTCTGGCGGCATTTCATCGTCATCCGAAGATTCATCCAGCCAGGCGAACCAGCGCTCCTCACTCCAGAGCTCAAGTTTTTTACCCTGCCCGATCAGCATCAGCTTTTTCTCCAGGTGCGCATAGCTGCGCAACGTGGGCGGCACCAGGATTCGCCCGGCACCATCCAGTTCCATCGGCGCAGCGTTACCGAGAATCAGGCGCTGCAACCGGCGAGCGGCTTTGTTCATGTTGGGAAGTGCTTCAACCTTGGGCCGGAGAATCTCCCACTCTGGTTCCGGATACACCAACAGGCAGCGCTCCTCGTCAGCATTGGCAGTCAATACAATGCGGCCACCACAGGCTTGCGCAAGCTCTTCGCGCACCCTGGCGGGGATCGCAAGGCGACCCTTCGCATCCATATTGATGGCATGACTGCCAAGAAAGTTGCTCATTTGCACCGACTCTGGGGTTCAGAAACCAAAAAAAACCACTAAAAACCACTTTTTCCCACTTGTGCACACTATAGAAACACGCAATACACAATGCAAGCGCCGCTAACGGCGTCGCACCTGCAAAAGTTCCTTTTATGACAAGAGGTTACAGGCGAAGACTCGCCAAGAGGGGCAAATTACGAAAAAGAAAGACAGAAAAATCAGTCACCTGCAAAAAGAACTGCAGATGAAAAATGAGGTTTAAGATTTTTTGGCTATAAAGGACGCAGTCTGAGAAGGATAAGCATCAGATGGTCAGGGGAAAAAGAAATCGAGCTCGCCGATAAGCCGGGTTCTGTCGTGGACAGTCATTCATCTAGGGCCTGCGTCACCACAGGCCTCAAGCAACCTACCCGAATCCAGCGCGGGCCACGCCATTGGATTCCTATTTGGTCTTGCTCCAGGTGGGGTTTACCATCGCCGTGAACTGTTGCCAGTCACGCGGTGCGCTCTTACCGCACCGTTTCACCCTTACCGGCACCCGAAGGCGCTTAGGCGGTATACTTTCTGTTGCACTTTCCGTCGGCTCGCGCCGCCCAGGCGTTACCTGGCACCTTGCCCTGCGGAGCCCGGACTTTCCTCCCCCAGGCGTACTGGCGGCGACTGTCTGGCGAGCTCGGGCACGACAATACTCCTGCGATCAAGAGCGTGCAAGCGAAACCCTTCCATCGCCCCGATATTGCTATGCGGACTTTGCATCCAGTGCACGCTGATATAACTCGTTTTTCGGACGTCCAGTCAACTCGGCAACAATTTTGGCCACCTTCTTGACCGGCAACTCGGCCACCAACAACCTCAGAAGCCTGTCGGTATCCACCGCCTCTTCATCACCCTGTTCCGGATTGCGGCTCGCGCCATGGATCATCACTACAAACTCACCGCGAGCTCCGTTGGGGTCCGCCTCAATGGCATTGCTGACGGCGCCCGCTGGCCCCGCATAGAAGGTTTCGAACGCTTTCGTGAGCTCCCGCCCCAAAACCACTTCACGGTCGCTCCCCATGACCTCACTGATCTGGGCAACGGTTTCCAGAATCCGATGGGGCGATTCATAGAACACCAGGGTGGCAACCTCCGTCACCAGTGCTTCCAGCTCGGAGCGACGGGCACCCCGCTTGGCGGGCAGAAACCCCGCAAACAGAAAACGATCCGTGGGCAAACCAGCCGCACTCAATGCAGCTACCAAGGCACAAGGCCCGGGGATGGGGCTTACCCTGATCCCTCGCTCCCGCGCCTCGCGAACCAGGACATAGCCGGGATCAGAAATTAAAGGCGTACCCGCATCGGACACCAGCGCAACATCCTCTCCGGCTTCGAGGCGACCCAACACCTGAGCAGCGCGGTTACGCTCGTTGTGGTCATGGAGCGCCAGCATAGGTTTCTGAATCCCTAGAAACTGCAACAGCCGCCCACTGTGGCGGGTATCCTCCGCCGCAATCAGCGCGACACTGGCCAGTGTCGCGGATGCCCGCGGGGACAGGTCCTCCAGGTTACCTATGGGGGTGGCAACAATATAAAGGGTGCCCGACCTTTCCGGAGAATTGAGGTCTGATTTCACATATGCCTCTCTTTACCTTGGGACCATGACACCAACGTCATGTGAAATGGCCCGGGAGCTGTTAAACTTGCCAGCTTGAGAATGATACAGGGAGCCCGACAAATTCAGGTTCCCGGCATGATGCCGTCGTTTACCCGGCGTCACAAGCGCAATTACCCGGAGTATCGTGAGCCTGCCATGACCAAACACTGTCTGACCCTGAGAACTTTTACCACCGTTCTAATGCTGACAATGCTGGCCACCGGATGTGCCAGCGTCAACCTGGAGACCCAGCCTGAGACCGCAGGCCAGGCCATCGAAGCGGCGAGCAAGCTCAGCGACCGAAACGAGGCTCAAAGGTATCTGTTGCGCTCCGCAGACGGGTTCCAGAGCCAGAACGACCATGAGTCCGCCCGAAATATACTCCAAAGCAAGCCAATGGCCGATCCATCCGGCGAACTGAAAGACCAATACCTGCTGCTCTCCATGGGTAGCGCCACGGCACTGGAAGACAGCGACTGGGCCAGACAACTCTCCGGCCAGCTGAAACCGGACCAGTTTCTCAATTACGACCGCGGCCTGATGGCCCATGCAGCCACCCTTCAGGCAGAGACCCTGCAACTGGCTGACGACCACCTGTCCGCAGCTGCCACCCTCATCCTTCTTGCACAGTCCGACACCCGTCAGAACGCGCAACAGATACACGACCGTATCTGGCAGGCGTTAAAGGCGACTTCCGATACACAATTGTCGGAAGAAAGCGGTCAGATTTTGGGGTACGAAGCGCAAGGGTGGATTGAACTGACCGGTATCCTGCGGGAACCCGGCATGAACCTGGATGCCCAGGGCCGCGCAGTCCGGCAATGGCAGAACAACTGGCCTGGACATCCTGCTGCCATTACGCCGCCTTCAGAACTGCAATTGATCGCCAGTCTTGCGGAGAGCCGCCCGGAGCAAATCACCCTGGCCCTTCCACTTGAAGGACCACTGGCAAGCGCCGGCAAAGCCATCAGGGACGGCTTCTTCGCAGCCTACTACGATGATCAGTCAGCGGACCGGAGCAAGACCAGTATCCGCGTGGTGAACACGGCCGGGCAGAACTTCCGGGACCTTTACCAGGAGCTGTCCGGCGGGGATCAGGATCTCATTGTCGGCCCCCTCGAGAAGGAATCACTGCAGAGTCTGGCCGAACTGAGCACCATGCCCGTTCCCGTACTCGGCCTGAACTACCTGCCCCAGGGCAGTGCAGCACCTTCCGGACTGTATCAGTTTGGCCTGTCTGCCGAGGACGAAGCGCGCCAGATTGCCGATCGGCTGAGGCAGGAAAATAACGACCAGGCACTGGCACTGATTCCCCAGGGTGAGTGGGGCGATCGCCTTGAGGCCGCCTTGCTTGAACGCATGGCGGAAAATGGCAGTACCGCCCTCGACATCGAACGCTATTTCCGCGAAGACAACTTTCGCACCATCGTCGCTGAGTTGCTGGGTATTACCGCCTCCCGTGAACGCGCCATTGATGTTGAGCGCACTGCTGGCGTCAATGTCGAGTTTGAACCCCGACGCAGGCAGGATGCCGATGCCGTCGTGATGGTTGCAGAACCAACCATAGCCCGGCAATTCAAGCCCTTGTTTGCATTCTATTTTGGTGGTGACCTCCCGGTATACTCTCCGTCCATGGTGTATGAAGGCAATCCGGCTCCCTCCAGAGACCGGGACCTCAACGATGTGACCTTCACCGATATCCCCTGGGTTCTCGATGACCAGAACGAGTTCCGCGATACCGCCACTCAGGCACTACCGGACATGCGGGGCCAGCTGGGCCGGCTGTTTGCGATGGGCTCGGATGCCTGGAACCTGAGCAAACGCTTGCCACTACTACGCCAGGTTGAGGGCGCCTCTATTGAGGGCCAAACCGGCGTGCTGACCATGGCACCCGGAGGCAGCATTCATCGACAGCAAATGTGGGCTCGCTTTACAAACGGCACGGCACAGCTACTGACTCCGGAATCGGAAGAGGCTCAGACCGAAGAACAATAACCAGAGAATCAATAGGCGGAGGAATGCCATGGAAGGCAAACCCGGCAACAAGGCCATTGGCGACCACACCGAAGCCGTGGCCGCACGTTACCTGCAAAGTCGCGGCGTTACCATTGTCGAGAGAAACGTCTTCAGTCGTGGCGGTGAAATTGACCTGATTGGTCGCGATGGCGAGGTGCTGGTCTTCTTCGAAGTGCGTTACCGGGGAGCCGGCAGCTTGGCCGGCGGAGCGGAATCTGTCACTCCGACCAAACAACGCAGACTTGTCAGAGCGGCCTCCTTCTACCTGCACAGAAACGGACTCTGGAACATTCCCAGCCGTATTGATGTCATTGCCATCGCACCGGGCGATGTTAAAAAATACCGGATACAATGGATCAGGAATGCAATTCAGGCTTGAACATGACCGATACTGAACAACAAATCAATCAATGGTTTGCTGCGCATATGGAGCACACGGCCCAGGCCGCCAGCACAACGGCCCCCGCCATCGAAAGCGCGGTGGGAGCGTTTGTGCATACGCTACTCTGCGACGGCAAGATTATTACGTGCGCCAACGGCAATGCCAATATACTTGCCCAGTACTTTTGCACAGCCCTGCTGAACCGCTTTGAGCATGATCGACCAGCGCTGCCGGCTATCAACCTCGGCGCCGACGCCACCACCTATTCAGCGATCTGTCGCGATAACCGATTTAACGATACATTTTCCAGGCAAGTTCGCGCCATTGGCAAAGCAGACGACCTACTCTTCATTATTGTCGATGACGGGCACAAAGCCAACCTGATCCAGGCCATTCAGGCCGCCCATGACCGGGAGATGCGTGTCGTGGTGCTGAGTGCCAAAGAAAAGTCCGACATAACCTCTCTACTCCACCCGGAAGACCATGAAATAGCGCTGGATAACCTGTCCGCTACCGCAGCGACCCCCTTGCTACTGGTCATTATCAATGCCTTGTGCGGGCTGATCGACAGTACGCTCTTCGGCGGATAATAAAAAAGCCAGCTGGACGCTGGCTTTTTAGACTCTGAACACGATTATTTGACAACCTTGAGTGTCGGGCGTCCTGACGGACGCTCTCCCGAGCTCTGACCACTCCCCGGGGAATCACTGGTGCCATCGTCATCAGGGTCGGGAGAGCCTGGCTCACTACCAAACACCATGCCCTCACCATTTTCTTTGGCATAGACTGCCATGACCGCCTGCAGCGGTATAAACACCTGCATTGGAACGCCACCAAACCGGGCGCTGAACTCGAGCGCTCCGTTACCAATCACCAGTCCGCGCACAGCGCCCGGGCTGATATTCAGGACAATCTGACCATTGGCAACGTGCTCGGTCGGCACCTGAACTCCCTGTACGCCAGCATCAACCACGATGTAAGGCGTACAGTCATTGTCCAGAATCCATTCATTGAACGCCCTGACAAGATAGGGGCGACTGGATGTCATGGTAACTTTGCTATCAGGCACTGCCTTTCTCCTGACCCGCTCTTCAGGCCCTGCATTGCTGTATTAGCTACGAATGTCTTCTTCCAGGTCAGAAAGACTCGCCTTGAATCCCTCACGACTGAAAATGCTGTCCATGTACTTCTGTAACGGTTTGGCCTGCTTGTCGTCAAGCTCAATGCCCAAAGCGGGAAGACGCCACAGGATTGGAGCAATACAGCAGTCCACAATCGTAAACTCTTCAGACAGGAAGAAAGGCATTTCACCGAACAGCGGCGCTGTCGCCAGCAGACTCTCCCGCAACTCCTTGCGCGCCGCGTCAGATGCTTTGGCTCCGGGCTGGGCCAGGATCTGATCAACCAGTCCACACCAGTCTTTCTGGATTCTGTGGATCATCAGGCGGCTGTTAGCCCGTGCAACCGGATACACCGGCAACAATGGCGGATGCGGGAACCGCTCGTCCAGATACTCCATCATGATGTTGGGCTCATAGAGCACAAGGTCACGATCCACCAAAGTAGGCAGGGCATTGTACGGATTAAGGTCGGCCAACTCCGCCGGGGGGTTATCCGGGTCAACATCAACAACATCAACCGTTACACCCTTCTCTGCCAGAACAATACGTACACGATGACTGTAATGGCTGGCCGGGTCCGAGAAAAACGTCATTGATGACCGCTTGGTCACAACGCCCATAGAACTACCTCACGAGTAAACAAACCGAAATGATCCTGAAAAACGCAAAAATCCAGCGGGCCGGCAATTGCCCGCTGGAACTCAGGGTCGGATATTATACCTGAAATCTCAGTGTACGTCCTTCCAGTACTCCCGATTGAGCAGGTAGGCGAAAACAAAGAAGATCGCGACGAAGATCAGTACGAAGACCCCCAGACGCTCACGCTCCAGTTTTACCGGGTCGCCCATATAGGACAGGAAATTCGTCAGGTCATACATCGCCCGATCGAACTCCGCGGCAGGCATGCTGCCTTCAATCGCATATTCGGGACAGACATCCGCATTGTTGACGTTACCACTGAGAGGGTCAACGCTGGCATTCTGACCGATTTTCGGCTCAACCGCGCACAACCCCTGCAGATCCACCAGAACATGGGGCATACCAACGTTGTCAAAAACAACATTGTTCACACCCAACGGACGGCTGTCGTCCTTGTAAAAACCACGGAGATAGGAGTATATCCAGCTCTCGCCACGCAGACGGGATTCCAGCGTGAGATCGGGTGGCGGTGCACCGAACCATCCCTCGGACAGGTCCTTCTTCATGGAGATTTTCATCAGCTCACCAATCTTGGCGCCGGTGAAGATAAGGTTCTCCTCATAAAGCTCAGCAGGAATACCCAGATCATCAGAGACACGCTTATAGCGAGCATACTCAGCCGAGTGACAACCCATGCAGTAGTTGGTAAACAATGCTGCACCACGCTGTAGCGACTCTTTGTTGGCGTGATCGGGCTCCATAGTATCCAGATGTATGGAAGCGCCCCCTGCTGCCAACCCGAGGGCCGGCAGAACTGCGATAAAAAAACCCAAAATCAGCTGTTTCATTATCCTGTCACCCTCTCTGGTACTGGCTTGGTCTTCTCCATACGCGTATAGAACGGCATAAGAATGAAGTAGAGGAAGTACAGCGTCGTCAGGACCTGAGCGAGAGCTGTTCGACCTGCCGTTGCCGGCACAAGCCCCAGATACCCCAGGATTACAAAGCTGATGGCAAAGATAGCCAGCGCAATACGGCTCAACCAGCCCTTGTACCGCATGGAGCGGACCGGGCTACGATCCAGCCAAGGAAGCACGAACAGGATTGCAATCGCACCACCCATTACAACCACACCCCAGAACTTCGCAGGCAGGCCGAAGAGGTCAACGGTGACCGCGCGCAGCATGGCGTAGAACGGCGTGAAGTACCAGACGGGCGCAATGTGCGCAGGCGTCTTCAGCGCGTTTGCCGGTTCAAAGTTCGGCTTCTCGATGAACAAACCACCCATTTCCGGGAAGAAGAACACCACGATAAAGAAAATAAAGAAGAAGACAGCAACACCCACGAGGTCGTGAACGGAATAGTAGGGATGGAACGGGATACCGTCTTTTGGGATACCGTTTTCATCCTTGTTCTTCTTGATATCAATGCCATCCGGGTTGTTGGACCCGACTTCGTGCAGCGCCAGGATGTGCAGGACAACCAGCCCCAGCAATACGATTGGCAACGCAACCACATGCAACGCAAAGAAACGATTCAGGGTAATACCGGAAATCAGGTAGTCACCGCGAATCCAGAGAGAGAGGTCTTCACCAATCACCGGAATCGCACCGAACAGGTTCACGATAACCTGTGCACCCCAGTAGGACATCTGCCCCCAAGGCAGCAGGTATCCCATGAAGGCTTCTGCCATCAGCACCAGGTAGATCAGCATACCGAAGAGCCAGATCAGCTCACGGGGCTTCTGGTATGACCCGTACATCAGGCCACGGAACATATGGAGATAAACCACAACAAAGAACGCGGAAGCACCGGTGGAGTGCAGATATCGGAGCAACCAGCCCCACTCAACATCGCGCATGATGTACTCAACGGAGGAAAATGCACCTTCCGCCGAGGGATTGTAGCTCATGGTCAGCCAGATACCGGTCACCAGCTGGTTAACCAGTACCAGCATCGCCAGCGAACCGAAGAAATACCACACGTTGAAGTTTTTCGGCGCGTAATACTTCGCCAGATGATTGTTCCAGGCATCAACGACCGGCAGACGCTCGTCTACCCACTGAATTAGCTTCTGCATTACGCTGCCTCCGGATCAAGACCAATCGTGAGGGTCGCGTCATCGTCAAAACGATAAGGCGGAACCTCGAGGTTCAGGGGAGCAGGCTGCGCTTGATATACCCGACCAGCCAGATCGTAGTGGGAACCGTGGCAGGGGCAGAAAAAACCACCCAACCAGTCTTCCCCAAGATCCGCAGGAGCCACTTCCGGACGATAAGAAGGCACACACCCCAAATGGGTACAAAGCCCGACAATCACAGCAAACTCTGGCTTGATCGACCGGTAGATGCCTTCAATATACTGAGGTTGCTGAGGCGCTTCGGACTGGGGATCCTTTACCTCGTCATTCAACTTCTCAATATTTTCCAACATTTGCTCGGTACGGCGGACAATCCAGACCGGTTTACCACGCCATTCCGCAGTTATTTGCTGCCCTGGTTCAATCTTGCTGACATTGACGGTTACCGGCGCACCCGCCGCTTCCGCTTTGGCACTGGGATTCCAGGACGCCACGAAAGGAACGGCCGCACCGACGACGCCGACTCCACCTACCACCGACGTAGCACCGATCAGAAATCGGCGCCGGCCTTGGCTCACGTCGCCATTACTCATTATGGTTTTCTCCCATCAGGCGAGGTGCAGAGCGCCGCAATTCGGCGTCACCACACTTCAAAAAGGACTTCACAACCCAAAATTATAAGCGCACAAATGGTAATGAAATTACCCGTACCTTACAAGTCAGAAAGCCGCCCACTGGCCGCCCAACCCTGCTCCAGATCAAATGGATCGCCTTTCTTCGGACAATAAAAAACCCGACCGAAGGCCGGGTTTTTCTGAGCCGCGCTCCAGCGAAATTAACGCTTGGAGAACTGAGGACGCTTACGCGCCTTACGCAGACCCACTTTCTTACGCTCAACTTCACGCGCATCACGGGTAACGTAACCCGCTTGACGCAGCGCCGGGCGCAGAGTCTCATCGTAATCCATCAGGGCACGAGTCAGACCGTGGCGAATTGCGCCCGCCTGACCACTGATACCACCACCTTTAACAGTGATGTTGATGTCGAAACGATCGGTAGACTCAGCAACAACCAGCGGCTGACGAACGATCATGCGCAGGGTCTCACGACCGAAGAAATCTTCGATGGAGCGACCATTTATAGAGATGTTACCGCTTCCAGGCTTGATAAAAACCCGAGCCGTGGATGTCTTGCGGCGACCAGTACCGTAATTTTGTGCTACAGACATATCCGCCTTCCGTTAAATGTCGAGTTCTTTGGGCTGCTGGGCTGCGTGAGGATGCTCAGCGCCGGCATAGATTTTCAGCTTCTTGAACATGGCACGGCCGAGCGGGCCACTCGGAAGCATGCCTTTGACAGACTTCTGAATGATTTGCTCAGGAGCCTTGTCGACCAGCTTCTCGAAGTTGATGGACTTGATTCCACCCGGAAAGCCAGTGTGGCTGTAGTACATCTTCGCAGATGCTTTTTTCCCGGTAACCCGGACCTGGCTCGCGTTGATAACAACGATGTAATCGCCAGTGTCTACATGAGGGGTATACTCAGGCTTATGCTTGCCCCGCAGACGACGGGCGATTTCGGTTGACAGACGACCCAGCGTCTTGCCGGCTGCGTCTACAACGTACCAGTCACGTGTTACTGTTTCTGGTTTCGCACTCAGAGTCTTCATTGATTCCGCCTTGAACGCTATATAAGAAACGTTAAAAACCGCCGCCGGTAAATGCTTGGCATCCGGAGGAGGTTCTGTACCTGTTATTAATTGGCAGTGACATCATTCGGGGCTGAGATGACGACATCGCCTTGAAAAGCCAGGGCGCGAAGTATATCCAAACTGTGCCATAAAGCCAACCCCGAAGCGCCTTATTTCGTTATTCCCTTACGCCTGACGCCTGCACCCAGCCGTACAACTCGGAAACATTTCCAAGCAACTGCTCATACAGCTGCTCGGGCGGTTCCTGGCGCAGACTGGCGAGCGCGCTGAATATCGCCGGCAGATGCTCCGGTGAATTCATTCCTTTTGCCACGCCCTCGGGGGGCATATCCGGAGCATCCGTTTCGAGCACCAACGACTCCAGCGGCAGGCGCGACACAGTATCCCGGGTCTTTTTCGCGCGCGCATGAGTAATGACGCCGCCAATCCCGATGAAACACCCCAGATCCACAAGTTTCCGGGCCTGCTGATAACTCCCGGAAAATCCATGCACCAGCGCTTTACCAAGAAAGCCCCGGGCTTTGAGCACACTGTGCACCTCATCGTGCGTCCGCACCGAGTGAATCACCAGCGGACAACTCAAACGGGCCGCCAGATCCACCTGAGCCTCAAACCAGGGAAACTGCTGAGAAAGTTCGCCCCTCAGACGATCCAGCCCACACTCCCCAAGCCCGACGCAACGATTGTCTTCGCGGGCAAGCCGGCTTTCCAGAATCCCGAGATCGTCTTGCTCGTGCTCCTGGACAAACCACGGGTGAATACCAAGACAATAGAATAGCCCCGACTGACTGGTCGCGATGTTAACAACCCGCTGCCAATGTCTCCGTGTGACACCGGGTATCACCAGGCGGGACACACCATGACGGCGAGCCCGGGCAAGCACCTCTTCCCTCCGGCCGTCAAATTCCGGAAAATCGAAGTGACAATGGGCATCGACCAGCTCCATAGCGCCCGCCTTTGATTAATGTTCCCGGGTTTTGTGGAACTGGACGTCGGGATAACGCTCCTGAGCCAACTGCAGATTCACCATGGTTGGTGCGATATAGGCCAGCTGGTCGCTTCCATCCAGTGCCAGGTAATCGTTGTTTTTGCGCTGGAACTCATCCAGTTTGCGCTCATCGCTGCAGGTCACCCAGCGCGCGGTTGCCACATTGATTGGTTCGTACAGCGCTTCCACTTTGTATTCACTCTTGAGGCGGCTGACCACTACGTCAAACTGCAGAACACCGACCGCACCGACGATCAGATCATTATTCCTCAGAGGCCGGAACACCTGCACCGCCCCTTCCTCGGACAGCTGAATCAACCCTTTCTGCAATTGCTTGGATTTCAGGGGATCCTTCAGGCGAATGCGGCGAAACAGCTCCGGGGCAAAGTTCGGAATGCCGGTGAACTTCATAGCCTCACCGGAGGTGAACGTGTCCCCAAGCTGGATCGTGCCGTGATTGTGGAGCCCGATGATATCACCGGCAAAGGCCTCCTCCGCGTGCGCGCGATCTCCGGCCATAAACGTCAGCGCATCGGAAAAACGCACCTCTTTGCCAATCCGGACATGGCGGGCTTTCATGCCCTGACTGTAACGCCCTGACACGATTCTCAGAAAAGCCACCCGGTCACGGTGCTGAGGGTCCATATTCGCCTGAATCTTGAAGACAAAGCCGGAGAACATATCCTCAGCGGGTTCAACCGGTCGCAGGTCTGTTTCCCGTGGCTGAGGCGCCGGCGCCCATTCCACCAACCCATCCAGCATGTGATCGACGCCGAAGTTGCCCAGGGCGGTCCCGAAAAAGACCGGGGTCAGCTCACCCTTGAGAAACGCTTCGAGATCAAACTCATGGGAAGCCCCTTTTACGAGCTCGATCTCATCACGAAGGTCGGAAGCGTAGGCACCCAGGGCATCGTCCAGCTCTGGATTATCGAGACCGGGAATCACGCGACGTTCCTGAATGGTATGGCCCTGACCCGACTGATACAGGATCACTTCGTCCCGCAGCAGGTGGTACACCCCCTTGAAATTCTTGCCCATGCCGATGGGCCAGGTCACCGGGGAGCAGGCGATCTTGAGAACATCCTCAACCTCGTCCATCAGCTCCACCGGATCCCTGGTATCCCGGTCCAGCTTGTTCATGAACGTCAGAATCGGAGTATCCCGCAGGCGGGTGACTTCCATCAGCTTGATGGTTCGCTCCTCAACCCCCTTGGCACTATCGATCACCATCAGGCAGGAGTCGACCGCGGTCAATGTCCGATAGGTATCCTCGGAGAAGTCTTCGTGGCCCGGGGTGTCCAGCAGGTTTACCAGACGGTCATGGTAGGGAAACTGCATAACGGAGGTGGTCACAGAAATCCCCCGCTCTTTTTCCATCTCCATCCAATCCGACTTGGCATGCTGCCCGGATTTCTTACCTTTAACCGTACCGGCTTTCTGGAGGGCCTGCCCGAACAACAGAACCTTTTCCGTAATGGTGGTTTTACCAGCGTCCGGGTGCGAGATGATTGCAAATGTACGACGCTTGGAAACTTCTTGTGAAAGGGTGGACATAATGGAGAGCAACCTGAATCAAATACGCTGAAAAGGCCGCCATTATAGGGGGAATCAGATCAAGACGCGAACAATGTAGCAGCTCGTAAGTCGTGGACACCCCCTAGGCGCTGGAAAGGTCAAACGTCATCACGATGGCGTCTTCCCGCCCCTCGGGCGCAGGGTAATAGCCGGGCCGCTGACCGATAACCCGGAAGCCCTCCGACTGGTAGAGATCAATGGCCGCCTGATTGGATGCCCGAACCTCAAGAATTCCCTGCTCCATACCCTCATGAGCCGCGTGCGCCAGCAGATGTCGCAGCAGTTGGCGCCCGGCTCCTTCCCTGCGGACGGCCGGGGCAACGCACAGGTTCAGGAGATGGGCTTCGTCGTACAGATAGGCAACAATCGCGTACCCACCGAGAACGCCCCCGCAATCGTAGGCCCACAGCCGATAATTTTCTCGAAAACAGTCACGGAAAACGGTCTCGTTCCAGGGATGCGAATACCCCTGAAATTCGATGTCCATCACCGCTGGCAAATCACCGGACACCATGGGCCGGATAACTCGATCATTCTGACGCACCTGATCATACTGCAGACGGTTCACGCCTTGCCCCTGATCAGCGGCTTGAGCTGCTCCCAAAGCGCGCGTTTGTACGAGGGAACGGCAGCCAACTCTGCCAGAGTGTGCGGAAAGTCGACGTCTGGCTCTCCCAACGTACTCCCGAGCCAGACATCGCGATCCTCCGGTAGTTTGTCCCCCAATACTCCGAGCAGGATTATTCGACGGCGATCGCGCTCGCCCACCAGGGACTTCAGTACCCGGGTAAAATCCGTAAAGCTGTTACCCGGCACCAGCGGATTGGCAAAGACTGGCCATCTCAAACACTCCACTGTCACTGGCTCGTCATAGCCCAGGGCTTTGAGTATATTGTTGGCCAGGGAATCCTGCAGACGGTCGCTGGCATCTTCTGACAGCTCTCCGAGTAACAGCACATTCCCGACTTCCCACACTCCAAGGGTTACCTTCAAAGCAGTCTTCGCAACCGACTCCGGCACCAGAGCTTCCGGCGCATCATCCCCACGATCGATTGACGCTGAGGCAGCCTCACTCTCAGGTTTTTCCTCTGTCGCAGCAACGGTCCCGGAAGCGGTTTCACCAGCCATCATCGCCTGTAAATGCGCAAGGCGCTCTCCCCCCTGCGCCGACTCCGGCCCAATGGGCTTGCGGCTACCGGGCGCTTTAGCCCCCGCTGAAATACTGCGCGCCAATGGCTCAGAAAATGCTGACCTCTCAGGCTCCGCGGGGAAGTCAAATTCCGGACTCGGGGCCGCCCCCGGGAGCGGTTCCCGGGCATACCAGACGTGAATGCCCGCCATCCCGAGATAGAACTGTCTCTCTGCTTCCGAAACTCTCATTCAACCGCCCCGGTTATGACTGCCACATCAAACATCCGCAACCTGCGGATGCTGACGTATACCACCTCGTGTTATCAGATTAAGGGCCTCGATATAGGCCTTGGCCGACGCAATGATGATATCGGTATCCGCTCCCACGCCATTCACAATCCGTCCGCCCCGCTCCAGGCGAACGGTCACTTCGCCCTGGGCATCGGTACCACTGGTAATATTGTTGACGGAATACAACTGCAAATTACAGCCAGAATCCACCAGCGACTCGATGGCCTTGAAGGTGGCATCCACCGGCCCACCGCCCTCAGCTTCTACGCTGTGTTCCCGACCATCCATCAATAGCGTCAGGCTAGCCTTGGGGACGACACCGGTTTCCGAACAGACCTGCATACACACCAACCCGAACCGGCCCTCTTCTTCTTTCTGCCGGGTGTCGCTGGCAATAGCCTGCAGATCCTCATCGAAGATCTCATGTTTCAGATCCGCCAGTGCCTTGAACCGGGTGAAGGCCTCATTCAGTTCGGTTTCTGTCTCAAACTGGATGCCCAACTCCAACAGGCGGGTACGAAACGCATTACGCCCTGAATGTTTGCCCAGAACCAGACTGTTGGTGTGCCAACCTACGTCCTGGGCCCGCATGATTTCATAGGTTTCCCGGTGCTTGAGTACGCCATCCTGGTGAATGCCGGACTCATGGGCAAAGGCATTGGCGCCAACAATGGCCTTGTTGGGCTGAACCGGGAAGCCGGTAATGGTGGATACCAGGCGGGATGCAGGAACAATGTGCTGGGTGTCAATGCGGGTATCAATGGAGAACAGATCCTGGCGTGTACGCACCGCCATGACAATTTCCTCCAGAGAGGCATTCCCCGCCCGCTCACCGAGACCGTTAATTGTACATTCCACCTGACGCGCGCCCTGACAAACCGCAGCCAGCGAGTTGGCCACCGCCAGGCCGAGATCGTTATGACAATGCACGGAAAAAACGGCTTTATCTGCGTTGGGAATGCGGTTCAACAACTGATGGATGGTTTCCCCGAATTGCTCCGGGATGGCGTAGCCAACGGTGTCGGGGATGTTGATGGTGCGGGCTCCGGCATCAATGGCCGCCTCAATAATCCGGCACAGGAAATCCAGTTCCGACCGACCGGCATCCTCACAGGAGAATTCAACATCGTCAACGTGACCGCGCGCCCTTTTTACCGCCCGAACAGCCTGTTCTATAACCTCATCCGGCTGCATCTGCAGCTTATGCTGCATGTGAATCGGAGAGGTGGCTATGAAAGTGTGAATACGACCACTTTCCGCCGGCTGAATAGCTTCAGCCGCGCGATCAATATCGCCATCCGTTGCGCGCGCCAGACCGCAAATGGTGGAGCCCCTGATGGTCTCGGCAATAGACTTGACCGCTTCAAAGTCACCCTGGCTGGCAATCGGGAACCCCGCTTCGATCACATCAACACGCAGTTTCTCCAGGGCTTTGGCGATACGAAGTTTTTCAGCCTTGGTCATGGTGGCACCAGGGCTTTGCTCGCCATCTCTCAGGGTAGTATCAAAAATGACCAGGTGATCTTGCGCGGACATAGGCTCTCCATCAGCAGGCAACGGCTCAATGTTGTGTGTGGAGAGTATATCACTGATTGCCGAAAACTCGCTGAAGGGGACTACCCCTTGACCAGCAGCGATGACAGCAAGATCAGGTTAAGCAGAAGCGATAGACTCGCAATGAAACGCCAGTCCCGGGTTGAAACCCGCTCCACCAGGGGAGCCCTGGAGGACGGAGCGAGAGCCGGATTGGGGAATTCCAGATCCCGCAAAAATTCCGACAACGCTGGATACCGGGCCTCCGGTTTTAACGCCACTGCTTTCTGCAGGCAAGCATCCAGCCAAACTGGCAAATCGGGGTTGGCCTCCCTGGCACTGCGATACACGAGCTTACGACGATTGGAAGGTTTTGGAGGTTTATCGTAGGGCAGGCGCCCGGTCAACAACTCATAGGCGATGACGCCCAGGGAATAGCGATCAGAGGCCGCAGTGGCGAGCTCCCCCTCCAGGCACTCAGGCGCAGCGTAACTCTCGGTTCCCAGCTGTACATCGTGCCCCCAGGGCACGTCAATCTGCTCTATACCACGAATACGAACCGCACCCAGATCGATGATCTTGAGGGTGCCCTGACGATCGATCACCAGGTTCTCCGGCTTCAGATCCTGATGAACCATCTCCAGACGATGCAGAGTGCGCAACCCTGCCACGATCTGTCTGACGATGCCCCGCACCACGGACGGTTCTGGCATTGGATTATCATTCATCCACTCTCGCAACGTCTGCCCATCGATAAACTCGGTAACGCAGTACAGACACTGACGACTTTTAGGCGGGTCCAGAAAACGAACGACATGGGGACTCTGAATCCGCTTGGCCACCCAGGATTCTGTGAGAAAGCGGTCAATGTAGGCTGCATCGTCCACATAGTTTGGAGACGGGGTTTTCATGGCCACCAGTTCCCCACCTTCCAGCGATTCTGCAAGGTAAACCTGGGTTCGGCGGCTGGCATGAATCTCCCGTACGATTCGATAACCATCAAGGTGCTGCCCCGGCTCCAGTGGTGGCGGGAACGGCAAGGCAACGAGACGCTCGTAATGAGCCTCTATGTCTTCCTCTGGCAGTTTATCCACTACCAGCACCTGGGCACTCAGGTTGTCCGGACTGCCCCGCTCCATGGCCGCATCCACCAACGCCCTGGCGGCCTCTTCAGGATCGGTGTCGCAGACCTTTTCAACCATGGCTCCGTCACTCAAATAGCCATGGACACCATCTGTGGTCAAGACCAGACGGTCTCCCGGCTGCAAACTGACCCGACTCATATCTATTTCGACGTTAAGCTCAACGCCCATGGCACGCGACAATGCGGATTTATCGGACCCCAGCAGAACATGATGATCACGAGTCAGGCAATCCAGCCGCCCATCACGGAACAGGTAGACACGACTGTCTCCCACATGGAAAACGTAGGCACGATTATTCTTGATCACTACCAGGCTGCAGGTACACACCATACCGGTGGCATCACCGTGACTGCGATGCCCCTTGCCATGCAGCCAGCGATTCAGGGAACCCAGCACACGCCCGACCGATGTTTCCACTGACCATGAATCGGGCGTGCTGTAATAGTCATGCAACACGCCCTTCACACACGCCTCCGCGGCTTCCCGCCCCGACTCGGACGCACTGACACCGTCGGCTATCACGGCTACAGCACCCTTGAGGGCAAGCGCCTCGCCCTCCGGGTAGCAGATACCCAGGCTGTCCTCATTGGTCTCCTTGCGCCCTGCTGAGCTGTGTTGACCAATTGTCAGGTGCAGTTGGGGGGTCATGTTACATCAATCATCCGCACGGAACCGTCCGGCATGACTTCACTGGTCTGCGGGCTGGGCTCGTCCATAAAGATCATCACCAACGCCAGGATCACCACGGCGATGCCGCCCAGCACCAGGAAAAACATCTTGGGCGTCACCATCGCCAACACCACCAGAAAGACCACCCCGCCGACGTTGCCATAAGCACCAGCCATACCGGCCACTTGTCCGGTTAACCGACGCTTGACCAGTGGAACAGAGGCATATACCGCGCCACAACCGCCCTGCACAAACACCGAGCAGAACACGACCAGAGCGACAGCCAGAGGTAGCGGCCAATGACTGTCAATCTGAGCCATCAGCATATAGCCCAGGGCAATACCCGCCAACATCACCAGCGTGATGAATTTGCGACCAAACCGGTCTGCGAGATACCCGCCACCAGGACGGCCAAACAGATTCATCAATGCAAAGCTCCCGCCGAGCATGCCAGCCAGCAATGGTGAGATATCAAACGTGTCCAGGAAATACAGCGGCAGCATCGAAACCACGGCAAGCTCGGAACCAAAGCTGGCCATATAAACAAGGTTCAGCAGCGCCACTTGTTTGAAAGGATAACGGTCAAAAGCTGGCACCGCACGCTGGAAAACATGACCGTTGATCTGCCATATACGCACAACCTGAACCGTCAGCATCAGGAGAATAACGCCGTACAGCACGTACGTAGTTGCTGCGCCCAACAATCCGAGCTTGTACGGGCCCAGTTGCCAGACGATCAACGCCAAAGCCAGGAACAATGGGAGATTCATTACCAGGTAGAGGACAAAATCTCCCCGGCTGGTCACTTCCATGGCGCCGCCGCGCTTGGGCTTGAAATAGGTAGAGCCTTTGGGCGTGTCCCTGACCTGATGGTAGAACACCGCCGCGTAGAGAATGGCAATCACACCGGTGGTACCAACAGCCCAACGCCAACCATCGTCTCCACCGTACCAGAGTGCCAGCGCAGGCAAGGAGAGACCGGCAAAGGCCGCACCAAAATTGCCCCAACCTCCATAGATACCCTCAGCCAACCCCAGCTCCCGGGCCGGGAACCACTCACTGATCAAGCGGATACCTACGACGAAGCCGGCACCCACAAAGCCAAGCAGGAACCGACTTAAAGCCAGTTGTTCAAAGGTGGTCGACAAGGCAAAAGCTATACACAAGACCCCTGAAATGACCAGCACCAGACTGTACACCCGGCGAGGACCAAGTCCATCCACCAACATACCAATCAGAATTCGGGCGGGAATGGTCAACGCAACGTTCAGCAACAACAGCGTGTTGACCTCCGCGGCAGTGAGACCGAACTGCTCACGGATAGCAGACATCAGCGGTGCGTGGTTAAACCACACCAGGAAGCTGATAAAAAAGGCCACCCAACTCAGGTGGAGCACTTTGGTTTTTCCGGCATAGGAAAGGAAGCGAAAAGCGGTGTCCGTCATGGCTGATCCTGTCAAAACCTGGCAAATGATCCCACCGGGTTGAGCGAATCCCACAGATATCAACGGAGCAAACTTACCTGAAACAGGAACAGACCTGGCCGACACCTGGGGACTTCTAGCGACGGCGCCGTTGCCGATTGCCTGATGGGGAATGGTTCACCGGAGCAATAGCAAGATATGTTCCAACGGATACTTAATTTTATATATCAATATGTTAGAGGATATGACCAAACCCAACACTGATGGCATCGCACTATTGAGAGGCGATAGGAGAACCCGACGCACTGCTTTGTGGCAAGGACACCCGCTTTCCTTCAGGCAATAAAAAACCCCAACATCAAAGATGCTGGGGT
>NZ_KE007327.1:0-90278 GCF_000397065.2 Marinobacter lipolyticus SM19
ATAACAATGCAATCCACGCGACAAGCGCGTGATTGCGGGCGTTATGCAGTCATTCCCATGCCTAATTGACAAGTGTCACGTGACGAATTACACTTTGTTTCATGATTAAATCCTTCGCTGACAAACGAACCCAAGAACTCTACTCCAAGGGCAAGTCAAAGAAATTTCCTGCGGATGTTGCACCTAGAGCCGCTAGAAAACTTGAATACGTGGATCTGGCCGTACAGCTAGAGGATTTGAAAGTGCCGCCCGGCAATCGCCTTCACCCGCTGTCGGGAAACAGGCAGGGGCAGCACGCAATTTCAATAAATGATCAGTGGCGTATCTGTTTTCGTTTTGAAGATGGTGATGCGTATGAAGTCGAAGTGTGTGACTACCACTGAGTGAGGTGATGATATGGCTATTCTTAATACTACCGGTATGCAGCGCAAACCCACTCATCCTGGCGAAATGCTGAGGGAAGATTTTCTTCCGGACTATGGTCTGACGGTTTCGGGGTTGGCCGAATCTTTGGGTGTCTCTCGTCAGTCAGTTAATGAACTATTGCGCGAACGTCGTGCTGTCAGCCCTGAAATGGCGCTCCGGCTTGCGCGTTTGTTTGGTAACTCGCCGGAATTCTGGCTGAACGCACAGCGGTCTGTTGATCTTTGGACTGCCGCGCAGTCGGTCAAGGAAGAAGTGGATCGAATCAAGCCGCTACATGCTGCATAACCAAGCCGTGCACCGGTGACAGCAGGCGTTATAGCGCAATCAACTTAGGATCGTGAGTTTGAAAAAAATTCTTCTTCTGGCTCTTGTAGGTTTCGGTGCGTGGAACTACTACACAAATAACGTAAATTCTGCGCTTAGCCCTTCGATCCGCTGGTCTGGGGTGGATGAGACTCCCAACGAAGCACCTGTTTATAATTCCCAAACTAGTTTCAGCTGTGACGGGCGCCAGCATTGTAGTCAAATGACATCCAGAGCCGAAGCTGAGTTTTTCATTAGAAACTGCCCGAACACAAGGATGGATGGTGATCGCGACGGGATTCCTTGTGAAAACGACTCACGGTTCTAATAGCGAGAGCTAACCCCCAAGAAGCGGTCAAAAAACTGGAAAATGCATAACAAAGCCATTAAATCTGTTCCCGGCCTTTGGCTCTCCACCGGACGCCCTTGGAAGCATGCATGCTGCAAGCGTTATGCAACCATCAAGGAGAGAAAATGACGAATATTGAGAAGTTTGAGAGATATCTAAATAGCTATAGTTCAAAGGACGTTGACAGTGTATCAGCTATGTTTTCAGACGATATCACGATCAGAGATTGGAAAATCTCTGTAAAGGGGAAAGTTACAGCTATATCTGAGACAAAGAAAAACTTTTCAAACGCAGACACAATAAAGATAGAGATATTAAATACATACGAATCTCAAAACACAGTAGCGGGAGAGCTCAGAATTACTGTCGATGGAAGCGAAGTTTTGTATGTTGTGGACGTCATCAGGTTTGACAACCAAGGTCTAATTTCGTCAATCAAGGCCTATATTGGGCGCCCGGATTAGGGGCGGGATTTGCGCGCAACAAAATCATCAATGGGATGCTAAAAGCTTGGCTTGCCCTTCGGGCAGTTTAGCCAACCTTTTCTCACCCATTATGCAAACGGAATGCAGTTTGAATCAGCTGCTGAGAAATTCATGAGAATAGAACCAATGACGGCGTTACTAACGTTTTCTGTAGCTATTTTTCTTAGCTTTTGGGCATCAATTGCATCTGCTGATGGCCATAATTCCCTGATTAAAACTGTTGAGAGTATCGCTAGTGAGATAGAGGCTCGAGTGGGCTTTGCAGCTTATGATTTGGAGTCAGGTCAGAGGTGGGAATATCAAGCTGACCAGCGATTTGCAATGTCCAGTACGTTTAAAACGCTTGCTTGTGCGGCCTTGCTTCACCGGGTCGATGCGGGACAGGAGAACCTCGAAAGAACGGTGAGTTTTTCAGAGTCAGATCTCGTGACCTACTCTCCCATCACGGAAAAATACGCTGGCGGTCAAGCCATGACCCTTTCGGATCTTTGTGAGGCTGCTCTGACGAGGAGCGACAATACAGCCGCAAACTTGATTTTGCGATCGCTGGGTGGACCGGAAAAAGTAACATCGTTCGCGAGGCGCTTGGGGGATGATGTAACGCGTCTTGATCGCTGGGAAACGGAACTTAATGAGGCGGCACCAGGCGATAACAGGGATACAACAACTCCAAATGCGATGGTGAAGAATCTTCAGAGTTTGCTATTGGGCGACGCGTTATCCGGAAAGTCTAGAGAGCAACTACATGACTGGCTTAAGAGAAACCAGGTTGCAGATGGACTTTTTCGGGCTGTTGTTCCGGAAGGCTGGATTGTTGCAGATCGAACTGGGGCTGGCGGTTTCGGATCGCGATCTATAACAGCCATAATTTGGCCACCGGAGCGCCAGCCCATCGTTGTAGCTCTATATCTTACGCAAACGGAGGCGTCTTTCTCAGAGAGGAATGAGGCGATTGCTGAGATTGGTGAAGCAATAGTTTTGGAGGTGGGTTCAGGCCGGTAAAGCATAACCAGTGGCTGTTAGCGGACGCACCTGCGCGGCGCTCCGGTACGCCGCAAAGCTAAAGCGTTATGTTCCCGGGTTAGCCACGAACAGTAGACACTTTCTATGGTTAGGGTAGGCCCTGGCACGGAGGTGCTCCATGAAAACGATAGGCCTGATAGGCGGAATGAGCTGGGAATCAACCCAGACTTATTACCGACTGATCAACCAGAAAGTAAGAGACGAACTCGGAGGGCTCCATTCGGCAAAGCTCGTTCTCTACAGCGTGGATTTTGCCGAGATTGAGGCGTTGCAGCACCAGGGGGATTGGCAGGCAACAGCGGAAATACTGGGATCAGCCGGCCGGTCGATTGAATCGGCGGGTGCAGAGTTTCTGGTTCTCTGCACGAACACGATGCATAAAGTCGCCTCCCAAATTGAACGCGCAGTAAGCATCCCCCTTCTTCACATTGCAGATGCGACAGCCAACGTGCTCAAAAAGGATGGGGTAACCTGTGTAGGGCTGCTGGGGACAAGATTTACGATGGAGCAGACGTTTTACCTTGGCCGTCTCCAGGATCATGGTATTCGGGTTGTGGTGCCAGATGAGTCCCAAAGAGAGCGTATTCACTCTGTGATTTACAATGAGTTGTGCCGGGGTGTGGTCAAGTCTGATTCAAAAACGATGTATTTGGACGTAGTCACATCGTTGGCTGAGCGCGGTGCTCACGGTGTCATTTTGGGGTGTACGGAGATAGGTCTTTTGATCCAGGGATCGGATACAGAGGTCAAACTCTATGACACGACAGAAATACATGCCGAACAGGCGGTTCAGTTTGCTTTTGGCAGGATATAGCCGGGGGGCTGTTGTCGAGGGCGCCTTACCGCGCTGCCTGATGGCGCCGTGGGGCAATTTTTGTCTCTGTCTGGCAGGGGCTCGTGTATACAGCAAACTGCGACAGGGTAATGGTGATTGTTCTCCGTTATTATGGGGTAGAGTTCTAAGCTCTGTATAACCACGCGCAGCCAGTATCCAAGTCGGCCCGATCACAGAAGTGGAGTCTATTTCATGCAGCCAAAAGACATTGTGGCTCAATTTATCGCTGATATCCGTGCCCAGCGTCTTGATGAGGCAAGAACCTTGCTGGTGGCTGAGGGGTTTGAATATGTGGGGCCGAACATGCGTTTCCTCAGTCCGGATGACATGCTGTCCTACCAATTCGGTATGGTTGCCATCCAGAAAGACCTGGTCCTCCGTCAGCTCAGCGCCGACGGCGAGCACGTGTTCGCGATTCTGGATTATCAGACCCACTTTGAGCCGATCGGGGATGTGCGGCTTGCCGTCTGGTTTCGTGTCAGGGACAACAAGATCCAGACGGTTGAAGCCTTCTACAATGCGGCGGTGGTTGAAAACATGCTGGGAGGCAACCTGCCTTCAGCCACCTGCTAACTGAGTGGAGCCCGCGTCAGGCGCGGGCAACTTCCGGTTGTGGACGACCTCCCGGGAATGCCAGCCGCAGGTTTTTCAGCCAGGTAGTGCCGAACTGGCGCCACAGGGATGCCCGGTTGTAGGGCAAACCATAGCGCGCCGCCACCGCCCGCACCCGCTGGGAGGCTTCCGGATATCGATTGCTGCACATGTCAGGGAACAAGTGGTGTTCAATCTGATGGCTCAGGTTGCCGGAAAGCACATGGAACAGGCTGCCTCCGGTAATGTTGGCGGAGCCGAGGAGTTGGCGCAGGTACCACTGGCCACGGGATTCCCCTTCCACCTGATCGGGGGTGAAGTTGTACACGCCCTCCGGGAAATGGCCGCAAAAAATGATCATGAAAGCCCAGATATTGCGGATGATGTTGGCGATAAAATTGGCGCCCGCCACCAGTCCGAATACCAGCAACGGTGATTCCGGCACAAAGAAGGAAATGGGCACCGCCACCAATGCCGCCAGTCCCGGCCACATAATGTAGTCCTTACGAACCTGTCCCCAGATTTTGCGACCGATACGTTTTGCCAGCGGCTTGAACTCCGATGCTTTCTTACGGCCTTCGACCACGTCGATCAGAGCCTGTTCATGCAGTGCAACACCTTCCTCGAAGAACAGCATCAGCAACAGAAAATATACAGGTTGGGGCAGATACTTGGGATGCCACTCCTGCAAAGGCGTCACCCGCATAATGCCGTATCCGACATCGAGGTCTTTTTCCAGGACATTGGTCCAGGTGTGGTGCACCACGTTGTGGGAATGCATCCAGCGGTCCGACGGGCTCATGGTGTCCCATTCCCAGGTGTTGGACTGGATATCGGGGTCTTTCATCCAGTCCCATTGCGCATGCAGGACGTTATGGGCGATTTCCATGTTCTCCAGAATCTTGGCTGTGCCAAGCATGACCGTACCCAGTCCCATGATCAGTAATGTTGCGGTCCAGCCGGCCAGCGCATGGGACCAGGCCGGCAGGAAAAACAGGCCCGCATACATGAACAGGCGACCGATCAGGGCCATGCTTCGTTGGGTGCGGATGATCCCCAGTATGTATTGGCGATCACTCTCACCCCGGCTTTTCATGATGTCGTCATAAATCGACTCCATTTCCCGGCCAAACTCATCAATCTGTTCGTCGGTGAGATCCACCGGCAGGGGTTTCCTGGTAGCCATAGTCTGTACTCCTAAAGATCCAGTTCGCAGTCACCAGCGGCGGCACACACACAGGTCTGCACCATGGCCCCGGATTCGTTCAGTACTTCTCCGGTACGCAAATCACGCACACAACCTGAAAGCAGTTTGGTATTGCAGGTATGGCAGATGCCCATGCGGCAACCGTGGGGCGGGTTCATTCCGGCATCTTCGGCAATGCGTAACAGATTGGTTTCGCTGTCGGCATCAACATCCAGGTTGCTTTGGGCAAAACGAACCTTGCCACCGACCGCATCTTTTGGAATCTCGGCAAAATCCGCCAGAAAGCGTTCGATATGAAGTCGGCGACTGTGCCCGGCCTGCTCCCACACGCCTTCCAGCGCGGCAAGTAACCCGGGGGGACCACAGGCGTAGCAATCCCGCTCTTTCCAGTCGGGGCAGAGCTTGTCCAGCTGTTCCTGACTGAAATAACCCCGGGTCTGCTTCTCTTCGCCGAATTCCTGGGTGTGTACTTCGTGGAGGTGGTACTGCTCTTTATCGGCGGCGAGTTGGCGCAGTTCTTTGCTGAAGATCACGTCGAACTCGTGGGGTGCGTAATGGATGTGAACGGTGTCCGGCAATCGCTCCTGGGCAACCAGGCTCCGTATCATGCTCATCGCGGGAGTAATACCGCTGCCGGCAGTAATGAACAGGGGTTGGATGGGGGAAGCATCCGGCAGATAAAAATCGCCCTGGGGCAGGCCAATAGGTAAGTAATCACCCACTTTGATGTTGCGGACGATGTGTTTGGATACGCGCCCGCCGTCGATAATCTTCACTGTGATGGTAAAGCAGTCGTCATTGCGTTCCGGCGGAGACGATATGGTGTAGGTACGGGTGTAGTGGCGGCCTTCGATAGGAATGCCGATGCGGACGTGCTGGCCGGGCCGGTTTAATCGCCAGTTCACGCCCGGGCGCAAGGTAATGGTTCGGGCATCTTTGGTCTCGTCCCAGACATCGACAACCTGCGCCTGCATCTGGTGGGTACTCCAGAGCGGATTGACCAGTTCGACGTAATGGGAGGTGCGTAGGGGAAAGGCAAACATGTCCAGAACGTCTGACAGTTTTCGTCGCCAGGTCATTTCTGAATCGGGACTCTGCTGAGCTGGAGTGACCATAACTACGTTACTCTGAAAGCGTACATTGAAGTCGAAGTCGGGTGCTACATGACTTACTTTAAGCTAGTACACAGGGTCAGAGCTCACCACTTCTGCAGCGTCCACGGGTGTCGAATGGCCTGATTTGAAGTTCTCCGACAAGCGTGGCGCTCGCCACAGAGCATCTAATAATTTGATGGAAATACGCTAAATATTGAAATTTAAGATCGGATTAATCGATGGTTTAATTCTCTCATCGCTTTCGGAATACGACGTTTAGCAGGAGAGAGAATATGACAACTTTATTGAAGATTCAGAGCAGTCTGTTTGAGGATGCCGGCCAGTCATCGGTATTGGCACAGCAGTTTGTGGAGCGCTGGCAGGCGCAGCATGAAGATGCGCGCGTGATCAGTCGTGACCTGGCAACAGAGAATATTCCTCACCTGGATCAGACCCGGCTCGGGGCACTGATGACTTCTGAGGCCGAACGTACACCGGAGCAGCATGAGATGGTGGCGTTTGCTGACAAGCAGATTGCCGAGGTGCAGGAAGCGGATGTGCTGGTATTGGGTATTCCCATGTACAACTTCAGTATTCCTTCTGTTCTCAAGGCCTGGATGGATTATGTTGCCCGTGCCGGGGTGACATTCCAATACACCGCGCAGGGTCCGGAGGGTTTACTCAAGGGCAAGAAAGCCTATGTGTTCATCACCAGGGGTGGTTTCTACGGCGATGATCATGCCCAGACGGCTCTGGTGCGTCAGTACCTGGGGTTTGTGGGCATCACCGATGTGGAGATCATTCATGCCGAAGGGCTGAACATTGGTGATGAGACTCGCGACAAGAGTCTTGCCGCGGCGAATGACAGGATTGCCGAATTGCTGGCGGCCTGATCTGTAGTCGGGCCAGGAAGGGTTGGAGACATGCGTGCCGCCAACCCTTCCCGGCACGAATGATGATATTCAGCTTTTGTCCTTGGTCGCCGCCTCGATCTTCTCCAACTGCTCGTGCAGCAGCTTCTCCAGCTTGATCAGCTTCTCGCGATTCTTTTCGTTAGGGCGATTGGTATAGAGATCCACGTAGGTCCGGGTGACTTCGTGGAGTATGGGGTGAAGCTGCTTGTACTCGTCATCACTCATGACAACCCTCCTTGCCTCTCGCACTTTGCGCTTTCATACGTTAACTATGGCTCACAACCCGGGCTGTTGAAAGTGATGTGGATCAATCAGGTAATGCTCTCTATCAAACGTTGACGGAACCATCGATGGGCAGGGTCGTTGTCCAGTACGGGCGCCCACATCAGGTAGACGGGCAGCGGCGGAATGTCGGCGGGAAATGGCAGAGTCTGAAGTCCCAGTGCGTGGGCGTATAGTTGTGCCATGCGCTCCGGGACGGTGGCAATCATATCGGACCGGCTGCAGTTCGCCAACATACTGGCGAACTGGGTGACTCGTGCGCCGGTACGGCGCTGCCAGCCCGGTTTATTGAGGATCTGATCCAGCGGCAGGCGACGGTTTCGCTCTGGTAGTACCACGTGTTCAGCATCCAGAAACTGTTGTTTACTACAGCTGCCTTGCAGGGTGGGGTGCCCCTGTCGTGCCACCACGGCCAGCCGTTCCCCCATCAGCACTTGCCGGTGTAGCTGGTCGTTTTCGGTGCCAAAGGCATCCACGGCCAGATCGGCCTGGCCCGTGCTGAGTGTTTGCGGGATATCGTCGCCAGCCAGTGCAACTTCCACGACCACACCGGGCGCCTCCCTCCGTAGGCTGGCCAGCAGTGGGGGTAATACCACCATCTCGAAGTAGTCATTGCTGAGCACACGAAAGTGACGCTGACTGGTAGCTGGCACAAAGCGATTGGCGGGGTCCAGGGTGTCACGCATGGCGGCCAGTTGCTGGCTGAGGCTGCGGTGCAGTTCCCGCGCCCGGGGGGTGGGGAGCATGCCCTGACGAGTGCGTACGAACAGGGGGTCGCCCAGGGTATGGCGCAGGCGCTGCAGGGCGGCGCTGATCGCTGGTTGGCTCATGCCCAGGGTTTCGGCAGCGCGGGAGAGCTGACCGGCCTCCATGATGGCATCGAATACCGGCAGCAGATTGAGGTCGACACTTCGTAAGTTCAGCTTCATGGATAATACTTATACCAAATATTGAATAGGAAAATATATGGGGCGCCATTAAGGTCAAAAGTGCATACCTGCAATGACTGTCTGGGAGAACAAAAATGGACGATCAAAAACTGACGATGCTGGTAACGGCTTTTATCATCCTGACCGCCCTTTGGGAGGTGGTCAGTGGGCGCACCCGTGAAGGGCGCAAAAACAAGCAGGACTGGCGGATGGCGTTTCTTGCCACCTTTATGATGGTGGCAGTTCAGCGTCCGCTGGTGCTGCTGGTATTGACCCTGGTGCTCTCGACGCTGATTCCGGGCAGCGCCGGTTCACTGGCCTGGCTTGAGCAGTCGTATTTCTGGCCGACTCTGATTGTTTTCTTCTGTGTGGAGGAGTTTATCCACGGCAGTTTCCACCTGTTCGCGCACCGGCGCCGCCCCAACAACCGGATTCTCCAGTGGGTCCAGGCGTTCTACAAGATGAGCCACCGCCCCCACCACATGTCCGGTGGCCTGGATAATAAGGGGCAACTCTCGGTGACCCAGACGTTCGTCAACGGCTGGGCCTGGTGGTTGATCATGCCCAACTACACTTTCCAGTTGTTGTGCCTTTATCTGGGGCTGGTGGATGTTTTCCTGATTGCCACGGCATTCAAAGGCCTCTGGGCGGCCCATACCCACGTCAACTGGAATTACGACCTGTATTTCCACAACCACCGCTGGGCCTGGGTGCGCAAGACCATGTGGGCGCTGGCCCATATCCTGGTCTTCCCGACTCAACACCATCATCACCATGCCCGCGGTCCCAATTCAGCCAAGAATGTGACCTCCACCCTGGCGATTTATGACTGGCTGGTATTCGGTACCCTGGCCATTGAGACCAGTAAGCCCAAGGTCTACGGCTGGCGCCAGAAAGAGCAGGAAGCGAACAGTGTGCTGAAACGATATTTCTGCTGGGATGTACGGCAGTACGTACCTAAAGGCTGAGCGCGCATAGTATGTGGGCCATGTTCGACATGGTGCCTGCCAATGAACCGTTGTTACCCATCCTTATAATTGAACATTTGTTCACAGCTCCAGTCGTGGCTGCTATGGTCAATATAAGAACTTTTACGTATTTGCGCCTGGTGATGCTCCCTGGTGAGTAAGAGTTGTTGCATTGAGGCAGTTGCATATGTCTACGGTGGATGATCCAGATAACGAGATTATCGGCAGGCTCCGTGAAAAGGCTGAACGATTAGAGAGCCTTGAGAGCAGACTCCGGGTGTTGGAGCATGAGCGTGAAGACCTACTGGATAGTAAAAAGCGATTGTCCAAGGAGCTTCAGAACTATCATAAAAGCCTTCAGGAGTGGGAGTGGTTCTTTGAACATTCAGTCCAGATGCTGTGCATTGCCGGATTGGATGGTTACTTCAAACGCGTGAATTCGGCGTTCGCCAATGCCTTGGGTTATTCAAAAGAAGAGCTGTTGTCACGTCCCTTCGTGGACTTTGTCCATCCAGACGATATAGCCAAAACCGCCAGGGAACTGGAGGGGTTGGGGGCCGGCCGCGACAGCATCAGTTTTGAAAACCGTTATCTGGCCAAGGACGGAAGCTGGCGCTGGATCGCCTGGTACTGCCCCGCTATTACCAACGTCACAACCAAACTGTTTGCGATTGCCTGCGATGTCACCGAGGACCGCCGTAAGGAAGCGGAAATTCTGTATAGGGCTTCCCACGACTCACTAACAGGCCTCTATAACAGAGCCGCGTTCGAAGAAAGTCTCGAGTGTGCCATTGCTCTGCAACGCCGGAACCAGACCGGTGAGGTGGTGCTTTACCTGGTCGATATCGACGGCTTCAAGGAAGTAAATGACCAGTACGGACACATGGCGGGGGACCACCTGTTACAGGTGATCTCGGAACGGTTCCAGCAGATCCAGCGGGCGGGGGAAATGGTGGCGAGAGTGGGGGGGGATGAGTTCGCCTTTCTGGTAGATGGCACCATGGAAGAGGCTGGCAGTTATCCATTTGAACCCCTTGCGGAACGCATGATAGCCCAGGTCAGCCAGCCAGTAGAGCTGAGTACGGGAACAGTCACCGTGGGTTGCAGCATCGGCATTTCAACGTTTCCCGGTACGGCTGACGATTTCTGCTCGCTAATGTCCCAGGCCGACAAGGCCATGTATTCAGTCAAGAATTCCGGAAAGAATGGTTTCCGAAAGTTTGATCCTTCGCTAATCTGACGGGCACGATAGTAAGGCTCGCAAACAGGTCTCTCCCAACCGATCAAACGGAACAGCAGCAATGACGGAATACTTTATCCAGGCGTTTATCTATCTGTTGGCGGCGGTTGTCGCGGTACCGTTGGCCAAGCGCCTGGGGCTCGGGTCGGTGCTCGGGTATCTGGTAGCCGGTGTGGTCATCGGGCCGGTGACCGGCCTGGTGGGTCAGGAAGCGGCAACCATTCAGCATTTCGCTGAATTTGGCGTGGTGATGATGTTGTTCCTGGTGGGTATGGAGCTGGATCCGAAATCCCTGTGGGCCATGCGGGTGCGCTTGCTGGGGCTGGGCGGTCTTCAGGTGGTGCTGACCTCCGCTGCCGGTATGGCCATCGCCTGGTGGTTGGGGCTGCCCTGGCAAACCGCAGTCACCGTTGGTTTGATCTTTTCCCTGTCATCCACGGCCATTGTTCTGCAAACCCTGAACGAGAAAGGTCTGAGCAAGACCGAGGGTGGTCGTGGCGCGTTTTCGGTGTTGTTGTTCCAGGATATCGCCGTTATCCCCATGCTCGCTGTGATTCCGTTGCTGGCGGTGTCGGGGCTGGCCGCGGTTGGTGCGGCAGATGCCGAACACCATGGCAGTTTCAATCTGGTGGCGGACCTGCCCGGCTGGGCCCATGGGCTGGTGGTGATTGGCGCGGTGGCAGCCGTGATCGTAGGTGGGCACTACCTGAGCCGGCCGCTGTTCCGCTATGTGGTGCAGTCCGGAATGCGGGAAGTGTTTACCGCCATGGCGCTGATGCTGGTAATCGGCATTGCCGCATTGATGAGTGTGGTGAATCTGTCACCTGCCCTTGGTGCTTTCCTGGCAGGCGTGGTGCTGGCAAACAGCGAATTTCGCCATGAACTTGAGGCCAACATCGAGCCGTTCAAGGGGTTGTTGCTTGGTTTGTTCTTCATCACCGTGGGCGCCGGCATCAATTTCGATGTGTTGTCGGCGCAATGGGGTACGGTGCTGACGCTGGGGCTATTGGTGATCGTGGTCAAGGCCGCGGTGTTGCTGCTGTTGGCACAGTTGTTCGGACTCCGTGGCCGCGATGGCTGGCTGTTTACCCTGGGGTTGGCCCAGGCCGGTGAGTTCGGGTTTGTGTTGCTGACCTACAGTATGCAGAACCGCGTGATCCCCACAGACATTGCCCAGATCCTGTCTCTGGTGGTGGCGTTGTCGATGTTCCTCACGCCACTGTTGTTCATCGCCTATGATCGCCTGATTCTGCCGCGATACCGTGAGGCCCGGAATGAGCAGCGCGAAGCTGACGCCATTGAGGAACAGGCGCCGGTAATTGTGGCTGGTGTGGGGCGTTTCGGACAGATTGTCTGCCGCTTGCTGCGGGCCAACAACATTCCGATCGTGGCCCTGGATCTGGCGTTGGACCAGATCGAGAACCTGCGTCGCATCAACATCAAGAGCTACTTTGGCGACGCCAGCCGGTCGGACCTGCTGGAAACCGCCGGTATCGCCAATGCCCGTCTGCTTGTGGTGGCCATAGATGACCGCGAGCGGGCCGTGACCCTGGTGCACCACGTCAAGCAACACTTCCCGGGTGTCTGGATTCTGGCGCGGGCCTTTGATCGCGGGCATGGATACGATCTGCGGGACGCGGGCGCCGATGACGTGGTCAGCGAAACCTACCATTCCGCCCTGGAACTGGGCGGTCAGGCGCTGACGGCGTTTGGTGTGCATCCCTTGCGGGCCCGCCAGATGACCTGGGCCTTTGTGAACAACGAGAAAGCCCATGAGGCAGAGTTGCGCGAGGCCTGGAAAGATATCGAGTCGGGAATCAGCTTCAGTCCCCGTTACGGCGAATTGTTCATGAAGCTGGAAGACACCCTCAGCGAAGTGATGAAGCAGGAGTGGCAGCCCCCCCGCCGAGAGGAGGTGCCGCTCTGGGCTCCGCCGGAAGGTGGCGGGCGTTAGACGGTATCTTCGAGTTCTTTGGTCTCGGTTGCAGGTACCGTCAGCATCAGCAGGAAGCCGATTAGCAGGAACAGCAGGATGGTGCTCATGCCCCAACGCTGACTGTCGGTGACGGCTGTGACCCAGCCCACCAGCAGCGGGCCGGCGAATGCTGTGGCCTTGCCGGAGAACGCGAACAGGCCAAACATCTGGGTCTGAAGGTGGGGTGGGGCGACGCGGGCCAGGTGTGAACGGCTGGCGGGCTGCAGTGGCCCCACGAAGATACCCAGGATCATCCCCCAGGCCCAGAAGGCGGTGGCGCTGTCCACCAGCATGATGGCCAGCGCACTGCTGCCCAACCCGACCAGCGCCATCAGAATGGTGTTTCGGCCGCCGAGGGCGTCGTCAATCCAGGCAAAACCCAAGGCGCCCAGCCCAGCCGTTACGTTCAGGGCAATGGCGAATTGCAGAACTTCGGTGGGGCTCATATTAAAGGTGCCGGCGGCGTACACGCCCCCGAATGTGAAGATCGTAGCCAAACCATCGGTGTACAGCATGCGGGCGATCAGGAAGCGCACAATGTCCTTGTATTGGCGGACGTGAGCGATGGATTCCTTCAGTTGCACAAAACCGGCGCGGGTGGCGGCTGCCAGACCCAGGCCCGTGGAGGGCCGGTCCGGGATGAAGATAAAGGCCGGCAGGGCGAACACCAGATACCAGACCGCCACGAGAACGAAGGTGGCGCGAACGTGTTCGGCCTGATCCCGGTCCAGGTTGAAGAGACTGGCGTCGGCCTCGATAAAGCCGTACAGCGCGATCACCAGACTTGTAACTCCGCCTACATAGCCCAGCCCCCAGGCCCAGCCGGACCAGCGACCGGTGCGTTGCTGGCTGGCCAGGTCCGGTAGCATGGAGTTGTAGAAAATAAACGCGAACTCGGCGCCGAGGGTGCCCAGCCCTACCCACAGTGCGGCGTTCCAGAACTGGTCCTGATGAGGTGTCACGGTCCACAGCATGGCGGATGAAAGTACGCACAGCAGGGTAAAACTGATAAACCAGGGTTTGCGGCGCCCTGACTGGTCCGCAATGGCTCCCAGTATTGGCGCCAGAATTGCGATGAATATCCCGGAAATGCCCACGATATTGCCCCAGGCGTTGGTTCCGGCGACCTCGTCCTGCATCACCGAGACGCTGAAGTACTGGGCAAAGACAAAGGTGAGAATGATGGTAAAGAAGGCGCTGTTGGCCCAATCGTAAAAAGCCCAGGACCAGAGCGCGCGTTTGTTTTCCTGCGCGCCCGGGGGCTGGGCGTGGGGCGTGTGCGGTGGCATGTTCGGTTGGGCTCCTGATCCTGACAAGGGACATCCGTGACGTGATTGTGGCCGTTATCGACGTAAATGCCCAGCCCCGTTGAATTAAACGGTCTTCAGGTTGTTTGCTTCGTGGTCGAGCAGCCAGGCCTTGCGCTCCAGCCCTCCGGCGTATCCGGTGAGGGTGCCATTGGCGCCAATCACCCGGTGGCAGGGAATCAGAATCGCCACCGGATTAAGGGCGTTGGCACGGGCTACAGCGCGCACGGCTTTGGGATTACCCAGGATTTCGGCCAGGGTGCTGTAGGAACGATGTTCGCCCGCCGGAATGCCGGTAAGTCCCTGCCAGACATGTTGCTGGAATTCAGTGCCGGTCAACTGGATCTGCTGCCATGGCAGGGGCCGGAGTTCCCCGGCGAAGTAGGCCTCCAACCACTCGGTAATAGCTCTGGGCGCGAATTGCAGCTGCTCCTGCTCCTGCCACTGAAGGTGGCGGAACCGCCGGGCCTGCAAGATGTGCATGCGCTCTTCGTTACCCTCGAAGTCCAGATGCACCAGTTTGCCATCTACCGTGGCCAGACTGAGAGGGCCAACGGGACTGGGAAAGCGGCTGACATGGATCTGTGTTGTCATGGTGTGGTCTCCTGCCGGAGTGAATGAGTGGCCAGCGCGGCCCATAGGTACTGTGCGGCATAGGCCCGCCAGGGGCGCCAACATTCAGCGTGACGGATCAGGGCTTTGGGTGTCGTTAGGCCGCCAAGTTGGGATGCGGCCTTGAGGATGCCCAGATCACTGGCCGGAAAGGCATCCGGATCTCCCAGGCCCCTCAGGGCCAGATAACTGAGAGTCCAGGGGCCGATACCTCGCAATGTCGCGAGCTGCTCCAGCAGCGTGCTGCCATTCAGATCGGCGAAGCCGGGTTCGGCAAACAGGGTAGCGACCCGAGCCAGGGTTTCGGCCCGTTGGTGGGGAAGCCCCAATGTGTTCAGTGGCTGGCCTGCCAGATCTTCAGGTTCCGGGAATCGATGGGTAATCCCGGTACCGTCCACCAGATCTTCAGGTAAGGGGGTGCCATAGCAGGCAACCAGTCGACCGGCGAGGGTGCGGGCAGCGGCGATGGATATCTGCTGACCCAGAACTGCTCGAATGGCGAATTCGAACCGGTGCCAGCAACCGGGTACCCGCAGCCCGGGATGCTGGGTGACCACGGGATGCAGCAAAGGGTCCTGGCTCAGGTGATCGGCGATGGTCGGCAGGTCGGCATCCAGGTCGAACAGTCGGCGTACCCGGCCGCTGACCTCCAGGATGGCTTGTCGTGCCGGTCCCCGGAGAATGACCTGTAACCCTGGCTGGTCGGCGCGTGGGCGACAGATCATCAGTCCCGATTGCCCCTGGATATACAGTGCGCGCGCGTAATAGTTGTCTCCCACAGCTTCCAGCCCGGGAATGGCGCGGGCACGGAAGAAAGCCAGCAGGGCCTTGCTGTCAAAGGGGGGGCGAGCCTGCAGAACCAGGACAAGATCATCGCGGGCCGGCTGGAACGGATCGTTGGGGGCACGCCGGGTCGTGTTCCTTGTCGGCTGCTTCAGGCCACGGCGATAGACTGTCGGGGCATCGCCATAAGCTTCTTTCAGGGAGTGGTTAAAGCGACGAAGGCTGCCAAAGCCGGCAATATCGGCGATTTCGGTCATGCTCAGATTGCTGTCCACAATCAGTTGACGCGCCCGCAACAGGCGTCGGGCCTGGGCATGCTGCTGGGGGGTTACACCGGTGTGGCGCTTGTAAAGTTGGCGCAGGTAGCGATCGGTAATGCCCAGGCGCTCTGCCAGATCGGACACGGAGTTGGTATCCAGGGTACCTTCCTCCACCAGCCGCACGGCTCTGGCCAGGGTGGCGTGCACACCAGCCGCCGCCGGGCTTCCCGGAGCGGCTTCCGGCCGACACCTCAGGCAGGGGCGGAAGCCATTGGCCATGGCTGCTTCCGCTGATGGGTAAAAGCGCACATTGCCTCGCTTGGGTGTCACGGCGGGGCAGATAGGGCGGCAGAAGATCCCGGTGGTCAGCACGGCGGTGTAGAAGCGTCCGTCGAAACGGGCATCCCGGGTTTTCAGGGCCTGGTAGCAGAGGTCATCAGTCAGTGTGTCCATGTCTGAAAGTGTACCAGTGCCGGCAGGAAAAACTCGCCGAATCCGGAACTGATGATTCCGCGCTCATATGGTCAGACCCAACAGCAGGACCAGTTCGGAAAACACTACGCTGGCACCCAGGCTATCACCGGTGTAACCACCCAATTGGCTGCGCAGATAACGTCCCCACGCCAGGGCAACGCCGAGCGTTGCACATAGCCCCCACACCAATATCCAGGGTTGGTACAGGGTCAGAACCAGGGACGCAACGATCGTGAAGGCTGCAGCAATCGCCAGTCGGGTTCGCGAAAAGCCGTCGGCGACCGGCTTGCTCTTACTTTTGTCCGGATCGGTCACATACGGCAGGTAGCCCATGATCAGCAATGGTGTCAGGCGCGCCACCATCGGTGCGGCCAAAAGCGCCAGCCAGACCGGCCTTGCCTCCGTCAGGAGGGCAACTTTCAGTGTCAGGGCGGTGACCAGTGCCACGGTGCCGTAGGTACCAATCCGGCTGTCCTTCATGATCTCCAGGCGTTTTTCGATCGTATATCCACCACCCAGGGCATCTACGCTGTCTGCCAGGCCGTCCTCGTGGAACGCCCCGGTTAACCACAGGTGCAGAATGATCACTAACAGAATTGAGATCAGTGAACTGAAAGCGAAGGTCAATAACGTGTAGGTGCCGGCGTAGCATGTACCGAGCAGTAGGCCGACCAATGGGAAGTAAAGACTGCTCTGGTTCATCAGCCGTTGCGAATAATCGATCTGGATCAGCATCGGAATCCGGGTGAGGAAGCCGATCGCAAGCCAGAAGGCCTGCCATTCGCGGGAAGTAGTCGTTGCATTGGTACTCAAGCGTCGCTCCGGGGCATGCTCGCGGGATTTGTTGCCATACTCTACACTTTTTTTGTAGGTTGCCGGAAACGGCTCCTTGGGTAGGAGTCACGCAGTTTTATGCATGATCAACAGGACAGCGATGGCCCAGGCCAGGATTCGCAGACGTTTTATAACAAGCTGATCACCAGTGTGCCCGGCATTCTATACACATTCTGGGCAAGCGCTGACGGCAGTAAGCAGCGGTTTCCTTATGTTAGCCAGCGAGTGAATGACTGGTTCGGACTGGAACCGGAAGCGTTGCAGAAAAGTGCGGATGGCCTGTTTGGTATTGTACACCCGGATGATCTGGCCGGTATCTTGGAAAGTATCCAGACCTCCGCCCTTGATCTGACGGTGTGGAAGCACTGTGCCAGGCTGAAGCTCACTTCCGGAGAATATCAGTGGTTTGAGGGTTATTCCGTGCCGGAACGCCTGAGCGATGGCAGCATCCTGTGGTACGGTCAATTTCACAATATTCAGCAATACAAGGAGCTGGAACAGACTCTGCGTGAGAGCGAAGCCGAGCATTCCTATCAGGCGGCTTTCCAGAAGTTGATAGCCGACCTTTCCAAGGAGTTCATCAACCTGCATTTCGGAACCATTGATGAATGCATCAATGAACTGCTGAAAAAAATTGGTCAGTTTTTTGGTGTCGATCGTGCCTACCTTTTCAGCTTTCTGGACAATTACCAGTATATGACCAGTACCCATGAGTGGGTCAGGCCAGGTAGCCCGCCGCAGATAGGAAGTCAGCAGAATGTTTACATAGGGGGATATCCCTGGTGGCAGGAACAGATCATCGGGATGGTAAATGACGACAAGGTTGTTTTTGTTCCCGATGCATCGGTGTTACCCGATTTGGCAACCGGGGATAGGGAATTACTGATGCGCCGGGGCGTTTGCTCCATGTTTGTCGTGCCGGTTAAGGTCCGGGGGCGTGTTACCGGCTTTTTTGGGGTGGATTCACTTCGACAGCGGCGCTGGCGGGAGGATCAGGGCGATCTGTTGATCGTTGTTTCCGGTCTCCTGTCCGGCGTTCTGGAACGCCATAATCTGGAGCAGAAGCTGCTAAGCCAGTCCATCCGTGATCCACTGACAGGATTGCATAATCGCCGGTACCTGATGCCCCGGTTGTATGAAATGCTCGGGCGTGCTGCCCGGAACCAGGAAACGTTTGCGGTGGCGATGTTTGACATAGACCATTTCAAGCAGATAAACGATTCCCTGGGACATCTCGCCGGCGATTATGTACTGACAGAAATCGCTGGCATTCTGGAGCAACAAACCCGCGGCATGGATGTGGTTGCCCGTTTTGGTGGTGAAGAATTCGTGGTGGCGTATTCACTGGAACAATCCGACGACGTCGGTCGTATGGTGGCCAGGATCCTGCAAGCAGTGCGGGATCACAACTTCAGGTACGAGAGCTTCCCCATTGAGGTCACTGTCAGTGCCGGGATAGCGGCAGTCACAGATTTGCCGAAAATACCCTCCAGCCCCGATCCAGTGATCGGCAAAGCGGATCGCTATCTTTACCTGGCGAAACAGGCGGGCAGGGATTGTTTCGTCGATGCATCAGGGACTTATCGTATTTAAGAGGCAAGCCTGCGATGGGCATGACGGACAATCTGTTGTCGACCACCCAGTGGATTATTACCGCTCTTCTGTTTCTGGTTGTACTGGTGCTGGCCATCCGTCGGGTGGACTGGTCAGGTTTCCGCAAGGACAACGCGTTGCAACACTCGTTCTTCGGAGCGGCAGTGGTTCTGGCTATTGTCTGGCAACTGCGTGCGGGCATCTCGCCGGGGTTATCCATTCACATTTTTGGCATGACCGTCATTACGCTGATGTTGGGGTGGGGGCTGGCGGTGCTGGCGGGCCTTGTGGCCCTGGTGTTCACGGTCATCACCGGGCGTGAGCCGCTGATCATGTTTGCTGCTAATGGCCTGGTGACAGTCATGGTGCCAGCGCTGGTCAGTCACGGCATTATGTTGTGGGAGCGACAGCGGAATTTCCGCAATTTCTTTGCCTACATTTTTTTCTGCGGTTTTTTTGGTGCGGGCATCGCTGTGACCTGTGCCGGCCTGGTGATGTGCCTGATGCTGTGGACGGCCGGAGCCTATGACTTCCGCGAGCTGGTTCACGAGTACATCCGCTATCTGCCGCTTTTTGCATTGCCGGAAGGTTTCGTAAATGGAACCATCGTTACCGGTCTGATGGTCTTTCATCCGGACCGGTTAACGACTCTCGAACAGGGGCGCTACCGCTGAAAAAAGCTTGCCGCAGGGTTGGTTTTTAAGGTGCCACTGTCGTCGTCCCGGACCTGCCGTTGCCATTGCAGGGTCCAGTCGAGAACGTCGTCGGCTGGCATGGGGCGGGCAATGCCGTAACCCTGAACAAATTTGCAGCCCATCTGCTTCAGGGCATGGGCTTGGGCTATGGTTTCAACGCCTTCAGCCAGCACCGGATGGGCAAAGCGCTGGGCAAGGAAGATCACACTTTCGACAATGGCCCGGTCACTGGCATCTTCCAGCATGTTAAAGACAAAGCTCTGGTCAATCTTGATCATGTCCACCGGCAGGGTTCGCAGGTAGGTCAGCGACGAAAAGCCGGTGCCGAAGTCGTCCAGTGCGACTTTCAGGCCCAGACACCGGCATCGGCTAAGAACGTTGCCGGCTCGTTGCGTGTCCTCCAGGGCGGTCGATTCCAGAACCTCGAGTGTGATCAGGCCCGGGTCGAGATCGGGGTGGAGTCGCAGATAGGTTTCAATGAAATCTGTGAAACTCCGGTCCATCAAGTGCTGGGCGCTGATATTGATGCTGATGGCCAAGGGCGTTCCGGCTTCCCTCCAGCGGTTGAGCTGGTGGATCGCCTCTTTGACGACCCATTGCCCCATCGGTACTTCGAGGTGGCTGTTCTCCACGGCGGGCAAGAACGAACCGGGGGCAAGCAAACCCAGTTCCGGGTGGTTCCAGCGGATCAGTGCTTCGAAACCGGTAATGGCACCGTCAGGCAAGTGAATCTGAGGTTGGAAGTACAGTTCAAACTCTTCATTCTCAAGCGCCCGGGTGATGTCCATCAGTTGGCTTCTGCGTTTGCGTCGATGCTCGTCCAGGCACGGGTCAAAGAAGTGGAACTGGTTGCGGCCTTTTTCCTTGGCCGAATACATGGCCTGGTCTGCGTGACGAATCAGCCCCTCGGCGTCGCTGTTGTCATCCGGGTAACGGGTGATGCCCAGGCTGCCAGTCAGGGTGACAGACTCGTCTCCCAATGTCAGTGGGACGCCAACAGTGCTCAGAATGCGCTGAAAGACAGGATCGGTGGTCTCGCTCTGCAGTAGCAGAACAAATTCGTCGCCCCCGATGCGTGCGACGATATCGCCGCTTCTCAGCGTTCGGGTCAGGCGTTCTGCCAGGGTCTTCAGGGCCTCATCCCCGGCGGTGTGGCCGAAGCGCTCGTTGACCGTATGGAAGCCGTCCAGGTCCAGATAGCAAACCGACAGTCCCCGACGGAGGCGGTCTGCGTGAGACCGTGCTGTTCTTAATCGTTCCTCGAGCAGTTGCCGGTTTGGCAGGCCGGTGAGGACATCGTAATTGGCTGCGCGGTCAAGTTCCCTGGCGTGGTTTTTGAGCGCGGTAATGTCGGAGAACGCCGCGACATGATAGAACTGTCCGGGTTGGTCCAGATGCACCCGGCTGATCGAGAGCAGCTCTGCATACTCCTCACCGTTCTTACGACGGTTCCAGATTTCGCCGCGCCAGTGGTCTGTCTGCTCTATCGTGTGCCACATGGATCGATAGTATTCGGGGGTGTGGCGACCGGAACTGAGTATGGCCGGATTCAGGCCCAGAACTTCGTTCCGGCTGTAACCGGTTATGCGGGAGAACGCAGGATTAACGTCCAGAATACGGTTGTTGTGATCTGTAATCAGAACGGCTTCGTGGCTGCGATCAAAAACGCTTGCGGCAATTCGCAGCCCACGTTCGCTGTTTTTGCGGTCTGATATATTGTTCTGAATTGCGATGAAGCCAGGTTTGACACCCTGCTCTTGTCCAATGGGGAAGCCGTGTATGTGCACCCAGTAGGGGGCTCCAGAACGGGTATATTGGAGTAGATCCTCTTCAAACGCTGCATTCTCGTATAACTTCTGCCGGATACGCCTCACGGTCTGCGGATCGGTATCCTCACCGAAAAGCACATCACCAACCCGCTTTCCTTTGAGGTCACTGAGCGCATAGCCTGTGTGCTTCTCAAAACTCGGGTTGACCCATTCGAAACACCCCGCATCATCGGTGATCATTACCATGTTCGGGGTATAAGCGGCCAGCAGAGCCAGCCTGGGGTCTCGTAAGTTGACAGGCTGATGGTCATGGTCGGGCGTGTCTGGCATGGGGGAGACACCTGAGAGAGTATTTTGATAAGGCGTAGAATACAGAAAACCCGCTTCGGTTTCGAAGCGGGTTTTCTACTTACAGCGACCGGGAAATCCCGGGAGTGTGTTGGTTAACGAACACCCGCCCGGCGCAAGGCTGCGGGGGTGAATTCGTTGGAACGGGCTTTCACGCCAAAGGTGTATGGGTCATCTTCCTCGTTGGTCAGGCCCATCACCAGGTAGCGGCCGGACAGCAGGTCGTACAGGGTTTCCGCAGCGTAGCTGGGGACACCGATATCGTATCCCTGAACCATGTGCGCCTCGGCTACGCGCCAGAGTTGGCTGCGGCCGTCGTAATGGTCAACCACGGCGATCTGCCAGGAATCCTCATCCACGTAGAAATCACGCTGGCCGTAAATATGACGTTCACCGTCTTTCAGGGTGGCGCGCACATGCCAGACGCGATGCAGCTCGTAACGGGTCAGCTCCGGGTTGATGTGACCGGGCTGGATGATGTCATCGTAACTCAGACTTTGATCGCCGAGTCTGTAGGAGTTATACGGGATGTACATTTCCTTCTTGCCAACCAGCTCCCAGTTGTAACGGTCTGGTGCACCGTTATAGAGGTCAAGGTTGTCAGATGTACGCTGACCATCGGCGGCGGTACCCGGTCCGTCGTAGGCTACCTGGGGCGCCCGGCGAACACGGCGCTGGCCGGAATTGTAGATCCAGGCACGGCGTGGCTCCTTGACCTGGTTCAGGGTTTCGTGAACCAGCAACACGTTACCGGCGAGGCGTGATGGGGCGGTAATGACCTGCTTGAAGTAGAACAGCACATTCTCGTCCATGCCCGGCTCGTAGTCTGCCAGTGCCACTCGGTCGGTCAGATGTTCGGTGAATTTGACCGGGCTGTAGTCACCATTGGCCTGGGGGGTTACCTGGGCAACATTACGGATAATGGAGCCACCGCGGTAACGGGTAATGTGATTGAAAATGACCTCGACCCCTTTTTTCGGGATCGGAAAGGGCACGCCGGTCTGATAGTTCTCAAGGCCGTTGCCATCGGGCGTCAGCGACACCTTGGTGGCATTTTCCGCAGCCTTTTCCATCATGAAATCCGGATAGGCACCGGTACGGCGAGTCTGGTAAACAGGAATAAAGTAATCGCTGTAGGCCTTTATGGTAGCCACCTGACCCGGGGAGAGCCGATCCTCGTACTCGTCCACATTGCTCTGGTCGATGACGAACAGGCGCTCATCTTCCGGGAATGGATCCGGGTAGATACCTTCCTGTGGCTGCTCAACAGGAGGTGATGTCAGTCCACCCGTCCACGCGGGGATTTCATCTCCGTTACCGGCTTTTTCTGCGCCGAAAGGTGTGAGTTCGTTGCCAAGTTTCGCCGCTTCCTCTGCGGAGACAGCCGCGAGGGCTGCTCCTGAAGAAAACATCGAGATGGCGATGGCGCTACCGATGAGGTGTTTTTTGTAGGTATTCACAAGTGTCTCCTTTGTGATTGTCGTTAGTGCATCAGAATGAGTAGGAAATACTGGCTGAGACGAAATCCCGGTCTTCAATGACGTTGTAGTCACCACCGAAATAGTTCGTGTAGCTGATCGAGCCAGAGTATTTGTTCTGGTAGTTGGCATCGAGACCAAGACTTACTGACTTGTTACCCTCGTTGAAGTTGCCGCCTGGATCCGGGGCATACCCCTTCACATCGTGGGTAAAGAACAACTTGGGTAACAGGTTGATGCCAGCAATCGCGTTGGAGTAATCCAGCGCGAACAGAGCGCGGTAGCCCCAGGAGAAAGGTGTCGTAAAACCGTCCGAGCCACAGTTGGTGGGGTTGATGTTGAGTCGGGTGGTCTCATCACCGGGACCTTGACTACAGAAGTCACCGGAGAAAGAGTCGCCATCCAGAGGGACCGGTCCTACGCCGTAGATACCGGACCGGCCGTAACGCGCTTCGCTTTTGTCTGGCAGGTCATGCACGTAGGTGGCGCCAACTTCAGCGACGATGATAAACCGCCCTGCACCGAGTACACGGTCGATGAAGTGGATCAGGGTAGCCTGGGCCTGGGACACGTTGTAGCGGTCGTAGCCATCCACCGGTTTGCCGGCGTAATTGAAGCCTGGGTTATCGTCCTGCACGCGCTGTTCCAGTTTGCTCACCACCTGACCGTCCGGGCCGCGTTGTTGTAGGCCGCCGTAGATCAGCTCAAAGGTGTTCCACTGGATGGGCATGTTGGGACGGAAGCTGTACTCGGCGCCCAGTGAGGTGCCGGTCGGCAGTGTGGTATTGATGCTGATGCCGTACAGGTCGATACCCTTGGGGTAATCAATGAAATAACTCGGGAACCGGGTAAACGGTTCGTTGGGATCATTGATCTGGGTTGCGGTCGGGCTTTCCGGGTTGTTGACCACACCGCTGATGTAGGGCAGACGGCTGTGGTAGCGGATGTAGTAAAAGCCCAGTTCGGAATCAAGCGCGGGCACGAACCAGCGAACTGCAGCACCGAACTGATCTTTGTCGCCGGGCTCCACATCACCACGACGAGGCGCGACGAATCCCTCTTCGAAAGCCTGGGAGTCGGGCACCTGGCCAGCCAGAAGCACCGGTCCGCAGCCGTCGGCTGCCACATCCGCCGAGGAGAAGAATGTACCACAGTCATCAATCTTGAATGGTTCCCACTGGGTCTGGACGTAGGCTTCGAAGTTGATTTCAGGTGTGATACCGATGGAGGTGTACAGCATATTGACGGGCAGCAGAACGTCTTTCAATTCTGCGCCCGGGGCACGGAACGCCGGAACATCGATAGGGTTGGTGGCGTTTATGCCGCCCAGAATAAAGGTGCTTTCACCCCAGCTCAGTACTTGTCGACCGTAACGTACGGATATCGGGGTGTTGCCAGCGTACCAATCGGTAAAAACGTAGGCGTCCAGCAGATCCACGCCAGAGGCGTTGTCCTTTGCTTCAGGGTTCAGTGAACGCTGTTGTCCCACCGGATCCACTGCCCGTTCGTTGTCCTTCAGTTCATAGTCATAGTAATAAGTGCCGCGAATCAGGGTGCCGATTCGCGTGAGGTAATTACTGTCCGGGCTGTAGTCGAGAAACAGTTCGGACCGACCACGAAGAATCTGTGAGTATGGGTCGCCTTTATCAAAATTCAGGTTGCCGTCGTCAAAGTTGTTGGACGATGCGCCGGTGTTACTGTAGGCGAATTCGGGGCCCAGGTTACCCTGGGTGATCAGATCCGGATCCTGGTCTTCGAGTCGGAAGCCGATGCCGGCTGTCAGCTTGGTGCTGAAGGAGGCATCGATGCCATAGACGTCGAAGTCGATGGCTGATGCCGGGGCGGAAGCCATCAGGGACAGTGCTGCTGTTGCAAGCGATAACCGTGTCCGGGAAAACCTGTAAGAATTTATTATTGTCATTGCTACTGCTCCAATTCTTTTGTTCTTTCGGGGCCCGCCGCAGACGCGTCGCGGACCCCGGAGGTAGTCATTTCAGCGCTGTCGGTTACAGCAGGCCTCCGAGGAGGTCGCCGCCATCAAGGAGGCCGCCGTCACCACCGCCATCGCCATCGCCATCGCCATCGCCTGATCCGTCACCTTCGGCTGGCTCAGCACCGCCGTCGGTGGCGCCATCACACTCCGGATCGCCTGGGCGATTGCCAACGTCCTTGACCACGCAGTCGTTGGTAACGTCCACCGTGAACGCCGTGCTTGCATCGGTGCGGCTGCGGAACAGTGCCACCAGTTGCGTCGCCATTTCGTCAAACACAGCACTGGAACTGAACGCATCGGCTCCCTTCTGTCCGGCTGAAATCGGGTTGCCGTGTGAGCCTTCCAAATAGCGGGTGATCACAGGACGGGTGCCGTCATCGGTGCCATCGCCATTATCAATGCTGACGGCGCCCATAAACCGGGCCATGGGATCGGTGCCGGCCAGCGGCGCAGGCAGGCTGTTGATCTCGAAGCCGGCATCGGTCACCAGTTGCAGCGGGCCCTGATCGTACAGCTGGTCGTCGGCCGCGTTGGGGATGGTGCCGTCGGATGGGCGATCGGCATCGCCGTCAATACCCACGATTGAGGTCAGCAGAGTGGCCTCGTTGCCGCTTTCCTCGAACAGCGGTGCAAAGGCGACCGGGTCTGTGGAGTCCAACAGAGCCTGGAACACGTTGAAGTAGATGTTCAGCTCTGTCCGGCCCTGTGCGAGCAAACCGCCGGATGCTGCGTCGAGTCCTGGCAGCAGTGCAGGCGCAATGGTCTCGCGTGAGTTCTCTGCCAGGCGCGTGAACTGGCCGCCTGTGTTGAACATCACCGATGCCAGGATCGGATTCAGATCCGGATTGTCCTGCGCGGCCAGGTTATTAATCACCGGATAAGGCACACCGCCCATACCGCTCAGGGAATGGCTGATGAAGTACACCCGGTCGGTGTTCATTACGGTGCCGTCGGCGCAGTCACCGTCGGTTGCGCATTGGTTGATAGCATCTTCAATGGCTGGAAGGAGCGCGTTGATGTTCAGTAGATCCAGGGCGCCCTGACGCATGTTGTCCCGGGTATTGGCATAGTTGGTGAAATTCAGGAACAGGCTGCCGGATTCCGGGTTGTCGACCTGATCCCGGGTCACTGCCTGCATGGCATCATCGGCAGTGAAGCCAAAGTGCCTTTCAGTCGCATCCTCAGACGCACCGGGCTGTTGGGAAATTTCCACCATGCCGGGTGTGGTTTCCGGATCGTTTTCATCCCGGGCACTGGTGGCGGCTTCACCGAATACGCCGTTCAGGGGCATATCGATACCGACGGTGATGAAGCAATTGGCACTGTTCTGGGGCGCATCTCCCTCTGCAAGGCAAAGCAGTGCTGCGGCCGTTGCCATTGGCAGAATCGCGGACCGATCCTGAGTGGCTGCGTGCTGATAGATAATGACCGGGTAGCCACCCTCAGGAGGCCCCCCAAAGAGATCGTTTGTGTCCGGTGTGCCGACGATAATGGGAATCTTGGTGTCGGCCGTTTTCTGGATGAACGGGAAGCGGTAGGTCACCCTGTCGGATTTCGCTTGCGGCAGATCAGGGTTTGCACTGAAATCCGCAGGGAGCCAGGATCCGGTCTGTAACGGGCTGCCATCGGTGCCGTCCGGCAGTTGCTGGTAATACGGCAGGGTAATTTCGCCCTCGTAGACCTGAACGTTAACATTGATCTCTGTCAGCCCAAGGTCAATCGCGGTCTGTTCCAGCGCCGGGTTGACCTGGCCCCCGGTTTTCTGGCTGAAGAACCGCACCGGAGACGGCTCGCCGGAAGCCGGATCATAAGCCGCCGGAATATCCAGTATGGTCGAGGCGTCAGCCGCCAGCTGATCTGCCTGGGCGGAAACGTCAACCACATCTTCCACAGCCTGGGTCGCAGTATCCTGCAGAATAAACGCCAGCCTGCGGTCATCGTCCTCGGAGGCCACCAGATCGCCATAGGCAACGGCCATGCCGTTTGTGTTGGCCTCTGTCAGAATGCCGGCGAGACCGGCGTCATACAGGCGGTAGGTTTCGTCGGTCAGCAGCTCGAAGATGCGTGAGTTGATCTGCTGATCCTCGCTGGATGCCTCACCGATCGGCTGATCAGAGAGGTTGAAATCTCCTGCGATCAGAGCGTTCAGGACGGATTGCTTGCGATCAATGAGCAACTGGTTGCGGAACCAGGCGGCTGGTGCGGCATTGGCCAGGAGCACGTCTTCCACCGCTGTGGTGGTGAAGCTGATGGCGAACGTGACGTCGTCAAACGTGGGAATGCCAGCAGCACTCCGGCCCAGGTCGCTGAGTGCCTCGCGTTTGAAGTCAAAGAAGTCGGAGCCAAAGGCGCGTGCCGGCAGCAGGGAGTCCCGGAAGGGCTGCAGCGCCGGGTTGCTGAGAACGTACTCTGGGTTGGAGGCGGTTTCGAAACGCAGTTCCTGGACCAGAGGCTCGCCATCCTTGTCCACGATGTCGCTGCTCAGAACGACGGCGTACTTGGTTTTCGGATCCAGCGGCTTGACCGGCAGAATACGGATGGCGTTATTGGCTGAACCGCCGGCGGCACCGGCAGGGCCGTCTGCGTCAACGGTAATAATCTCGATGCGGAAACGCTGCTCCAGCAATTCCTGATAGAGTGCATCGGCGTCTGCCGTATTGCCCTGCTCTTCCAGGCGCTTGGCGTGGCGATACTTTTCGGCGTCGACAACGCCACCTACTTCACGCTGTTGCTGGAAGACGCTGTCGCCTGTCGGATACTCAAGTTCCAGCACGAACACGTTCTGGTCCGGGTTTGGAACCACTTCGCCGTCTATTTCAATAAAGGCGCGTGCGTCCAGTGTCTGGTTCGGATCCAGGCTGTCACTGATTTTGACGTCAAACGGCGCCAGGATGGAATTGCCGTCGACAAAGCCAAGGCCGGTGGTGACCGGGTTGGCGGGATCGGTACCGTTTAGCATGGTACCGTCGTTTTCCGGGTTCAGGAAAAACAGTGGATCACTGGGCAACGGGAATGCGGTGTCCAGCGGTCGGAAAATGGGTTTGGTGCCGTCACCAGGGTGATTCGGGTTGTCGATCTGGTAGATCGGATTGGCGTTTTTACCGGTCTGGCCGCCACTGTCGAGGCATCCCGCAAGCGCGGTACTTCCTGCAACAACCGCCAGGAGCGTTGTTTTTTTAATATTGACCATGTCTGTCTGTACCTTTCCGATTGTTATTGTCTAGAGGGTCTGGCGACCCTTGCTAGACTAAACGACTGTTTGAAAGGAAAGGTTCCAAAAAAAGTCAATAGGATTTATGTAGTGGGTGTTGTCTGCCTTGATGCAGGGATGGAACGGTTAACCGCGCCACCGGGAACGTTTCTGGAGTTTACGTTGCAGGGTCCGGCGGTGCATGTTCAGTGCCCGCGCGGTAGCCGACACGTTACCCTCGTGCTCGTTCAGCACCCGCTGAATATGGTCCCACTCCATTTCCTCTACCGTGGGTGGTTCAGGCCGCAATCCGGAGGTGTGATCGGGGTTGTCGAATGCCGCAATCAACTGGCCGGCTGTTACCGGTTTGCACAGGTAATTCACGGCTCCCCGTCTAATGGCGTCTACGGCGGTGGCAATGCTTCCATAACCGGTAAGAATCAGAATCTCCAGATCCGGATTCTCGGACAGCAGTACGGGTAGCAACTGCAGCCCGCTTTCACCGGCGAGATTCAGGTCGAGTACGCATCGTTGGGGGTGATCTTCCTGCAGCTTCGCCAGTGCATCAGCGCAATTGGTGGCGACAACGCTATTGATTCCATGGCGGGCCAGTGAACGTTTCAGGACGGTAAGGAAGGCTTCGTCATCGTCAATCAGCAGCCAGCGTGTTTTAGTTGTCATCTCTCACCTCCGGCAAAGCGATGATCATGGTGGTGCCTTCATCCGAGGCGTGGGCGCGTAGCTGGCCACCAAGACGCTGGATAGTGGCATTGGACAGAAAAAGACCAACCCCCAGCCCGTTCGGAGACACCGCAATCTCGCTGCCGGGCTCGGAATGCCGGGCATTCTCGAAACCGCCGCCGCGATCTTCCACCACGACTTCCAGCAATCCCTGACCGGCTGCGCGGGCGCTCACCGACACCCATGACGGACTGGCAGTCAGGGCGTTGGCAAGCAGATTGAGGACTGCCTGATCCAGAGTGGCATCCACGGTGACGCGGCCATCCGGCCAGGGCAGCTGCCACTGAACGGATGAGGCCGGCCACAGCAGCGTGGCCGACTCCCGCAGGCGATTGAGCCAGTCGCTGACCGTCAAAATTTGTCGCTGCTCGGCCCGGGCCTGGCCGGCAGCTGCAGACAGCTGCTTAAGGTGGCCGGCACACAGTCCCAGCTGTTGTTCCAGCATCTCCAGGTCCTGCTGGCGGGCTACAGGGTCATTGGACTGTTTGAGCTCTTCGATCAGCAGACTCATGGTGTTGAAGGGCGTACCCAGCCGGTGCGCAACAGACGCCGCCGACAGACCCAGGGCAATAATCTGTTCATCCCGCAACCGGCGTTCCCGAACCTCAGCCAGTGTGGCCTGTTGCCGGTGCAGGCGGCGGGCGAGGTTGCCGACCACCAGCAACAGGATACCCGCAGTCACGGCAAACGTGACCCACATGCCGACCAGATGGAGCTGCGCCAGATTTCTTCCGGCATGGTCGTGTAACCCGGGCATTGGCCACAGCACCAGCGAGGTGTACACCAGAATGCCGCACAGGGTGAGTGCGATGCTCTGGCGCAGCGGAACCAGAATAATGGCGACGGCAATGGGAAGCAGCAGCAACGATGTGAGCGGGTTGGTGTAGCCACCGGTCAGATAGAGCCAGCCGCCAATCAGCAGCAAATCCAAAGCAAGGGAAACGCTGATGGGACCGGGAGATGCCGGTGGTTTCCGGGTAAGCCACAGCCAGCCGAGTGTCGCCATAACGGCGTAAACCAGGCACAGGATAACGGCTTCGCCACGGTGCGAGAGTGTGACAAAGGTTTCGGCCACTGCGATGGCAACCAGTTGAATGGCAACAATAGTCAGCCGCATGCCCAGCAGGTAACGGGCAGCCTGTTGAAATCCGGTTTGTGAGTGGGTGAGCCATTCCATAGTCGGCATTCTAGCGGGTTTTCAGTGCAGGTAGTGGGGGAATACCTCCAGAGAGATGCGGCATTTGGTCTCAGGCGTCGGGGTTGAGAGGTCTTTATGATGGTGACCTCTCTTGGAGCTGGTCAGGGTAAAGGTTGGATGACTGCGAGAATTGGCCCCCGGGTTTTAGCCATCGGTGCAGCGGGAATTGTTGCTGCCCCATTGACGGTTTGCGCACAGGGCGTTGACGAGCCGCTTCCGTTGATTCGAATCACCGAAGGCCAGTGGTCTGAGGAGGCTGCCCGAATTCTGGCGTCAGAGCCAGTCGAGCGCCTGTCCACCAGCCCTTCAGTATCACTTTCCCGCATGGGGGGCCGTGGACTTGAGCCAGTGGTTCGGGGCCAGAGTCAGGAGCGTGTGGACGTGCTGTTGGATGGTATCCGGGTTGAAGGGGCCTGCCCTAATCGCATGGATCCACCCACCAGTCGCCTGAGTGTCGCGTTGGCACCGTTGCTGGAGGTGCGTACTGAGAATCAGACTCTGCGCTGGGGGCCGATTACCGGTGGGCAGGTGATTGCCACCACCGCTGCACCAACCTTCAAGGGGGCAAGTGCCACTGGTCACCTGACAGCGGGCTGTACTGACAATGGCAATGGCAAACTGATTAATGGCAGTGCCGCTGTTGGCAGTGACAGTATCTGGTTGAGGGTGGCGGGCGGCTACGACGAGGCCGATGATTACGAAGACGGCGATGGCCGCGAAGTTCGCAGCGCCTACAAGAATTCAGAGACTCGTCTGGATTCAGCCTGGAAGGCGGACAACGGTTTCTATATCAAGGGGCTGGTGAGTCGGCAGGAAGAGCGGGATGTGAAATATGCCGGCTCGGGCATGGACGCACCGAAAACCGATACCGACATTTTACGCCTGGAACTCGGTGCGCCAGTGGTCAATGGTGAGTGGAACCTGCTGACCTGGCAGGCCGATGTCGAACACATCATGGATAACTTCAGCCTCCGTGAGTCCATGATGAACATGCTTACGGCTTCCGAGACCGAAACCCGGGGCCTTCGGCTGACCCTGGATCAGAGTCCGGATGCCATAACAGACTGGGCCATTGGTGCGGATATCGAGACCAATAACTGGCACGCCGAACGGTTCGGCGGAGCGAATCTCGATGTGCTGACCTCAGTACTCTGGCCCGACGTGGATCGCGACCGTTTCGGCCTTTTCGCTGAGCGCTTCTACCGGGTAACGCCAGAGTTAAAGCTCGGCGGTGGCGTGCGCTATGACCGCGTGGAAATGTCTGCTGCGGCAGCTGGCAAGGTGTTCGGCAGTGGCATGATGGCCATGTCGGCGGCAGACGCCTACCAGACGATATACGGCACCACCAACACCGATGTTGCCGATGACAATGTCAGTGGCTTTGTCAGCAGCGACTGGCGATTCTCTCCGATCCAGTCGCTGGTGGTTACCGCCAGCCACAGTGTCCGAAGCCCCGGTGTGACGGAGCGTTACATTGCCAGCTGGAACAACATGGACCCGGCAAGGCGCTGGGTGGGCAACCCAGTCCTGGACCCGGAGACGCACCACAAGCTGGAACTGGCGATGCCCGGCCAGAGCAACGGCTGGCACTGGCGCCCGGCGAGAACCGCGACGATAACAAGCCCCTGCCGCAAATTCCGCCGGTGCAGTTCATTCAGACCCTTGGCTGGCAGCATAGGGGGCATGCCCTTGAACTGGAGTGGGTGCTGGCCCGTCGCCAGGACCGCGTGGATCTGGAATCCGGCCAGGACCCCGGCACTTCACCGGGCTACGGTGTGCTGAACCTGTCCGGAAGCCACCCGCTCGCAGACTACCTGAGTGTCAGCTGGGCGGTGGATAACCTGTTTGATAACACCTGGGCGCCCCACGTTAGCCGCGCCAACACTGATCCGTTTAACCCGGAAGCCGTAAGAGTTAATGAGCCTGGCAGGACCCTGCGTGCCGCACTGACAGCCAGGTGGTAAGTCTCTGTATAGCGGTTGCCCGCTTCCCATAGTCGGCGGGTGACGATCTTGCCCCGGGTGGAACCAACTCCTTCACCCGGGGCTTTTTTTGTCCCTGCTCAATGTAAGCGCAGCGACGGCCTGTTAAACTTCGGTTAAGTCGCGGAATAACCTTATAACTTCAAATGGTAGAGGTTGGCATGCGTCTTCCCGCTCGCCTTTTTGCTTCGCTTTTTCCCCTGCTGTTGTCTGCATTGGCAATCGGGCAACCTCTGTTTGAAACGGTTGAGCGACGTTCCTTCCAGGAGACCGTGCACCTCGATGGCATCATTGAAGCCGCTCAGCAGAGCACCGTCTCTGCCCAGACCAGCGGTACGGTTCAAAGCCTGCCCTACGATGTCGACGCCTCCGTTGCCGCCGGCGACCTGATTGTCCAGTTGGAGGACAGTGAACAACGTTCCCGGTTACGCCAGGCGCAGGCGGGCCTGGAAGAGACCGAGGCGGCGTTGGTGGATGCGAGGCAGCGGTTCGAGCGTATCGAAGCGGTTCACGAGCGTGGGCTGGTGTCCCGTCAGGAGTTCGATCAGGCCCGGAACAATCTGGCTGCGGCCCGCGCAAGGGTGGAGCGAGCCCAAGGTGCGGTTTCCGAGGCCCGGGAACAGTTGTCCTATACCCGCGTGGTGGCCCCTTACGGCGGTATCCTCACTGAGCGCCACGTGGAGGTGGGGGAGTCGGTAAACCCCGGTCAGCCCCTGCTGAGCGGACTCTCCCTGGAGCAGCTTCGGGTTGTGGTGGACCTGCCACAAAAGTACGCCGAACTGGCGCGCGCCGAGCGCCAGGCAAAGGTCACGCTTGCCGATGGCCGGGTGCTGGAAACCGGTGAAATGACCTTCTATCCCTATGCCGATCCGCAAACCCACACCTTCCGCCTGCGGATGCGCCTGAGTGAACCCAATGGCTCGCTGTTTCCCGGCATGCTGGTCAAGGTCGGTGTGCCGGTTGCCAGCCGCGAGGCTCTCTGGGTGCCGGCCAGCAGCCTGATTCAGCGCAGTGAGCTGAGGGCCGTGTTTGTGCTGGACGATCAGGACCAGCCCCGGCTGCGGCAGGTACGAACCGGAGTCAGGGACAATGGCCGGATTGAGGTCCTCGCCGGCCTCAGTGAAGGCGAACGGGTGGTCACCAACCCCTCCGAACTGGTCGGCAGTGATCGCCTGAATCCGCTCAATAAACGCGGCGAGGAGTCGGGCCAGTGAGCCGGGAGCTGCCGCCCGTTGGCCCATCCGGGGCCATTGCCCGGGTTTTTCAGAACAATCACCTCACGCCCCTGCTCGCCATTCTGGCGATCATTCTGGGCGTGCTGGCCGTGGTGGTTACCCCGAAAGAGGAGGAGCCCCAGATTGATGTCACCATGGCCGACATCATGGTGGCGTTTCCTGGCGCCAGTACCCGAGAGGTGGAAAGCGCCATAGCCACGCCTGCGGAGCAGGTAATGAGCGAGATACAGGGCGTGGAACACGTCTACTCGGTATCTCGTCAGGGCCAGGCCGTGATTACGGTGCAGTTCGAAGTGGGCGTGCCTCGTCAGGAAGCCCTGGTGCGGCTCTATAACCAGGTGTACTCCAACCAGGACTGGTTGCCGGCCAATCTGGGCGCGACCCAGCCGGTGATCAAGCCCAAGGGGATCGATGATGTTCCGGTGATGACCCTGACCCTCTACGATCCGGTCAACGGGCATACCGGTGAGGAATTGACCCGCCTGGCGCACATGCTGGAAGTTGCCCTGAAGCGGGTTCCCGGCACGCGCGATGTCTATACCACCGGCGGCATTCCTGATCGCGTCGATATCCGGTTCGATCCGGCGTTGCTGGCCGGCTTCAACCTGACTATCGACGATATCCGTAACGCGCTTGCTGCGGCCAACACCAGCAGCCAGGAGGCCCGTATTACCCGGGACAACCTGTCGATACCGGTCCAGGCCGGAACGCTTCTTGAAACGGTGGAGGATGTCCTGCGTCTGGTGGTGGGTATGCACAATGGCGCTGCGGTGCATCTGGAGGACGTGGCCGATGTCAGCCGCGGTGGCACTGTGGCGGATCAGAGCGTGATAACCGGGTTCGGGCCGGCCCATGGGGACGGCAAGGCGGGCCAGCCCGGTCAGGTTTACCCGGCGGTCACCCTGGCCATCGCCAAGAAACCGGGCGAGAACGCCATCAATATCACCACGGCTATTGAAGAGCGACTGGCACAGTTGCGCAACCGGGCCTTGCCGGAATCTGTGGAAGTGCTGGTCACCCGGGACTATGGAGTAACCGCCTCCCAGAAAGCCCGCAAACTGATCACCGATCTGATCTCCGCCACCCTGGGCGTCGTGCTGCTGGTGCTGGCGGCCATGGGCTGGCGTCAGGCCCTGATCGTCGGCATTGCGGTTCTGATTACGCTGCTGCTGACCCTGGTGTTTTCCTGGGCCTGGGGGTTCACCCTGAACCGCGTCTCCCTGTTTGCGCTGATCTTCTCCATCGGCATTCTGGTGGACGATGGCATCGTGATCACCGAGAACATCAACCGGCGGATCCAGAACTCCCGGCGGGCGGTGAAGGACATCATTCCCGTTGCCGTGGACGAGGTGGGTACGCCCACCATTATGGCCAGTCTCACCATCATGGCGGCGCTGATTCCGATGGCGTTTGTCAGTGGCCTGATGGGTCCCTACATGAGCCCGATTCCAATCAACGCTTCAGCCGGTATGGTGCTGTCCCAGATCGTCGCCTTTGTGGTGGCGCCCTGGCTGGCCTTCAGGCTTCTCAAGCACAAGAAGGGGGAGCAAGCCGCCGAAGTCGAGGAGGCTTCCAGCTCCGCCGACGGCGTTAGTCCATTGTCCCTGCGAATTTTCCGGACAGTGCTCGGTCCGTTCCTGGGCGATCATCCCTGGCGACGCCGTTTGCTGGCACTGGGAGTGGTGGGGCTGACCCTGGCGGCCACCTCCCTGCCTGTATTCCAGGCGGTGATTCTGAAAATGCTGCCGTTCGACAACAAGTCTGAGCTGCAGGTGGTGGTGGATATGCCGGAGCACACACCCATGGAGCAGACCCAGCGGGTGTTGATGGAAATGGGCAGCTACCTGGAAACGGTAGAGGAAGTCACCAACTGGCAGACCTATGCGGGGACCGCCTCGCCGATCAACTTCAACGGCCTCGTACGTCAGTATTACCTGCGCAGCGATCCCTATCAGGGCGATATTCAGGTGAATCTCAGCCACGAGGAGCGCCGGGATCGCCAGTCCCACGACATTGCCCAATCCTTGCGGGCGCCGTTAACGGAGATTGGAGGCAGGTACGGTGCCAGCGTGAAAATCGTGGAGGTGCCACCGGGGCCGCCGGTGCTGTCTCCGTTGGTGGCTGAGGTCTACGCCGTGGATGATAAACGCCGGGCGGAACTGGCGCTGAAAATCGCGGAAGACATGGCGCAGGTGGAGGGCTTGGTGGATATCGACACCACTCTGGAAGCCCCCACAAGGCAATGGGAAGTCGTAGTGGACAGGGACCGGGCAGCGCGGCTCGGTGTTTCCCAGGCCCAGGTCGTCGGGGCCTTGCAGACGGCCCTTGGCGGAACCGGCGTCAGCTTCCTGCACGATGACCACGCCAAGTATCCCGTGCCAATCCGGGTGATACTGGGCGAAGGCGACAAAGCTCAGCCATCGGTACTGCTCTCTCTGAATGTGCGCAGCCGCACGGGCAACCTGGTACCTCTGGCGAGTATTGCCGGGATTCGGGAAGCGGACTGGATGGGGGCGATCTATCACAAGGATCTGTTGCCGGTGACCTATGTAACCGCGGATATGGCCGGTGAGACTGATTCACCGCTGTACGGAATGTTTGATATGGTCGAACGCCTGAACCAGCAGGAGGGTGCTCCGGAACAGTACTTTATCGATCAACCACCACTGCCGGAAAAAGGCACCCTGAAGTGGGACGGCGAATGGCAGATTACCTACGAAACCTTCCGGGACATGGGGGCGGCCTACAGCGTGGGCATATTCATGATTTTTGTACTGCTGGTGGCCCAGTTCCGATCGTATATCCTGCCGCTGGTGATTATGGCACCCATCCCGCTGACACTGATCGGTATCATGCCCGGTCATGCCCTTTTGGGGCGGGAATATACCGCCACCAGCATGATCGGCATGATTGCCCTGGCCGGGATCATCGTGCGCAACTCGATCCTGCTGGTGGTGTTTATACGGCAGTTGATCGAGGAGGGTGTAGAGCTGGACGAAGCGGTAGTATTGGCAGGCGCAGTTCGCATCAAGCCCATTGCCCTGACGGCCATCTCGGCGATGGTGGGCGCTTACTTCATCCTGAACGATCCGATATTCAACGGCCTGGCGATTTCGCTGATTTTCGGTCTTGCCATGTCCACTTTGCTCACCGTTCTGGTCGTACCTTTGCTGTACTACACTCTGGCACGATGCAAATGGATTTAACGGGTGGGCCAGTAGCGCTGCATTTCGACGAACAGGAACGACGCACTCCAGGTGATCAGTACCAGTCCCGTAAGGGACTCGATTCCGGTCAGGAAGCGGAGGACACCCAGCGCTTCGATATCGCCATAGCCGAGTGTGGTAAAGGTTGTAAACGAGAAATGGACACAATCCAGCAGGCTGCCGCTGAAATTGCCGGTCAGCTCTCCCCAGGATTCGGCATGGTGCATGAAGTAAAAGACGGTGGCGAAGATCCAGACTTGAACCGTGTGGGCAGCGAGAATGCCCAGCACGCCCGTAATCAGACGGAAGTGATAGCTCTGGCGCATCCGCGAGAGAAGACTGCTGAGGCGAATAAGAACCTCGTTGTGAATGACAACCACCACGACAACAATAACAACGTTGAGAAGGGTCGCATTGAGGAGGTCGATATGTTCTGTTGCAGCCAAGGGTACCGTTCTCCGCGGAATCGTGGGGTTGGTCCTGATTGTATAGTAGTTTGATTCCATCAGCCCAAAGGCTTTATTCACATTAGCTGGTCAGCAAGTAATGTCCAAACGACTCATTCCTGTATTGATTCTTGCCGTCGGTGTCGCCGGCTTTCTGTTTCTCAAGATGACCCGCCCGGAGCCCGCGGAGGTGGGAGCTACGGAGCGTAGCTGGCGTGTTCAGATTCAGCAGGTAGAGCCCGGCATCCATACCCCGGTGTTGCCCCTGTACGGTGAAGTTGTGGCTCCTGAGCAGCTGACGGTCACGGCGACGTTGGCCGGAAGAATCGGAGAACGGCCGGTTACTGAAGGACAGCGGGTGAATGAGGGGGATCTTCTGGTGGCTCTCGATGACGATGATATCCAGCCTGCGTTGGCCCAGGCCGAGGCGCAGGTGGCGGATCTGGACGCGCAGATCCGTTCGGAACAGGTACGCCATCGGAACGATCAGGCGGCGCTGACCAATGAGCAGGCCATTCTCGATAACGCGCGCCGGCAGCTTGAGCGTACACGGTCACTGGTTAATCGTAACCTGGCGTCCCGTGAGGCACTGGAGGCCGCCACCGATGCCGCTGCCAGGGCGGAGCTTACCGTGAACACCCGACAACGGGCTATTGAGGAACATCCGGCCCGCCTGCAGAGCCTGGAGGCGAAGTTGGCTCAGGCCAAGGCCAATCTCGACAGCACCCGGCGGGATGCCAAGCGTGCCCGAATGCTTGCGCCGTTCGAGGGTATCGTGACCGGCATTCAGGTGGCTCGCGGTGATCAGGTCAGCCGGAACGAAGCCCTGCTGTCGCTGTATCCGGTTGAGGGTCTTGAGCTCCGGGCGCGGGTGCCGGAATTGTTTCGTGCCGAACTGCTGGACGCTCTGAGCCGGGGTGACACGCTGAGGGCGACCAGCGCCGATAATAACCACCGGTTCCGGCTGACCCGGTTTGCCGGTACCAGTGATCCGTCTGGAACCGAAGCTATCCTGGAACTCGAAGGAGAGCCGAAGGGGCTCCGCCCGGGTGGATTGCTGCAGGTGACTCTCGAACGAGCCGCCCGGGGCAATACCGTTGCGATTCCATTCAGCGCGCTGTACGGCGCTGGCAGTGTCTACCTGATGACTGCAGACAGTCGGATGGAGCGAGTGAAGGTCGAGCGGATCGGCGAAGCACGAGGTCAGAATGGCGAGCGCCGTTTGCTGGTGTCCGGAGAAGCTCTGGCTTCAGGTGCACGCCTGATTACCACGCACCTGCCCAATGCGGTGACGGGGCTCAAGGTAGAAGTGGCTGACTCCGGAGCAGTGGAACAATGAGGCGCAGGAAAGGCGTGATTGGCTTTTTTGTTCATCATCGGGTTGCCGCCAACCTGGTGATGCTGGTCATGCTGCTGGGGGGCGTGCTGGCGCTGACCCGCATGAATATTCAGTTTTTCCCCACCTTTGCCCTGGACATAGTGAGCGTCCGGGTGGTCTGGAGTGGCGCTTCCGCGGAAGATGTCGAACAGGGAATTACCAACCCCCTGGAACAACGGTTACGCAGCGTGGACGGTCTGAAAAAGATGACCTCCACATCGGCCCAGGGGGTATCGTCGATCACCCTGGAATTCCAGGAAAATACCAACCCGATTCAGGCCCTGGACGACGTTCGCCAGCAAGTGGACGAATTCACCAATCTGCCCGCTGAGGCGGAAGAGCCCCAGGTTGCCCGGGTGGAACGCTATGAACCGGTAGCCCGGTTGCTGGTCTTTGGTGATGTGGATCGCCGTGAGTTGCGGCAGTTGGCTTATCGTTTCGAGGATGAGTTGCTGCAACAGGGCATTGACCGTGTGTCCATTCGGGGACTGCCTGAGCAACAAATCAGTATCGATGTGCCCGTTGAACGTCTGGAGACACTGGGGCTTTCACTGGAGCAGATCGCCGGGCGTGTCTCTGCCATATCGCGGGATTTGCCCGCCGGGATGATGGCGCAACAGGACGCCACCCGCGAGTTGCGGGCTGTCGAGCAGCGTCGAAGCCCTCAGGAGTTCGAGAATGTGCCCGTGCTCAGTGGTGAGCGAATTCAGCTGAATCTCGGGGATATTGCCATCATCCGGCAAGAGGCCCGCGAGAACCAGGTGACCCTCGAGCAGGATGGCAAGCCGGCGGTGGAACTTCAGTTACAGCGGGCAGAAAACGGTAATTCTCTGGCTGCGGCCGAGATTCTGGAGAACTGGCTGGCGGATACCCGACCGGTGTTGCCGCCAACCGTAGAACTGGAAGTTTACGATGAAACCTGGCAGCTGCTGAACGATCGTATTTCCCTGCTGGTGACCAATGGCCTGGGCGGCCTGGTGCTGGTGATCTGTCTGCTGTACCTGTTCCTGCCGGGCCGTGTGGCCCTGTGGGTTGCCGTCGGCATTCCGACGGCTTTCCTTGCGGCCATGGCGGTGCTCTGGCTGATCGGTGGTTCCATTAACATGATTTCGCTGTTCGCGCTGATCATGGCGTTGGGGGTGATCGTCGATGATGCCATTGTGGTGGGCGAAGACGCCGATGCCCATGCCCGCATGGGTGAGGAATCCATATACGCCTCCGAGGGGGCAGCAAAACGCATGGTCTGGCCGGTGCTGGCGTCTTCCCTGACCACCGTCGCAGCTTTCATGCCGCTGTTGGTGGTCGGTGGTGTGATTGGAAATATCCTTGGGGATATTCCCTTGGTGATGATCTGTGTGCTGGTCGCCTCGCTGCTGGAATGTTTTATTGTTCTGCCGGCCCACTTGCGACACGCCTTTGTTCCCCGTCCAAAAAAGAAAACGGAAAAGGTAGCACCCGAGCCGGAACAGCCCGGTCCGGTTGAACGCTTCCGGCGTGGCTTTGAGCAGCGTTTTGAACAGTTCCGGGACGGGCGATTCCGCCGACTCTCCCGTTACACTCTGGAGCACCGTGGCGCCACGGTTGCCGGCGCCGTTGCCCTGGCCATTGTGACCGTTGGGTTGCTGGCTGGCGGTAGGCTCGGGTTCAATTTCTTCCCGACGCCGGAACCCTCGGTATTTCACGCCAATGTCAGCTTTGTCGCCGGCACTGACCGGGGAACGGTGGATGACTTCCTGGCTCAGATGCAGAGAACACTCAATGAGACGGAAGACGCCCTGGGTGGGGATTTCATTCTCAATGCGGTCACCACGCAGGGGGCAACCCAGAGTGCTGAGGGCAGCTCACGCAGCGGCGACGAGCTGGGGGCCATAATGGTTGAGCTGGTGCCCTCGGATCGGCGATCGGTGCGCAACCCCGAGTTCATCACCGAATGGCGCAGCCGGCTGGACATGCCTGCCGGGATGGACAATCTCACCATTTCGGAACGCCAGGCCGGCCCACCGGGCCGGGATGTGAATGTCCGACTGACCGGCGACAATGCCGAAAACCTGAAGCGGGCAGCCGATGAGCTGATCCAGGCGCTTTCAACCCTGCCAGGGGTGCTGGACGTTGAGGATGACATGCCGTGGGGGCGTGAACAGCTGATCTATCAGGTCAGCGCCTATGGAGAAGCCCTGGGACTGACCACCGCGGATCTCGGACAGCAACTCAGGGCGGCTTTCGATGGCCGGGTTGCACAGATATACCAGGATGGCCGCGACGAGGTGGAAGTACGCGTGCAGTTGCCGCGGGATCAGCGCGAGCGTCTGTCGACCCTTTCGCGGATCACAGTGCGGGTTCCGGACGGACGCTTTGTGCCGCTTACCCAGGTGATGAACCTCGACCACCGCCAGGGCTTCCAGGCTCTGCGTCACGCGGATGGGAAACTGTCGATTGAGGTCACATCGGGGCTGAACACCCGGGTCAGCACCACCGATCAGGTTCTGGAAAGCCTGCAGTCTGAGGCGCTACCGGACATCGCCGGTCGCTACAATGTGCGCTACAGCTTTGAAGGCCGGTCGGCGGACCAGCGGGAAACCATGGCCGATATGAAAACGGGGCTGGTGATTGGCCTGGGGCTGATGTACGTGGTGCTGGTCTGGGTGTTTGCGTCCTGGAGCCTGCCGCTGATCGTGATGGCCATTATCCCGTTTGCCCTGGTGGGTGCTTTGCTGGGGCACTGGCTGATGGGGCTGCAGCTGACCATTCTGTCCCTGTTTGGTCTGTTCGGCCTGTCCGGCATTGTGGTCAATAACGCCATTATTCTCGTCGCTTTCTATAATCAGCAGCGGCAGAAAGGGTTGGGCATTACCGACGCGCTCAATGAGGCCGCCGTTCAGCGGATGCGGGCGGTGATACTGACGTCACTGACCACCATCGGCGGGCTGTTGCCGCTGATGTTCGAAACGTCCCTGCAGGCACAGTTCCTGATTCCCATGGCCACGTCCATTGCCTTCGGGCTGGGGCTGTCGACTTTGCTGGTCCTGGTGGTCATTCCGGCGCTCCTGTCCTGGCTTGAACAGTTCCGTGAGTGGCGGGCGCGGCGTCACGGTTCCACTGCCGAGCCCCTGAGCGCTCCTGACTAATCCTGACGGGAAATACATGGTGGCATCCTTGCTTACGGCCCGAGGCCTGAACAAGCAGTTCCGCAGCGGCAATCAGCCGGTGTCGGTGTTCCGTAATCTCTCCCTGCAACTGGATCGGGGCGAGTCACTGGCCCTGACCGGCCGTTCGGGGTCCGGAAAAAGTACCTTGCTCAATATCCTGTGTGGTCTGGAGCAGCCTGACACCGGCAGCGTGCAGGTGCTCGACGAGGTTTTTGAAGGAAATAATACTGATCGTCAGACTGAAGCCCGCTGGGCGAACTTGCGCCGGCAGCAGATCGGCGTGGTGTTCCAGGAAGCGAACCTGATGCCCGCCCTGTCGTTGCTGGACAATGTCCGCCTGCGGGCAGGGCTGGCGGGACAGAATGAGGATGACTGCAGGGACTGGCTCGAGCGTCTGCGGATTGGTGAGCTTGCCGGCCGCTTTCCGGACCAGGTGTCCGGTGGTCAGCGCCAGCGCGCTGCCCTGGCCATGGTGTTTGCCATGAACCCGGCCCTGATCCTCGCCGATGAGCCCACTGGCAGCCTGGATCGCCATACCGCTGAAGACGTCACTGGACAACTCTTTGATCTTCAGTCCCGTCACGGCTGCGGATTGATCCTGGCTACCCACGATGCCGAACTGGCTACCCGGTGCAGCCACCATCTGGACCTCGGGCATCTGCCCGAAACCTGAGGCAGCCAATGACCGTTTTCTCCGCTCTGCTCAGCCATTATCGCCGTCACCCGCTGCAACTGCTGGCACTGGCGTTGATGATTGTGTTGGCAACCATGTTGTGGACCGGCGTCAGCCATCTTACCGACCACGCACGGGCCAGCCTTGCCCAGAGTGAGCGGGCTATAGCCGGTCAGCAACAGCTGGTGCGGGAGGATGGGCAGGCGTTGTCCGTGCAGGATTTCGCCTATTTGCGGCGTCAGGGATTGTGTGTGATGCCCTGGCTGGAGGTCCAGCGGCCGCCGCCGGAAGGGCGTGTGATTGGTGTGGATCCGTTCGCAAGCGCCTGTTTCGGGACCGAGGCGCCCGGTCAGGCCGGAGTGGATGCGCTGAACGGGACGCCTTTCCTCGATATCGCTGAGGCGAAGGCGATGGTTCGTCAGGGCAGTGACGGGGCTCTTTCTCTTCTGGTGCCAGTAGATGTCGAAGCTGATGCTGTTCCTGCTGACTACCGCCTGAAGGACTTCTCGATGGGGCCGGCTACCGGCGAACTGGGAGAGAGCTTCCTGTTGAATCTGGATGCCCTCGGGGTTCTGGTGTTGCTGATAACGGCGCTTCTGGTGCGCAGCGTCTACCAGTTGGGGTTAGTGCAGCGTCGCGAGAGTTTTGCGTTGCTGGGGCGCTTTGGCGTGCCCGCTGCCCGGGTTCAGGTCCTGTTGCTGATTGAGATGGTTGTGCTGACGTCGGTCTGCGTGATCCCCGGGATCTGGCTGGGGCGGTTGTTGGCGGAAATGCTCGGTGGCAGCTTTGGCCAGGTTCTGGAAAGCCTGTTTGATGCGCCTCTGTACGCAGTGGGTGGTGATGGCTTTGTCCTGCCCGCACTGGTCATGGTGACCGTGGTGTTGTTGGCGTGCTTTGCCGATAGATGGCTGTTGCGGAGGTTGCCATGGATATCGGGAAGACAGTCGGTGTTGTGGTTCGGTGTGCCTGCCCTCGGGCTGGGCCTGGCAATGGTTGCCTGGCCGTTTACTCTTGGTTGGCTGTATGTAGGTATTGCCCTGGTGTTTGTGGCTGTGGGGTTGCTGACGCCACGAGTGCTCTCTTTCGTCGCGCAATGGCGCGCCGAGGGCGCGGGTGCAATCACGCTATGGCAACGGCGGGAGTTGGCGGTACTGTTCCGTCGCCTGGCCCTGCCAGTAGTGGCGCTGCAGTTTGCCGTGGCCATGGTGCTGGCAATCCAGGCTTTGGTGACGACGTTCGAGGACACCTTCGAGCGTTGGCTGGGCCAGCGTCTGGAGGCCGAATTCTATGTGGAAGTGCCTGAGCAATCCGCAGCGGCGGACGGGGTCCGTTACCTTGCAGGTCTGTCAGGGCTGGGTGACTGGCATCTCGTTCAGCGAGGTAAAACACACGTGGTGCCGGAAATGGCAGGCGACGATGCTGCGACTTCTGTGGAAGTCGACTTGTTTTCAATCTCTCCAATCGGGCCATTGGTCACGGGCTGGACATTGCTTGATGCCACACCGGATGCCTGGGAAAAGCTGGCTGCCGGCCAGGGCGTGATGGTGAATGAACAACTGGCGCGACGTCAGGGGTATCAGCCTGGCGACCCAATCGGTTTTGTCCTCGGAGAGCAAACCCTGGCGCTGCCAGTGGTCGGTGTGTACGCGGATTATGGTCGTCCAGACGGAGAGATCCTGGTTGCGGGGAAAATTTTACCGGAGACCTTCAACACCCGCTTTCAAAGCCTGTCCCTGAACCCCGGTACATTGGCCATGGCGGAGATCGAGCAGGGCCTGGCGACTGTCTGGAATATCGACCAACTGACGGTCCGGGATAACGGCAGTATTCGGTCCCTGGCCTCGGGAGTGTTTGATCAGACCTTCCTGATTACCCGCGCCATTACAGTGTTGACGTTGGTGCTGGCGGGAACGTCGCTACTGGTCATGGGGTGGGTGTTTTTTACCACGCGGGCCCGGTACTACCGGTTGTTGTTTGTCTGGGGGCTGTCACGTCGGGAAGCGGCAGGCCAGCTGCGGTGGCTGGCCATGTGCCTGACCGGTGCGGTTGCTGTGGCGGCCCTGCCATTGGGGGTATGGCTGACGTGGACACTGGTCAGTCGCATCAATCCACTGGCGTTTGGCTGGTCTCTGCCGATGGCAGTATATCCCGGATTCTGGCTGGAAATGTTGGTGCTGTGCCTGGTAATTGGCCTTGCGATTGCTGTGCTGATGCGCCGACAGCTCGGAGCTGGGGTGGCGGCCCCGGTCGTGGCCAATGTCTCAGGTGGGGGTGAGCGATGACGTGTTGTTTTCAACCGCTTCGATGGGGCTTGATGGCCTTGGTCCTTGGCCTGACGGCGTGTTCGGAAACTCCGGAATCCGCTGGGTTTGCAGGCCTGGCCGAACAGGTAGATGAGGATGTCTTCGCTCAGCCGGCACCAGGGCATCGGTTGCGGTTCCCCGAGGATTTCGGGCCTCACCCACGACACCGCATCGAATGGTGGTACCTGACTGCCAATCTCACCACCGAGCAGGGGGAACCGCTTGGTCTGCAGTGGACCCAGTTCCGCCAGGCTCTGGAAGCACGCGATCCCGGCGAACCTGAGCCTGAACCAGACAGTTGGCCCCTGGACGCGGCCTGGATGGCCCACGCGGCAGTATCCTTTCAAGGGCAGCACTGGTTCTCCGAAAAACTGGCCCGGGGTGGCATCGGGCAGGCTGGGGCGACGGCGGAGCCCTTTGAGGTCTGGCTCGACGATTGGCATATGCGGGTGGAGGGCGACGGGCGCTGGCGGCTGCAGGTCAGTGGTGACGGCTGGTCATACGACCTGCGAGTGACGATTGAGGGGGAGCCGGTTGCCCATGGTGACGACGGTTTCAGCCCCAAATCCGCCAGTGGCGAAGGCTCGATGTACTTCAGTCTGGTGGATCTGGCCATTGAAGGTGAGGTGACGCTCGACGGTGAAACCTTTGGGGTGTCAGGGCAGGGTTGGTTCGACCGGGAATGGAGCAGCCAGTTTCTGAAAGCCGGTCAACAGGGCTGGGACTGGTTTGCTCTGCATCTGGAGTCTGGAGACAAGCTGATGATGTTCCGCTTGCGCGAGGCGGGTGGGGATTTCCTGTCAGGCACCTGGGTGACGCCGGAACGGGAGGTCATTCCGCTAGGGGCCGATACGATGACGCTGGAGGTTGTAGAGCATCGCGACACTGCTGAGGGCAACATACCGGCACAGTGGCATATTCGCATTCCCGGGCGACAGGCTGATTTCAATGTGATGGCGCCACAGGGGCAGTACTGGAACGACGGTTTATTCCCTTACTGGGAAAGCCCGGTCAGCGTCACCGGCAGCCATCAGGGTGAGGGCTACATGGAGCTGACCGGGTACTAGCCGGCAGGCTTCAGTCCATTGAGGTGGCGCCGATCTTGTGGATGCTCACGTCCGCGCCGTTGAACTCTTCTTCCTGGGTCAGGCGGAGCCCGGCAATCGCGTTAATCACACCGTAGACAATCAAGCCGCCCACGAAGGCAATCAGAACGCCGGCGACGGAGCCAACAATCTGGGACATGAGGCTGACGCCTCCCAGTCCACCCAGGGCTTCCTGGCCAAAGATGCCGGCAGCGATCGCACCCCAGACGCCACACACACCGTGCAGCGGCCACACACCCAATACATCATCCAGGCGCTCGATTTTGGCCTGGGCCCATTCGAACAGGTACACGAAGACGGCCCCGGCAACACCGCCGGTCACCAGCGCACCGACCGGGTGCATCAGATCTGAACCGGCACACACGGCGACCAGACCGGCCAGCGGGCCGTTATGGATAAAGCCCGGGTCCTTTTTACCGACCAGCATGGCGACCAGTACGCCACCAACCATGGCCATCAGGCTGTTGACCGCCACCAGGCCGCTGATGCCGTCCAGGGTTTGTGCGGACATCACGTTAAAACCGAACCAACCCACGGTCAGAATCCAGGCGCCGAGGGCCAGGAACGGGATATTGGACGGTGCAAAAGCGACTACGCGACCATTGCGATAACGTCCATTCCGGGCGCCAAGCAGCAGGACGGCGGCCAGGGCGATCCAGCCACCCACGGCGTGCACCACAACAGAGCCGGCAAAGTCGTGGAAACCTGCACCAAACTGGGTCTCCAGCCAGGCCTGGAAGCCATAGTTGCCATTCCAGATCAGTCCTTCAAAGAACGGATAGACAAAGGCCACGATCAGGCCGGAAGCAATCAGCATGGGGTAGAACTTCGCCCGCTCGGCAATGCCGCCGGAGACGATGGCGGGAATCGCGGCGGCGAAGGTCATCAGGAAGAAGAACTTCACCAGATCGTAGCCGTTGGCGGCGGTCAGTTCCGAAGCGCCGGCCATGAAGTGGCTGCCGTAGGCGATGTAGTAGCCGATGAAGAAATAGGCGACGGCAGAGATGCCGAAGTCGGTCATGATCTTGACCAGGGCGTTGACCTGGTTCTTGTGTCTTACGGTACCCACTTCCAGAAAGGCAAAGCCGGCGTGCATGGCCAGCACCATAATGGCGCCGATGAGTATGAACAGCGTGTTGGCGCTTTCGGTCAGGGTGTGTACTGCACTCGTGATGTCCACGGGTTTTCTCTCCTGATGTTATGTTTTCGGCCTCTGTCGGGCCTGTGTGCATTGATGGGGTGCATCAGAAGCAAGAGCTGTTCCAAAACGATGCATTTTTAGAGCGATAAGGGGGTTGCGGGATTATTTGGCATCCGCGCCAGGGTGAAGCTAACCACAATTGCACTATTGCTGTGCATTTTTGGGGTTGGCGCACCAATCTGGTCTGGCGTGCCTTACCAGTTGATGTCGTTCGATGGCGTGTTGTCAGACTCGATTCCGAGAGTCGTTTCCTGGTCTCGGGAGGCGGACTCTATGAGTTCCCGCAGGCGAACTTCATGCTCCTGCATGGGCTCGGAGAGATCGATGATAATTTCTACCCGACGATTCCTGGCGCGGTTGTCAGAGGAGGTATTCGGCACTCTCGGCTCCGTATCCGCAAGCCCCGTCACGGCCAGCCTGGTCGACTGCACGTAATCACGGGCCAGCAGCACGTTCGCGACAGCGGCTGCCCTGGCCGCCGAGAGGTCCCAGTTGCTGTAAAAGCGGTCTGTTCGGATCGGGACGTTGTCCGTGTGACCTTCGATGGTCAGATTGCCCGGAATATCGGCCAGAATCTCCGCCATTTCCAGCAAGAGACCCTCGAATTCGTAAGTCAGTTGGGCAGACCCTGACGGGAAAGAGCCTTTCTCTTCGACCCGGATCACAATGCGTCGCTGGTCCTGGCTGACATTGATGCGTCCGTCCGCAATGGCTGGCCCCAACACGTCGAGAATCTGGTCCATGGATTCCTGCATCTGATCCTGAATGGCAGATTCCACAGCCACGTCGGTTGGGCTTTTCAGGGTTTGGAGCTCCGGCTGTTCATCGGTCGTGGTCTGCTTTACTTCATTGACCACCGTTGGTTCCGGCGGGGCGGGGGAAAACTTGTCGAAAATGGGGCTGGTGCCCTGGGGAATTTCGAGAACCGGGACTTCGCGCTGAACACCGAAGGCTTTGGACAGTTCACCGGCTATCTGTTTGAACTTCTGGGCATCGATTTCCGAGAACGAGAGCAGTAGAACAAAGAAACACATCAACAGGGACATGAGGTCCGCAAAGGTGACAACCCAGGCCGGGATGCCCGGTTTCTCCTCTTCCGGTAACTCATCCATGACTAAGTGCCCTCTGCCTCAGCCAGTTTCTCGCGCTCCTTGGGTGGGAGGTAGCTGGAGAGTAGCTGTTCAACGATGCGCGGATTGGTGCCAGCCTTAATGGCGACGAGTGCATCGATATACAGGGACTGCATCCGCGCCTCTTCCGTCATCCGCAGAGACAGCTTGTCCGCGATGGGGGTGGCGATCATGGTTGCGATCATGGCGCCATAAAGTGTGGTCAGAAGGGCAACGGCCATCGCTGGGCCGATGGATTTCGGATCTTCCATATTCGAGAGCATCTGCACCAGACCAATCAGGGTGCCGATCATGCCCATGGCCGGAGCGACGTCCGCCATGGCGGTAAAGACCTTGGCCCCGGAGCGGTTGTGGTCGAGCGTCATCAAGCGCTCCTTGTTCAGGAGTTGCTTGATGGTGTCGCCATCCTGGCCATCAACCAGCATCTGGATGCCCTGGCTTAGAAAGGGACTGCTGAGCTCTCGGCCTTCGAGACCAAGAACGCCCTCTTTCCGCGCCACGTTGCTGATGTCCACCAGTTCTTCAATGCTGGCCTGAGTTTCCGGCAACTTGAATTTGAAGGCTCTGGCGGCGGCCTTGAAGGCCCCTAAAAACTGGGCAAAGCTGAATTTGGCAAGTACCACCAGCAACGTGCCGCCAACAACGATCAGCAGGGAGGCCGGATTTATAAAAACGGATGGGGAAACGCCGAGAATCACTGCAGAGGCGATCAGCAAAATGGCGCCAACAAGACCAATAAGAGTGGCGAAATCCACAGTAACTCCAGATGTGATTGCAGTGCCGGAAAACGAGGGGGGAGATTACCTTCAGATCAGAATTTAATCAATTCGATTGAGGTGCACTTTCTCTCTCTTCCTGATGTTCTTTCCAGGCGGCATAGCGATGAAGGTCCGATTCCACCAGCTTCAGGCACAGGGCCACGACACCGGCATCGTCCAGAAAACCAATGCCAAACAGCAGGTCCGGGATAACATCCAGCGGATTCAGCACATATATGAGGGCTCCGGCAATGGCGGCAATACTTTTCCACGGCACATCGCGATAATTGCCGTTCCAGTAGTCCCGTATCATGGCAAACATAAGCTTGATGTCGGCGCTGAAGCGATTCAGTTTGCCGCTGCCTTTTACTTTTTCTTCTATGGCGCATTGACGGACCAGCAGGCTTTCAAGGTCGTCGCGGTGGACCTTGTCTGCCTCTGCATTTAACTGCTTTTCTGCATTCTTCTCGGTAAACAGCGGCATCGTGTCTGATCCTGTCATGGATAGGGTCCGGGATGGTCACCACCAGGCCTTGCCCCACATCTCCGGGTTGGCCCAGTTGTCCGGGTTGTTCCACGCCCGTTTGTGATTGTAAGTGTCGATATTGTAGGTGTAGAGCGTTGAAGGCGCACCATCGTTCTCCAGCTCTGCCTGCCGCCGAAAGCCCAGGGCAATAAAGTCGGTGAAGCTCCAGCCGTGATCGGGCTCGATCACGACGGCAATCTGGTGGGTGCCGTAATTTCTCAACTGACCCAGGAGCATCTCGCCCTGAGCTCGGGGAAGTTGCTCCAGAACGTCGGTCACCAGTGCCAGATCCTGAATTTCGGGAAGTGGGAATGCGTCATTAAGCGAGGTTTCTGTCAGTGTTGTTAAGTGGCTGTGTTTATTATGTAACTGCCAGTGCCTGCCCGCTTCCTCAGCCAGCACCCCGCAAACCAGCAGAGTTTGTGGTTGAGTGGTATCGATAATTCTTGCAACAGCTTGATGAGGCGTTGTCATAAAGCGATCCGGATAGGATTTGAGGATCAGTATCCCATTTGCGGCTGGTGGTCGGCAATGTCAGGGGGGGCGTAGGCTCAGGCCGGATTCAGGAGGCTTTCGGGCCGTGTGATTATTGGCCGATATGGCCAGTTTACTTGTCTTTAAAGGCAATATTTTAATGGGTGGCGCGGTGTTAATGTGGTGTGACGTAATCGACTTTTGGCTCGGTCCTGAAGAGTGTTTTTATGAGCTGGGTCAATTGACGGCAGAAAAAAAGCCTGACTATCAGTAACAAAAAGCAAAACAAAACCTGTCGCTTTGATGGCGGCATTTGAACTACGTTTAAGTCATACAACAAGCCATGCGAAGGAGTTTGCCATGAGCATCCAAAGGATCAACAACATGTCCACACGTATTGCCGCCAATCTCCAGACCAGGAAGTTGCCGCTGAAATCCAAACAGAAAGGTGCCTCTGCGCTTGAATATATTGTTCTGGCCGCGGCATTAATCGGAATTCTCACCCTGCTCGCCACTTCAGGCGTTGGGGCTCAGGTGGTTCAAGCCTTCACTGACCTCTTCACTGATGCAGCTTCCGCAGGAAGTGGTACTTAAGACCGAGTTTTCGTGACCGTGCGGGGGCGAGGCACTATTTATGCGAAATAGTCGTGGGGCAGTTGCTCTGGAGTTTTTGCTGCTCTTCCCCATGGTCGTCGCCATGCTCTACGGGGCGGCGGCCTACGGCATTCTGTTTTTCGGGAAGTATGAGATGCAGAGCGTGGTGGATCAGGCTGCCTCGGCTGCTCTGCGGGTGGATCGTACCCGTTATACGGCAGATGATCTTTCGGGTCAGGTTGCCACCATTGCCAACACGGCGCTGGCACAAGGTTGGGCGTCGAAATCCCAACGCCTGAGGGCCGGAGTGGAAATTACCGGCAATGAATGTCAGGTGGATGGTTCAGGCGATTTCCTGAGCTGCACCCTCTCCCGTGACAATAAGACCGAGCCCATGGTTCCTCAATTGACGTTCGGGTTTCTGGGAAAGTTTCCGCCCATGCCTGACACAATGAGTGCGGAAGCAACCATGGCCTTCTAGTTTGGATGACTAAGGCACAACAACAATGAATAAAAGACTGATTTACGCGTTGCCGGCGACGGTGTTGGCACTCGTTGCATTGGGCCTTGCTATCGTTGGTCTGCTGTCGACAACGGATCAGCCTGCCAAACCCCAGCAAACCCAGGTGTCTCAGCCTGAGCAGATGCCGTTTGCCCCGGAGTATCGATATCTTGTCGCCCGTCAGGGCCTGTCCCCCGGCGATGTCATGGAGGAAGAGGGCTTTACGTCGGTTGCCTCTTCAGATCCCGTACCCGACGCCATTCGTGCCGACGATGCCCCCTATGGCCAACCCATCAAAACCGCCCTTTCGGCAGGCCAGATGCTGACAAAAGCGAACCTCCGAACTGACAGCGTGCTGGAAACTCTGGTACCGCAAGGACATCAGGCGATGGCCGTTGCCGTGGACGATGTTTCGGGCGTGGGGGGGTTGTTGCGCCCCGGTGACCGGGTTGATGTGACGGCCTCCTTTCGCCGATCGGACAAAGACAAACCTGCTGCCCTGAAGGTGCTGGGGAACGTCTTGGTGCTGGCGGTCAAGGGGGTTCCGTACAACGGTGAAGCGGGGGAGGAAAACGATTCCCGGCGCAACAACACCGTTGTCTTGTCGGTGCCCGAAGGTGAGGTTTCGCGCCTGTTGTTGGCGTCCAGTGAAGGCAAGCTCCAACTGGTGGCACTTGCCCCGAAACAGGTGGCCGCATCGGAAGCCGCGACAGAGGGTAAAGAGCCGGAAGTGAAACCGGTCTACCTGGAAGATCTTTTCCCCGAGCCGCCCAAGCCAGCGCCAGCCCGGCGCGCAACACCCCCACCTTCCACCCGCGTACAGGTATTCGAAGGATCCGAATCAAGGAGTGTGTATGTACGGTAAACCGATCGCCCTATGGCTCACGGCAGTGTTGTTGGGCAGCCTGGCAGGTGTCCTGCCGGCAGCGGCCCAGGGCGAAGAAATGGCGGATGGCACTCCGGTCACATTGGGTACGGGGGAGCAGAAGGTACTGAGCTTTGCGGATACCCTGGCCAAGGTTGCAACGTCTGACCCGGAGGTGGCGGCAGTATCGGTGTCCGGCGACAGGGAACTGTTGGTAACCGCAAAGTCGCAGGGTGCGGCCATTTTGTCGGTTTGGCTCAAGGGTCGTTCGGAACCTTTGCGCTCCCCGGTCGTTGTTGCGTCGACTCTTGGCGCCAGGCTGCCCTTCGGGACTCAGGTGCAGACCGATATCCGTATTGTTGAGGTTAACCGCAATGAGCTGAATGAATTGGGGATGTACTACTCCAAACTGTTCGACAGCGGACGTCTCGGTGCCTCTTTTGCTGCACCGGACTCGGTGGTGCCTGGATTCGGTGGTGCGATGGGCATTGCAACCAACGGTTTCAATTTTTTCCGGTTTGGAAACAGCTCCCTGAGTATTCTCAATGCCCTTGAGTCCGGCGGTTTTGCCTACACGCTGGCGGAGCCTTCGCTGGTCACATTGAGCGGCCAAAGCGCCACCTTTCTCTCCGGCGGGGAGTTCCCGATTCCGGTGCGTAGTGACGATAACGGGATACAGGTGGAGTTCAAACAGTTCGGCGTCAGTCTGAGCCTGACACCGACGGTGGTGGGTGAAAACCAGATCATTTTAAAAGTGGCGCCGGAGGTCAGTGATCTGGATGACACCGCCGGTGTGACCACTGGTGGCATTACCATTCCCGGCTTGCGGGTGCGACGTACGGAAACCACCGTTGCCATGGCGCCTGGGGAAACGTTCATTATCAGTGGGCTGGTGAGCCGTAATACCTTTAACAACAGTGACCGGATTCCCGGGCTCGGCAATCTACCGGTTTTAGGTGCGCTGTTTCGTTCCGATCGGGTGGCGCGGGAAGATCGCGAACTCATCATGGTGGTGACCCCGCATCTGGTCAGCCCCGGCAAGCAGGGCAATGGCAAGCTGGAAACCATCGCTCGGGACTATCATCACAGCAGTACGGGCTGGCTGGACATGGCGACTGATTCCAGCCCAGGTGAACGCCCCATCAAACACGGACTGAGCTGGTGATCCTATGAACAGAGACGACATTCTTGTTTGTGTGGCGGATGACATTGGTATCAGGACATGGCTTGAGCGCACTCTGGACGGTATGTGGCCTGTGGAGTTTGTTGCTTCTTCCGACCTTTCCCGTGTCAGCAGGCTGGTAGAGGCCACTGGCAGTCGCTTTGTGATGGTGGCAGCGGATGAAAACGATGCCGAGAAAGCCCTGAGGATCATCAGTGCCCTGACTAAATCCCGTAATGACCTGGCGGTCGTATCCCTGACTCGCAGGGTGAGCCAGGACTTTCTCCTGCGGAGCATGCGGGCAGGTGCCCGGGATTGCTTCATCGCCAGTAGTGATGGCGAGGAAATCAGGACACGAATCCAGCAATTTCTTCACGTGTCGCCCGAGCGCGCCACCACCGGCACCCGTACGTCAGAAGGGCGGAAGAAAATTACCCTGGTTACCAGTTCCAGTGCGGTGGTTGATACTCGATTTTTCGCACAGAACCTGGCATTCACCACCAATAAACTGTTCCCGAACGCCCGGATTCTCGCACTGGACACCTCGGCGACGGACCGGCACGCATTTTATCTGGACAGTAATAACAGGGTGACCCTGGAAAGCCTTCTACAGAATCCGGAATCGCTTGATCAGGCAATGATTGAGACCGCATTGGAGGAATACGCCCCTAATCTCCGCCTGCTGTCGGGCAAGCTGTCGCCTGAAGCCCTCAGTGACGATCGTAACGCAGATCTGTTTATCGCCGTCAGCCAGCTGATGAGCATGTTCGATAACATTGTTGTCAACGTGGATCCAGTCGTTGCGGATTTCTGGATCAGTGCGGTCGGTCTGCATGCCAAGGATCTGGTGGTGGTGATTCAGCCTATTGTTGAGCAGGCCCACGAAGCGCGCCGGCAACTGGATGGTTGGCGTGAACATCTTGCCCGTGACTGTCGAAAATCGCTGGTGCTGGATTGCTATGAGAAGAAGGGCTCCCCGGCGATTGGTGAAATCGAGCGAGCGGTGGGCATCGATTATATGGGAAGCCTGCCACTGGACTGGAACAACCGGCTGATGTCGATCAATGCGGGGTTGCCGTTGCACAAACTGCCCCAAAGAAGCCCGTATCAGAAACAGCTGGAAGCACTTCTCAAACGCTACGGAGCGGATGAAAACAGGAACGATCAAGTCGCCGTGCGACGCAAGTTATTGCGGATTGGATAAGGAGAGCGCGGAATGGCCACCCGGATTGATCAGGAATATCAGGATCTGAAAAAGCGCGTTCACTACTTTCTGGTGGAGCGTCTGGACGAAGAGGGGATGGAAGTCGGTAAGTCTGGCCGTGAGACCCTGTTTGCCTTTATCCAGGACAACGTGCGGAGTTTTGTCGCCCAGCACAGGATGCCGCTGTCTGCTCAGGATCTGACTTTGCTGACCCGCGAAACCTTTGATGAAGTTGCGGGGTTCGGGCCTCTGGAACCGTTACTCGCGGATGAAACCGTTAATGACATACTGGTCAACGGACCCAGGGATGTGTTCATTGAAGTATCCGGCGTGCTGCAGCGGGCGCAGACCCGTTTCATTGACGATGATCATGTTACCCGTGTGATTCGCCGCATTCTGGCGCCCCTGGGGCGTCGACTGGACGAGTCCAGCCCCATGGTGGATGCCCGCCTGCCGGACGGCTCCCGTGTCAACGCCATTATTCCCCCGATCGCCCTGGACGGTCCGTCCATCAGTATCCGGAAATTTACACAAAAGCACCTGACGGCCCAGGATCTGGTGAACAGCGGTTCCATGACGTCCCGTTGCCTGGAAATCCTGATGAATCTGGTCGAGGCGCGCCGTAACATTCTGATCAGTGGCGGCACCGGTACCGGTAAAACCACTATCCTCAATCTGTTGAGCCAATACATCCCGAGGGACGAGCGGGTTGTCACTATCGAAGATTCGGCGGAACTCCAGCTGAATCATCCACACATCGTGCGCCTGGAAACCCGACCGGCCAATACCGAAGGCTCGGGCAAGATCACTGCCCGGGACCTGGTGATCAACGCGCTGCGTATGCGGCCAGACCGGATTATTCTTGGTGAGGTGCGTTCCGGTGAGATTATCGAACTGCTTCAGGCCATGAATACCGGTCATGAAGGCTCGATGAGTACGATTCACTCCAACAGTGCAAAAGATGCGCTGGTCCGAATTGAAACTTTGCTTGCGGTGAATGGTTATGATGCCGGTGAGCGGGCCATTGGCCGTTTGATTGGCTCATCGCTGGATGTCATCGTCCAGCTTGCCAGGTTACCCAGCGGCCGCCGGTTTATCAGTGAAGTCGTTGCGATGCAGTCCACACCGGACGATCCCTACAAAATGGAAACCCTCTACCGGGCAGAACGTGAAGAGCATGGCGACCTGGCCCCGCTGACCGGGGAGGGGCCAACGTGACTAGCCAGCTCTGGTTCACCGGTGCGTTGCTGGTGGGACTTCTCGCAGTCTTCCTGCTGTTGTTGCAGCTAGGGTGGAGCGAGTGGCAAAGCGGCCGTCAGATCACACAGACAATCAAGACGCGATTGACACCCGCCGGTGAAGCCGCCGGACTCGGCGGTGCCAGAGTGGATCTGGGACCTTTGGAGAGAGTGCTGGTCCAGGCCGATATCCATTGGAGTATTCAGCGCCTGGTAATGCTATCGGTGGTGTTGATGGGGGTGCTGACCATTATTGCCGTGTCCCGGGGTGTGGTGGTTTTTCTGGTGGTACTGTTTTTCACTGTGACGGCTTTGGGAGTCTGGTGGCGCATGAGATTTCAGAAGCAGCGCCAGACCATTCATGAAGAGCTCCCGGGTGTAGTGGATGCGGTATTGAGGAATATCGATGCTGGCCGATCCCTGGAGCACTCTCTGATTACGGCGTTTGATGAGTCGTCACCCGTATTCAGCCCGCTGGTTTTCCGGCTGCGCAATGCCGTGGAGTCTGGTCGTGAATATACCCGACTGTTTGAGGATTTCGCAGATCTTTACAAGGTGCCCGCAATGGTTCTGGTCGCCATAGCCCTGCGCACAACCTCGCGTTTCGGCTCGTCGATTCGTCCAGTGCTGGAACAGGTGTCCACGTCACTGAGAACACAACAGGCCATGCGGCGGGAATTCCTTGCAGCCAGTGCGGAAACGCGCTTTACGGCGGTGACGTTTGCTGTTCTTCCCCCGGCATTGGCGGCCTTTATGGTGCTGGTCAATGAAGAGTATTCGGATGTGTTGCTGCACACGCCTACGGGGCATTCTTTGCTGCTGACCGCAGGGATTCTGCAAGTGCTCGGTATGGTGGTGATCTGGCGGATGATCCAGGGGGTGGGGCGTGGTTGACACTTGGTTCCTGTTATCCACTGCGGCGGCGCTGTTTGCGTTGTGGATGGCCGGCTATATGGCTCCGCGTTGGGCCCTTAAAGCCCGGATACATGATCGCCTGAAAAACCGGGGCGGAATTGGCAATCATGACGAGGAAATGTCCAGCTTTCTGGCGGAATTGGGGGAAAGCTTTACCAGCCTGTCTTCCATTCAGGGTGATTACGAGGATATGGAAGCCGCATTGGAAACCACGGGCCGGAATCGCCAGCAAAGTCAGGCGACCTATATGGTTCTGTGCTGGTTGCTGCCACTGATTGTGATTGTGTTGGGATTCATTATCGCCGGGTCCATTGTCGGTATCATCATTGCTGCCGTGGCCTTTCTGCTGCCTCGTCGTGTGATCCGGACAATGGGGGTCACCGCCGAAAAACAACAGAACCTTGAAGCCATCGAATTGTGCCATATGACACGAATGCTGATGGAAGCTGGTTTGTCTATTGAGCGTGCCCTGCGGCTTACCGCTGTTCAGGCACGGCCCATCATGCCCCACCTGGCAAGCAGGCTTGACCGTTTCAACCGGGTAATGGAAAGCGGGGCGGACCGGACTGCAGCACTGGATGAACTGGGTAGAAATCGACGCATTGTGGTGTTGCGCAGTTACGTGAACCTGATGAAGCAGAGTGGAACCCTGGGGGCAGGGGTGACCTCGAGTCTGGATCAGATCATCAAGGAAGCGCAACAAAAAGAACGCAGTAACCTGAACGAGGAAACCAACCGGATTGGCGCCAAGATGACGATTGTGATGATGGTGTTCCTGCTGCCCGGATTGTTCCTGTTGATTGGCGGTCCGGCCGTGATGTCCATTTTGGAAACGATCAGTCGCTAGGGTATCCGTTCAGGGTTAGCGACAAAGTAAAAAACCTGTCAGGAGACATTATGGGAGTATGTAAGCGTATTAGCGGGCGGGGAAGCCTGCTGCTGGCAATTTCACTGGCAGTTACCGGTTGTTCGACCATGAGCACAAGTACCGTGGATGAGCCGCAACTCCAGGTCAGTTGCACCACGACCTTGCAACCCGAACATCAGCTTCAGCTTGACGCTGTGGATGCCCAGATGTCCCGATCACAGCCCTACGCGGCGCTGGCAAAACTGGAGAGTGAAGGCCTTGCAACTGAGCAGCACTGGGTAAGGCGTGGGCAGCTATTGGCTTCAACCAGTCAGGTAGCTGAAGCACAAGAAGTGTTCCAGGCATTGGCCACACAATGTGATTCGGCGATGGGGCACCATGGACTGGGGCTTGTTTACCTGAAGATGGGAAAACTGAATGAAGGTACCCGTGAACTGAGAAAAGCCCGGGAACTGGCTCCGTCATCATCGGATATCCGCAACGATTATGGCTATGCCCTGTTGCTGACCGGTGGTTACTACGATGCGGTTTTCGAGTTGCGGACGGCGTTTGAACTGGCTAATGGGGAAGGCGCGGTTCGTCAGAACCTGGCGGCAGGTTATTTCATCACCAATGATCGTTCCGGCATCGCGATGCTTAGGCAAAAGTACAATTTGTCGAACGACGAAATCGCCCATGCTGAAAAGTTGGCGGCCCGGATCAGGAGGTCCAAATGAGAACAGCACTGATGTGGCTTCTGCTGCTTGCGCCGATATCAGTACTTGGCCAGGAGCGGCCGGAGCACGGTCTGTCGAACTCGGTCGTTGTCTTCGAGAGCGTGCCCGAGACCCGACAAAGGCTCGACAGGCAGGCGGGAAGCGGCGCACCGGAGAAAAGCGAGTTGTCTGTCCAGTCTTATGTGGATAGTCAGGAGCGAATTTCCGAGACGTTCCGGCGTGCTATTCCTGACAAGTTGACAGAGTCGTCCCGTGAAAATGATTAAGGGCGTGCGGAAGCAGCGTGGGGTGCTGATTTTTATTACCCCGCTGATTATTACCGTGATTGTTCTGATGATGGTGCTGGCCATTGATGGTGCCCGCTTACTGGCGCTGCAATCCGAAATGCAGAACCAGGTTAACGCCGCTGCCAGTGCCGCTGCCGACGGAGCCCAGGCTTGTGGCGGCCCGGAAATTGCGATGTCGACCATGTCCGCCAGGGCACTGGCCGCAGCTCAGGCCGCTGGCTACGAGGGGGGCGGGGATGCTCTGCAGGTCTTGCCCGGCGTACTGGAATCGACGGAAGCAAATGCCGAACTGGTATTCCGCAGTGTTCCGGAATCCGCCCTCAGTCGCAGCAACGGTGTCCGGGTATCCATGACCCGCGATGAGCCTATTTCAAGGCTGATTCCCGGTGGTCTCTTTGGCAACATCACTCTTGAGACATCCGCGGCTGTGCGGAAGGAAGTCAATGCCACCATCAGCGCGGCCGGATCAGCCTTAAGCGTCGAGGGGGGCCTGCTGGGAGACCTCATCGGCGGGGTGTTGGGTGTCCCGTCTTATAGCCTCAGTCCTACCGACCTGAACAGCCTTGAAAACACCCTGGTCAATGTCGGGGACCTGTTGGAACAGATGGGGGTTGCCAGTGTGGCGGATCTGGTCGACGAGCCGCTTGTTGACCTGTTGACGGAGGTGACGGGGCTTGTCGGGGGGGCTGGGATGCCTGTTGGCGGACTGGTGGATGATCTGACCGATGCGGCGGGTGTCGGCGGTTTGTATGTGAGCGATGTGCTGACGGTAGTCGAGGGAGCTGAGGTGCCGGCGAACGCCAGTTTCCCGGTTTATGACCTGGTGGTCAGCACCGCTATGAACAGTGCCCGTGTCTTGAGCGAGGGCGGATCCCTTCTGGCTCTGAATCTGCAAACCTCGGAGTCCACGCTATTGCAGGATCTGACCAGCTCAATCGGAGAGCTGGCTGATCTGAGTGTCGATCTTGGTCTCTTCGTGGCGGAACCGCCGAAGATGGTATACGGCCCGGCACGCCAGAATGCCGCAGGCGACTGGCTAACCCAGTTTCAATCCGCGGATATAAGGCTTGAGGCCGTTATCTCGGCCGGGTTGAGCGAAAGCACCGTTAACAGCCTGATATCGACCCTGTCGCTTGGGTTGATTGATCTCAATCTGATGGAGAACATCGAGATACCCCTGGCTGTCCAGGCTGGTGGTGGTCGTGGCAGTTTTGTGTCAGGTGACTGCGCCAGTGGTGGCAATGACAATGATGTGTCCCTGGGTTTTGACCTGATTGAGACGGCTGTTGATGTGCAGACAGGCACCGTTGACCCGGGATCAGGCACGGTGATTCCGGGGGATGTGCATGCGGAGATTCTGGAACTCACTATCAACACCATCCTGTTGGGAACCTATACCGAGCAACTGTGCGTGGATGCCGGCCTGGCCGTCGATCTGTATGGCGCAAGTGCACTGCCATCGGTCATTGATAATTACCCACTCGAATGTGTGGATGGTGATTGCGCCAGACAGAGCCTGGCCTCGGGAAACTCGGCCGATGATTTCAACGCGGATGTCGACATTACGTCGCTTGATCTGACTTGCGGCGAAAGCGGACTGAGTGCGGGTGTTTTGAGTATTGCCAGTGCGTTGGTAACACCGATCACTATTCTGCTGGAAGACGTCACGAGTGATGTTGTGAAAGGTGTCGTAGCGCCACTGCTGTCAGCTCTGGGCGTGAATCCCGGCGATATGTCGGTGACCGTAGTAAACGCTAACCAAAACACCACACAGCTGATTGAAAATGTGTCTATAGTGGAATAGTAAACAAAGCAGCTTCAAGCATGGATGGCAAAGACGTGGGCTCAGCAGTTTCGGATTACTGGACGTTTTCTTCAGACAATCTCGTATCGGGCATTCTGCCATTAATAACGGCCGTGCTGGCGGCTTTATTGCTGGTGTCCCTGATTCGCTACAGGCGGTTGGGGGGCAGGGGACAGGGGCTCAGTGTTGAAATGGGATCCGCCAGTCGCTCCTTGCGGAATGCGGACCGTGATCTCCGTACGCTCTTTGATCAGTCCGCTATCGCAGTGATGTTGCTGGACCCCACGACAAAATCGGTCCTCTACGCCAATGAAACAGCCATGATGGCATTTGGTGTGCGAACGGAAGAGCAGCTCACTGCGGAGGTCATGCAAAAGCCGGACGCGTGGTCCCCCTCCCCATTCAGTCTGCTGGATTTCGAAGAGACTGTTTTCAAAACCAGCCGTTCCGGCCTACAGAAATTTGAATGGTATTTTGAACCCACTGGTCGCCACCCGGTCTGGCTGGACAGCTCGCTCTCCATTATCTCCTATAAAAGCGGACAGGCATTGATGTTCACCGGGGTCAACATCACTGAACGCAAACACGCTGAGAAAGCCGATCATTTTCGCCATAAAGCCATGACCTCCATGGCAAACGACAATGGCCTGCATGTCACTCTTGACCATCTTGCAGCCATGGCGGAATCCCGCATGCCCGGAGCCTACTGCGGGGTGATGGTTCATGATGGAGAGCGCGCCCGCCTGCGGTGGGTGGGTGGCCGATCACTGCCGGAACCCTTCCGTGAAGCAATGGACGACCTGCCAGTGGCTTTTGGTGCCGCCAGTAGTGGTACCGCCGTGTTTATTCGGGGGCGTGTCGTGAGCCGGGATGTGCGTACGGATGATCGGTGGGAGCGTCATCGCGACGATGCTGAGTGGGCCGGGTTACGAGCCTGTTGGTCAGAGCCGGTTATCGGTAGTAGTGGGGAGTTGCTGGGTACCTTTGATGTGTACCATAAAGAGCCCTGGACACCAGGGGATGATGACATCGATGCCCTGACTGACCCCATTGCGATTACCAGCCTGGCCATCGAGCGGCACCTGTCGAAAAGCCAGTTGGAGCATATGGTACTCTCTGAGCAGATGGTTCGGAGAATCAGTACCGATCTGCTCACCCTTGGCCCGGAAGAAACCGACCAAGGCATCACCAGCACGTGTCGGGCCCTGGGGGATTTTTACCGGGCGGACCGGGTGTTTCTGTGTCAGTTTGAAGATGCCAGTCAGCAGGTGTGGGTAAGTCATGAATGGGCGGGGGAAGGCTTTGGTTCGCTGTGTCCGGACATTGCCAGAAAGTATCCGGTTATTCCGTCCAGCCTGAACAAGGTCTTTGAGGGCAAGCCAAGTGTGATCTTCTCGGCGGAACAGGAGATACCCCCGCAGCTTGAGTTCCTGAAGGAGTTGCTGACCTTGAAAGGTCAACAGTCGGTGCTGCTGGTCAGGGTGCATCGTGGTGACAGAATGTCGGGAATACTGGGGATACAGATGACCTCCGCTGTTAATCCCTGGACACCTCAGCGAGCCCAGACAGCGGAGCTGATGGCGAATCTGTTCGGCAGCGCTCTGAATCGTAACCAGTTACTCCATTCGCTGACCTACCAGGCCGTGCACGATCAATTAACCGGACTCTATAATCGCCACAAGATCGAAAGCTTCATGGATCAGGAGGTGGCCCGCTGCACCCGGTATGGCAGCACGTTCTCAGTGATTATCTTTGATCTGGATAACTTCAAATCCATCAACGACCGTTATGGCCACAATGAGGGGGATGCGGTGTTGTCCGGTGTCTCAGTGCTGGTTGGTCAGGGCATTCGTGAGTCAGAGATTGCGGGTCGCTGGGGCGGCGAGGAGTTCCTGATTATACTGCCGGAGACATCTCTGGACAGTGCGGTGCCGGTCGCTGATCGTTTACGGGGAAGTATTGAAAGTCACCGCTTCTCGATTCCGGAGCCGGTCACCATCAGCGTTGGGGTTGCAGCCTTCCGTCCTGGCGACACGCCCCATGAGATTATTCAGCGTGCAGATGCGGCGTTGTACAGCGCGAAAGAATCCGGTCGGAATTGCGTGAAACAGTCCTTTTAATGGATACGGTCATCTACACTGAGTAAACAGCGTAGTACTCCAAAACTGTCAACGTATCCGAAAGGAGTCTGAAAGTGATTAAATCCCGTGCTGCGGTGGCATTTGCCCCCAACAAACCGCTGGAAATTGTAGAGGTGGACGTTTCTCCGCCCCAGAAAGGGGAAGTACTCGTACGCATTGTCGCCACCGGCGTGTGCCATACCGATGCGTACACGTTGTCCGGCGCTGATTCCGAAGGTAATTTCCCGGCGATCCTCGGCCACGAAGGTGGTGGTATCGTCGAGGCCGTCGGCGAGGGTGTGACGTCCGTGGAAGTGGGTGACCACGTGATTCCCCTGTACACCGCCGAATGCGGCAAGTGTAAATTCTGCACCTCCGGCAAGACGAACCTGTGTGGTGCCGTGCGGGAGACCCAGGGCAAGGGTGTAATGCCTGATGGTACTTCCCGGTTTTCCTACAAGGGCGAGCCGATCTACCACTATATGGGTTGTTCCACCTTCTCCGAATACACCGTGTTGCCGGAAGTCTCCCTGGCAAAAATACCCAAGGAAGCCCCGCTGGATAAAGTCTGCCTGCTGGGCTGTGGTGTGACCACCGGCATTGGTGCGGTGCTGAACACGGCCAAGGTGGAAGAAGGCGCTACGGTCGCCATCTTTGGTCTCGGCGGTATCGGCCTGGCGGCTATCATCGGCGCGACCATGGCCAAGGCCAGCCGGATCATTGCTATCGACATCAACCCCGGAAAGTTCGATATTGCCCGACAACTCGGTGCCACCGACGTGGTCAACCCAAAGGACTACGACAAGCCGATCCAGGAAGTCATCATTGAAATGACCGATGGTGGTGTGGACTACTCCTTTGAGTGCATCGGCAACGTTGATGTTATGCGTTCAGCCCTGGAGTGCTGTCACAAGGGCTGGGGTGAGTCCATCATCATCGGCGTGGCCGGTGCAGGTGAGGAAATCCGTACCCGCCCGTTCCAGTTGGTCACCGGCCGGGTCTGGAGGGGCTCAGCGTTTGGTGGCGTCAAAGGTCGTACGGAATTGCCGGGTTATGTGGAAAAGGCCGAAAAAGGGGAGATTCCGCTGGATGTGTTTATCACCCATAACATGCCGCTTGAGGATATCAATGAGGCGTTTGAGCTGATGCACGAAGGTAAGAGTATCCGGTCGGTGATTCACTTCTGAGACGGAATGCCTGTGCGTTGGTAATCCAGCAATCAAAAAACCCGCCAGTTGGCGGGTTTTTTGATTGTCAGGTTGCTGGTGTTAAGGAGTCAGAAAGCCTAGTAGATCCAGCGGATCCAGCAGTCCCAAGAGATCCTCCAGCAACGTGGCATCGCCCAGCTGATCAGGGTTGAGCAGATCGGCCAGTGGGCTCAGAGGGCTATCTTCACCCAAGACACTATCCGGATCCAGAAGCGTTGTCAGTTCGCCCACCAGAGGTAAGGTGCTCGGATCGCCACCGCCGTTGAACGCCAGCAGTTGTTCGACAAGGTCACCCAGGACAGGGATATCCGTCAGCGGATTACCTTCCAGGTTGGCCGGGTCCAGCAGCAGGATCAGATCTGCAATGATGGGCAGATCATCACCACCTCCGAAGCCATCCGGCAGGGCTGCCAGAATATCGCCTACCAGAGGCAGAGTTGCAGGATCAAACTCAAAGCCCTCGCCAGGCATCAGCAACTCTGCGAGATTCTCAAGCTGTGCCGGGTCCAGAGAGATATCTTCCAGGTTCAGAAGGTCACCAATCAGCGGCAGGTCGGCTGGCGACAGCGGCAGATCACCACCTGGAGCCTCTGGCGCGCCTGGCTCAGGAATCATGCCGAGCAACAGGTCGAACAGGGAGCCGCCGAGGTTAAGAGCGCCGTCTTCACCGATGAATGTCTGTGTGCCGCTAAGAACATCCACAGAGGCCAGTCCACCCAGGTCAACGCCCAGCAGGGAACCTTCCAGCAGGCCCAGATCGACAATCGATCTGCCGTCATCCAGGTTGAACAGCTCACCCAGTACTGGAATCGCGTTGAACGCATCCAGCACCATCATCAGGGCATTTTCGGCATCGGCTGGCAGCGGAATGCTGCTGTCGTCCACCAGTCGCAATTCCACGCCGAGGCCATCGTCTCTCGGGAACAGCTGGCCGCCCAGTGCATCGGACAGTTCCTGGGGCAGGTTGTTGAAGTCGCCTGAGGCGAAGGTTTCTGCCATGGCCTGAATCAGGGCCGGGATCTGCTCCGGGTTGCCGCCGGTGAAGGCGTCGGCCAGGCTCTGCAACTGGGTTACATCCAGACCAAGATCCAGCGCAAGTGCGCAATCCGGTGAAGGATCCGTCGTGGAAATTGATTTCGGATCACATACGGCTACCAATGCAGAGGAATACTCGGTGAAGTCTGTGCCTTCCAGGCTGGGTGTGTCACTTGCATTCAGAGCCGTAAGGGCGGTGAGGAGGTCTTCCACCAACGGAAACTGCAGGATCAGCGCATTATCGACACTGTTCAGACCGTCCTCGGAATCACCAAACTCCAGGGCGGACAGCAGGGTGCCACCAAGGGTGTGTAAACCCTCGACCAGAATGCCACTGTCAAAACCCTCGGATTGGGCTGTCGTCGGGTCACCCAGCAGGGTGTTATCCAGCAGCACTACCAGGCCACCGGTGCGGAAGGTAAAGGTCGCAGGCTGCTCCAGGCCGTTGCCGGCGAGATCGGTGATTGTCGTATCAACCGCAATCTCGTAGGTGGTCTGGAAGCTCAGATTGCTGTCAGGGTTAAACTCGATGGAGTTGCCCACCGGATTGATCACACCCTCTACAGTGGCAACCGGATTGCCGTTTCCATCGATTTCCGTGACGGTGAAGTTGTTCGCATTGACCGACTGAGGATCAATCTCTTCATCGAATTCGACATAGATGTTGGTGTCAGTCGGTGCCAGTGTTTCGCCGTCCTCAGGTGAGGAGGTAACAGCCGTTGGCCCCTGACCGTCCAATTCACTGCCTGTCTTGAATGCGGCGGAGTCGTTTCCGGTCAGAGTCTTGACCAGGTCACCTTCTTCGTCACACAGGGCACGCAGGTCCGTAGTGGCGGTTACCTGATAGTCGGTATTGGCCAGCAGGTCCATATTGGGATTAATGACAACGGCCTTGCCCAGCGTGTTATAGGAGGCAGCTATCACGGTGGCATTGCCATTAACGGTCAGCGGCAGGGAGTTCTGGCTGACAGTGGCCGCATCGACATCGGCGTTGAAGGTCACCCGAATACTGCGGTTGAGCGCAACGCCCTGTTCGCCATCCGCAGGCACGAATTCAGAAACTTCAAAGACCGTACTCTCGGACGTGCAGAAGGTTTCCTGTTCGCCCCCGACGTTGCCGTTATTGCCGCCGTCATCGGAAGGTGTGTTTTCTGCTGGAATACGCGGGTCGCTTGGACCGCTGCCGCCACCGCCGCAGCCGGCGAGCAGAAGAGAGAGGGCCGTGACGCCAATGCCCAGATGCGTTTTAAAATTAGTCATGTTGAGCCCCTTATTGTTTTTTCATTATTTCGGTGTGTTTGCCTGTGAGGATGGCCTCTACACGCCGGTTTTTCGCGCGACCTTCGTCGGTAGCGTTGTCGGCAATGGGCTGGGATTCACCCATTCCCGTTGTTGAGATGCGTTCAGCACCGATGTTGAACTCCTTAACCAGTACCTTCATGACTGAGTCAGCACGGCTCTGGGACAGGTTCTGGTTGTAGCCGGCGCTGCCTGTGCTATCGGTGTGACCTTCGAGCAGGATGCGGCTGGTCGGGTACTGGGTCATTAATTCCGCCAGCTTTCCGATGTCATTGAAGTACTCCGGCTTGACGTCCGTGCCGTCAAGGTCGAACTCTACGTAAAGAGTCTCCTTGATCTCGCGGGTCAGCTCCTGGGCGCAGCCATCGTCGTCCACCAGAGCACCCTGGGGGGTGTTGGGGCACAGATCGCGTGGGTCGGGAACGCCATCGCCGTCGGAGTCAGCAGGCGGCGCAACGGGCGCGGGGGGCTCAGGAAGCTGGTTTTTGGGCGGTTGCGGGTACGAACGGTTAAACAGGAACTGAACGCCGGCAAATACCTGGCCATCCACATAGCCATCTTCCAGTTCCGTCCGGGCACGGGCACCCGCTTCGAACACAATGCGTTCACTCACCATGCGTTGAAAGCCGCCTTCGAGGTACAGGGCGTCCTCGGTTTTTGAGTCCAGTGCGCCGTCGACGTCAATATCGGTGTAGCTGTAGCCCAGACCTGCAAACGGACGCCAGCCGGCGAGTCGGAATTTGCCGGGATGAATGCGCCCAGCGAGAGAGCCTCGCAGAATATCGGTGTCGATGTCCGTTGAGCGTGTTTCAGCATCGCCGTAGCTGAAGGCGCCCATCAGGGTGAAGTTAGGATTGAACTGATGGCCCAGTGTGAGCCCGTATTCCGGGTAGTTCGCGAGGTTATCAATGTTGGAAGACTTGTCTTTCGAGTTACCGGAGTCGACATAGCCGACTTCTGCGCCGATGAAACTGTAGGAAAGCGGGAAATGCGTCGTGTCAGCCTGTGCCCAGGTTATGGGGAGTGCTATGCATCCAGCTAGAAGGAGCCTAGGTAATTGAGTCATGGAAGTGTGATCCCTCTCACGGTTTTGGTTATTGTCAGTCGCTCAGTGCGTTCTTGGGGTGTAGGCTTTAGTTATTAGCCAGCAATGTTTCCGAACGTTTCTTTTTGTTAATGGTTCGGAAAATACTCCAGTGGCCCATAAAGCAGCATTGGCTGTGTAGCCAGTCATATTGGGCATCTCGACCAGTTTGTCGGCTGTAAGCGCCTGATTTAACATTAATTAACAATTGGGCGAGATGAGGGCGTGATGAGGTGGGGCGTTCAGCGATCGGTCAACTTGAGCTCGATCCGCCGATTTTGTCGCAGTGCCTCTTGAGTAATCCCCTCGGCGACCGGGAAGAATTCCCCAAAGCCGGCGGCTACCATGCGTCTTTCCGGAACCCCTTGATCGGCGAGGTAGCGAACGACCGCCACGGCACGAGCAGTGGACAGCTCCCAGTTGGATGGGAATTGCGGCGTGTTGATGGGAATCACGTCGGTATGGCCGTCGATCCGGAGAATCCAGTCAATGTCTTCCGGTATCCGTTTGACCACATCCAGTAATACGTTTGCCAGTTTATCCAGTTCGTTTTGTCCGGCCTCGCCGAGTTGTGCCGAACCGGAGGCAAACAGCAATTCCGATGGCAGCAGGAAACGGTCGCCGACCACGCGAATATTTTCGTTCTCCTCCAGAATCTTCCGTAACCGGGCAAAGAACTCCGATTGGTATTGCTCAAGTTCATTCACGCGCTCGGCCAGAAGGGTATTCAGTCGCCGGCTGACGTCTTCCAGTTCCGCCTCTTTTTCCGCCGTCTGTTGTTCCTGCAGTTTCAGCGCAGCGCTGATCTGCTGTAGCTGATACTCAAGGGCTGCGATCTGGTTAGACAACCGGAGAATCATGGCCTGCTGGCTGGCGGAGAGTTCGTCTTTCTCATCCAGTGCGCGATCACGCTCTTCCACGGCCTGGCTGAGGGCATCCAGCCGTTCGGCTTGTGCCTGGGCATCGGCTGACTGCTGCATGAGTTGATTCCGCACGCTCTCGAAACGCATCTGCATCTCTTCGTTACGGGTCAGGCTTGCCTGCAGCTGGCTCTGGAGCCTCGTATTCTTGTCTTTCTCCAGACCCAGCAGACGGGAAATGTCATTCAGGCGATCATTCAGTCGCGCCAGTTCCATGTTGCGGTCGGACAGAGTCTGGGACAGGTACAGCTGGCTGACCACGTAAATCAACAGCATGAAAATGATGAGCATCAGCAGCGCGGACAGGGCGTCCACATAACCCGGCCAGACATTGATGGTGCTGCGGGCGCGGCGCTTGGAACCAATCACGAGGCATTACCCGATTTGTTGGCCATGATCTTCCACGGTATCCACGAGGTTGGTGACGCTGGTCAGCCATTCTTCCAGTCCGTCATAAAAGCGGTTCTGGGCGTGGCCCGCCTGGATATCCATAAACCCCAGAATTAAGGATCCACCCAGCCCCAGCAGGGAAGAGCTGAACGCAGTGCCCATGCCCTGCAGCGGCGTTTGCAGGCCTGCCTGCAGGTCGGCGAAGACAACGCCAAAATCGCCCTGATCCATGTTGAGGTTGGTGATCACCTCGCCCACGGCGTTGATGGTGCCCAACAAGCCCCAGAAGGTCCCGAGCAGCCCGAGGAAAATCAGCAGGCTGATGAAGTAGCGGGTGATTTCCCGCTGCTCGTCCATACGGGAATGGATACCGTCCAGCACTGTGCGTAGGGAAAGCGTGGACAGAGTGAAGCGATCACGCTTGTATTCATCGCCCAGCTGTTTCGCCAGTGGCTTGAGCAGCCGCGGCTCCTGCAGTACCGAGAGCCCGGCGTTGCCGGTGCGGAACTGGGCAATCCAGCGCAGTTCGGGGAACAGGATGAAGACCTGCCGGTAGGTCAGCGCGATACCGATGATCAACACGCACACGATCAGCAGGTTAAAGACCCAGTTGGCCATGAACGCTGTGGTCAGGGGCGCGTGGATGAGGGCGCACACAACCACCACAACGGCAAGGAAAAGTGTCATCCAGAACAACGTGTGTTTTGGGTTGCTCATATGCACCGCCTGCCTGTTTGGGAGGGTATCAAAGAACATAGCACAGGTTGGCGGGCGGTGACGGATGCAGTGTGAAATCGCTGATCAAGTCGATCGTTGATGGTTCATTGGCATTTAATAACTTCGCGAATTACCCGAGGTAACGTCCATGGAAACGCAGGTGTTCCTCGATAAAGCTGGCAATGAAGTAGTAGCTGTGGTCGTAGCCCTCACGAAGGTTCAGCGTCAGCGGATAACCGCTTATGGCCGCAGCAGTCTCAAGAGCTTCCGGATGCAGCTGTTCCGCCAGGAAGCTATCCGCATCCCCCTGGTCGACTAGAGCCGGTACAAACTGCCGGGCCTCCCGCATCAGCACGCTGGCGTCGTAATCCACCCAACGGGCAGTGTCCCTGCCCAGGTAGGCGGTAAAGGCTTTCCTGCCCCAGGGGCAATTGACGGGATTGCTGATCGGACTGAACGCCGAGACTGACTGGTATCGTTCGGGATTGCGCAGTGCCAGCACCAGAGCCCCGTGACCGCCCATGGAATGGCCGGCGATTGAGCGTTGGTCCGTGACCGGGAAAACGGACTCAATCAGTGCAGGCAATTCATTCAGCACGTAATCGTACATCCGGTAGTGCCGTTCCCAGGGGCTTTCGGTGGCGTTGACATAGAAGCCCGCGCCCTGGCCAAGGTCGTAACTTTCGTTGTCAGCAACGTCCTCGCCCCGCGGACTGGTGTCCGGCGCCACGATGGCCATGCCCAACTCCGCTGCCACACGATGGGCACCGGCTTTCTGCATGAAGTTCTCATCGGTGCAGGTCAGGCCGGACAGCCAGTAAAGCACCGGTACCTTTTGCCCGTTGGCGACCTGGGGTGGCAGGTAAATCGCGAAGCGCATCACGCAGCCAGCGCTGTCGGACGGGTGACTGTACTGCTTGTGCCAGCCACCGAAGCTTTTGTTGCTGTTCAGGTTCTCAAGGGTCATTGGCAACTCCGTTGACGGTCCACCTTCCTGGCAGGGCAGGCGGCCATCAGGCTTACTTGTCGAAATGGATAACGCTGCGGATGCTCTTGCCCTCGTGCATCAGCTCGAAGGCCTCATTGATATCTTCCAGCCCCATGGTGTGGGTGATGAAATCATTGAGCTTGTACTCACCCTGCAGGTAGCGCTCGACAATACCCGGCAATTCGGAACGGCCCTTGACGCCGCCGAAAGCGGAGCCTCTCCAGACCCGACCGGTGACGAGCTGGAACGGGCGGGTGGAGATTTCCTGGCCAGCGCCAGCGACACCAATGACGACTGACTCGCCCCAGCCCTTGTGGCAGCATTCCAGGGCTGAACGCATCACGTCGACGTTGCCGATGCATTCAAAGGAATAATCCACGCCACCCTCGGTCAGCTCGACAATCACTTCCTGGATCGGCTTGTCGTAGTCTTTCGGATTGATGCAGTCGGTTGCGCCCAACTGGCGGGCCAGGTCGAACTTGCTTTCGTTTATATCGATGCCAATGATGCGGCTGGCCTTGGCCATGGTGGCGCCGATAATGGCGGACAGACCGATACCGCCGAGCCCGAAGATCGCCACGGTAGCGCCTTCTTCCACCTTGGCGGTGTTCATGACGGCGCCCATGCCGGTGGTCACACCACAGCCCAACAGGCAGACTTCCTCCAGCGGCGCTTCCTTGTTGACCTTGGCCAGGGAGATCTCAGGCAACACGGTGTACTCGGAGAAGGTGGAGCAGCCCATGTAGTGGAAGATTGGCTCGCCGTCTTTGTAGAAACGGCTGGTGCCGTCGGGCATCAGCCCCTTACCCTGGGTTTCACGGATTTTCTGGCACAGGTTGGTTTTGCCGGACAGGCAGAACTTGCACTCGCCACACTCCGGCGTATACAGGGGAATGACGTGATCCCCGACCTGGACACTGGTAACCCCCTCACCGATCGCTTCCACGATGCCGCCACCTTCGTGGCCGAGGATCGCCGGGAAGTTGCCTTCCGGATCTTCGCCGGAGAGGGTGAATGCGTCGGTGTGACACACGCCGGTTGCGATGACTCGAACCAGCACCTCTCCCGCTTTCGGGGGCATCACATCCACTTCTTCGATTGACAGTGGCTGACCGGGACCCCAGGCAATTGCCGCTTTCGATTTGATCATCTCAGCCATAACTCTCTCCGTTGGTAACACGTGGAAGGCGGGAAGCCGCCCGACTCATCTGCCCATTTTATTTATCTCTCTCTGATTGATAATGGTGCATTTTCTTAAATCACCTTTACCGATGTGGAATAATAAGATCGCATGAACGCTGACGGGGCAGGGTATGTATCATTGGGAAGGCGTGAACGAATTCGTCGCTGTGGCGGAAACTGAGAATTTCACCCGGGCCGCCAAAAGGCTGGGTATTTCGACTGCCCAGGTTAGCCGTCAGGTCAGTGCCCTTGAAGCCCGGCTATCCACTCGTCTTTTTTATAGAACGACTCGGCGCGTCTCCGCGACCGCGGCCGGGGAGATCTATTACCAGCATTGCCGACAGGTGTTGGACGCTCTCGAACAGGCGGAACGCTCCATCACGAATATGCAGTTGGTACCACGGGGCAGGCTGAGGCTGACCGCACCGGTGACATACGGAGAGAAGTCGATAGCGCCCCTGGTCAACGACTTTGTGTTGCGTTACCCGGAACTCGACGTGGAAATGAACCTCACCAACCAGACGTTGGATCTGGTGGCCGAAGGCTACGATCTTGCGGTGCGGCTCGGTAAACTCGAGGACTCCAGCCTGATGGCCCGACGCCTGGCTTCCCGGACTCTGTATGTGTGTGCCTCACCAGCCTATCTATCGATCCATGGCACCCCGCATTCATTGTCTGAGCTGGAGCACCATAACTGCCTGCAGGGCAATCTCGATTACTGGCGCTTCCAGGACGCGGGCAAGCCACGCAATATCCGGGTAAGCGGCAACGTTCGCTGTGACAGCGGGAGGGCCCTGCTGGATGCCGCACTCAAGGGCATTGGCATCGTCCAGTTGCCGGACTACTACGTTCAGCCGGCGCTGGATGCGGGAACCCTGATCCCCCTTCTGACCCATTATCAGGAAGATGACGACGGTATCTGGGCCGTGTATCCCCATAACCGCCATCTGTCGCCCAAGGTGCGAATGCTGCTGGATTATTTTTCAGAGTCGCTCGCCACGGCGAGCAGAAAATGATGGGTTGATGGGTTAGGCTGTGGGTCCACCCATATTTTGTAGATTGAATAACAATGACACCTAGTGATCAGCCGTTCCGCTTCCGTTTCCGCGTCCGCTACGGTGAATGCGACGCCCAGAGTGTGGTGTTCAATGCCCGCTACGCGGACTACGTGGACATTGCCATGAACGAATACATCCGCACCCTGTTTGGAGACTACCAGAACCTGCTGGATCAGGACCTCGATATCCAGGTGGTCAGTCTGACGACCAATTACCGCTCGCCGGCGCGGTTTGATGACGTGCTGGAGGCGCGGATCAGGGCCGGGCGCCTGGGACATACTTCGTTCACCCTACATCTGGAGTTTGTCGGCTTCGGGGACGGGCAGTTGGTCGCCGAGGCCGACATTACCTACGTGTTGATTCAGCCATCGGAGATGGCGAAGACGCCGATACCGGCGCAGATCCGGGAACAACTGGAGGTGGGTGCCCCCGGCGTACTGATCAGCCACGCCGGGGGATAGTGGGGCAGGAGGGTGGTTTCAGCCTTGCTGCAAGGCCTGAATCACCGCCTTGGCGGCTCCCTCCGATGAGGCCGGGTTCTGGCCGGTGATCAGTTTACCGTCCACCACAATATGTGGCGCCCAGTCATCGCCTTTGGAGTAGGTAGCGGTATTCTCCTTGAGCATGTCTTCCAGCAGGAAGGGCACAACGCTGGTCAGGCCGACCGCTTCCTCTTCGCTGTTGCTGAAACCGGTGACCTCGCGGCCACCAACGATGTTCTGCCCGGGTTTCACTTCCACGTTCTTGAACACGGCTGGTGCGTGGCACACGGCGCCAATGACCTTGTTCTGTTCATAGGCGGCTTTGATCAGCGCGATGCTTTTCGCATCGTTCACCAGATCCCACAGCGGGCCGTGGCCGCCGGGATAGAAAATGGCCTCGAATTGGTTCATGTCCACATCGGCCAGCTTTTTGGTGCTGGCGAGGGATTCTTTGGCGTGGGCGTCTTCCCTGAACCTGCGTGTGGTTTCGGTCAGCGCCTCTTCCGCTTCACTGTTGGGGTCGACAGGGGGCTGGCCGCCCTTGGGTGTGGCTATGGTAATCTGCGCACCGGCATCCTTGAAGACATAGTATGGAGCGGTGAACTCTTCGAGCCAGAAGCCGGTCTTGTGACCGGTATCGCCCATCTGGTCGTGGGAAGTCAGAACCATCAGAACGTTCATGGAGTCTGTCCTTGTGATTGATGGATGAATGGGACTTCGTCAATCTGTTGGCTGCTCTGATGTAAAACCTTGTGGCCAACAGGATTAATTTCAAGCGGCAAATACGGAAAGCAGTCCCGGTCAGATTTCGAAAGGTCTCTACTCGGGGCAACAACGAACACGGTGCCTGTGATTCATGGAAGGACGAACAGCTATACGCCTACCGTTGATGCTGATATCGGCACTCATGCTTGCACTGCTTCTGCAGCCGGCATTGGCGAACGACTCCTCAGCCAGGGAGCCGCTGATGGTTACCGTAGGCGTGAACCATGCGCCGCCTTATCGGATTGTAGACGGCGATCAGAAAACTAGCCTTTATGTGGACATTTTCCGGGAAATAGCCAATCGGCTTGGTTGGCAGCTCAAGTTCGTCGAGGCGCCGTTCCGTCGTGTGCTGCTGATGGCGCAGCAGGGTCATGTCGACGTCATGCTGGGGCCATTGGAAACCGAAGAGCGCGCTGAGTATTTGGAGTTTGTGGCACCGGCCTTTCCGCCCGAAAGGAAGCTGTTTTTCTACATGCATGAGGGTCATCGCATTGACCGCTACAGCGACCTGGGTGAGAAGCGGATCGGTGTACTGTCAGGTGCCAGCTATTTCCCGAGGTTTGATGCCGACGATCAACTGATCAAGGAAAGTGCATCGCGTTACGAAAACCTGATGCGCATGTTGGCAAAAGACCGAGTGGATGTAGTGATCGCTCCGGAACTGGTTGGGCTTTATACCATCAAGGAGCTTGGCCTGGCCGTGTCGGTTTCCCCATTCTTCGTGCCAGGGAATCGCTCCTATATTGCAGTGTCCAGAAGCTCACCGGTGATGGCCTACGCCGATGACATCCGTGCGGCTCTCAAGCTGATTGTACAGGAAGGCATACACGAGGATCTGGTGTTGAAGTATCTCGAACAGGCACATCCCTGACCCCCGATCACACCGCCCTCGGGTTTTGCCGCTGGGCGGGTTTATTGATGTATGACGAAAATACAATAGTCGTTCGCTTCCTATCTGGATAGACTGTATTTTTGATCATTAAATCGAACCTGCCCGGGAGACGGAAGAGCAATGGCAATCTGGACCCAAACCCCCAATCTTGAACAAATGATGGAAGCCAGCAAGAATACGGCGGTCCACCACATGGGGATCGAGTATCTGGAAGTCGGTGATGACTATGTCAAAGGTCGTATGCCGGTCGATGAGCGCACCGTTCAGCCTTTTGGCATCCTGCACGGCGGTGCATCCGTTGTGTTGGCGGAAACCCTGGGAAGCATGGCTGCGAACTGTTGCCTGAAAGACCCGAACACCGTCGCGGTAGGTTTGGACATCAACGCCAACCACATTCGGCCGGTGACCAACGGCTGGGTGTATGGCACTGCCACCGCTCTGCATATCGGCAGCGCGACCCAGGTGTGGGAAATCCGCCTGGAGAATGAGCAGGGCAAGACCACCTGTATTTCCCGACTGACCATGGCCGTGACCAAGCGTCCCTGATGGCCACCAACCGGTGAGTCTGCTGTGTGCTTACATTTGGAAGCAGGCATATGGTATCAATATGCAATAGCCTGCCATTTGGAGCGCACGCATGGCTGACCACAGGAATGTGCCGTTATGGTGGCTGGCGCTTGCCGCTGGCCTTATTCCATTTCTGACCATCCACACCACCTTTGTGGTCTCGGTGCTGGAGGGCCACGTTTCTGCCTGTATCCCATACTGGGACAGCTGCACCAGCATTAGTCGTACCGGGCGTCATGGTATGGCCTATTTCATCTTCAAGGGGGCGATGCTGCCGGCGGGTGTGGTGGGTATTCTGTTCTGGTGGCTGAATGGTCGCTGGTTGCGCCAGTTGGGTATCCACACCGCAGGAGCAGCCTGGATTCCCTGGCTTGGGTTGGTCGCCTGCCTTTCGTTGATAGCGTATACCCTGGCGCTCGGTCACGCCGGTGATGGTTTTAACCTGGTTCGGCGCACCGGAGTGGTGCTGTATTTCTCGCTCACCTTCATCGCCCAACTGCTGATCAGCGGTGCTCTGCGAGATCACCCGTCCTGGAGCGGAACCGGTTCACGGCTTCTGAGGCTATGCCAGGTCACTCTTGCCGTGGGCATCCTGTCGGTCATTCTTGATGTCGTGGTGCCTGAATTTTACGACCAGAGGGACGATGCCTTTGAGTGGACTCTGGCCCTGCTGATCAATCTTCACGCCCTATGGCTGGCCATGCTGTGGCGGCGAAGCCGTTTCCGGGCACGACTTTGGGCGGACTGAGGCCGGGGGAACTTTACAGCTGGAGCGTCAGTAACCCACGAGCCAGAGCCGCCGCACCCGCTACGGCGGCGATGCCCAGAATGACAGGTCGAAGTCCCTCCACCGGCAGGCGATGGACCAGTTTCCCCGAGAGCCAGAAGCCGCCCAGAACACCGGGAAAAGTGAGGGCGAACAGATTGAGTTCCCGGGTGCCGAGATACCCGGAAGCAAACAGTGCTGCTACGCTGAAAAAGCTGGCGACCAGAAAGAATGCGGACATGTTCGCGCGAACCAGCGGCCCCTTCTCATTTTGGTATATCAGCGCGATGGGTGGTCCTCCTACAGCGGTAATCGTGCCCATGTATGTGGAAGCCACGCCAGCAAGTACACTGTTGCGGGCGTTCAGTCTCGGGCGTAAGCCGCCAATGCTCAGCAGTACCCCTGTGAGTATCAGCACCCCGAATATCAGCTCAAAGCCTTTGGGGGACAGAATCAACAGTGTCAGCCCGGCGAACACGGTGCCCAATGCACCGCCTCCGATGGCAAAGCGTACTTCGCGGATCTGCAACGATTCATGGTAACGGAACAGCATGAATACGGTCAGAAGCACGGCGTTGAGTACGAGTGGGGCGGGCACAAATAGTGGGCTGATGAGAAATAACAGTGGTGCCGAAAAGGTGCCTATGCCGTAACCGGCAACTCCCTGGAGGCAGGCGCCTGCAAGTAACGTCAGGTTGGCGAGCAGAATATGAACCAGGGATACTTCGTCCAAAACAAGTCACCGATTGAAGGTAAGGGATCTTGATCGCGCAGCCGGAGAACAGTTGGAGCTGATAAACTGTGCCCCTTCGTAACAGTATAGTGGAATGAGAGTATCCGGATGACTGATCGAGCCTCTGATAAACAGCAACGCTGCCCCTGCGGTTCCGGCGAAGCCTACCATGCCTGTTGTCAGCCAATGCATCAAGGCCGCCCGGCTCCTACGCCGGAAGCGTTGATGCGCTCGCGGTATTGCGCGTTTGTGTACCGGCTTGCCGACTATCTGCTGGAAACCTGGCACGAAAGCACCCGCCCCCAATCCCTGGATCTTGAGCACTCGCCGGACTGGTCGTCCCTTAGCATTCTTGACACGTCCGCCCGGGGTGATAGCGGCACGGTACATTTCCGCGCGGTCTACCGTCTCGGCAATGGTTGGGGGTATCTGGAAGAGGCATCGATTTTCAGGATGGCAGAGGGGCGTTGGTACTACGTGTCCGGAGAGACCACGGAAGGCCAGCTGAAATCTGGTCGCAACGAGCCGTGCCCCTGTGGTAGCGGTAAAAAATACAAAGCCTGTTGTCTTTGACGTCCATGAAACAACCCATTGTCGGTTACCACAAAGATGAGGAAGACCACTGGGTTGCCCAGCTGGCCTGCGGTCACAACCAACACGTGCGCCATGATCCTCCTTGGGTGAACCGGCCATGGGTTGAGTCTGAAGAAGGGCGCGCCTCAATGATCGGGTTTGAGCTGGAGTGCAAAAAGTGCGATGAGGGTGCTCCGATGGACCAGCGCCCCTGATGACAGGCTGTCTGATCACAGCATAAGGCGATGGTGGCTGAGAATCTGATCCCTCAGGCCTGCCTTGTCTTGTTCAACGCTCTCAATCAGCGTGTTGATTGCGTCTTCGGTTTCGTCGTGTTGCGTGAGTGTCCCTTTGTCTTCCCTGAATCGATACAACAGTTCCAGGTGCACATGTAAATCCTGAAAATTGCCCAGCCAGCTTTGTCGTTTTTTCACCTTCTTCATGACCTTGTTCCGGTCAGGCTTCTGCAGCTCCATCAGGTAGCGAATGCGCTTCAGCAACTTGCGAAGGCCATGGATGTCTTCGTCCGGGGATCGTTCAGTCATTTCTGCTGCCCATTGGTTGTAGCGCGATATCCGGGACTCCAGCGTGTGTCGGATGTCTTTCGGCTTCAGGTTAAGGGTGTGTTTCCTGAAAGAGGACGAAGTGATCAGGCGCAACCATCGGTCCATGTCACGTTGATAGTTGCCGCTTTGCAGGTGCTCCCTGAGCTGTTGTTGAGAGTGGGCAAGAGATTGGAAGAACGGGAGAGCACCGGCTGCACGCAAGTTCTCTTCACGGGCAGCGATGAATACATGAAGATCTCGCAGGGCACTCGTTGCTCTGGCGTGCCGCCCGAGAGTTTTAATAGCCTTGTGCAGATGCCTCACCTCGATCAGCCCGGCCACCGTTTCGGCAATGGCCCGGGAGCGTCTGAGCGCGATCCGGTACTGGTGAAGGAATTCTTCGTCAAAGCCGTAAGTGACACCGTTTTCAAGATCCCGCATAAGGCGGTATTGGTGCAGGAGCGCGTCAGGGATGTGGCCCGCGAGGGGCTCGGCACTGTCCGGACTGTTCATATCGCGTTTACGGATAAATAGCTGAAAACTGATGTCCCTGGGGGTTAGCAGTGTTCGCAACTGGCCGCTGTGTTTTTTCAGTTTGTTCCACGGCCGTGCCGGCAACCGAATGTGCATCAGACTGCCGGTTGGAAAGCTGTCCGGAGGGTAGTCAAGGAGGTGCGATGCCAGATCCAGCAGGGCAGGATTGTGGCCAACAATGGTAACGGTGCTTTCATCGTCCACAGTGGACAACGTCTTGAGGAGAACCCGGTAATCAAATGTGTAAAGTCCAGGCTCAGTGAAGATCCTGTCTTGCTGGCACCTGTCTGCTGTGATGCCTGCAAGGGTCTGAGTGGCACGCTCGGCATTGCTGGAGAGGATGAGGCCGTCCAGCGCGCCCAGTTGACGTGCTGCGCGGGCAAGTGCCGGTAACTGCTGCTGGCCGCGGGCATTGAGTGGACGTGCCTGGTCACGGAGTGACTCGTCGGCCCAGCTTGATTTCCCATGTCGTATAAGGAACAGGTCAGTCATGGGTGCCCTCTGCTGATTGGTACTTTAGTCTACACTGGATTCAAGTCCGTAACCGGTTGGCCGATACACTTCCTATCGTAACCGACTGTTGTAAAACCGGTTCGCTGTGGAGCCCCGATCCCACGTCGATCTCTGGTAACACCGTCTTAACAAACTGGAACAGATGCGTTTGCGGGCCTGTGCATAATTGCACTTTAAGCACCGATAATTATGGATACTTGCCGATGACCCTGATGACCCGACTTAAAATTCGTTCCCGATTGCTGCTGGCCGTATTGGTGCCCGTCCTGTTGACGGCTGCGACCATAGCCTGGGTTACCGCGAGTCAGATCAGTGCGAACGGAGAGGCAGAGCTTGAGCGCCTGGAAGAAAGCCTTCTGGATGCACGCAAAACTGGATTGAAGAACCTGGTGGACGCAGCCCGTGCCGTGGTCATGGAAGCAAAGAACGACCCCGGCCTGTCGGAGCGGGAAGCCAAGGAGGCTGCGGCAGCCCGTTTGCGGTCGATCCGTTTTGATAAAACCAATTATGTGTTTGCGTATACCCGGGATGTGTACAACCTGGCCTATGCCCCGGATCCTTCTAAGGAAGGTCCCACGGATAATCCGACACTCAGAAAGCTGGTTGGCAACCTGTTTGATGCCGCGGACAGTGGCGGCTTTTATGGGTACGACTGGATGAACCCGGCATCGGGTAATGAAGAACCCAAGGTATCCTATTCAACGCTGATCCCTGGCTGGGACTGGATGGTGGGTGCGGGTGTGTACGTGACGGATATAGACGCCGTGGTCGACGCCGCTCGCAAAGATATCGAAAAGAACATTCAGGCGACTCTTGGCATTATCCTGATGGTGACCGTTGTTGTGGTTCTGGTGGCCCTGTTCATTGGTCTTTTTGTCGGTCGCACGGTGACCAAACCGCTAAAAGTGGTCAGTGACATGATGCAGGAGATCGCCGACGGAGAAGGCGATCTGCGTCAGCGACTGCCTGACGAGGGCACGGATGAGCTGGCGGAGTTGGGCCGGCGCTTCAACAACTTTGTCATCAAGATCCAGAACACTATGCGTGAAGTGGGCAGCACCACGGATCAGGTGGCTTCGGCTGCTGAAGAGCTGAGCCGGGTGGCGAACGAAACCCGCGCCTCCGTCCAGGAGCAGGGATCGGAAACCGATCAGATTGCTTCGGCAATTAATGAAATGGCGGCGACGATCCAACAGATTTCCGGCAACGCCAATGAGGTCGAGAGTGCCGCCTCGGATGCTGATCGCATGGCCCGTGATGGTGGTGAAACCATCACCAATGCGCAAGCTGCTGTTAACCGGCTGTCCGGCGAAATTGACGAGACTGCCCGCAGCATCCATGCCCTGGCTGAGAAGTCTGATGACATTCAACAGGTACTGGATGTTATTCATGCCGTCACTGAACAAACTAACCTGCTGGCACTCAACGCTGCTATTGAGGCGGCCCGGGCCGGCGAGCATGGTCGCGGTTTCTCAGTGGTGGCCGATGAAGTCCGGCAGTTGGCTAAGCGCAGTGCCGAGTCAGCGGATCAGATTCGAGAAATGATTGGCGGCTTCGTCAGTGAGTCGCGGGCAGCGGTTGAGCGTATGAACGCGTCCCGTGATCACTCCACGGAAACCGTTGAGCGGATCAATCACGCTACCAGTGCGCTGGGCACCATCGAAAAGTCCGTTGGTCAGATTCACGATCAGGTAACCCAGATCGCAACGGCGGCCGAGCAGCAAAGCCAGGTGGCTGAAGAGATCAACCAGAATGTGGTACGCATTGTAGATGCGGCTCAGCGTAGCGATACCGGCGTGACCCAGACCAATGAAGCAAGCCATGAGTTGGCGCGTCTGGGCGAGAGCCTGCGGACCCTGGTCGGCCAGTTCAAGGTATAAATTGACCGGGTAAAGGGAACCCTTTCTCTCCGTTGTTCGTTTATTGGTGACAGGGCGTCAGCTTTGTGACCAAAAATAACAACGACGGAAGAGACAATGATACCTACAATAAAACTGGGCGGGGTTGCTCTGACGGTAATCCTGCTTTCCGGCTGCCTGAGCAGCAGTGGCGGCAGTGACAATGACTCAAACGCCTCAGCGCCTGCCGTTGGTGGCGAACAGCAACTCTTCAAGGCAACTCTCAAACGTACCGCATTCGGTATTCCTCATATCGAAGCCGATGACTTTGCCAGCATGGGATACGCCTACGGTTATGCCCAGGCGGAAGACAATCTCTGCCTGCTGGCGGAGGATACCCTGACCGTTCGAGGACTGCGTGCCCGTTTCCTCGGGGCCAATGGCACCTACCAGATCCCCTCCAATGGTGCGACAACCACCAACCTCAACGCCGATTTTTTCTGGCGCGCTGCTGCAACGGATGAAGCTATCGAGCCCTTCAAAACCGGCAGTGATCCAGAAGTCCTGGAGGCGTCCAGTGGTTACGTTGCCGGCTTTAACCGCTACCTGCGGGAACTGCGGGATGGTCAACACTCGGGACGGCATGAAGCCTGTCGCGATGAGCCCTGGCTGATGCCAATGGCAGAGGATGACATGTACCGGCGCTATTTCCGCCTTGCGGTGCTGGCATCCTCGTCGGTTTTTGTTGACGGTGTCGCGACGGCGCAACCGCCGGCCACGGACATTCCGGAATTATCTGCGGATCAGATCCTGGATGCCCTGGCTGATGCGGGCATTGAAGGCAGTGAAGATCTGCCTTTCCCGTTTGCGGATGAGCTGCCGATTGGCAGCAACATGTATGGCTTGTCAGCAGGTGCCAGCCGCACCGGCGAGTCCATGTTGTTCGGTAATCCTCATTTTCCCTGGGAAAAGACCGAACGCCTGTACCTTGCGCACCTTAAAGTCGGGGACCAGGCCGAGATTATGGGCGCGGCCCTATACGGCTTGCCAGCCGTGCTGATTGGCTTCAATGATCAGTTTGCCTGGAGCCACACTGTTTCCACCGCCTATCGCTTCAGTTTCTATGAATTGACCCTGAATCCCGCGGACCCTACCCAGTATCTGTACGAGGGTGAGTTTGTGGATATGGAAGCCACTGACATCACCGTGCAGGCGATGAATGAAAACGGCGAAGTGAGTGACGTTACCCGTACGCTCTACCGCTCCCGTTACGGCCCCATGCTGACCTTTGAGGCAGCGGGGGTGCCGATACTGAACTGGTCCACCGCCAAGGCATACACCCTGCGTGATGCCAACGCCGAGAATGACCGCCTGCTGAACCAGTTTTTCCGCTGGAACCAGGCCGACAGTTTTGAGGAATTCGTGGAGCTGCATGGCAGCGTGCTCGGTGTGCCCTGGGTCAATACGGTGGCAACCGGTCCCGGGAAGCCGGCTTATTACGGCGATCTGACCGTGGTGCCCAATGTGCCCGACGCCAAGGCACAGGCCTGTGCGACGCTGTTGTCCCCGGTCTTCGATCTGTTGGCTCCGGGCCTGCCGCTGATGGACGGTGCCCGTGCTGATTGCCAGTGGGATACGGATGCGGATGCCCCGGCTGAAGGTGTATTTGGCCGCGCCAACCTTCCGTCTCTGCAGCGGGATGACTGGGTACACAACTGCAATGACAGTTACTGGGTGACCAATCCCGCGGAACCGCTGACCGGCTTCGCCGCCATCATCGGTGACGAGGAAACCCCGCGAACCCTGCGTACCCGCAAATGCATGCAGCAGGTCATCCAGCGTCTTGATGGCTCCGATGGCAAACCAGGCAGTACCGGATTCGATCTGGCCAATCTGCAGGATATCGTTCTGGACAGCTCGTTACAGTCTGAACAACTGGCGCGTGAAGCGGTGCTGAACGCCTATTGTCCGATCGGCACTTTGTTGAGCAGTGGCGGTCAGCCGGTGGACATTGCTGAAGCTTGTTCAGTTTTGCAGGCCTGGGATGGCACCCATAACCTGGGCTCGGTAGGCGGCCATATCTGGCGTGAGTTCTGGCGCAATATCGATCCGTTGCCGGTGGAATCCCCGGACAAATGGCTGACTCCATTTGATCCTGCCGACCCGGTGAATACGCCTGCGATGCTCAACGTGGCCAGCCCGTTGGTGCAGGCGGCGTTTGCCGATGGCGTCCAGGCCATCCAGGACTCACCGATGGCCATGGACGCCGCCATGGGTGACCTCCAGGTTTCCGGAATTCACGATACCGTGATCCCGATATTTGGTGGTGAAGGATTCGAAGGGGCGTTTACCATTGCCAGTTCACGTCCACACGATATCAGCGATGGCCTATACGACGTAAAGTATGGCAACAGCTATATCCAGACCGTGACGTGGGATGAACCGGGCCAGCCGGTTGCGGAAGGCTTTGTGACCTATTCCCAGTCCACTGATCCGGCATCGCCTTACTACAAGGATATGACGGAAGCCTATTCCGGCAAGCAATGGATCCGCTTTCCCTTCACTCAGGAAGAGATCGACAGTGATCCGGGACTCGTAGAGTATCGCCTGGTAGAGCTGGCACGTTAGTATAGAACTCAATGCAGTGGGCGCAGGGAGACGTGCCCGCTGATTGGCTAAGCGGTATTTGGCACGCTACTATTGTCGGGATTCTCAGACAATAACCGACAACAGGTAAGACGATGCCAACAATAACTTTTCGCACACCGTTCCTCGCGGCGTTTGCGCTGGTGCTGTCGCTGATCAGCACTTCGCTGATGGCCGAAAAAACCTACACCATCCGACTGGCCGAAACCTGGGGGCCAGGATCCCCGATCCTGGGAGAAACGCCCCGCAGTATGGCCGCCATGGCTGAAAAGATGTCCAATGGGCGTCTGAAGTTCCGCATTGATTCCTCCAACAAGCACAAGGCACCGTTCGGTATTTTTGACCTGGTGCGTCAGGGCCAGTACGACATGGGGCACACCGCTTCTTATTATTATAAGGGCTCGATTCCCAACGCCATGTACTTCACCACGGTTCCATTCGGCATGCTGGCCCCGGAACAATATGCCTGGTTCTATTACGGTGGCGGCATGGAACTGATGGAAGAGGTCTACAAGCCATACGGTTTGTTGTCGTTTCCCGGCGGCAATACCGGTAATCAGATGGGCGGTTGGTTCCGTGAGGAAATCACCTCGCTGGACGACCTGAAGGGTCTGAAAATGCGCACGCCGGGTTTTGCCGGAGAAGTCATGGCTGAGCTGGGGGTGGCTGTCACCAATATTCCTCCCGGGGAGCTTTACACCGCGCTGGAGCGTGGCACCATTGATGCCCTTGAGTGGGTCGGGCCAGCCCTGGATCTGCCCATGGGCTTCCACCAGATCGCCGATTACTACTACGCTGGCTGGCAGGAGCCGGGTGCGGAAGTTCAGTTCCTGATCAATCAGAAAACCTGGGACAGCCTGCCCGAAGACCTTCAGGAGATCCTGCGGGTGGCCATGCGTACCGCTGCCTACGACATGTACATCCAGACCATGCATGAAAGTGGTGAAGCCTGGGATCGTATGAAGGAAGACTATCCCAACGTGACCCACAAGACTTTCCCGCCCGAAGTGATCGAGGCGCTCCGCAATGCGACCGATAAGCTGCTGGCAGAGGAGGCCGAGAAGGATCCGCTGGCAAAGGAAATCATTACTTCCCAGCGCGAGTATCTGAAGCAGATCCGTCAGTGGACCAATATCTCTGACAAGGCTTACCTGAACAGTATCTCCACGGACTGATACGGCTCCGGCACTCCTGGTGAGGGCATAGGGGGAGGCAATATATCCCCTATGCGCCCCCGGCAGCTTGCCTCTGTAAACGGATCGTCAAACGTCGTCATTTCTCAGAAGAATGCAGTGTGAAGTTCCAGCGTGTCTTATACTCAGGGCAGACCAGCCCTGCAGGACATGCCAAGGATGCGCTTTGTATCACTCTATCTCACCAGACTGACTGTGCTGATGGTCTGCCTCCTGCCATTGGGTGCAGCTTCGGCCGCATCCCAGACACTTTCCGAAGGCTGGGAGTATCGCTGGGGCGATTCTCCGTTCCGCAATGATGGTACGCCGGCATGGACCCTGGATGGCCCCGGGGAGGACGGCTGGCGTTCCATCGGTTTTCCATCCAATCCTCCCAACCGTGATGGTCGTGAGCACGTCTGGTTCCGGGTAATGCTGCCTGACGGGGAGTGGCAGGAGCCTGTCCTTTACATCTTCAGTGTCGATCTGATCGTTCAGGTGTATTTCGACGGCCAGAAGATCTACCAGTACGGCACCTTTGATGAGCAGGGCCGTGGCCGTTTTGAAGGCTGGCCCTGGCATGAAATCAGCCTGCCTGATGGGTTTGAAGGTAAGTATCTGTACTTCAGAGTGTTCTCGGATTACACCGATATCGGACTGTGGGGCGAAGTGTCGATTATGAATCGGCCGGATCTGGTGCTGTTCGTCCTTGAGAATTCTCTGGAGGCGCTGGTTATAGCGGCGATTTCGATGCTGATTGGTTTGCTGGCGCTGATTTTCGCAGTGCTGCAGGCGAAGAAAAAAAGTTTTGCCAGCCTCGCCCTGTTCGCATTTTCCTCAGGGACAATGTTGCTGGCTGAGAGTCAGGCAAGCCAGTTGCTGTGGGACGTACCGCTGGTCTGGGATTACCTGGCTGCCGCGTCCTATTACCTGCTGCCGGTTGCCATGGCAATGCTGCTCGAACAGTGGCTTGCCGACCATCGCCCGCGAATGATCAATCTGGTGTGGAAGGTTCATCTGGCCTATGTCGTGGCGGCAATAGGGCTATCGTTGAGCGGCGCCATCAATCTGTCGTCAACGTTCCCGCCATTTGACGCCCTGTTCCTGGTGTCCCTGGTGACTATTACCGTGGCGGTTATTTATCGCTTCAGGCACCTGCTGCTGGAGCAACGCATTATCCTGCTGGCGTACGCCATCTTTTCTGTGTTCTTGGTCGTGGATATGGCCGTGGCGCACGGGCTGTTGCCTTGGGGGAGGGTACCAGTCAGCTGGGGCGCACTGCTGTTTGCGCTGGCGGTGGTCGTGATCTCGCTGTGGCATTACGCCCGCACCCAGCAAGCGTTGTACCGGCTGACCCTGTCACTGGAACAACAGGTTGCCGAACGCACCGAGAAGGCCGAGACCCTGGCCCGACGGGAACAGGCAAGGGTGCGGTTGCTCACCTTTGAAAATGAAAAAAAACAGATCCTCAATGACATTATCGCCGGGCTTCAGGATTGCTTGGGTCTGAGCCAGGCTTTCGACTATCTTGCCCGCGTTATGCTGGATCTTTGCAGTCCGGTGAGCGGAGCTTTTTATCTGCGCCGTGACGAAGGTAAGACCTATGAGAGGCTCAACCATTGGGGCTATGGCGGGAATATGCCGGAGTTTGCACTGATTCTTGATACTTCTGGAGGGCTGCCTTCGCCCACCGAAGTTCCTTCCCGCTATCGAGAGACACCTTTGGATTCGGTCACTTCACAGGATCAGGTGCTGGAAGGTACGGTGTGTTTCTGGATTACGGTTCAGTCGGCCAGTGAGGGGGCTCTGGTGATGGGCTTGTTGCTGGTCGAGATCCCCGAGAACTTTTCAGCACAGGACAATGGTTATGGCGCGGCCCGCCTTTTCCATGCCCTGGACCAGGGGTTGCAACGGATTGGTATCACGTTGTCCAGTATCCGCTTGCACGAAGAATTACAGAAATATTCCTACGAAGATGTGCTGACGGGGCTGAACAACAGGCGTTACTTCGATCAGCTGCTGAAACATGAAAGAGCGGGTGCTGTGAGGAATCAGGTGCCGCTGGCCCTGCTGATTGTTGATATCGATCATTTCAAGTTGTTTAACGATACCCATGGCCACGAAGCGGGTGACAGTGCGTTGAAGACAGTGGCCGGAGTATTGTTGCAACAGTTTCGGGACAGCGATGTGGTGTGCCGATATGGGGGGGAGGAATTTGTCGTTATTATGCCCGGGGCTAACCTGTCCGCTGCCCGGGAAAAGGCTGAAAATCTGTGTCGGGCGATTCGAACCGTTCACATCTACCACGGCGATCAGGATCTGGGGGGTGTGACGTTGTCGGTGGGTGTTGCAGGTTGGCCGGAATGCAGCAATGATCCCGACGCCCTGTTGGGACTGGCGGATCGGGCTCTTTACAGGGCCAAGGAGGGTGGCCGGGACCGGATAGAAGGATGCTCCACCTGCACACCGCCATAACGGTGTGCAGGTCCGGGGTCAGCGCTCAGGGTAGGCTGTCCAGCCGGCCAGCCAGCTGGATTGCAGGCGTGGGTTCAGCGCTCCTGCGTAGTTTGCCGACTCATCGAAGAACTCGGATTTTGGCGGCTGCGTTGCTTTCATCTGACGCATTTGCACTCGGGTCTGGAAGTCAGGGTTTACCGGGTCCCTGGCCGTCACATGCATCGCGCTGTCGAGGCGTCGAAGGTTGTCCTGATTCGCAGCCATCAGCCATTGGCCTTCGTTGAAGCCAAAGTCATCATTATCCTGGCCGGACTCATCGGAACTTTTGCCGAGCTTGCCGCTATTGGCAATCAGGTTATTGGAGAAGGTCAGCACGCCTTCGGCAATCAGCGATGCGACTTCGTCCCTCAAGTCGATGGTTTCAATCCCGTAGCTGTCGATGATCATGTTATGGAAGTGACCTCCGCTGCCCTCACGAAGTACCATGCCCCGATGCTTTTTCGCGGTCTGTCCGGTGCCGACAAGGGTGACGTTGTAGAAGGAGGGCTCCGATCTTGGTTGAGCCTGGTGATCGTTACCATTGTTGTCACCTTCAAATGCATTATCTCCCACATCCGCGTGTTGCTGGACAATCAGGAACTGTACTCGTCCGGTCCAGCCCCAGTCCCAGTCTATACTGTCATCTGCGGCACCGGACACCACAATATTCTTGAGATCGACAGATCCACCAAACATCTCAATGCCATCATCCAGGGCGCGATGCACCTGTACATTCCGGACAATCGTGTCGCTGCCGCAGCCGCCAAGAGTGAGGCCGTTGAGTTCGTTGTTTTTGTAGACTTCGAAACCGGCGAATTCAATGCGGGTGTATTCGATAACACCGCAACTGTAACGAGAGTCGTTGCCCCCGAAGCTGCCCCTGGAATCGTTTCCTGAGATGCCCTCTATGGCTGCGTCGGGTTGATTGACCGGCGCCTTGCCGAGCACCACGATACCGCCCCAGTCGCCCCGGGCACGCTGACCCTCGGGTTGATTGCTGGTGAAGACCACCGGACTGTCGGGGCGACCACGGGAAAACAGTTTGCTGCCCCTGGTGACGATGAGTGCTGATCCGTTGTTACCTTTTACGGTAACGCCGCTTTCGAGGGTCAGGTCGGCACCTTCAACAAAAATGGATTTCTCCAGGACGTATGTCTTGCCTGATTCCCAGACCGTGTCCACAACGATGTCTTCATGTACCCGGATGGTTTGAGGTTCAAATGCGGTGAAACCGACCGCGGCGATTGCCGCAGCCACGGTCACCGGCGTCATCCAGATCAGGTTCCGGCGAAGCCAGGATTGGGGTTTCTGCTCGCTCTCTGGCGGTCGTGTTGCAGAGGTCTGCACCGCAGGTGTTGCCATCAGCGGTGCTCCCGAGTCCAGAGCGCGGATGTCTTCGGCAAGTCGTTTCAGGCGTTCGGTGCCGGACGACTCGACACGGCGTAACACATCACTGCGATATCCGGGTTCCCGCAGCAGGTTATTCAGATGCACAAAAGCGATGTCCGGGCACTCGCCTTTATCGATCCGTCGTTTGAGTTGCCAGAGTTTTTCAACAAGAAGGGAGGATTGATCCGACATTGATACAGCTCCAAAAAAATGTCGGATCTTTTTTAACGCAAACAGATGACGTTTTAATTACGAAATGTGTAGAGACTCAGAAAGTTACACGACCAGTACCGGGCACTTGGCATTTGAGGCGACCCGGTGGGACACGCTGCCAAGCAGCATGCCGTCCTTGTCACTGTGTGTGCCCCGGGTGCCGACCACGATCAGATCGGCTTCCTTGTCCTGGGCAAACTTGACGATGACCTTGGACGGCCGACCGCTTTTCACAAACCCGCGGACTTTGGTCGCGCCGTGTTCCTTGGCCAGATTCTTGGCATGGTTAACCACTTCCTTGGCGTAGTCAGACAGCACCTTGTCAGGAATGTCCATTTCCGTTGGGCGACCAATCGAAAGTGATGCCTCAAACAGGCTGTGGTGTTTGTACACACAGAGGATATAAATCTCTGTCTCTGGCGTGAGTTTCTGGAACTCAATGGCTTTGTCCAATGCCTTGAGGGACGTCTTGGAACCATCAACGGCTACCAGGATCTTCTTGAACATGTTTATCTCCTAGCGAGTCGGGTCTGTTGCATCATTCCGCAAAGGCAAGGTCACGCAGGAACAGTGCGATTTGCGGGAAGGCGATGATGAGCCCGGCTGCCGCAATCAGGATGATGATAAAAGGCGGAGTCCCGCGAATGACTTCCAGATACGGCCGTTTGAAGATCGCAATGGCGGTAAAAATATCGCATCCAAACGGCGGTGTGGCTGAGCCGATGGCAACTTGCAGTGTAATAAGAACACCGACAAGAACCGGATCCAGTCCAGTGGACTGGATCGCCGGAGCGAAAATCGGTGTCAGCACCAGAATCACGACGATCGGGTCGACGAACATACAGGCGATGAAGAAAGCGACACAGATTGCAATCAGCACACCGACGGGGCCGGCCTCGTTGACACCGACGGTTTCGAGTATGGCTTGCGGAATCTGGGCGAAGGAAATAATCCAGGAGAAGCCGTTACCGACGGCCACGAGAATGAACACTACGGCGGTGATCAGGCCGGTGGATTTGGCAATCTTGTAGATTTCATGCAGCTTGAGCGAGCGGAAAACCACAAATTCCAGGAAAAAGGCATACAGAACACAAACCGCTGCTGCTTCCGTCGGACTGAAGATACCGCCATAAATACCGCCCACGATAATGACCGGGAACATGAGTGGCCATGAGGCATCCCTGACGGACACGGCACGTTGCTTCCAGGTGGCTTTATCCTCCGTGGGAACGTCATTCTTGTAAGCGTAGATCAGGCAGTAGATCGAGAACATGAACAGAATCATGATGCCCGGACCCACACCAGCAATGAACAGTTCGGCAATGGAGGTCTCGGAAATAACCCCATAGATGATCATGCCGATACTGGGTGGTATCAGGAAGGCAATGTCGCTGGCATTAATAATCAGCGCGAGGGTGAACGAGTCGGAGTAGCCTGCCTTCAGCATTTTAGGGCGTAGTGGGGAACCAACGGCGACCACCGTCGCCTGGGTGGAGCCAGAAACCGCACCAAAGAGCGTACAGGAGGTCGCGGTACTGATTGCCAGACCACCCTTGATGTGGCCAATAAAGGCCATGACCATGTTGATCAGCCGGTCGGCGGAGTGGCCGCGGGTCATGATATCGGCGGCGAGGATAAACATGGGGACGGCAATCAGCGATGCGGGTCGAATGCCGCCCATCATCTGCTGGATAAAGGTCCCCATCTGGCCGAAGCCATCGAACATCATTACGAAGCCAACGACAGCCGCCGTCGTTAGTGGAATCATCATCGGAAAACCGAGCAGTAGCAGCCCGATCATGATGACCATGAGAATTGTTGCCATAGTTACGCCCTTCCTTAACTTGCCCGGTCTGCTGCCGGATCAGACTTCCGATTCGCTGTCAGCGTAGCCATCAAGTACACCGGTGGAGAGATAGACATCCTTGCTGGTGAAGTTCTTGATTGCGGTGAGGAAATACTGGATGCCGGTAATGGCAAAGCCGACCGGGGCCCAGATATAGATCCACCAGATTTCAAAACCCAGCGCCGGCAGAATGCGGCCACGACCGTAGAGGGTTTCAATGTAACCGTAGGAGTGGTAGCACAGGAAAAACATCACGACGGAAGTGAACAGTGCGATGAAGATCATCAGCACCTTTCGGCCTTTGGCGGGAAACGCGTCGTATATTGCGGACATGCGGATGTGGCGCCCGTGCCGGGCTGCGTAGCCGATGCCTGCGAAGGTGATCAGGATGATCAGGATCCGGTTGATTTCGCCCGAAAAAAACAGCCCCTGGCCAAAAACAAAGCGGGCAATCACGTTGGTGCAGGTGTTCAATGCCATGAGTATCACGCCGGCTGCCAGCATTACAGCCTCTACCTTGGCAATGATTTCATCAATGGTTCCCAGGAACCCGGGCAGGCCGGACTCGTAGGTACCGGTATCGTCTTCTACCTCTGAGGGTTTCTCTGACATGGGATTTGCTCCAGAGTGTCTCGCTCTCGCCCGGTAGGGGCTCCGGGGCGAGGCGAGGTTCGTACAGATTCCCCCCCCCC
>NZ_KE007327.1:90411-141046 GCF_000397065.2 Marinobacter lipolyticus SM19
CTTCAGATCTTCCTTGAACTGCTCCAGCAGTTCTTTGCCACTTTCGCCGGTCATCTCGATGAACTTTTTCTCCACCTGGGGCGCACGGGCCTTGAAGGCTTCGATCTGTTCATCGGTCAGGCGGGTGACGGTGACCTCATCGCTGGCCTTTTTGATTTTTGCCAGTGCTTCATCGGCCAGGCCATCGATGTGAACCAGGATTTCCTCGAAGGCGAAATCGGCTGCGTCCTGAACCAGCTTCTTGTCCTCGTCAGACAGACCCTCATAGAAATTCTGGTTAGCCATCATGGCGGTGGTGAACCAGCCATGGCCGGTGAACACGAGGTTCGGAGATACCTCATAGAGGCCGCCGGACTCAATCCAGAAGATCGGGTTTTCCTGGCCCTGAATCATATTGGTCTGCAGGGCGCCGTATACTTCACCCCAGGGCAGAGGGGTCGGGGTGGCGCCAAAGGCGTCATAGGTTTCAGACAGCAGCGGGTTGGTCATCACCCGGATCTTCTTGTTGTTGAAGCCTTCCGGACTGGTGACCGGTTCGTCGACCGTTACGACCATTTCACCTTCCGGGTACATCTGCAGGAGCTCAAGACCTTTGTCCGCGTAGAGTTCCGGGAAGTCCTCATTGATCGCTTCACTCTCACGGAAGAACTCGACAACGGTTTCCATGTCGGTGGGCATCAGGTAGGGAATGAAGAAAATCTGTGCTTCCGGGATCAGAGAACCGGTAAAGCCGGGAGACTGGTTTACGAAGTTGAGGATGCCAGCCTGGGTTTGTTCCATAATGTCGTCGGACTCACCCAGTTCACCGAAGCGATAAATCTGAAGGGTATGGTCAGAGTTCTCTTCAATGTATTCTTTGAACTTGTAGGCGAATACGTCCTGGACGTCGCCTTCGTATTCTTCATGGGCATAGCGCCAGTTGGCAGCGTTGACCGAGTTTGCGGCTGTCATGGCCGCGAACGCGATCGCTGAAATTCCGGCCAGTTTTTTGAATTTGCTTAAGCTGCTCATCGTGTTGTCTCCATTTAGTTTTTTTACTCCAGACTCTTGCTGCATTATTAAAGACTGGCAAAACAACGTGGTTTTCGCAAGAAAATGGCCAATTTAGATGGCTGAACGGTATCGTATTGAAGTGAAATGAAAAACGATTGAAGTGATTCCATTACGAGGGAGGGAACTGGATGGACAAGTCGTGGATGACGTGGCGGTTGACGGTTGTTGTCAGCTGCCTGTTGGGGTTGGCCGGGTGCATGTCACAACCCCTGATGGGCAGCGGTAACGTGCCGTTGACCAATACATACTGGAAGCTTCAGGAGGTTGCGGGGGCGCCAATGCCCGATGCCGGTGCGGCCAGTGAAGCGCACCTGATTCTCCGGGACGATGGTGTTGTAAATGGCTTCAGCGGCTGCAATGCGTTTCGTGGCGAATATGAGGTCATCAACAACCGAAACCTGGTATTCAGCCGCATGGCCAGTACGCGCCGTGCCTGCCACAATATCGATATTCCGGAGCCGGCATTTTTCCGAGCGCTGGAGAACACCGCCGGTGTCCAGATGGAGGATCGTCACTTGCGGTTACTGGATACTGACGGCCAGGAGTTGGCGGAATTTGAAGCTATAACCCAGCCCTGAGGAGAAACTGGCGGAACTCTGAAACGACCCGCTCCAGGCTATTCTCCAGCCGGTGTCCGTCCGGCACCACCAGCATGGGAAGCTTCTGTTGTTGCGCGAGCTCAATAACAGGAACCACCGGAACCACGTCATCTTCCCAGCCATGAATGATCTGGATGTGGTCGGCCTGAATGACCGGGTTCGATTGTGGGTAGCGAGGGAGGGCAAGTGCCGGCGCCAGCAGGAAGCAACCCAGAACCCGTTGGTGGGCACTGGTTTGCGCGCAGACCCAGCCACCCATGCTGGAACCTGCCAGGATGGTGCGTTCCGGAACGGCGCCCGCCTTCTCTATCGCATCCCGCATCTGTTCCAGGCGGGTGGTGGGGTCTTTGCTGCTGCGGTGATCGACCGCGACGGCGGTGACACCGGGAAGTTCTTCCGCTGCCTGTTTCATGGCCAGAATTTTGGTGCTTCCCGGGCCGCTTTCGAGACCGTGGGAGAGAAATACGTGAGTGGTCGTTGCTGTCATTTTCCGGAGTCCATCTTTTATATTGCCTGAGGGGCGTCAGGCCTGGCTGAGAATATCCAGGGCATGACGCCGTTTTTCGGGGTCATAGATATCGACGGTGAACATGAGTTCGTCCACGTCCACGGTGTCCAGCAGTTGGTTCAGTTGATCCCTGACAGATTCCGGGCCACCGAGTACCTGCAGTCCCAGGAAATCCCTCACACTGGCTTCTTCGCCGGCATTCCACAGACCGTCCATGGAATCCACCGGTGGCTTCATCCACAGTGGTTGTCCCCTGAACAGGGCCAGAATGCGTTGGTAGCTGGTGGTGGACAGCCATCGGGCTTCTTCGTCCGTGTCTGCGGCAATAGCAGGAATCGCGAGCATGGCGTAGGGCGTTTGCAGTTGCTCCGAGGGTTGGAAGTGGTCGCGATAGACTTTGAGCGCCTCGCGGTAAAGTCGGGGCGCGAAATGCCCGGCAAAGGCATAGGGTAATCCCCGCATGGCTGCGAGTTGCGCGCTATAGAGGCTGGAGCCCAGTAGCCAGATCGGTACGTTGGTGCCGGCCCCCGGGATTGCCTTGACCGGTTGGCCGGGTTGCAGCGGCCCGAGCAGCGTCTGCAGGCGGGCCACGTCTTCCGGAAACTGTTCGGCTCCCAGACCGTCACGCCTAAGTGCCCGGCTGGTGATTGGATCGGTGCCCGGTGCGCGACCAAGCCCGAGGTCGATGCGGTCCGGATACAGGCAGGCGAGTGTGCCAAACTGTTCGGCAATCACCAGCGGCGGGTGGTTGGGCAGCATCACGCCACCTGAGCCGACTCGTATGGATTCGGTCTTGCCGGCAATATGGCCAACCAGGACGGACGTAGCCGAACTGCTGATGCCCTCCATGTTGTGGTGTTCGGCCAGCCAGAATCGCTTGAACCCCAGCTTTTCCGCATGCTGGGCATAGGCCACGCTGTTGGCCAGGGTGGTGCCGACGGAGTCGCCTTCGCGAACGGAAGCCAGTTCCAGCAGCGAAAATGGCGGGCGTTGTGGCATATTTTGCTCCGGAAACATCGGACCTTTGGACTAAAGATCGATCACGATGGGTGGATTCAGTGGCTTGAAGCTGCCGGTACAGGTACTTGCGTTGATATACCGGCGCTGACCAATCTGTTGTTGGCCGTAGCCCTCGTGGATGTGACCAAAGATATGGAGCCTGGGATTGAGGGTTTCAACCGCGCTGGCGAGATCTTCACAGCCGACATTCAGCGAACCGGTCCCGGTTGGCACTGCATCGAGAATGCCCGCGGGTGGTCCGTGAGTAATCAGGATGTCGGTATCCCGGGGGATTCTGGCCCAGCGCTCCGCCAGGTCCGGGCCGCGTTCGAGATTGAAGGCCCAGTTAAAGAATACCGGCGTCCATGGGCTGCCCCAGAATTTCAGGCCTTCCAGTTCGAGGCTGCTGTCCTGCAGGTAATGGGCGTGTCTGACGAGGGCCTGCGCTTCCTGTGGTTCGTCCTGAAAACACCAGTCATGATTGCCGGCAATCAGAATCTTGTGTGGGTGGGGTTGTTCTGCGAACCAGTTGTCGAGGTCTTCCAACTCATCCAGCGATCCCACACCGAGACAGTCTCCGGAGTGGATCAGGATATCGCCATCCGGCACCTGGATCTGTCGGTGCATACTGTGGGTATCGGAAATGCAGACAAGTCTCATGGTTCGCTATCCGGCTGAGGGATTGAAGTTGTTGCGAGCAACCGCCCGGAATCTAAGATAGCATTGCCTCCCGATATGTCATCCACGATTTTTACAGTGAGTTCATGCGCCTGATTCTGAGCCGAAAAGGGTTTGATTCCTCCGCCGGCGGGTGTCCGAGCCCGGTATTGCCGGACGGTTCCCCGTGTGTGCTTCCCATTCCCGACAGTCAGTCCGGTATTCGCTACGATGATGTAACCCATGGCGAGCGCAGGCTGGGAAAGATTGCCCGGGATCTGACCAGGGGCAGAATCCGTGGCAACCACGGCGCCCATCTGGATCCGGACCTGATCGCTGACGCCTTTCCCCGGGCAGAGGGTTGGCGTCCGGTGTTGGGGCAGACCGGCTCCGCCCAGGGCCATTTGCGTAATCAGGGAGTGAGTGCCGGGGACCTGTTTCTGTTCTTTGGTGTGTTCCGCAGGGCGGAGATCTGGCAGCGACGCTGGCGATTTGTGCCAGGCTCGCGGCCATTCCATGCCATCTGGGGCTGGCTGCACATTGGGGATGTTCACCGGATTGACGACCTGACTCCTGGCGCCTTGCCCTGGGCCGGTTATCATCCGCATTTTCATGGTGAGCCCGATCCTGGTAATACGCTGTATGTGTCCTCTGACGGCTTTTCCCTGGCAAATGAGAAGAAGCCGTTTCCGGGCAGCGGAGTGTTTACCCACCTCGATGCGCCGCTGGTGCTGAGTGATCCGAACGGACGCCTGCCCACCCAGTGGCGGCTGCCCTCCGGTTTCTTCCCCGGCGATGGCAGGCCAGCGTTGAGTTACCACACCCGCCCGGACCGTTGGCGGCTTGAGCCGCCTTATTGCTATCTGGATTGTGCCGCCCGTGGCCAGGAATTTGTGCTGGATATGGGGGGCTATCCTGACGTGTCGGCTGGGTTGCGGGCCTGCTCAGAACTGGCCGTGACGCCCGGCACCATCCTTGAATCTCTTTGCGCCTTCCACGGCTTCCTCGAACACCACGGGGTAGCCGGCCGCGCCCTCTGATACCAAGGCCTCATGCATGTCCAGATCCCATTGATGGATAGCAGACGCCCGGTCAGCCAGCATGCATTTTTGCGGAAAACCAGCGATGTCCCGGGCCATTTTTTGAGCTGTTTCCAGCGCCGTGCCATCGGCAACCTTGCGGCTGGCCAGCCCTATATCCAGTGCTTCATCGGCCTGAACCGGCCGGCCGGTGAGAATCATGTCCATGGCGCGCCCGTGGCCGACAATGCGGGGTAAACGCACGGTGCCGCCATCGATCAGCGGCACGCCCCATCGCCGACAGAAAACCCCGAACACTGCCGATTCTTCCACGACCCGCAGATCACACATCAAGGCCAGTTCCAATCCACCGGCGACCGCATAGCCGGAGACAGCGGCTATAACCGGTTTCGACAACGCCATTCTGGTGGGGCCCATGGGCCCGTGACCGGTGCCATGGGGATCGATTTCATTACGCCGCTCAGGATCACCCACTGCGGTCAGGTCCGCACCTGCGCAAAAGTTGCCACCGGCGCCGCAAAGCACAGCCACTTTTAATGCATGGTTCTGTTCGAATTCCATAAACGCCTGGCGCAGGGCATTAGCTGTTGGCTTATCGACGGCGTTGCGTTTGTCAGGCCGGTTGAGGGTTATTGTCAGAATGCCGTCCTCCTCAGAGGTGAGCACGGGGTAGTCGGTCATTGGGGTATCCTGTCTTTGCCGATAACGTTGGTTTGGAAGTGTAAAAATAGCATGCGGCCAAGGGATTTGTTGGCGGTCGTCATAAAACTGTCACAGCGGGCGGCCATGCTGGATTGCGTCAGGACGACAAGCATTGTGGTTGCTGATCGTGTTAATGCTTTTACCGGGGATCTCCCCGGTTTTTTTATGTCGGCGAAATGAGATCGAAGAATGAAAACAATCGCGTTTTACAGTCTCAAAGGTGGTGTCGGAAAATCCGCGTCAGCGGTCAATATTGCCTATCTTGCCAGCCAGGCAGGATACTCCACCTTGCTTTGGGACCTGGATCCGCAGGGGGCGGCAAGCTGGTACCTTGCCGGAGCTAACAGCGTTAAGGGACGTAAACTGTCGGCCCTGATGAAAGGCAAAACACCGATCGCCAGCTTCATACACGAAAGCGACTACAAGAATCTGGATTTTATTCCGTCTCATACCAGCTTCCGCAACCTTGACGTCAAGCTTGATCAGAATGACAGCGCCAACCTTATAAAGGAGTGGTTGGCACCGCTGTCGGAGGAGACCAGCCTGGTGATTCTGGATTGCCCGCCGTCGCTGTCACGATTGTCAGAACAGGTTTTGAAAGCGGCCGACAAGGTGTTTGTGCCGGTGATACCAACGTGGTTGTCGCTGAATAGTTGGCTGCAGTTGCGGGAATTTGCGCGCGAGAAAAAGCTCAAGCCTTCCCGTTTGCATCCGTTTTACGCTATGGCGGACCGTCGCAAAAACCTGCACCGGGAGTTAATTGATGCGCAGGACGATCGATTGCCGACAGGGCTCAAAACCATCATTCCCTACGCCAGTGTGGTGGAAAGGATGGGGGAGGAAGGCATCCCGGTAGAACGCCTGGCGCCCAACTCGGTCGCGGCCGACGCCTACCGCAGACTCTGGGGCGAAATCAGGGCTTTGCTATAAGGTGGGGGCTTAGCTACGGCTCAGTTTATCCCTGCGTAGCGAGCGCTCGAGTCTCCGATGGCTCTCGAACTGTTCTGACAGCACACCCTGCACGTACTCGATATGCCGCCCGGCTATCTCACGTGCCTCCTCGGCCCGTCCCTTTGTGATGGCTTCGAATAACTGTTGATGTTGTTTCAATAGTCCGTTGCGGGTTTCCGCTGTCTTCGAGTACATACCGTCGATGTTGTTGACGACGCTGTTCTTTAACATGTTGAACAGCCCGCGAATGGTGTGTAGCAGAATGACATTGTGGCTGGCTTCGGCGATGGCGAGGTGGAAGCGGGCGTCGGCGACGCCCTCTGCCTGGACGTCCTGGTTGTTGCTATTGCTGTAGCACGCCTGCAGGGCTTCGTAGGCTTCCCTGAGTTTAGCCTTGTCCACATCCGTGGCTCTTTGCGCCGCGTAATAGGCGCAGTCGCCTTCCAGGGTGCGGCGAAACTCCAGCAGGTCGCGGTGGGCGTCCGGTCGGTTTTCCAGCAGCCCGATCAGCGGGTCGCTGAAACTGGAGCCGAGTGTTTCAGCTACATAATGCCCGCCACCCTGACGACTGACCAGAAGCCCCTTGGCTGCGAGCCGCTGAACAGCTTCCCGCAGGGAAGGGCGGGAAACCCCGAACTGCTCCGCCAGTGCCCGCTCGGCCGGCAATCGCTCCCCGGGTTGCAACGTGCCTTCCAGGATCATGGTTTCCAGCTGCTCGACAATGGTGTCTGCAAGACGCTTTGGTGAAATCTGACCGATAGCCATTCTATTCCCGCGCTTTAGTGATTGGTCTGACCAATGCTGTGTTGGCGTTTATTTGACGAATTTGGGCAGCGTTCTACCATAGCTATCAGACCAATGGATTAGCAGTTAGCTTTGACAGCCCGCGATCAACTCACATATCGTATCAGACTCTAGTTGTAAATTGGTATTACCAATTTACCTTTGCCTCACCCCGTCCGGAGGACGTTTAGCAATGAGTGAGCTGTTCTATGACGCAGCCCCGAACGCTACCCGGGTAGCGCCCGCCCGGGAAACGGAGCGTCGTTATCCTGACAAGCCTGCGGAGGTATCGCTTTTCGGCACCTGCGTGGTAGACCTGTTCTTCCCGGAGGCAGGGCTGGATGCGATCCGCTTGCTGGAACAACAGGGCGTTCGGGTACACTTTCCCCAACAGCAAAGTTGTTGCGGCCAGCCCGCCTGGACGTCCGGCTATCGGGAGGAGGCCAGGGCCGTTGCCCTGGCGCAGCTGGACCTTCTGGATGATGGCCGTCCGGTGGTGGTACCGTCTGGTTCCTGCGCCGGCATGTTTCGCCATCATTACCGGGAACTGTTCGCGGAGGAGCCGGACAATCTGAGGCGAGCCGAGGAACTGGCCGAGCGTACCTTCGAGCTGACGGAGTTCCTGCTCAAGGTTTGCAAGGTTCAGCTTGTTGACCGGGGTGAGAAGCACAAAATTGCATTGCACACCTCCTGCACTGCCCGCCGGGAAATGAATACCCATCTGCACGCGCGGGAACTGCTGGCCCAGCTCGATAACGTCGAACGTATCGATCACGATCATGAAAGCGAGTGCTGTGGGTTTGGCGGGACTTTCTCCGTGCGCATGCCGGATATCTCCGGCGCCATGGTACTGGATAAGACCACGGCACTGCGGGAATCCGGAGCGGCAGAGGCCATCAGTGCCGACTGCGGTTGTCTGATGAACATTAATGGCGTTCTGGAAAAACAGCAGCAGACGTTCCGCGGTCGCCATCTGGCCAGCTTTCTCTGGGAACGGTGTGGAGGTGAGCAATGAACCAGCGCATTCCAGTGACTGAGCTGACCAGTGACTTCAAGGGCCGCGCCCGGGAAGCGCTGGCCGACTCGCAGTTGCGTTCCAACTTCCGCACCGCCATGGACTCGCTGATGCGCAAGCGGGCGGATGCGTTCAGTGACGAAGATGAACGGGAAGGCCTGCGGGAGCTGGGCAACCACATTCGCGCGCGTTCGCTCTCCAATTTGCCGGATCTGCTGGAACAACTGGAAACCAGGCTGACCGCCAATGGCATCAAGGTGCATTGGGCGGAGACGGTTGAGGAAGCCAACGAGATTGTTCACGGCCTTATTGAAGCTCACGACGGTCGCCAGGTGGTGAAGGGCAAATCCATGGTCAGTGAGGAGATGGAGATGAACGACTATCTCGCCGACCGTGATATCGAATGCCTGGAATCGGATATGGGCGAGTACATCGTTCAGTTGGATAATGAGAAACCGTCCCACATCATCATGCCGGCGATTCACAAGAATGCCCGTCAGGTGTCGGCGCTGTTCAATGAAAAACTCGGCGAACACGTCTCCGAAGATGTGGACGAACTGATCCAGACCGGGCGACGCATCCTGCGCCGCAAGTTCCTGGAGGCGGATGTGGGGGTGTCCGGAGTGAACTTTGCCATCGCTGAAACCGGCACGTTGTTGCTGGTGGAAAATGAGGGCAACGGCCGCATGAGCACCACGTCGCCTCCGGTCCACATTGCCGTAACCGGGATCGAGAAAGTGGTGTCCAACCTGCGGGATGTGGTGCCGCTGGTTTCCCTGCTGACCCGCTCGGCCCTGGGGCAGCCCATCACCACTTATGTGAACCTGATCTCCGGACCACGCAAGCCTGATGAGTTGGACGGCCCGGAAGAAGTGCACCTGGTATTGCTGGATAACGGCCGCACCGGTGCGTTTACCGACGCCCAGATGCGCCAGACCCTGAACTGCATTCGTTGCGGAGCCTGTATGAACCATTGCCCGGTCTATACCCGGGTGGGTGGCCATACCTACGGGGAAGTCTATCCGGGACCGATCGGCAAGATTGTCACGCCGCATATGGTGGGGCTGGACCAGGTGCCGGATCATCCCAGTGCGTCTTCCCTCTGTGGTGCCTGCGGGGAAGTCTGCCCGGTGAAGATTCCCATTCCGGAGTTGCTGCAGCGACTGCGACAGGAAAATGTTCAGGCTCCGGGGCATGAGCCGGTATCGGTGAAAGGGGCCGGCAGCAAGTACTCCCGCAAGGAGCGATTGATGTGGCGGGCGTGGGTCATGCTGAACACCCGTCCGGCCTTTTATAAGCTCTTCCTGTGGGGGGCGACCCGGTTCAGGGCGCTTGCGCCAAAGAAAGCGGGCCCGTGGACCGAGAATCACAGTGCGCCGGTGCCGGCTGCTCGCTCTCTCCATGACCTCGCCCGGGATCACCTGAAGAATTCAGACATCCTGGGAGAAAAATCATGAGTGCTCGCGCCAATATCCTCAATAAGCTCAGAACCAGCCTGGCGGGCACCACGCCGCGCCCGGACGAATTCGACGAATCCCTGGTGACCGGCCCCTGGCGCTATCCCCCAGAGGAGCGCATTGCCCGGTTACGGGAACTGATGGAGGCGGTGCACACCGAAGTGCATCAGACCTCTGAGGGTGACTGGCCGGCACGGGTCGCGGAGTTACTGGCGAAACGGGAAATCACCAATCTGCTGTATGCCCCGGCCACGCCTCATGGCGAGCAGTTAGCGAGGGCCTGGAAGGGGGAAGCGGGTAGGCCGGCATTGCGGGTCTATGACCGCCCGGTTGAAGAGTGGAAAGCGGAGCTCTTCAATGATGTGCAGGCCAGTGTGACGGGTACCCTTGGTGGCATTGCGGCCACGGGGTCGCTGGTGCTGTGGCCAGACCGAAATGAGCCGAGGCTGATGAGCCTGGTGCCGCCGGTGCACATTGCTCTGCTCAAGGCCAGTGCAATTCACGATAACTGGTACAACATGATGACGGACCAGAACTGGGCTGCGGGCCTGCCATCCAATGCGTTGCTGGTGTCCGGGCCTTCCAAGACGGCGGATATCGAGCAGGTGCTGGCTTACGGTGCTCACGGACCTAAGGAGCTGATTGTCCTCATCCTTGAGGACGTTTGACACCGTTACAGTCGTAAAGCCTTGAGCAGATCCATGCCCATGTTTTCGGCATGGGATTTAAGTGCCTGTGCCGTCTGGCGTGACTGGTAGTGGATAACGTCGGCAACTCCTCGTGCCTGATCCGGTATCCTGATTTTTGATAGGAGGCTGACCAGTTCGTTCCAGTCGCTGTCCCCCAGCAGTTCCGAGCGATTAAGCAGTCGCTCAAGCAGGGCGCCGTGATCAGCCGCCATAAGGCTCGCCAACAGTTCCTGGCCCTTACCGGGCAGGCGGCGCGCAAAGCGGATCAGCGAGCGAATCTGTCCGGTGCCGATGCCAGCGGATACGATAGCCTGCAGTATGAAGTTATCGTGGAACACGCTGAGGGTGGTCAGCTCCTTGACTTGTTCGTCTGTCATTCTGCTCAGAAGAGTGAGGATGACCGCCGCATGGTTCTGACGGACTGCGTCGCGAATGAAGGCTTCGAGTATATCCGCACCCTGGCGAAGACCAACCTTGGCGACAAAGGCCTGCAAATCACCGTTCATTGTCTCGATGAGGGGGATGGTATTGGCCATCAGGCCCTCGTCGTAGGCGGCTTTCATCAGTCCTTCCAGAACCTGCTCGTCCCGCAGGGCCTGCAAATGCACCAGCGATCGCTGGTGGCGTTCCTTGATGGTATCCAGGGAACGGAGAATCGGCCCCCAAAGCGCCTGACTGTTGGCCACATTGATCAGTTCGTTCAGGGTTTCGGGGTCACGCTCCACGATCAGGTTGGTGATCCTGCTTTTTATGTCCCGTCCGACCTGATCAATCACCCACATCAGGATCGGCCACGTGTCGCGGTTTCCAAGGCCGGCCAGAATGATTCGATTGAGGCGTTCATTGTCGACCAGGCGGATGATATCTCCGAGCTGGTCCGGCTCGTCCATGTAGAAAACCGTGCGCAGCAAGGCCACGTCATCGTCGATCAGCGCCAATACCTGGCGAATGGCGGTGGATGGCAGCGCATCGGCCAGTTGCCCGGCAGTAACGTATTGTTGCTGTTCGATGAGGATGACGGCCGCTGACGCAATCTGGTCCGTGGGTACGTGCCGGATCAGAGTTCGTAGTGCCCGTGGGTCTGCCTTGAGGGTGATGTCAGCGAGGAATTCCACAGACAACCGGCGGGCAATCTTGCCGACCTTCAAGGGTTCCACAAAGGGCAGGGTGCGAGCGGCGATCACCGGGCCACAATCGGTTGCGAGTCTGGCGGCGTGTTTTGCGGACAGTGCCCTGACCAGGCAGCTCAGGCGCCGAAAGGTCGATGCCTGGTCACTGTGGAGGTTATCGAGAACGGCATCCCTGACCTCGCGTATCTGGCCAGGCTGGCATTGGCTGGCCAGATTCCGCTGCGCTGCAGGGAGTTTGCCAATGAGCGCCTGTAACTTTTCCAGTTCGGCAACCATCTGCAAAGAAGACGTTTTCACAGCCATTACTCCTTTGCCTGATGATCTTTGCCAGTGGTCAGGTTGAATACCAGTCGCGATGGCAGAGACAGGTGGTGGCGAGCTTGCTCAAGCTCACTGGCTGTTTCCTGGCGATGGGTGGCCAATGAGGTCTCGGCATTGTTTCTTATGGCTTCCGCGAGCTCATCGGGCAGAGTGTCCAGAACGCTGGAAAGTTGGGCTGAGGGTGTCATTGTGCGCCTTTTTACGTTTGTTCTTGTTAATTTGTTCTTGCAACCTTATTTTAAAAATGTGACATATGTCACGAAAATTGTCAGCATTCACAACAATAAGATTGTCAGGCGAGCGCAATGGACAAGCGAAAGCTAACGTCAGGATTACCGGTGCCTTCCGTGCCGGGCAATCGAACCCTCCTGCGCCTTCGGTCAGCACTCGGGGAGTTACCGCCCGTTCAGCGTGCCGCGGCCGTTGCGTCGGAGGTTGAAAACCAGTTGCTACTGGTGCTCAGAAACCGGCTGCAGAAGCTGGATGGTAATGGCTTGTTCCATGGACATTCCGACGATATCACGCCAACCCTGGTGACCGCCGATACCGCGGGCATTCTCCGAGACCTGCATCACCGTTCGATCTACCAGACCAAAGAGTCCGCTACCGATGACCTTATCCGGATCATCGTGCAGCAACTGGTCCCTGACGAACTGCGGGTACTGGCATTGGTCTCGGATGAGCAGCCTCACGCCATGTGTCACATGGACGTGATCGGCCGGCTGGGTAAGCCGGTCTATCGACTGCGGGGGCACCTGAGCCGGATAGCCCAGGAGTCCGGGCTGATGCTTGGCCAGTGGGCGCCTTACTATCTGAACCACCTGATCCAACTGGGATTGGTGGAAACCGGGCCTTCGTTCAAGACCCTGTTGCAGAACTATGAAAGCATTGAAAACGGCCTGGCAGTGCGAGCTTTGACCGCGGACATTGAAGGTCAGGCGGGTATGAAAGTGCGCTTTCAGCGGCTGTCCTTTTCGATTTCGGATCTCGGTAAAACCCTTTGGTCAAAAACCCTCGACTGCCGTGAGAGCGACGAGTCAGCGGGCGCGACAGACCAACAATAAAAACGATTGGAAGTGCGAGTATGGAAGCGGTAGTGAATGACTTCGTGTCAAACCTGTGGCTGTATCTGTCGATGCCGGTAATCAGTGGTGTTGTTGGTTATGTCACCAACGTCATAGCCATCAAGATGATGTTCCAGCCGCTGGAGTTTGTGGGTAAGCCTCCGTTCCTGGGTTGGCAGGGCATCATTCCCCGGCGTGCGGCGAAAATGGCGGCAATTTCGGTGGAAACCATCACCACCCATCTCATTACTCAGGAAGAGATCTTCTCCCGCCTGGATGCCGATAAGGTGGCCAATGCGCTGGAGCCGGCGCTGAACGGCATGATCGAGGAAATCGTCGACCAGGTGATGCTGGAGTATGAGCCGAAGCTCTGGGAATCCTTGCCGGAAATGGTCAAACGGCAGATCTACAAGCGGGTCAAGCGGGACGCTCCCAAACTGATCAATGACATCATGAACCAGCTCAAGATCAACATCTCCCAGATGTATGACCTCGAGGACATGGTGGTGACCAACCTGAGCCGTGACAAGGCGCTGTTGAACAAGATCTTCCAGGAAGTGGGTGCCGCTGAATTTCGCTTTATCGGGCGGTCGGGGTTGTACTTCGGTTTGCTGTTCGGTCTGCTCCAGATGGGCGTGTGGCTGTTCTTCCAGCAGGGCTGGTTATTGCCTGCCTTCGGTTTGCTGGTGGGCTATGCCACCAACGCCATTGCCCTGCAGATGATCTTCAACCCCAAAGAGCTGATGCGTATTGGCCCGTTCAATATCCAGGGCTTGTTCATGAAGCGCCAGAATGAAGTGGCCAGTGATTACGGCCGTCTGGTGTCCTCGTACGTTCTTACCCCGTCCAACATCATCGAGGGGATTCTGAAAGGACCCTACGCGGACAAGGTATTCGATATGATCGGACGCCATGTACAGCGTGCGGTCGACGAACAGACCAACCTGGCCAAGCCATTCGTCACCTTTGCCGTGGGCACCCAGACCTACCGCGACATGAAGTCCAGTGCGGTAAAACGGCTGATTCAGCGGCTGCCGGCGACGCTGAAGCACATCGAAGATTATGCTGATGAAGCCCTGGACCTGGAACATACCCTGTCAACCCGTTTGCAGAGCCTCAAACCCTCGGAGTTCGAGGGCATGCTGCGGCCGGCGTTCGAACAGGACGAGTGGATACTGATTGCGGTCGGTGCTGTACTGGGTTTGTGTGTGGGGGTATTCCAGCTTACCTTCATGTTCGGATAACGGGGCTGACTCAGGAAATCCGCTATGGCAGTACAGATTACGGTTCGTAAGACATGGTTGGCCATTGCTGGGGTATTACTGATCCTGGCCATCGTTTTGGGTGCGACCGGCGCCTATTGGTTGTGGAAGAATCTGGGGGCGGAGCTGCTGTTGCGTGACCAGCAGGCGAAAGTGTCCATTCCCGAGCCCATGGCCGTGGGAATCGATATTCTGGACAGTCTGGATATCGAGCTGGATACCGTGCTGTCCACGACGGTACCCATCGACCAGACCCTGACGTTGCCGATTCGCGACACCCTGAACGTGTCGGTCACTTTTGATAGCGCCGTACCCATTCAGATGGTGGTGCCTTTGCGCCAGAACATTGAACTGAATCAGCGGATTTCGGTTGACGGTAACGTGGAAGTCAAAGCACTCGGTAAATGGTTTGAATTGCCGTTGCGCGGCGAGCTTCCGGTCAAGGCCGTCATCCCTCTGGACGAGGAGATCGAGATTGATCAGATGGTGGATCTGAAGTTCACCGCACCCGCTCAGGTTGAACTGCTGGAGTCCCTGCAGGTGCCGCTGAAAGTGGATATTGCCACGGATATTCCACTGAAAACCGCGATGTCTGTGCCGGTCCGGTCGCGGATCAATGCCTACGCCACCATCCTTGAGCCTGCGGATGCCCTGCTGGCGGAGATGGACCTGGAGCTTCCCATTCGTGAAATTGGACTTTCTTGGGCGCCGCAAGACGAATCGGAGCCAGATCCATACGACGACACGCCCTCGGAGCAGCCAAGGCAATGAGTGCTCTTGGACGCTGGATTCTGTATGGCTGGCTGTTTGTACTCGTCGTTGCGCTTGGTTTGCTGGGTGGGTTCATGCTGTATACCCGGGTGATCATCGGTGTGTCCCTGACCGATCAGTTCGCACTGTTGAGGTTGCCAGCGGAACTGAGGGTCGATGCCCACACCGAAGAAAATGCCGAGCTTACCTTGCTGGGGCAGGTGGACGTGAAAGTGCCTTTCCACCACGAAGCGCTGCCGCTGCATCTGAAGGGGCAATACCGTACCCAACTGGATCTGGACACCATGGTGCCGCTGCGCATGGAAATCCATTACCGCGACACCTTGACCGTTGAGACGGATCTGGACGTTTCTGCCAACACCGGAATGATCTATTCCTGGCTGCCGGAACTGCCGGTCAGAGGTGTGTTGCCCGTGCGATTTGATCTGCCGGTGGATATGGTCGTCCCTGTCGAAACCATGGTGCGATTGAAGTACAGCGGGGAGGTGTTGGCGGCAATAGATCAGGTGGTCCGGCCGTCGGTGGATACCGAGTTGCTGACGTCCCTGAACCTGAATCTGGATATCGAGTCACCGGTAAAAAACCGGTTCTCGGCGATTATCACGCCTGAAAAACGTGCGGTGCCCATCATTCTGGATGATTCGGTTCTGAAATTGCCGTTGCAAGATCTGGGGTTCTTCAGGGTGGATGCGGGGCACTGATATGCGGTGAGGTGTATACCTGCGATAAGAAACTGTCGTGTTTGCTTACAATTCGTTTCTCTAGCCATACTTTAGTCTAAGGCTTTTCCCCGATGGGTTGGATATATTCGAATCAATGGATTCTTATATTCCATTCACGGAGGGTAAGGCATGTTTGGTAAACACCGTATTGCAGAGTTAACCGAAGCGTTGGAGGTTTCTCGGCACGATTTCGCCCGGGTACGGCAAATTCTGGATGCCATTAGCTCCCAGATCGGATACATCGAGTTCAGTCGTTCCGGTATCGTTGAGTCGGCCAACGATATTCTGCTGTCGGTGGTGGGTTACCAGCGCCAGGAATTGATTGGCAAGCACCATCGCCTGTTGTGTGATTCCAGCTATGTCTCGTCTGACGAGTACCGCCGCTTCTGGGAGGATCTGGGGCGAGGTATCTCGCAACAGGGAATATTTCCCCGCTATGCCAAAGACGGTAGCCGGGTGTGGCTGGAGGCCACCTATTTCCCCGTAACAGGTTTGGACGGGCAGGTTTGCAAGGTCGTCAAGATTGCCCGTGATGCCACAGCGGCACAGGATAAGGTCGCGGATGACAGCGCCATGCTGGAAGCGATTAACCGCTATATGGCGGTGATCAAGTTCACGCCAGATGGTGAGATACTGGAAGCCAATGATAATTTCCTGACCACCACCGGCTACGCCAGGGACGAAATCCTTCTCCAGCATCACAAAATGTTCTGCTTTGACGACTTCTATCGCGATAATCCCGATTTCTGGAGCCGCTTGGCTCGGGGCGAAAGCTTTTCGGGACAGTTTGAGCGCCGGGACAAAAGCGGTCGTAGTATCTGGCTGGAGGCGACCTACAGCCCGGTGCTGGATGCAGACGGACAAGTCTACAAGGTCATCAAGTTTGCCTCCGATATCACCGCCCGCGTGAACAATGCCCGCGAGGCCGCCGAAGTCGCAGCGTCCACATCTGAAGAAACGTCGCAAATCGCCGCCGAGGCCAATCGTGCCCTTGCTGTTGCGGTGGAAACTTCGGAGTCCACCCTGGCGGAAGTGTCCAGCGCAGCTGCCGTCAGCCGGGACCTGGAAGCCCAGGCCGAACAGATCGGCAACATCGTCAGCACCATCCGCACGGTAGCCGAACAGACCAACCTGCTGGCGTTAAATGCCGCCATTGAAGCTGCCCGGGCTGGTGAAATGGGGCGGGGGTTTGCGGTGGTGGCGGACGAGGTGCGTCAGCTGGCGGCCAAAACCGCCCACTCACTGGAAGAGATTTCCGCCGTGGTGGGCAAGAACAGCCATCTGATCGAATCTCTGCGCTCCAGCATGGACGGGGTGTCCGAGCTGTCCCGCCGCAGTTCCGGGGAGATCTCCAGCATTGCCAGTGGCATTGGGCAGGTGGAGAAAGGCATGACGGATCTGGCAGCAGTGGTCGCCCGGCTGACGAATGAGGAGTGAGCCCCCGCTCACTCGCTCTCCCGCATCAGGTCTGCCGCTTTCTCCGCAATCATCACCGCCGGCGCATTGGTATTGCCGCCAATGATGCTCGGCATAATAGAGGCGTCCACCACCCGCAGGCCCTCTATTCCATGAACCCGCAGTTTAGGATCGAGCACTGCCATGTCGTCGATGCCCATTTTGCAGGTGCCTACCGGGTGATACACCGTATCGGTGCGTGCCCGCAGAACCTCGCGGATGTCATCGTCTGTGGTGACGTTCGCGGTGAAGGGGTCTTTGGTAATGAAGCGTGATAGTGCGGGCGCCTTCATCAGCCGATCGGTCATTTTGTAGCCCTTGACCATGTCTTCGATATCATCCGGATGGCCAAAAAATTTCGGGTCAATGACCGGGGGTGTTTGCGCCGAACGATCTTTCAGGGAAACAGTACCGCGGCTCTTGGGGCGCAGCAAGCAGACGTGGCAAGAAAAACCGTGGCCGCCATGCAGGGTTCTGGCGTGATCATCCACCAGTGCAATCACGAAGTGCAGCTGGATATTGGGAGCGTCCAGTTGAGCGTCGGTTTTGAGGAACCCACCGCCCTCTGCAAAGTTGGACGCCAGCAGGCCGCGACGCTCTTTGCGGTAACGCATGAACTGACGGATGCCGTGCAGGCCACCTTTCAGGGACAACCCCAGCAGGTTGGCATCCCTGGATTTATAGCCAAAGATGAAATCCGGGTGGTCCTGAAGGTTTTTACCCACGCCAGGAAGGTGATGCACCACAGGCACACCGACTGCTTTGAGCTCATCGGCATCCCCGACACCGGATAGCATCAATAGTTGCGGTGACTGGAATGCGCCGGCGCTCAACACCACTTCCTTCCGTGCACGAATCTGTCGTAGCTGGCCGTTTTGCAGGAACTCGACGCCGACCGCGCGTTTGCCCTCGAACAGAACGCGTTGTGTCAGCGCATCGGTTTCGATCGTCAGGTTAGGGCGACTGTCGAGGTGGGGCTGCAGATAGCCCCGGTAAGTGCTCCAGCGTTCGCCGTTCAGCTGGGTCACCTGATACAAGCCAATGCCTTCCTGCTGAGGCCCATTGAAATCGTTCGTCAGGGGGTAGCCCACCTGCTCGGCAGCCTGTAGATAATGTTGCTGGAAAGGGTTGTCACTTTGCAGATTGCTGACTTTCAGTGGCCCGTCGGTACCATGCCATTCATCTTGCAGAGCCTGATTACCTTCAGACTTCCTGAAGTACGGCAGCACATCCTTGAATGCCCATCCGTCATTGCCCTGGGCTGCCCAGTCGTCATAGTCACTGCCGTGGCCACGAATGTACGCCATGGCATTGATGGCGGACGAACCACCAAGCACCTTGCCACGGGGCTGGTAGCCACGCCGGCCATTCAGGCCCGGCTGCGGTACCGTCTCAAACGCCCAGTTGTTGATATTCTTCGGCACCATTGCGACCACGGCGGCTGGTGTCTGGATCAGCCAGCTGGCGCCCTTGCGTGATCCGGCCTCAATCAGCGCCACGGTCGTATTGGCATTCTCGCTCAACCGACCCGCCAGTGCGCAGCCGCTGGAGCCTCCGCCTACAATCACGTAATCCACTGTTCGCATTGCCGGTCACCTATGAAATTGTTGTTTTAGAAGGGGAGGGTACAGATTTACTGTAAGTATGGAGAGTGTGGGAAGCGGAGTTAATTCTGAAGGTGATTCTGGGCCAGTTTTCTGCCAACAAGCGTTGGGTGTACGCACGGTGCCGCCGACTTCGCAGATAAAGCGACGGCCCCGCGTTGTGCCGTGAATCCTATCCCCGGCCTTGCACATCAGTCAGCCTCTTATGAGGGCTTCAAGCGCCTTTTGTTTGGCGGGAAATCATTGACTTTGGCTTGTGTGGCTCTGCAGGTAGTCACTCGCCAGGGCAGACAGTGCCTTGATGCCGGTGACCAGTGCCTTGTCATCCACATAGAACTCCGGCGAGTGATTGGGCGCCGCATTTTTCATGTTTTCCATGGGGGTCACACCAAGGAAAAAGAACAGCCCGGGCACTTCCTTCGCATAATACGAGAAGTCCTCGGAACCGGTGACCAATGGCGCTTCGAACACCCGCTTGGGAGCTACCCGCTTCAGGGTGGGGAGCATCTGTTGGGTGAGCGCCGGATCGTTCACCGTTGTGGCGTAATTGTTAACGATAGAAACCTCTGCTTCAGCGCCGGAAGCGTGAGCAATATGTTCCGTGGTCGTGGTCACGTGTTCATTCACCTGCTGCTGCACATCGTCGTCAAAGGTGCGGATGGTCCCGCTCATTTTGACGGAGTCCGGGATGATGTTGTGGCGGGAGCCACCATCAATGGTGCCAATCGTGACAACCGCCGGAGCCGGCATGATGTTGGTCTTGCGGCTGACCACCGTTTGCAGTCCGTTGATAATCTGGGCGCTCGCCACGATGGGGTCAACGCCATCCCAGGGCTGCGCGCCGTGGGTTTGCTCACCTTTCACCGTGATATAGAGGTCCGAGCTGCTGGCCATGGTGGGACCGCTACGGTAACTGATGATGCCGGTGGGGGCTTTTGGGGTCACATGAAGCCCGAAGATCGCGTCTACATCCGGGTTCTTGAGAACCCCTTCCTCCACCATAAGGCGAGCACCAAAGTGCTGTTCGCCTTTATAGACATAGTCACTGGGGCCCTCTTCCGCCGGCTGGAAAATGAACTTCACGGTACCCGGAAGCTGATCGCGGACGTTGGCGAGGTTCTGGGCAACCGCCATCAGGATGGCGACGTGGGCGTCGTGCCCACAGGCGTGCATGACGTGAGTTTCCTCGCCCTGGTATGTCTGGATCACTTCAGACGCATAGGGCAGCCCTGTGCGTTCCTTGACGGGCAACGCATCCATGTCCGCCCTGAGGCCCACCACCGGCCCGGGAAGGCCGCCCTTGAGAATGCCGACGACACCGGTTCTGCCAACATCGGTTTGGACCTCCATTCCCAGTTTGCGGAGATGGTCGGCGACCAGTTTGGCGGTTCTGTGCTCCTGATTGCCGAGTTCCGGGTGTTGGTGTACGTCGTGGCGCCATTCAATGGCTTGCTGGTGAACCGATTCGGCGCCCTGGATGACCTGGTCTGTCAGTGATTGATCTGCCATAGCAAAAGGGGTTGTGACGGTTGTACAGGCAAGCGTTGCCCGTAGCAGTGCTTTACGCATGCGTATCTCCTTGCGATTGTTGTTTATGTTTTAGATGTGTCGACGTGGACTAAGGAGGAGGGGAGTGTTGGTACTCCGAGGGTGAGCAGCCAAACCATTCCTTGAATGCCCGATAGAATTGGGCCGTCTGTCGGTATCCAAGAAGCGAGGCCGTTGCTTCGTTGGAGTAACCTTTTGAAAGGTAGTTTCTGGCGAGTTTGCGGCGACTCTGATCGAGAATGTCCCGGAAGGTCGATCCCTCCGCGCGAATATGGCGTTGTAAGGAACGTGGGCTCACCGCCAACAGATTCGCGCACCGGTCGATATGCGCCTCACCCCGGCGGGACAGGGTCGGAATCAGGATTTCGACAGATTCCAGCCAGTTGGGTTGCCCCTGTAACTGCTTGAGCCGACGTTCGCGCCTTGCCAGTTTTTCCACGGGGCACGCTTCCCAGGGAAGCGGTCGGTTGAGCTGTTCCGGAGAAAACTGTATAGCCGGCTCGCGACCACCAAAGTGCACAGCGGCAGGAAACAAACGATGGTACTGATCCTGAATGGCGAGGGGAGGCACATGGTTAAGCCTGATGAGATCAATCGACTGGATGCCAAGGGCCACCAGGATCCGCGAGAAGCTATAAACCATCGCATCCAGCTGCTCGTGGGCCCCCGAGTAGCCGGCTGCCGGCGTTATCCGAAGAGTGGCTGACTCAGGGGTTGTTTGCAGCTTGAGGGTGCAAAGATCCGAATTCACTTTCATGTAACGACAGAGCAGTGAGATGGCTTCGTCCAGACTCAGGGCACCCGCCAGGAATGTCCTTCCCATAAAACCGGGATCGTAGTTCAGGTGGCTGTAGGCCTTCGTCATCAGGAGCGGGTCATCGCGACCATCGGTGACAGCGGCGTGAAGTTCCAGCAGGCGTTCCAGGGGGATGCGAGTGGAAGCCAGGTACGAGTGCCTGCCAATCACCGTACTCAGGGATTTTTCCAGTTTTGCCGGCTCCACAACATGCCTCAGTCCCTTAACCGTCGTCAGGAAATGTTCGCGGGAGACCGATGATTCAGGAGTCGCTTCGAGCATGGTGTTTTTGTCTTGTTGTTCGGGCGTCAGACCGTTGCCTCAGGTTGGAGCTCACCTGAGATCCTGTGTGGAGAAATTACCGTTTGAGGAGGTGTGGCGGCAAGTGCAATCGGCGCCAATTGGGCTGTGGGGTTCCGGGGGAGTGGGCTCACCTACCGGGTTAGCTCTATTGCGAGAAACAGGCGGAAAACTGAAGCACCGTCCATGGCGCTATCGGATCGAAAGATCACGGTGTATATCAGCTGTCCTCAGGGGGTAACGATGTTGAACCCGAATTCGAAGCTGTCCAGCAGGCCAAGATAGGTCATGAAGGCCTCTTGGCTACCGTCAATCTTTATGTCTCCGGCTTTGATCGCATCCGGAAAGGTCCGCTGCTTGAGGTTGATGGCATCCAGTACGGTGCGGTCCAGTGTAACCGTGGCGTCCGCGTCGTCATTGCGGGTACCCATGGTGTAGTTCATCACGCCATTGGCGACGGTAAGCTCGACCCGTTCGTCGACATCCGGCATGACGATATTCAGGCTGATGTCCACGCCATCCTGTGCAGCCTTGGGGTGATCCAGGCGCATGGCCAGATAGTCCATGTACTTGTCCAGCGGCAGGCCGCGGATGATATCAGGGGAGGCCGTACTTGGCGTCAGGCCGGACACGACACCTTCACGAAGCTCCTTCGCACCACTGAGGTAGAAATTGCGCCAGGGACCGCTCTCGGACTGGTAGCCCATCTGGGTCAGGACGTCAGCCAGCAGGTTTTTTGCGTTGGCGTTGCCCGGTTGGGCAAAGACTAGGTGGTTCAGAGCCGTGGCCGCCCAGCGGTAATTGCCAGCTTCGTAGTCCGCCCGGGCTTTGTCGATGAGGGCTTCCGCGCCGCCAACGTACTCGACAAACTTTTGTCCCTCCTCAACCGGGGGCAGGGGGTTGAGTTCCGAAGGATTGCCGCTGAACCAGCCGAAGTACAGTTGGTACTGGGCCTTGGCGTTGTGGCTCACAGTGCCGTAGTAACCCCGGTTAGCGAATTCGTTGGCCAGTGTTTCGGGCAGTTTCAGGTTTTCGGCGATTTCATCCATGGTCTGGCCCTTGTTGGCCAGGCGCAGGGTCTCGTCGTGGATGTAGCGGTAGGTGTCCCGCTGTTTGCGCCAGAACTCGTTGATTTCCCCCTTGCCCCAAACCGGCCAGTGGTGGCTGCCGAAACTGATCTCGACGTCGTCACCAAAGAGGTTGATCACCTGATTGATGTACTTGGCCCACTGGTCGCCATTGCGCACCTTGGCACCGCGCAGGGTATAGAGGTTGTGCAGGGTATGGTTGATTTCCTCTGCCTGCATCAGCGCTTTGGAGTCGGGCAGGTAGAACATCAGTTCCGCTGGCGCTTCTGCGCCCGGGGTGTTGATAAAGGTCATGGGAACGCCATCAACAGTTGTTTCGATCGGCTCTCCCGGCGGACCGGAGATGGTGCGCGTGGGTTGCACAATGGTGATCAGACCTGCCGACGTCTTTTGGCCCAGGCCTGCACCAATGGAACCTTCCGGTCCCGTGGGCAACAGATTGCCGAACATATAACTGGCCCGACGGCTCATGGTATTGCCGGCGATCAGGTTCTCACCCACCGACTCCTCGTAGAAATTCTCGGGCGCGATGACAGGGACGTTGCGACGCTCAATCTCTTCCTCGGTTATGATGCCCTTCACGCCTCCGAAGTGGTCCGCGTGGCTGTGGGTGAAAATAATGGCACTGACCGGCAGGTCGGCGACGTGCTTTCGCAAGAGCTCGAAACCGGCTTTCGCGGGGTCAACGGATATCAGCGGGTCAATCACGATCCAGCCGTTATCGCCACGGATGAAGCTCATCACCGACAGGTCGTAGCCCCGAATCTGATAGATGCCCTCCGTCACCTCGAACAATCCGGTAATCTGATTAAGCTGCCCTTGTCGCCAGAGGCTGGGGTTGGCTGTTGCAGGGGCATCCTGATCCACCAGGAAATCAAACTGGCCAATGTCGTAAACGACCTTGCCGTCGGCATCGGTGATCTTTTTCTGCTCCGGCGTTGCGATCAGCCCCCGTGTTGCCCGCTCGAAATCGGCGCGATTATCAAACGGCAGGCTCTCCAACACAGCACGGTTGGCTTCGGCGGTGTGCTTGCTGGCTTCCTGTGATTGAGCTGCAGGTGCCAGCAGCATCAGCCCGGCTATCAACGGAACGGTCATTTGTCTGAGGGGTGTTGTTGTTATCATATTGACTCCTGTTGCATAGATTTCGGGCCACAACCGGTATCCCCGGGTCATGGTCTAAAGAAACAATTCCAATACAGCCCGCATTTCCATGGCGAGCGCTTTTTGGTCACGGGGTGTTCCCGTTATCTGGTTCTGCAGCTGGTAGCGGAACACACCATCAATTAATGCATAACCGAGGGAGGCGTCGATCTCGTCTGCCTTGTCGGCTCGGGTTGCGGCCAATTTGAGAATATCGATCAGGGTCTCTTCGATCTCCTCGACCACGGGCCGGAAGGCAGAATCGAAAAGAGCCTGACTCCTAAGGTCGTACCATAACCGGTGGGTCGAGGCTTCCTCGACAATGGTGGTTGCCAGTGCTCCGGCCAGGGCGTTGATGACGGCCTCCCGACCATGGGCATGGTTGACTGTCTCGTTGAGCAGGGAGGTAAAGGCTGTTTTGTAGACGCTGACACAGTGAAGAATCAGCTCCGTTCGGTCTTCAAAGTAGTAATGGAGCATGCCCAGCGACAAGCTGGATTTCTCGGCGATATCCCGCAGGCTGGTATTGGCGTAGCCGAGCTCCTGAAGAGCCTTCAGGGCACTGCCTGCAATCTGATCTTTCTTTTCCTGGCGTTTTCGGTTCTTGCGCTCGGCTCGAACCTGCAACTTACCGGATACCTCGGAATTCATAGGGCATTACCCCCTGAGTGCGTTGGCAAAAATGCGCGGAATATGACGCCATCCCGGGCTGTGCTGGAAGCGGGTGAGCAGTCGCCCGAGGCGCTGCTGTCGCTTGTTGGTAATAAACCAGGGCGGCCGGGGCAGCAATGTCCATTCACCGGACAATACCGAGCGTGGAAAAGGCCGGAATGGGGCCTCCACGACCGCACGTTCCACAGAGTCGAACATGAAGGTGTTATGGACTGTGCCTATGCCGCTCTGGACGTCATCCAGTGTGTGGCCGGGGAAGGCGCCCCAGGGGCACACTGTCGACAGGAAGCCGAGGCCGGTCCAGGTATTGATGGCAATGGTTCCGTAGCGTAGTTCCGCCAACAGCTCCTCGAATCGCGAGCGTCCGATGGAGCGGATGGTATCCGGATGAATAACGATGTTCGCACCCAGAGTGCCGTGGAGCTTTTCGTTGGCGAACTTGATGGCGTTGCGCAGATACTGCTCGGCATCCGGGGCCTCCAGCGAGTGGGTGGAGAGCGCCGGGGCGAAGATTTCATTGCTGCGGAACCAGTCGTTGTCTTCGAGCTTGTTGATCAGCAAGTTGGGAGCTGAGCCCCGATTGACGGTGGTCACCTCTTCCGACTTCTGGTGGAAGGTGTCCAGACGATCTTCGGCCCCGGGATAGTAAGCCGGGCGCGTGGAGCGGCCCAAGACGTTGCGGAGCTCGCTCATCAGGTCCGTGGCCTGATTCCAGCCTTCCGGCATCAGCAGCACCTGGCATGCCACACAGTTGAAGCCGGAATTGTGGAGCTTGTGGGTGGCAATCTGTTCGGCCTGGAAGCGAATGTCGGCGGCGGACCAGTTGCCTGGTACCACAATGGTGGGGCAGACCGCGCCCAGTTCGGAGGTAATACGCTTGTTCACCCGGGGTGTGCCCGCTTCCCGGTTGCGCTGGCCTTCCTCACCCCGGCCCCAGATGATCGCGTCGTGGGTCGTTTCCGCACCTGTGATGTGGATCTCCTCCACCGTGGAGTGCTCGGTCAGCCACGCGCCCACATCGCCGCCACCCTTTACGATACGCAGAGCATCGCGGTCGATCAGCGGGCGCAGTGCGGCCTTCAGGTGTTCGGTCAGGTAATCGTTGACCGGGTTCATCTTGAGGATGACGACCTGGTGTTCCACGAACAGTTTCTGGAAGGCATCGAGTGGGGCAATGGCGGCAATATTGCCGGCACCAAGCACCAGGGAGACCCGCCCGATTCTCTGTTCGGGTGCATCGTCATAGACGGTGGCTGTGTTGGCGGCGATGTTGTTTTCGTTGATGCCCTTTTGCATCCAGATGTCGGCTTTCACGCCCGACAACAGCAACCTGTCCCAGAGGCTGTGGGGAACAACCCGTGCAGCGGTCTGGCCCGACGGCAGTGTCCGGAAGGGGATGTTTTTCAGGAAAGACTTGCCTTCCAGACCGGACAGAGTATCGATCAGACCATTGCAGGCTCCCATCACCGCATAGGGGCCTGACAACCACTCTTCACCGACCAGGGGCGAATCCTGATCCAGTCCTTTGGCGCGGGCGGCATCCCGAGCCCAGGCGTCGGAAACGTTCAGCAATGAATCCTTGATCTCCTGAAGGATCTGGATGCGTTCCGCCACTGGGGTCTGTGCCCAGCTGTCTCGGGTGTTGGCGAGTGTGGTGAGGTCATTGTCGAGATCGATGAAGACATCGTTCTCCTGAACATTATTATTCATACAGAGGTCCTTTGCTTCGCTTCGGAGTCGGAAGCGTCTGCCTTTTGCGGAATGAAAGACATCGCCCGTTCCGCCAGTGCTGTAATGGTCAGGCTTGGGTTAACGCCCAGGTTGGCGGACAACATCGAACCATCAATCACGTACAAGTTCTGGTAGTTGAACACGCGGTTCTGTGAGTCGATAACGCCTTTGTCCGGTGAACCCGCCATGGCGCAGCCACCCATACAGTGGGCTGTCATCGGTACATTGAACAGGATCTCGCTCATGGAGCTCAGGCCAACGCCGCCCGTGGCACGCGCGGCCTTTTCGGTGAACGCGTTGGCTTCGGGAATGAACGTCGGGATACGGTCACCCTCGGTGGCAAGCTGCTTCCCGAAAGGCCAGTACCAGGGGCGCTTCCAGCGCATGTTGATGTGACCGTCCAGGGTCTGCATAACGAGGAAAATGACCGTTTCAGAGGCAAAACGATAAGGCAGAACACTACGAATGCCATTGAACCCACGGGTGGCGATCAGTTTGGCCAGTGCCGCCAGCCAACTGAGGATGCGGGTGGGTCCCGGCCTGCCGCCGGTTAGCACGGTGAGCAGGCTGCTCATCAGATTAGAGCCTTCCGGATAACGGACGGCCTCGATGTGGGTATGGTCGTCGATGTAAATACCAGAGCCGATGGCTACGCCCCGGGACATGTCCTCCTTGGTGTTGGGGTACCGTACGCCGAGAATGGACTCGGAATTGGTGCGAACCCGGTTGCCGAGGTCATCAGACACATTGGGAAGCGAGCCTTTTTCCTTCAGCTTGAACAGCAATTGCTGTGTGCCCAGGGACGAGGCGGCAACGATCACGCTGCCGGCGGTGATACGGGTTTGGGGCCGGTTGAAACGTTTGAACGCCGGTGCCGTGGTGACTTCGTAGCCCTCAGAGCCATCCGTGTTGCCCAGTGGCCGTACGTCGACACACTCGGTTTCTGCCCGGACTTCCGCGCCCAACCGTTCCGCCAGATAGAGGTAGTTCTTGTCGAGGGTATTTTTGGCATTATAGCGGCAGCCAACCATGCACCCGCCGCAGCCGACGCAGGAGTTGCGTTCCGGGCCTTCCCCACCAAAGTACGGATCCGGATATTCGGTTCCTGGGGCGTCTTCGTCGTTGCCGAAGAACACACCGACATCGGTGTAGTAAAAACTGTCTTCCACGTCCGCGGCGGCCGCCATTTCCCGGAGCTTGTCGTCTGCCGGCCCGGGGCGACGGTTCTCGGCGACCCCGAGCATATGCTTGGCCGTCTCGTAATGGGCGGGCATGGTTGTTTTCCAGTCATCCAGGCCGGCCCAGTTGCCGTCCTCCCAGACGCTATCCTTGGGAACCAGCAGGGTCTGGGCGTAGGTGATGGAGCCACCACCGACGGCGTTGCCATGGAGAATCATCACGTGACGGAACAGGCGCAGGCTGAGGAATCCGCGCAAGCCGGCGAACGGCCGCCACAGGTAGTCCCAGACCTTCCAGTTGGTTTTTGGCAGGTTCTCGGGCGTCCAGCGACGGCCCTGTTCCAGCACCAGGACCCGATAGCCCTTTTGGCTCAGCCGGTAGGCCGACACACTGCCGCCGAAACCGGACCCGATCACCACATAATCGAAATCATATTGTTGTTGTTTCATTGCAATTCTCTCTGCCAGTTACCGATACCAACCGGGGCCTTATCCTTTCCGGGCCACGGCCTTTTGGGCGTACACAGGTGTGCTGCTTTTCAGGGCTGCACCTCTGTGTAAGCCGACTGCGATTTGTACAGTATGCAGAGTTAATCATTTAATCTGGACGATTGTCCAATAAAAGTGTCCGATTTTAAATGCAGAGGGGATTTGGGTTTGCCATGGTTTTGATGTTCGGGGAGCTGGGGTGTTGCGGGGTGCGAATCGCTTTCGAGATTTGTCGAATACAGGTTCTCATCAGTGCTAACGAGCAAATCAGAGTTCCACAAAATGTCCCAGGCAATGTAATCCGCCACCAGTTCATGCGGCTTTAATGCCGTCCCTGGAAACGGGGTAGGGTCACTCAGAGGGCGTATACGGGCCGAGTTGACGGTTCCGCCAATCGCTCTGTCAATTCTGCCATAGCTGAAACTGCGTTTACGTATCCATAATGTTTCACAACAAAATGTCACGTTTTGGTCGTGGCGTGATTAAAGAAAAACAATAGATCTCAATGTGGAGCCCTTTTCATGCGTTTAATAGCATCCCTTACCCCCTTTTTTATGGCGCTGATTTTGTCCGGCTGCATGGGCGAGAGTGAAAGTGCTGGTGACAAAGGCAGCGACACCTCGGCCCAGAATCCTGCGGAACAAACACAACGGGATAACGAGCCCCTGGCAACGATTCCCGTTGAGGACGGTGCCAAAGCTGTGGTGTTTGTCGGTAGCAACTGGGATGGCGTCATTGATGTAATCGATGGCGAAAGCTACGTAAAAATTGGCCGCATCAATGGCATTCCGGACAAAGAAGAACGGATGAATGAGATTCGTCTTGATCCGATTAAACTGGCCGCGTTTCATGGCATTGCATTGTTGATCGGGGAGGGCCACAACCAATACGTAGACGACATGTATAGCACCCGAAACGGGGAGCTGTTAATCGTTTCGCGCCCCAGTTTTGCGGATGTTGTAGCCATCGATATTGCCTCTAATGACATTGTGTGGCGGTTCGAAGTGGAGGGTATTCGCTCTGACCATATGGCGCTATCTCCTGACGGTAGTGAAGTCGCGGTGTCCGCCTCAACAGGCAACGTGGTGCATATTCTGGATGTCTGGACTGGCGAAGAAAAAGCGCGCTTCCCAACCGGTAACTCACCCCATGAAAATGTTTACTCGAAAGACGGCAAGAAGATCTACCACGCCAGTATCGGTCATGTGTTCAGCCCCGCAGACCGTGGCGCACTGACCGACACCAAGGGCGAACGCATTTTCAAAGTGGTTGATACGGAAACCTGGGAAGACATCAAAAGCTTTGATATCAGCGAAAAATTGGCCGAAGCGGGTTATCCGGACATGAGTCCAGCCATTCGACCCATGGCGCACACCGAGGATGAAAAGTTCTTCTACTTCCAGCTTTCGTTCTTCCATGGGTTCGTTGAGTACGATATGGAAAACGACCAGATCACCCGAGTCGCCAACCTCCCGAACCTGGTGCCAGACCTGCCAGTCGAGCTTTACGTGAACGACTCGGCGCACCACGGAATCTCAATGGGGGCCGATGACGAGAAGCTGTGTGTCGCCGGCACCATGAGCGACTATGTGGCCATTGTTGACCGTAAAACATTCGAATATGAACTGTTGGAAGGGCTGGGTGAGAAGCCTTACTGGATCACCCGGGATATCTCGGGCGAAAACTGCTTCGTGTCCTGGAGTGGGACGGATCAAATGTCGGTGATCAACATTGATCGGGCCGAGGAAGTGGTCCGGGTTGATGTGGGAGACCACCCACAACGTATCCGTGAAGGTAGCGTGCCGGATGGCTGGACTGCTGCGTTTTAACACCCGGATCACCACCAACGAGAATTGTCATGAACAACAATAACTACCGTTTTGCCTCCCATTGTTTGGGCTTGGTGTTTGCCAGTGTGTTTTTGGTTGCCTGTGGCGGCGATCAAGGCGGGCGCGACGCTTTGTCGCCGGTAAACGATCAGCAAGGCCGTGGCCCTTCGGATGAACGGGGAGCCAGCCCTGCCCCCTTTGCGAACCCGGACCTGGCGCAGTGTGTGATGGAGAGCCCGTTACGGGAAGTTGGCAGTGGTCTCGATGCGCCTTCCGTTGCTCGCAATGAAACCCAGAGCGCTAATGCAGATTCATCAGTGACGGCAGATTCGGCCTGCGCGAAGAACCGGGCGTTCCGCTTCGGAACCGGATTGTCGGATATTACCGGCCCGGTTGCCCTGAAAAGCGGCGACGGCTGGGAAGATACCGGGCAGGTTATGCACGGTCTTCACACACGGCAATATGCCCGGGCGTTTGCTCTTGAATCGCCCTGCAACGGAAAACGCGTCATGTTTGTGTCGGCAGACATTGGTTTGATGTGGGGATCTATCCGCAACGGTGTTCTCAACACCCTGGCGCAGAATCCTGAACTGGCGGCAGCGTATACCGCTGAAAACCTCATGCTGTCGGCAACTCATACCCACAATGGGCCCGCAGGCTATGCGCACCATGAAGCGGGTAACGCCCTGCACCTGGGTTTCGATGCTCTGGTATACAACACCATCGTGAATGGCATCGTCGATGCCATCTTGCGCGCGCATCAGAACATTGAAGCCAACCCCCAAACAGCACCTATCGAAATGGCGGTGGGAGAGTTGCTGAACACCAACATCAATCGCTCGCGCCCTGCTTATGCGATGAACCCTGCGCATGAACGTGAGCAGTACCTGAATATTCGCGGCGAGGAGGTTGACGTCGTAAAAACCGTGGTGCAACTGAATCTGAGTCGCAAGAGTGGCAGCCCGGTCGGTGTGATCAACTGGTTTGGTGTGCACCCCACGGTCATGGGGCCGGAAATTCCTTACGTCAGCTCCGATGTCAAAGGATTTGCCTCGCTGGGTTTCGAAGAGATCATGGCGACGGATTACCGGTCCGACCCCGCAGAAGACAGTTTTGTAGCGGCCTTTGCCCAGGCCGATGAGGGCGATGCATCCCCCAATATCTTCATTAATGAGTTTCCCCATCCGGATCCGCGCCGCGGCGGGGGTGAAACCCCTGTCGACTCGAACGCCATCTCCGGCACCAAACAACTGGCTCGTGCGCTGGAACTTTGGCAGAGCGGTCAGCCATTAACCGGGAGTGTGGATTATCGGCTTCTGCATGTGCCGATGAACAAGGTGACAGTCACGGATCCCGAGGTCCTCTCCGGGCTTGAGCATCCACCAGAGCTGGATGTCGCTAATAAACAAACCTGCAATGCGGCGCTCGGGGTGTCTTTCCCTGCCGGCGCGGAAGACGGCCCCGGGCCCATCAGCGAGGAAGGGCTGACCTGTAGCGCTTCGCCCGACTTGCTTAGCAGTGTCGCCGCTGACTTCGCGGGACTGACGGACATGGCGCTGCCGGTGAATCTGGTAAGCGACCTTCTCCTGTGTACTGTGGAGCAGCTGCCGTTACTAGGCATGGGCTGTCACGCCGAAAAACCGGTCCTGCTCCCAACCAATCTTGGAGAAGCGGCCGATGGCGTGCCGAATGTGCTATCGGAGCTGATAGGTGTGACGGCGAACTTCGAGCCGGCGATTCACCCATTGCAGATTTTCCGTCTTGGCAACCTGGCCTTGGTGGGTCTTCCTTGGGAAGTGACGACCATGTCTGCTCGGCGTCTGCGTGAGATGGTGCTTGAAGAGATGGCGCCGGTGGGCGTCGATACCGTCGTCATTGCAGGCCTTGTGAATGGCTATACCCACTACCTGACCACGCGAGAAGAATACGCCAGCCAGCAATATGAAGGGGCCTCAACGGTCTTTGGTCCCTGGAGCCTGGCTGCGGTGACCCAGGAACTCAAAAAACTTGCCGATTCAATGGCCCGGGGCACAGTGTTGGCGGTGGGCCCGGAGTTGCCCGAGGTAACTCCGGTGTTACGCAGGCCGCCCTACATCCCCAGTGACAGCCCGGGTGAGCAGGCCTTTGGTACGGTACTTCAGGAGGCCCCCTCCGTGGTAGCTCCTGGCGATGAGGTTGCTGTTCGGTTTCAGGCCAGTCATCCACGGAACGACCTGATGCTGAACGACAGTTATGGGTATGCCGAGCAGCTCCAGGAAGACGGCAGCTGGCAGGTCGTGGCGACAGACCGTTCACCTGACCTGCTGTATACCTGGCACCCCCAGTTCCTGCCACCCCTGGCCACTGAGCTGCCCTACACCGGAGCTTCAGAAGCAACAGTCAGTTGGAAGTTACCACGGAATCTGGCGCCCGGAACCTACCGTTTGAGGACCAAAGGTGTGGCGAACCCGGGTGGTGCCTGGGAAGGTGCGAGTGGTGCCTTTGAAGTGGCGGGCCCATCGGCAACATGTCCTTGAGTGAGCTGTGAGGTGCTCGCAATCAGACACCTCGTTTATGGTGGCGATCTTGCCACCTGCGTTGGTGTCTGGAATCATTAAACCTCTGCAGAGACCTACCTTTGCTTGAGTTCGCGCGAGGGTCTGCAGGAATGAGATTCCACAACTCATCATGGCAGACGAGTGACCAGGGTAAAAAGTGATCGAGGGCGAACGAGGATGGCTGAAGGAGAGTCCCGGAGTAGATGCAGTGAATAGGCTGTTCCACTACGACAGTGTTCCAGAATCTTGTCTGCTCTGACAGGGATGCCCGTTTGACGGGAGGCTCTATTTTTTTGATGAGGGCTGGGATGTTTGGGTTTTCACGTTGAAGGTAGTCAGCCCATTGAAAAAGCGCCCACCCTTTGATGATCGCCAAGTTTGCTCGGATATATTTGTTCCATAGAGGGTGTAACTCAATCTCTGACTGACCATTAGTAACGCGGTACACTCTGTATTTGGCAACTAGTTGGAAATCCGCGGATTTCCGGGCTTCGACAAGGCTTAAGAATCCTCCAAGTGTACCTGCCAACGGGAAAATCCAGATCAGACTTTACCTACTCCTTCGGAGACATCTTTGAGATACCAGTCAAAAAGGCCTCTTCTAGAGAGGCCTCATGCTTTTGAGAGGGTAAGCAAAATGAGTTAGTCAGGATTTTCCGCCAGGACTAGCTCTTCCAAAACTTCTATTTCTTTTGCCTTGCCGTTCTGTTCGGAAGAATCTCCCGCGCCGGGGTCCGGTAGGTTTGCGACAGAGAATCTCACTTTATCCCCAGCCTTGAATCGGTGTTCTCTCTGATCGGCTCTCACATTCGTTTTTGCAAAGTAGAAAGGGCCGAGGTCGGACTCGATAAACCCATAATGCGAAATCCAGCGTGAGATGACTCCCTCCAAAACCTGATCCGGTTTGGTTTCGATTGCGCCTTCCTTGAGCGTTATGAAGAATCTATCGTGTGTCTCACTTTCCGTTTCAAACAGGTGCGAGTTTGCCTTTATCAAGGCTTTTAGCGAGTTGAATGAGTAGCTCCTTGGATCAAATGCTGGATCCAGTTTTTTCAAATGACTTCCAAGTTGGCCGAGGTACACAGACTCTCCGTGTACCTCAGCGGAGCGGTAGGCTCTGACCAAAAGATCTTCCAGTGATTCATCATCCTGCTTCGCTGGTTTTGGCGCTTCTTTTTCGAGTAGATCCATATACACGAAGTGGTGGCACGCCTGGCGTAAACGCTGGGGTGTATTGCGCTTTCCGATACCCATCACGTGAAGCCCTTTTTCTCTGATGCGTTGGGCTAGGGTGTGATAACCCCCATCGGATGAAACAATGCAAAAAGCATCCAACCTTGTGTTAGTGCTGGTTAGCTCGATTGCGTCCATAATTAGCGCATGATCGGCGGCGTCTTTTCCATAATTGAATTGATGTATTGGTCTGGCCCCAGTTTCATGGAGAATGTCCTTCCAGCTCGAAAGAGGCGGGCGGGTCCAGTCAGCGTAAACCCTCCGAAGGGCTATATCTCCATTCTTCTCTACTTCCTGAATAACTCCGTGGAAGTCTTTAGGGCTGACATTTTCACCATCGACTAGTACAGCAAACGTGCGGTTCTTCATGTTTTGATCTTCCTTGATTAATTTGAAGCGGCGTAGCAGATGCGAAAGCCAATCTTCATATGTTTGTATTTGCCCGTACTCGCGGCTATGAAGTGATCCCTCTCGATGTAAGGAAGATTATAAATAGACCGAACGGACCTTGAGCGGACAGCCGCAGCATTTTTGCCGTACGGGTTCTCGTAAAGCCACTCGCCGAACTGGTCAGAGTCAACGAATCGCAGCCCGACTGGATGCTCGATGTACTCAAGCGGTTTTGCATATTTACACACCAACGACTGGAAACGATCTTCTGACATATACTCCGGGTGTGCGCCTAAGTCTTGCTCGGATTTTTCATCGATAAAGGTCAGTAAACTGTCAGAGCGTTTCTCATCTCTGAAGCCGAGAAGCGTTTTTTCTGGATGATCGCTGAGCTTTAACCCATGTGTTAGCTCATCAATGTCATCTCTACTAGATCCTGGTCTGGAAATTCCTGGGCATTGTTCGCGCAGGAGTCTGTACTCCCAAGTTTTCAGCAATCGAACTGGCAAACCATAGAGTTCCTCAAAATAAGCCATGAAAGCGCAGGCGTCATACCAAGTTACTGAAGCAGGCAGATCCGGCGCGTCCCGATTCATTGTTGAAAGATCATCCAATGCACCACTATTTTCAACAGAGTCCCGGGAATGAATGTAGTCTGGGCGGTGGTTTGTGAATCTCGCAAAGTCAGCAATGGGGATCAGGTCTGAAACGTATAGGCATTTGTCATCAAGCTGGATTCGATGGAAAGCTACAGGGCAAGATTTTGATTTACCAAGTTTCGCGCTACTTGGAGCATATATCTTCCTCTTTATAAGCGAGCTCCTAAGGATAGGCCATGTTCCAGGGTGATCGGCAGGCACCCCACCTCCTAGGTAAAAGTCGACCTCAGAATCATGCTCCGCCTGTTCGCGCCAGCCATCGAACTCGAAATAGTACCAACGCTGAAAGTGATACTCCTCATTCATCTGAGAGGGAACATCAGCTCTTTTGAGATAAGGCGCATAGATTTGGTGTTCAAAGGGCTTGGAACGCAGGTTTGGCAACAAAAAATCATACTCGCCATTACTGCCTTTAAGAAAAATCAGCTTTTCGTTAAAGGGGATAACGTCCACCCAACCAGCGGTCCCACTCTCAATGGTCTCGCGAAACCAGCTGGCTACCGCGATGTCCCTTTTCTGCTCTCGCAATTGTTGGCTTTTATCGCAGTCATTAGGCCAATATAGTTTTGGGACAACCATCGGGGTCGACGCTGACTGCACTAACAGATCGCCCAAAAGATTAAAGCTGGAATACAAGGAGAAATCTAGGAACCCGCCGACAACCAAATCCTGTATCCGTTTGCCTGAGATTTGGTCGATTGCATCTCGATTCTTGTTGACCAAATTTTCCAAGCGTTCGAAGTCAGATCCATCGAGTTGTGGCGTTCCCATTGCCTCGCGTTGCCGCCAATAGTTGAACGTCTCGAGCGCATTATAATAACGCTGGGCATAGTCAAAGTTATAACCCGTGAATAGCCTTTGAGGGAGTGGTAAGTCGGAATTAAAGAGTCGACCGCAGACTTGCTCAACGGATAGCTGCAATCTCGTCATCCTGTCCTCTGAGCCCACAGGACATGCAAGCAAATCAACACGGTGATTCAGTTCATGCTGTTTCATGAAAGGCAGAATTGAGCGCGCGTAAAGCTCACGATATCCAGCAAAGCCACGCTCAGCGCCTAGGGATTTCGCGAGGAGATTAAGTAACGTGTTGTGACGGAGTTGTTCACGATCAAGCGAACAATTTTTTGCAGATTGCTTTAAGTCGTCGGGAGACAGTCCGTTGAGTGGGACAATGTGGAACTGATCTGTTGGGAGAAAACGCGTAATAGATTTCATTTCTTATTCCTACAAAGATGCTCCCAGTTAGCTTTGAACTGGAGTGCCTGAGCAAAGGGGAAATAAGAAACGTAAGGCTGAGGAGCAAACGATAAAAATGCTGCTATTCAGAGCGGGCGTTTTTTTGGTGAGACACTGCCACCAACCGAAGGCAACCCAGAACCGATTAAGAGCCTAGCAATCGGTGAGGAGCGAGTCAACAATGCCATTGACTTACCCCAGCCTTTCTTCGTCATTGATCACCACACAGTCACTGTGCGTCTGCAATCCTTGAGCGTCGGACCCAACTCTAGCGTGTCGTCATGTAGATGTTTCGCATTTGAACGCTCTGGGTAAACTCGTTGCTCAGTTCCTGACGTTCGTCTGAATCTCCCAAGCTACTTAGAATATCAGTGGTTGGAATCGAGCTGCCGGCGCGGCCTTGATCATCAACGGCTGTCCGATAAGCGGTAGTGTAGCTACAACTTGCAGATACTGTATCTGAGAACGCCAGTGACAAGGTCCTCTTTTGCATGTGCCTTAGGACGTTACCGCGAATAATGGGCAAAGGTCACGTGGATAGGTTTCTACTTATCGAGTGGGAAGCGCGAGGCACTGCCGGGGCACCATTTGGGCACAAGCAAAAACATTGACGAAAATAAGGGCTTTCGGCTTGACCGTGCAAAGGTCAATGATCGAAATTTAGACTTTTTGAGTTAACTAAGGTGCGGGGAAACTGATTTAAGGATTCCAGGCTGGTAATTCGTTGATTTGCCTGGATAATGGCCCGCCCGAGAGGATTCGAACCTCTGACCTCCGCCTCCGGAGGGCGGCGCTCTATCCAGCTGAGCTACGGGCGGAAGAAATCAATCGCTTGGTGCGATAATTTCGAGTGCGCAATCTTACGTGTGAAGAGGTGTTCTGTCCAGCCCTCCTGGTATCTTTGCTGCGATCGCGTGGATTCACGCCGAGTCAGCTTCGGCCCTGGGGTTTCTGGGGTAGTAACGCTCGGGCAGCCGTTCGATGTGAGGGAAGAAGCGGGTGTCTTTATAGGGCATTTTCATGAAGCCGGAGACGCCTAGCCCGGTGATCTGGTCCACGGCGGAGAGGATTTCATCGAGCAAGCGGGCAAATTCCCCCTCCCGGTCCGGGTCCAGCAGTCGGTAATGGCTGTGGATCTTGAGGTGACGGGGCAGGGCTTCGAAGATGATCATGCCGGTGTGGTGGATGTCGTTCAGGGACTCAAGTGCGGTGATGATGGTGTGCGGCAGTACCAGGAATTCCTCCGGGTCGGGGCCGTCCTCGAAATAGGAATGCACCCGGGATTCGTCTTCCACCTCCGGGGCCGCACTGACCTCGTAGCGCAGTTGCATGCCGGGCTCGATCCGGAAGGGCTGGTCCGGTTCGTCGCGGTCGATGTGCAGGGTGTTGCGGGCATTGAACAGGCAGCTCTTGAAGATGCCCTGGCGGTAGATGGCTTGCGCGAGGTAGACCATGTTGTTGACGGCCCGGACGAAGGCCGCCTTCAGGCTGGGGTCGTGCAGGTTCAGTGACGTATCGATGTAGACGCCGTCGGTCTCCCAGCGCACGGCGAGGCCGCCCTCGACGGGGTATCGCCCCAGCCGGCTGACGGCGGCCAGGAATGCCTTTTCCGTTTCTCCCATGCCCTGCATGAAGTTTTTGTAGTAGCGGTCCAGCTGAACGTCGTTGACATCATTGAGGGTTTCCGGGGCGCCTTCCTGCCGCAGGAACGATTTACGAGAACTGTACACCACGGTGTCAATCTCGTGGTCTGATGGCCGTGTCCAGACCGGTACCAGAGGTGCGACCGGTGGCTCCGGCAGGTCAATCATTACGGTGCGGGCCATTCTCGGCATTTCTTGCAGGTAGTAGTCACCGGCCCGTCGACGAGTCTCCGGATCCGGGGCCAGCATGCCGTCGAGCATACGTGCGAATTCCATGGGCAGGCCCAGGGAGCTGGCGGGGATCGCTTGATGTCCGAACCGGCACGACTGACCGGAGGCCAGTGCGTACAGTGTTCCGGCCGCGCCCTGTTCGTCGAAGCGGGGGGACGACAGGCCGCCGTTGAGCTGTTCTTCACCGATGAAATAGACATCCCCCAGCCGTGCGTTGGTCTGTTGCAGGTTGTCGGACATCAGCTCCATAACATTGCTGGTAATGAACTGCTGGTTGGCGTCGAGTTGCGCGAACACGGACGAGCCCCAGTCAATCAGGGCGATGTTTTCGGTGTTGGCGTCGAACACCAAGTTTGACGGTTTGATATCGCCGTGCACGATGGGGCGTCCGGCGGGGCCGTTCTCGCGGCGCAGGTTGCGCAGGATGTCCGCAAGCTGGTCGGCGATTCGTATAATCAGCCTCGGTTTCAGGCGGCCTTCACGCAGTGACACTTCTTCCAGGTTTATGCCAGCTGCCCGTTCCATTACCAGGATGGGTTGGTTGCGTGCCCGTTGATAGGAGATCAGTCGGGGCACCCGTGGGTGCCGGACCTGCTCGAGTATGAACGCTTCGTCTTCAAGCCGGTCCTGTAGATGTTGTGGCAGGTTGATGCGGGTGAATTTGAAAACATGCTCAGGCGCATTGGCGCCCTGTCTGGGCAGGCGGCCTGCAAACACAAAACCGTAGGCGCCCTTGCCGATCATCTCGATATCCTGATAACCCAGTTGGCGGAGCTGGGCGGCGCAAAGCGCCACCCAGTCCTTGAGCTTCTTGGCATCGTCATGGCTGAGCAGATAGATCGACTGCTCTTCGGGAATGTAGAACTGTTGCAGTTGCGTCTTCTGCGCCATGTTGCTCTGTTAGCCCAGATGCAGCAGCATCGATTGCGGCGATTCCAGGTAGCCTTTCCACCGATTGCAGAAACGCGCTATGGTGCCGCCATCGATGATGCGATGATCACCCGCCCAGCTTACCGTCAGGATAGCCCGTTCCACCACCTGCCCGTTGGCGTCGAAGCGTGGCAGTTTCTGGGTCCGGCCCAGGGCCACAATCGCCACTTCCGGTGCGTTGATAATGGGTGAAGCATAAGTGCCACCCAACGCGCCAATGTTGGAAATGGTGATGGTGCCGCCCTTGAGGTCTTCCTGGCTGACACGGCCTGAACGGGCCGCCTCGGTCAGGCGCGCCACTTCATCAGCAACGCCCAGCAGGGTCCGGCTCTCCACGCCCTTGACGTTGGGAACCATCAGGCCCGCCTTGCTGTCCACCGCCATACCGATATTGCACTGGGACAGGTAGTGAATCTCTGTGGCCTCGTCGTTGAGACGACTGTTGAGAACCGGGAATTCCTGAACCGCCAGCGCCATGGCCTTCATGAAGAAAGGCATCAGCGTCAGCCGTGAGCCACGGGCTTCGGCCTCTGGTTTGAGCTGCTCCCGCAGTTTCAGCAGGTCAGTGACATCAATGTCCTCACTGTAGATGAAGTGAGGAATGGTGGTCGCTGACGCCACCATACTGCGAGCCATCGCCGCTTTTATGCCGCGGATAGGCTCAACCCGGACTTCCTGCTCACCCTCCGGTTGCCTGCGTGCGCGGCCTATAGCTGGCTGTGATTCATCGGCACGTGCCTGGCCCTGTGCAGACGCTGCGGGTTTGTCGAGGTGGGTTAGTACATCGGCCTTCAGCACCCGTCCATCCTTGCCGGAACCGGCGATGTCCGCCAGGTTCAGGTCATGCTCCCGCACCAGGCGGCGCACGGCGGGGCTGGCGGGAATGCGCTGCCGGTTGCCCGTCGCGACCGGTCTGGCCGTCGCTGGCGCGGGTTCCGGTGTCGGCGTTGATGTGGCTTTTGCCTCGGCAGGTTCATCACGTTCGCGGGGAATAAACGCAAACAGCGGGGAGTGTACCCGGGCCATCTCCTGCTGCTGGTGGTAGAGTTTGGTGACACGGCCGGCCTTGGGCGCGGTGATCTCGACCATGGCCTTGTCGGTCATGACGTCTACCACCGGCTGGTCTTCCTCGATCTCGTCACCCTCGGCCACGCGCCATTCCACCACCTCACACTCGACGATGCCTTCGCCGATGTCCGGCAGGATGAAGTCCTCGGTGGAGTCGTCAGTCGCTGCACTGTTGGCGTCGGAGGGTTGCGATGACGCCGGCGTCTCGCTGACGGCTTCAGATGGCGGGGTTTGAGAGGCGGCGGCCTGTTCGCTTTCGCCGCCTTCTTCCACCAGCTCAAACAGCGGTGCGTGGACCTTCGCGATGTCGCCTTCCTTGTGATAGAGGCGGGTTACCTTACCCTTGTACGGCGCCGGAATTTCCACAAGGGCCTTATCGGTCATCACCTCGGCGACCGGCTGGTCCTCTTCGATCAGATCACCTTCGCTCACCAGCCACTTGACCAGTTCGCACTCCACGATACCTTCGCCGATATCGGGCAGTATAAAATCACTCATGATTGCTCTCCTGTCCTGATATCAACCTAGAAGTCCACGCTCGACCTGATGGCCTCGTAGACCTTCAGGTGATTGGGCAGATGCTCTTTCTCCAGCACCAGCGGGAACGGAGTGTCCATCCCGGTGACCCGAGCGATCGGGGACTCCAGGTACAGGAAGCAACGCTCCTGTATCGTCGCTGCAATTTCGCCGGCGAAACCGCCGGTCAGCGGGGCCTCATGGGTCACCACCAGGCGCCCGGTCTTGAGCACCGAGTTGGCGACGGTTTCCACATCCCACGGCAGGATGGTTCTCAGGTCGATGACCTCACAGGAAATGCCTTCTTTCTCCGCCATTTCGACTGCGTGTTCAATCACTTCCATCTGGGCGCCCCAGCCCAGCACGGTAATGTCCGTGCCTTCCTTGAGGACTTCGGCTTCGCCCAGCGGCAGCCTGTAGTCTTCATCCGGCACTTCGCCAACGGAGGCGCGGTAGAGCCGTTTGGGTTCAAAGAACAGGGTTGGGTTGGGATCGTGAATGGCCGCCAGTAACAGACCTTTGGCCTGGTGAGGGTTACGCGGCACCACAATTTTCAGGCCCGGTGTGTGGGCAAAGTAGGCTTCTGGTGATTGCGAGTGGTAAAGCCCGCCGGCAATGCCGCCACCATAGGGCGCACGAATGGTTAATCCGCCCACGTTGAACAGGTTGCCGGAACGGTAACGGAACTTCGCGGACTCGTTCACGATCTGGTCGAATGCCGGGAAGATGTAATCGGCAAACTGGATCTCGGCCACTGGCACAGAACCTTGCGCCGCAAGACCGTTGGCGAAACCGATGATGCCTTGCTCTACCAGCGGTGTGTTGAAACAGCGGGCCTTGCCGTATTTCTGTTGCAGGTTGCTGGTAGCACGGAAAACGCCGCCGAAGACGCCCACGTCCTCACCAAAGCACAGCACCCGTTCGTTGGCTGCCATGGCGGTGTCGAGGGCATTGTTGATGGCCTGGAGCATATTCATCTTGGTCATCTCAGGCCCCTCCCTTCGCGTGTTCGGCACTCTTAGGATAGGCGTCCGGGTGCCGACGGATATGGGCCTTGAGCTTTTCGAACTGATCGGCGAGGGCTGGTGGTACCTCGTCGTAGACATCGCTGACCAGCGTATCAAGTGCTGGTGGCGGCCGCTTCTGCGCCCGTTTCATGGTTTCGAGCACCTCGCGGCGCATGTTTTCCTGCAGCTGTTTCTCGTCGTCTTCATTCCACCACTTCTTGCTTTCGAGCCAGAGTCGCATCCGCAGAATCGGATCTTTCTCACGCCACACGGCCTCCTCGTCCTTGCTGCGATAGCCGGACGGGTCGTCGGAAGAGGAGTGGGCGGCGAGGCGATAGCTCATGGCTTCGATCAGTACCGGTCGATTGTGCTCCACCGCCAGGCTGCGTGCGGCGCGGGTGGCCTCGTGCATGGCGAGAATGTCGTTACCGTCCACCCGGATGACGTCCATCTTGTAGCCGTAGGCCCGGGGTGCAACACCGTCGGCGGCGAACTGTTCGGCAGCCGGGGTAGAAATGGCGTAGCCGTTGTTGCGGCACAGGAAAATCACCGGAACGCGATGGACGGCAGCCATGTTCAGGGCGGCGTGGAAGTCACCTTCTGATGCGGCGCCTTCGCCGAAGTAGGTTATGGTGCAATGACCGTCGCCCGCCATTTTCTGGCCATAGGCGTAACCGGTGGCCTGGGGAATCTGCGTGGCCAGCGGCGATGAGATGGTCATGTAGTTCAGCTTGCTGGAGCCATAGTGAACAGGCATCTGGCGCCCCTTGCCATAGTCCAGTTCGTTGCCGAACAGCTGATTCATGAACTCATCGATGGTGAAGCCGCGATAGACCAGTGCGCCCTGTTCCCGATACTGCGCCATGATCATGTCGCTGTCGTCCAGCGCCGCGGCGCTACCGATCACCGCAGCTTCCTCGCCGGTGCATTGCATGTAGAAGCTCAGGCGCCCCTGGCGCTGGGCGGCAAGCATGCGCTCATCGAGAATCCGGGTGGTGACCATCGACCGGTAGATGCGCAGGGCTTTCTCTTTATCTAGCTTCGGCGCTTTGGCGCCCTTGTAGAGCGAGCCGTCCTGCTTCAACAGTTTGAAGGTGGGAATTCGAAATTCCGCACCGTCGGTAAAGACCGGGGAATAAACAACTTTCGATTTTGTTGTTGTCATAATCCTCTTCCTGGGGTGTTGGCCTGAGGAACAAAACACCCCTTGTGGGGGTGTCGATGATGTCATTGTAGCCAATCTGGCAGGATCTGGTGTGGCCCTGTCAGTGCTACATGGTGTTTACCTTAACGTAAACTGCTGCTTTCGGGTAGACCCGGTGAGCAGATTTTGATCTTCGGATTCCCCAGTTGTAGGCAAGTGACTGATTATTCTGGGTAGAGAGGGGCGGGCGTAATGCTGACCAGAGTGTCCTCGTTACCGATACTCACTTCGCCGTCCTGGATGGTGCACTGCAGGTTCATGCCGCGTTTGGCCAGGCTGGCGAGTGCTTCGGTGTCGTCCTGTGGCAGGTCAATGATGGTCAGGTTGTTGAAGCGGGTCAGCTTGCCATGATGCTTTTCCCACCACAGGGGCACGGCGCGGCCGCCGTAGGTATACAGGATAACCTGATCCGATCGATTGCAGGCTTTGCGCAGGCGACTTTCGTCAGGCAGGCCGAGTTCTATCCACAATTCGATTTCATCACTCAGGCTTTTCCGCCACAGGTCCGGTTCGTCGTCCGTGCTGATCCCCTTGGTGAATTCCAGATGCTCACTGGCGTTCAGCACGAACGCGAGCAGGCGAATCATCATGCGCTCATCGGTTTCCGAAGGGTGGCGGGCAATGGTGAGGTGGTGATCACCATAGTATTGCCGGTCCATGTCGGCGATGTTGAGTGTTGCCTTGAAGATCGTTGCCTTGAGCGCCATTGGGCTTCCTGCGGTTGTTTTGACTGGTGATATGTGGGCAGTGTAATTCAAATGGCCTGGTTCTGAGAGGCCATTGATGCACCTATTCGCATAAAAATTGCTCACAGGGGTTGCAAAGCTGCATGCAAATAACAATAATTATCACTAGCTTTCATTGGGCCGTGAGTGACCTCTTATGTATGTATGCCTTTGTCATGGTGTAACAGACCGCGAAATTCGTGAAGCCGCCGATAACGGCGTCAGTTCCATGCGTCAGCTTGGCAAGGAACTTGGCGTTGGAACCCAGTGTGGCCGTTGTGCCTGTACCGCGCGGGAAATTCTGCGTGAAAGTCGCACTCCGGATTATCTGGCCATGGCAAATATGCTGGCTCAGCCCGCCTGATCGGGCATTGCTGCGATCATTTCCCATTTGTGATTTTTTCTCCCCGAAGGAAGGTCTATCCTGTATGGATTGCCCATCCAAGTAAGGAGAAACGTCATGAAAGGCGACAAGAAAGTCATCCAGTTCCTGAATAAAGTACTCACCAACGAACTCACTGCCATCAATCAGTATTACCTGCATGCCAAGATGTATAAAGATTGGGGCATCACCAAGTTGGCGGCCAAGGAATACGAAGAATCCATTGATGAAATGAAGCACGCCGATGTGCTGATCGAGCGTATTCTTTTCCTCGAAGGCCTTCCTAACCTGCAGGATCTGAACAAACTACTGGTTGGCGAAAATGTCGAAGAGATGCTGTCCTGTGATCTCAAGCTGGAGCTAACAGCCCATGCGGATCTGAAGGAAGCCATCCTTTACTGTGAAGAAATCAAAGACTACACCAGCCGTGAGTTGTTCCGCAGTATCCTGGACAGCGAAGAAGAGCACATCGACTGGCTGGAAACGCAGCTGGAAATGGTTGGCCAGATGGGTATTCAGAACTACATTCAACTGCAATCGTCTGCTGCGGAGTAACTCCAGACAATGGACTTGTCCTGTTTTAAAGCCTATGACCTGCGCGGCCGTGTGCCGGATCAACTCAACCCGACACTGGCCGAGAGAATTGGCAGGGCCTATGTGGAAGTGACGGGTGCCAAAAAAGTGATAGTTGGCTATGACATCCGCCTGTCGAGTCCTGAAATTTCCGAAGCGCTCAGCTCAGGTTTGATGGCTGCCGGCGCGGATGTGTTCGACATTGGATTGTGCGGTACTGAGCAGGTCTACTTCGCCACCAGCCATTACAAAATGGATGGCGGCATCATGGTGACGGCCAGCCACAACCCGAAAGACCACAACGGCATGAAAATGGTAGGGCCGGAATCCCGGCCCATCAGCTCCGATAACGGCCTCAATGACATCCGCGACCGAGTCCCGGAACCGTTTGGCGACGCGCCGGTCCTGGGACGGTATGAGCCTTTGGAAGTCATGGGCGCCTATATCGACCACCTTCTCGGCTACGTCGATGCCCCAGCGCTGAAGCCTCTGAAAATCGTGGTAAACGCTGGTAACGGCGGTGCCGGCCTGGTGATTGACCAGCTGGAACAGCACCTGCCATTCGAGTTCATCAAGGTGCATCACCAGCCCGATGGCCACTTTCCGAATGGCGTGCCCAATCCCATCCTGGAAGAAAACCGTGCTGCCACAGCCGAGGCGGTCAAAGCCAGCGGGGCAGCCATGGGCATCGCCTGGGATGGCGACTACGACCGTTGCTTCTTCTTTGACGAGAATGGCCGATTCATCGAGGGTTATTACATCGTTGGCCTGCTGGCGGACCAGTTCCTTCGCAAGACCGGTGGCGGCAAAGTCATCCACGACCCACGCCTGACCTGGAATACCCTGGATCTGGTCAAGGCTGCCGGCGGTGAAGCCATCGAAAGCAAAACCGGCCACGCCTTCATCAAACAGCGCATGCGCGATGAAGACGCGGTGTACGGTGGCGAAATGAGCGCCCACCATTACTTCCGCGACTTCGCTTACTGCGACAGCGGCATGATCCCCTGGTTACTGGTGGCAGAACGCCTGTGCCAGTCTGGCCAGCCACTATCATCACTGATCGACGCCAGAATCGAAGCCTACCCGGCCAGCGGCGAGATCAACCGCACCATCGCCGATCCCCCCAAAGTCATCGCCGCCATCGAGGCCGCCTACGGCGCCAATGCCAAAAGCGTCAGCCACGTTGACGGGGTGAGCGTGGAGTTCGACAACTGGCGTTTCAACCTGCGGATGTCCAACACCGAACCGGTCGTTCGCCTGAACGTTGAGTCCCGTGGGGACATTGCTTTGATGGAAGCGAAAACAGCAGAGCTGTTATCAGAAATGGAGCGTTTGAATAGCGAAGGCTGACTCCAGAAGTTTGGGCCAGTCAGGCGGGTATGGATTTCAGAAACTGTGCGGAGCCATGGATGGCGGAGCCCAAGCGCCACATGGATGTGCTTGAGCGTGTTTCTGAAATCCATACCCGCCTGACTGGCTTTGCACCCAAAGCTCAAAGCCAGTCATTCAGCATAATGCCAATGCCCACCCTCTGAATCCTCTCATTGTAATCAATCAGACTCTCGCCATACCCATTGTAATACTGGAAGAACCCCTTAAGAGTGTCGCCCATCGGAAAGCTGTACCCAAACTCCACCGACGTCTTGTTGTCATGGGAGCGCAGGTTATTCCGCAGCTTCAGGGAGAACGTCCGATCCTCCGTCAGCTTGTAGACCGCCAGATAATTTGCGTGGCCGGCAAAGCGTTCAATGTCAGGATTATCATCCTTGTCATCGCTCTCCGGCAGACGGTACCAGGGCTGCACAAGAAACAGCCAGCGATTGTAGCTGTACCCGATGGAGGCCATGATCCGGTTCCAACTGCGGGAACGGGGCTCCGACTGCCCATTGGACTGATGGTTCAGCCCCAGGGTAATCCCGCTGAGGGTGCCGGGGCCGACATCATAGTCCGCCTGGTAGCGCAGGAAAATCTCCGGCTCAAAGTTGGTTTCCCGGAAAGGTGCGGAATCTTCGGTATTGTAGACCTGCCAGAAAGATTGTTGGGTGTAGCCAAACCAGAGCGTTGTCCGGTCATCCAGCAGGCCGGTCAGCAAGGGCACCTTGAAACTGATCTGATACTTGGCCTCTTTATTGTCGAGGGAGTGATCGTAGCGGCTTTCTCCCAGTCGCGGGCTGACGGGAACATCGTTCGGTGTATCCACCCATGTGAAGGGTAGGATGTAGGTTGGGCGGTGGCCAACGAAGCTGCCTGAAAAGGAAAAGATCGCTTTTTCTGTGGCAGTGTAGCGCTTCACCAGCGCGGCCATAACGCCGCTATCCCCGTCTCCGGTGTCAGCGGACGAATCCTCGACCTCCGCGTCCCCCTCCGCGACGTCGGCAGCCCCGTCATATTCAAGAGTATCGGTGGCTTCCTGGGCTCGCCGCGTTTCTTCCGTTCCGGCTTTTTCCTGCGCTTTCTCGGGAGCGTTGATGCTGTCATAGCAGGCCAGACGCTGAATGCCATCGTCAATCAGCGCGCAGTCTTCCAGGGTCAGGTCATCCGTAGGGGCTGGCTCACCAGACTGACCATATCCCGGAGCAGGGAGCAGACTGGCCGCAACCAGGGGGATGAGCGAAGAAGTAAATCGGGACGAAGCGCCGCGGGATGTATCCATATCCGCTATTCCTCATTAGGCGTTAAGGCTGATCCAGGTATTAACGATGCCGTATAACCAGACACCAATCAGTGTGATGGCGAGCAACGAGAAAACGACCTTGTGACGGGTCTTGTTATCGGCTTGCGCGGCGGCAACCCAGCGCAGGTACATCAGGCCGATAAAGCTGCAGAACACCGCCAGGCTGGCAAGGGCAGGGATCAGTAGCCACGCGGGATTGAGAGTGGCGCCATCGTCAACGCGTCCCGAAAACCAGGCCATGGAGGTCAGTAATACTGCAAGCGCGGCAAATTCCATTATCAGTAGAGGCTTGCGAAGTGGGTGGGGTGTTTTCTCGAGTTGTCGCATAATCCGGCATTCCGCAGTGTGTGGTCGTTCCCTATGGTACCCGGAATGGCTCCCCCGGGCTCAGATGCTTACGAAACGGCAATTAAAATGGTTGAGATCAATTGTTGATTTTGCACTTTGGTTTTTTTGCCTGGCCGCAGTCGCTATAATGCGGCGACTGATTATTATAACGCTCAAATGCGAGGTGCATTGTGAAGATGAAGAGAGTCCTGGCTGCTGTATTGCTTGGCTTTGGCCTGACAGCGGGTGCCGTAATGGCAAGTGTTGAAGACGAAATCCGTGCACGTATCGCCCCGGTGGGTGAGGTGTGTGTGCAGGGCGACGATTGCGGATCCGCAGCAGCGCCGGCTCAAGAAGCCAGCTCGGGACCTCGTTCTGGAGATGAAGTATACAGCGCGGTCTGTATGGCGTGCCATGATACAGGCGCAGCCGGTGCACCGAAAAAAGGTGATACCGCGGCCTGGAGTCCCCGTATTGATAAGGGGTTAGAAACCCTGGTAGATCATGCCATCAACGGCTTTAACGCCATGCCTGCCAAAGGTGGCTGTAGCAACTGTCCCGACGAGGAAATTGAGGCTGCAGTAGAGTACCTGGTGTCTGAGAGTCAGTGAGCCGATCAGCACAAAAAAGTTAACTGAAAAGCCCCGCTGAAGCGGGGCTTTTCGGTTTATTGGTGGGTTGGAGTGACATTGGCGGTCAAGGCGCGCCAGGAAAGCCGGCCGGTGATGGCCGACATCGCCTGCTGCCCTTGCCTGACTGGAATTCGCCATCCGGTCGCTGTGTCCGGATCAATGTGGCCGGCTGACAATCGCGGATCCACCCAGCCAAAGGTGCCCGAGCCTGACACCTGAACCCAGGACGAGTCACCCCCTGAAGCACTGTTCTGGCTGTGAGTGACCACTTCCCAGAGACTGCTTTGGGTATTGGCCTCAACGCGGTCACGGTGGAATCTCAGGAAAGGTTCGTTGTCACTGTCGAAAACCGTCAACACTTCCTCTCCTCGGTAGCTGACCATGATGGCTGGCTTGGGCGCATCCAGTATCGTCACGCCCATGGCTTCAATACCGCCCTCCTGGAGGACGCTGGCCCGCACAATGCCCTCCGGAGTGCCTTCGGCACTCGGAGGTTGATGTGCGTTGCTTTGCCCGGGCACGACGCTTACCAGCGTCGTGCCCACCATCAATATAGCCAGACTGAGGGATCGAGTGTGACCTGAGTCTGTGCGTTTCATCTTTGCTCCTTCAGAACTGGCCAACAACACTGTCGAGCAGGCTGGTATCGTCGTTGGTGTTGTCCGCCAACTGGGTGTCACCGCTACATTGCAGTGAACCAGCGGTCTTCACGGTGATCGGGACAGAGACCGACGGCACTCGGCCTTCTTCGGTATCCTTGCTGGCGAACAGCATATATACGCCGGCAGGCACAACGTTGCTGGTCTCCGGCATCTTCAGCTGGATGGTACGTCCATTGCGGCTTTGAACCGGCAGTTCGATGGCACGTTGATCGCTGTCGACCACGTGCGTCATGACCGTGCGGCGAATCAACAGCACCTTATCGATGTCCTCTGCCTGATCCACCTGGATGGAAAATTCGTCGCCAGGCATCAGGGATTTCGGCGCCGAGAGAATTTCCGGACGATCGTTTCGCATGGCGTAAGGTGGCGTGTAGATTTCAAAGCTCGGATCCCGACCGTCGTATGGTGCGAAGCCCAGGTCTGACAGGTCAGTAAAGCTCAGGTAGCCGGTATTAATCGGAGAGTGGCCGGCGACCATGACCCGACCATCTGGCAGCAAAACAGCCGTGTTGTGGTAGGTGCGCTGGCGAATACCGGTCGCCATTTCGGTCCAGGTGTTGGTCTCAGGATCGAACCGCTCGGCAGTCCTGATGGCGCCTTCCAGACCGGGCAATACCACCCCGTCGCGGTTACCGCCGCTGAATACCATGACCGAGCCATCAGGCATGAGCACGTTGGTGCCGTACCAGCGTGGTTGGTTCAGGGATCCGGTTAGACGGGACTCATAGTCGACTTCGTCGCCATTGGTACGCACGGTGTCGATCCGGCTCTGATCCGTGGGCAGGTAACCCCCCGGGTTAGTGAGCAGGGCATAGCTGGGCACGCCGCCGGCGGTGAGGAATTCGGCATCGGTATATTCGCCGTTCTCGTTGGGCTTCAGCGGTAGCATGGTGGATGAAGTGGACCCGCGCATACCACCACCGATGGCGGTTTTCAGGGTCTCTTCATCCACGTTCAGCTCGCTGGCTGCGGTCAGTAGATCTTCAGCTGAGTTCAAAACATCTCCGAGCAGTGAAGAGCCTTGCTCCTGTGACAGGTTGGTCAGGTTCAGGGTGCTGCTGAGCTCTCCCAGACCGATCTCATCCAGTTTCAGAGGTAAACCGGCATAGCCGATGTCGGTCCAGCTCTGGGTATCTGGATCAAAAGTAGCCACAATATTCCACAGTGCCTGATCGTAGCCCTGACCGAACGGGTTGAAGGCCTGGCCACCGGCGTTATAAAGCACATGGCCGTTGGGCAGCAGGTGCATGCGCGGATACAGCGGCAGCGAACGGTCTGCAGTGGATGGATTTACACTCCAGGTACCTGTGCAGGGATCGTAGACTTCGGTCTGGACAATGTTGCGACCGCTATTCAGCGGATCACTCGGATAGACCGGTTTGATCAGTTTTTCAACGCCACTGGCAACCAGAACTTTGCTGTCTGGCAAGGTTACGAGGGAGGGGTACCAGCGTCCGTATGTCATATCCCCGCTCTGAAGCCAGCTGTTGGTTTTGGCGTGGAAAATACGGGAATTCTTGACGCCTTCCAGTTCAGCGACGCCCAAGGGCAGACCATCGACGCCCGGCTCGGAATAATAGTCGGTGCCCCCGACGGCCAGGACGCTGCCATCGGCCATGCCGATGACGTCTGAACAGAACAACGCCCCATCATTCTTGGCGGTGTTGTCTGCGGTGTCGAGCAAACCATCCAGCACAGCCAGCGGCGTGTTGTTGAACAGGGTTTCACTGTCAGCGCCATCCGGGTTCGCACCCGCACGAAGTGGACTGGGTTTGAGCCACTGGGGCTCGTCGTTTTCGCCCAGGGAGAGCACCCGGCTCTGATCGTTCACGGACACTTCGCCGAACTCGGCGACAATGGAAAGCTCCACGTTCTCAGTGCCTTCCAGCGCGTTCAGATAGAGCAGGCGACCGTCCTCCAGGAGGGCCATCGTGCCAGCCGCTGGCTTGCATTCCTGCAGGCCTTCAGCATTGGTGACGCACTTCTCGTCAGTCTCTACGGTCTCGCCGTCAACAATGATCGTGGGTTCTGCAAACGGCTCGCTGAAGGCGCCGACAGGGGAATAGTCATCTTTGAGTGCAGGCTGGGCAGAGGCAGTGGACTGATCCCCGGCTACGGCCGCTTCTTGCTGATTCTGCGTTGGCTGCTCAGATACGTTGTTATCCCCTGAGGAACCGCCGCCGCAGGCGGACAGAGCGAGTGTGCCAATGGCGATGGCTATGTGATGGCATAACAGACTTTTTTTCCAGGACATTCTGTGCTCCTCGATATTGTTGTTGTCTATAAGGGAGGGGGGGCCTTTTCCGGCACCCCTCTACCCCTTACGCTCGGGAAGCAAAAATGGTTTCAACTGTTCGTCAGTTTTCTGCAATATTGTTAGACAGTAATTTTGGGGCAGTCACCCATTTTCTATCTGGCGCCGGCCAGTATTGCCCTGCGCCCCAAAAAAA
>NZ_KE007327.1:141213-209787 GCF_000397065.2 Marinobacter lipolyticus SM19
AAATGATCGCCATTGTGTGGTTCGTTGAGGCGAGGGTCCAACCAGCCGAAGCTGCCGGACTGCGACAAGGTTGTCCATGTTGGCTGATCGAGCTGATCGGATTGGGTAGCCTCGTTTTCTGGAAGCTTTGGTGCGTTAGGCAGGTCTTTCCAGCTGGGGCTTGCAACATTCACCTCAACTGCATCGCGGCTAAACCGCAGAAACTTCTCGCCCTCTGTCCCCAGCACCGTCACGCTATCGTCACCCTGGTAACGAAGTAGGATGGCGGGCCGCGGTGCGTCCAGTATCAAAGCTCTGAGACCCTGGATGTCCGGCTGGCTGGTAATGCTGGCCTTGACGAATCCCTCGGGAACTTCGTCGACCTCTGGTGCTCCGTGTGCTCCTGCCAGCCCGGAGGCTGACAGGAGGAGCATTCCGGACATAATCAGGGCAGTCATGGCTGGTAATGTTTGTTCGCTTTTCATCCACTAACTCCCTGAGGTCAGATTTACAGATTCGCGAGCGTTGACTCGATGATTCCATCCTCAGTGGTGGTTGTGGTTTCCGAGTCATCGGCGGGAGCCATGCATTCAAGGCCCTCATTGACGACTGTGATCGGAGCCGATTCCGACGGAACGCGTCCTTCTTCTGTGTCCTTACTGACGAAAAGCATGTACTCGCCAGCAGGCACCACATTGTGATTGTCCGGCATGGTCAGAGTCACTTTGTTTCCTGGCTTATGCTCGAGTACCAGCTCGATTGCACGCTGGTCGCTGTCGACCAGGTGGGTCATGACCGTGCGCCGAATCAACAGTGCTTTGTCGATCTCATCAGCCTGGTCGACGGTGACGTTGAAGCGGTCGCCAATCGTCAGATTGCGCGGTGCGCTCTTGATAACCGGGCGATCATTGCGCATGGCATAAGGTGGCGTGTAGATCTCGAAGCTCGGATCCCGGCCGTCATAAGGCGCCAGCCCGAAGTCCTGGAGGTCTACGAATGTCAGGTACGCGGTGTTGATGGGCGAGTGCCCGGCAATCATCACCCGGCCGTCCTGCATCAACACGGCAGTGTTGTGATAGGTGCGGGCACGATTACCCATGGCCATCTCGGTCCAGGTGCTGGTTTCCGGATCGAACCGCTCGGCGGTGCGGATAGGGCCTTCCAGACCCGGGGCTGCGACACCGTCGCGGTCACCGCCACTGAAGACCATCACGCTGCCGTCTGGCATAAGGACATTGGTTCCGTACCAGCGGGGCTGGTTCAGGGGGCCGGTCAGGCGCGACTCATAGTCAATCTGGTCACCGTTGGTGGAGATCAGGTCGATGCGACTCTGGTCGGTAGGCACGTAGCCACCCGGATTGGTTAACAGAGCGTAGCTCGGCACACCACCGGCGGTCAGCAGCTCAACGTCCGTGTAAGTACCGTCGGCATTGGGTTTCAGCGGCAGCATGGTGGATGAGGTGGAACCACGCATGCCGCCAGCAATGGCCATTTTCAGATCTTCCTCGGTAACGTCAAGATCGGCACCGCTTTCCAGCAAATCCGCAGGCGATTCAAGGACGCCGTCAAGCAGGGACGAGGCCTGATCCAGAGAGGCATTCGTGATGTTCAGGGTACTGCTAAGCTCGGCAAGGCCCGCTTCGTCCAGCCGCAGGGGCAGGCCGGCATATCCGATATCGGTCCAGCTCTGGGTTTCGGGATTGAAGCTGGCTGCGATGTTCCACAGCGCCTGGTCGTAACCCTGACCGAACGGATTGAACGCCTGGCCACCGGCATTGTAGAACACGTGGCCGTTGGGCAGCAGGTGCATCCTCGGGTACAGCGGCAGAGAACGATCGGCGGTAGACGGGTTTTGTGTCCAGGTGCCGGCGCACGGGTTGTAGGTTTCTGTCTGTACCACGTTGCGACCGCTGTTGAGAGGGTCCTCCGGGTACACCGGCTTGATCAGCTTCGTGACACCACTGGCGACAAACAGCTCACCACTGCCCATGGTAACGACCGAGGGGTACCAGCGACCGTAGGTCATGTCGCCGCTTTGGCTCCAGGTGTTGGTCTCTTCGTCAAAAATCCGTGAATTCTTGATGCCCTCGAGCTCAACCAGGCCAGCCTCGGTGTAATAGTCTGTGCCGCCTACGGCCATGACATTGCCATTGGCTAGGCCGATAACGTCTGAGCAGAACAGCGCACCGTCGTTTTTGCTGGTGTCGTCGGCATCAGAAAGGGCACCGTCCAGCAGAGTTTCGCTGTCGTTGCCGTCGGGGTTGGCGCCGGCATCCAGCGGGGAGGGCTTGAGCCAGGACGGGGAGTCGTTCTTGTCGAGTGACAGGACACGAGACTGGTCGTTGACGGACACCTGGCCAAATTCTTTGACGATGGAGAGTTCCACGTTCTCGGTGCCTTCCAGGGCATTCAGGTAAAGCAGACGGCCGTCCTTGAGCAGTGCCATGGTGCCGGCGGCTGGCTTGCACTCGTCCGTGCCGTCTGCACGGGGAAGGCATTTTTCGTCGGTTTCGACCGCCTCACCCTCGACCGTGATGGTTGGCTCAGCGAAGGGGGCACTGAAGCGACCTCTTGGATCGTAGCCTTCCTGAAGGGTTGGTTCGCTCGACTCTACAGTGGTGTCATCTGATGATCCGTCCAGCAGTCCGCCGAGAAGGCCTGCGTTGACTGTGGCCGATCCAGCGGTGAGCAACAGCAAGGAGCCGGTCGCAGTCAGAAAACGGTTGGGTAATCGGGACATTGTGTTCTCCTGATCTTGTTATTGTGCAAAAGGGGCCAATTTTGGTCCCTCTCGGGGTACGGATCAGGTTTCAATTAAGATTCATCAAATGTAAAAAAAGGTGAAATTTAATGTTCCAGGTCGCCGAGCAGGGCGCTCAGGGTGGCTTTGCCTTTTTTCTGGTTTGCCTCGACATCCAGATCGCCCAGGCCTTCCCATTTCAGGTCTTCGTCCGGTAATTCATCAAGGAAACGGCTGGGAATGGTTTCGATCTTCTCCCCGTACTGTTTGCGCTGGGCAGCGTAGGTGAGAGTCAGGGTCTCCCGCGCGCGGGTGATGCCTACGTACATCAGCCGTCGCTCCTCCTCAATGTTGCCTTCTTCAATGCTGGCGCGGTGAGGCAGGATTTCCTCCTCCAGTCCCATGATAAACACGTGGGGAAATTCCAGACCCTTTGAAGCGTGCAGGGTGAGCAGCTGGACCTTGTCGCTGTCGTCTTCTTCTTCCCGCTGTTCCATCATGTCCCGGAGAATCAGCTTGCTGATAGCATCTTCGATGCCGAGCTCATCGGCGGTGCCCTTGCCGTCATCGAGCATGCGCTGGATTGACTCCACCAGGTACCAGATGTTCTGCATGCGGCGTTCCGCCTGTTTGGGCGTGCCGGAATGCTGGTGCAACCATTCCTCGTATTCGATGTCGGTAAACAGCTGTTTAATCACCGGTATCGGATCTTCCCGGTGCAGGCGCTCGCAGATGTAGTCGACCCAGTGGGCGAAGCGTCGCAACCGGTCCAGGCCCTTCTCGGTAACGTGGGTTTCCGCCCCCATATCACCGAGCGCCTTGAAGAGACTGACGTTGCGGGCCCGGGCGTAGTGGCTGAGCTGTTCGAGCGTCCGCGGCCCGATTTCCCGGCGCGGCACGTTCACCACTCGCAGGAACGCCGCATCGTCATCCGGATTGATCAGCAACCGCAGGTAGGACATGGCGTCCTTGATCTCGTTTTTCGAGAAGAACGACTGACCACCGGAAATGCGATAGGGAATTTGATAGGCCTGTAGCTTCATTTCCAGCAATCGTGACTGGTGATTGCCGCGATAGAGAACGGCGAAGTCCTTGAAGGCAAGGCCCTTTTTCAGCTTCTGGTCGAGGATCTCGGTGGCCACGCGGTCGGCTTCCGCATCCTCGCTGCGACAGCGGACGATGCGGATTTCTTCACCGATGGTATGATCGCTCCAAAGGGCTTTTTCGAATGCGTGGGGGTTATTGGCGATCACTGTGTTGGCACTGCGCAGAATTCGCCCGGTGGAGCGATAGTTTTGCTCCAGCTTGACGATCTTCAGGCTGGGGAAGTCTTCCTTGAGCTGCGCCAGGTTCTCCGGCCGTGCGCCACGCCAAGCGTAGATAGACTGATCGTCATCCCCGACGACCGTAAAGGCAGCCCGCTGGGCGACCAGCAGCTTGACCAGTTCGTACTGGCACACGTTGGTGTCCTGATACTCGTCCACCAGCATGTAGCGAATCTTGCGTCGCCATTTCTCCAGTACGTCCGGGTGGGTGCGGAACAATTGCACTGGCAGCAGAATCAGGTCATCAAAATCAACGGCGTTGTAGGCCTTGAGGTACTCGTTGTAACGCTTGTAGATAAGGGCAATGCGTTGCTCGCGCTCATCCGCGGCCTTGCTCCAGGCTTCTTCCGGTCCGCGCAGGGCGTTTTTCCAGGAAGAAATGGTCATCTGGATGTCGGAGAGTTCATCGCCGGCGTCGGCGCTGTCGTCCCGCATCATCAGGTCCTGTAACAATGCCTTGGCATCCTCGGCGTCAAAGATTGAAAAGCCGGGGTGGTAGCCCAGGTGCGGGTGTTCCTCCCGGATCATGTTCAGGCCGAGATTGTGGAAAGTGGACACGATCAGCCCGCGGGTCTGTTTTCGGTCTACAATGCGCCCCACCCGCTCTTTCATCTCCCGGGCGGCCTTGTTGGTAAAGGTAACGGCGGCAATGTGTCGTCCAGGAATACCTTTCTGTTCAATCAGGTAGGCTATTTTGCGAGTGATAACGCTGGTTTTGCCGCTGCCCGCACCGGCCAGAACCAGCAGGGGGCCTTCGGCATAGCGCACCGCTTCATGTTGTCGGGGGTTGAGTTTGTTCATCCGCGCATTCTACACCAGCAAGAGTTGCTGTACCTTGACGATCTATCGGCTATTCTAGGTAGGACGGATGTGGTTCATCATGGAAATCGGGCGCCCTTAATGACACTGCCAATGGAAACAATGAGTTCCGGCCAGGTTCGCTTGCTGGTATTGACGCCGGAATACACGGATTTTCTGTGGCTGGAGTCACTGCTAGGCTGCGATCGCGAGCTGTTACCAGACATGGTCTGGTGTCCGGACCTGATCGACTGTGATGACCTGATTCGCAACACGCATTTTGATGTCATTCTCTGGGATTGCGTGTTCCATGGGGATTCCGAAGTCTCATTTCTGCAGTATCTCAACGCCGCCAGTAATGACAAATCCATACTGGCACTCAGTGCGGATCCCAGTGCCGAGCGCGCTTCCGAGTTAGTGGCCAGTGGCGCTGCTGATTACCTGTGCCGCCAGACGTTGGATGCCTGGAGCCTGGCGCGGGCGGTGAAATGCCTGTGGTATCGGGAGCAACTGACGGAATCCGCCCATGGCCATTTCGGCCGTGAAGTGGCCAGCGGTGTGATCAACCGGGATCTGTTTTTTGATCGGCTCCAGCAGGCCCTGTTGCGGGCTGAACGGGGTGGCCATCGATTGGCCCTGTTACATCTCAATCTGGATGATTTTCGCAGTTTCAACGAATCATTCGGGTACCAGAAAAGTGACTTGCTGGTGATGAAACTGGCAGAACGGTTACGTCACAGTCTCCGTCGCGTGGACTCGCTGATGCGCATTGGCGGTGATGAATTGGCTGTCATCGTCGAGAAAGTGGAAGATTCTCTCGACATTACCCAAATTATTCGAAAGGTGGTCAATGCCCTGGGTGATCCGGTCACGGTGGATGGCCAGAATGTGGTGGTCAGTGCCAGCCTGGGTGTGGCGACCTATCCGGAAGCGGGAGACACTCCGGAGAACCTGATGCGCCGGGCCAACCGGGCGATGTTTGAAGCCAAGCGCGATCCGGGTACCAGTTACCGCTTTTACGACCGGCAACTGCATATCACGGCCGGCCACCAGTTGCGGCTGGAGGCGGATTTACGCAATGCGCTCAGGGGCAAGGAGCTTGAGCTTTACTATCAGCCACGTATTGATCTGGCGACCGAAGAGGTGCGTGGCGTGGAGTGCCTCTTGCGTTGGAATCACCCTGAACGTGGACTGGTGTCGCCGGAGGAATTTATTCCTGTGGCCGAGCGCAGCGGGCTGATCGTGCCGATCGGTTATTGGGTGATCGAGCAGGCCTGCAAGCGCCTTCAGGAATCGGCGGAGCTGGGCTTCCCGGGGCTGGTATTTGCAGTCAATCTGTCGTTCCGTCAGTTTCACGATCGCAAGATGACAGAAACCATCTTTCGCATTATTTTCAATGCCAACATTGATACCAGCCTGCTGGAGCTGGAGCTGACGGAAAGCGCGATGATGCACGATCCCGAGTATGCCCAGCGCTGTCTGCGTGAGCTCAATCAACTGGGCATCAGCTTTGCGCTCGACGATTTTGGCACCGGTTTCTCGTCCCTCAGCAATCTACAGCACCTGCCCATCTCTCTGGTCAAGATCGACAAGTCCTTCGTGCAGGAGCTGGGGCATTCCGCAGACGCCGAGCACATTATCCGCGCTATCATCAGTCTTGCCCATAGTCTTCAGATCAGCGTGGTGGCAGAAGGGGTGGAGACCGAGGGGCAACTGGAATTCTTGCGCCAACAACATTGCGATGAGATTCAGGGCTACTACTACGCCCATCCCATGCCCTGGCAGGATCTTGTGCATTTCCTGACCAACCGTGGCCAGGCCGCTTGCCTGCAGCGATAAGCCGCTGTACCTTTGCGCTTTGATCCAGAAAGCATCACAGAGGTTGCATGAACAGTATCTCCAGGCGAATCGCCGAAGAGCTCGGCGTACGCGAGCAACAGGTAAATGCCACCGTCGCCCTGTTGGATGAGGGTGCCACCGTTCCATTTATTGCCCGCTACCGGAAAGAGATCACCGGCTCGCTGGACGACAGCCAGCTGCGTAATCTGGAAGAACGCCTGCGTTATCTGCGCGAGCTGGAAGACCGCCGATCCACGATCCTGAACAGTATCGAAGAGCAGGGCAAGCTGACTGACGAGTTGCGCGCCAGTATCAGCGAGGCGGACACCAAGAATCGCCTGGAAGACCTGTACCTTCCCTACAAGCCCAAGCGCCGCACCAAGGCTCAGATCGCCAAAGAAGCCGGCCTCGAGCCGCTGGCGGATGCCCTCTATGACGATCCGAACCTGGACCCGGAAACAACCGCGGGCGCTTACGTCAACGCTGAAGCCGGTGTGGCGGATACCAAGGCGGCCCTGGACGGCGCCCGTTATATCCTGATGGAGCGTTTCGCCGAGGATGCCGAACTGCTGGGCGCCCTGAGGAATTTTATCTGGCAGGACGGCCAGCTCAAGGTCACGGTGATCGAAGGCAAGGAAAACGAGGGCGCCAAATTTCGTGACTACTTTGATCATGTCGAGCCCCTGAAAAAAGTGCCGTCCCACCGGGCTCTGGCGATTCTGCGGGGGCGCAACGAGGGAATCCTGGGGTACTCCATTGTAGTGGGTGACGTTGCGGATGACCGCCGTCAGCCACATCCGGCGGAACAGCGCATTGCCGCTCGCTGGAACATCCGTGATAACGGTCGCGCCGCCGACAAGTGGTTATCGGACGTGGTGCGCTGGACCTGGCGGGTGAAGTTGTCGACCCAGATTGAGACGGACCTGATGGCTCAGGTGCGGGAAGCGGCCGAGACTGAAGCCATCAACGTGTTTGCCAACAACCTCAAGGATTTGTTGCTGCTGGCGCCGGCCGGGCCGCGCCCAACGCTGGGTCTGGATCCGGGGCTTCGAACTGGCGTCAAGGTAGCGGTCATCGATGGTACCAGCCAGGTAGTCGGTCATGGTGCGATTTTCCCTCACGCCCCCAAGAACCAGTGGGAGCGTTCTATCGAACAGCTGGCAGCCTGGTGTCGTGAATACAAGATCGAGCTGATTGCGATTGGCAACGGCACTGCCTCCCGGGAAACCGAGAAACTGGTGGCGGATCTGTGCAAGAAATACCCCGAGCTGAAGCTGGCCAGAATTGTGGTGAGCGAATCCGGAGCATCCATATACTCGGCGTCCGAGTTTGCCTCGAAAGAGTTGCCGGATCTGGACGTGACCATTCGTGGCGCTGTTTCGATCGCACGTCGCCTTCAGGACCCGCTGGCGGAATTGGTCAAGATCGAGCCCAAATCCATCGGTGTCGGGCAATACCAGCACGACGTTTCTCAGGTACAGTTGGCTCGCAGTCTGGATGCGGTGGTGGAGGACTGTGTAAACGGCGTGGGGGTGGATCTGAATACGGCGTCCGTTCCGCTGCTGGCACGGGTCTCTGGCCTGAACCAGAGCATTGCCCAGAATATCGTTGATTTCCGCAATCAGAACGGCGTCTTCCGCAACCGCAAGCAGTTGCTGAAAGTCTCCCGTCTTGGCGATCGTACTTTTGAGCAGGCTGCGGGCTTCCTGAGAATTGCCAGCGGTGAGAATCCCCTGGACCGGTCGTCAGTGCACCCGGAAGCCTATGGTGTGGTGGAAGCCATCGCTGCGAAAAACAACCGAAAGGTCGAGAATATCATCGGCGATTCGGCGTTCCTGAGGTCACTGAACCCGCAGGATTATGTTACCGAACAGTTTGGTCTGCCGACGATTAAGGATATTATTTCCGAACTGGAAAAGCCCGGTCGCGATCCCCGCCCGGAATTTCGTTTTGCCAGTTTTGAGGACGGAGTGGAAACCCTGGGCGATCTCAAGCCGGGCATGGTGTTGGAAGGCTCCGTCACGAACGTCACCAATTTCGGGGCGTTTGTGGATATCGGTGTGCATCAGGACGGTCTGGTACATATTTCTGCGCTGTCCAACACTTTTATAAAAGACCCTCGTGAGGTGGTGAAAGCGGGGGACATCGTCAAGGTCAAAGTGATGGATGTGGACATCCCCCGCAAGCGGATTGCCCTGTCCATGCGTATGGACGACCAGCCTGGTGAGAAGGCTGACAATAAGGCCGGCGGCTCGGCGGGCCGGGGCCGGAGTGAGAGCCGCTCTGGTGGTCGCGACGGGCGCGCCCAAAGTGGGCAGCAACCGCAACAGGGTGCCATGGCCGGCGCGCTGGCCCAGGCGCTGGCCTCGGCTCGGAAAGGCGGTCGTTAACCGGCGCGCCGATACCCATTCCACAGGCGGGTACCGCTCACGAGGCTGGTACCCGCTTTAGCAGGAGTCATTCATGGCTGAATCCCGCCATCACATCTTCCATCAATTTGCAGCCAGCGATTGGGGCGGTTTCCTGAAAGGGGTGGAAAAAGAAGGTCTGCGGGTTGACCGCAACGGCTTTATTGCTCATACCCCGCACCCTCGTGCCCTGGGGTCAGCGTTGACCCACCCAAGGATTACCACCGACTATTCTGAAGCCTTGCTAGAGCTGATTACCCCGGTGTGTAACAGCACTGGCAGCCTGCTGTCGTCATTGCGGGATGTGCACCGGTTTGTGCAGAAGCACCTGGGGGATGAGGTGTTCTGGGCAGCGAGCATGCCCTGCGAACTGGATGGTGATGCCAGTATTCCCATTGCGGAATACGGTACGTCCAATATTGGTCGCCTCAAGCATGTCTATCGCCAGGGGCTGGCCGTGCGTTATGGCCGGATGATGCAAAGCATCGCCGGCGCTCACTACAATCTGTCACTGCCGGACGGATTCTGGTCGTTGTGGCAGCAGGCGCTGGGGAACCAGCAGAGCCTGAAGGATTTCAAATCAGATCAGTATTTCTGGTTGATCCGGAACTTCCGTCGCCGCAGCTGGTTGCTGATGCTGCTGTTCGGGGCATCGCCCGCACTTGATGCGAGCTTTGTCGCGGGAGTAAAGCATGGCCTTGCCCGATTTAATGACAATACCTGGTACGGGCCGGACGCCACGTCGCTAAGGATGGGAGACCTGGGTTATCACAATAACGCCCAGTCGTCCCTGAATATCTGCTTTAACGAACTGAGCACCTACACCCGGACGCTGGATCGGGCGATACATACCCCGTGGCCGGCCTACGAAGCCATTGGCACCCGCCGTGGCGACGAGTTTATCCAGATCAACACCAGCGTGCTCCAGATCGAGAACGAGTATTACAGCGCAGTGCGCCCAAAACGCACCACCGAGCGCGAGGAAAAACCGATACAGGCACTGGAGGCCCGGGGGGTGGAGTACATCGAGGTGCGCTGCCTGGATCTGGATCCGTTCTCTGCGGTGGGTGTCACGGAAAGCCAGATCGATTTCCTCGACCTGTTCCTGCTGGACTGCCTGTTGTCTGACAGTCCCCGCATTGACGATAGCGAATGCGAGCGGCTTGATGACAATTACAAGGACGTGGTGGCCAACGGTCGCAACGTTGAACTCGCATTGTGCCGTGGCGGGCGAAAGACTCCGGTAGGTGAGGCTGCCGACAGCCTGTTGTCGGAGCTGGAGCCACTGGCGGAACGACTCGACAGCTGGATCGGTGGTGACGCTTATCGCCGTGCGCTCCAGGCGCAGCGTGACAAACTGACGTCGCCGGGTCTGGTTCCCTCTGCGCGGGTAACAGCGGCCATGTCGCAAGCCGGTCTCGGCCATCGGGAGTGGGTGCTGGACATGTCCCGTCAGCATCAGCAGACTCTCCGTGAAGAGCCATACGCCGCGACCTCGCTGGCGGAATTCGAGCGTATGAGTGCGGAATCCCTGGACGAGCAGGCGAGAATGGAGGCGGCGGATACCCTGCCTTTTGCCGAGTTCCTGGATGAATACCTGCGCTCCTGATGTGAGATACGGGGAGCCTGGTTCGCGCCGGAATTGGACCTGTCGCACAAAAACTGAACAAATATATGTCGGGTTCTGGCGCCTGCTGTTAAATTTATACGGCAGTCAGGCATCAGGGAGAGCCGGCATGACCAGAGAGTCCAAACTGGGTTGGGATGTTCAATCGCTGAACAAAGCGTACCGCCACGGTTATATGGCGGCGTCAATGGGCATGGAGCTTAACCGCTGCCCCTATCGGAGTGAGGTGGTTATAGCTGCCTGGGAGGCTGGCTGGGAGGATGCCAGCGTGGCGGCTCGCGAGTCGGAAGCCGCCAGTGATGACCTGTTGTCCTGGATTGCCTGAGCCATTCGTCCCGGCTGCCCGTTCATTTCTGTACGACAAATTCCGTAAACAGCACGCCGGTAATGGTTTCGCCGGTCTGCTGTTCGGCCAGCACCGCATTGATCCGTCGCTTGGCCTCCTCCCTCAGCGCGGCCTGCCCGTCACCGGTTGCCAGCTGGTCAGCGTCGGTCTGTTCCCCGAACAACATCACCAGTTCGTGCCTGAGCCTGGGCATATGAGCCTCCACGGCCGGGCGGGTGGTCTCTTTCGACGCTCGAATAGTCACCGAGGCTTTCAGGTAGGTGAGTTTATCGCCAGGTTTACCCACGTGGGTGACAAACGACGGGTCCATTTCGATGTAGTCGGTGATGGTGGCTTCCTGAGCGGCCTCCGTTTCCTCTTCTTCCTCCTGTGCGACCGCGGCGGCAGGAATAACGGGTAACAGGCACAGCAGGATCAGAAAAAAACGTTTTAGTTGAAGTGTCATAGGCTTGAAGTTCGCTATGGTTTAGGGTTTAGTGACGAAGCATTGGCGATACCCGCCTGATTTTCGCAGAATAACAGGCCCGGTGGCCTCTTGCAGCATTCGCTGCACCCCGGCCAGCTCTGGTTGGGTGTAAAGAGCCTGAATGTCATCTCCGAGGTGTACTTTTGACTTCCAGACTGGTGTTTTCAGTAATTTTTGTGGTGTGCGCCGCGCTGCTGGGCGTGGCTTTTTACATGGAACATGTCATGGGGCTCGAGCCTTGCCCGTTGTGCTGGCTCCAGCGTTTCGGGTTTATGGGCGCCGGGCTGGTGAGTCTGCTGGCGGTATTGCATAACCCGCAAGGTATCGGTGTTCGCCTGTATGGCCTGCTGCTGGCAATCACCGCAGGCTCAGGACTGACGGTGTCCGGGCGACAGCTGTGGCTGCAGAGCCTGCCGGAGGACCAGGTGCCGGCGTGTGGGCCATCCGTGGACTACATGCTGGAGGTCCTTCCCCTGTCCGAGGTGCTGACCACGGCTTTCCGGGGTACCGGCGATTGTGCAGAAGTCGTCTGGCGATTCCTCGGTTTGAGCATTCCGGGATGGACGTCGGTGTTCTTCTTGCTGTTGGTGATTGCCGGACTCGTGATGCTGTTTGGTACTGGCAAAAGGTCTGAGTGGGGTGGAGACTGAAACGGTTGCGGCCTGCTATGGGCATGGGGTACCTTGAGTCTCGACATAACAAAAAATCGAAATCGACACCGGGTATGTCAGGTAACTGGAGAAAGGCGTCATGTTGGAAAATTGCCGTAATGCCAGGGAGCGTTGGGGTGGCGTAAGCGAGCTGATTGATCGCTGGCTGAAGGAGCGCCAGGAGTTATTGGTGCAGTACTGTGAGTTGTCCGGAGAAAACGACTTTTCCCAGACGGAAGCTCTGCGTGAAAAGTTTGTCCGGCTCTGCGAGGTGTTGGTGGACTATGTGTCCGCCGGTCATTTTGAAATCTATGAGCAGCTTATTCAGGAAGCCAGGGAATTCAATGACGGTGGGCTGGAGCTGGCTGCCAAGTTATATCCGCGGATTGCACAGACCACTGAGACGGCGCTGAACTTCAATGACCGCCTGGATGGCAAAACGCTCAGCGAGAGTGATGTCCGGAGATTGTTCGATCAGCTGTCCGAACTGGGAGAGATTCTGGAAAGCCGGTTCGAGATGGAAGATTACCTGATTGAGCATCTGCATAATGTTCACGCAGACGAGGTCATGTCCTCGGCCTGAGGCTCTCAGGGAAGCGGGATAGACCAGCAGCCTCTGTGGAGGCTGCCGTCTGTATCCATAGAGCGAGGCCGGTTTACTCCGGGTTTACCTCGATCAGCTCCACATCAAACACCAGAGTTTCGTTCGGCCCGATGCTGTGGTTTCCACCTGGCCCATAGGCAAGCTCTGAAGGAATGTACAGCTTCGCACGGCTGCCTTCGTTCATCAGCTGTAGGCCCTCGGTCCAGCCGGGAATGACCTGGTTGAGACCAAAGGTGACCGGCTCGCCACGCTCACGAGAGCTGTCAAAAACCTCTCCGGACAGCAGTTCACCGGTATAGTGAACTTTTACCCGGTCGCTTTCTCCGGGCTTGTCGCCATCACCTTCTTCCAGGATTTCGTACTGCAGGCCGGAGTCCGTGGTTTCAACGCCTTCCCTTTCAGCATTCTCAGCGAGAAACGCTTCACCGGCTTCACTGTTCTTCTGGGCCAGCTCTTCCTGCTGTTCATTTTGCCGCTCCTGGAGTTGCTGCTGATAGGCCATCAGCGCTTCCTGGATTTCTTCACGGCTCATCCGGCTCACTTCTTCGTCACCTTCATGGCCATGCTCAATCCCCTGGAGGAATTGTTCCATCTGCAGGTCCGGAAGGTCGTTCTTCATGCGCTCACCGAGCACCAGTCCCATGCCATAACTGACCTTCTGGTCGGTGGTGTCCAGGCTCGGGTCTTTTTCCGATTCGGTTTGCGTGGAGCAACCGGCGACGATGCCGGTCACTGCCAGTGCGAGCAGCATTTTCTTCATTGCAGAGTCCTATGTTGTGGGTGGGGTGCTTTGGAGCACCCCGTATTGTGTTTCTCTGAAATTGGGAAAGGTAACGGGTTCTGTAGTCAGATGCCACTGAACATGTGTTAAGAAAGTGGCCAGAAACTCAGCTGCCATGATTGGTGGTTGAGGACGGTGCCAGGGAGAAAGGTGCACTGTAGGGGGATTGCCAGTCGGTTTCCGGGTCTTGCTCTGTCGAGCGCGGTTCGTCACCATTATTTTGTCGTTCAATGGCCAGGGCATTCCACGGGCCATCCTCGGGGGGCTGGTCCGCATAGTGCCAGCTACCATCGCTGTCCTGCCATTTGAAGACAATGTCAGGGCCTTCAACAGGGATTGGGGATGGCACCAGCCCTTCAAAAGCCGGAATTTCCGTGCCGGTCTCTTCTTCAGGGGTACTCTCGACGGCTTCGGGTTTTGGCTCGTTGAGCCCAAAAAACATGAGGACGAGCAGAACGCCGAGTGCCGGGAATGCGAGACGGATGAGCCATTTCATCATCATTCCCCTCGTGCTCCGGCAGCAAAGGCCATCAAGCCCGGGATGAGGGCGTCTAGCAATAGTCCGGTTTCCATATCCATAACCGTCTCCGGAGCCGCCGCTTGAAGGTTGATGTGGGCCAGTTGTTCGGGTTCATACATGCCGGCGCTCTCTCGTTGGGTGTTGACAAGGCATTGATAGGTCAAAGCCAGTTCAATCCTCTCTGCTTCCAGTTCGTTTGTCGCGATGCTGGTGCGCAAGCTCTCTGTCACCGGGTTATCCCGGGGAATAAATTGCCGGGCTGAGCGCAGCGGCTCGGTTACATGGCTGCGCCACTCTGTTACCGTATCGCACTCATGGCCACTGTATTTCTGGCCCGTAATGGTAAGCCAGCAGGCACTCAAAATCTGTGTAACGTTCCACCCTTTGCCTTGCAACGCCAGACAGGTCGACTCAATGCCCGGATATTTCCAGAATGCCAAGGCAAAACGCCAAAGCGGGCTATCCGGTTCCATTTCTGATGGCAGCTGTTCCCGGTCGTCCTGCATTTTGGCCCTGTGGCTTCCTTGTAAAGCTTACCCTGATAAAATGACAACATGCTAACGATAACGGATCTCAGTTTACAACGGGGCGGCGTCTGGTTGCTAGACACCGTCAGCCTCACCATTCAGCCTGGCCAGCGGGTTGCCATCGTCGGTGCCAACGGCGCTGGCAAATCCAGTCTGTTCCAGCTTTTGCTGGGGCAACTTTCCCCCGAACAGGGCAGTGTGTCACTCCCTGGAGGGTGCCGCATTGCCCATATGGCCCAGGAGGTCGCGGCATCCGGGCGAAGTGCCCGTGACTTCGTGCTGGATGGTGACCACGACCTGCGCCGGATGGAACGGGAGCTTGCCGAGGCAGAACACAATGAGGATGACCATGCCCAGGCCCGCATCCACGGCGAGCTTGATGTGCATGAAGCCTGGTCCGCACCGCGCCGGGCCGAGACGCTGTTGCGGGGGTTGGGTTTCTCCGACGCTGATACCGAACGGCCAGTGTCGGCCTTTTCCGGTGGCTGGCGAATTCGTCTGAACCTGGCACAGGCGCTGATGAGGCCGTCCGACCTGTTGCTGCTGGACGAACCCACCAACCACCTGGACCTGGATGCGTGCCTATGGCTTGAGAACTGGCTACGCCGATACAGCGGGACATTGCTGTTCATCTCCCATGACCGCGATTTCATGGATCGGGTTGCGACTCATGTGGTTCATTTTGACCGGCGTAAACTGGAACTCTATACGGGTAATTACTCAGCATTCGAAGGGCAGCGCAGTGAGCGCCTGGCGCAACAGCAGGCCGGCTTTGAGCGCCAGCAGGCTCGGATTGCCGAGATTCAACGTTTTATCGACCGGTTTAAAGCCCAGGCCACCAAGGCGCGTCAGGCCCAGAGTCGGGTCAAGGCGCTTGAGCGCATGGAGAAAATTGCTCCGGCGCATGTGGATTCACCGTTCAGCTTCGAGTTTCCGGTAGCGGATAAGGTGTCCAGTCCGTTGCTGTCGATTCGTCATGGTGCTGCCGGCTACGGAGATACGGTGATTCTGAACGGTATTCATCTGTCGTTGCTGCCCGGAAGTCGGATCGGTTTGCTCGGTCCAAACGGTGCCGGTAAATCGACCCTGATGGATGCGCTGCGGGGGCAGGCCACCCTGCTGGCGGGTGAGCGTACCGCCGGTGAAAACCTGTCTGTTGGTTATTTTGCCCAGCACCAGTTGGAATCTCTGGACCTGAATGCGAGTCCCTTCCTGCATCTCCAGCGGTTGTCACCAAAAGCGTCCGAGCAGAGTATCCGTAACTTTCTTGGTGGTTTTGACTTCCATGGGGACGAAGCGTTGAGCGCGATTCGTTCTTTTTCTGGGGGCGAGAAGGCTCGTGTCGCCCTGGCGGTGATCGCGTGGCAGAAGCCAAACCTGTTGCTGTTGGATGAGCCCACCAACCATCTGGATCTGGAAATGCGTCAGGCGCTGACCATGGCGTTGCAGAATTTTTCTGGTGCGATTGTGGTGGTGTCTCACGACCGCCACTTGCTGCGAAACACCGTGGATGAGTTCTGGCTGGTGAATGATGGCCGGGTGGCGGAATATGACGGCGATCTGGAAGACTATGAGCGCTGGCTGGCGGACCGTCGTAAGGATGAGTCCGAGCCGCCCAGACGGGAATCACAACAGGGTGGGTCTGCGGCACCGGTAAGTGAGGGCAGAGGGAGTGTCGCTGGAGCTGGAGTGGCTGGAGAGAATGCGGAGGATCGCAAGGCGCGGAAGCGAGCCGAGGCCGCGATTCGGCAGAAGCTGAGCCCGTACCGCAAGCAGCAATCCGTGCTGGAAAAAGAAATGGAACAACTTCACCAGAAACTCACGACTCTGGAGGGCGAGCTGTCGGCGCCGGGCCTGTATCAGGACGGTGGCAAACAGCAATTGAAAGAGCTGTTGGCACAACAGGCACAGTTCAAGGGGCGCCTGGAAGATGTGGAAGCCCAGTGGCTGGAGATCAGTGAAACCGTAGAGAGCCTGGAGGCGGAACTGGTTGCCTAGGCGTCGGAAACCAGTTCCAGCTTGAACCCCTGCTTCGCCAGGTAGTCCCGTTCATTTTCCAGGTCGGCCAAGGTGAGCGGGCGCTCCCTGAACCAGTCGTCGGGAAACTCGATCGTCATTCGGTTTTCGCCGGCATGGAGTTGAAAAGCCGGTGGCGCTTCCATGTTCCTGGGATGCTGGAGCAAGACCCCGAGACGCACAAGTACACAGAGATAACGCAGTCGCGGAATATCCTCGGGGTCGAGGCCTTCGAAAATGGCGCTGGAGAACTTTCGACGATGGCCCCTGACCAGAGTGGCCAGATCCCGCTGGAATTGCTGGCTGAAACCGGGCAGGTCAGAGTAACGCAACAGGTAGGCGCCATGTTTGTGGTACTGGCTGTGGGAGATGGTCAGGCCAATCTCATGCAGGCGGCAGGCCCACCGCAGCACCTCTTCGTCCGGTGCATTGCGGATTGACCAGGCGTCCGCGACCTGATCCCAGGCTGCAATGGTGGTATCTTCCACGGCACGGCCATGGGCCTGGTCCACGTGGTAGCGCTCCTGCAGCGCGGCAATCGTTCGTTCGCGCACGTCTTCATGCTGGATTCGACCGACGATGTCGTAGAGCAACCCTTCCCGGAGGGCGCCCTCGGCAAATGTCATCTCCTCGATCTTCAGCGACTGGAACGCCCCCATCAGGATCGCGAAGCCGGCGGGGAAAATACTCTGGCGGTCGCTTCTAACCCCCAGTTCGGCGAGCTTCTCAACTTTTCCCATGTCAATCAGGCGCTGACGTAACTCGTACATGGCTTCCAGGGTAAGGGTGCCATTGGTGATCTTCAGGGCTGCCAGTACGCTGGCAATGGCCTTGATCGAACCGGAAGAACCGACGGAACTCTGCCAGCCCACATTGCGAAAATGCTGGCGAATGTTCAGCAGCTCCTGTTCCGCATGGGTGACGGCATTGTCCATCTGGCGCCGGGTAATCCTGCCGTCCGAAAAGTAACGGTTGCGGAAGGAGACACAGCCCATGTGCAGGCTTTCGAGTTCCTGGGGTTCAAACCGCTCGCCAATAATAAACTCGGTGCTGCCACCGCCAATATCAATCACCAGCCGCCGGCCGACGTCGTCAGAAAGGGTATGGGACACCCCAAGATATATGAGACGGGCCTCTTCACGCCCAGCAATGATTTCCACCGGATAGCCCAAAACCTCTTCCGCGCGGGCCATGAACTGGTGGGCATTACGGGCGACCCGGAGGGCATTGGTGCCGACAATCTGTACTGCCTCGGGGGGCATGCCCCGAAGACGCTGGGCAAATCGGCCCAGACAGGCCAGGGCGCGTTGCTGGGCGTCCTCGGTCAACCGATTGCGCTCATCAAGGCCAGCGCCGAGCTGAACCTTCTCGCCCATTTTCTCCAGGGTACGTATTTCACCGTGGACCAGCCGGGCGACCACCATATGGAAACTGTTGGAGCCCATGTCGATCGCCGCGAGTAACTCGGGCGACGTGGCATTGGATTCGGCAGAGGGAGTAGCCGTCACGTGTGAAGATGTCCTCTAGGCGTTACCGGTGCGGGTACTATAAGCGAATTCCGGCGAACCTGTCAGTAAGGGACGCCATCGGATTTTTGTCATCGTCAGTATAGCGGGAAACCGAGAGACGGGCAGAACCGCTTCACAGACAGCTGATCAATCGCGTAAAGTATGCCGTATCAATATGAGGGTGAACGGCTGCTTTTTGAACAGAACGCAGCCTTCAGCAACGTTCAACAGCACCGATCGCCGCGGCATGGGCCGTACTGGTACCAAGTGGTAGCCACCTGGTATCGAGAGTGAGAAGTGCCTGAATCAGGAAATGGTAATGAGCGGAAATATCGTAAACGTAACTGACGCATCTTTTGAGCAGGACGTACTGCAGTCTGACGTACCTGTGCTGGTGGATTACTGGGCAGAGTGGTGCGGTCCCTGCAAGATGATCGCCCCGGTACTGGAAGAGATTGCCGATGAGTACGACGGCAAGCTGAAAATCTGCAAGCTGAACATCGACGAAAACGAACAGACTCCGCCCAAATTCAACATCCGCGGTATTCCCACCCTGATGCTGTTCAAGAACGGCAACGTGGACGCCACCAAAGTGGGTGCACTGTCCAAGTCCCAGCTGGCGGCCTTCCTGGACAGCAACCTCTGATTGCTGACCGGACGCCCGAAGCCGCCCCTGAACCAGCGTTCACGGGCGGTTTTTTATGGTCATGAAACAACAGACTGACCACCAACACATCGCCGGCCTGCTCCTGGCCGGAGGCGAAGGCCGCCGCCTCGGAGGCCGCGACAAAGGCATGGTCCCCTGGAACGGCCGCCCCATGGCCGCCTGGGTATACGACGTCTTGTCGTCCGTGACCAGCCCCGTCCTGATCAGCGCTAACCGCTCCCAGGAAGACTACCGGCAGCTTGCCCCGGACCAGGTCTTCGAAGATGACGACTCCATTCGTGGCCAGGGCCCTCTGGCAGGCCTGCTAACCGGCCTTAAACAGGCCGCAGCCATAGACGCTGATGCCGTACTGGTCTGCCCCTGTGACACCCCGGAAATCACCCCTGAGGTGCTGTCCTGTCTGGTGGATGCCTGGCGGAAAGCTCCGAAACATCCCGTCATCGCCGAATGCGAGGGCAGGGCGCACCCGCTGCACGGCGTTTATCCGGTATCGCTGGCACCGTTACTGGAAAAGCAGTTACAGGAAGGCAACCGCAGAGTGATGGTCTTTGCCGAGATGGCTGGAGCGATTGAAGTGAAATGTGACGATGCGGCCCAGGCGTTCAAGAACAGAAACCGCCCGGAAGACTTAACGGATACCTAAAGGAACTTCGCAGGCAACTGAAAACTAGGTCGGCAGGTCAGGCTCCCCTCCCGAAAATGTGCGGAGCCATGGATGGCGGAGCCCAAGCGTACAGGGACGTATTCAAAGCGTTTTTCGGGAGGGGAGCCTGACCTGCTGACCGATCGGCCATGCACCAAAGCCCCGGCGGCAATGCTCCAGAGCTACCAACCGGGAAACTACAACTCCCATCCCTGACTGCGGGCCAGATCAGCGTCCTTCTGTTCAACCCAATGCTCTCCGGACTCCGTTATCTCCTTCTTCCAGAACGGCGCCGACGTCTTCAAGGCATCCATAATGAACGCACAGGCCGCAAAGGCATCTCCGCGGTGGGCACTGCATACCCCCACAAACACAATTTGATCACACAGCGCCAGCTCACCGACCCGATGAAGCACCCGCGCCTTGCGCACATCCCAGCGCTCGGCCGCCTGCTCAATCAGATCCTCGATGACCCGCTCCGTCATCCCCGGGTAATGTTCCAGAAACAGACCCGTTACGCCCTGCAGATCGCCACTGTCCCGCACCAGACCGGTAAACGTCGCGATCGCGCCCGTGCCGGCATCGCTACCCCGTAGCGCCCGGTATTCCGTGGCGACGTCGAAATCCTCCTGTTGCACAGAGACGGAATAGTCCATGTCAGCCTCCTGTCACTGGCGGGAAGAAAGCCACCTCATCCCCCGCCTTGAGCCGCGTTTCGGGCCTGGCCATGACCTGGTTGACGGCAATCATCACCGGTTGACCTTCATCCAGTTGCGCCCACGGGCCTCCTTTTGCCGCCAGATCAGACAGCACCTGACCGGCGGTGATGTCGGGGCGTACCGGCAGTGTGAGGCTATCGGTCGCCAACTCTTCTCGCAGGCGGGCAAAGAAATGAACGGTCAGGGTGTTTTCGTTCCCCATGGTTACCCCAGAAGTTCGGCAAAGGAATAATAGGTAATTATATCACCGGGGGTGATGGTTGTATGTTCCGGCACCACCGCCAGTCCGTCGGCCCAGCAGGCGGAACTCAGCATCCCGGAACTCTGGTTCGGGTAAGCCGCTACCGACATCTGCTGCCCGTTAAGTTCCTTTCGCGCCCGGACAAATTCCTTGCGAATGGATGCCGAATCCACACTGAAAGCCGCTGGCAGCGGTTCCCCGTAAACACGGTAGTCCGTGACGCCCTGGCGTTTGCGGATGTATGGAATGCCCACCACCAAAAACGTGACCAGCACCGCTGCCGGATTGCCCGGCAGGCCCAAAACCGGTGTGCCATCGATGGAACCGAACGCCAGTGGTTTGCCCGGCTTGATCGCCATGCGCCACAGAGACAGCTCGCCTGACTCTTCCAGTACTGCCCGCACGTGATCCTCTTCCCCCACTGAAACGCCACCACTGGTGATCACAAGATCCGCCTCATTGGCCGCGCGCTTCAGGGTTGTCTGAGTGACTTCCCTGGTGTCTCGAAGCGTTTCACACAACACCACGTCACAGCCGATTTCGGCCAGCAAGCCGAGTAGGGTAAACCGGTTGGTGTTGTAGATCTGACCGGGCTGAAGGGCGGTCCCCGGTTCCACCAGTTCATCGCCCGTGCTCAGGATGGCCACTTTCAACCGGGGAATCACTGGCACCCGGGCAATGCCCATGGAAGCCAGCAGCCCCATTTCCTGAGGGCGTATGCGGATGCCCCTGGCCAGTGCCAGGTCATCCTGGCGCAAGTCCTGGCCACGGCGGCGGATGTTCTGACCGTCGCTGACATCGGCGCCGATGACGACGCCGGCATCGGTCGCCTCGACACGCTCCTGCATGACCACCGCATTCGCGCCAGTCGGAATCTCCGAGCCAGTAAAGATGCGAACCGCCGTTCCGGGCTCAATCGCCATCGGGGCCTGCCCTGCAGGCACCCGGGCTGACACCGGCAAGGGTTGATTGGCAACCAGGTCCTGAGTTCTCAGGGCGTAACCATCCACCGCGCTGTTGTCCGCAGGCGGCACATCGGCGGGCACGTGATGATTCTCTGCCAGCACTCTGCCAAGGCTGTCGGCCAGCGGTACGGTTTCCGATCCGGTCAGTGCCTTTGCCTGTGCCAGAATGTGCGAGATCGCTTCTTCAACCGCCGTCAGGTATTGGCCCGCCATGGTTATCGTTGCCCCCGGGTGCCGATTTTTTCATGCAGCCGATGATGGGGGCGGTCCGGTTTGCGAAGCGCCAGAGCCGAGAAGTTGCACGGGCCGTGACGACTGTCCAGTTGCGTGTTCAGGATGCCGTTCCAGCCGGTGCGACACGCACCGGTTGATCCGGGCAGGCAGAAAATCACGGTATGGTTTGCCAGGCCCCCAAAAGCGCGGGACTGTATGGTGGATGTGCCGATTTCCGAAGCCGATAACCGACGGAACTCCTCGCCAAAGCCTTCGATGGTTTTGTCCAGCAGCGGTGCGACCGCTTCCGGAGTGCTGTCGCGCTCATGGAAACCGGTGCCACCTGTGATAATAATGGCGTGAATGTCCGGATCGGCTATCCAGCCAGACATCAGCGCGCGAACCAGATACACATCGTCCGGGAGGATACGGCGAGCGATCAACCGGTGACCAGCCTCCACAACGCTGTCCTCAAGAAACTGGCCGGATGTGTCCTCGTCGGCCCCACGGGTATCGGATACCGTCAGGATGGCGATGTTCAGGGGTTTGAGTTCGCTGGTTTTCTCGCTGCTCATGGGGTTGCTCCGCAGTTTAAATCACTGATTATGGTCAGTATCCCTGTAGCCGAAGAGGAATGGAAGGGGAGTATTCCTTCAGAGGGAGGAGGATAATCAAGGTGGTATTTTGTTTTGCTGTGCATGGCAATTGGTGTTAATTTGCTCAGCATCACTTGACATTCAATGGTCAGGTGGCCGATTATCCGTGTTGCCCGGCGAACGGTTGTTCTTCCTGTCTCTGGCTTCAGTACTTTTCCGGCTTTCATCTTTACCGGTTGCTCCATCTGGCCAGCACCAAGTTCAACTAGCACCCGACCAACTCGTTCAGGGGCATTCCTGTCATTCCAATATTCGTTTACTTCCATTCCGAAAATCTAACAACCTATGAACCTTACTGAACTCAAGCAGAAGTCCGTGCCCGAATTGCTCGATATTGCGCAAGAGATGGGCCTTGATAACCTGGCCCGTTCGCGCAAACAGGATGTCATCTTTACGATCCTGAAGAAGCATGCCAAAAGCGGCGAAGACATCTACGGTGATGGCGTACTGGAAATTCTGCAGGATGGTTTCGGCTTCCTCCGTTCCGCTGATGCCTCATACCTTGCCGGACCCGACGATATCTACGTATCGCCGAGCCAGATTCGCCGTTTCAACCTGCGAACCGGTGATACGGTTGCCGGCAAGATCCGCCCGCCCAAAGACGGCGAGCGTTACTTTGCCCTGCTGAAAGTTAACGAGATTAACTTCGACAAGCCGGACAACGCCCGCAACAAGATCCTGTTCGAGAACCTGACGCCGCTCTTCCCGGACGAGCGCCTCATGCTCGAAGCCGGTAACGGCAGCACCGAGGATCTCTCCTCCCGGGTTCTGGATCTGGTGGCGCCGATCGGCAAGGGCCAGCGTGGCCTGATTGTCTCCCCGCCCAAGGCGGGTAAGACGCTGCTGATGCAAAGCATCGCCCAGTCCATCACCCGCAACAACCCGGAGTGCCATGTCATGGTACTGCTCATCGATGAGCGCCCGGAGGAAGTGACGGAAATGCAGCGTACCGTCCGCGGTGAGGTCATCGCTTCCACCTTTGATGAGCCGCCGGCCCGTCACGTACAGGTGGCCGAGATGGTGATCGAGAAGGCCAAGCGCCTGGTCGAGCACAAGAAGGACGTGGTGATCCTGCTGGACTCCATCACCCGTCTGGCCCGTGCCTACAACACTGTGATCCCGTCCTCCGGCAAGGTTCTGACCGGTGGTGTCGATGCCCACGCCCTGGAGAAGCCCAAGCGTTTCTTCGGTGCGGCCCGTAACGTGGAAGAGGGCGGCAGCCTGACCATCCTTGCCACGGCACTGGTGAACACCGGCTCCAAGATGGACGAGGTGATCTACGAGGAGTTCAAGGGCACCGGCAACATGGAGATCCACCTGGATCGCAAGATTGCCGAGAAGCGTACCTATCCGGCGATCAACATCCGCAGTTCCGGCACCCGCCGTGAGGATCTGTTGATGTCCGAGGCAGATATCCAGCGTATCTGGATCCTGCGTAAGCTGCTGCACTCGATGGACGACGATACGGCTGCCATCGAGTTCCTGCTGGACAAGCTGAAGGACACCAAGACCAATGACGAGTTCTTCCAGTCCATGAAGCGTCGTTGATTACGGTCTTAAGGCTCACACCATTGCCCGGTGTAGTCCTTTAAGCTTGAGGGATGAGGTGTGGGACAGGCGGGGCCAAAACGGGGAAACGTGGTTTCCCTGAATGTTTTGGCCCCGCCTGTCCCACACCTCGTTCCGGCCTCCGAATAATAGTCCGCCAGGGGCTTACCTCCGTAGTATCAGAAGCGCGAACGGAGCACCGAATGAAATACAACGATCTTAGAGATTTTATCGGTCAGCTGGAAAAGCTGGGCGAACTAAAACGCATCAGCGTTGAAGTTGATCCCCATCTGGAAATGACCGAAATCTGCGATCGCACCCTGCGGGCGGGCGGTCCGGCGTTGTTGTTCGAAAACCCGAAAGGTTACGACATGCCGGTGTTGGCCAATCTGTTTGGCACGCCGAAACGGGTGGCGTTGGGTATGGGGCAGGACGATGTCACCGCGTTGCGGGAGATTGGCAAGCTTCTGGCTTTTTTGAAGGAGCCGGATCCCCCCAAAGGGTTCAAGGACGCCATTGAGAAACTACCGTTGTTCCGGCAGGTCATGCGGATGAGTCCGAAGGTGTTGCGTTCCGCGCCCTGTCAGGACGTGGTGATCGAGAAGGATCAGGTGGACCTGTACCAGATTCCGGTTCAGCACTGCTGGCCCGGGGATGCCGGTCCGCTGGTGACCTGGCCGTTGGTGATCACCCGTGGCCCTCATAAGGAACGCCAGAATCTGGGGATTTACCGTCAACAGGTGATTGGTCGTAACCGGCTGATTATGCGTTGGCTCAGTCATCGCGGTGGTGCGCTGGATTTCCAGGAGTTCCAGAAAGCCAACCCGGGCCAGCCCTATCCGGTGGCGGTTGCCCTGGGTGCCGATCCGGCCACTATCCTGGGGGCTGTGACCCCGGTGCCGGATAGTCTGTCCGAATACGCCTTTGCGGGCCTGTTGCGGGGCAGCCGGACCGAGCTGGTTCAGTGTGGCCTCAGTGATCTGCAGGTGCCGGCCAGTGCCGAGATTGTGCTGGAAGGGTTTATTTATCCGGACGACATGGCACCGGAAGGGCCGTTCGGGGATCACACCGGCTATTACAACGAAGTGGACCAGTTCCCGGTGTTTACCGTGGAGCGAATCACCCATCGCAAAGGCCCGATCTATCACAGCACCTACACTGGCCGTCCGCCCGATGAGCCGGCGATTCTCGGTGTTGCGTTGAATGAAGTGTTTATCCCGATATTGCAGAAGCAGTTTCCGGAGATTGTGGACTTCTATTTGCCGCCGGAAGGCTGTTCCTACCGCCTTGCAGTGGTGACCATGAAGAAACAGTACCCTGGCCATGCTAAACGGGTGATGATGGGGGTATGGTCATTTTTGCGGCAGTTCATGTACACCAAATTCGTGATTGTTACCGACGACGATGTAAATGCCCGTGACTGGAAGGATGTTATCTGGGCGATGACCACCCGTATGGATCCGGCCCGTGACACCACGATGGTAGAGAGCACGCCGATTGATTACCTGGACTTCGCCTCGCCGGTGTCAGGCCTCGGCTCGAAAATGGGTATGGACGCGACGAATAAATGGCCCGGTGAAACCGATCGGGAGTGGGGTACACCAATCACCATGACCGACGAAGTCAAACAACGGGTGGATGATCTTTGGGACAGTCTGGGGATTGAAACTTCGCCTGATCGCCCCGAGTGATAGGAACAACGATGTGTATCGGGTTGTCCTGAAACCGTCCGGATTGATCTATTCGGTCGGTCCGGAAACAGACTTGCTTGATGCCGCAGCCGATGCGGGCATTGCCGTGCCCGCCGCCTGCCGCAATGGGGTGTGTGAAATCTGCGAAGCCCGGCTACTGGCCGGCAGCGCGCTGAACACCCGCAACCAACAGACGATTACGGTCAACGAGCGACTGATGATGTGCCGAACCCTCGCGCTCGGGGACCTGGAACTGGAGATCAACGCCGTTATGGCAGCAGGAACCAATCAGCCTCGCAAATACCAGGCAAAGGTGGTGGACGTTCGCTCCATCAGCCACGACGTCTACCGGGTCGAGCTTCAGCTGCCTCGTCGTCGGGACCTGTCGTTTCATGCCGGTCAGTACCTGTCCGTGAATCTGCCGAATGCCGAGCCCTGCTACTTCTCCATCGCCAGCAGCCCATCGGAATCGAACATTGAGCTGCATATCCAGGCCTCGCCGGACTGGGTATCGGCGCAGAAGGTGATTGAAGCGCTGACTTCGGGTAACGACGTCACGGTGGAGCTTCCCCACGGCAAGGCCTGCCTGGCCGCGGCTCCGGAAAAACCGTTGCTGCTGGTGGCGGCCGGTACCGGGTTTGCCCAGATGAAGAGCCTGGTGGACTACCTCAGGACAACCTCCTATGGACAGCCAGTCAGGCTTTACTGGGGCGTGCGCCGCCATGAGGATATGTACCTGCGAAGTCTGGCCCAGAAATGGGAGCAGGAGTGGCCGCCGCTTACATTTCTGCCCGTCGTGGGTGATGACGAGGATAACGACTGGGCTGGCCATCACGATCAGCTGGTGCGAGCAGTCCTGGCTTCCGGCGTGGACTGGAAGAATGTGGAAGTGCATGCCAGCGGGTCACCGACGATGGTGTATACGCTGATGGATGCATTGATTGAAGCTGGCTTGCCGGAAGCGGCGTTTTTCTCCGACGTTCTGGAGTACGCGCCGAGGGCCTGATATCAGGCCTTCGGCATCGGTAGATCGGGCAATTCACTGTCCTTCAGCAGCCCCTGCATCAGCAGCTTTACGCTGGTGTCCTCTTCGCCCATATGGGCATTCAGCCGGCTCAGTTCCGCCAGGGTCTCGCGGCTGCGACGCAAATGCAGGCTGGTCTCGAAATACTCCCTGGCCTTGCCCCACAGTTCGTTTCTCAGGCTCAGGCGCCCCAGTGCCAGCAGCAGTTCGGCGTTGTTGGGGCGGTCTTTCAGCCACTGTTCAGCGATTAGCAGCTGTTCGTCGGGCTTTTTGCCCTTCACGCGGCCGTACAGGTTGATCAGTTCATCGCTCCAGTGATTGCGCAGCACTTTCCTCAGCAACGTTTCCGACTGGGCTTCATCGCCAAGGTCTGCAAGCAGTCGGGCGTATTCGCGAATGGTGTGCTCATCCCGGCGCAGTACGCCGGGTAACTCATCCCACAGCCGGGTCAGGGGTTCTAGCGATGCCGAGTCCGCTCCGGTCTGGCGGCGGCAGTCTTCCGCGGCACGTTGCAGCAGGTTTTGCCAGACCGTGCGTTCCAGCGTTTCCACTTCATCTGCGGCGAGCAGGTTGCGCTTGCGCATTTCCGGTAACAGCTTCGCTAATTCGCGCCAGTCTTCCAGTCTCAGGTAGGTATTCTTCAGCAGCTTCAGCACAAAGGGGTGGTTCGGCGCTTGTTTGCGTAGTCGGATCAGCGTGGCCAGTGCCTGCTCCAGACGGTTGCCCGCCAATTGCAGTTGGGCCTGTGTGATGCCCACGGCCATGTCTGAACCCGGGGTGCTTTCGAATGCTGCACGCAGCAGTTCATCGACGGCTTCATGGTCGCCTGACTCGAACGCGGCCTGTGCCGCTGCCAGGTAATTGATCAATGGGGTGTCGGCATGATTGGCGGAGGACGTCAGCAGCTTACGGGCCCTGGGCCAGTTGCCTTCAGCCAGTGCCAAAAGCCCATGGGTGGTACGGCGGCGGGCACGTCGCTGGTTGCCGCGGGCGAGCCAGCCGGCCATCATTCCGGTGCCCTGGCGGAAACGGCGTATCAGATTGATGGTGAGTACCGAAAGCACCACCACCGCCACCAGCAAGGCCAGTCCAACCCAGAAGTTGGTCTCGATCAGGTAATGACCCAGGCTGATGCGGATGTAGCCCAGGTCGTACTCGAGTCCCATGGACAGGGCGGTACCGATCAGCAGTGCAACAAGTATGATCAGCAGGAGGCGAATCATGATTCGCTCTCCTCTTCCTCATCGTTGGTGTTGGTGGGCGTGCTCTGACGGCCCTCCAGCCGGGCTTTCAACAGCTCCAGTGAACGGCTGATGTCGGGCAGCTGCGGATCGATGTTCCGGTCCTGAAGTTCGCCCAGGGTCTGGGTAAGCGCAGCGACCTGGGGGTTGGTGTTGTCGTACCAGTCGGTAATAGCGTTACCGGCTTTGGTTAGCGCGCGGTCGTAGAGCTCCTGGTGACCGCGAAGTACGGCCATTTCCGCTTCCTCCAGCATCAGTTGCAGGTTGAGGCGGGCGTACGCGCTCTGATCGGGAGAGAGCAGGGGTTTGACGGGCTCGTCCAGGCGGCGAACGACAACCACGTTCGCAAGCGTGCTCTTGACCTTGGTCCAGCCCTGACTGAACAGGCCGGGTTCGCCTTCGGGATTGTCGCCCAGGGCTGCATCTGCAGTAGCGACAAATCCTGGTGCACGTTCATTGACCAGCGCATCGTCCGTCAGTCGGTTAACGCTGTCGATGGCGGCTTCCAGGGTCAGGTAGAGGCCAGTGCGATCGACATCGGCAATGCCCTTGAGGGAAAGGATTTCTTTGGCCAGTTGCTGCCGTACCGGGTAGACGCCGATGTCGTCTGATTCGTTGAGTACTTCGTCGCCGGCTTCCAGTGCCGCCAGCGCGCCACGGATGTCTTTTTCGATAAGCAGTCTCTGGTTGGCAACCCTCAACAGGTATTCGGCTTCGGCCAACAGCCAGTCGGTACGGGTGCGGTTGCCCGCTTCCAGCAGTTCCCTGGCATTATGATCGATCTGACGTTGCTGGGTGGCAAGCAACTCCCGCTGATCGGCCAGCTTGTCTTCCAGTGACTGGATTCTCTCGCTCTGTTCGCTGCCCCGTGCGCCATACTGGCTGTCCAGCCGGGAGACATCACCGCTGAGATCGTTCAGGGTCTGCTGCAATGCCTGACGGTCATTCCATTGCTGCCAACTCCATAGGGCGAGGGCGATCACCAGGGTCAGCGCAAGAAGTGAAATCAGCCACAGGGGCCAGAGCTTCTTCCGAGCGGGTTTATCCTGAGGGATGGCGGCAGGCAGTTGTGTATTTGATTCAGTCACAGGCATCCTTACTTGGTGTTTACGGGGCAACCCTCAGCCGTCCAGTTCTTCTGCGACGGTTGCCACGATGTCGTTGTCGGCAAGGCTTTCCGGTATACAGATTCTGTTCAGCCCGGCCTGACGGGCCTGTTCAGCGACCCGGCTGGCAGGGACCACCAGCAATGTTTTGTCGAGATTATGGCCGGTATTCTCACTCAGTGCGATGAGATTGTTCAATGTCTCCCCTGACAGCGTGATCACAGCCTCCGGTAAGAAGCATAGCAGGGCTTTGTCCAATGTGGTGGCATCGTGGTGTGGCTGATACCGTCGATACAACGGTAATACGTTGACTCTGGCACCCCGATCACTGAGCGTCTGGTAGATCAGTTCACGTCCTTCCTCGCCCCGCACCAGCAGAACCTTTTCTCCGCTAAATCGTTGCAGGGAGGGGAGTGCCAGCAGGGCCTCGCTGGTCCAGCCGTTGGTTGGCATACGGGGGCTGAGGCCGTGGCCCGCCAGCACCGCTGCGGTACCCCGACCCACACCGTACCAGCGAATCCCCATGGGAAGCTGAGGCCACCAGTTGTCGGCCAGCGCCATAAACAGGGAGGCGGCATAGGGGCTCACCGCGATAACGTGGGAGTAGTGATCGAGATTCTGGATCAGGGTGCGGGTTTCCGGGGTTTCCGGTAACGGTTCACGGCCGATTAACGGCAGTACCCGGGCATCGGCCCCGGCTTCGCGGAAGCAAGCGGCCAGCCGCGAGGCCTCGGGCTCCGGCCGGCAAATCAGGATTCGCCGGCCGGTCAGGGAGCGGGGATCAGGTAGGCGTGTGGCCATAGATTTCAGCCAGTACCTTGTCAGCGCCCATGGCCAGGAGGTCCTCGGCCAGTTCACGACCCAGACGTTCGCCCTCGGATCTGGGGGCCCGCCCTTCAACACGGAAAATCCGGGTGCCATCAACAGCGCCGACCAGCCCCCTCAGCCAGACCGTATCCTTGTCTTCCAGCAAGGCATAGGCCGCGATGGGCACCTGACAGCCGCCTTGCAGACGACGGTTCAGGGCACGCTCCGCTCTGACACGATCCGAAGTGTCCTGGTGGTTCAGTGGTGCCAACATGGCGAGCAGCTCAGTATCATTTACGCGGCACTCAATGCCCAGGGCGCCTTGCCCAACGGCTGGCAGTGACACGGAATCCGGCAGGCAATATCGGATGCGGTCGTGGAAACCCAGGCGCTTCAGGCCCGAGCTGGCCAGGACAATGGCGTCGTACTCGCCGGCGTCCAGTTTGGCCAACCGGGTGTTGACGTTGCCCCGTAAAACACGGATTTGCAGGTCAGGGCGATAGGCCCGCAACTGGGCTTCCCGGCGCAGGCTGGCAGTACCCACCACAGCACCCTGGGGCAGGGCGTCGACGTTGTCGTGGTGGTTGCTGACAAAGGCGTCGGTCGGGTCTTCCCGTTCGCAAATGGCGACCAGATCCAGACCTTCCGGGAACTCCATCGGGACATCCTTCATGGAATGCACCGCCAGATCCGCGCGGCCATCGAGCATGGCCTCTTCCAGTTCCTTTACGAACAGGCCCTTGCCGCCGATCTTGGCCAGGGGAACGTCGAGGATCTTGTCGCCCTGGGTCTTGATCTTGACCAGTTCCACGGAGATGGTGTCGTGGAGCCGCTCCAGTTCGGATTTGATGAATTCGGCCTGCCACAGTGCCAGGGCACTGCTGCGGGTCGCGATACGCAGAGTTCGTTTTGACATGATGAACGTTGCCGGTTTGGAAAAATGTTGGTCAAGGTTACCTTGAAGCGGCGAAAAAGTCCCGCCACGGCACCGCGCTTTCTTGGTCTGTGTTCGTGGTCAGCATCAACCCGGTTGATGTTCCTGCAGCCATTGCCGGACCGCACTGGCATGGCGGCGGCTGACTGGCAATTGCCCCAGCCCGTCTCGCAAAACAACCGAGCTGTGGCCTTGACCATCGCGGGTGAGGGCCTGGATAAAGCTAACCCCCACCAGGGTGTGACGGTGAATGCGCAGCAATGACTTCGGGTGGCATTGCTCCAGCTCTTTCAGGGTGTAGTCGGAGACGATTTCGCCTCGTGTGTGGTGAATGGTGACGTATTTCTGGTCCGCCTCGCAGTAGAGGATTGCACCGATATCGATAAGCTCGGTCCCGCGATGGGTCTTGATGGCAAGCTGACCCGTGTCTTCGGCCCCGCGGGCTGCAAGGGTCTGCTGCTGGACGCGATTGACCTGGCCAGAGCGGGCAAGGGCTTCACTCAGCGCTTCTCGGCGAACGGGTTTGAGCAGGTACGCCGCAGCGCTGACGTCAAAGGCCTTGATGGCGTAATGGTCGTAGGCGGTGCAGAAAATGATGGCAGGCGGGTGGTCCAGCTGATTGATCGTAGCCGCGGCATCCATACCATCGGTACCCGGCATGCGGATATCCAGCAACAGGATATCCGGGGCCAGTTCCGCCACCTGGCGCAAGGTGCTGTCGCCGTCCACGGCCTCGCCGCATACCCTGTAACCGGGAATGTCCTGAATCAGTCGTCGTAGCCGGTCCCGGGCCAGGGGCTCGTCATCGGCTATGAGTACCTTGCGAAGCGGTGGGGTTGTGGCTGTCATGATTCGTTTCGTGATCCTTCGATATCTGGCCCGGCACTGTGATTGGCGGTCCTGCGGGGCAGTCTCAGGGTAACTGTGTATACGTCGTTCTGGTGGCTGTGTTTGAGTACCGCCTCGTCGCCGAACAGAGCCTGCAATCTTGACTGGATATTGGCAAGGGCCATGCGGTTGCCATCGTGTTTGCTGATGGTGGATTCGGGCCGTGGATTTTGCACCATGATATAAACGAAGTGTCCACGGTGGGAAGCCTCCAGCGTCACGGTGCCGCCCTCCGGGCGCGGCTGGATACCGTGGTAAATGGCGTTCTCCAGCAGTGGTTGTAGCGTCAGGGGGGGGATGGCCTGCTTTTCCAGGTCTGGTGCAATATCCCATTGCAACGTCAGTCTGTCTCCGAGCCGTAAACCCTCGATATCCAAGTAGCGCCGACACAGGTCCAGTTCGTCTTTCAGTGGAATCAGGCGGTCCCCGGCCCGCAGGCTGGCACGAAACAGTTCCGACAGGTCCAGCACCGCATCCTCGGCCCGGTCCGGGTTGACCGCGATCAGGCTGGCAATGGTGTTCATGCTGTTGAACAGGAAGTGGGGGTGTATCCGCGCCTGCAGGGCGGCGAGGCGTGCCTGCATTTCCGCTTCCCGCTGCTGCTGCCACTGATGCTGCAGATAGAAATAGCGCAGTACCATCAGCGTGATCAGCAGCGCCAGCAACAGTTTCTTGGCAATCCCCTGCCAGCCACTGACGCCGGGTTGCGGGTAGAGAACACTGTCGGCGAACAGTCCGAAAGCAAGCACGTCCAGCAAGACGATAATGACCATCGCGAGGGTGGAGCGGGTAACGCTCAGTCGTGCCAGCCAGTTGCGCAGCAGGCAGATCAGGGCGGCGCTGGTCAGCACCGTCCATTGCACGAAGAGGGACAGGAGGCCAAAGTAGTTCCAGTCAATCCAGTCTGCTTTCGCTTGCACAATGGACAGCACCAGCACCATCAGTTCGCTGGTAATGAGCAGCATGAATACGGCCCGCACACGACACAAATCGGGCACGTAGAATTCGCTGCTTTTGCGTGGTGCTGCCATCAAACCTCTTTCCTGAACAGGGAGCGCAATAGAGCGCGCCGGAATGTTATAATCCCGCGACCATCTTATTCACCTTTTAATTCACCCCGCAAAATAATGCCGGGCTGTCAGCAGGAAAGATAGACCATGACGGATCAGAAGAAATCTGACCAGAGCACAAGCTCCGAAAAACCCTGGGGCGGTCGCTTCAGTGAGCCGACCGACGCTTTTGTTGAGCGCTTCACCGCGTCCGTTGGTTTTGACCAGCGCCTTTACCATCACGACATCACCGGGTCCATTGCCCACGCCACCATGCTGGCGGAAGTGGGGGTGCTGACTGTGGACGAGCGGGACAGCATCATTGAGGGACTGAAAGACGTCAAGGCTGATATCGAGGCCGGCACCTTTGAATGGTCCGTCAGCCTGGAAGATGTACACATGAACATCGAGGCACGCCTGACCGACAAGATTGGTATCACGGGCAAAAAGCTTCACACCGGACGCAGCCGTAATGACCAGGTGGCCACCGATATCCGCCTGTACCTGCGCGACGAGATTGATGTAATTGCCGAGGAACTTGCCCGGCTGAAAACTGGCCTGCTGGACCTGGCTGAGCGCGAAGCGGATACCATCATGCCCGGTTTTACCCACCTGCAAACTGCCCAGCCAGTCACCTTCGGCCACCACCTGTTGGCCTGGTACGAGATGCTGGTGCGCGATGGCGAACGTCTGCAGGACTGCCGCAAACGGGTCAATGTCATGCCGCTGGGCGCCGCTGCCCTGGCTGGCACGACCTACCCGATCGATCGCGCCATGACTGCGCGCTTGCTCGGCTTTGATCGTCCGACCGAGAATTCCCTGGATTCCGTCAGTGACCGGGATTTCGCCATCGAGTTCTGCAGTTTCGCAGCGCTGCTGATGACGCACCTGTCCCGTTTCAGCGAGGAGCTGGTGTTGTGGACCTCCGCCCAGTTCGACTTCATCGACCTGCCGGACCGCTTCTGCACCGGTTCTTCCATCATGCCGCAGAAGAAGAACCCGGACGTGCCGGAGCTGGTCCGTGGTAAAACCGGGCGGGTCAACGGTCACCTGATCAGCCTGCTGACCCTGATGAAGAGCCAACCGTTGGCCTATAACAAGGACAACCAGGAGGACAAGGAACCGCTGTTCGATACGGTTGATACCATCAAGGGCTGCCTCAAGGCCTACGCCGACATGATCCCCGCCATTCAGGCCAAAGCCGACAACATGCGGGTGGCAGCCAAGCGTGGGTTCTCCACGGCCACCGACCTGGCGGATTATCTGGTCAAGAAAGGTGTGGCGTTCCGCGATGCCCATGAGATTGTCGGCAAGGCGGTCGCCTTTGGTGTTGCTGAAAACCGCGATCTGTCGGAGATGACCCTGGACGAGCTGGCGCGTTTCTCCGATGTTATTGGTGAGGATGTATTCGACGTGCTGACCCTGGAAGGCTCGGTGCAGGCACGTGATCACCTGGGCGGCACTGCGCCAGACCAGGTCCGCGCGGCGGTAGCGCGGGCGCGTAACACGCTGTAATCCGGCATCCGGGCGAATCGTTGGGCTAGCCGCCGATTCGCCCGGTACTCAGATCCACGGCGACGGGTTTCAGCTCCTTTAGCGGGCGTGGCCGGTACAGCCGATAGCCCTGCCCATAATGGATGCCCAGCGTCCTGACCTTCCTCAGTGTGTCGTCATCCTCGATAAAGGTAGCCACCGTGGTCTTGCCGGACGCCTCGGCAATCTTGTGCAGTGCTTCCACCATCACCTGTTGCACTGGATCATCGTGCAGGTGCTGCATCATTCTGCGGTCGAGCTTGATGATATCCACCGGCAGCCTGGCTGCCAGGCTATAGCTTTCCACCGAAGCGCCAGCGCCATCCAGTGCCACCCGGCAGCCGACCCGATGCAGGGCATCGCACAATACCGCAACATCATCCGGATATTGGGTGGCGTGGGATTCCCGGATCTCCAGACAGAAGCAATCAGCAGCGAAGGGTATGTCGGTCAGGACCGATGCCATGAACTCTGCGAAAGTGTCGTCCAGCACGCTGGCCAAAGACAGGTTGAAGCCGCAGTATTTTAACCGGGGTTCCAGTAGTGGCTGGCTGGTAAGCCACTGCACGGTTTGGCGAATAACCTGGCGGTCCAGCCGTTTGGCGAGATCGAAACGTTCCGCAATCGGTAGGAACTCTGCTGGCTGCAGGGAAGGTTGCCCTGATGTTTTCCCCGGAATCCGTGACAGGATTTCAATATGGTCCCCCCAGGTCACACTGGCCACAGGGCGAAGGGCCTGGTACTCGAGGATCAGGTGGTTGTTGTCCAGGGCGCTGCGGATCTGCTCCACCAGTGTGCCGGCAACACCCTCTTCCGGACCAGGGGCGACCGCCTGGGCGGCGTGTATACGATTGCGGCCAGAGGTCTTGGCCGTGTGGCACAGGTCTGCCGCCTGACTCAGCAGTTGCTCCGGATCATCGGGCGTGTGTGCGGTCAGGATCAGCAGCCCGCCACTGGCCGTGGTTTGCAATTGATGGCCCTGCCAGTCGAATTCGAAGTTGCCGATCAGCTCGAGAATGCTGTCGGCTATCTTTCGGGCCTGGGATTCAGGGCAACTCTCAATCAGCAGGGCGAATGTGTCCCCGGATAATCGCGCCAGGGCATCACGCTGACGAACCCTGACGCCGAGGTTGCTGGCAAGCTCTCTCAGGTAGCGATCACAGGTGCCGCTGCCGGCGCCGTTGTTGACATGGTGAAAGTCGTCCAGGTCGAGATACAGCAGGGCGTCAGTGGTATTTTCACGCCGGGGTGATTTGATCAGCCGTCGTAGTCGATCAGCAAAGGCCTTGCGATTCATCAGGCCGGTGATCGGGTCATGGAGAGTGCGGTATTCCCGGCTGGATGCATGGTTGAGCCTGGAGCTGATGTCCTTGCCCACATGCACCGCACCGGTCACTTCGCCGTGTTCGTTGATCACGCGCTGGTAATGGAATTCATAAACCGGGAGGTCGCGATTTTGCTGGGCCAGCGGCATTTCCACCACGAAGCTGTCCCGTTCGAGGGCGCGGTTCCACAACCGCTCAATCAATCGGCGTTCGTTGGGGAAGTCTTGCAGCATCTCTGTCAGGTTGCCGCCGGGGCGAGGCAGCTGGCCGAAAGTATGCGCAAACTGGCGGCTGAAGGCGTGGTTGAAGTAGACGAGGTTGAGCTGTCGATCCACGCTGGCGACCAGATCGTTGGTGGCGTTGGCGGTGGCCGTCAACAGTTGCTCCGACTGTCGGAGGGCCTGTTCGCTGTGCATTGCGCTGGTGTGATCCACCAGGGTGCCTCCGATCTTGTGGATGCGCCCATTCTCTCTCTCGATGGCTTTGCCGGTAAGCTCTACCCGGCGGTGCTGTTGTTTCGCCGTCAGCAGGTCGAAGCTGATCGAAAACGATTGCCCGCTGCGCACACAGCGCCGGAAGAAAGCACGTATACGGTTCTGGCCGGATTGACAGTAAAACAGGGCCTGCTCCGGAGTAATATCGGTGCCGGGGCGAAGCTCCAGCAGCGTGTAAAATCCGTCGGTCCAGGTCAGGTTGTTGTTGCGGACGTTCAATTCCCAGAATCCAAAGCCGGCAGAGGACTCGGCCAGGCGCACCAGCTGATGGTCCATGGCTGTCGTGTCGCGCAGTGAGATATAGGCGCTGGCAGCCTGGTCGGAGTCCTTCACATTGACCCTGAGGCTAAGGCTTGCGGTGAAGAAGAAGCCTTCCTTGTGACGGAAGGTGATCAGCACGGGGTCGCCACTTTCCATACGATGCCGGTTGGCGGGTGCAAAGGGGTCGTCCTGTCGGGCCGCCAGAATGCGATACACGGGCTGGCCTTCGAGCTCACTGGCATCGTACCCGAGTACTGCTTCGGCGTTGTGATCCGCTGAGATTACCACGCCTTCGTCGTCTATCCGGACCAGGGTGCGGCACACTGCCAGAGGATTGTCGGAACGATAACGACGGATAAAGAATTCTTTCACGATGGGTGAGCCTCAGCCAGTATTGCTACGGAAGTGTACAGAAACTCCCGCTTTTATTTTTTTGCCGGTTTTGCCACGATGCGTCCATCATACTGATAATGACACTGGAAAGAACCTCTCTCGCGGAGCCGCCTTGACCACCCATAGCACGCCTATCATCCTGGATTTTGAAGAGGGGATCGATCGAAAAACTCTGCGTCGGTTGCGGGATCGGTTTATCGCGCTCAATCAACAGCGCTGGGAGCGGGCGCGCTCGGCTCTGACGTATCGACAGCAGGCGGTGCTGGACGTTCTGCCGTTGGTATTTCACCTTAATCACCCATCCCTGCCCGGGTACCTGGACCGGGACTGCCCCTATGGTCTTGGTCATTACAAGCCTTCCGAGCCGACACTGAACGCCGCTCGCCGCCTGGCGCGAGCCTTTTCCCTGAAAGACGAAGGAAAAAGGAAGCCTGACCTGGAGGCCCTGTTTCTGATGGGTAGCCCGGGCACCCTGGGGCATTCGGTGGCCAGTGACCTGGACGTCTGGCTGTGTCATCGCAGTGATCTGTCCGATCGGGATGTCCAGTGCCTGGAGCGTAAGGCAGACAAAGTCGCCGCCTGGGCCGCATCCCTCGGAGTGGAGCTGCATGTGTTCGTGTTTTCTGCAGCGGACTGGCGGGCCGGACGACAGCGTGCTGAAGTGACCGGCGAGAACTGTGGCAGTGCCCAGCATTATCTGCTGCTGGATGAGTTCTACCGCACCAGTATCCATCTTGGTGGCTGTTACCCGTTGTGGTGGCTGATTCCGGCCAGTGAAGAGGAAAACTACGACGCCTGTGCCCGGCAACTGGTTGACTGCCGCTTCATCAAGGGGAGCGAGTATATCGATTTCGGGGCAGTGCCGTCGGTCCCCCGGGAAGAGTTTCTGGGTGCCGGGGTCTGGCAGCTGTACAAGGGGATGGACGCGCCCTGGAAATCGATACTGAAGCTGTTATTGACCGAGTGCTATGCCCGGGACAGTGAGCAACCCCTGTTATCCCGAGTGTTCAAGGCCGCCGTGTATGACGGTGAAACCAGTGCCGACCGGCTGGACCCGTACGTGCTGCTGTATCAACGGCTGGAACGCTGGCTGTTGGCCATGGACGCGCCTCAGCGACTGGATCTGGTACGCCGTAGCCTATACCTGAAAGCCGGTCTGCCGCTGTCACGCACCGAGCTGGGTGTCGACAGCTGGCGAGCGGGGTTACTTCAACAGCTGGTGGATGACTGGGGCTGGTCGCCGGCGACACTGAAAGATCTGGATAACCGTCAGCAATGGCGTGCCGAGGACGTGATGACGTTACGGCGCACGATCGTGTCTGAACTGACCCACAGTTACCGCCTGTTGTCGCGGCTGGCCAGGGAGCAAGGCACCTGTGCGGCGATCAGCAGCAGTGATATGAACCTGCTGGGTCGCAAACTCTACGCTGCGTTCCAGCGCAAGGCCGGCAAGATCGAACAGATCAACCCGGGGTTGGCGCCGTCGCTCGGTGAAGAAAATCTGGCGTTTCACCACCAATCGGAGCAAGGCGGCGCGCCGGAGCAGGACGGCTGGCTGCTCTACCGGGATCTGGAGGATCCATCTGACGCGTTCTGGCAACCGGTCATCCGGCGTTGCGGGAATCTCACCGAGCTGATGGTGTGGTGCTACTGCAACGGATTGTTGATGCGTACAACACGGCTGAACGTGCGAGCCGGCACAACTACAGCCTCGGTGTCGGAGTTGCGTGAGATGCTGGATGCACTGTCCGCTTTCGTTGCGTTTCCTCTTGCCCCGGCCGGCCGTGAGGCATTGTCTGCAGGCGTCAAGCCCCTGCGGAACCTGCTGTTTGTCAACGTGGGTGTGGATCCCCAGGCACACCTGACCGATCGTGGATTGCACAAGCTCAGTGCCCGTCACGATTCCCTGGGTTTCAGCGGTAGCCGAGACAATCTGGTGGCCACCATCGATCAGGTGACCCTGAACAGCTGGCACGAAGTCAGTTTGCAGCACTACGCCGCTGGTGACACCCTGATCCAGTGTCTCAAGAACGTACTGGCATCGGTGGCATCCGCGCCGGCGTACTTGCCAGAGATTCAGGTGCACAGCCATAACCGCGGGCACGGAGCGGCGATTGCCCGTCGGGTTCAGGCGCTCTTTAGCGACGTTGTGCGCCAATTCTTTGCGGGAGGCATCGGGCCACATCCGTTGCGATACGTTATTGAGATGGACCGGCGTTATTTCCTGTTGCAGTTCAGTGGCGCCGAGCCCGGCTTTGTGGCGCTGGACAGTCCCGAGGCGTTGATGGAGCAACTGGCCCGACCGCAGGAAAGATACCTCCCTGTGGTGTTTGATCGCGGTGCGATGCTGGACGACCAGCCCCTGCGTGCTGTGTGCCAGGCCAGCGAGCCGGCTAACATCCAGGTTTTTTTCCGGGTCGTCGGCAGTCGTGCAAAGCTATGGGTAGTGGACGAACTGGGTTCAGTGTTCGCCTGGGATCAGGACTACAGCAATCGGCGCTACCTGCTGGTGCCGCTGTTACGGTTTCTGGACAATCTCGTCGAGCGACGCCAGCTGCGTCAGCTGGACAGCCCGGCGGGTATCGCCGGCATTCACTGTTATGAGGTCGTGCCCCGGGACGGGCGCTGGAAAGTGGAACGTCGATTCGACGAGGACACCATTATGACCTTGCCCGGACTGGAGGTGCAGGCGGTCGGGGTGCAGGAAGGCGACCGTCACCTGCGGTTTGATATCTTCTGTGGCGATCAGGAGTTCACTGTGCAGGAATACGGGGACCAGCTGATCCCCGCCGTTGCTCATTATATCCGTTCGTTGCGCCAGACCGGCGAAAACTACCCGGTTTACCTGACGGATGTGCACTTGCCCCACGATCTGGATCCGCAGGTGTACCAGCAGGACATACAGACCACGCAGTATCTGTATTACCGGTCAACACTGGAAGCCTCCCTCAATCGCCATTTAATGGCCTAGGCCAGTCTCGCCCGCCGGTAGCTGAGTCAGGTATACTGCGCGCATATCTAAAACAGGGGCAAGTTCCATGCAGGCATGGAAAACAGTGAGTGTTGGGTTGCTACTGGTCAGCGTGATGGCCGGCTGCGGCCAGAAGGGACCGCTATACCGGGAAGTGCCGGATGAAACCGTGGCGGATGCCGTCGGGGAAAACCGGAACAACGACCCGGATCGTCGTCAGGATGAAGATCCGTCGGTCCGCTGACTCTTGCCCCGTCAACAGAATCAGGAAGTTCATGGACTATTTTAACTATCGCAACGGCGAGCTTTACGCCGAAGACGTACCGGTGAGCGAGATTGCAGAGCGTTTCGGGACCCCGGCGTATGTCTATTCCCGTGCCACCCTTGAGCGCCACTACCGGGCCTATGACGATGCCCTCAAGGGTCGCCCGCATCTGGTGTGTTATGCGGTAAAGGCCAACAGCAACCTGGCTGTGCTTAACGTATTGGCCCGCCTTGGTGCCGGTTTTGATATTGTTTCGGCCGGTGAGCTGGAGCGGGTGATTCGCGCCGGTGGTGATCCAGCCAACGTGGTGTTCTCCGGCGTGGGCAAGCAGGAATGGGAAATGAAGCGGGCGCTGGAAGTTGGCGTCCGCTGTTTCAACGTAGAGTCCGATACCGAGCTGGACCGCCTTAACAAGGTGGCGGGTGAGCTGGGCAAACAGGCACCGGTATCCCTGCGGGTGAACCCGGACGTGGACGCCGGTACGCATCCGTACATATCCACGGGCCTCAAGGAAAACAAGTTCGGTATTGATATTATCGAGGCGCCCGAGGTGTACGCCCGCGCTGCGGCCATGCCCAACCTGAATGTCATCGGGGTTGATTGTCATATTGGCTCACAGCTGACCACCGTGTCGCCGTTCCTGGATGCGCTGGATCGGGTGCTTTCGTTGATTGATGCGTTGGCGGAGCAGGGCATTGCCATTCGTCATCTCGATATGGGGGGCGGCCTCGGTGTTACCTACGACCGGGAGCAGCCACCTCAGCCGTCGGATTACGTCAAAGCGCTGGCCGAGCGGCTGGGGGATCGTGATCTCGAACTGGTGCTGGAACCAGGGCGTTCGATTGCGGCCAATGCCGGTATCATGCTGACCCGGGTGGAATTCCTCAAATGCACCGATCATCGCAATTTCGCCATCATTGATGCGGCCATGAACGACCTGATCCGTCCGGCACTCTACAGTGCCTGGCAGGCAATCATCCCGGTGGTTCCCCACCAGAACGGTGAAGAAAAGGCCTGGGATCTGGTTGGTCCTGTTTGTGAAACCGGTGACTTCCTGGGCAAGGATCGCCAACTGCGCCTGCAGGCGGGTGACTTGCTGGCGGTACGATCCGCCGGGGCTTATGGCTTTGTGATGAGCTCCAATTACAACAGCCGCAACCGACCGCCGGAAATCATGGTGGATGGGGACCAGGTGCACGTGGTTCGTCGCCGCGAAACCCTGGAAGACCAGCTCGGTCCCGAAAGCTGTTTGCCAGGATGAATGCGGCGATGCGGTTTACCAAAATGCACGGTCTGGGTAACGACTTCATGGTGGTGGATGCCATCAGTCAGCCGTTCCGTCTGCGCCCGGAAATGATCCGCGAGCTGGCAGACCGCAACTTCGGGATCGGTTTTGACCAGTTGCTGGTTGTCGAGCCCCCGGGGCTACCGGACGTGGATTTTCGCTATCGGATCTTCAACAGCGATGGCTCGGAAGTGGAGCAATGTGGCAATGGCGCCCGCTGTTTTGCCCGCTTTGTTCGCGACCAGCGCCTCACCAACAAGCGAGTGATCCGTGTTCAGACCGCCAAAGGCGTGATTGAGCTGAGGGTCGGTCGCGATGGCCTGGTGATGGTCAATATGGGCGTGCCTGAGCTGAACCCACCAGCGATACCATTTGCCGCCGATCGCCGTAAGGACGTCTACACCGTCGAGGTGGATGGCCAGACCATTGAGCTCAGCGCCGTATCCATGGGCAATCCCCACGGTGTACTGGTGGTGGACGACGTCGATCGTGCGCCGGTGGCATCTCTGGGGCCGAAGCTTGAGAATCATCCCCGCTTTCCCGCCCGGGCCAATATCGGCTTTCTGCAGATTATTGATCGCACCCACGCCCGCTTGCGGGTATTCGAGCGTGGTTCTGGTGAAACTCTGGCCTGTGGCAGCGGGGCTTGTGCAGCGGTGGTTGCGGGCTGCCTGAGAGGACTGCTCGATTCCCGTGTCGAAGTTGAGCTACGTGGCGGCAAGTTGATCATCGAATGGCAGGGGGAAGGGTCCCCTGTTATGATGGAAGGCCCTGCGGCCAGTGTGTTTGAAGGCCAGATTCGTCTGCCTGGAGACAGTTCCGGGCGACGTCGTAAAGGTAGCCGACCAGCAAAACCAACGTCCTGACGATCAGGAGATCAGCATGACAGAACAAACGGCCCAGCAGAAGGCCGAGGAGCTCACCGGGGAGCAGGTTGCGGAGTACCTTCGCGCCCATCCCGACTTTTTTGTTGAACAGGATGAGCTCCTGCGCAGTCTGACCCTGCCCCACGACAGTGGCCGAGCCATCTCACTGGTGGAGCGCCAGGTACACCTGTTCCGGGAGCAGCGGGATACACTGCGACGGGAGCTGGTGGAGCTGGTCTCTATTGCCCGTCACAACGACCGTCTGTTTGAGAAGAGCAAGCGGCTGTTGATGAATGTGATTGAGGCTCGTAACCTCAACGACATGGCGTCCGCCATCGATGACAGTATTCGGGGCGACTTCGGGCTTGATGCGGCGTCGGTGATCCTGTTTACCGATTCGGAATTGTCACTGGCTTCGCAGGGAGCGCTGCATGTCGTGCCACCGGCTCAGGCCAAGGAGCGTCTGGGTAGCCTGCTGGATGGAGAGCGCGCGGTGTGTGGTCAATTCCGCGAATCCGAGCGGAATTTTCTGTTCCCCGACCGGGAAGAGCCCATTGCGTCGGTGGCCCTGGTGCCACTGCGTCATGATGAACTGCTGGGGGTTTTTGCGGTAGGCAGCTGTGAACCGGGCTACTTTGACCAGAGTATGGGCTCGCTCTTTCTTACTTACATCAGCGACACCCTGAGTCGACTGTTGCCACCGATCGTGCAGCGTCATACCAGTGCGGCCCCTGTGGCCGGTATTATTGCAGAGTCACGCTGACCGTGACCGTTTCCGGGGAGCTGGTGGAATTATCGGATTCCCTGTCCGCCCCGCTTGCGGACTTCCTTCGTCATCTGTCCTCGGAAACGCGACACTCTCCCCGCACCTGTAACAGTTACCAGCAGGATCTGACACGATTTGGCGCCTGGTTAATGACACGGCAGGTTGCTGACTGGGCCGACGTCACCAGCCACGACATGCGCCGTTATGTGGCTTGGCTTAGCCGTGGGGGGCTGAGTGGTCGTAGTATTGCCAGGCATCTTTCAGCCATCCGTCGTTGCTACCAGTATCTTCTGCGGGAAAAGCGGGTCCGGGATAATCCGGCTGTGGATATCCGTGCGCCAAAATCCGGCCGCCGGCTGCCGAAAGTGGCCGATGTGGATCAACTTAACCATCTGCTGGACGCTGCCCCCGACGACCCCCTGGAAGTCCGTGATCTGAGCATGTTCGAATTGATGTATTCCTCGGGCTTGCGATTGTCGGAGCTGGCCGGACTGAACCTGGACTCGGTGGATTGCCGGGGTGGAGAAATCCGCGTATTGGGAAAAGGCAACAAGGAGCGTGTGCTGCCGGTGGGGCGCAAAGCCCTGAAGGCCCTGAGTGCGTGGATGGCGGTTCGTCCCGGACTGGCAACGGAGTCAGAGCAGGCCCTGTTTGTCAGTCAGCGGGGTGGGCGTCTCAGCAATCGCAGTATTCAGTCCCGCCTGAGCCGCTGGGGGGTGGTCAAGGGTGCTGATCAGAGGCTGAATCCGCACATGCTTCGTCATTCATTTGCCAGTCATCTGCTGGAATCCAGTGGTGACCTGCGTGCGGTTCAGGAATTGTTGGGTCATGCGGACATATCCACCACTCAGGTCTATACTCACCTTGACTTCCAGCATTTGGCTCGCGTGTATGACCAGAGTCATCCACGGGCCCGCCGCCGAGATGAGCGAGACAGGGATGATACCTGGCCAGTTCACGCAGACCCTTGAAAGGTTTGAACGTTCATTATCAGGAGAGCCCAATGGTTTCGGATCGGTCCTGGAAGGACAAGTACCTTCAGGAACTTGAATCATCAGAACAACGGGAGCAACAGTGGAAAGCGGAACGGAATTCCCTCGAGCGGATGCTGGTGCGCACCTGTCTTGCCTCAGAAGGGCAGGCCCCCGACCTTGACCGATTGCTGATTCGGGTACGCAAGGATCTGCGTAAGGGTAATCTGGATATCGAAAAATGGCGCTCTCTCCAGGAGCAGATTGATCGCCAGGTCGCGCTTCTGGATGATTCACCGCAATCCAGGCCGGGTAATGGCCGGTCATATCAACCCGGAAAAGCTGTCGATGCTCCTCCCCAATCTGAGTCTTCCTCGGCCGTTACTGTGGGTGATGAAAATGACCTGGCGACCATTCATGCCCAGAGACTGAGGATTGCCCGGCGGGTCGGGCAATTGTTGGGCCAGATGATATACCAGGTCGCTCTCGAGCCGGCTGCTGAAGCCAGGGCTCGCCGACTTCAGAAATCACTATTGGAAAGTGACAGCTGGGACGTGTTGAGAGAGGGCCTCAACAGTGTTGCTGATCTTGTTATTGCCGCGATTACCCGTGGTCAAAGAGAATTTGAGGCATTTCTCAAGAAGCTCGATGAGCGGTTGGGTTCCCTGCGGCAGCATTTCCAGAATCAATCCAGTGCCCAGGAAGGGCGAATGGACGCGTCCAGGCAACTGGATCGCGAAATACGGCGAGAACTGGAAACGTTCGGTCGTCAGATCGATTCTGTTGGTGAGCTTAAGGAACTGAAACTTTCCGTGACGAGGCATCTGGAGACAATTGGCGGTGTGGTTGAGCGTTTCCGGGACCAGGAGTCAGAACGGGAGAAGAGTTATTCGCGGCAGTTGGAATTGATGGAGGAAAAGCTGGCTGCGGTGGAGGCAAACTCAGAGCAAATGAGAGAACAGATTCGGGAAGAACGGGCAAAAGCACTGACCGATCTGTTAACCCAGTTGCCCAATCGTGAGGCCTGGCAGGAGCGCCTGGGTTTCGAATACAGTCGCTGGCAGCGGTATCGTCATCCGGTGACAATTGCGGTGCTGGATATCGACCTGTTCAAACGGGTGAATGATTCATACGGACACAAGGCCGGTGACCGGGTCCTTCAGATGGTGGCGAGGGAGTGTCAGCAGCGGCTCAGAACCACAGATTTCATTTCCCGTTTTGGTGGTGAAGAATTTGTTTTGTTGTTGCCCGAAACCCCAGCGGAAGATGCGAAACGTGTGCTTGACGATCTGCGGGGTCACATTGCTGCCCTGCCATTTCATTTTCAGGGTGAGCCCGTAACGATCACCTTTTCTGCTGGCGTTGCCACCCTCGAGGATGGTGATACTGAAGAAACGCTATTTGATCGGGCGGACAAGGCGTTGTACGCCGCCAAGGACGCAGGCAGGAACCAGGTCCGCCTCTCGGTTGACTGTGAGGGCCTCAGTGCCGCATCCGGGCATCAAGCTCGTCAATGATTTCAGCCCAGTCTGAATCGTCTTCCAGTCCTTCCTCCAGAAACTGGGCCTGACTGTCCGACCAGAACGGCGCATCCTGCAGCGCAACTTCCGAAGGGAGCGGTGAATACCTGACGATAAAGTCCTCGATGCTGTCACTGTCAGCGGCCAGTCCAAGTTGTTGAAACAGTGTGCTGAATGTGTGTTTGCTGGTGTCCATCGCTGTCGTCTCCTTGCTTTGCTTACACTTGAATGAAATCCGGGAGATTTGCAGGTATTGTTCTGAGGCTTCTTTAAACTTTAGCGGAACCGTTGAGGATATCCAGTGAAGGCCGCCTTGCAGGGTTTGTTGTTTATAGTGTGTATTGTGACGGCGACGCCATTGCTGGCGGACCCTCCGCAGCTGTCGCCGGCTCCTGTTCTCGGTGCGAAGGATCTGGATTGGTTATCAACACAAGATGGCTTCCAGGTAGGGCTCTCCGGTGGTCAGATACCTCTGGCCTTTGATACCGGGGAGGGCGTCCTGGCTGGTATTTACATTGATTACCTGGAGCGTTTGTCAGACAAGCTTGGGGTGGAGATCGTACCAGTTCCCGCCAGCACGACAGCGATAGCGGCGCAATTGGGTGCCGGAGAGTTGGATGCCCGGCTGGTGGCTCGCGGTCCGCGGCAGCCCGATCCTGAAGGTCGCACTGCGACAGAGCCGCTGATGTCCCTGACTTACGGTTTGTTTGTCAGTGCCGGGGATGCCGGTATTCGAACGATGTCGGATCTGGAGGACAGTCGGATCGCCTTGATCGCCGAAGACAGTAACCAGTACCTGTTACTGGACCCGGTGGACAGCTTCACTCCGGTTCCCGTGGCGAGTATCGGTGAAGCCGTCAGTATGGTGCTCTCTGGTCGGGCCGATGCGTTTCTTGGTCCGGTTCCCGTGGTTTCTGATTACTTGCAGTCGGCGATGATTAACGGCATCGGGCTCGCCCTGTTGCTGGACCAGCAACCGGTTGATGTCGTACTGGAGGTCGACTCTGACAACGAGCAATTGCTATGGGTTCTCAATCAGGCTGTGGAAGCGATCAGCCATAGCGAGCATCGCACCATCCGGCAGTCATGGCTGCAGGCGGACCGGCCAGTCGCGATCGACAACGGCATCACACTTTCCAGTAACGAAAAGGACTGGCTGAAGCGAAACCCCAATTTGCGAGTCGCGTTTCGTGACGATTGGCCACCGTTCGAGTTTACCCAGGATGGTCGGTCCTCAGGCCTGGTGCCGGACCTGGTATCCCGGCTGGAGAGCCAGTTGAATGTCCGTTTTCACCGTGAGGAAACGTCGGACATCATCGAGGCGGAAAAACAGCTTCAGGACGGCGCGGTGGACATACTACCGGCCTTCAACCGAACCCCACGACGCAGTAACGACTTCCTGTTTACCCGCACATACCTCACCGTACCGGTTGCCCTGGTTATTCGTGACGATGGACGATTCATCGGCGACCTTCGGGAGCTTCGATCCGAGCGGGTAGGGGTGGTGAACCGTCATGCTGCTCACGACTTTCTGCTGATCAACCATCCGGATCTTGACCTGTACCCGATGGAAAGTGTCGAAGAAGGGCTGCTGTCACTGTCCAACGGTGATCTGGATGTCATGGTGACCCACATCCCCGCAGTGAGCTATACGGTGGCGCGCCTGGGGCTGTCGAACCTGCGAATCACCAGTATCACCCCCTATCAGTATGAGTTGAGCCTGGCGGTCAGCAAGGACAGGCCGGAGCTCCAGCGTATTCTCAATAAAGCCCTGGGAAGCCTGGACGCTGCGGAAACCGAAGCTATATACAATCGCTGGATCCATCTGGATATTGAGCAGGAAACCGATTACACCGTAGTGCGTCGGGTGGTCGGCATCGCCCTGGTGGTGGTGCTCATATTTCTCTACTGGAACCGCAAGCTCTCAAGAGAGGTGGATGAGCGGATACGATCCGAGAATGCGCTGCGCCGCAGTGAGGATGAACTCAGGGCGGCCAAGCTCGAGGCGGAGCGGTTGGCGCGGGAAGCGGAGGCCGCCAGCCTTACCAAGAGTGAATTCCTTGCCAACATGTCCCATGAAATTCGCACACCTATGAATGCCGTCATCGGCTACAGCGATCTGCTGAGCGACAGCGTGACGGATCCCCAGCAACGCAACTACCTCGATGCCATACGGGCGGGCAGCCGCAGTCTGCTGATGCTGATTAATGACATTCTCGACCTTTCCAGGATCGAGGCAGGAAAGATGAGGCTCGATTACTCCGCTGTTTCCGTACGACGGCTGCTGGATGACGTCCGCCATATTTTCGACCTGCGGGCGCGGGAGCAGGGCATTACCCTGGAAGTGAGTGTGGATTCGAAAATGCCCTCGGCAATGATGCTCGACGAAACCCGACTGCGCCAGGTGTTGTTCAATCTGGTTGGAAATGCCATCAAGTTCACTCATGAGGGGGGCGTAAGAGTACGAGCCACTGCGAAGTCGGTTCCCGGGCAGAAATCAGATGATGACGGCAGGAAACTCTACCGGCTGGAGGTTACTGTGCGGGATACGGGAATCGGTATCCCGGCGGATCAGCTGGAGCGAATTTTTGATGCGTTTGAGCAACAGGAGGGGCAGAACAGTCGGCGCTATGGTGGTACTGGCCTGGGATTGGCAATCAGTCGGAAACTGGCACGGATGATGGGCGGCGAACTCACCGTGGAAAGTGAGCCGGCGCAGGGCTCAACGTTCATCGTGACACTGCCCGAGGTAGAGGCAACGGTTGAGCAGGCTGAAGATGAGGGCGAGCCGGAAGAGTCCGAACGTTTGCTGGCGCAGACTCTGAGCATGCAGGAGCGCGGCTGGCTGCGGGAGCAGTTGGCCCGTGATTTTGGCGATGAGTGGGAAATTGTCAGGGAAAGTGGTGACCCGGAGCAGATGCGCTACTTCGCGAAACGTGTACTGGCCTGGGGCGAACGTTTCCGTTCGCCTTCAGTGACCCGTTACGGTGAAAAACTGCTGGCCGATGTGGAAGCGTTCAATCTCGATGCGGTGAACAGCGCACTGGAAGCATTCCCCCGGCTGCTGGGTCGGGAGTAAATTTGGTTTACATGCAGTCAAACTGCGAGCGGCGGTCGAAGGCAACCGAAACCATGTCGTAACCGGAGTCGGACAAGGTCCGGATCAGGTCCCGATTCTTCAGTAACGCCATACAGACCTTATGAACACTGGCCTGCAGCTGTTCGTCGTCGGCGGAGGATGGAAAACGGAAATCCACGATCAGGTATTTGCGATCGACAGGGGCAGAGACCGGAATATCTTCCCGCTCCACGCTTTCGTAACCGATATAGGTCGGCTGCCCGTTGTTAAAGACATTGCTCATCAGCACGTCCAGATTTTCCGCCAGGGCAGGACGAATCGGGAGCAGTGATAGCAGGAAAACAGAGAAAAGAGTAAAGACTCGATTCATGGATGCCACTCCTTGGTGCCAGTCCGGATTCATTGTTACCAATTGTAAATTTAGGTTACTGGAGATTATCGCAGAGTCCGAGGGCGTTTGCGTACCAGGATGTGTGGATTTTTCAATTGTTTGCGACTTGGTTAAAAAGTATTCAGGTGGCCCCAGGTTTCCCCGGGGATCGTGGATCAACTATCATGTTGATAAACAGATTCAGCAAGAGGCAGATTGATGTTTCAGCTCGTCTTCAAGGGTGAATGCGCGCCGGGTATTGAAGTCGCTACCGCTCGCAATAATGCACGGACACTGTTCAAAGCCAGCGTTGAGCAGGTTGAGCGCATGTTCAGTGGCCAACCAGTCGTGATCCGTAACAAGCTTGAGGCGGAGCAGGCAGAAAAATACCGGGCCGTACTGGCGAAACACGGCATGATTGCCTATGTGCAGCCCATGCCGGGAGATGAGCCCGCAAGAGGTGGAACGCCTTCATCCCCACCGGCTCCGAAACCTGCACCTGCTGAACCTGCCCCCCAGCAGCCGGCAAAATCCGGCGGTGAGACACCGGCTGTCGAGCCCGGCGATCGGCTATCAGTAGCCGGGGACAAGGTGGATACCATTCTGGCGGGATCGGGACTATCGCTCGACCCGGTGGGGGTCACTCTGGCGGAGCATCAGGAGGTGGAAGCTCCGATGTTTCAGCATCTGGATGAGTGGACTCTGGCGCCCGCTGGCACGGATCTGGGTGTTGAGCGTGACCTGCCACCACCGATGGTACCCGATGTGTCACACCTGTCGCTGGCCGACGATGAAACGACCAAAAAACAGTGAATAGATAACAGGACCCCTCCCTTGCCAAGGATGCCTATCCTGCTGCTTGCTGCAGCCTGCATTGCTTTTTTTTCGTCCACCGTCACAGCGAAGCCGGCCGGGGATCGACCCAAGGTAGGGTTGGTGCTCAGTGGCGGCGGGGCCAAGGGCATGGCCCATGTCGGTGTGCTGAGAGTTCTGGAGGAAATGCGGATTCCAGTGGACCTGGTGGTGGGCACGAGTGCCGGGTCTGCGGTCGGGGCGCTCTATGCTTCCGGTATGCCGGTAGAGGAAATCGAACAACGCTTCATCGACCTCGACTGGGTATCCAGTTTTCGCGACGATCCGGGCCGAGCCTACAAGCCTGTCCGCCGTAAACAGGAAGACTGGCGCTTTCCGGTCGTGCCCGGGATTGGTGTGCGCCTGGATGGGCTTCACGTTGGTGGGGGTATTATCGCGGGTCAGAATCTCGGTTTTATTCTTAATGAGCTGACCCGCGACGCCGCTTTGGTAGAAGACTTTGATCAGCTGGCAATTCCTTTTCGTGCGGTGGCCACGGATCTCGAAACCGGTGAACAGGTGGTGCTTGGCAGTGGCAACCTGTCCGAGGCCATCCGTGCCAGCATGAGTATTCCCGGGGTGTATGCGCCAGTAAAACTCAATGGCCGCCTGCTGGTGGATGGTGGAATCGCCAACAACCTGCCGGTCACGGTTGCCCGCGATTTGGGCGCGGACATTGTGATTGCGGTAGATATTACGGATCCCTTGCTGAAAGCGGAGGATCTGCAGGAAGCCTTCTCGGTTGTCGGGCAACTGACGACGATGATGACGCGGATGAATACCGATGATCAACTGGCACGACTGGAAGAGCAGGATGTGCTGATTCGCCCCGATCTGGAAGGCCGGACGTCCGCTGATTTTTATGACGCGCCGATCCTGTTTGAACTGGGTGCGACCAGCGCCCGCTCCCACGCGTCCGAGTTGCGGCACCTGAATGTGTCTCACGAGCGCTGGACCCGGTTCCGGGAATCGATGAACAAGAGTGGATTGGCACCCGGTCACATCGCCCGTATTGAGGTGGATCACAATTCCCGGCTGGCCGGCGAGTTCCTGCGTTCCAGGATTCGACAGGAAACCGGCCAGCCTCTGGATGTCGATGCCCTTGAGGACGATCTCAAGCGGATTTATGGCCTTGGCTATTACGAAACGGTGTCCTATTCGCTGTCTCCCTCCTCCGAGGGAACAGTGCTGACGATTCAGGCACTGGAAAAATCCTGGGGACCGAATTACCTGGCTTTTGGCCTGAACTACGAAGACAACTTCGATGGTGAAACCCGCTTTAATGTCGGTGCAGCCTTGCGCATGACCGAGTTGAACGACCTCGGTGGAGAATGGCGGACTGGTGTGCAATTGGGGACCGAGCCCTATGTGCGCACGGAATGGTTTCAACCGCTGGATTATGGCTACGAGCGATACGTGATCACTGGTGCGGAATATTCCCGGAACAGCTTCAGTGTGTTTGGTGATGACGGTGAGCGTAACGCAGAAGTGGACGTTACCTCTCGTCAGTTTGACTTGGCATTAGGTATGGAATTGGGGGGCAATGGCGACGTCCGGTTTGGCTATTCCCGAGGGTATGCCACCGTGGATGAGCAAATTGGTGCGCCGGTGGCGCCTTCCGGCTCCATACACCAGGGCGGGCTTAATCTTCAGTTGGTACATGACTCCCTGAACGATAGCTTTTATCCTCAGTCTGGCGGGTTTGCGGGTATTCGTGGTCGGGTGGAACGAGAGAGCCTGGGCTCAGACCGACATTTTGACTCAGTGACCGGCATGGGGCTGGGTACTGGTAGCTGGCGCGGCTTCACCATGACCGGGCTGCTGTACGCCCACGCCGTTACCCGGGGGGAGCCGGGCATCGAGAATACGGTTCGCCTTGGCGGTTTCCGGCGACTGTCCGCCTATGCCCCGGGTGAAATTACCGGCGAAAACGCTGCAATGGCGTCACTGTTTGCCAGTCAGGAGTTTGGTGGTCCGCTGGTACCCTGGTTTGCCGGTATTGGCTTCGAGACGGGCAACGCCTGGGAATCGTTCGATGATGCCAGTTGGAGCAATACGGTCAGATCCTGGAGTGCGTTTGCCGGGGTCGATACCTTTCTGGGGCCGGTGCAGTTTGCGACGGCGTACAATAATGAGGATAACTGGACGGCTTACCTGAACATCGGCTTTTCATTCACCCAGTTGTTCTATTGAGTCTTTGTCCCAGTCAGGCGCCGCGGCGCGCCTGGTTGCTGGCCAGTGCCTCCAGGACCTGATGACACTGTTGTTCAGCATAACGCTTGAGGATGGTCGCCAGCCGGTCTTCGTCCCGATCCTTGATGGCCTGAATGGATTCTTCCATGTGGACCAGGTTGTCTTCCAATACCCGGTTGCCACCATTCTGGAAGGCCACGAAAGCGCAACGTTTGGCGGAGGGCCAGAGATCATCAATGGCGGATACGATAAAGTAGTTGTCTGCGTAAGCGAGGGAAGCCTGGGTGTATTCAATGCCCAGCTCCAGAAAGCGCATCAGGTCGTTGCGTTCGAAGTTCGCCCGCATCTGCCCGTAAAGGGATTCCAGCTTGTCCATGTCTGCCGGCTGCCACTGGCGCGCCAGTTTACGGCCTGTATGAGTCAGGTACAGCTCAAGGATCTCATAAAGGCTGCGAACGAAGTAATCGTCCAGCTCCGTAACAAACGCCCCTTTACGGGGAACGTTGCGGACCAGATGACGCTTTTCCAACAGCAATAACCCCTCCCGGATGGAGCCATGGCTGACGTCCATCTGTTTGGCCATTGCGCTCTCGTAGATGCGTTCGCCGGATCGTAGCTGGCCAAAGGCAATCAGGTTCTCAATATGGCGGGCAACCTGTTCGGTGAGGGGTTCTCGGGGCTTGAATGTTGTCATAGTCCTGCTTCGTTACTGCATGCCGGGCTCGGTTCCCTGAATACTCTCATATTCTTTCTGTGGGGGAAAATGCCTGGCTACAGTCTCGTTCAGAGCAACGGTGCGAGCAACCGCACAGCGCGACAGCCCAGGCGGAAAGCAATGGACCGGTCCTGGTAGTCGCTTTTGGTCATCAATCGCGAGTGCGACAGGTCCTCTTCCAGCATGGAGGTTACCTCGGTGACAAAGGTTTGCGAGGCGGTGATTGCGGTAATTTCAAAGTTCAGCCGCATGGATCGATTGTCCAGATTGGCGGTGCCTACGGCGGCGTAGCGGTCATCCACCAGGATGACCTTCTGATGCATGAAGCCCGGTTGGTAGCGATAGATGCCGACCCCCGCCTGGCATGCCTGTACAAGGTAGGAGTAGGCCGCAATCCTGATTAACCGATTGTCGGATTTCTCCGGAATGATGATGCGTACATCCACCCCTCTCAGGGCTGCCAATTGCAGGGCGTTCATGATCTGGAAGTCTGGCACGAAATACGGTGATGCGATCCAGATGCGGGTCCTGGCATTATTAATACAATTCAGGAAAAACAGTGCACAGGTTTCGTAAGTGTCCGCGGGGCCGGTCGGCAGGACCAGTACCTGGTGATCTCCGGAAGAAGCCAGGCTGGGATGCCAGTTAAGTTCGGGAAATTCACTGCTTGCCCAATTCCAGTCTTCCAGCCATGCCAGTTGCAGGCCGATGACCGCTGGCCCGATAATGCAGCAGTGGGTATCCCGCCAGGGCTCCTGATCCATGGCGGTACCGAGGTATTCGTCGCCGAGGTTAATGCCGCCAACGAAGCCGGTATTGCCGTCACAGACCAGTAACTTGCGGTGGTTTCGGAAATTGATCTGAAAGCGCCGGCGCCGGATGTTGCCTTTGCCAAAGGACGCAACCCGGGCTCCGGCGCTGTCGAGTTCTTTCAGATAGGTTCGGGGCAACCAGACGCTGCCGATATCGTCGTATAAGAGCCATACCTGCACACCTTCTCCCAACTTGCGTTTGAGGATGGACTTGATCCGTTGACCCACCTTGTCGGAACGGATGATGTAAAACTCCAACAGGATGTAATGGCGAGCATTTTCCATGGCATCGAAGAGCGCTTCGAAGGTGGCCTCGCCGTCTTTCAGCAGAGTGCAGTGGTTGTTGCTGGTAAAGGGCTGCCGACCCAGTTTGCACAGCACTTGCAGTTCATCGCCGAAAGGTTCGCTGTCCGGTTGTGACAGGGAGGTCGTTTGCTGTTCGAAGTAGTTCATCAAATCGGTCAGCGCGGCGTCACCCATTCGTCGGGCGCGGACATAGCCGCCAAAACGGCTGCGACCGAACAACAGGAACAGCGGCACGGCTACGTAGGGCAGGCCGATGAGTGAAATGATCCAGGCAATCGCGCCCTGGGTCGTCCGGTAAGTCAGCAGTATCCGGTAAACGCAGGACAGCGCGGCCAGATAGAGTAAGCCGACAGCGATGGCGATCAGGGACGTTTCGGGCATCGTTATTCCTGCATCTGGCCGGCCGCCTCTCCGGCATGGTGGCGGGCACGGTATTGCGCCGGGGCCATGCCGGTCCAGCGTTTGAAGGCACGGCTGAATGCGCTGAGTTCGGAAAAACCCAGCAGGAAGGCAATTTCTCCCAGGGCATACTGATCAGCCGCCACGTATCTCAGGGCCTTGTCCTTACGTACCTGTTCTACGAGGTCATGAAAACTCAGGCCTTCTTTCTTGAGTCGGCGGTAGAGGGTTTGCCGGCTCATGTGGCATTGCCGTGCCAGGGTGTCGGCGTCGATTTTTTCCGTCGACATCTGGCGTGAGATCAGGCGTCTCACCTTGCGACTGAAGGTGCGTCGGGTCTGCAGGCGTGCCAGCAGGGAATTGACCTGCCGCAACACCGCTGAATACACATAGGGATTTCGGTGAGGGATCGGATGACTCAAATGGCTGCTGCTGAACGCCAGGCGCGTGACAGCGCAGCCAAACGTGACGGGGCCGCCCAGTAGCTGCTCGTATTCGCTTGCGTAACGCGGCCGGGGATGAGCGATTTCTGCCCATTCCGCGCTGATACCGGGATGAATAAAATGCCGGGTGCGGCAGAGCGCAGCCGCCAGGGTACGGTCCATATCCTGCCGACAGTAATGGCCGGGGCTGTCGGGCTGCCAGGTGAGAATCGCCTGTTCACCGGTCTGCTCGAAACTGAGGATCACGGACTCGTTGATCAGCCGGTGTAGTCGTACATATTGAGTAACCGCTTCACCCAGTGTGTCGCAGTTGAAAAAGACGTGTCCGACCAGTCCCATGCGTTCCGGATCGACCACCTGTCCGGCATGGAGACCGACGCCAGGGTCCCCGGTCACCTGTTCGGCATACTCCCAGAGCCGATAGTGAATGTCGGCCGGTACCCTCAGGTCCGGGTCCTGAAGCGCTTCCAGGGTCATGCCAGTGATCGCTTCGATCCGCACTCGGTCCAATACGCCCCGGCAATCCAGATAGTGCACCAGGGCGAGCGTGCTGGAGGCGGCTACCAGAGGTGTTGTCGGTGTTTCAGCCGGAACTGCGTTCACTTTGATTTATTCCTGTTGTTAACAGCTTTTCATGTTCGCTGATACAAAATGTCAAGCGGATGGGACAGCCTGTCAACGGTTTGTCACACCAACAACGATAGCATTAAGTCATCAGGTTGGAGCAATGGAAAGGCATTATAGAGGAGGAGATGATTATGGAACGCGAGATCTTCGTGCCCCATAACGAACGTGAACGCCAGAACTGCGAGGCGCTCGCGGAGTACCTGAACAGCATCTTCTATTGCTGATCGGGCAAATCGTACGCTATTGACCATTGAACCGGGGGATCTCCCCCGGTTTTTTTATGCCTGCAGACACCGAGGCCGTCTTCGGCCTTGCTCCTTTTCCCGGCAATGGTAATGTATCCCGCTGACTTCAGAGAATGAACCGATCCGGAGAACAACGTTCATGAGTGTTGAGCTGAACCATCGTATTACTGGCGAAGGCGCCCCCCTGATTATTCTGCATGGATTGTTCGGATCCATGGATAACCTCGGCGGTATTACCCGGCGCCTGCAGGATGAGTGGCAGGTCCATGCCCTGGATCAGCGCAACCATGGCAACTCCCCTCATACCGAGACCATGGATTATCCGGCAATGGCGGCGGACGTGATCGCCTATATGGACGCCCAGGGGCTGGACAAGGCCGCTATTCTTGGCCACTCCATGGGCGGCAAGACTGCCATGCAAGTGGCACTGGCAGCACCGGAACGGGTGGACAGGGTGATCGTGGCGGACATCGCCCCGGTTAACTACAAGCCTCGGCACGATAACATTCTGGACGGGCTGACCTCTCTTGACCTGGCTGCCGTCAAAACCCGTCAGGATGCAGACAGACTGTTGGCGGAGTATGTCGAGACGCCTCAGGTTCGTCAGTTCCTGCTGAAAAATCTGGTTCGGGTTCCCGAGGGCGAGCAGAAACCGGGAGAGGGCCTGTATCGCTGGCGCCTGAATCTGCCGGTCATTGAGGCCAGTTATCCGAAACTGGCGCTGGCTCCGGAAGGCGATGGCCCCTATAACGGTCCGGTACTGTTCCTCAAGGGGGAGGACTCAGCCTATATACAGGACAAGCACTGGGATGACATTCGTCGTTTGTTTCCATCCGCGGAACTTCAAATCATCGAAGGCACAGGCCACTGGTTGCATGCGGAGAAACCTGACGCATTTGAGGCGTTGTGTCGGGCCTTCCTGAACCAGTGAACCCGGCCCGGGCAATGGTGTAGCCGCGCCCGCGTCTCTGCTAAGGTTACGTCATTGTTTCTGAAAGGGGCGAATGTCTGTATGAAGTGGCTGCTGGGTCTTTTGCTGATTGTATTTGTGCTGTTGGGGGGCTTCCTGCTGTCTCCGTCTCCCGTCGACAGCAAAGCCTGGAAAGCCCCCGCACCACCGGCAATGACCGGGAAACTCGCCCCCAATGAGCTGTTGCGACTGTCCGACTTGCTCGCTCGCGGCCAGGTGTACGGGCCGGAAGATACCACTGTGGATGCCAACGGTGTGCTGTACACCGGTACCCAGGACGGCAAAATTGTCCGGGTTTGGCCGGATGGTCGGGTCGAGGAATGGCTGGAAACCGGTGGTCGTCCCCTCGGGCTGGTATTCGACGACAAGGGGCGCCTGATTGTGGCCGATGCCTGGAAAGGCTTATTGTCGATCGCCCCGGACAAGTCCGTCACCCTGCTGTCGAGGGAATCGGAGGGAACGCCGTTCCGGTTCACCGATGATGTGGATATCGCCCCGGATGGCCGCATCTATTTCACCGACGCCAGTTCCCGTTTCGAGCAACCGGATTATGTGCTGGATTTGCTGGAAATGCGTCCCCATGGGCGTCTGCTCCGTTATGATCCCCGTACCGGAAAAACGGAAACCCTGTTGAGAAACCTGCACTTCGCCAACGGCGTGGCGGTGTCTCCGGAAGGGGACTATGTGCTGGTCAATGAAACCTGGAAATACCGTATCCTGAGATACTGGATCCATGGCCCCAGGGCGGGGCAGGCAGAGGTTTTCGCCGATAATCTGCCGGGCTTCCCGGACAACCTCGCCGTGGATCAGGCCGGGCGATACTGGGTGGCCTTTCCGACGCTTCGTAACCCTCAGGTGGATTCCATGCACCGTCAGCCCTGGTTGAAAGACCTGGTGGCCAAGCTGCCGGAAAGCTTCCACCCGAAACCGCAGGAATATGGGCTGGTGCTGGCCTTTGACGCCAAGGGGAAAGTGATTACAAGTCTCCACGACACCCGGGGAACGCACCTGCAGGAAATTACCTCGGTTAATCCGCACGGCGGCAACCTATACTTTGGTTCACTTCACAACGACCGCATTGGCCGGCTACCGTTGCGGGCCATTCCGGGCATGGGAGAACGGGAGCAATGACCGACAAGGACCAGATGATTGAATGGGACCGGGCGTCCCCTTTTACCATGGATATCCTGGTAAAGAATGAAGACACCGATCGCCTCGGTCACGCCAATAACGTGGTTTATGTCCGCTGGCTGGAAGACGTCAGTTGGGCGCACATCGAAAGTCTGGGCATGACCTGGGAGTTGCATGAGGCCACCGGAAAAGCCATGGCCATTACCCGTACCGAGATAGATTATCTTGCTTCGGCCAATGCAGGGGATCGGCTGATTCTGGGCACCTGGCTGACTGGGTACGATGGCCGGTTCCGTTCCTCGCGACAGTTCCAGTTGGTGCGTGTTGCCGATGGCAAGACTCTGGTGCGGGCGATGTCCACTCATGCCTGCGTAGATATGAAATCCCAGCGCCCTTCCCGAGCCCCGAAAGAGTTTGCCGAAATACTGGGCAGTGCCGTGGTATCTGGTGGCAAGGGCCTGACGCTGGATTGAGTCACCTTGCGCGTCAACTTCTGCTAGTCTGAACAGAAGCCTGTTTGCCGTTACCATCGTTGTTCGGAGAGCCTCATGGAAAACGCCGTCGATCAGATTTCCGAATCCTCCATGTGCCATGTGATCTACGATCGCTTTGGTGACCGTGATGTATTACAAGTGGTCACCTCAGAGGTTCCCGCCCCAGACAGTGGGCAGGTGCTGATCCGCATTCATGGTGCGGGTCTTAATCCCATTGACTGGAAAACCCGCAAGGGGCTGGGGTTTGCTGCGCGACAGATCGAGCATTCGCTGCCCTGGACTCCGGGTTATGACGTGGCCGGTGAAGTCGTTGCCGTGGCGGACGACGTGACGACCCTGGCGGCAGGGGACCGCGTCATGGGCATGATTGGCTTCCCGGCAACGGGGGGAGGTTATGCGCAATATACCCTGGCGGCGGCGGACGAGTTGGCCATTGTCCCAGAAGAGCTTGACCTGGTGACCGCAGGTGCGTTGCCGTTAGCGGCACTGACGGCGTGGCAGGCCCTGTTCGAAGTAGCCAAGCTGGAGTCGGGGCAGAAGATCCTGATACATGCCGGCGCCGGTGGTGTCGGGCACTTTGCGGTTCAGTTTGCCCTGGAGCGGGGGGCTCACGTGGTCGCGACCGCATCGGCCGGAAACCGTGATTTCCTGGCGGAACTGGGTGTCCACGAAGTGATTGATTATCGCACCACAGACGTTGCCGAGGAGTGCTACGGTCTGGACGTGGTGCTGGATCTGGTCGGCGGTGAGGCTGGTAAGCGTTCCCTGCACACGCTCGGTGAGCATGGTGTGCTGGTGACCATTCCCACGGTCACCGCAGACGAGATCATCAGTGCCGCAGAAGAGTTGGGGCTGCGGGCCCATGGCATGACCGTCCGCCCGGATGTATTTCACCTGGATGAGATCGCGGAGTTGATCGAGGACGGTGACGTCAAGGTTCATATCGAGCAGGCTTTTCCGCTGGCCCGGGTGGCCGACGCCCACGAGTTGCTCGAGGGCGGCCACGTGCGCGGCAAGCTGGTACTCGATTGCCGCTGATATCCCGAGGTTCCTTTACTTCTGGGCGGTGACACCGTCCGGAAGCTCTCCCTCGACTTTTTCTGCCTGTTCTTCCCTTTCCTTGCGCTCTTTCGGGGCCTGTGCAGGTACCAGACTGACCAGGATCCAGTCATTATCTGGCTTGATGAGGTCCATATCCAGTACCGGCGACACGCGCCCCTTGCTGTCAAAGACAAACAGCACGAGCGCCTGGCGGTGGTACTTCTCCAGGAAGTCCTCGTAGCTGAACTCATCACTGAGCTGGGTGGTTTTAACGGTGTAGCCCTGACTCGCCAGACTCGCGAGCTTGGCGTAGCTGACGCCATCAAACAGGCCTCGGGTCATCTGGATTTTCTCAGCAGTCTGGTGTCGGGCTTTCTGCTCGGGATCGCCTTCCGCCAGGGTAAACACCGAATCTTTTCCGAACCAATCCAGGAAGTGGTAGGTGGCCAGCGAGTTCATGTGCTTGTATGGGGAAATGACCAGCAGGTTGCCAATGCCGGTGAGATCCAGGTGGGTAGAGGCATGCTCCGACACCGGGTTGCCGAAATACACCGGGAGATTATTCATCCGTGCCTGCCGGATGTTTTCCCAGTTGGTGTCGGCCAGGGTCACCGGTACTTCGTACTTCTTCAGGGCAATCGCGATCATCCGGGCAACCGGGTTGGCTCCAAGAATCAGGAAGCCGAACTCGGCTGGCTCTGCAACCTTCAGCAGTTTCGCCAACGGCCGGGCTGTCAGGCTCTGGAGCGTAACGGTCGCGATGATCAGCATGAAGACCAGCGGTACCAGTGTGCCGGCACTCTCATAACCCAGTTTCTGCAACTGGAAGGCAAACAGCGCGGAGACCGCCGCCGCAACGATACCCCGCGGGGCTATCCAGCTCAGGAACAGTTTGTCCCGCCAGTTCAGGCTGGTGCCAATCGCTGACAGGAAGATGCTCACCGGGCGAGCTACCAGCATCAGCACGGCCAGTACCGCGACCAGTCCCCAGCCCAGATCGGCAATGGCGGAAAACTCCACCCGCGCCGCCAGAATGATAAACAGGGCCGAGATCAGCAGCACACTGAGAGATTCCTTGAACTCCAGGATGCTGTCGATGGGTACCTGCTTCATGTTCGCCATCCAGATGCCCATGACGGTGACCGTCAGCAGCCCTGACTCATGGGCCATCACATTGGAAAGAGCGTACACGCCCAACATGAAGGTCAGCGTGCCGGCGTTGTGCAGGTACTGGGGGATGAGGTGTTTTCTCAGCGCCAGACCATTCAGGTAGCCTGCAACCGCGCCAATGAGGAAGCCTACCGCCAGGGTCTTGCCGAAAATATACAGCGAGTGTCCGAATACATTGCCCTGGCCCCAGGACACAATGCCCTCAAACACCAGCACCGCCAGCAGGGCCCCCACCGGGTCGATGATGATGCCTTCCCAACGCAGGATATTGGCCAGTTTGGCGTCCGGTCGAACGGATCTCAGGAGTGGGGCGATCACCGTGGGGCCGGTGACAATAGAGATGGCACCAAAGAGCAGCGCAACCTCCCAGGACACCTCAAGTAGCCAGCGTGCCGACAGCGTACCGATGAGACAGGTAACAACGGAGCCGACCGGAATCAGGTTGCGCACCATCTTGCCGTGGCCGCGGATTTCCTCGTAGCGCAGGGTCAGGCTGCCCTCAAAGAGAATGATGGCAACGGACAGGGATATAAGCGGGAACAGCAGGTCGCCAAATACTACTTCCGGAGCCAGGAAGCCCAACCAGGGGCCTGCGGCAATACCGCCCGCCAGAAGAAAGAGAATGGCGGGCATGCGGACGCGCCAGGCGAGCCACTGACAGAACAGCGAAAGAACGCCGATACTTGCGAGAAGCAGAACAGTGCTTACGGGCATAATGACTTCAGATCCATTGAGTTATGAGTTGGCGCGTCGTGCGATCCGATTGAGTAGCCGCGAGGCTGCAAAAAAACCGAAACTGGCGGTCACCGGGCTGGCTGCTCCGAAGCCGGAAGCGCAGTCCAGCCGGACCGGGCCCTCGGTAACGGGCTTCTGAAGGCAGACCTCACCATCACCGGCAGGATACGTCAGCTGTTCCAGTGAGTACACGGCTTCGATACCGAACCGCCGCTTGGGGTTGCGGGAAAAACCGTACTCCCGGCGCAACATGTTACGAACCTTGGCCAATAATGGATCCTGAGTGGTCTTGCTGAGATCGGCAACCCGGATCTGGGTCGGGTCCATCTGGCCGCCGGCACCACCGGCACAAATCACAGGAATCTTGCGCCGCTGGCAGAAGGCAATCAGTGCAGCTTTGGCCTTGACGCTGTCGATGGCATCCACGACACCGGTGATCTCAGGAGTGATCAGGTCGCCGACATTTTTGAGCGTCAGGAAACCGAAATGGACGCGAATGTCTGCCTGGGGATTGATCGCTTTCAGCCTTGCTGCCATGGCATCGGTCTTGGTGTAGCCGTACTGACCTTCGAGAGCATGAAGCTGGCGATTGGTGTTGGATACGCAGATATCGTCCATATCGATCAGGGTAATAGCGCCGACACCTGAGCGAGCCAGGGCTTCCGCCGCCCACGAGCCGACACCGCCCAGCCCGACGATGGCTATATGTGACTGGCGGAAGGCTTCCAGGGCGCGACGGCCATACAGGCGCTCAATCCCGCCAAAGCGGAAACCGTAGTCGTCAGGGGTCATGGGAAGTCTCCGGTGGTATCAGGGACGGAGATTGTAACGCAAGCAAAGGGAGGGATAAAAAAAAGCCACGCGGGGCGTGGCTTACAAGCAAGTGTTCAACCCAAAGGGGAGTTGAACAGGACTAGTTCAGAGACACTAATCAACCCGCTTAGTATCTATCTTCGGGCGGACTATCTGAAGGTCAAAGCCTGACAACTGTCGGTCATTTCCGGCCATGGAGCTGTTTTCGCTGTGTCAGGCAGCCCAATGGTCGTCGGAGAACGCCATTAATGCGTCTTTTCCACCTTTAATATCCTTGAGCAGCCAGTGCACTTCCGGTAGCAGTTTCTCGAAGTAGAAGCGGGCGGATATCTTTTTACTCTCCAGCAGGGGTTTGTTTCCCTCACCTGCCATCAACTGCTGGTTGGCTACCGCTGCCATGCGGGACCAGAGGTAGGCTATGACAGTGAGCGCCATTACCCGAAGATACGGCGTTGCTGCCGCGCCTGCCTGCTCGGGATCTTTGGGCGCATGGTCGGCCAGCCACAGGGTCGCTTCCTCCAGAGCCTTGATTGCGTCCGTGAGTTCCTCTCGGTGAGGGGCTTCTGGATTATCCTTGAGGTAGGTCGCCAGCACCCCGAACAGCGTTCGCACCAGTTGACCGCCTTTCAGGCTGAGTTTTCGGCCAACAAGATCCATGGCCTGGATGCCGTTTGTACCCTCGTATATGCGTGCAATACGTCCATCACGGACCAGTTGCTCCAGTGGCCAATCGGTTGTGAAGCCGGCACCACCCAGTACCTGCAGTCCGATGTTGGCATTATTGAAGCCTTCGTCGGTCAGGAATGCCTTAACCACGGGGGTCAGGAGTTGTACCAGATCATCGGCCGATTCACGGGTAGCGTCGTCCGGGTGAGCCACTGAGAGGTCCAGCTGATGGCCGGTAAACAGAGCCAGAGCGCGCATGCCCTCATTGAGCACTTTCTGGCGCATCAGCATGCGGCGTACATCCGGATGCACAATAATGGGGTCGGCGGGGCCATTCGGGTTTGCCGGGCCACTGAGGGACCGGCTTTGCAAGCGTTCACGGGCAAAGCCCAAGCTTTCCTGATAGGCCATTTCGGCGAGGCCCAGGCCTTGCATGCCAACCATCAGGCGGGCTTCGTTCATCATGGTGAACATGGCATGCATGCCCTTGTTGGGTTCGCCGACCAACCATCCCTTTGCGCCTTCAAAGTTCATCACACAGGTGGCGGAGCCTTTGATACCCATCTTGTGTTCGAGTCCGCCGCAGGATGCCGGATTGCGCTCCCCGGATTGAGGCAGGATCTTGGGCACTACAAACAGAGAAATACCTTTCGTGGTATCGGGTGCGCCAGGCAGTTTGGCCAGCACGAGGTGAACAATGTTGTCGGTCAGATCGTGTTCACCGCCTGTAATCCAGATCTTGGTCCCTTCAATGGCATAACTGCCGTCGTTGTTGGGGGTGGCACGGGTGCGGATCAGGCCGAGATCGGTACCACACTGGGGTTCGGTCAGGCACATGGTGCCGGTCCACTCGCCGGAGATCAGTTTTTCCAGGTAGGTCCGCTTCAACTCATCGGAACCATGGGCGTGAAGGGCGCTGATAGCGCCGTGGGTCAGCCCGGGATACATGCCGAGAGACAGATTGGTGGAGCACACTATTTCGTCGACAATAAACTTGAGGGTGTGGGGCAGGCCCTGGCCGCCAAACTCAAGCGGGGCGTCCAGAGCCGTCCAGCCGCCCTCCACGAATGCCCGGTAAGCTTCCTTGAAGCCAGCCGGAGTTGTGACCGACCTGGATTCGGCATCGTAGCTGCAGCCCTCCCGGTCTCCCGCTTTATTGGTCGGCTGAATCACCTCTGCCGCCAGTTTACCAGCCTCATCAATGACTGCTGTCATCAGGTCCGGGGTAGCATCGGAGTACTTTTCCAGCTCATGGAGCCTGTCGGCACCCAATACATCAAACAACAGAAAGCGGAGGTCATTCGCTGGAGCCTGGTATTGCATGGAGGTCTCTCCTCAACTCAACACAGATCGTTATGTTGTGCACCCTGTTTGCGCCGAAATCCGGCGTAGGCAGGCGCGCTTGGGTAATGCCAGAGTTCATACGGCTGTTTGAATGGAGCGGTTCACCCGAAGCGGGCGTCTGATAGCGAAAGGATTCATATCGACTGTATTGATTTTTTCAATGACACTTCAGCTGAGGTGAGAGTGACAAGGAGGGGATTGCTTTCAGAGTGGGGGCGAGCTTCAGGGAAAGTGAGGCCGGGGTGTGAACGCCCCGGGCCTGTTGTGTTTTGTTCAGCGAATGAACGGATTGAGCAGTCTGGTAAAGGTGCCGGTTAATTTCACCGGTGCGCTGAGTACGGACAAGGTTATGCAGTCCTCACACCCAACCGCTACTGGTTTGTGTTCATCCTGTTCATTAAGAACCACGAAATCCCACTGGTTGAAGACGCCTTTCTGGTCGGCAAACGCCCCCTGCAGAACGATGGTGGTTTCTTCGCCTTTGTGGGTGTGGATGGGCGCCTTGCCCCCGGCTGCCAGTTTCTGCAGGACAACCTGTTCGTGCTGGCCCGGGAAGCGTTCGGAGATATCCAGGACACTGACATCCCCCAGTTGGCGCTTCCAGGGCAGGCTGTTGAGGTCGTCCCCCAGCAGTTTCTGCAGCGGACTGGTCTTGACACTGACCCGGGCCATGACTTCATTTTCGTCGCTGTCACTGTCAATGCGAGCCAGGATGCTGTCGAACATGCTTTCGCTCACATCGGCCTTGGGCTGGTTCTCCATCATGACCGCTCCCAGGCTGTCCAGCGTGTCGACCCGGCTTTGGCAGTGCGGGCACTTATCCAGATGCAGCCGGATGCACAGGGCATGGGGCTCGGTTAGGTTGCCGGCGCTATATTCCATCAGCGTCAGGCTGTCGGGATGGTGCCGTGTCATACGTTCTGATCCTGCAAAATCACTTTCAACTTGTTCAACGCCAGGCGCACCCGGCTTTTCACCGTGCCAAGGGGGATGTTCAGTTCGTCAGCCACCATCTGGTGGGACTTGTTTTCCATGTACACCTTGGCAATGACGGTGATCTGTTCCTCCGGCAGGTGACTCAGGGATTCCCGAATTCGCCGCTCGGACATGAGGCGGTGTAGGGACGTCACTGGTTCGTCCTCATTCTCGCCCGGAATTTGCCACAGATCTTCTGTTTCCACCGGCATTTCCACGCTGAGACGTTTCATCTTCCGCAGCATATCGATGCGCTGGTTACGGGCGATGGTGAAAATCCAGGTCGAAGCTGCAGCCTTGCGCCAGTCATACAGGCAAGAGCGCCGCCAGATGGAAACAAACACCTCCTGCACCAGTTCTTCCGCATGGCTGGCCATGCCATTGGCCATGGCGTAGTACTTGATCTGTGGGCCAAAATGCTCGAACAGCGCATGATACGCTTGGCGATCCTGGTGTTTGCCCACTTTCTCCAGCAACTGGCTCCAGGGGTCCTTGCGGCCCTCGAGGCGAGCGGGCTTTTGATCCAGTGTCGTCACCGGACGCTCCTTGACTGTTGCATGGTTTGAACTGGTCCTGGTCATTATTCTATGCACTCGTCGAGGGTTTGTCAGTTTCCTGATATACGGCAGAATCGGTACTGCAGATCAGTTCCGCGCGCAAAATCTTCAGGTGCTCTCGACTGTGACCAGGTGACGTTATTCCTCCAGGTAGGTGTATCCCTCCAGCCCGTTCCTGAGCTCGCCGAGCAGTTGGCTTTGCTCGTCTGCAGGCAGATGGCTGGCCTCAAACTGGCGCTGATAGGATTGCAGCAGTGCCGCCGGTTCAAAATTCACGTAGCGCAGTACCTTCGCGACGGTATCGCCGGTGGTTGCGTCACTGACGGTGTATTCTCCTGCATCATTACCGTGCACATCGACCGAATGAGTGTCGCCGAACAGGTTGTGCATGTCACCGAGGATTTCCTGGTAGGCGCCGGTCATGAAGAACCCCATCAGCAGGGGGGCTCCGGGCTTTTCCTCCGGCAGGGGCAAGGTGGTTTCCACCCCCTGACCGTCCACGTACCGATCTATCCGTCCGTCGGAGTCGCAGGTAATGTCCTGGATCACAGCACGGCGGGTCAGGGGACGGTTGAGCCCATTGATGGGCATGACCGGGAAGATCTGATCTATACCCCAGACATCGGGCAAAGACTGGAACAGGGAGAAATTTACGAACAACTTTTCGGCGAGCTTTTCGTTCAGCTCATCAATGATTTCCCGGTGTGCCCGATTGGCGGTGTCCAGCTGGGATCTCAGCAACCGGCAACAGCTGGTGTACAACGTTTCCGCATTTGCCCGCTCGTTGAGTGATAGCAGGCCGTGAGCAAACTGGGCGTGGACATCGGCCATGGCGTGGAGTACGTCATGGTAGATTTCCGCCAGGGAGCGGGGGGTGTTGTCATCTTTCAGGCTTTGCAAATCACGCCACAGATCCTGCAGCGGGGCAGCTGCATCTGCTGCCGGTTGAGTGGCCGCGCGTGCATCCGGCGTTTCCTGGTCAATGACGTTGGTGACCAATACTGAATGGTGGGCTGTGAGTGCCCGACCGGATTCGCTGATCAGGTCCGGGTGGGGGATGCCGGCACGGTCACACTCCGCCTGCAGTACATGGACAACGTTGTAGGCATACTCATAGACGCTGTAATTCATTGAACAGCTGCTGCGTGAGCGCGTGCCCTCGTAATCCACGCCCAGCCCGCCACCGATATCCACGGTGCCAACGGGGGCGCCCATCTTGCGCAGCTCACTGTAGAATCGTGCACATTCTTTCAGGCCGGTCTGGATGTCGCGGATATTGGCTATCTGGGAGCCCAGGTGAAAGTGCAGCAATTGGAGGGCATCCAGTGCGTCCGCGTCGCGGAGCGTTGCCACGACATCCAGGACCTGGCTGGCGGACAGGCCGAACTTGGACTTTTCACCTCCGGTATTCTGCCAGTTGCCCTTGCCAATAGTGGCAAGACGGGCCCGTACGCCAATCAGCGGCGACACGCCAAGGTTCCGGGATTCTTCCAGAATCAGCGGCAGCTCGGACTGCTTTTCCACCACAATGAACACCCGGTGCCCCAGTTTCTGTCCAATCAGCGCAAGGCGGACGTATTCGCGATCCTTGTAGCCGTTGCAGACAATCACCGATCCCGGTTGGCCAGACATTGCCAATACCGCCATTAATTCCGGTTTGCTGCCCGCTTCCAGGCCGATCTGGTTGTTGCTTGCGGCTGGCTCCGCCCGCAGTAATTCCTCGACCACGCGCCGCTGCTGGTTGACCTTGATTGGATAAACCGCGGTGTATTGGCCCCTGTAACCCTGTTCCTGAGCGACCTTGTTGAACGCCCCGCACAGTTTGTTGACCCGGTCGTGAAGGATATCGATAAAACGAATCAGTACCGGTAGTTGAATGCCCCGGGCGGTCAGGGTGCGTGTCAGTTGCAACAGGTTTATGCCGGTTCCCGTGGCATCACCACGGCCCCGATCCGGCCGTATGAGCACCTCGCCACGGTCATTGACGTCAATATAGCCATCGCTCCAGTGGGCGATGTTGTACACCTTGTGGGCGGTGTTTGCGGTGGCCTGGGTCATTGCGGTCGTCCTGTACTGATGTCGTGCCGGAGGAATGCCGGCTTCTGGCGGTCATTGTATGGATTACTCCGTCCCGCTAAAAGAACCGCTTGTGGAAAATACGTGGGTGGCCATCGGCTATAGTGCTTTAGCTGACGGGCTGTCAGACCTACAATACCCGCTATATGAAACTGGCTCGCTGAGCAACACGAGGGACACATCATGACGGTATTGAACGAAAACTGGTTTACCGAAGTATTCCAGGATCAGGGAACCGCGTTTTCCCTGCAGGTAAAGAAAAAACTGCACGAAGAACAGAGCGACTTCCAGAAGCTGGAGATCTATGAGACGGAAACCTTCGGAAACCTCATGGTTCTTGATGGCTGCGTGATGCTGACCAGCCGGGATAATTTTCTCTACCATGAGATGATGACCCACCCGGCCCTGTTTACCCATCGTGATCCGAAAAAAGTGGTGATCGTGGGTGGTGGTGACTGCGGCACATTGAAAGAGGTGCTCAAGCATCCCGGCGTTGAGGAAGCCTGGCAGGTGGAGATTGACGAGCGGGTGACCCGGCTGTCGGAGAAGTATTTCCCGGAACTCTGTGATTCCAACGATGACCCGCGCGCCAACTTCTTCTTCGGTGACGGAATCCAGTGGATGCGGGATGTAGAGCCCAACAGCATCGACGTGATCATCATCGACAGCACCGATCCCGTGGGTCCGGCGGAAGGCCTGTTTGCCCTCGATTTCTACCGGGACGCGCTGCTGGCGTTGCGGGACGGCGGCATTCTTGTCCAGCAGAGCGAATCACCCTTGCTGCACACCGATACCATTATCAAGACCATGCACGAGGACATGCGCAAGGCCGGTTTTGATCATGTCCAGACGCTGCCGTTCCCACAGCCGGTGTACCCGACGGGCTGGTGGAGCTGCACCATGGCAGGCAAAGAAAAGCCGGTGCAATACTTCCGCGAGGAAGACGCTGAGCAGCGTCCGTTCGTGACCCGCTATTACAATGTCGGCACGCATCACGGTGCCCTGGCCATGCCCCAGTTCATGGTGGATGCGCTGGAGGATCGAGTGATTCCTGGCGAGGCCTGATGGATTTCGCATTTCGGCAAATGTTGGCTACACTGCAAAAGTGATCAGTAATTGATCGATGATAGCCGTTCGGTAGTAGCTGGAGAGTAAGATATGGATGTTAGAAGAGGTGAGCAGGAACGAAACTGGTTCCGCAGTGATCGGTTTACCACAATCAATGGTCAGTGGTTCTTTCAGACCCGGGAAGGGACCTTTGAAGGGCCTTTTGACAGTGTGAATGAGGCACAGATGGAGCTGATGCTTTTTCTGCGCCATTCGGAAGACGATATATTCCGAAATGCGATTTAACCCCTGATTGGACTATAAACAAAAGGGGGGGG
>NZ_KE007327.1:209918-305213 GCF_000397065.2 Marinobacter lipolyticus SM19
TGACAAACTCCGGATAGGCTTCCATACCACACTCCGACAGATCGACGCCTTCGTATTCGTCTTCTTCGCTGACGCGGATGCCGATGACCGCCTTGAGGATACCCCAGACAATCAGGCTGGCACCGAAGACCCAGACGAAGATGGTGAGGGCACCAATGATCTGGCCGGTAAAGGTAGAGTCGCCATTGGTGATCGGCACCAGCAGCAGGCCAAGCAGACCGCAGACACCGTGAACCGAAATGGCACCCACGGGATCGTCGATGCGAAGCTTGTCCATGGTGACGATGCTCAGTACCACCAGAACACCACCCAGGGCACCAAAGATGGTTGCAGTCAGAGCTGTCGGCGTGGACGGCTCAGCAGTGATGGTCACCAGGCCGGCCAGTGCGCCGTTCAGCAGCATGGTCAGGTCAGCCTTACCGAACATTAGGCGAGCAGTGATCAGTGCGGCGATGGCGCCACCAGCTGCTGCTGCGTTGGTGTTCAGGAAGACCATGGCAACGGCATGCGCGCTGGAGACATCTCCCAGTTTCAGAACTGAGCCGCCGTTGAAGCCGAACCAGCCCATCCAAAGGATGAACGTACCCAGTGTCGCCAGTGGCAGGTTAGCACCCGGGAAGGCGCGAATCTCGCCGTTCGGGCCGTACTTGCCTTTACGGGCGCCGAGCAGCAGAACGCCTGCCAGAGCCGCGGCTGCACCGGCCATATGAACGATGCCAGAGCCGGCAAAGTCACTGAAACCAAGGTCGCCGAGGTTGAACATGCCGAAGACATCCTCACCGTTCCAGGTCCAGGCGCCTTCCATCGGATAGATGAAGCCGGTCATGACGACGGCGAATACCAGGAACGCCCACAGTTTCATGCGCTCGGCAACCGCACCAGACACGATGGACATGGCTGTGGCTACGAATACCACCTGGAAGAAGAAGTCAGACGCGCCGGAGTAGATGGAACCACCCTCGAAGCCGTCTTCACGGCTGGCGAACTCGCCCATCACACCGCCGACGTCCACGTCGCCCATGCCGGACAGGAAGATGTTGCCGCCGTACATGATTGCGTAACCGCAAATCAGGTACATGGTGCAGGACACCGCGAACAGGGCCACGTTCTTGGTGAGAATCTCAGTGGTGTTTTTGGCGCGAACCAGCCCGGATTCCAGCATGGCAAAGCCAGCTGCCATCCACATGACTAATGCGCCGCACACCAGGAAATAAAAAGTATCTATAGCATACTGCAGGTGAAAGATGTTGCTTTCCATATGAAGCCCTCCGCACGAGGCTTTTCAGGTTATAAGTTTTTTGCGTTGGCTATCGGGAATTCAGGCTGTTATCAGACCGCTTCCTCGCCGGTTTCACCGGTCCGGATACGGATCGCCTGTTCGAGTTCTGTCACGAAGATCTTGCCGTCACCGATCTTGCCGGTATTGGCAGCCTTGGTGATCGACTCAATAACCTGGTCCAGCAGGTTGTCACCGATGGCGACTTCAACCTTGACCTTGGGCAGGAAGTCCACCACGTATTCCGCGCCACGATAGAGTTCTGTGTGGCCTTTCTGCCGCCCGAAGCCTTTCACTTCGGTGACGGTTACGCCTTGCACGCCAATCTCGGATAGTGCCTCACGGACATCATCCAATTTGAAAGGCTTGATGATCGCTGTCACAAGTTTCATTGCTTTCTCCTTGGTAAAGCCGTCCCAACAGTGAGGGCCCATTGGCCGTTTGTGTTGAGGTCGGGATGCTGCCACCTCGCACACCAATTGTGCGGATTGCGTACGAGGTTTATTGCATCGGGTGTGCCAACGCAAAAAAGTTGCATAATTTCAAATTGTTAGAAATATAACGCTCCAGTTTGGAACATTATGCTGCACCAAAAAAGAGCATTGATCTCCACGGCGAGCCATATTGGCGCACCATGCAAACCGTCCTGCGGCGCTATTATACTGCGGACAGGGCACAGTATGGCAGGGCCAGTGTTGTGTTACACTCCCGCAAGTCCATTCCGGGCGCCTGATCGTCGGTTGGCACCGGAACCCGTTGATGCCAGAGAGGTGATGTTGTGAAAGGTCCGCAGGATTTTTTGGCCCAGTTACAGGGCCAGTTTGGCCAGTTCGTGCCCGATATGGCCCGTGCGGCCCGGGAAGATTTCGAAACCCAGGCAAGGGCAACGGTGATGTCGGTGCTTTCCCGCCTTGAGCTGGTAACCCGTGAAGAGTTTGATGCCCAGCAGGCGGTGCTGATGAAGACCCGCGAAAAGGTGGAGGAGCTGGAGAAGCGCGTTGCCGCACTGGAGAGCAAACTGCAGGACAACTGAGCCTGCACCGATATGGGCCGACGTGCCCATGGGTTGAACACCGAGAGAATCTGACCACGGAAGGTCGCTATGTTAGCTATTGTCCATGCCCGCGCCAGTATTGGCGTATCTGCCCCGGCCGTTACAGTTGAGGTGCACCTGTCCGGCGGCTTGCCGGCTCTTTCCATTGTCGGACTTCCGGAAACCGGAGTCCGGGAAAGCAGGGAGCGGGTCCGAAGTGCGCTGTTGAATGCCGGTTTCGAGTTCCCCGCCCGACGTATAACCATCAATCTGGCACCTGCCGATCTCCCCAAGGAGGGAGGCCGCTTTGACCTGCCCATTGCCCTGGGGATTCTCGCGGCCTCGGGCCAGATACCCCCGGAAAGCCTGACGGCCTGCGAGTTCGTGGGGGAGTTGTCCCTCGATGGCGCCTTGCGTCCCCTTAAAGGCATACTGCCGGCAGTGCTGGCCGCACGCGGGGAAGGCAGGAAGTTGCTGGTGCCACAAGCGAATGCGTCCGAGGCCGCCCTGGCGAGCCAGGACGACGTGCTCTCTGCCGCCCACCTGCTCACCGTATGTGAGCATTTGTGTGGTCGGGCGACACTGGTGCCCATTCCGCCTGCGTCACTGGACGAAGGTGCCGTTTCCGGACCGGATCTTGCGGATGTCCGGGGGCAGTCTGTACCAAGACGTGCGTTGGAAGTGGCGGCCGCTGGAGCTCACAACCTGCTGTTTTATGGCCCGCCGGGAACCGGGAAGAGTATGTTGGCCAGCCGGCTGCCCGGTATTTTGCCACCGCTCACCACCGAGGCTGCGCTGGAAGTGGCCAGTGTCCATTCGGTGGCGGGTCTGCCCGTGCGCGACGGATACTGGCGGCAGCCGCCGTTTCGTTCTCCCCATCACACCGCTTCTGCTGTAGCCATGGTCGGAGGTGGCAGCAGCCCCCGCCCGGGAGAAATCTCCCTCGCCCATCGTGGCGTATTGTTTCTTGATGAATTGCCAGAGTTTGAGCGACGGGTGCTCGAGGTGCTTCGCGAACCCATGGAGAGCGGGGAGATATCCATCAGTCGCGCCGCCCGGCAGGTGTGTTTCCCGGCCCGCTTCCAGGTCGTGGGCGCCATGAATCCGTGCCCATGCGGTTACAACGGCCATCCGACGATTGAATGCCAGTGTACGCCGCAGCAGGTGATGCGCTACCGGGGTAAGGTGTCGGGGCCGTTGCTTGACCGCTTTGACCTGCACGTGGAAGTGCCGGTTCAGGGTGGGGATGTGTTAATGCAAAAACAGGCGGATGGTGAATCCAGTGAGGCGGTCAGAGTCAGGGTGGCCCAGGCGCGTGATCGCCAGCTGCAGCGGGGAACCATCAATGCCGGCCTGGGTGGCAGCGAGCTGCATCGGCACTGTCGGCTGGACAGTCAGGGAGAGGTCTTGTTGTCCGGCGCGATGGAGAAGCTTGGACTTTCCGCCCGCGCCTTGCACCGAATCCTCCGTGTGGCGAGAACACTGGCGGACCTGGATGACTCCGATGGAATCGGCAATGGCCATCTCGTGGAGGCGTTGGGCTATCGCAAGCTGGACCGGCAGCAATCCGCTAATTCAGTTGTGTCGGCCTGAATCGATCCACTCTGGTAAACTGTGCGGTAATTTCTCCAGAACCAGAACCAGAACCAGAACCAGAACCCGCTTCCTGCGGTTGAGGAACCCAGATGACCGACGAAAAAGATCTGTCCAACGATTCCCCGGTAACCACACGCCGTGGCATTCGTAGTTTTGTTCTGCGCCAGGGGCGCATGACCGAAGGCCAGAAGAAAGCGTATGAGCGTAGCTGGCCGATCTATGGGTTGACCCGTGAGCAGGGCATGGTTGATCCGCGCCAGGTGTTCGGACGCGATGCCGTGCTGAATCTGGAAATCGGCTTCGGGATGGGCAAATCCCTGGCTGATATGGCCGAAGCGGCACCTGAGCAGGACTTCATCGGCGTCGAGGTGCACCTGCCGGGGGTGGGGGCGTTGCTGAAGGAAGTTGAGGATCGGGGGCTTGAGAATGTGCGGGTCTACTCCATTGATGCCAACGATGTCATCGACCTGTGCCTGCCGGATGCCTGTCTTGACCGCGTGATGGTGTTCTTCCCGGATCCCTGGCACAAGAAGCGGCATCATAAGCGCCGCTTGATCCAGCACGACTTTGTCCAGCGTATTCGCCACAAGCTCCGTGTCGGCGGCATTTTGCACCTGGCAACGGACTGGGAAAACTACGCTGAACATATGATGGAAGTGATGAATGAGGCGGAAGGCTTTGCCAATGCCGCCGGGGCCGGCCAGTATTCGCCCCGTCCTGACGATCGTCCGATGACAAAGTTCGAGAGGCGCGGTGAACGGCTTGGTCACAGTGTCTGGGATCTGCTCTTCCACCGTACCAACTGACATTGTTGATGGCGTTACCCGTGGGCGAGCGGGTGGCGCCTTGCCGCACGAATAATCACCAGCCCTGCTAGTCCCAGCATCAGCCCGGTGTATTTGACGAGAGCGCAAATCGTAGCGGACAGGCTGAGCGTATCCGTTGGCGGATTGAGGTTGTTCAGCAGAAGAATGTTCTCCAGCACGTCACTGACACCGGCACACACAAACAGCGCCCTGACCCAGCGCGCCACGTTGCGCTCACGAACCCCCGGGCGATCCCGCATAAGCAGGTTGGTCACCATCAACAGGGTAATGACATAAACGGGAATAAACAGGAAATCCAGCCACAGGGAGAGATGCGCCCAGATCATGATGTCTCCGCGCCAGCTGCGCAGAATGGCCAGGGAATGATCTGCAGTGGCGGCCAGCTGAAAGCTGATGATGCCCTGTGGAGCTGAACCGGTTTGCAGAGGTTGGTTAATGGCCAGCAGGGTCACCAGCAGGATGATGGAGAAGATCATGCCCAGCTTCAGGCGTTTGGGCAGTGATCGGATGATGCTTGGCATGTCCATTACAGAAAGCGCTCCAGCAGGCTGTTCAGGTACCTGTGGCCAAGTTCGGTGGCTTTGATCCGATCCGGGGCCAGCAGGTTTTCCTTTCTTAGTTGTTCAAGTTTTACCGCAACCGTACTCAGGGGTAAACCAGTTCGTGTGCTGAACAATTGATCATCCACGCCCTCTGTGAGGCGCAGCGCATTCATCAGGAACTCCAGGGGTAAATCGCCAGGTTCGATGGTCTCGCTGCCGGCGGTGCGGCTGCCAATGCGATTCAGGTAGGCCGAAGGCTGCCGGGTTTTCCAGTACCTTGATACGTTTCCGGTTCCGGTAATTTTGCCATGGGCGCCAGCACCAAGTGCCAGATAGTCACCAAAGGTCCAGTAGTTCAGGTTATGTCGGGAAGCCATGCCGGGACGGGACCAGGCAGACACCTCATAATCGCTGTAACCGTTCTGTCTCAGGAAATCGCCCCCTTTCTCATAGATATCCCATAAGCGTTCGTCATCCGGCAAAACCGGGGGGCGACTGTAGAACTCGGTATTGGGCTCCAGGGTCAGCTGATACCAGGAGACGTGGGGTGGTTCCCAGGCCAGTGCGGCTTCAAGGTCGGCAATGGCATCGTCCGGTGTCTGGCCTGGCAGGCCGTGCATCAGGTCCAGGTTGAAGTTGTCAAAGCCCGCCTGTCTGGCGGCCTGGATCGCTCGATGGGCGGCCTTGTCATCGTGGATACGGCCGAGAACCTTCAGATGTTCCGGGTTGAAACTCTGGATGCCCAGGGAGAGACGATTTATGCCGGCTTCATGAAACCCCTCAAATCGTGCCTGCTCCACGGTTCCGGGATTGGCCTCGAGGGTGATCTCGGCGCCGGGGCTGAAATCCAGGCGTTGTCTCAGAGCCTGAAAAAGCTGCTGATAGAATGCCGGCGACATCAGCGAGGGTGTGCCGCCACCAATAAAGACGGTCTGGATGCTACGACCTCCGGTCAGGGAAAGGTCCTGATCCAGATCCTCCAGTAGTGCCCGCAGGTAGGCCTCTTCCGGGATATCACCGCTAAAGGCATGGGAATTGAAGTCGCAATAGGGGCACTTGCGCACGCACCAGGGCACGTGGATATAAAGGCTCAGGGGCGGCAGTGTTGTCTCCGACCCTGCGGGGGAAGAGGTCACGACGATGCCGTCCTGGCCTTCAGCTGTTCCAGCAGTTGAGCCAGGGCTCGGCCGCGATGGCTGATCCGGCCCTTTTGATCACGACTCAGTTCGGCGGCACTGCAGTTTGTTTCCGGGACCAGGAACACGGGGTCGTAGCCAAATCCGCCTTCACCACGCCGGTTTCTCAGAATGCTTCCGGGCCAGCGGCCATGGCAGATAACGGGTGTTGGATCATCGGCGTGGCGCAGGTACACCAGTACACAGTTGAACTGGGCGCCTCGTTCTCCGTCCGCAACGGATGACATGGCTTCGAGTAACGCCTGGACGTTGTCGTCATCACTCGCGTTTTCGCCTGCGTAACGGGCGGAGCGAACACCGGGGGCGCCGCCCAGGGCATCAACCGCAAGCCCGGAATCGTCCGCCAGTGCTGGCAGACCGGTTTCGCGGGCGGCATGGCGGGCCTTGAGGATGGCGTTTTCGACAAAGGTAACTGCCGGCTCCTCCGCTTCGCTGACGCCAAGCTCACCTTGCGACACTGGCTGAATGCCGAGTGGGCTCAGCAAGTCAGTCAGTTCCGCGATCTTGCCTTTGTTGTTGCTGGCGATGACCAGCTGCGTAGGTGTTGAAGTCATCAGTTGTTAAACAGCGTGTGGGCGAATCGGATGGGCAGGTCCTTGCCAGCACCCGCGGGACGGGCGGTGATCTGGAACGTCATCAGTTCGGCATCGCGGTACTGGTACTCCGCTATAAAATACACGGACTCACCTTCCTGAATGCGACGGAATGCCAGGAATTTTGGCTGCTGGATATCATTCAGGGCCTTGCCTTCCACTTGCCCGGACACCGGTGTCAGGCTGCCGTTTTCCCCTTCGCGCATAATGGCGATGTTGACGATACCAATACCCCGGGAACGGGTGAGGTTATTGGCCTTGGCCACCTCAGGATCTAGGAAGGTGCTCGGAAATACGCTGTAGTGCACCTGATACTCGCCAAAGTCCTTCGAATCGGCGGCGTGGGTCTGAAAGCTGATGAAGGCAAGGCAGATCAGGGTGGCTGCCAGCCAGTTTCGGGCATTCCGCATTAGGTTTCCTCCCGTGTAATACGATAGATGGCAATCTCTCCCAACATATTAGGCCATAGGCGGGCGAGCCAGCTATTCTGGTGTTGTCCGTCCACCACCCGACGACTTTTGATGCGGATGTTTTTCTGACGGCACAAGGCTTCAAAATCCCGGAATGTGCACAGCCGGATGTTGGGCGTGTTGTACCATTTGTATGGCAATGCTTCGGACTCCGGCATGCGCCCTTTCAGGGTCAGGCCCCATCTCAGGCGCCAGTGGGCAAAGTTGGGGAAGGTGACGATGCCTTCACGGCCAACCCTGAGCATTTCCTCCAGCACCATGTCTGGCCGTCGTACGGCTTGCAGTGCCTGGGTCATCAGTACGGTATCGAAGGTCCTGTCGTCGAAGTTGCCCAGTCCCTGGGTGTCCAGGTTTTGTTCAATCACCGAAACGCCACGACCCATGCAGGTGGTAATGTGGTCTGGATTAATTTCCAGGCCAAAACCGCTGGCACCGCGCTCGCGCTGTAGAAAGTCCAGCAGGGTGCCGTCACCACAGCCCAGGTCGAGCACCCGATTGCCGGGTTTGACCCATTGCTGAATGATTTCCAGATCCGGTCTCATGCGCCCACCTCCCGTGCAACACGATCCATATAGGCGTTAAAGATATCGGTATACCTGGGGGTGGGAATCAGGAAGGCATCGTGTCCCCAGGGCGCGTCGATTTCCGCGTAACTCACCCGTTTTTTTGCTGCGATCATGGCATTGACCATTTCTTCGGAGCGGGCCGGCGTGAAGCGCCAGTCGGTGCTGAAGGACAATACCAGGTATTCACAGTTCGAAGGCGCCAGCGCCTTGGACAGATCGCCACCATACTCGTAGGCAGGGTCGAAATAATCGAGGGCGCGGGTCATCAGCAGATAGGTGTTGGCATCGAACATCTCGGAAAAGCGTTCGCCCTGATAGCGCAGGTAACTCTCCACCTGGAATTCCGCGTCATAGCCGAATTTGTAGGCCTGGTCCCGCAATTCCCGGCCGAATTTTTCACCCATGGAGGCATCGGAAAGATAAGTGATGTGGCCCACCATTCGTGCCAGCATCAGGCCGCGACGAGGCACGGTATCGAAATCCTGGTAACGGCCGTCGTGAAACTCCCGGTCCGAGGTGATGGCTTGCCGTGCCACTTCGTTGAAGGCAATGTTCTGGGCCGTCAGGCGGGGGGTGGAGGCAATCACTACCGAATGGCGCAGCCGGTCTGGGTAATCCAGACTCCACTGCAGCGCCTGCATGCCGCCAAGGGAGCCGCCCACGACAGCGGCCCAGCATTCGATGCCGAGCCGGTCTGCGAGCAAGGCCTGACTCTGTACCCAGTCGCTGACAGTTATCACCGGGAAATCCGGGCCGTAGGGTTTGGCCGTCTTCGGATTGACGCTGTTGGGGCCGGTGCTGCCATGGCAGCCCCCGAGATTGTTCAGGCTGACGACGAAGAAGCGATTTGTATCGATAGGCTTGCCCGGGCCAATGCAGCTATCCCACCAGCCAGGTTTTCGCTCTTCCATGGAGTGGTAGCCGGCGGCGTGGTGATGGCCGCTGAGGGCATGACAAATCAGAACGGCATTGCTGGCATCGGCATTCAGTGTGCCGTAGGTTTCGATCACCAGATCGTAACTATCCAGCGTTTGCCCACACGCCAGGGTGATGGGCGCGTCAAAATGTAACGTCTGCGGGGTGACAATCCCGACAGAATCCGTTGGCAGGGAATCGGGCATCGGCGCGACAGGTTCCTGGTTCAGTCAGTGAAAGTCTGGAACAACGCAGGGAGAGCGGTTGCCAGCCCAGCAGTTTAAAGGCCGCTCTCCGTGCCTGCAACCGCAGGATGACCGGGCGCCTCAGACGGCGCCGGATATATTGACGACTTTCTGTTGAATCAGCGTGGGGGCGGGCTTGCGGATTTGCCGATGCATAGCGTCCGCCAGTTCCAGTTGCCGGCACAAATCGCTTATGGCGTTCTGCAGGCGTTCTCGCTCGGCACGACTGTCTCGATCATTACGTACCATGTCTCTCAGGCGTCGGATCTGGTGTTCCAGAAGCTGCTTCTGTTCCATCGAATACTGCATGATCGGTAGCAGGGCCTCCGACGGCCAGCGTTCCACATCGTTCCTGGCTCTTTGATGCAGGGTACGGGCTTCATTGACCATGACATTGAAGAAGCGCCTGACCAGCACGGATTGTTCGGCCAGCAGGTTTTTTGGGTTGGCCCGGAAACGCCGGGCTTTCTTGCGCAGTTCTCTGAGGGAAATGATATGGCGGCCTGAACGCAGGGGAATGGGCTCCAGGTGACGGGCGCGGGTGTCTTCGTTATAACGACGGTAGATGGCTCCGACCATCTTTTCCGCCAGTAAGCCCTCGCTCATGAGGTTGTTCAGGTCGCTTTCCAATAGCTCGAAAAAATGTTCCATGCCACGGTTCATGCCGACGGTCGTCCAGCTTTTTGACATGATTGTACGAACTTTGCTGGCGTGTGCTTCAAACCGCTGCTCATCGACCAGCTTTTTCAGCATTTCGCCCTGGGATTCCATCAGTCGACGGCTGGAACGCAGGGTGATCAGTTTCTTGTAGTAGAAGTCGTAGTCGTTCTGGGCCCGGTCAGCGAGGCGGCGCAACGCTTCCTTGTCCATGGTGACGCCGGAACAGGCGTGTAGTTCCTCTTCCAGGGCATCAAGGCGGGTTTGCATGGCGGCCTGACTGTTCTGCAGCATGCCCAGCAGATCGTTGATCAGGCTCTGGGTGATCAGTTCTTCCTTGTGCATCAGGATGCGTTTGACGATCAGCTGTTCCAGCTGGTCCAGATTGGAGCGGTCAAGCAGGTCCGGATTCTGCTTGATGCGGGCTATGAGGCCTTGCTTGGCTGACAGCGGAATGACATCACCACTGCGGATGCCAAGATGGTCCGCCGTGTACCCGCAAACCCGGTCAATGGCGTCGCGGGTGTGCTGCTCGCCCTGAAGGTCGTCCCAGAGCACGTCGATCTTGTTGAGTACAGCGAACCGGCCAGCACGATGATCGGCATGCTCGGTGTCGATGTGGTCCTTCCAGATGGTCATGTCACTGGCGGTGACTCCGGTGTCGGCGCTGAGAAGGAAAATGATGGCATGAGCCCGCGGCAGCATGCTGATGGTCAGTTCGGGTTCCGATCCCAGGGCATTCAGGCCGGGTGTGTCGAGAATACGCAGGCCGCGTTCGAACAACGGGTGACGGATGCTGATCTGGGCGTTGCGCCAGGCGGGAACCAGTACGTTGCCGGGGTTGTTCCGGTCGTGCTCCAGCATGTTTTCGTCGAAGCCCAGGTTCCGTGCCTCAGCGGGGGTAACGCTTTTGACCCGTGCAACCTCGGCGAGGACTTCCCGCATGACATCGGGGTTGCGCTCGTCCAGCTCATGTTTGACCCAGCGGTCGGGCTGCTTTCGAAGCTGATGCAATGACAGCTCCCCGGTGCGGGTTTCGATAGGGAGGAGTAACAGATAGTTGGCGTTTTCGGTGCGATCAAAGAACAGCTCCGTAGGGCACATGGTCGTGCGTCCAGCCTGGGACGGCAGCATGCGCTGGCCATACTCGGAGAAAAACAGGGCATTGATCAGTTCGGTTTTGCCACGGGAGTATTCCCCGACAAAGGCAATGGTCAGTTCGTCTTCGATCAATAATTCCAGGCCGTGCCGGATGCGGCGGCTCACGTCCTCTGAGAACAGGTTGTTATCCTGCAACCACAATCGATATCGACCTATCTGGCGGATCAGTTCCTTTTTCCAATTGTGGTAGGCCTCTACCTGCTGCGACAGAGTTCCTTGTTTGTTCATCGGAATTTCCTTCTGCGCGACTTCCGGGTAACGGTGTTGTTGCATTAATTAAAGGTAATAGTATCCCAATTTTTGTGGGTGTCTTTGTGAGCTAAAAGGGATGTATATAGCAGGGCAGCAGGTGTTGGTCAAAAAAAGCCGCAAAATCAACAGGATGAAGTGGCGGCTCTGGAATGATGTTTTGCGTTGATAACTGTAACGAAATGTATTTCCGAGACCTGGTTTACATTCCGGCCAGGGCACCCATGCCGGCACCGATCTTCAGGTGGTTGATAACCACCGATATCACGTTAAGGATCAGGAACACGACAATGGGCGACAGATCCAGGCCACCCATGGACGGTATCACGTTGCGTACCGGGCGCATGACCGGCTCGGTAATCTGAGCCACCAGTTGAATGGCGGGATGATGGCTGCTGGGGGCAATCCAGCTGACAATGACCACGGCAATCACCGACCAGAAGTAAATCTTGACGACGAGATCCAGCACGTTAAGGGCTGCCCACACCAGCAGGGTGATCGGATTAATGCTCGGTATGCCGCTGTTCATGGCCACCAGGATCAGCAGGAACGCGATGGCCTGAATGACGATTGCAAGCACCAGTGCGGCACCGTCGATGCCTCCCCAGCCCGGAATGACTTTCCGCAGCGGCCGTAGCAGAGGGTTGGTGGCTTTCACCACGAACTGGGAAATGGGATTGTAGAAATCCGCTCTCGCCAGCTGCAGCAGAAAGCGCAGCAGGACGATGGTCATGTAGAAGGTCGACGCGATGAGCAGGATCGTGATCAGAATGTCAGCCAGCATGAAGCCGTGTCTCCGTTATCGGTTACTGTTTGCCTTGGAGCCTCTGAATAACTCCTGAATCGCCTCTGCGCGCTCTGAAAGCCAGAGGCGATCCAGGAGTTGTTCAGAGGCTCCTCAATTCTTTGGCCATTTCTTCAGAGCGTGAGAATGCCGCGGAATAGGCTTTTTTGACCAGATCCCGCAGGCCACCGTCCTCAAAGGTATGGATCGCACGCTCGGTGGTGCCCCCCGGGGACATCACGTTACGTTTCAGTTGCGCCGGGTCGTGCTCGCTGCGACCGGCCATTTCTGCGGCGCCTGCCATGGTCTGGATCGCCAGTTGGCGGGCCGTCTCCGGAGCAATGCCGGCCTCTGTGGCCGCATCTTCCAGAGCTTCAAGCATCAGGAAAAAGTAGGCGGGGCCACTGCCCGACAGGGCTGTGACGGCGTGCAGCAGGGATTCCTCATCAACCCAGAGAGCGGAACCGATGCTGTTGAAGACGGTTTCGACCATCTTCTTCTGTTTGTCGCTGACCTGATCGTTGGCGAACAGTCCGGCGGCGCCTTTGCCAACCAGGGAGGGCGTATTGGGCATAACCCGGGCCAGTGGCAGGCCACCGCCGAGCCATTCGTCCAGTGTGTCGGCTTCCAGGCCGGCGGCAATGGAGACCATCAGCGGGCGGGTATTCTGTACCACCGGGGCGATGTCGCGGCAGACATCCGCCATGACCTGAGGTTTCACCGCCAGAATCACCATGTCGGCCTGCTGGGCGCAGTAGCGGTTATCCGTGGTCACGCTGACTCCGAAACGCTTGCGAATGGACTGCAGGTGACTGTCATCGGGAGCGCTGACCCAGATATCGGCTCCTTTGAAACCGTTGTCCAGCATACCGCCAATGATGGCGCTGGCCATGTTGCCTGCCCCGATAAACGAAATGGTTGGTGATGTGCTCAAAGTTCACTCCACAAGTTGATCTGTCGTTGATCCGGCCCCGATGATAACAGGAACTGGCCGATTCAGCTCTTTGGTGACCGTTTGCCGAAGAGGGCGGTACCAACGCGAACCCAGGTAGCCCCTTCTTCTATGGCCGTTTCCATATCCCCGGACATGCCCATTGAAAGTGTATCCAGGGGCCCGGCTTCGGGCTGGGCCTGGCGCAGGGTTTTCAGAGCATTGGCCAGTTTGCGGAAACTGGCCCGCAGTTTTGCCTCCGGCTGGTTGGGGGCTGGTATGGCCATCAGTCCCCGGAGGCGGAGATTGGGCAGCTCACCGATGGCGCTGGCCAACCCTTCCAGTTCTTCGAGCGAACACCCGGATTTGCTCTCTTCTTCATTGATATTGACCTGCAGGCAAATATTCAAGGGCGGCAGGTCGGAATTCCGTTGCTCGCTCAGGCGGCAGGCAATTTTCAGGCGGTCGACACTGTGGACCCAGGAAAACGCATTGGCAATCTGGCGGGTCTTGTTGGATTGGATGGGGCCGATAAAGTGCCAGTCAATGCCTGGCAAATCCTCCAGCGCGGCAATCTTGTCCAGGGCCTCCTGCAGATAATTCTCGCCAAAGGCTGTTTGGCCGGCGGCTGCAGCTTCCCTGAGGTCTTCTGCTGCACGTGTCTTGCTGACTGCCAACAGGTGCACAGAACCGGGAGGCCGCCCGGCTTTCAATGTTGCTTTTTGTATGCGTCGGGTTACGCTCCCGATGTTGTCTGCTATGCTGCTCATAGTGTGAATCCGCCGAGTCCGGTCTGTCACTGTCTCGCTGACACGTTACCCGCAGGTTACTGAAATGCCAAGTGATACTGAATGCGGGGGCCGTACCGGATCTGGCTCCAGACCGGGATAAAAGAAAAACGCCTTCCGAGGAAATCTATGGATATTACTGAACTGCTTGCCTTCTCGGCCAAACAGGGTGCGTCTGACTTGCACCTGTCCGCCGGATTGCCCCCGATGATTCGTGTTGATGGCGATGTGCGTCGGATCAACCTTCCGCCCATGGAGCACAAAGAAGTCCACGGGCTGATTTACGACATCATGAACGACAAGCAGCGGAAGGACTACGAAGAATTTTTCGAGACCGATTTTTCCTTTGAAGTTCCCGGTGTCGCCCGCTTCCGTGTCAACGCCTTCAACCAGAACCGGGGTGCGGGTGCGGTATTCCGGACCATCCCGTCCAAGGTCCTGACGATGGAAGATCTGGGCATGGGGCAGGTCTTCAAGGACGTGTCCTCGGTACCGCGGGGGCTGGTGCTGGTGACAGGCCCGACGGGTTCCGGTAAGTCCACGACCCTGGCGGCGATGATCGACTACATCAATGACAGTCGTTATGAGCATGTCCTCACCATCGAGGACCCCATCGAATTCGTGCATGAATCCAAGAAGTGCCTGGTCAACCAGCGCGAAGTGCACCGGGATACCCTGGGCTTTAACGAAGCATTGCGCTCGGCCCTGCGGGAAGACCCCGACATTATCCTGGTGGGCGAATTGCGGGATCTGGAAACCATCCGCCTGGCGCTGACCGCGGCGGAAACCGGTCATCTGGTATTCGGCACCCTGCACACCACCTCCGCGGCCAAGACCATTGACCGGGTAGTTGACGTGTTCCCGGCGGAAGAAAAGTCCATGGTCCGTTCCATGCTGTCGGAATCCCTGCAGGCGGTTATCTCCCAGACCCTGATGAAGAAAATGGGTGGCGGCCGGATTGCCGCCCACGAAATCATGATCGGCACGGCGGCGATCCGCAACCTGATCCGGGAAGACAAGATCGCCCAGATGTACTCGTCTATCCAGACCGGCGGTTCCATTGGCATGCAGACCCTGGATCAATGCCTGGAGCGCCTGTTGCAGAAAGGCCTTATCTCGCGTGAAGCGGCAAAGGCCAAGGCAAAAATGCCAGACAATTTCTGATCTGGCCAGCAGGCACGAACAACGTATCCGGTGCGCCCTTGCACCATAGATCGACGAATAGGTAATAAGTCATGGAATTCGAGAAACTGTTGCGGCTGATGGTGGAGAAGGGCGGTTCCGACCTGTTTATTACCGCTGGTGTGCCACCGAGCATGAAGGTGAACGGCAAGGTGCTCCCGGTCACCAAGAACGCTCTGACCCCAGAGCAAACCCGTGAGTTTGTCTACGGTGCCATGAACGACAGGCAGCGGGCCGAATTCGAGGAGAGCCACGAATGCAACTTTGCCATCAGTGCCCGGGGCATTGGCCGTTTCCGGGTGAGCGCCTTCTTCCAGCGTAACCTGTGTGGCATGGTACTGCGTCGGATCGAAGTGAAGATTCCCCTGATCGATGATCTCTCCCTGCCGGAGGTGATCAAGGACCTGGCGATGACCAAGCGGGGTCTGATCATGTTCGTCGGTGCCACCGGCACCGGCAAGTCCACATCCCTGGCAGCCATGTTGGGCCACCGTAACCGTAACAGTCGTGGCCACATTATCTCTATTGAAGATCCCATCGAATTCGTCCACCAACACCACGGTTGCATCGTGACCCAGCGGGAAGTGGGGATTGATACCGAAAGTTTCGAGGTGGCCCTGAAGAACACGCTGCGCCAGGCGCCCGACGTTATCCTCATCGGTGAGGTGCGAACCCGCCAGACCATGGAGTACTCGGTGCAGTTCGCGGAAACCGGTCACCTGTGTCTGGCCACGCTCCACGCCAACAACGCCAACCAGGCGCTGGACCGCATCATCCAGTTCTTCCCGCCGGAACAGCACAATCAGATCTGGATGGATCTGTCTCTGAACCTCAAAGCCATTGTGGCCCAGCAGCTGATTCCGACCCCGGACGGTCAGGGCCGCAAGGCCGTAATCGAGGTACTGATCAACACCCCGCTGGTGGCGGATCTGATTCGTAAGGCCGAAGTGCACAAGCTCAAGGAATTGATGTCCAAGTCCAATGAAGCCGGTATGCAGACCTTCGATCAGGCGCTTTACAAGCTTTATGCTGAAGGCTCGATCACCTACGAGGATGCCCTGGCTCACGCGGATTCCGCCAATGACCTGCGCCTGATGATCAAGCTTGGTACTGATGCCCAGGGCGCCGACCAGCTGTCATCATCCGTGGATAAGTTGTCGATTCAGGACGATTGATCAGTCGTCCTGCGGATTAGACTTTAGTATGAAATGATTAGCCTCCCGAACCAGTAGGGATGGCATTTGAGGCCATTGGCCCGAGATGCGTATACTCCGCCGCCAAATTAACAGGAGGAAGTATGCGCCATAACAAAACCAATCTCTTTTATGCCATCCGTTTGGTCACCCTGGCGTTCGCTGCGGCCCCCGTCAGTGTTCTGGCCGGTGGTTTTGCCTTGAATGAGCAAAGCGCCAGCGCCATGGGTGTTGCCAATGCCGGCACCGCCGCCAATCCCGAGAACGCGACCACCGTGCTGTTCAACCCAGCGGGCATGAGCCAGCTGTCTGGTACGAACCTCTCATTCGGCGCAGCTGTGCTGGATATTGATGCGGAAGCGAAACGGGGTGTAGAAGCTACCAGTCAGCTGGGGCTTCCGGTACAGGGTTCGCGTGGTGGAGATATTGCAGACCCGGCGGTACTCCCGAACGTGTACATGACTCATGAAGTCAGTGATTCCGTCGATATCGGTTTCGGTATTCATGCGCCGTTCGGCCTGGCTGCGGATTACGACGATGACTTTACGGGGCGCTTCTTTGCTGATGAAACGGAGTTGACTGCGATCTCCTTCAGCCCGTCCATTTCCGTTAACAACGGCAAGGGGCTGTCCATGGGGGCAGGAATCAACATCATTTATGCGGAAGGCAAGTTGACGCGGTTCATGGATAACTCGCTGGCCAGTTTTGCTGTGACGGCTCCGAGCGGCAACCCGGATCCCGGATTTTATGATCAGGGATATGCCAACATTGAAGGGGACGATGTTGGCGTCACCTTCCGTGTGGGTTTTCTGTATGAACTGTCTGAGAGAACCCAGTTCGGTTTGTCCGCCCAAACAGGTACCGAGCTGAATCTTGAGGGTGACGCCGATCTGACCGGCTATGTGAACCCGGCTGCCGGCGTGGTTACCCCAACCAGTGTTTCCGAGAAGGTGCAGGTGCCGCTGGCGATTCCTGAAAGCATTACCCTGGGCGCACGCCATCAGCTGACGGATGCCGTAACGGTCCTGGCTGGAGCGACTTATGCGAAGTGGAGCCGCTTTGAAGAGTTGGATATCGTAAGCCGTGAAGCGGGTGGGGAGATTACCCGCGCGCCGCAGGAAGGTGCGGTACTGAGTCATATTACCGAAAAGTGGCAGAATACCTGGCAGTTCAACCTTGGTGGTATCTGGCAGGCGACTCCGGAGTGGGCCTTAAAGGCCGGATATGCCTTTGATGAGTCACCGGTGAATGAAGACTTTGTGACGGCGCGGATTCCCTCCAACGATCGTCACTGGCTGACTCTCGGTGCCCAGTGGGCCGACCATAGCAGTGGCTGGACCGTTGATGTGGCGGCCGGCACCCTGATCTTCGACGGTAATGGCAAAGTGGACGAGCGCAACTACCAGCATGAGAACCCGTCGCAGGTCGCCCAGCTACCTACGGGCACTGAAGATCCGAGCAACTACCGGGGTGAGTACGAACTCGACGCCTGGAGTGCGGGTATCCAGGTCAGCAAGTCGTTCTAAGCGGATGATGCTGACTGGCTGACCGGATCCGGTCAGCCAACCACCTGGCCACGATAAATCACCTTGGTGCGTCGTGGTCGGGCTTTTTCTCTCTCCTGATGGCTGTTCTTGTCATCACTCTCTTCCGCTATAGCTTGCCCGCGGTAGGTTCGCTTTGCGTCTTCAGTTTTGTCGGTCTCAAGGTCCGCGATATCGAGATGAGGTACCCGCTCTTTCAGGGTTTCCCAGGTGCGTATCAACTGGTTTGAACGTGTTTTACTGGCGTAGTCTGCCAGCCTTTGCTCGAGATGCTCCTCGGTGAGGTGCAGCTTGACCCCGAACTCGGCGTGAATCATTCGACGGCACTGGTGGACGAGTTTGAGCAGGCCAGGGTCCAGTAGCCAGCTTCGTTCAGATGCCAGAGATGTCATGGTAACGGCCTCGGAAAAGAATTGTCACAACCTGGCTCCAGTGTGGATATGGGAGCCGACAGGCAAATAGCTAGCGAATTTCATGCCGTATCGTGAGGGCCCGCCGTTGTTGGGGTGGCGGTGTATAAGGCGGGCCGAAACGGGGCATTTTGACCGGAGTCTGCCCCAAAATGGTACCAGTAGGAGTTGGGCGGGCCGGATGGTAGCCCGGCCCGCCTGCAAATCAGTGCGCCTCGTCCCAGTTGTTGCCGACACCGGCCTCGACCAACAGGGGAACGTTGAGGCTGGCAGCCGCGGACATCCGCTCCTCAAGGCCTTTGCAGATTTTCTCCACCGCGCCCTCCTTGACCTCCAGTATCAGCTCATCGTGTACCTGCATGATCATGCGTGCGTCGTCTGCGTGGTTATTCAGCAGCCAGGTTTCAACGTCGATCATGGCGCGCTTGATGATATCGGCTGCGGTTCCCTGCATCGGTGCGTTGATGGCGGTGCGTTCAGCGGCCTGCTGCATCTGTTTGTTGCGAGCATTAATTTCGGGAAGGTACAGGCGGCGGCCGAACAGGGTTTCCACGTACCCGTCGTCGTGGGCCTGTTTACGGATGCTGTCCATGTACTTCAGAACACCCGGGTAGCGCTCGAAATAGCGGTCGATGTACTCCTGGGCAACGTTGCGCCCGACATCCAGTTGTCGCGCCAGGCCAAAGGCGGACATGCCGTAGATCAGCCCGAAGTTGATGGCTTTGGCGCTGCGGCGCTGATCTCCAGTGACGTCTCCCAGCGAGACGCCGAAGACTTCGGCGGCGGTGGCCTTGTGGATGTCCTCGCCGTGTTCGAACGCAGTCAGCAGCCCCTTGTCGCCAGACAGGTGAGCCATTATCCGTAACTCAATCTGGGAATAGTCCGCCGCCACCAGTTTGTGACCTTTGGGCGCAATGAAGGCCTGACGAATACGACGACCCTGCTCGCTGCGGATGGGGATGTTCTGCAGGTTGGGCTCCGACGACGACAGCCGTCCGGTGGCAGCAACCGCCTGGTGATAGGAAGTGTGAATGCGACCGGTGCGATGGTGGATCAGTTCCGGCAGGGTGTCGGTATAGGTCGACTTGAGCTTGCTCAGGCTGCGGTGTTCCAGAATCAGCCGGGGCAGGGCGTGTTCGTGGGCCAGTTCCTGTAGCACTGGTTCCGCGGTGGACGGAGCCCCTTTCGGTGTCTTCTTGATGACCGGCAGGCCCATTTTGTCGTAGAAGATGACCTGCAGTTGTTTGGGGGAGCCCAGGTTGAAGGTTTCACCAGCTTCCTCGTGAGCCTCTTTCTCCAGTTCCGCCATTCGCTCTGCCAGTTCCTGGCTGTGCTGTTTCAGGGTGCTGGCGCTGACCATCGCACCGCGCTGCTCCATGCGGGAAAGTACTGGCACCAGGGGCAGATCAATGTCCTCGTATACGAACTTCAGTTTGCCGGTTTCCGCCAGTTTCGGGCGCAGTACCTGGTGCAGTCTGAGGGTGATGTCAGCGTCTTCGGCGGCGTAGGGGCCCGCTTTTTCCAGATCGATCTGGTTGAATGTCAGTTGCTTGGCACCTTTGCCTGCTATGGATTCAAAGGTGATGGTTTGTTCATCCAGGTACTGCCGGGCCAGAGTGTCCATGTCATGGCGCGAAGCCACGGAGTTAAGCACATAGGACTCCAGCATGGTGTCTTCGGTGATGCCTTCCAGGGTGATGCCATGGTTCGCCAGCACGTTCTTGTCGTATTTCAGGTTCTGTCCCAGCTTTCTGGCGCCAGGGTCCTCCAGCAGCGGTTTCAGTTGCGATAGTACCTGATCCCGGTCCAGTTGTTCCGGAGCGCCCATGTAATCGTGGGCCAGGGGTACATAGGCGGCTTCACCGGCTTCGATGGCAAACGATACCCCGACAATCTCCGCGTCCATATAGCGCAGGCTGGTGGTCTCGGTGTCGAAGGCAAACAGGGGAGCCTGCTTCAGGCGGTCAATCCAGGTGTCCAGTTCTGCCTGGTCCGTGATGACGCTGTAGCGTTTCTCCAGCGTTTTATTGTCGTTGCTGGTGGGTTCAGCCTCACTGTCGGAGGGGGTGTCTCCCGCGTTTTCAAGTTCGGCAATCCAGGCGCGGAATTCATACTCCCGAAACAGTTCACGCAGGGTGCTGTCGTCCTGTTGGCGCAGTTGCAGGTCTTCCAGTCCAAAGGCCAGGTCGACGTTGGTGCGGATGGTAGCCAGTTCCCGGCTCAGGGGCAGGGTATCTACAGCCTCTCGCAGGTATTCGCCGATCTTGCCCTTGACCTTGTCCGCGTTAGCGATGACATGGTCCAGGTCCTGATGTTCCTGCAGCCATTTCACGGCTGTCTTGGGGCCGCATTTGTTGACCCCGGGAATGTTGTCCACCTTGTCGCCCACCAGGGCGAGATAGTCGATGATCTGCTCCGGTTTGACGCCGAACTTTTCAACCACCCCATCCCGGTCCATCCGGGTTTCGGTCATGGTGTTGATCAGGGTGACGTGGTCACTGACCAGTTGCGCCATGTCCTTGTCACCGGTGGAGATGACCACATCAATACCCTTGCTGGTGGCTTCATGGGCCAGGGTGCCGATCACATCGTCCGCTTCCACTTCCGGCACAATCAGCAGAGGCAGGCCCATGGCTTTCACAATCTCGTGGATTGGTTCGATCTGAGTAGCGAGATCGTCCGGCATAGGCGGACGATTGGCCTTATAGTCTTCGTACATGTCATGGCGAAAGGTTTTGCCCTTGGCGTCAAAGACCACCACCATCTTCGATCCCGGAAAATCCTGCTCCAGGCGGCGCAACATGCTGATGACGCCCTTGATGGCGCCGGTGGGTTGATTCTTGCTCGTGGTCAGGGGTGGCAGGGCGTGGTATGCCCGGAACAGATAGGATGAGCCGTCTACAAGAACGACCGGTGGGGTCTGTTGCTGTGTCATATCAAGCAGGTCCGAATTCTGATTGAAGCAGGGGTTGCGTTGTGCAACTCTGTAGCCATGAATGGACAAAAGGGTATCACGAAAATGAAACGAATCACCTGCCTGGGTGTTGTATCCGCGCTGCTGTGTATGCCGGTGGTGGCGCAGCAAAGTGGTGGGCTGGATGAGGAGGTTGTGGAGACCCCTAAAGAGCCGGTTGTGGTGTCGGATTACCAGCCGTCATCCGAGGGCCCGCAGATCGTGATTCGGCCCGGCGAGGAGGAAGTGTTTTACGAATACCGGGTGAATGGTCAGCTGGTGGAGATCAAGGTGGTGCCGGAAGTTGGGCCGGAATACTACCTTGTGCCGGCTGATGGCGGTGGCTGGATCCGTGAGGATGAAACCGAGATGTTGGTGCCCAGCTGGGTTATTTTCCGCTGGTAACGGTCCGATCATCATCTTGATGAGGTAGGCGCCGCTTTTAGTATGAACATTCTAATTTTAAACCGTAGCCTGAGCGAGTGTTATAAGGATCCTTAACGAATCCACAACCTCGAAAATCTCAGGAGAGAATATTATGGGTAAACTCAAGTCATATCAGGAACAGCTTCAGGACATCGTAGAGAAAGGTATCAACGCCGCAGAAGAGCAGCAGAAGAAGCTCGCGTCCAAGCCGTTCGACTATGCTGAGAAGCTGGAGTCTGAAGTGCGTGAATACAGCGTGAAGACCCTGCGTACCCGTTACGATGGCTACAGCGAGAGCCTGTTCGAGCAGCTGCGCAGCCTGAACAGCCGTTTTAACGGCTTTGCTGCTGATCTGGTTGCCAAGCTGGAAAAAGAAGCCGCAGAAGGCGCAGAAGCTGTTTCCGAAGCTGCGGAAGAAGTTTCCGAAGCAGCCGAGACTGCCAAGAAGTCTGTTGAGGCCAAGAAGCCTGCGGCGCGTAAAACTACCGCCAAGAAGAGCACTGCCAAGAAGAGCACTGCTTCTGCCTGATCGGCCTGGTGGTCAGGAATAAAAGGGGCTGCCCCAATCGGGTGGCCTTTTTTTTGTTCGGGGCGATGTTTCTGAGTCGGGATTACTGCGGTTCTTCCGGGAGCTCCAGGGGGAGTGTTCGCTCCTCACCGGTGAGCGATTCAAGGCGCTTGATGTCGGCCTCGAATTCGTCACGAAGTGAGCGGATGTCAGAATTCTGGGAAGCGATTTCTTGCTCGATATCGCGGACCTGGTCTTCCAGACGCCGAATCCTTTCCAGGGTAGATGCAGGCACCTCGCGCCCGGCGCGTTCCATGTCGGCAGCCCGGTCTTCTTCACTATTCAGCTGATTGACGATCACCGAAATGTTGCCCCGCTTGAGCTGGTTCAGGCTTTCCAGTTCTCGAATCTTGCGATGCATGGCCCTGACGGCTTCGTCGGGGTGGCTGTAGCGCTTTAGCAGTGCCTGATCGTGTTCCAGTTGCAGCCGCTCGGCTTCCTCGCGCTTCTCTTCAGCTTCCCGGGCGGCAATTTCTTCCGGGGTGGGGGCGGGGGCGACCGAGTCAATTACGCGGCCTTTTGAGTTAAGGATGTCGTAGCCGCGTTTAGAGGCTTCCTGAGGGACGGTATTGCTAATGACCAGTTGGCCGTTTTCATCCGTATAACGGTACATCCTCGCTTCTGCGACAGCTGTTGTCATAAGCAGGGCAGAAATGACGATAGAAAACCTGGTCAGATGCTTCATATGAACTCAGACTCCGTAACGATCCCGGTATTGTGCAACGTTACTGGCATGTTCGGCAAAGTCTTGTTGGCTGCTCAGGTAATCAAGAACCTGATCCAGCTGAATGATGCTGACCACTGGCAGGCCAAAGTCCTGTTCTACTTCCTGAATGGCGGAGAGGTCTCCGGTGCCGCGTTCCTGCCGGTCAAGGGCAATCAGGACGCCAGCGGGCTCGGCGCCAGCCGCGCGGATCAGATCAATGGACTCGCGGATGGCGGTGCCTGCGGTAATGACGTCATCGACAATCAGCACCTTGCCCTCAAGTGGGGCGCCGACGATGTTGCCGCCCTCTCCGTGATCCTTCTTTTCCTTGCGGTTGAAGGCGAACGGTTTGTTCTGGCCTTCAGAAGCCAGTGCCATGGCCGTTACAGTGGCCAACGGAATGCCCTTATAGGCAGGCCCGAAAATAATGTCATAATCCAGGCCGCTGCGCTGCAGGGCTGCGGCATAGGCTTTGCTTAGTTCGAGCAGGTCCTCACCGGTGTTAAACAGGCCGGCGTTGAAGAAGTACGGGCTGGTACGGCCGGACTTGAGCTGAAACTCGCCAAAACGGAGAACGTTACGGCGAATGGCAAATTCAATGAAATGTTGTTGATAGTCGTGCATGACAAGGCTTCTGGCGGGTGTGGATCTTTAATTAAAGCGTAAAACCGGTATCATACACACAAACCGAATCAGGGAACACGTATGCGGGTAGTATCAATCAGCGTCAACGGTCTGGCCCAGGCTGTTGAAAAAGGTTTTTTCGAGTGGCTGGCCGAGCAGGACGCTGATGTTGTGTGCGTCCAGGATCACCGCATGCGGGCCTATGAAATTGAGGACTTTAACCTGATACCGGAGGGTTACGAGGCCTATTTCATTGATGGTGAGAATAACGAGGATGGCGGTGTCGGTATCTATACCCGTCATTTCCCGAAAGCCATTATGTATGGGTTCGCTAATGAGCAGGCGGACCGCGAAGGGCGCTTCATTCAGGCGGACTTTGACAAAGTTTCGGTTGCCTGTGTCCTCGCCCCCTGTGCTCTGGGCCGGGAAGACGAGCTGATCGGCGACGATGACCTGACCGTGCTGGACCACAAGGACGACTTCATGGACGCCTTTGGTCTGCACATGCAGAAGACGTTGCGTAAGCGTCGTCAGTTTGTTTTCTGCGCCAACCTTCAGACTGCCCACCATGTGACGGATGCGAGTCCTCTTTATCACAAGCTGGATGTGTCTGGTTTCATGCCTCACGAGCGGGCGTGGCTGGATCGTCTGTTTGATGAGATGGGCTGTATCGACGCGTTCCGCGAGATCAACAAGCAGAGCAATCAGTTTACCTGGTGGCCGGAGCAGATCGAAGGTTCGCGTAAGAATGCGGGGATTCGCGTGGACTATCAGTTGATGACGCCGGGCATTCGCAAGACCATTCAGGACGGCTGGATAGACACCGGCACCCGGTTCTCCGATCACGCACCGGTGATCATGGACTACGACATCGAAATCGGCTTTTGAGTCTGGGGGAGGCGCCGGTATTGGGCCTTCTGCCCAGACACGCTGCAAGTACATCCCTGTACGCTTGTTTCCGGCCATCCATGGCCTCCAACAGTCTGGGCAGAAGGCCCAACACCGACGCCCGGACTTGCGGGGGGCACCGGTAGGTCGGATTAGGCGTCAGCCGAAATCCGACTCTCACAAGCCCCGGAAATCACCCCTCCAGAGCTGCCTTCTGAATCTCAAACAGCTGATCAATACCCTTCTTCGCCAGCGCCAGCATGCTGTCCAGTTCTTCCTGAACAAACGGCGCACCCTCGGCAGTACCCTGAATCTCGATAAAGCCACCCTGATCGGTCATGATGACGTTCATGTCGGTTTCGGCTTCGGAATCTTCCGGGTAGTCCAGGTCGACCACCGGCGTGCCTTTGTAAACGCCAACCGACAGCGCCGCTACCATCTGCTTCAGCGGTGATTCCTTCAGGCGCTTTTCAGCGACCAGGTGGTTCAGCGCATCGACCAGGGCCACGCAGCCGCCGGTGATGGCTGCAGTGCGGGTGCCGCCGTCAGCCTGGATGACGTCGCAGTCGATGGTGATGGAGTGTTCGCCCAGAGCGTTCAAATCAACTGCCGCACGCAGGGAGCGGCCGATCAGGCGCTGGATTTCGACGGTGCGGCCGCCCTGTTTTCCGCGGGCGGCTTCGCGGCCCATGCGGCTGCCGGTGGAACGGGGCAGCATGCCGTATTCGGCGGTGATCCAGCCTTTGCCTTCGCCGCGCAGGAACGGCGGTACCTTGTTTTCGACAGACGCGGTGCAGATGACCTTGGTGTCGCCGAACTCGATCAGTACGGAGCCTTCTGCGTGGCGGGTGTAGTTGCGGGTAATTCGGATGTCTCTCGGTTGTTCCGGAGTTCTTCCGCTTGGTCGCATAGTGTTTCCTGATAGTGGTAGTGGGTGTCCGGGCGTTTTACCCGGTTGTTGAATATATGGAAGACCGCCGAGTATAACACGGGGAATTTCCGGTCTCTGCCGTGGATGATCACGGTGTTGGTGGGGTTCGCGGTTTTGCACGCTGGCCTGCTAAACTTGAACGATTGCATTTGATGACAAGCGGAGTCGCCATGATCAGAAGTATGACTGCCTTTGCCCGACAGGATACCCAGGGAGAATGGGGAACACTGACGTGTGAGATTCGCACAGTGAACCATCGGTACCTGGAGCCGTCCTTTCGGCTACCGGAGGCGCTCCGTGAGTTGGAGAATGCATTCCGGGATGAGATACGCCAGCAGCTCAAGCGTGGAAAGGTGGATGTGTCCATGCGCCTGCAAACGGCTGAGAGTGCGAGTCAGGAATTCGAGGTCTGTGAAGAGATGGCTCATGCGGTGAACGAGGCGGCTAACCACATCAATCGGATGCTGGATAACCCTGCCCACATCAGTGCCCTGGATATCCTGCGCTGGCCGGGTGTGCTGTCGGTCAAGGAGATGGACTATAGCCCGGCACAGAAGGCTGCGGGAGAGCTGTTCAAGCGAACGGTCGCGGAGCTGGTAACTGTTCGTGAGCGGGAGGGCGAGCGTTTGCGTCCGCTGTTTGAGGATCGTCTCGAGACCATGAGTGAATTCGTCAGTGAGGTGCGCAGCCTGATGCCGGAATTGCTGAAGGCCCAGGAGAGGAATCTGAAGGATCGGTTCGAGAAGGCGAAAGTTGAGTTGGACCCGGAGCGGGTCGCTCAGGAGATGGTGATGCTGGCCCAGAAGAGTGACGTGGCAGAGGAGCTGGACCGCCTGGAGGCTCATATCACCGAGGTATCGGAAACCCTGCAGTCGGATGGCGCCATCGGTCGTCGCCTGGATTTCCTGATGCAGGAGCTCAACCGCGAGGCCAATACACTCAGCAGCAAGAGTATCGACGCCCGAGTGACCCGCGTGGCGGTGGATCTCAAGGTGCTGATCGAGCAAATGCGGGAGCAGGTGCAGAACCTGGAGTAAGGGATTTCCGCATCGTGTATAATCCCGCCCCTTGTTATTTGCGGCAGCGGGTTGTGACCGGCGGGATGCCGCGGAATTCAGTCAGGATCCGGAGTGTTGTGCACCATGAGCCAGGTAGTTGAACAAGGTACCCTCTATGTGATTTCGGCCCCTTCCGGGGCGGGGAAAACCAGCCTTGTGGCTGAAATGCTGCGCAGTGATGAGAAATTGGGAGTATCGGTTTCCCATACCACCCGCCCGATGCGAGAGGGTGAGCAGGACGGGGTGAACTACCATTTCGTCAGTCGTGACACCTTTGAAGCAATGATTGGTCGTGGCGATTTTCTCGAACACGCGGATGTGTTCGGTAACTATTATGGTACGTCCCAGGTCTGGGTGCGTGAAACGCTCGCCAAGGGCCGGGAGGTGATTCTGGAAATCGACTGGCAGGGCGCTGAGCAGGTGCGTCGGCTCATTCCGGAGTGTGTTGGCATTTTCATCGTGCCGCCATCCCCGGAAGTGTTGCGCGCGCGTTTGACCGGTCGCGGTACCGACGCGCCGGAGGTGGTTGAGCGCAGGCTGCAGGAAGCTGCCGATGAGTGCAGTCACGCGGTCGAATTCGATTACCTGGTGGTGAACGATGACTTTGGTGTGGCGCTCGATGATCTGTTGGCAATAGTTCGCGGCCAGCGCCTGCGAATGACGGCCCAGCAGGTTCGCCATAAGGGCTTGCTGGCGCGCCTGTCGGCACAGGGTTGACGTCGCGTTTCCGCTGTATACAAATTGAACCGGCCGCAGTAAACTATGCGGTCTGCTGAAACAGTCATTTTTTTATTTTGTCGGGGAATTTATGGCACGAGTTACCGTTGAAGATTGTCTGGAAAACGTTGATAACCGTTTCCAGCTGGTTATGCTGGCTACCAAGCGCGCTCGCCAGATTGCCACCAAGGGCTTCGAGCCGATGGTGCCGGAAGAGAATGACAAGCCTACGGTTATTGCCCTGCGTGAAATTGCCGAGGGCAAGGTTACCCGCAGTCTCCTGACGGAAGAAGATCCCGAGTAAGTCTCGGCGGCCGGGAGAGATCCCTGGCAACTTGCCTTAAGCATTGAATTCTGTCCCTGTCGTTTTATAGTGTATCTATAAGGCATAACTGGAAGGACAGTGGAAGGACCCGGATGCTTGCATTCGGGTTTTTTTGTTCCCGATTCTCACTCTTTACTCTTCAATCTTTACTGGGAGGCGCGGTGTCGGCAGAGGCAACGGTTGAAGGACTGGCGAAAGAGCTCAGCTCCTATCTGGATACCAATCGCATCAACCAGGTGCGACGGGCCTACTATTATGCCGAACAAGCCCACGAAGGCCAGATGCGCCGCAGTGGCGACCGTTACATCACCCACCCCCTGGCGGTTGCCCATATCCTTGCTGACCTGAAACTGGACCATCAGAGCCTGATGGCGGCTATGCTTCACGACGTCATTGAAGACACCGGCATTCCCAAGGATGCCCTGTCGGACCAGTTTGGCGAGGATGTCGCCGAGCTGGTGGACGGTGTCAGCAAGCTGACCCAGATCGAATTCCGCTCCCGTGCCGAAGCCCAGGCCGAAAACTTCCAGAAGATGACCCTGGCGATGGCCCGGGATATCCGCGTGATTCTGGTGAAGCTGGCGGACCGCCTGCACAATATGCGCACCCTTGGGCCGATGCCCTATGAAAAGCGTCTGCGCATTGCCACTGAAACCCTTGATATCTATGCCCCCATTGCCAATCGCCTGGGCATGCACTCGATATGCACCGAGCTGGAAGATCTGGGCTTTTCGTCCCTGTATCCGATGCGCTCACGCTACATTTCCAAGGCGGTAGAGAAGCTGAGGGGCAGTCACCGGGAAATCATCGATGAGATTCGTGGCAGGCTCCAGGAGAAGCTGGAAGAGCGAGGGTTACCGGGCCGCATCCTGGGGCGCGAAAAACACCTGAACAGCATCTACAACAAGATGAAGTTCAAGCAGAAGTCGTTCCACGAAATCATGGACGTGTACGCCTTCCGCATCATTACCGATACCGAGGACGACTGCTACCGCATTCTGGGTGCTGTGCACAGCCTGTACAAGCCACTGCCCGGGCGATTCAAGGATTACATCGCCATGCCCAAGGCCAATGGCTACCAATCCCTGCACACCACGCTATTCGGCATGCATGTGAACATCGAGATCCAGATCCGTACCGAGGAAATGGAGCACATCGCGAACAACGGTATTGCCGCGCATTGGATGTACAAGAACGAACCCAGCAGCGTGACCAGTGTGAACCAATCCCGTGTGGATCGGTGGGTGCAGGGTTTGATGGAAATGCGGGAGCGGGCGGATGATTCCCTGGAATTTATCGAACACGTCAAGGTTGACCTGTTCCCGGATGAAATCTACGTATTCACGCCCAAGGGCAAGATTATGGAGCTGCCCAGCGGTGCGACACCGGTGGACTTCGCTTACGCCATCCACACTGATATTGGTAATGCCACGGTCGCCTGCCGAATTAATCGTAACCTGGGGTCATTGAGTCAGCCGCTGCAGAGTGGCCAGACCGTGGAGGTCATCACCGCCCCTGGAGCGCGCCCGAACCCTGCGTGGCTGAGTTTCGTTGTTACCGGCAAGGCACGCAGCAGCATCCGCCACGTGCTGAAGAATCAGAAGCGGACTGAATCCCTGGAACTGGGCAAGGCCTTGCTGAAGAAATCCCTCAAGGGTTTTGGTACCAGTTTGTCCAAAATCAGCGACAGTCAGATCGATGCGGTGGTCAAGCATAATCAGGTCACCAGTATGGATGATCTGGTCAGTGAGATTGGTTTGGGTAATCGGATGGCCTATCTGGTGGCCCGGCAATTGGTCAGTGGTGAGTCGGAAACCGCCGATACAGGATCCGATGACCAATCCCGGGGTAGCCCAGTGACAATTCGTGGCACCGAGGGCCTGTTGGTTCGTTTTGCCAGTTGCTGCAAGCCGATTCCCGGAGATCCGGTGGTGGGTATTATGGACTCGGGCAAGGGCATGATGATCCATTCCGACACATGCTCTCGTCTGCCCGAGGACGATGAAGGTCGGGCACGTCTGACCCATCTGAAGTGGGCCAAGGACATTACTGATGAGTTTTCCGTTGAATTGCGCGTAGAGCTGGAGCGTCAGCGTGGTGTGATTGCCGAGGTGGCGAACGCTGTCGCCATGGCTGACGGCAATATCGAGCGCATCAACGTGGAAGAACAGAATGCGCGGCTGGGCGTTGTCAGTCTGGTGGTGCATGTCAACGGGCGCCGCCACCTGGCGAGAGTCATGCGGCGAATTCGCAATATTCGCGCCGTAACCCACATCAACCGGGTGCGTCACTAACCCGGAATGCCGACCAACGGCTGGTTGACAGGGTGCGCTCCAAGGGGCGACGATTGGCGTTTTGGAAGAGAGGAACCCAAAGGTCATGACCAATAAATCGATTATCCAGACCGAAAACGCACCCCAGGCAATCGGTACCTATTCCCAGGCGGTGAAAGCTGGCGATACCGTATACCTGTCGGGCCAGATTCCTCTGGTACCGGAAACCATGGAAGTGGTTGCCGGTGATTTCGCCGCCAAGACCCGTCAGGTGTTCGAGAACCTGAAAGCGGTCTGCGAAGCCAGTGGTGGTGAGCTGAAGGACATCGTCAAACTCAACATCTACATGACGGACCTGGCTAACTTTGCCACAGTCAACGAAATCATGGCGACGTATTTCCAGGAGCCATACCCTGCCCGTGCTGCTGTCGGTGTTGCGGCACTGCCAAAGGGTGTGCCCATTGAGATGGAAGCGGTGATGGTTCTGAGCTGATTGGCAAAGGCCAGTAGCGAGAAAAGCGGCCACTTGAACGGGCCGCTTTTTTTATGGGCGCTCGGCAATCATTTCCCGATAGCCTGCCCGGAAATCCGGGTAGCGAAAGTGGTAACCGCTGCCCAGCAACCGCTGGTTACTGCACCGTTTGCTGCCGGCCCGGCCGCCGATACGGGCATCGGCTTTCGGAGTGGCGCAAGGCTGCTGCTCCTGAACCCATTGGACCACCTCATCCAGCCTGACCGGTTCGCAATCGCTGGCAATGTAGCAGTTATCGATGTCTTCGCCACTGAGTGACTTGTGGAGCAGGTGAGCGACGACCGCTGCTGCGTCGGCTTCGTGAATGCGGTTACTGAACGGGCCGGGACTGACCGGATTCATGTTGCCGGCGACCACCGCATCCAGAAAGCGCCGGCGAGAGGGTCCGTAAATCCCGCTGAAACGAACAACGGTGGTGGCGAACCCGCTGTCCAGTGCGAGATTCTCGCCGGCCAGTATGGTCTGGCCACTGAAGCGCGATGGTTTCGTCGGGCTCGATTCGTCGACCCAGCTATCATCGTCCTGAGCGTAGACACTGGTGCTGCTTATGAAGATCAGACGTTGAAGTGTCTGGCCCGACAGCGCGTGCAGCAGGTTGTTCAGGCCGTTCACATAGGCATCCTGATAGCCCTGCTCATCATAGCTGGAGGGAGTCAGGCAATAGATCACGGCATCAAGTTGGTCAGGTATGACGCTATTAAGCTGGTCTGCCTGCAAAAGATCGGCGCCCAGTGGATGAATGGCGGCGGGTATCCTGTCCGGGTTTCGTCTGAGTCCGAACACTTCGGCCTGCTCGCTCAGTAATGAGGCAATGCTGCCACCCAGCTTGCCACAGCCGGCGACAAGAATTCGCGGCAGTTTATTGCTTTCAGTGATTGCCATAGACAATTTCAATCCTTATGCTTTGGCGTATCGACCAAAGGGACATTTAAATACACCGACCTCTGACCCGGACGAATTTTTGACCTGGAAAAACCCTGACCGGAGCTCACCATGACTCTCACCGAGTTACGATACGTTGTTACCCTGGCACGGGAAAGGCATTTTGGCCGCGCTGCCGAGCGCTGTCATGTCAGTCAGCCCACACTGAGTGTGGCGGTGAAGAAGCTGGAAGACGAACTCGGTATTCCCCTGTTTGAACGAAGTAAAAGCAGTATCCGTGTCACCGAAACCGGTCTGCGTATTATTGAACAGGCCCAGCGCGTTCTGGATCAGGTTGGTGTGATCAAGGACATGGCCCAGGACGGCAAGAACCAGCTGAACTCTCCGTTGAAAGTCGGTGCTATTTATACCATTGGTCCGTACCTCTTTCCTCACCTTTTGCCTGAATTACGGCGTGCCGCACCGGATATGCCGTTGTTCATAGAAGAAAACTACACCGCCAGCCTGCGCCAGAAGCTCCGTCACTCAGAGCTGGATGCCATTATTATCGCGCTGCCGTTCGAAGAGCCTGAAGTAGTAACCCTGCCGCTGTATGACGAGCCGTTCGTCGTCCTGCTGCCTGCAGGCCACCCGCTGGCGGAGCGAGAAAGCCTGACCGCGGAAGAACTGGCAAAGGAACAACTGCTGTTGCTTGGCCCCGGCCACTGTTTCCGGGATCAGGTACTGGAGTCCTGCCCGCCATTGGTGGAAGCCGTTACCCGTCATGCCGGTGCGACTTCCCCGGCACTGGTCACCGAGGGCAGCTCCCTTGAAACCATTCGCCACATGGTCGCTTCCGGGCTGGGTATTACCGTGCTGCCACTCTCAGCAGCTACCGCCATGCAGTATCACGAAGACATCCTGGCGGTTCGACCGTTCGCCCCACCGGTGCCGTTCCGTACGGTGGCTCTGGCATGGCGGGTGACATTCCCACGTCCGAAAGCCATCGATGTATTGTCGCTGGCGGCGAGCCAGTGTCGTGTCATTGAAAAGGCAAAATCCGATACCCCGGCCGTTGCAGCCAGCGCCTGAGGCCTGCCATGACCTCACTGGATGATATTCCGGTCACCACACTCAAGGGCGTAGGCAGCGCCCTGGCGGACCGGCTTGCCAAGCTGGGGATACACTCCCTGCAGGATCTGTTGTTTCATCTGCCCCATCGGTACGAAGACCGCACCCGGATCATCCCCATGGGAAATCTGCGCATTGGCGATGTCGGTGTGGTGGAAGGCGAGGTGATGAAAACCGATCTGGTCATGGGGCGGCGGCGCAGCCTGCAGGTCACCCTGAAGGACCACAGCGGCTTCCTGGTCATGCGGTTTTTTCACTTCAACGCAGCCCAGAAGAACCAGCTGACCGAAGGCACTCGGGTACGCTGCTTTGGCGAAGTCCGCCCTGGCCGGGCCGGCTACGAGTTTTACCACCCCGAGTATCAGACCAATCCGCCCCCGATGCCTGCGGAAGGTGAGGCTACCCTGACACCGGTGTACCCCCTGACGGAAGGTATCCAGCAGCCGCGGGTGCGTTCCCTGTGTGAACAGGCCTTGTCCTACCTGAAACGCTATCCCATTCGTGACTGGTTGCCTGCGGCTCTGCTGGCGGACTATCAACTGCCCGGTATCACGGATGCCGTAGCGCTGGTGCATTCGCCTCCTGCCAACGCTCCGGTTCACTTGTTAATGGAAGGCAAGCACCCGGCCCAGCAACGGCTGGTGATGGAAGAGTTGCTGGCCCACCAGCTCAGCCTGCTGCAGGTCAGGGAGCAGATCCAGGCGAAGGAAGCTTTGCCGTTGTTACCCACCGGCGACCTTGTGGAACGCTTTCTGGATGCCTTGCCCTTCCGCCTGACCGGAGCCCAGCAGTACGTTGTCGGTGAGATCCGCCAGGATCTCAGTCAGCCGTTGCCGATGTTGCGCCTGGTCCAGGGCGATGTTGGCTCGGGGAAAACCGTGGTGGCCGCGTTGGCGGCGCTGCAAACCATAGGCGCAGGGGCTCAGGTTGCGTTGATGGCTCCTACCGAAATTCTCGCGGAACAGCATTACCACAACTTCCGGGAATGGCTCGAGCCACTGGGTATTCGTCTGGCCTGGCTATCCGGCAAGGTCAAGGGCAAGGCCCGGCGGGAAGCGCTGGAACAGGTCAGTAGTGGTGAGGCGACGGTGGCCATTGGCACCCATGCACTGTTCCAGGACGATGTGGTGTTCAATCGTCTGGCCCTGGTGATCGTCGATGAGCAACACCGCTTTGGTGTCCATCAACGCCTGGCATTGCGCGAGAAAGGGGTGGGTGGTTCTCTTGCTCCTCATCAGCTGATCATGACGGCAACGCCGATTCCGAGAACCCTGGCCATGAGCGCCTATGCCGACCTGGATACTTCGGTGATCGATGAATTGCCGCCCGGGAGAAAGCCTATTGAAACCATCGCGATACCCGATAGCCGCCGGGACGATGTGGTCGATCGGGTTCGCAACGCCTGCCAGGAGGGACGCCAGGCCTATTGGGTCTGTACACTGATTGAAGAATCCGAAGCGCTACAGTGTCAGGCAGCGGAGGTTACCGCCCAGGAGTTGTCGGAGCGCCTGCCGGACCTGACAATTGGGCTGGTTCACGGGCGTCTGAAAGCGGCGGAAAAAGCCGAGGTTATGGCCCGGTTCAAGCATGGGGAGTTGGACCTGTTGGTGGCAACAACGGTCATCGAGGTTGGCGTGGATGTCCCCAACGCCTCGCTTATCATCATCGAAAACCCGGAGCGGCTGGGGCTTGCACAGTTGCACCAGCTGCGAGGTCGAGTGGGGCGGGGTGAACAGGCCAGCTTCTGTGTCCTGATGTATCACCCGCCACTGTCCCTGAATGGCAAAGCCAGGTTGCAGGCTCTGCGTGATAGCCAGGATGGTTTTGTGATCGCGGAGAAAGACCTGGAAATTCGTGGGCCGGGTGAGGTGCTGGGAACGCGTCAAACCGGCATGATGCAGTTTCGATTGGCTGATTTCGAGCGTGACAAAGGTTGGATTGAGCCAATCCGGGAAATGGCACCGGGGTTGATGAAACAGCCCGAAGTAGTCGGTGGCCTGATTCGTCGTTGGCTGGGTGAGAGAATTCGATACGGCGACGTCTAAAGTCATTGTGTCACGAGGTGGCACGTCAGACATTGGGGAATAACCATGGAATTACCGGTTTCGGTCCGGGAAGCGCTGGGCGACAATGCGGGGGAGGTGGCCCTGCGGGATATACGTCAGGCAGAGAGTGACCAGTTGCTGAGAATGGTGTTGCTCAGTGACGATCAGGGAAACGTGCAGGCCATCTGCCGGCATGATGATCTTCTTGATATCAATTCGCTCAATCGCCAACTTGGGCGGGATCTGCGGGTGATGAAGCGTCGTGAGCAGCTGAGAGTCAGGGAGCGCGCGGGGCTGACGGAATTGCCGGCGTTGCCGTCACTGACCGGATGGCCCACTATTGTGGACAATCGCGTGGACAGCCTGGAGGCCATCGCCATCGTTCTCGGTTCGCAAGACCTGGCCATGGTGATGCCAAGTGAGGATTTTCGTGCGATGACCGCTCAGGGTGAGAGGGCGGATTTTGCGGTGGCTCCGGAAAGCATCCGGATCAATCTGGATTACCCGGAGAAGGATCTGGATCAGCTCCATTCTGCCATCAAGAGATTCACCGGGCTGAGAATCCAGCAGCGCCTGGAAGATACGCTCGAGCTGCCACCACTTCCCGAGACTGCCCAGCGTATTATTCGCTTGCGTGTAAATCCCAACGCGGAGATGGGGGACCTGGTTGATATTGTCGAGAGTGATCCCAGTCTGGCGGCACAAATCGTGAGTTGGGCTTCATCGTCCTTTTATGCTGCGGCCGGACAGGTCCGGTCGGTGCATGACGCCGTCTCACGGGTGCTGGGGTTCGATCTGGTGATGAACCTGTCAATGGGGCTGGCCCTCGGCCGGGCTCTTGCCAAACCAAATGACCACCCGGAAGGGTATGTGGATTATTGGCAGCAGGCCATCTGGCAGGCTCAGGCCGCGAGCATTCTGAGTACGATGATGCCTCGTGGTGAGCGCCCCGTATCCGGTCTGGCGTATCTGGCCGGACTGTTACACAACTTTGGTTATCTGGTATTGGCTCAGGTTTTCCCTCCGCATTTCAAGCTCGTGTGTCGCTCACTGGAGGTGAATGCCAACATGGACCCCGCGGTGACCGAACAATATTTGCTGGGAATAACCCGCGAGCAGATAGCGGCCGAGCTTATGCAGAACTGGGGGATGCCCGATGAGGTAGTCCTGGCTATTCGCTATCAGAAAAACCCGGACTACGACGGTGCGCACAGTGCCTACGCCAGATTACTTTGGTTAGGTCGTCAGTTACTCACAAAACGTGGTGTGGTTTTGGGAGGCAGTGAAGAAATACCCCGGTCCCTTTACGAATCACTGGGACTTGATCAGGCTGCCGTCGAAGAGCAATTTGACAAACTGGTCGGGAACAAGGCCAGCGTCATGGCCATGGCCGGCATGATGACGTCTTGATTTTACTATAAAAAAGCCGGCCAAAAGGCCGGCAAGCTCACCCGCTTGTTGCAGAGTCGTCCAAACTTATCAGGAGAAAACAACGTAAGGTGTCCGCAGAGATTGGGTAGGACTACCTTGTCTTTAAATTTAGACGATGAGCTTGAAATTAAAAGTCAACCTTGGTAACGAAAATCGGTCAGGTTGACTGTTTCATTTTTTAAACACTGGAATACGTTGATTTCCAAAGTTAAATACCCCTGGGTTCTTGGTATTCCTGTTACAAAATGTTACAAATTAATCCGGCGGGAGTAAGGGTTAACGTCAGAAGGTGTGATGCCGAAGGGCGGTTGCCGCACGACGGATCGCGTCCGCGTTCTTTTCTTCTATGGTACGGCGTTCTTTGTCCATCTTTTCGATGAAGCGGGTGTTCGTAGCCTGCCGAGCCCTATGCGTCGGCATATGCTGGATCTGGTCGTAGACTTCCTGGAAGACCCGGAAGGGTGACTGTGCCAGCAGCTCCGGAGCTACGTGGTCCAGTAATCCCTTCAGCCGCAGACAGGCCTCTGAGTATTCGACCTGATCCTCTTCGACCGCCATGGCAATGACATGGATGCTTTCCACCATGGATTGCCGGCGTTCCGACTGGAACGCCCGGTTTTTGTCTGCCCGCTTGCGGTATGTCTTCAGCAGTCTGGCCTGGCGCACAATGAAAGCCGAAAGCACGGCGATGGCGATCAGGCCAGCAATAATCAGTGTCCACTGGAGCCACACGGGCATAGGTTCATCCTCGTTTCTATCACGCGCGTTTACGCTGACGCTCCGCACGCCAGACCTTCACTTTAACCTTCTGGCCGTTGAGGACTGACGTGCCCACGAGGGGGTCCACCTGCTGGTCGCTCAGGACATCATTGATACTGGCCCCGGCATGAGCCGATGCCACAGACTGACCGGTGCCCGGGCGATGGTGGCCCCAGCCATGGGGGACAGACACGACGCCGGGCATGATGTCTTCGGTAATCTCAACGGGCAGCACGATGTTACCGGAAACGTTGCCAGAGTCCGAGGTGATTTCCGCTGAATCGCCAGGCTGGAGTCCACAACGCGCAGCGTCCCTAGGGTGGATGATGAGCGTGCAGCGATCTTTGCCCTTGACCAGTCTTTGACTGTTGTGCATCCAGGAATTGTTGCTACGTACGTGTCGGCGGCCAATCATCAACAGCTCGTCCGTGGCAGGACTTGCCAGCAGCTCGTGGAGTCGGTCCAGATCCTTCAGGTAGCGCCTTGGCGCGAGGTTAACCTTGCCGTCACGGGTGAACAGTCTCTCGGGCATGCAGGGCCTGAGGGGGCCCAGGTCGACACCATTAGGGTTGTCCCGTAGCGTTGCCAGCGATAGTCCTTTGGGTAAATCCTGCCAATGGCGGTTTAGCGGGCTGAGCTTGGCCATGCCCCGGAGTGGGTGACGGTTGGGCAGGATGTCCAGGGCCAGGTCGACGGCTGGTTGTACCAATCCTCTGGCCGGACCTATATCGGCCCCGTAGGGTCCGGAGCGCAACAACAGGTCCAGGATCGGGTCGGGCCCGATCTGCTTGAATGCTCGCCAGCCCAGTTCGGAGCGCAGGGGCAGGCGACCACCCTTACGTTTCTTCTCCAAACGGTGTGCCAGTTCCAGCAGGATCTGCCAGTCATGGCGGGAATCCTCGCCGGCCTCGAACAGGGCATCACTGTATTTGGCGAAGTTGCGCACCGCAAACATACTGAAAATCAGGTCGTAATGGCTGCGTTCGAGGGCGGCCGTGGGAGGCAGGATCACGTCCGCGTGACGGGTGGTCTCATTCAGGTAGTAATCCACCGACACCATGAAGTCGAGGCCTTCCAGGGCCTGATCCAGCCGTCCGCCGTTGGGATTGGACAATACCGGGTTGCCGGCGACGGTGACAAACGCTTTGATCTGACCTTCGCCAGGTGTCAGCATCTCATCCGCCATGGTACTGGCGGGGTATTCACCGGCAAATTCCGGCAGCTTTTTCACACGACTGTAGCGCTTGCCGAAATGTCCCTGTTGGCCGGAAAATCCGCCAAGTGCGACCAGATCGATTGCGGGCTGTGTGAACATCACTCCGCCGGTAGCGTCCAGCTTGCCAGTCAGGATGTTCAGGCAGTAGGCCAGCCAGGTCGCCACGCCCCCGAAAGCCTGGGTGCTGGTGCCCATTCGGGTGTAGAGCGCGGCTTTTTGTGTGGTGGCCAGTTGTCGTGCCAACTGGCGGATGGAGTCTGGTTCCAGACCTGTGTGTGCGCTGACCGCCTCCGGGGTGAAACTCAGGGACGCGAGGCGCAGCAGGTCGACGTCTTTGGTCCAGTTCTCAGCGTGGCCAAGGTTGACCAGGTCCTCATCGAACAGGGTATGCACCATGGCCATCAGCAGCAATGCATCGGTGCCGGGGCGGATGAAATGGAACTCGTCGGCCAATTTGGCGGTTTCCGTACGCCGCGGATCCACCACGATCATTTTTCCGCCACGACCTTTCAAGGCTTTCAGCCGCCCGCGGACGTCCGGAACCGTCATCAGGCTGCCGTTGGAGGCCATCGGGTTCGCGCCGATGCAGATAAACAGATCGGTGCGGTCGATATCGGGAATCGGAAACAGGATCTGGTGCCCGAACAATTCCAGGCTGGCCAACATGTGGGGCAGTTGATCGTTGGAGGTGGCAGAGAACCGGTTCTGGCTGCCAATGGCCCGCAAAAACGGCATGGTGGCCACCAGCGACCCATGGTTATGGACGTTCGGGTTGCCCAGGTATACCCCGATGCTGTTGCGGCCCTGTTCCTTGCGCACCCGATGCAGGCGATCGGCCACCAGGTCGAAGGCTTCGTCCCAGTCCATTTCCTTCCAGCCGTTGGCGGTTTTGCGCATCGGCTTTCTGAGTCGTTCCGGATCTTCGTGCAGATCCTGTAGAGCGACTGCCTTGGGGCAGATATGGCCATGGCTTAACGGGTCGTCTTCATCGCCTTTGATGGAAGCGATGTGGCCATCTTTGACTTCAATCGCCACGCCGCACATGGCTTCACACAAATGGCAGGTGCGGTAATGGGTGCCGTTTTCCATGGGGGCTCTCCTGAAAGGATCTTTTTATTAACCTAGGTGCAGCAACAAGGGGGTTAGTTTCAACAGGCAACCAGATTAGCAGGAAATGCAGGTGAGGGGAAAAGCGTGATCTGGCAGAAGCGGCCATAAAAAAGGCCAGCCCGAAGGCTGGCCTGGAGTGCGGGTGAGTATCGCAGGTTAATACTCTTCCGGGATCTCCTTGATTGGGTTGGTAATGAAGTTCAGGGAAATGCCCTGTGTGGGAATAGCCAACGGGATAATGATGTCTCCGCTCTCTGTAGTGTCAGGATCTGACAGGCAGCTTACAATTCCTGTTGGACCGCGGGCTGCTACACAATCGGAGTATGAAAGGAACTCATTGATGATAGGAATGGTAACCGTAATATTTACGGTGATCGCGGGTGAATTGTTGTTGAGAATCCCGATCTGCATACGGCCATCGTCGAAGAAGATAATAGGTCCGTCCAGATCCAGCGGGATAACCTTACTGTAGAGGTCGTGCTCCAAGGCTTGAGCGAGCGGCAGTGACAGATTGGGCGCATCCAGGCTAAGGTCCGTCTGGGTCACGAATCTAGGTTCGCCATTGGGGCCTTCTACGATGACACCCTCAATTAACCCCATTGGGTTGTCCTCAGTTGGCGTAACATAACGCATGCGCAGTGCCAAGGGACCGGTGGCGTTTTCGCCAAAACCATCCAGGAACACGCTTGACGAGGTGGCAGCCACCATGGTCGGGTAAAGCAGCACCCGGACGCCGATGTTGTTGCCGTCGTCGTCGTAGGCCGGCCCCACGACTTCAACATTGAGTCCCATGGTTTGGTAAATAAATTTGCTCTCCGGGCAGGACTCGTCTGCCGGGCAGCCCACACTAGCCCCTACTGGAACCCCTAGTGCTGTCGCCTCCTTGTTGGTTACCGCCATTTTGGCGGCGTTTCGGACCGGGGCAAACTCGCCGGGCGTCTTGCTGGCCTTGTGGGCAAATGGCTCTTCGCAATCTGTGTCTGCCAAGGTGGGGCAGTCGATCGCGAAGTTGGCATTGGTGTCCCGGGTTGTCAGGTTTCGCAACGGCGTAAAGACGGAGCTGACAGCTGAAGTACCCTTGAAATAGATTTCCATGTCCGGGCCGCCAATATCTTCGGGATCCACCAGCAGGTCTGTCTGTAACGGATACCCTTCTGCAGAGCAGAGGGCGTTGGCACAGTTATCGACTGCCGTCGCCGAGGCTAGTGTATAGCGGTAATAGCTGTCCACTTCCCAGGGCTCGTCCGGATAGAAGCGGATACGGTGTTGGTTTTTCTCGAGTCGTCCGTCCACCGTCGCAATCGGGTCACCAGTGTTCGGGTCAATCTTCTCGACAACGAAAGTTTCTTTGTCACGAATAGACGCGAGGTCCATCATCTGCGAGAACAACACCACAATCGGGCGGTTTTCCGGCAGTGTAGTGAGCGGCAGGACATCGCCGCGCGGACCGTCTGGGGCGGCGTCGACACACTGGCCATGAGTTTCGTTGGTAAGGTCCAGCCCGGTCGTAACGCAGGGGTAACCCGGGTAGGTGGTCAATGCGATTGGGGACGCTTCTGCTGGAGCAATCTCGGGCAGCGCAAACTCCAGGGTTTGCGACGTTGTGCTGTTGCCTGCCAGATCGGTCAGCGAACCATTGATCTGAAGGGCGTAATCAACACCATGCTGCAGGCCACCAACGGGGTTCAACACTACAACGGTACCGTCCAGCTTGCGACGCAAATCCTCAGCCGCAATGGGGGTGCCGTCGGCCAACAATGTAAATTCAGAGGCAACGCTGTCGCTGTCCAGTGGCTCATCAAAGTTGAGTACAATCGGATCGCCCGGGCGTTGTAGCTGGTCGCGATTGCCGGGTATGGCTTCATCCGGACCAGGCATCCAACTGACCAGTTGTGGGCCAGTCAGGTCTTCCAGTTCGGTATTTCGTTGATCGGAGGCATCGAGCTGTGAGGTGGCGTCGGTTGCCGCCTCGATATGGAAGGCAATGGTGGAGTCAGTGACTTCCTGGCCCAGCAGGTTGGGCTCTACCATGCCGATGGCATCGATTGTCAGTGTACCATCCTCCACCAGGGCAATACCGGTGAGTTCAACACCTAGCAGGTTCTGGGACAAAGACGCATTAGGTTGGGCCGCTTCGGTGTTCATGGACACATCCATGAACAGCTTGACGTGCCTTGGTGCGCTCAGGTCATTGGTATAGGGGTTGGGCATCAGATAGCCGGTGGCGTCCGACAGCATGGTGACTTTAATGTTACCGGTCTTCTGGATCTCGCCGGTATTCGGATTAATGACAGGCACTGATCCGTTTATGAGCACATCTAGGCTGCTGCTATTCAGCACGCTGCCTTTGGGTACGCGCAATGGCAAAGGTTCGTCTGCCTCGAATGCAGGCGCAAAGGCCAATTCGGCAAACAGACCACCGGTCTGTTGTGAGGGACCTGCGGTGCCCTGTAAAACGGAGTTCAGGGTGACGCCGTTGATGATCTGGCCATTGAGCTTTGAGCGGCGGGCGTCGCTTTCAGTGCTGCCCGCGTTCAGGCCGGAATCGATGACCTCCTGGAACAGGACAACTCTAGGGCCGGTATCACGCGGCGTGAGCTCTTCACTGAAGCTCTCCAGTACACCGCCATTAATTCCGGGCAGGTTTCGGACGGAGATCGTGTAGGTTTCGCCTGGGGTCAGGAAGTCGTCATCTCGACCGCACAGTTCCGGAGTGTCCGGTATACAGGGATCAATGGTAACAAGGCGACCTTTAACCAGAACGATGGCTGGGACCGTTTCGCCGTTGCTGTTGGTGATTTCAATGACGCCACCCAGCTCTTTCCACTCGGGGTGCACCGGTTGTGTCAGGCGCAGGCGGAATGTGGAAATGTCCATGGGCTTGAACACGGAGCCTGCCGCCGGAATCATCTCGGCCACCTTGAAGGTGGCATCGGTGTTGTCCAGCCCTGCAATACCGGTTAAGCCACCTCGTGTAGAAAACTGAATGCCTGCAGGGCCGACGGCATTGGGTGTCGCAATTCTGCGGTTACCTTCGGCCTGAAGGTTTTCAGAGAATTCCACGGTGTAGTCGGTGCCGGGTTGCAGTTCGTCCTGCGGCGTGATCTTGAGGCTTCGGCCACCGTCCACGGCTTCTGTGGAAAACGCGACCTCGCTGCCACCGCCAACGACGCGGATTTTGCTGGCAACATCCTCGTCAGAGAGGGCATGGGAGAAGCGCAATACCAGATCGGATTTCGGGCTGACTTCACCCTGACCGTCGGATGGATAAGAGTAAACGACGGCCCCGGGTGTCTGCGGTGCGTTGATTGTTTGTCCATCCCCGCCGCCACAGGCGGCAAGGATAGCAGCGGGTAATAGTGCCAGTGTATTTTTGTAGTTCATGGCAGACCTCTTATCAGAACTTCAGGGTGATGGAGCCGCTGATTACGTGGATATCGCCATCGGCCGTGGCTTCCTGCTCGTTGCCGTCAAAGTCGACGATGGTGAAATCTCTTTCCTGCAACTGCTGGTACTGATAACCGAGATCCAGACGTACCGGGTAGGCAAGCAGACGGGTACGTTTGTAGGTCGCGCTGATACCAAGGCCAGCTACGATTTTATTGGTGTCCAGATAGTTCAGTTCAGGATTTCGAGTGGTTTTGAGCGGGGATTCCTCGTATGCCAGGCCACCGCGAACGGCAAAGTGTTCACCAAGATCGAATTCCGCGCCTATGCGGGGGATCAGCACATCGTCAAAGCGGATGCGATCGCCGGAGCTGACATTCTCCTGGTCGCGGATGGTGTCTCGACCAAACTCATCTTCCAGTTCGGACCAGTTCTGTTGCTCGATACTGCCACCAACGCGCCAGCCATCGCCCTTGTACTGTGTCCCAAAGCCAAATGTTTCCGGCTGGAAGGAATCGATGGTTGCCACGGCCAGGCTGAGGCCCGGATCCGGGATCGTCTGGGTCACGATGATGTTGGAGTTGACCGATGTTGAAGCGGATGAGCGGGTGCGATAGGTGAATGCGCTCTCCCAGCCATCCAGGAAGCAATCGCTGTCCGGGCAAAGGGTTTCACCCCAACGGATGGTGGTGCCAAGAATGGATTTCAACGACGGCTCGGCATTGACCGAAAGCTGCTCGCGACTGGTTTCACCGCCCAGTGTGGACACTGCATCGAGCTGGGCCTCTGCTTCCAGCGTTACCCGAACCGAGAAACCACCCGAGATGCCGCGCCAGAGTGGGGTCGCGCCGCCGATATTCAGGAACAGAGGCTCTTTTCCGTACTGGAGGTACTGGCCCGTTTCAGACGTTTCGGAAGAAAACGCCAGCATTTCCTTGCCGTATTTTTCAACGCCGGCGATAAAACCCAGATAAATCGGGTGGTCAAAGCGTGTGAGTGAGCCTAGGTTGGTTTTCATACCAATGAGCACATGCTGGCTGGGAGAATCGGAAACTATGTCGCCGTCGGCGTCAGAACGGGCTGAGCGAAGTTCCTGCTCGGCGTGGAGAATACCGCCGGTCAGCTCGCCACGTTCGTCAGTGGTCAGGTATGACGGGTTGTAGTAGGTAGCCGAGACCTGATCGTTAAACATGGACAGTGACTGGGCTGTAGCGACGTCCACTGGCATGACGCCGTAGGCGGTGCCAAGGTTGCCCATGCTGGCGGAGGCAATGCCCGCAAAGCCTGCTGAAGTGGTGGCGATGGCGAGCGTAAGCGCCCGCACTGTGAAACGGTGGGAACCGGACATGAATGTGACTCCTGTTATTTTTGTCTGTCGTGCTCGTGTGACTGAGGTGATGAGCCTGATCACACTAATGGATACTGGTAAAACTGTGTCTGAGTGTAACCACCTTGTCTTTTTGGGACGTTGGCTTCAATGACATGAATCATCGTCGAAAAGAACACTTCTGTGTTTTACCTATGATTGACGAGAGAGCGAGGTAAAGCGAGGTCATAACTAACAGACTTTGTTGGGAATGTGTGAATGAGTGCGAGGTTTTGTGTCTGATCAATGCAGAAGAGGCCAGCGGGTGCTGGCCTCTTCGCGTTCTGGAGACGGACGCCGCCTAGTGTTGGGTATAGGGCGAGATGTAATTCAGGCGCAGTTGCCCCGCCGGGATCTCCAGGTGGATGCGGGTATTGGCATCAATCGCTTCGTTTGCAATGCCTTCGCACAACCACTGGAACAGAATGCTCCCGCAGATACCGTCGGTGTTATCGGCAGTGATATCGATTTGTCCTGTCACTTCGACATCGATCGGGACCGCCTCCACGTTTTCGAGCGCAATCTGCATTCTGCCGTCATCCAGGAACGTGATAGGCCCCTTTAGAACCAGTTGGTCAATCGGGTAACTGCGCAGGTTGTGCCCCAGATTGGCGGGGCCGATGCTGGGGTTCAGATAAGGCGCATCGAGGTAGACGTTCAGGGTGGTCTCAAATGTGAGGTCCCCGTTTTCGTCGGAACGGATTTTGCCCTTTGGCGGAACGGAATGGCCGTCGTCATTCTCATCGTAGCGGATGCGCATGAGCATCGGTCCGGTGGGTATTTCCTCGTTTTCACTGAGATCCACACTCAGCACGAAATCGGGGAAGGCATCAACAAAGCTGGTATCGATAAAAGCCCATACGCTGCTCGAGGTGGTGGCGAGTATTGAGGGCAATATATCAACGGGGATGTTGCCATTGTCATCGGTGTCACCTGCCACGATGGTGTCCAGCATGGCGCTCAGGTAGATGTACTGGTCTTTTTCGCAGTCGAGCGCATACGCGCAGCCAATGTTGGCACCTTGCACCAAGGTCTCTTCATTGATGGCGCTGACGCCCGACGCTCGCAGTCCTGCGGCGTTGGGCATGCTTTCTCCGGAAACGGAGCCGGCCTCAAGGCCGGACTGATACGCGAGGTCTGCATTGGCATCTGCCGCAGGCAGGTTCCTCAAGGGCAGGGCGACACGGTCACTCAGCGGCTTGGCGGCGGTAAAGTAGTTTACCAGCGGCTGGCCGCCGAATGTCCGGTTGCCCTGATCCCGCGTGCCTTGAGTCAGGATTTCCGTTTGCAGTGGCAGGTTGGCGACTGAGCGAATCGGCGTGTTGGCGTTGAGGGTGTAGCGATACAGTGTGTTTTCACTCCAGCTCACCATTGGGGTGATCAGAAGATGTCTCGGGCCGGTTTGGAGCGTGTAATCAGCGGTTGGCACTGGTGTCCATCCGCCGTCTTCAAAGGATTCAATTGTCAGCGAATCGCCGGCGATAATGGTAGCCGGCTCGATGTCCTGTGAGAAGCGAACCGCAATGGGCTGGTTTCCCGGGTGTTGCGTAATTGGCAGTAAATCATCCGATGCCTGGCCCCCGGAGCATCGTCCCTGGTGCCCGTTGGCGGTGTCGACAGAACTCTTGGCGCAGGGGAATCCCGGTAATGTCGTCAGGGCAATGGGAGACTGGTCGGAAGGGGTGCCATCAAGCGTGGGAGCCAGTTCGAAATCTAGTTGAGGCGCCGACAGGCTATGACCAGCGAGATCCGTTATACCGTTCAGTAGCAGGCTGTAGTGTGCGCCGTGTTCCAGCGCAGATGTAGGCCGAACGGAGAGAACTGAACCATTGAGTGAGTGGGTGAAAGGTTGCTCTACGCCATCTTTTATCAGGGTAATGCTTTCACGGGTGACGGACCCCGGCAGTACCGGTTCGGATAAATAGACAATGACAGGATCGCCTGGCCGAAACTTGTCCTGATTGTCCTCGCCTGGCACCCAGCTTTTGATGGTTGGTGCTTCACTGTCTGCGAAGCTGGATTCAGCAGGCGCATCATCCGGGTTGCGATAGCTTTCCAGGCGGAAGGAGATCAGTCCGGAGGCGACATCCACGCCCATGACGTCGGGCTCTATGACGCCAACGGCTTCAATGCTCAGGGTGCCGTCTTCAACCAGGGCGGTTCCGACCAGGTGGACATGAAGGAGCTCCTGACCCAGAGCCGCGTTGGCGATGGTGTTGCCCGTATTCAGGGCCATGTCGATGTAGAGCTCGACGAGGCGGGGGGCGTTCTCGTTGTCGGTGTGCGGATTTTTCATCAGGAAGCCGTTGGCATCGGACAGGAAACGAACCTCCACCGCTTCCGATGAGAACCCGGCGGGCAGTGCTCCGGCCACGTTTACGACCACGTCAGAACCGGTCATCAGTGCGCCACGTTCGATGCGAAGTGGCACGCTCTGCCCGGCGTTTTCGAATTTTGGAATAAAACCGAGTTCGGCGAATACGGTGCCGGTCGCGGTGGTGGTGTTATTGCTGCCCAGTAACAGAGAACTCAGGTTCACGGAATTAAAGTTCTCTCCCGACAGCGCCAGCTTTCCGGTATCGGTTGTGGCCGTCTGGGCCATGCGCTCGCGGACCCCCTTCGGTGAGGTTGAATCCAGTGGCGTAATCGTCCACGGCGCTTCCGGTGGTAGTTCCAGCGGTGCGTCGGCAATGGTGCTGCGGATTCCCTCGGTCAGGCTGATGGAATAGGTCTGGGACGGATCCAGATCGCCCTCCGGATCCACTGTGACCCGGTGGCCCTGAACGTACATTTCCGCCGGGACTGGTTCGTTGCTGGCATCCAGGAGGCTGATGGTGTCGCCATAGATCAGTGTTTGCTCATCCACCGGCTCGGTAAACTGGATACGGATTACCGAGATGTCCGTGGCAGGGTAGGCGTCGTCTCCCTTGGGAATAAAGCGGGCAACGCGAAAGCCGTTGCCTTCGGTGCGATCGAGCAGCGGCCCTTGGGTTGCAGGCGCCGTGGTGAAGGAAATGCCGCCCCCGGGCAGTGTGATTTCACCCATCTCGGTCCCCAGGCCTTTGTTGATCAGGGTGTAGCGGGTGCCCGGTTTCAGAGGTTGTTGCGGCCGGGCAGCAATGCCCTGCTGGCCACTCGTCATGGTCAGGTCGGTCAGGGCGATTACTTCCCCCTGGTCGCTTTCAAGGCGCAGCAACTCCGGGGAGAGCTCGTTCTCATCCAGTGATAATGCCCGGGTAAAACGCATGAAAACCGGCGCGGTCACAGGAACAGCCGCCTGGTCAGCTGCCGGGTAGCTGAAATAAAGTTCGCCAGGGCTATTGTCTATATCCTGGATGGATTGTTTTTCGCCACCACAGCCTGCCAGGCCGATACCGACCATCATCATGATGAGGAGGGCTTTTCGGGGAAAAGCCATAGTCGGGACGGCTACTTGCAGCAGTCCCTTGCTGGAAATGGGAGAGCCATTCATTCGCGTACTCCATTGTTATTGTGAGTCGTTGCGGTTCTTGTGACCGCTTTATCATTGGTTGGGATAGTAGGCCCATTGATTGGGCCAAAGGTTTGGCTTTGGCGACGTTGGAGGTGTCGGGGGTAGGTCAATTCGCGATTAAGCCGGCACGGTTATGGGATTCGTGGTGGATTCCAATAAGCCATGACATCAGTTTTTGTTGTGTTTTTGTGATGTGGTTGGCAATTGGTACTTGGTAAACAGGTTTGTAAATAAAACTGACGCAAAGAAGCTGGCTGCCCAATACCTGTGGCCTGATGGCCAGCTCCTTTTAGCCGGATTGCGGCTGATTATCCAAAAATGTCGACGAAATTTACAGTTGTGAATATGGCTGGCGTAAATGAGGCCGCTGAGTGTTATTCAACTATATGTTTTATATAAAAATTATATCATTGGCGTGGCTTGTGCTTGCTCATTCGAAGAGGCCAGATTCGGATTAAGGGCTGATTATCCAAAACCCGGACCTTGGCTGATCAGGCGTAAGGCGTCCAAATAAGGAAGAAGTCTGTTTGAACGATTGTCATTAACAGGCGATGTTTAATGGAGAAATACTATGAGAGCGTTCTCTAAATCCTTGGTGCTGGTGGCGTCTATGTCGCTTGCCGGTACCGCATGGGGATATATGATCGGGGGCGTTGATGTTGGGGATGTAGACCCTCTTGCAGCGGAAACCAACGACCTCAATTCACTGGGATTCTGTGGCAGTGGCAGTAGTGAATCTGTTGAGTCGTGCTGGATAAACAATGTACTTGGGACTGACACCACCTATGGCGTCAAGGAAGAGGATGTCTCCTACGAGTTCGTGGATGGAAGTAGTACAGTGATCGGGTTTGGGCTGGACAGCCCGACCGAGTACTTCATGATCAAGAACTCTACCTGGTGGGGACTGTTTGAAAATAACGAAAGTCTGGACTGGGCAGTCATCGACGCTGCGTTGCTGAGTGCTGGTTTCAACCTGCCCGATGGCGAGGAGCTGATCATCAGTCATGTTGCTCCCATAGGCGATACGGTCACGGTGCCCGAGCCAGGTACGCTGGCATTGCTGGGTCTTGGCTTGTTTGCCATGGGTCTCAAAGGTCGCTGGGCCAGAAAGCAGTCCTGATACAACAGCTTGCCGTCGTTGTATACGCATCCGTCAACAACCGAAACGCTCCTCCATGAGGGGCGTTTTTCGTTAGCCGTCGTGATCCGTGCAAATGCGGTTACGCCCGTCCTGCTTGGCGCGATACAGTTGCTGGTCTGCCGCCTGGATCAGCGGGGTGGGGTCGTCGGAATCGGGCACGATAGTGGCAATGCCACAACTGAAGGTGATCTGATCGCCTACCGGGGAATCCGGGTGTGGGAGCTTTGCTTCCGCCAGCCGTTTCTGGCAGTGCGCCATTAAGGTTTTGGCTTGCTGATATCCGGTATGGGGCAGCAATAGAATAAACTCCTCGCCTCCATAGCGCGCCAGCATATCGCTGGAACGGCGAACAGTCTGTGACAGAATCTCGGCGACCTTTCGCAAGCACTCATCCCCTGCAAGATGACCAAGACAGTCGTTATAACGCTTGAAATGGTCCAGGTCGAAAATGGCCAGGCTGATAGGTGCCTGTTGTCGACGTGCTTCAGGCCAGGCCTGCTCGAGGGCTACATCGAAACGACGCCGGTTTGCAACGCCGGTCAGACCGTCCTGGAAGGATAGTTTTTCCAAATGTCGATTCATCAAGTTCAGTGCGGCCTGGGCCCGTTTGCGGACGCTGATATCATTGACGAACAGTGACAGGCCGAGCATATTGTCCTGCCTGTCCCTGATCTGCGACAGCTTCAATTCCACCTCACGTAGAGCGCCTGAATTGAGTCTGCACTTTAACTCCGCTGTCATGTAGCTGTCCGCGCCGTTGAGGCACTGTGCCAGAATCACCGGCAATTGGTCATGCCACTGATCGGAAGCAACAGTTCGGACATTCCGGTTCAGCGCTGTTTCGCTGTCGATTCCGAAAAGGTGTGTTGCCGCCAGGTTCCACTGGACCACCGTACCGTCGACGGTCGTCGCGATCATTGCCTCGTTGGCGGTCTCGAAAAGATGGTTCAGAAAGTCGGCGGATTGAGTAAAGCGCTTCAATTCGTGCAGTGGATCCCTGGGCGATACGCTGAGCTGTCTGTTTATGTTGGCGAGTCGGTCGCGATGATTGTACCGTTGTTGGCTTTCTTCCAGCAGTTTTTGAATGTCCTGAGGAGAAAGATAGCGTTCCGATGAGAAGTATTTCCCCATTCGGCTAAAGGGAGAGTGGATCTGGCTGGCGAGTGGGGAGTGGGCATCGACACCCACAAAACTCCAGTGTGCCAAAGGCGCCATTGGGGCCAGTGTTTGCGCGCATACCAGTGGTTGCGCCATGCCCACATCCAGAACGCCCAGGAGCAACTCGTTTCCGATTTGCTGCTCCTTGTCCAGTATTTCTCTGGCTCTGTCCAGGGTCCCACAAACATACAGCGGCACGGAGGAGTCCAGGAGCGCCTCCGTCAGTGTGTCACGATGCGAAGAGGCCGTATCGGCCGTTTCGAGGAGCAGTACAAATCCATCCACGCAGGCGTGCTCCAGTCTAGAGGAGTGGCATGCCCAAAGCCTGCCGACCGATCCACAATTTTAACAGGTCTGTTGTGGGTGACATGACGTGGGCGGCCCGAGCATCACGCAGACGGCGCGCCTGGGCATCGTTATCCTGGTAGGCCCTGCCGCCACAACAGCTCATGGCCTCGTTTGTCACGTATACGGCAGTATCTGCCGATTCAGCTTTCGCCATCATGATCTGGGTCAGTGCTTCAGGGTGTCCCTGATCCACGAGATAGGCTGCTCGGTAGAGCAGGGCGCGGCATCTGTCGACCGCAATCTTCATCTGGGCAACGCGATACTGGATGACATCTTGATCGGCCAATCCATTGCCGGCGTGGGAATAGGTTCGGTGGCTGATCTGGTCGATGGTCTGGTTGAGCGATGCCAGAGCCAGGCCTGTATAGGTTGCTGCCATGGCTGTAAGAAAGTACGGGGTAATGACCTCAAATACATACCAGATCTGATCACCCTCTTCTCCGAGAAGGTTGTTCGTCGGAACCTGGACCTGGTCGAGCTGCATGCCGCGAGATGAATTCCCGCGCATGCCGAAACCTCGCCAGTCCGGCAGCCAACGGATGCCGGGAGTGTCGTGGTCGACCATCAGGCAGTTGAAGTCACCGCCACCGGAGGTCTGGCCACTGACCTGGGTAGAGATGACATAGGAGTCAGCATGTCCGCCATTGGTCACAAACTGTTTGGTGCCATGGATATCAAAATGGCCATCGACTCGCGACAACTGTGTTTGCGGAAGATAAAAGTGAGCACCGGTGCCGGCTTCTGAAAGGGCGAGAGTGGTGATATGGCGGTTATCTGCAATGGGGACAAGGTATTTATCCTGCTGATACCTGGTGGCCTTGCTCGCAATGACGGCGGAGCCGACACAGTGCATGGCGTAGCACAGGGCCGAAGAACTGCACCCTTGAGCCAGGGTTTCGATGATTGCAGCGAGTGCAAGAAGTCCCTGCTCGTGACCGCCCAGTCTTTTGGGCACATGAAGCCCCATCAGATCCGCCTGTGCCAATGCCTCAAAGGCATGGCTCGGCCACTGTGCGTTTTCGTCCACCTTTTGCGCTTCCGGGGCCAACACCTGGTCGGTGATGTCTTTGGCGACATGGCGGAGTTTTATCAGGTTGGGAGGGAGCAGTTCATCCATGAGCTTGGGATACCTTTTACTGCCAATTTTTTGAATGGACCGTTACAGTTTTAGCAGACTATAACGTGACTGCCTATCCTGATCTGTACGAGATTGCAGAAAAGTTGATCCTGCCCCGGAGTTTCGGACCATTTAAAACTAGGGGCAGTTCACCTCCGCTATTCGGAGGTGAACTTGACGATGCAGTATGCATATTTGTCGGCTGGTGCATTGGCGGAAGTGGTGAAATTAGGACCTTTTCTTGATGGTCGGTCATAGGCCGCGCTTATTCGATTGTGATATGCAATCAGAAAAAACGATATCGAAACGATATACAATGTATATACTTAAATAGATTCTCAGTTCATTGGGTATTTCATGGCCGACGAAGGTATTTCCGAAAAGAAGTTGAAGCCCCGCAAGAAGAAAGCGGGCAAGAAAGACTCACAACTACTCATACGGATTAACAGTGCAGAGCGGGATGAATTTATCTCGTTGTGCGAAGAGCTGGATACAAGTGCAGCCAGAGAGGTAAGAAAGTTCATTCGCAACTTTATCCGAACGCACAAGGATGACTGAGGACGTTTAACTCAAGCAATCACACATTTCGGAGTGAAAACATGTCTAAGAAAGCTTCTAAGAAAGTGACCAGCCTTAAAAAAGAAATCAAAACTCGTAAGCAAAAGATCGCCAAGCAAGAAGGCAAGCTGAAGAGCCTAAAGAAGAAGCTGAAGAAAGCGGCCTAAGCGGTCGTATAGCGACTCGTATTCACGACCTTGTGGGTGCGTTAGTTTGTATTACGTGAAGGAGCCCTGCCCATGTGCGGGGCTTTTTTTATTTTGGGTGAGCCTGTTGCAGGTTTAGGGTCAGCCAGGTCGTTGTGGATTGTAGTTAGTGAAATTGGATGGAGCTCGGCGCTTTGAGCCAGGCACTTTGGTAAAGGCTTTCCAATCAACGATGTTGCCTTGGGTATCAAAATGGACAAAGCCTGCATAGTCCTCTTCGTCATGCCAGGTTTTTATATAGCCAACGACTTCACCATCTTCAGACAGCATTTCAAAAGAACGGCGATTTCTTTCGCGGGACACCATTTCGGAGGCTTCGTGGATGATTTCGTTGAGGTGGCAGTTTGGATCGTTCAGAAGAGTGAGCAGATCGGGATTCATTGGGGGGGGCTCCCTTTCATTCATCAAAAGACTGAAAATCAGTTCATAAGCTTGTCGAAGTTTATACCAACAATGTTTCAAGGGAATAACATAGTTAAATACTAATTACGTATAAAAATGGTCAGCTAATAACCCAGGTTGCAATTAGACGGCGGTGCGCAATCAGATGGTTTTGGCCTCGAGCCTGTTGTCTTTCGCAAGAAAAACTGAGAAGGAATGCACTGCGTTAGTTTTGTCGTTGACGGTCGGTTGACACCTAGGCGGCATGAGAGGTGGGGGTGTATCGTAAGTATTGGAAAAATGGTGGGCCCACCTGGACTCGAACCAGGGACCAAAGGATTATGAGTCCTCTGCTCTAACCAACTGAGCTATAGGCCCTTATGCAGCGACTGCTGTTTTAAGGTTTGCTTTGTGGAGTCGTCCCGGAGGGAAGAACAAAGCGGGCGCCATTATACCGGTGAGGGGTGGCGCCCGCTACTGTTGTTGCCGTGTTATCCGTTGCCCTGGTCGTCAATGAAGCCGCGCAGGTGATCGGAGCGGGAAGGGTGGCGCAGTTTGCGCAGGGCCTTGGCTTCGATCTGACGGATACGCTCCCGGGTGACGTCGAACTGTTTGCCGACTTCTTCCAGGGTGTGATCGGTGTTCATTTCGATCCCGAAGCGCATGCGCAGTACCTTGGACTCGCGAGCGGTGAGGCCGGCCAGTACTGAGCGGGTGGCTTCCCGCAGACCTTCGGCGGTCGCGGAGTCCACCGGCGAGAGCGCCTGGATGTCCTCAATGAAATCTCCCAGATGGCTGTCTTCATCATCGCCGATCGGAGTTTCCATGGAGATCGGTTCTTTGGCGATCTTCAGCACCTTGCGGATCTTGTCCTCGGGCATTTCCATACGCTCGCCAAGCTCTTCCGGCGTGGGTTCGCGACCCATTTCCTGCAGCATCTGGCGGGAGATGCGGTTGAGCTTGTTGATGGTTTCAATCATGTGCACCGGAATACGGATGGTGCGGGCCTGGTCCGCAATGGAGCGGGTGATGGCCTGACGAATCCACCAGGTGGCGTAGGTTGAGAACTTGTAGCCACGACGGTATTCGAACTTGTCGACAGCCTTCATCAGGCCGATGTTGCCTTCCTGGATCAGGTCCAGGAACTGCAGGCCGCGGTTGGTATATTTCTTGGCGATGGAAATAACCAGTCGCAGGTTGGCTTCAACCATTTCTTTCTTGGCGCGGCGGGCCTTGGCTTCGCCGATGGAAACACGACGGTTGATTTCCTTGATGTCGGAAACTTCCAGGTCCACTTCGGTCTGGATGTTATGGATGCGCTTTTGCAGACGCACGATTTCGTCAATGCGCTCACCCACGGCAGAAGCATAGGGCTTCTTGCTCTTACCAATCTTTTCGGCCCAGTCCAGGCTGACTTCGTTGCCCGGGAACGACTTGATGAAATCCTTGCGGGGCATTTTGCATTCACGTACGCAGATCTGCATGATCGCGCGCTCGTTTTCACGCACCAGGTCGTTGGTGGAGCGAACAACGTTGACCAGCTCCTCGAAGGCCTTATTGCCCAGCTTGAAGGGGGCGAATACCTGTCCCAGCTCGTTCAGGGCCAGCTGGGTTTTCTTGTCGCCACGGCCGTACTTTTCCAGTGCCTCGTGGGCGGCATCAAGCTTTTCCTTCAGCAGCTCGAAACGCAGGCGAGTCTCTTCAGGATCCGGGCCGCTTTCGGTTTCTTCTTCCGAGTCGTCATCGTCGTCGGATGAGTCGCTGTCATTGCTGCTTTCGACCGGTGTTTCCTCGCCCATGAATGGCTCGGCGTCGTCCGGATCCAGAAAGCCGGTAACGATGTCATTAATACGACCTTCGTTCTCGATAATACGCTCGTACGCCTGCAGCACCGTGCCGGCAGTGCCCGGGAAATGGGCCACGGCCGCCATCACATCGCGAATACCTTCCTCAATGCGCTTGGCAATGACGATTTCGCCTTCGCGGGTCAGCAGTTCAACGGTACCCATTTCCCGCATGTACATGCGGACCGGGTCAGTGGTACGACCGGCGTCAGTCTCTACAGCGGCGAGGGCAGCAGCGGCTTCAGCGGCAGCAGCTTCGTCGGCGGTGGAGTCACCTTCGGTCATGATCAGGGTGTCGGCGTCGGGGGTTTCCTCGCACACCTGGATGCCCATGTCATTGATCATGCGAATGATATCTTCGACCTGATCCGGGTCGGCAATGTCTTCCGGAAGGTGGTCGTTTACCTCGGCGTAAGTCAGGTAACCTTGTTCCTTGCCTCGTGCAATGAGGTCTTTCAAACGTGATTTCTGCGAATTGCCTGACATAGACACCCTGTGAACTCGCTGGTAAAAGGAAAAAAAGTTAAACAGCCATTATAGCTGTCGCTCGGTTGCTCTGCCACCGGATGGTTAGATGGTGATCAACGCTTCAAGTTTCAAGTGCAATACGGGTTTGACCCTGTATTTTCCCGTTTTTGTCCCGGACAACCATGGATTGCTGGTCAGTCCTCGGCTCGCTCGCTCAGGGCTTTTAACTCCTGGCGCTCTTCCGGCGTAAGGTCCGCCAGACTTCGCTTGGCAGACAGTAATGACATCAGGCGCTGCTTGCGGGCCGCTTCCTGATTCGGGGACAGCAGTTCCCTGGCGCCGGCCAGGGTGCTTTCCCTTGACGGTATGTGTTCAATGCCGTCGAAGAGGTGGTAAAAACGCTCCCGCGCCTGCTTGTCCGTGGCCAGTGTGCGCACCAGTTTGCGGCGGTCACGGATCTGGCGTTCCAGTATCCAGTCCGCAAAGCGTTTTGCCTGGCCAAACTGTCGGGACTGGCGTGCCAGTTCGACGACATCACTGGCCATGTCAGGGGCTTCCAGTAGGGCCAGGCACAGAGTGCTGTCCTTGCTGAGCCTGACGTCAATCCGCTCTTCCTGAATCCTGTCGCGGCGTTCACCGAACCGTTTCTGCCCGTTTTGTGGGCGGCGGTTCTGCCAGTCGTTGCGGCCACTGCAAAGGCGCAACATTTCGTGCCACATGGCATCCCGCAGGGTGCTTTTGGGCATCTTGTTCAGCAGTGGTTCCGCCCGGGCCCGGAGTTCTCCCCGATGCTCCGGCAACTGCAGGTCCAGCCCCTCGCTCTGTCGGTCAAACAGATAGCGGGACAATGGCGTGGCACCCTCAATGCGTTTCTGGAAAGCTTCCGGGCCTTCCTTGCGGATCAGTGTGTCCGGGTCTTCGCCGTCCGGCAGCATCAGGAACTGCAGGTGCATTCCATCCGCCATCAGCTCAAGGGCGTTCTCCAGGGCGCGATCCGCGGCGCGGAATCCGGCCTGGTCACCATCAAAGCAGAACACCAGGTGCCGTACCTGCCGGAGCAGGGCGGTCAGGCTGTCCTGATTGGTCGCTGTGCCCAGTGTGGCGACGGCAAAGTGGATGTCGTGCTGTGCCAGCGCGATAACATCCATATAGCCTTCCACGACCAGCAGCTTGTCCAGTTGCCGGATGGCCTGTTTGGCTTCATACAGGCCGTAAATCTCGCGGCTCTTGTGAAAAACATCGGACTCCGGAGAGTTGATGTATTTGGCCTTGTCGTCGCCAAGGGTTCGTCCCCCGAACGCCACGGTTTTTCCGCGGCTATTGCGAATCGGGAACATTACCCGATTGCGGAACAGGTCCCTGGGGCGGCCGTACTTATCGGAAACCGTACCGGTTTCAAGCAACGGTCCCTGCAGATCACGATTGCAGGCATCAAATAGTGCCGTGCCCGTCGCAGGTGCATAGCCCAGTTGGTAAAGCTGGATTATGTTGTCGTCCAGCCCGCGTTGCCTGAGGTAGTCTCTCGCGAATTCGCCCTGTGGGCCGCGCAATGCGGACTGATAAAAGCGACTGGCATAATCCAGGGCGTCGGTCAGTGTCCGGGCCTGCTGGATTTCCTGCCGTGCACTTTGATCGTAAGGCACTTCCAGGCCGGCACGTTTCGCCAGTTCCTCGACCGCTTCGGTAAAACCCAGTCCTTCAAACTCCCGCACAAAGCTGATGGCGTCACCGTGAGCGCCGCAGCCGAAGCAATGGTAAAAGCCTTTATCAGGGCGTACGTTGAAAGACGGTGTCTTCTCATCATGGAACGGGCAGCAGGCTTTGTAGTTGGCGCCGGCCTTCTTTAGCGTGATGCGTGATCCTATAAGCTCTGCCAGGTCCACTCTATCCAGCAGATCTTCAACAAAACGTTGAGGGATCAGTCCGCTCATGATGACTCCGGTTGCGCAGTAATGCCGGCCTAGCGCCGCCAATAGCCAAAAATGCCGCCGAAGCCAGGCCTCGGCGGCATTTAGGAATCGCTCTGTGCAGCCTGCGGCTTAACAGGCGATTATTGGTATGCAGTCAAGCGGCGTCGGCTAAAGCTTAGTACAGACGCTCGAACTTGCGCTGTTCCCGCTGAAGCTTCTTGAGATGACGCTTAACGGCAGCGGCTGCCTTACGCTTGCGAACGGCTGTCGGCTTCTCGTAGTGCTCGCGACGACGTACTTCCGACAGTACACCTGCTTTTTCGCAGGAACGCTTGAAGCGACGCAGGGCTACGTCAAACGGTTCATTCTCTTTCACTTTAACAGCTGGCATTCGAAAATCACCTACCTGATGTATTCGGTTTCTGTTTTGTCTGATCGACTCGTGCGTCGAATCGACTCGATACCTGGTCAGATTGGCTAAAACTCGACCAGTGCATATTTAAGGGCGGCAATGATAGCCCCTGCTCCGGGGTAAGGTCAATGTTTGTTCGATGAAACTGCCAGTGGGTTTCGGCTTTCTGCTAAAATAGCCGCCTTGACCATTCATGCTACCCGTTGTGATCCATTATCTATGCTGATTCTCGGAATTGAAACCTCCTGCGACGAGACCGGTGTCGCCCTCTACCACAGCGAGCAGGGGCTGTTGGCCCATGCACTGTTCAGTCAAATCGACATGCATGCGGACTATGGTGGCGTGGTGCCGGAACTGGCGTCGCGTGATCATGTTCGCAAGTTGCTGCCCCTGTGTGATCAGGTGTTGGCGGAAGCCGGATGCAGCCGCCAGGATCTCGAGGGAATCGCTTACACCGCCGGTCCCGGCCTGGTAGGGGCTCTGATGGTGGGCGGTTCTGTTGCCCACGCGTTGGGCTTTGCTCTGGGAATTCCGGTGTTGGGCGTGCATCACATGGAAGGCCATCTCCTGGCGCCTATGCTGGAGCCGCAGCCACCGGCATTTCCGTTTGTGGCGTTGCTGGTCTCCGGTGGTCACACACAGCTGGTCCGGGTGGATGGCATCGGCGAATACGAGATGCTGGGCGAGTCCGTTGACGATGCCGCTGGGGAGGCCTTTGACAAGACCGCGAAGATGCTCGGGCTAGACTATCCGGGTGGTCCGCGGGTGGCGGCGTTGGCGGAAAAAGGCACTCCGGACCGCTACCGGTTCCCGCGACCGATGACGGATCGCCCGGGGCTGGACTTCAGCTTCAGCGGCCTGAAAACGTTTACGCTCAATACCGTCACAGCGGCAGAAGAAGCCGGTGGCCTGGATGATCAGACGCGGGCGGATATTGCTCTGGCGTTTGAGGCTGCCGTAGTGGATACCCTGACCATCAAATGCCGGCGAGCTCTGGAGCAGACGGGCTGCAAACGGCTGGTTATTGCTGGTGGAGTAAGCGCTAACAAGCGCCTGAGAGCTGGCTTGGAGAAGATGACGGAAAAACTCAGGGCTGGTGTGTTCTACGCTCGCCCCGAGTTCTGCACCGACAACGGCGCCATGATTGCCTATGCCGGTTGTCAGCGAATTCGGGCGGGGCAGAGAGATGGGGATCGTATTCTGGCGGTTCCGCGCTGGCCAATGAACACCTTGCCGCCGGTGTCACAGCCCCGGTCTAACGGGCTGGTGGACTAAACTGGCGCTAGAATCGGGTTTCCCGCCCCTGGGCCAGACGAACCAGATTATTGCGATGGCGCACGACGATCAGAATGGCGAGCAAGCCGAACAGGGGCAGGGTTTTGGGTTCGATGAGTGCACTGATCAGCGGTCCACTGACGATGGCAATGATCGATGCCAACGCCGAGATGCGCCAACGCCACATGACCAGTGCCCAAATTACTGCAAGTAACAGCGTGGTCAGGGGCGCCAGCGCCAAACCCGAGCCCAGTGCAGTTGCCACGCCCTTGCCGCCTTTGAACCGGTAGAAAATGGGTACCATGTGGCCCGTGACCGCGCACAGTGCAACCATGGCCTGGGCCAGGATCGACAGTCCAGCGGCGTTGGCCAGCCACACTGGTCCGAAGCCCTTGGCGGCATCCAGCAGCAGGGTCAGGACAGCAGGCGCCCAGCCGCCGTTACGGTAGACGTTGGTCGCTCCGGGGTTGCCAGATCCCAGTGCGCGGGGGTCTGGCAGCTTCCAGAGCTTGCAGATCTCAAGGGCAAACAGCACGGAGCCGGCCAGGTAGGCCAGAGCACACAGCAGGACTATCAGTAAAGGATCGCTCATTGAATTCACGGGCAATTGTTCCGGAGCAAAGACGCGTCCGGTGGATTTATGCGAAAATGCCAGCCCCACGAACGCCGCAGGCCGAGAATCACACAGTATCCGTAGCCTGTACGTTATTCAATCAGCAAAGAGTGTAATAATCCGGTGACAGACAGTGTTCTGATTGAGGGCCTGGCCGTAGAGGCGGTGATTGGTGTCTACGACTGGGAGCGGGAAGTCACCCAACGACTGGTCGTGGACCTGGAAATGGGTTGGGATAACCGAATTCCCGGAGCGTCCGATGATGTTGTGGATGCGTTGGATTACGCCACGGTCAGTGAGCGGGTGACCCATTGGCTCCAGCAGGCCAGGCCGCAGCTTCTGGAAACGGCGGCTGAGGGGCTTGCAGTCATGATACAGGCGGATTTTGGCGTGCCATGGTTAAAGCTGACGTTGCGTAAACCGGGTGCGGTGCCGACGGCCAGAGCCGTTGGTGTTCGTATCGAACGAGGGCTGCAGTGATGTCCGCCAGGGCGCGGGTTTATATCAGCATCGGCAGCAATACTGATCGGTCTCACTATATCTCGGTGGCGTTGGACGCCCTGTCAGAATGGTTTGATGCACTGACCATTTCACCGGTTTATGAAAGCGAGGCTGTCGGGTTTGATGGCTCACCTTTTTACAATCTGGTGGTCGGTGTGGATACCGACTGGAGCGTTGGCGAGCTTTCGCGCCGCTTCAAGCAGTTGGAGGCAGACCATGGCCGCCGCCGGGATGAGCCCCGGTTTCGTGCGCAGACTCTGGACCTGGATATTCTCACCTATAACGAGGTGGTTGGTGAGCCCGATGGCGTGGAGTTGCCGCGTGGTGAAATCCTCAGGAACGCCTTTGTGCTCTGGCCCCTGTCCGATATTGCGCCGGACGACCGCCACCCGGTCTTTGGTAAGACCTATCGGGAGCTGTGGCAGTCGTACTCCGGTGATCAGAAACTCTGGCCCATAGACTTCACCTGGCAGGGCAAACGGATTTCACGGGCGCTTTGACCGGAACAGCCGGATCAACTGCTCGGTTGAGCTGTCGCTGGTTGTCTTTGTTGCCGGTCCACCCATGATCTGATCCAGAATGCCTTTGCCCATCTGCTTGCCCAGCTCCACACCCCACTGATCGAACGAGTCCACGTCCCATATCACACCCTGGACAAAGGTCCGGTGCTCATACAGGGCGACCAGTGCACCAAGCGTTTCCGGGGTGAGTTTGTCCATCAGCAGGGTATTGCTAGGCTTATTGCCGTGAATTACCTTGTGTGGTGCCAGGGCCGCGATGTCGTCCTGTGACAGCCCTTCCTGCTCCAGTTCCTGCCGGGCTTCTTCTTCTGTTTTGCCAGCCATCAGGGCTCGCGTCTGACTCAGGCAGTTGGCAAACAGTATGGCGTGATGCTCGCCTACCGGGTTCTGACTTTGCAACGGGATTATGAAATCGGCCGGAATCAATCGCGTACCCTGGTGCAGCAACTGATGGTAGGCATGCTGGCCATTGGCACCGACACCGCCCCAGATGATGGGGCCTGTGGGGTAGCTCACCGGTTCGCCATCCTGGGTGACGCATTTGCCGTTGCTTTCCATGTCCAGTTGCTGCAAGTGCGCTGGCAGGCTTTCCAGGTAATGATCATAGGGCAGGATGGCGTGGGACTCGGCACCCCAGAAATTACTGTACCAGATGCCCAGCATCGCCATGATCACCGGCAGGTTCTGTTCCAGTGGGGTGTGTCGAAAGTGCTGGTCCATGGCGCGAGCGCCGGACAGCAGAGCGTGAAAGTTGGTCATACCCACCATCAGCGCGATGGGCAGCCCGATCGCGGACCACAGGGAATAGCGCCCGCCTACCCAGTCCCACATCGGGAAAATGTTGTCGCTGGCTATGCCGAAGGCTTCAGCTTCTCGAGAATTGGCCGTAACGGCGACGAAGTGTTGGGCAATCGCAGTGTCGGTGCCCCCGTTCTCCAGGAGCCAGTCCCTGGCAATTTGACCGTTCTCCAGGGTTTCCTGGGTGCGGAAGGACTTGGACTGGATGAGGAACAGGGTGGTTTCCGGGGTCACCTGCTGCAGCACTTCGCAAATATCGGAGCCATCAATGTTGGCCACAAAGTGGCCTCTGAGCTGACCGTTCTGGTAAGGCTTGAGCGCCTCGCACACCAGTTTCGGACCCAGGAACGAACCGCCAATGCCAATGCTCACAACGTCCGTAAAGGTTTTTCCGGTATAGCCAGTACGCCGGCCTGAAAGTATATCGTCGGTAAATGACGCCATACGGGCCAGTGATTGCTCCACTTCGGGCATGATGTCGATGCCGTCGACCATGACCGCATTCCCGCCCGTATTTCGCAGGGCGGTGTGCAGGGCAGGACGAGCCTCGGTGACGTTGATCCGGTGGCCAAGGAACATGGCTTCCGTTCGTTCCGGTACGCCGCATTGCCGTGCCAGTGCCATCAGGCTGGCGAGGATTTCGTCAGTTAAGCGGTTTTTGGAGAAATCGAGAGACAGGCCCGCGCCTTCCGTGAAATAACGCTGCGCACGGTCCGGGTCCTGTTCAAACAGCGTCCGCATGGGTGTGTTCTTCAGACCTTGCTGGAGGCTGGCAAGAGCCCGCCACTCGGGGCGAGACGTGAGTGGCGCGGGATCCAGGGGCATGATTTGATTCCTTTCGGTTGTCAGAGTCTCAATCAGGACCGGGCAATTGATTGGTTATCGATCAATCGCGTGGTGCCGAGGAAGGCGGCGACCAGTATGGTCAGTTCGGAGTCTTCCGGAGTCGCCGGCTTCAGGGTCAGGCTGTTGACGATGTTGAAGTAATCCGGACGCAGGCCAGCGGCCGTCAGCGCATCATTGGCTTCCTGCTCCAGGGCGGTGAAGTCGGTGCGGCCTTCATCGAGCTTGCGGGCGCATTCCTGCAGGGCCTGATAAACCGCCGGGGCGATGATTCGTTCGGCGTCACTCAGGTAGCCGTTGCGGGAGCTCTTTGCCAGCCCGTCATCCTCGCGGATGGTGGGAGCGCCAATCACTTCCACGGGCATCATCAGGTCACGGACCAGCTTGCGGATAACGGCCAGTTGCTGGAAGTCCTTCTCGCCAAATACAGCGATGTCCGGCTGGACCATATTGAACAGCATGGTCACAACCGTTGCCACGCCCTCGAAGTGTCCCGGGCGGCTGGCTCCGCAGTGGCCGTCGCTGACCTCGGGGACAACTACCTTGGTTTGCTGTACCAGGCCGTTGGGGTAGATTTCCTCAACACTGGGGGCAAAGACCAGGGTGTTGCCGGCGGCCTCAAGCTGTCTCTGGTCTTCTTCCAGGGTGCGGGGGTAGCTGTCCAGATCTTCGCTGGCACCAAACTGCATCGGATTCACGAAAATGCTGGTTACCACCACGTCGGCCGCTTCGCAGGCCTTACGAACGAGCGATATGTGCCCTTCGTGAAGGTTGCCCATGGTAGGGACCAGGCCGATGGTTTTTCCTTCGCGGCGATAACCGCGAAGGATGGTGCGCAATTCTTTCAGGGAGTTGACGGTTCTCATGCCTTGAACGTGTGCTCCTCAGCGGGGAATGAGCGGTCGCGTACCGCTTTGACATAGGCTTCCACAGCCTGTTGTACGGAACCAGTATCGGCCAGAAAATCCTTGACGAAGCGGGGTTTTCGGCCGGTGGTAATGCCCAGCATGTCGTGCACGACCAGTACCTGGCCGTCAGTGTCTGCGCCTGCTCCGATGCCAATAACGGGAGCCTTGACGGCCTGGGTTATCCGTGCCGCCAGTGGTGCCGGCACGCATTCCAGAAGCAGGACGTCGGCACCGGCGGCTTCCAGTTCGCAGGCGTGCTCAATCATCATCTCTGCAGCGTGTTCATCACGGCCCTGTACTTTATAACCACCGAACTTGTTGACGAACTGTGGCGTCAGGCCGAGGTGGGCGCACACGGGAACGCCGCGTTCACTCAGGGCAGAGATGGTGTCGGTCATCCAGTCTGTGCCTTCCAGCTTGACCATGTGGGCACCGGCGCGCATCAGCTCAGCCGCATTTTCCAGGGCTGCCTCGGTGGTTCCGTAAGTCATGAACGGCATGTCCGCCATGATCAGCGAACCACGGTTGCCTTTGGCGACCGAGCTGACGTGATAGATCATCTGATCCATGGTGACAGGCAGGGTGCTGTCGTGGCCCTGAAGAACCATGCCCAGTGAATCCCCGATAAGGATGACATCCACACCGGCTTCACTCACGACCTGTGCGAAGGTGGCATCGTACGAGGTGAGGGCAGAGAAGGCTTCGCCCTTTTGTTTGTATTCCCGCAGGGTGTTGATGGTAACAGCCATAGAATCCTTGCCTTTTGGGTGGATGATGGGCCAAGACCGCGCCGGGGTCAGCCGGCATTTCAGGTGTTAAGGGTAATCCGGGGGGGTGGTTGAGGCAATAGTACCACGAACTCCGTGATCAACCGGGTGAGATTGGCTCCCGGGAAAGTGGAGGCAGTGGGCGCAGATTGTTGTCAGGGCATTGTTTTCTCAGGTCGACAAGGCTCTGACCGTTGGGCAAGGCCAGATCTGCCTTCAGGTCCAGCAGCGGTTGCAATACAAAGTCGCGGTTGGGCAGTTCCGGGTGGGGAACGGTCAGGCGTTCGCTGCAGATGGTGTCATCGCCATACATCAGCAAATCCAGATCGAGAGTTCTTGGCCCCCAATGCTGCTTTCTTTCCCGGCCATGGTGCTGCTCGATCTCTTGCAGGTGGTCGAGCAGTTGCAGCGGAGTGAGCCGGGTCTGCAACCAAACTGCACCATTGACGAAGTCGGGCTGATCCTGAGGGCCAACGGGGCGGCTGCTGTAGAACGTCGACTGCGCCACCAGTGTGGTGTCCGGCAAGGCTGCCAGTTCAGCCACGGCCCGGGCAAGCTGGGCGGTTGGGTCCGCCAGGTTGCTGCCAAGACCGATAAAGGCGTCCGTCGTTGCCATATTCAGTTCCGATTGGCTGGCTTGCGCTTGCGCTTGCGTTTTTTCGGCACATCCGCGCTCAGCTCGCTGAGCATACGCTCCTGGCCCCGCTCGTCCGTCGCCTGGAAGTCGGTCCACCACTGGCCCAGCCCGGGTTCGATCTCGCCTGCGGATTCGCGCACCAGCAGGAAATCGTAAGCCGCGCGGAATCGCGGGTGCGACATCGCCATAAAGGCACGTTTGCCCTGACGGCGGGGCAGGCGCATCTGCATTTCCCAGATCTCTTTCATCGGACCGGAGAAGCGCTTCGGGATCGAGGTGGCCTGAACCTGACGGCCAATAACCTTGGCAATCGCCCCATGCAGGGCTGGTTGAACCGGGTCGCCGTTATCCTGCCGATGTCGCCATTCCGCCTGCAGTGCGGGCCAGAGCATCGCCGCGAACAGGAAATAGGGCGTGACGGACTTGCCCTTGGCAATGCGGGCATCGGTGTTACGCAGGGCCTGGCGAATCAATTCATCGGGCTCGCCATTATCCAGTGCTCTGACGGTTTCGGGAAACAGCGGAGCCAGCAGATTGTACTTTCTAAGCAAATCATAGGTGGCTTCGCCGTACCCGGCAGAAAACAGTTTGAGGACTTCCTCGAATAACCGTGCGGGTGGGATGTGTGTCAACAGCGGAGCGAGTTTGCGAATGGGCTCTTCGGTGTTCGGCTCGATATCGAAACCCAGCTTGGCGGCAAACCGTATTGCTCGCAGCATGCGCACCGGATCTTCGCGGTAACGGGTTTCCGGATCGCCAATCAGTCGCAGCTGACGGTTCTTCAGATCCTCCACGCCACCGGCGAAGTCAATAACTGTAAAGTCGCGGATGCAGTAGTAAAGGGCGTTGACGGTGAAGTCCCGGCGCAGGGCGTCTTCTTCCTGGGAGCCATAGACGTTATCCCTCAGCAGCAGGCCGTGCTCACTGGTGCGACGATCATCGTCGTCGGCGTCATCGTCCGCTTCTATTGCATTGCCGCGGAAGGTGGTGACTTCAATGACTTCGCGACCGAACACGACATGCACGATCCGGAACCGGCGGCCAATCAGGCGGGAATTGCGGAACAGGTCATGGACTTCTTCTGGTGTGGCATTGGTTGCGATATCAAAGTCCTTGGGCTGGCCGCCCAGGAGAATATCACGCACACCGCCACCCACTAGGTAGGCTTCATAACCGGACTTGTTCAGTCGGTGGAGCACTTTTTTGGCCGGTTCGCTGATCGCGGAGCGAGAGACGTTGTGCTGGTCCCTTGGAATTTCCCGCCGCTGATAGGTGCGGTGCTTTTTCCTTCCGGTGCCCGGCATAAAGGACTGGATTTTTTCGACAAACTTCTCGAAGGGCGAGGTATTTGAGTTAGGCATTGAATTCCGTTATTGCGTGAGCAAAAAACGAGAGTTTAACGGTTTGGACAGGATTTGCACACGTTTGCAGTCGAATGGACGGGAAAAGCGGGCAAGAAATGTTCAATCCGGAGTGAAAGGCGGGATTTTCAAGATCCAGATAATCAAAAGGCGGATCCGTTCTCACGAATCCGCCCTGAAAGCGTTGACGATCTGCATTGTTTTTGTTGTTGCCGGGATTTTTCTTCGTTTTTGTACCCCACTGTTCATCCCCAAGTACAGGGATTTCAGTAGTGCAAACGGAAGGCTTTGAATACACAGAGCGGTCAGAAGCATCGGGCGAGTCAAAGGTAAATGCAGTGCCGCCTGGAAGACGATTCTTCTCTACATCTACAACTCGCACGTGCCAAGGGACCCCTAAAAAGCACAGTACCCAAAACACTCAGTTCGCTCACGTTCTGTATTTGTTTTTGTTACCGAACGTCTTCCTGCGGCTTTTTGTTTTTGTTTTGACGCTGCGTTGTCACTCTTGTTTTTGTTGTTGTGCGCTTATTAGCGTGCAGGGCGTGTGCCAGTTTTTATAAATTCTTAATTAACAATAACTTAATAAAAACCGGGTCGTAAGTGTTACCCCGTATGTGACCTAAGTGTTACTGATGCCTCACTATCTTTTTCGTGAGTGTTACCGTACGGAACATGGGGTAACAACTGAGCTTTGGTTCACACTTTGTAGGTCGCAATCGATGCCAGGGAGGTCGGCGGGCTGGTGTGACCTCAGTTGCCCGAGCTTTTCTTGCGGGGAATGCCCAGGCGCTGGCGACGTTCCCACAGGGACTTGCGGCTGATGCCCAGTTTTTGTGCCAGTTCGGTTTCGCTCATTTTATCCTGGTTCTCCAGCACGAAATGCTGAAAGTAATCTTCCAGGGACAGGTCATTGGAAGACTCCGGTTCGCGATTACGTACCTGTTCGTTGTTGCCTTCCACCAGTGTTTCCGGAATGTATTCGTCACCACCTTCATACTCCAGGTCCAGCAGGGAGGGTGTGATCAGGTCCGTGTCACAAAGGATGGTCGCTCGCTCAATGGCGTTTTCCAGTTCACGCACGTTACCTGGCCAGCGGTGTCGCTCCATGGCACGCATCGCCTCGGGGCTGAGGTTCAGGTTGGGCTTGCCCATCTTCTCGCCTTGCCGCAGCAGGAAGCGTTGGGCAAGACCCAGAATATCCTGCTGTCGTTCCCGCAGCGGTGGAATGCGTACCTGCATGACGTTGAGGCGGTAGTAGAGGTCTTCGCGAAATTCCCCTGTTCGTGTCATGGCCTTCAGGTTACGGTGTGTCGCGGCAATCATGCGCACGCTGACCTTGCGGCTCTGGGTGGAGCCAACCTTGCGGATTTCGCCCTCCTGCAGCACCCGCAGCAGCCTTGCCTGGGCTTCTGGCGGAAGTTCACCGATTTCATCGAGGAAAAGACTGCCTCCGTCGGCGGCCTCTATCAGGCCGGTTCGGGCGGAGACCGCGCCGGTGAATGAGCCTTTCTCATGGCCGAACAGTTCCGATTCAATCAGGCTCTCCGGGATCGCTGCACAGTTGACAGAAATGAGCGGTTTGGTCGCCCGAGGGCTGAGCAGGTGTAATGCCCGGGCCGCGAGCTCCTTGCCTGTACCGGACTCGCCCTGGATCAATACCGTGGTTTCCGTGGGTGCCACCTTGCGGATCAGGGTGAAGACTTTTTGCATCGCCTCGCACTTTCCGAACATGATGCTGGCCGGATCGCCGCTTGTGGTGTCCTCGCCGGGAGTGCCAGTTTCGGGTGTCGGTGCGTCTGCTGATGCCTGTTGTTTTCGGGCCAGGATATTCTCCACTGCAGCCAGCATTTCATCGTGATCGAACGGCTTGGCAATGTATTCAACTGCTCCCATCTTCATGGAATCCACGGCGGACCGCAGGCTGGCGTAACTGGTCATGATCAGCACCGGCGTATTGGGGGCACGGTTGATCAGTTCCGTGCCCGGGGCGCCGGGCAGTCTCAGATCGGAAATGATCAGATCAAATTCGTCGGGATCCTGGCTCCGTTCCGCTTCCTCAACGGAACCTGCATCGGTGACGTCATAACCGGCATGCTGCAGCAACTTCCTTACTGCGGAGCGAATAATCTCTTCGTCTTCTACGATCAGAATGCGAGGCATAGGGGGTTATAACCTTTCGTTCTGGCTGATGGCAGCATTGCTGGGTTCCGGTTCGTAAGCCGGCAGCTTCAACTGTACACAGGTACCCAGGCCGGTTGCCGGGTCCGCGGGGCTGTCCACGTGTATGTTGCCGTAATGTTCTTCAACAATACTGTACACCAGCGATAAACCAAGGCCGGTGCCCTTGTTGGGGGCCTTGGTGGTGTAAAAGGGTTCGAATATATGGTCGAGCTGGTCTCGGGGGATGCCCGATCCTTCATCGGTGACTTCGATAATAGCGGAGTAGCCATCGCGGTTTCCACTGACCCGGATAGTGCCTCCCTCTGGAGAAGCATCCCGGGCATTAGCCAGCAGGTTAACGAAGACCTGGACCAGCCGTTGCTCATCGCCCAGTACCTTCAGCTGACCCGGACAATCGTTGATGTAAGTGATACTCAGGCCGCGATCACTCAGAGATAGCAGGTTGATGGATTCGTCCACACAACGTTGAATGATGACCGGCTCGTAGCGGTTGGCCTGGGAATGGTTGCCGGTACGGGCAAAATTCATCAATGACTGCAGAATGGCGGAGATTCGCCGGGTTTGCTGTTGAATCTGTTCTGCGGTCGAGAGTATTTCCGGATCGTCGGTTTCCAGCTTCAGGTTTTGCGCCAGGGAGGAAATCCCAGTGACGGGATTGCCGATTTCGTGGGCCACACCGGCTGCCAACCGGCCGACAGAGGCGAGTCGCTCACTGTGCATCAACTCGTCTTCCAGCAACCGGGTTTCGGTCTGGTCTTCCACCAGTATGATGCTGCCGCCTTCCGGATGGTCAGGGCCGCTCAGAGCCGCCTTGTGCAGGTTTAGCCAATGGGGTTTGCCATTCAGATCCATACGGTGTTTGTAGCGGTGCAGCTCCTCGCCACAGTTGAAATCATCCAGCAACAGGTGCCAGTGTTCCGGTAATGCCATCAGGCGGGCACCGACGACATCGTCTGCGGTAATGCCGGTCAGCTGCTCCATGGTGTGATTCCACATCAGGATCTCGCCATCTTCACCCACGGAGCAGGCCGGAATTGGCAGATTCTGAAGAGTTTGCCGGTAATGCCGGCGCAGGTTGTCCAGCTCCCCGGCCAGGCCAGTCAGCTGATTCTGGTAATCCCCCAGCGCTCGCTCCACATAGCGGATATCCTGCGCGGTGCCGCCGCTGGCCATGGGCTTGTAGCCAAGGTGACGCTTGACCAGGTCTCGCGCCACGGCGGGGCCCAGCAGGCCTGACAGGTTGATTTCCACCTGATCTCGCAGCCGCCTCAGCTGATAGGGGCGATATTCCATATTGGGTAATTTGAGCTGCCCCAGGGCTCGCTCGACCTCGCGTTTGGCGACACCATAGCCAAGCGGATCGGCCAGTTGGCGGACAAAGTCTGAGGACGATGTGGCTACCAGTTCCCGTCGATGGGGACGGGACAGTGCGCCAAGGGAGCATGCCTGGGCGGCACTGGCTTCCTCGGCGGTGCTGCCGCTGAGGATGGAGGTCACCGAAAACACTGACACGTTCAGGGTCAGGCTGATAAAAGTAAAGATATGCCAGTTGCTGTAATCCGGCACCAGGGGGGCACCAAGCCATTCCAGCAGGTTGGCGGTATGGGAAAAGGGCAGAACCAGAGTGACGATCCAGATGGCCATCCCGGAGACCAGTCCGGCGATCAAGCCTCGCCGGTTACCCTCGGGCCAGTAAATTACGCCCAGCGCTCCCGGCAGCAGTTGTAGCATGCCGGAAAGGGAGATGATGCCAAGAATGGACAGGTCCAGATTGGTGCCAATGGTTTCATGGAACAGCAAGGCTGCGAAAATAATAACAGCGATCAGCAGACGCTTGATCCACTTCAGCCAATGGTAGATGTCGCCGTGATCCTTTGGCGTGCGCAGGGGCAGAACCACGTGGTTCAGTACCATGCCGGCCAGTGCCAGGGTGCTGACGATCATCAGGCCGCTGGCGGCGGACAGGCCGGCAATGTACATCAACAGGGTCAGCGCAGGGCTGCCCAGCGCCTGGGCGGTGCCGATAGCGTAGAAATTGGGGCCCGTGGTTGCAGCCAGCTCCTGGCCTCCCCAGAGGATCAGAGGTACCGGTAGTCCCAGTAGTAGCAGGTACAGAGGCAGTCCCCAGCTGGCCTTCGCCAGTGCCTTGGGCGACGGGTTCTCGCTGAAGGTCATGTGGTACATGTGCGGCAATACCAGAGCGCCTGCGAAAGACATCAGCATCAATGCGCGCCAGCTGCCGTCGTCGATGTTCATGGTCATGGTGCTGGCCGGTGAGCTCTGGCTTTCCAGCCAGGCTTCCAGTCCGCTCATGCCGCCGAACACGCTGAACAGGATGACTCCGCCGAGCGTCAGCAGGGCGGTCAGCTTGACGACAGAGTCGAAGGCGATCGCCATGACCAGCCCCTGATGGGTTTCAGAGCCCTGATTGCGACGAGTGCCAAACAGCATTGCAAACAGCACCACGGTAATGCTGAACATGACGCTGATCAGGTTGCGGGAGGTATCCGGAGCCAACAGGCTGGCTGAGGTGGAAACCGCCTGTATTTGCATGCTGAGCAGTGACAGTATGGCCGCGCCAGAGCAGAAGGTGACCAGTGTGCCGGCCCATTGGCTACGATAGCGGTAGGCGAAGAGGTCGGCCAGCGACGTCAACTGATAGGCCCGGCCAATGCGCATCACCGGATTCAGCAATACGGGTGCCAGCAGGAACGCCCCGCTGACCCCCAGGTAGTAGGCCAGGAAGCCGAAGCCCGACTCGGCGGCAACACCCACGGCGGCATAGACCGCCCAGATGCCGGCGTAGACCCCCAGGCTCAGGGTGTAGATCAGGGGGTGTCGTACCCAGTGTTGAGGGAATACACCACGCTCGGTCACCCAGGCGACGCCGAAGAGAATCATCAGATACAGCAGGCTGGCCAGTAACAGGCCCGGGGCGCTAAAACTCATTGGGGTCCCGTCGCCATTCCAGCCAGAAACCGATGGCGATCAGCCCGGCCCAGATAATGTACGGGGTGTACCAGGCGTTACCCGGGGAGGTCCACCAGTCGAGGATGTTCGGTGAAAAAATATAGATGGCCAGAACCAACAGAAAGACCAGACGATAGATGTACATCAGGCTTGGTATCCGCACTGAAGTTTGTGAAGGGCTTGGAGCCTCTGAATAACTCTGAAAGCAAGAGGCGATTCAGGAGTTATTCTGAGGCTCCTTATACCACGTAGCTTACCGGGATGTCAGGGGGATTGCCTCTCGCTGCCAGTGTCTGGTTGCCCAGGCGAGGATGTTTTCCACTGGCTGCTGGTTGAGGTTGGCTGGTGGATGCTGCCCCAGGGCTGCCAGAGCTGACGTCAGGTTGCCGGCCGGTTGCCGGTCGTCCAGTGCGGGGGCATGGTTCTGTTTGCTGAGTTTCTGCCCTTCTTCGTTGAGAATCACCGGGATGTGGAGCCAGTTGGGAGGTGTCGCCCCCAGTGCACGGTATATCTGTTGTTGTTGGGAGGTGAGGTCCAGCAGGTCTGACCCCCTTACTACGTCCGTGATGCCCTGATCGATATCGTCGACCACAACGGCCAGTTGGTAGGCGAAGAAGCCTTCCTTGCGGAGAATGACGGGGTCATCCACCTCGGCGATAACCCGCTGGATTTGCGGGCCCAGTAGCTCATCTTGCCAGCAGCAGGTTTCATCCGTCAGGGCAAAACGAATGGCGAATGGGCGGTTGCCAGGTACGCTACGGCCCTCGCGGCAGTGTTCCGGATGCCTGCCATGATGCTGCTGTAGCTGTTTTCTGGAACAGGCGCAGCGGTAGGCGAGTCCGTCAGACAATAACCGCTCAATAACTGCCTGGTAGGCGTCGTGGCGCCTGGACTGGAAACGAACGGGAGCGTCCGGTATGAGCCCGTGGCAATTCAGGCTGTGAAGAATGCGCTCAGTGGCTTCCGGGCTTTCCCGCAAGGGGTCAAGGTCCTCGACGCGAACCAGCCACTGGCCCTGATGGACCCTGGCTTCAAGGTAACTGGCCAGCGCAGTGACCAGGGAGCCGAAGTGTAATGGACCTGTAGGAGAGGGTGCGAATCGACCTCGGTAGGAAATATCAGCCATAGCAATCAGCTAGCCGGCCCGTTTAGGGGCCGGTTGACCTGACTATGGTCCGGCTCAGATGCCGGTCTGGCGCTCGCGGATTTCCGCCAGGGTCTTGCAGTCAATGCACAGAGTGGCCGTCGGACGGGCTTCCAGGCGGCGAATACCAATTTCCACGCCACACTGATCGCAAAAGCCGTAGTCGTCCTTGTCGATGCGATCGATGGTCTGGTCGATCTTCTTGATCAATTTCCGCTCACGGTCACGGGTGCGCAATTCCAGGCTGAACTCTTCTTCCTGGGTTGCGCGGTCGCTTGGATCCGCGTAATTTGCTGCGTCTTCCTGCATGTGGTGCATGGTGCGGTCCACTTCTTCCATCAGCTCCTGTTTCCATTGCAGTAGCAGATTTTTGAAGTGCTCCAGCATTTCAGCACTCATATACTCTTCACCCTTCTTCATTTCGTAAGGGGTGAAGTTGGTAAAACGTTCGCGTGGTTGTTCTGCAGTGTTTGCCATTGAACCCGGCCTCTTGTTTGTACTTCACAAGAACGCTTTGCTTTCCGCCGCGCCAGCCATGACTGCGCGAATTGACCCTGGATAAAGCATTCGTCCTGAAACGGGAATTTGCGGAAAATAGCAGATAAGTTACAGGGGTGCCAGCCTTGTGTTCAGACTTTCATACGGAGACCACCATGAACTTCTCCCAACCATTGATTAAAGGCAAACTGGTTCGACGTTACAAGCGTTTTCTGGCAGATGTGTTGTTGGAAGACGGCTCGGAGGTAGTGGCGCACTGCCCGAACACCGGTTCCATGCTCGGTTGCCAGCCAGATGGCGCGAGGGTGTGGCTGAGTGAAAGTGATAACCCCAAGCGTAAACTTCGCTATACCTGGGAGCTGGTAGAGACCTCCCCCGGCGAGTTGGCCTGCATCAATACCGCCCGCCCTAACGCACAGGCCAGGGAGGCTGTTGAGGCGGGACGTGTGAAGGAGCTGTCCGGCTATGGCCTGTGTCGGGCGGAGGTCCGGTACGGCGAGGAGAAGAGCCGTATCGATCTCCATCTGTCCGGGCACGTGGAGCTGGCCGATGCCTGGGTGGAGGTCAAGAATGTCACCCTGTGCGATGGCGGGTGCGGTTTTTTTCCGGACGCCGTTACCACCCGGGGGCAGAAGCACCTGCGAGAGCTGATGGCTCAGGTCGCCAAGGGAGACCGTGGGGTGCTGATGTTCGTGGTCAACCATACCGGGATCACCTCGGTGCGCCCGGCGGACCATATTGATGCTACATACGGCGCGTTGTTTCGGGATGCGGTCAAAGCGGGTGTGGAAGTAGTTGCTTACCGTGCGGAACTCGGGGATGGGGAAGAGCCTACTGGCAATCTGGCACTGAGCCGTCCGGTACCTGTTATTCTGGACGCCTGACCTGGATGGAGTCCCGGGACTCGGCTACGTCCAGGGGCGTGAGTGCTTCCCCCTGGCAAGGGCCGGCGATGCACTCGCCGCTGTCCGGCAGGAACAGGGCGCCATGGGTGGAGCACTGGATAAAACAGTTATCACTGTCCATGAACCGCCCTGGCATCCAGTTCAGTTCGATGCCCAGGTGTGGGCAGCGGTTCAGGTAACCGTAGACTTTGCCGCTGCGGCGAAAGACAAAGCCCCGTTGCTCTGTTGTCTGATCTTCGGCACTGCCTTTGATCAGCGTGAATTCACGGAAGCTGTCGTCCGCCAGATCGTCAGGTGAGCAGACCGTGTGCCAGGAGTGGTGTGCGTTCATTTCCGGGTGCTGTACCGCATTCTGGTGCCGTGATTAAGGGATATGACGATCTCATCCGCGTGCAAATGATGAGGGAAAAAGCAGCCTGAAATCTTGGCACCGGCAATGCTGGCGCCTTCCATCTGGGTGTCGCTGAAATCGATGCCGCGCAGGTCCGCCCCCCGGAAATAAGCGTGGCTGAGGTCCAGTCCCTGAGCATCCATGCCGCGGAGGTCCAGGCCACGAAAATCACCGTGGGCAAAGCTGGGGAGCTGGCTTTGTTTCGCCTTGGCGGCATTGAATGCCGCCATGTTTTCGCTTCTGAGCTTTTCATAGAGTGGATCGTCGATATGGCGTACTGTGTCCGTATCCATCGTTCTGGCTCCCGCATCTGTTATTGGTACCTGCCCCGTGAGGCGGGTACCCGGTATTGTAGACGTTTATTGCTCCTGCAATCCGAAGTGCTGACGGATCCGGTCCGCAACCGCCTCGGCGACATGTTCCTGGTCGGTATGCAGGTGGATAGTGTGAGTCTTTTCCTCGGTCGTTAACGGTTCAAACCAGGTCATCTGGGCGTCCAGAAGCTCTTCCGTGGCCTCGGACGCGTCCCCGGAGCGCTTGCGGATCCACGCTCTGCGCAGATCTTCCGGCGCTTCACAATGGATCAGTGCAAAGGGGACCCCATGGGTCTCTGCCACGTCCGCCATAAGTGTGCGCTCACCCTGCTTCAGGGAAGCGGCATCCACAATGACCGGCAGGCCGGCGCTGAGCAGGTTGCCGGCAATACTGGCCAGGCGCTGGTAGGTTCGTTCGGTGGCGTCCGGGGTGTAGATGTTGCCGCCAGTGGGGGAGTTGCTTTGCTCCAGCGGGCCCATGCCAAACAAACGCTTACGCTCTACATCGGACCTTAGGCGGATCAGGCCCAGTTCCTCTGCCATGGCAGCGCTGACACAGGTTTTGCCACTGGCGGACAGGCCGGTGGTGGTCAGCAAATAGGGATTGGGGATGGCGCTATAGCTCTCGGCCAGCAGGGCGTAATCCTGATAGCGCTGCATCAGTCCGGTTTTTTCTGCTTCCGAGAGCGATGGGTTGCCCATGGTAAACAGCGCGATCTTGGCCCGCACCATGGCTCGGTAGGCCTTGTACAACGGCAGGAGGGGCAGGGCTTCAAAGTCGTCCCGATACTCCAGGTAGGTATTCAATACAAGGTTCGCCAGCTCTTGTTCGCGGCGTGACTCCAGGTCCATCAGCAGGAATGCCAGGTCGTTAATGACATCGATCCAGCGGAACGGCTCGTTGAATTCGATGCAGTCGAAGACGGTGACCTCGCCTTGGAATACGGTGATGTTGGCGAGGTGAAGATCACCATGACACTCACGAACAAATCCGTTTTCCCGTCGGCTGGCAATCAGATCCCGCTGCCGCTCGAAGGTGGTGCGCGTCCACTCTTCCAGATTGTCCAGTTGCTGCAGCAATGCCTTGTCGTCAAGCAGGGGGCGAATCTGGTCAAAGTTCTCCTGCATGGCGGCATGGACGGCTTCTGGGGTGCCCAGGGCCTTGTCCTCAGGAACTGGCGGTAACCGGTCATGGAACTCGGCGGCTTGTCGGGCGACGCTGGTAAGCAGGTCCGGCGTCAGGGTGCCATTCTCCTGTCGAACGTCGAACAGGTCCGCCTGATCGAACTGGTGCATGCGAATGGCGTATTCGAATGCGTCACCCTCGCCCCCCAGCTGAGGTTCCTGGGGAGTGCCAGTGATCGGCAGCACTTCCATGTACAGGCTTTTCGCGAGGCGGGAGTTCAGTCGTAGCTCTTCTTCGCAAAAACGCTTGCGACGCTCCAGAGTGGAGAAATCGAGAAAGCCAAAATCCATGGGTTTCTTGATCTTGTAGGCGTAATCGCCAGTCAGGATGACCTGGGAGATGTGAGTCTCCAAAACCTGAAAATCCTTGACCGGGTGGTCATACAGCTCCGGATTCTGTAAAGCCAGCATCAATTCATTGGTTGTGGTGTCACTCACTGCTCTCTCCTCGCATTCCCTGATCTTGTTGATTTTTCTGGGACCTATCATAACGGGCAGATTACATAAATAACACATGGATAACCTGCCTTCCGGGCGGATGCTTTCGTTATAATCGCGCCATGAAAAAAACATCACCTCCAAAAAAGTCTGCGAAGAAAAAATCCGGTAGGGGCGGTTCTGCAAAACGGTCCTGGTTCTGGCGCCTGTTCTGGCGCGTTTCACTGATCAGCCTGGTATTGCTTGCCGGCTGGATGGTGTATCTGGACGCTGTGGTCACTTCCCGTTTCGAGGGGCGGCGATTCGAAGTGCCCTCGCGGGTGTACGCCCGTCCGCTGGAGCTCTATAACGGCGCCAGTCTCAGCTCCGGTGACCTTCAGCGCGAGCTGGAGCTGTCCGGCTTCCGCAAGGGCGACGGTACCAAGCCGGGAACCTACAGCCGTAATGGTGGACGCTTCGTCATCAGCACCCGTGGATTCCTGTTTGCCGATGGGCCAGAACCCCGGCGACGCCTGGCATTGACCATCTATGGGGATCAGGTTCAGGATTTCCGGGTGCTGTCTGGTGACAACTCACCCATCGTACGCCTGGAGCCAGCTCAAATCGGGGGTATATACCCCGCCCATAAGGAAGATCGGGTACTGGTGCAGCTGGATCAGGTGCCAGAGTTGCTTAAAGAAGCGCTCCTGACTATTGAGGACCGTGGATTTTATGAGCACTTCGGGGTGGCCCCGCTGTCCATTGCCCGCGCCATGCTGGTGAATATCCAGGCCGGAGAGGTTGTTCAGGGGGGGAGTACGCTGACCCAACAACTGGTCAAGAATTTCTTCCTCACCCGCGAACAGACCCTGGTCCGCAAGGGTAATGAAGCGCTGATGTCGACACTTCTGGAGCTGCATTACGAGAAGGACGATATCCTCGAGACCTATCTGAACGAGGTGTATCTGGGACAGGCAGGCACCCGCAGCATTCACGGGTTCGGTCTGGCCAGTCAGTTCTATTTCGGGGAATCGATGCGGGATCTCCGCTTGCATCAGGTGGCGTTACTGGTAGCCATGGTGAAAGGGCCGAGTTATTACAATCCCCGCCGACATCCCGAGCGGGCCACGGGGCGACGAAACCTGGTCATTGATGTTATGGCGGAGGCTGGTATTGTCAGTCAGTCCGAGGCAAGCCAGGCAAAATCATTGCCTCTGGGGGTCAGTGAACGGCCATCGTATTCCGAGAACCGTTACCCGGCCTACATCGATCTGGTCCGTCGACACCTGGCTAGAGATTACAAGGAAGAGGATTTGCAAAGTGAGGGGTTGAGGATCTTTACCACCCTGAATCCCGGTATCCAGAATGCCGCCGAGTTTGCCGTGAAAGACATGCTTTCCCGCATGGATTCCGGGTCGGATGACACTTCTCTGGAGTCCGCTATGGTCGTTACCTCCCGCGATAGCGGAGAAGTATTGGCGATGGTCGGCGGCCGGGATCCGCAGTTTGCCGGCTTCAATCGGGCCGTGGATGCGCGGCGGCCAATTGGGTCATTGATCAAGCCGTTCATCTATCTGACCGCCCTGCAGGAGCCGGAGCGCTACACCCTGATCTCGCCGGTCGAGGATAAACGCTTCTCTCTGGTATTCGAGGATGACCGCCGCTGGGAGCCGGAGAACTATGACCACAAGGAGCGTGGTGAGGTGCCGTTGCATGAGGCGCTGTCGCGGTCCTATAACCTGCCCGCCGTCAGGGTCGGCCTTGACGTTGGGGTGGATGCGGTCGCAGAGACGCTGCAGGCTTTTGGTGTGACCAGCCCGATATCCCGGTATCCTTCGATGCTGTTGGGGGCTGTGTCGATGACGCCGGTCACCGTGGCGCAATTGTACCAGGGACTGGCAACCTCTGGCTTTAATACGCCGCTCAGGACAATTCGTCAGGTGACGGGCCCTGACGGGGAAGCCTTGTCCCGCTACAGTCTGGAAGTGGATCAGGTGGCGGATCCTACGGCTGTCCACCTCGTGCAGTATGCGATGCAGGAAACCATGCAGGAGGGCACGGGGCGCTCAGCTTATCGATTTGTACCACAACAACTGACCCTGGCTGGAAAGACAGGCACCACCGATGATGGTCGTGATTCCTGGTTTGCCGGCTTTAGCGGTGACCTGTTGGCGGTGACCTGGGTCGGGCGTGACGATAACGGCCCGACCAGCCTGACCGGGGCAACCGGGGCCTTGCCAGTGTGGGCGCGGTTCATGGCGCAGGTGCCTCAACACGGGTTTTCTCCGGTGGTGCCCGATGGAGTGGATTACCACTGGGTCAATACGCAACGGCAGGCTCTTACCGATGAGTACTGCGACAATGCACGCCTGGTTCCGTTTTTGACCGGTAGCGAGCCTGATCAGAAAGTATCTTGCTCAGGCAGGTTGGAGCGGCGGATCCGGGGCTGGTTTGAAGGGCTTTTTCAATGAAATTGACAACACTCAAGAATGCCGGCTTGCTGGCGTTGACGCTGACAGTGATGGGCTGTGCCTCGCCGGGCGGTTCCATATACGTGCCGGCAGGCGGTTCATCCCGTGATGTAGAGAGGGAGAGGGCTCCCGAGCCGCCAAGAACCTACCCGCGGGAGGAAGAAACCCGCACCGAACGCAAGAGCGAACAGCCATCAGAGCCTGCGCCTGAGCCGGATCGTCGCTCCAGTTCGCCAAGTTACCAGGATTCCGGTGACCAGCTGTCTCCGGCGGCACAAAGCCTGATCCGACAGGCGGATGCCTATCTGGCACAGGGTGACGTGGGCGCTGCGATTGCACAGCTGGAGCGTGCGCAACGAATTGCGCCACGTTCGGCAGAGGTTTATTTCAAGCTTTCCGAGGCCTATGTGGCAAAAAATCAGCTGGGTTCGGCAGAGCAGTTCACTCTCAAGGGGCTGTCTCTGACCGGTAATGATGTCCGGTTGCAGCGTTCAGGTTGGCTGTTGCTGGCGGATATTCGTCGGGCCCGAGGGAACGTGGCCGGGGCGAATAACGCTGAGGAGAGGGCTGGCGCTTTATAGGATCAGACAACCATAAAAAACCCCGCAAATGCGGGGTTTTTTATGGTCAGCGAAGTGTCTTATTCGAAATTGACGGTCTTTTCGGTATTCACTTCAACCATTACGTCTTGTGTGCCAACGAACGTCAGATCTTCATCAATCTCGTTGTCGTCGGCTGAACAGGAATAACTGACGGTGTAATTACCTTCGGTGAGGAATGCCGCCTTGTAGGTGTATGTGCCCGGGTTGTCCTCGTCGGAGACTGGGACCGCCACGAGAGGTTCGTTCTCACTGCCCAGGTCATCCGGCGTGGCGCCTGATCCTTCGTACACGTAGACCATGCCAGAGTAGGTTGCTGCATCCGCACATTGGGTCGAGATGACTGTGGATGCGTCCACAGTGCCTGCAATTGAACCAACTTCCAGATTGTTCACCAAACGCAGGGCGGGCCTCAGCATGTAGTCGGCCAATGCCTGTCCGGCAGGGTTGACGATGGCTTTCTGGACGTCGAAGTCGATGGTGAAGTCGGTGCTGGTATCCGCAGCCACAACAAACTCGCCCTGCAGTTTGAGGCCGCTCTGTTCGCCAGAGGGCACGGCCAGCGTAAGCGGAGCGTCAGGATTGTCGACAAGGGTGACGAAAGAGTTTTCGGTATCAACAATCAGGCGCAGTTGCGTGTAGTTACCGGCCACGACTTCTTCGTCGGTGATCAGAGGTTCAGTAACGCCGCCTTGCAGGTCCAGCAAGTTGACGGTTTCAAATCCGTCCAGAGGGAACGTAATCCAGTCGCCATCGGCAGGCTTCAGCTGGATCTCTGTAAACGCAACGGTGACATTGCTGAATTCCGTTGCCGGCGCATCCGTGAGGCCAAAGGATACGGTGCCGGTCGCATCGGAATCGGAACTGTCACTGCCACAGGCAGCAACCCCCGCAGCGAGGGCAGCAACCGTAAAGAGTTTCAGAGAGCGATTCATATAAACCTCCGTGGTCTATTATTTTGAAAGTGCAGAGCGCAGGAATTGCGCCAGGTATCACCTATTAAACGATAGGAGCCGTTACCGGGTTCCTGCGCTTTTGTGAACGTTTTCTCATTTCCCGGCAATAAAGTTTTTTGTGAACGGGTATCGGCCAAGTATAACGTACCCTTGAACTGGTATAGACTTGGCGCCTGTTTCAGCCAGATAACGATACACAGCAAAGGCGAGCACTGGTTTTGGCACTACTTCCTTTCCGACCTTCCCGGTCCCAACGATTCGAGAAGCTGGTTCAGCCGCATTTGCAGGCGATGTACCGTTTTGCCTTTCGTCTGTCCGGGCAACAGCAGGATGCGGAGGATCTGGTTCAGGATGTGGTTGTCAAACTATACCCACGCCTGGACGAGCTGGAATCTGTAGATCAATTGCGGCCCTGGTTGAATCGTGTGCTGTATCGACATTTTATCGATCAGGTGCGTCGCAAAGGGCGGCAGTCCGATCGACCTCTGAGTGAAGTGGTGGACTCCGTAAGCCAATCTGCCTACCTTGATAGTTTCGCATCCGAAGACGCGGGACCAGAGGAGATGGTGGATATCAGCCGGATCGGACCGGCGCTTGATCAGGTGATGGCGACCCTGGCACCGGATCAACGCGCCCTGATCATGCTCCACGACGTGGATGGCTGGCGGCAGGAGGACATCGCCGAGGTTTTGGATATCCCCCTGGGAACGGTAAAATCCCGGTTGCACCGATGTCGCGCGGCCTTACGGGAAAAATTGCAGAGGGAACTGGAACCTTTTTCAAACACTGGACGTGTGAAGGATTGAGGTGATGGATATGTCTTGTCATGAATGTCGGGAACTCATGGTTCCTTATTTACTAAGTGAGTTATCTGCGGAACAGGCTGCTCGTGTGGAACAGCATGTGGCGGATTGTGCCCGCTGTGCGACAAGGCTGACCAATGAAAAGGTATTGCAGTCGACCTTTGCTGATCGTTATGCCATTCCGGACCCGTCACCGGATTTCGAGACTCGGGTACTGGCTGCTGCGCGCCCAGATGCCGCTCGCAAGCCTGGTCATCGTGGCTGGAGTACACCGGTGGTTGGTGGTGCCGTTGCAGCCGCAATGGCACTTGGTATCGCCCTGGGTGTGGGTTTAAAACCCGGTTCTGAGCAGTCGCAGCCTGTAATTGCGGCAAACCAGGCGGAGGTTAACGAATCCCTGGCAACTCCATCGCCGGCAGTGATTGAACCGGTAATGCAGACCGTGCGCCTTGCTTTCAGCTCTGGCCAACCTCTTGAGGACGTTACGCTCACACTGGAACTGCCTGCCAATGTTGAACTGGCAACGTTCCCGGGCCGACAGCAATTAAGCTGGAAAGTCGATCTGGAACAGGGTGAGAATGTGTTGGCGTTGCCTCTCAGGGTACTGTTCCCGGGCGCTGGTGAGCTGGTGGCCCATATTGACGACGGCCAGCGCCAGAAAACCTTCAGGGCAGCTATTCCCGGTCAGACCAAGGCAGATAATACGGAGCCAGCATCATGACATTGCACGACAGGCAGTGGCTAAAACCGACAATGATTTGTTTGGTTGCGCTACTGGCGTGGCCAGTAATGACTCAGGCCAGGGACGATCTGGATGTGACCATGAGAATGGTTGTGGATGACGAAGACCTGAGCAACTCAGTGGTTCGGGAGATCGAACTGCCTGAACCTATGGTTTCAGGACGGCCTGAACGCCCGGGCAAGCCGGAAACGCCCGCCCGTCCGGAACGCCCGGATATCGAGACTGCGCTGGATGCCATGGAGCGTGGGCAGGAAATCGGCGAATCGGCCTCTGAAAGGGCGAGCGAAGCAAGAGAATTGATTGACTCGGAGCGCCCCGGCAGTGATGACTTTCTGGATTCCCTGCCCGGTAAGGATGATATAACGGACTTGCCGGGCACAGGCGATTTGCTTGATGGTACCGGCGAATTGCTGGACAACACCACGGACACGCTTGAAAGCGGCGCGGGCGAACTGTAACTTTTGGTTGCCGACAATTCTCCCTTACCGAGCGCGTCACCTTGGATGGTGTAGTGTGTGTGGACTTTTCTCTTAGCTCTCCTTGTTATACTCTCCTGAGTTAATGCTGGCGATCATGACACGTTGTCATCCTGCCGGCGATGTTTCCCTCAGGCTCCGGAGAGATCTGTTTGCAGGCTGCAGTTCGGCTAATTACCACGTCTTGCTTGTTGCTGATAGCGACGGTATCTCTGCCGGTAGCGGCGTCTGATGGACCCCGGGCGCAGATGGCTGCCGGTATAGAGCATTTCCAGAACAATGAGTTGGAATCCGCCAGGGCGGCCTTTGAAAGTGCTCGGGCGGCAGGGCTGAATAGTGACTCACTGATTTATAATCTGGGCGTTGTTTATTATCGGCTTGGTGAGTTCGAGCTTGCTGCCAACGCTTTTTCTGATTTGTTGAACACTGGCAACAACAAACTGGCGGAGTACAACCTCGGACTGGTCGCGAAGGCTGCCGGCGACCTTGATGAGGCCGCATTCTGGTTTAACCGCGCGGCGTCCGAGTCCGCTCCCGAGAAAATACGAGCCCTGGCAACACTTCAGCTTGAGGAGCGAAAGCAGAAGGCCTCATCCGAACTTTCGCCGATTCCCTGGATGGCGTATGTGTCGCTGGCCGGAGGTTACGACGACAACATCGCCAGTGTTCCCGAATCAGGCAGTTCGGGGCGGGAAGGTGGTTTTGCTGAACTGTTAGCGGCAGGATCGGCAGACGTATATCAGGCCAAAACTTCCACTGTCAGGCTGGAAAGTGCGGCGTACTCACGCCAGTACCCCTCGGAATCCGATTTTGATACCGACTTTCTGCAGATAGGTGCCAGTTGGCTGGAGCGTATGGGGCCGGGCAGAGCTGGCATGACGCTCGGCCTCAGTCAATCCTGGTTTGATTCCGAAGCTCTCGAGCGTACCTATCGTATGGATCTCTCTTATCAGGTGGATCAGTGTCCTGTGGTTGGCACGGGGTCCCGTTGTCGTGTGTCGGTGTCTACCGGCGTTGTAGAGGGAGGGGACGGTTTTGAAGCCTATGATGGTCAGTGGTACCAGGCTCGCCTGAAAGGTCGGAAGGACTTCACCCAGTGGCGTGTTGACGCGCAGTATCGTTGGGATATGAACGCCCGTGATGACATGGAAGCCGGGGAGCAGTTCGTCAGTTTGTCGCCACAACGCAATCTTGTTGAGCTGGCGGTTCGTTACAAGGTTTCTCAACGCTGGAATGTCGGCGTGGAGGGGAGTTATCGATATAGTCGGTATGCAGATCCTCATCGTCTGTTCGATTCCCGAGGGGTTTTGGAAATCGATCGCAGGGTCGATCAGCGTGCGCAGGGCACCCTGTTGACGGAATACGTCCTGAGTGCGCGATGGTCGGTGCGTGGTGAGTGGATGTTCCGGGACAACCAGAGCAACCTTGCCCGCTATGATTACAGGCGCCAGACGGCTCTTGTTGGGATAGAGGGCGTCTTCTGAATGCCTGGTGGCAGCGGAGCGAGCCACCAGGCGCGGTTATCTGAATTGGTCAGAGTCCGGCGTTTTTCAACCGGTTGGCGTGTTGCTGAAATACCGCCTTCGGGTCAGTCTCGAACAGGCTGTGCAGCCCCAGGGTCTGATTGACTTCATCCAGATGGTTCATGAAGTAATTATCCCGGATGACTTTCCCGAAATGATTGCTGCAGCGGCCTACCAGACCATCGTTGGCACTGAATCCAAACGCGAGGCTGGTGGTGCCGAGTAGGGCATCGGACACGTCCAGAGCATTGGTCAGAACGCCTGTGCCACCCCAGGAATAGAAACGCACTCCGTTGTCGGAATACGCGCCCTCGCCGCAGGCGGTGGAAGGAACACCGGCCGGTGCAAAATTGTTGAATTCAGCACTGCCCTGGGATGTCAGTGAATACATGCTGGCGCTCATGTTCTGGTCGTAGCCGCCGCCTGACAAAAGATCAATGAGTCCGCCCAGCGCATTGCCCAGAGTTGCACCCAGGCCCTCGGCCGGGGAGCCGACAATCAGATCGGCAACCGGAGATCCTTTATGGGGCGAGCCCACAGAAGTGACGGAAGCAACAAGATCCGGTCGTACACGGGCGACGTATCGTGCGGTCGGGCCGCCGTGGCTGTGGCCGACCAGATTGACCTTGCCATGGACTGCCGCAATGGCCTCAACCTGAGGCAGTAGTGCTTCACCACGGGCAATGGTGCTGTCCAGGGCCGGTACTTGCGTGGTGTAGACATCAGCACCGTATTTACGCAAATCTTCAGCCACACCGTACCAGTAATCGACACCGGCTATGGAGTCAAAACCGAACATACCGTGTACCAGAACAACCGGGTAGCGGGTATCGGTATAGTCGGATGGGGTAGAGTTCCACCACGCCAGGGTCGGCGCGGACCATGCCAGAATGCACAGCATGGTTGCTGCTTTGAGCCATTGTTTCATTGTTGTACCTACATTTGTTGTTGTTTGATTGAGCATCTCGTATGAGATTTGCACATAATTTGATCATGTAGGTGCCAAGTCAATGTTCGGGCGGGTGATTTGGCCAGAAAGGGCTGGAACTGTGAGAGAGGTCACGAGCGGGGCCCCAAATGACAAGCAATGACGGCTTGTCATTTGGGGCAGAGCTTACAGTGTCTTCATGACGCGTTTGGCTGCTGCGATAGTGTGCTCAATGTCATCCTGTGACAGGGCCGCGCTGGTAAATCCGGCTTCAAACGCGGAAGGCGCCAGATAAACGCCTTCCTTCAACATGCCCTGAAAGAAAGCCTTGAAGCGCTCCACGTCACAGGCCATGACCTGGTCAAAGCGGGTGATGGCGGGTGCGTCAGTGAAGAAGAAGCCAAACATGGCGCCCGCGCTTTGCACCGTGAGAGGAATGCCTGCTTCATCCGCTGCTTCCTTCAGGCCGTCTCGCACCGCTACGGTTTTTTCTGTAAGTCGGTCGTGGAAGCCCGGTTCGGAAATGGCATTCAGAGTGGTCAGGCCTGCGCACATGGCGAGCGGGTTTCCGCTCAGGGTGCCAGCCTGGTATACCGGTCCAAGTGGGGAAATATGCTCCATGATTTCCCGTTTACCGCCGAAGGCGCCAACCGGCAAGCCGCCACCAATGACCTTGCCGAGCGCCGTCAGATCCGGCTTGACGCCGTAGTAGCCCTGGGCGCCACCGAGTGAGACACGGAAGCCGGTCATCACTTCATCAAAAATCAGTACGGTACCGTGTTCATCGCAAACTTCCCGCAGTGCTTCCAGGAACCCGGGTACCGGGGGGATGCAATTCATGTTGCCGGCAACCGGTTCGACGATGATGGCGGCAATGTCATCGCCCATCCTGGCGAAGGTGTCACGCACATTATCAATGTCGTTGTAGGTCAGCGTCAGGGTGTGTTCTGCCAGGCTGGCGGGGATGCCCGGTGAATTGGGCACGCCGAGAGTCAGGGCTCCTGAGCCGGCTTTTACCAGCAGAGAATCCACATGACCGTGATAGCAGCCCTCGAACTTGACGATCTTGTCCCGACCGGTGTAGCCGCGGGCAAGTCGAATGGCGCTCATGGTTGCCTCGGTACCTGAGTTCACCATACGCACCAGATCGATGGAGGGGACCAGTTCACACACTTTTTTGGCCATTTCGGTTTCAATGGCGGTTGGTGCACCGTATCCAATGCCGAGATCTACCTGGGCATGGAGTGCGTCCTTGATCAGCTGGCTGGAGTGGCCAAGGATCATCGGCCCCCAGGAACCGATATAGTCGATGTAGCGGCAATCATCCTCATCGAACAGGTAGGCACCTTCGGCATGCTTGAAGAAGATGGGCGTGCCGCCTACGCCCTTGAATGCCCTGACGGGCGAGTTAACGCCGCCGGGAATATATTTCTGGGCCTCGGCAAAGAGGGTTTCGGAGTGAGTCATGTTCAAGGCTCCTGATGATTTGAAAACGTGTCGTGAATGTTCTTCCGGGGCTGGAACAGCGGATGATGGGCGGCGAACAGTCGCGAAAACTCGCGCGCTTGTCGTTCTGTATATTCAGGGTTGCCGTCGAACAGGTCGCCGACCACCGCAAGCATATCCGCCCCCGCCTGGATAAGAGCGCTTCCGTTTCTGGTTGTAATTCCGCCAATCGCGGTCAGTGGTCGCCGGTACTGGCGGGCGTTCGCCAGCACCGAGAGATCTGCCGGCGGTGCATCGGGTTTGGTGGCGGAGCCGAAAAAGCGCCCGAAGGCGAGATAGTCTGCACCTTCCCCGGTGGCTTTCGCAGCCAGCGTCAGGTCGCCATGGCAGGTTGCACCAATGATCGCGCCATCGCCCAGCCGATGTCGGGCATCAATCAATGAGCTATCGCTCTGTCCCAGATGAACACCATCCGCGTGCACTCGCAGCGCCAGTTCGGGATCGTCATTGATGATCAGTGGGACGCCTGCATTGCGACAGGCAGCGACCAGGTTGCGGGCCTGATTCAGTCGTGTAGCTGAAGAGCTGGATTTGTCACGGTACTGGACCAGCACCGCTCCTCCCCTCAGCGCGGCCTCCACTGCTGGCAGCAGTTTGTCGTCAGGCAGTAGTTTGCTGTCGGTTATGGCATAAAGACCCGGTGCGAGGCCTTTTGGAAACGGTGCCGCAGTCATGAGATCACTGTTCCCACGGAATGCCGCGATCCGGTACCGGTTGGCCGCGACCAACTTCCAGGGCATTTAGAATGGCGTGGTTCACAAAGTTCTGAGCCTGGGATATGGCCGCCCGTGGTGATAGCCCCTGTGCACGACCGGCAGCAATGGACGCAGCCAGGGTACAGCCTGTGCCATGGTATTCCCCGCCAACCCGCTCGATATGCCAGTAGAGGGGGTCGACGTCCCTGGTGTAGAGGGTGTTGGTGATTTGCGGGCCCTCACCATGTCCGCCCGTTGCCAGTACCGACTGGCACCCCGCTGCTATCAGCGAATGTGCGGCTTCGGCAGGATCATCGCTGCCTCCGAGCAGTGCCAATTCGATCCCGTTGGGCGTAATCATGTCGGCGCGGCTGAACAGGAGTTCCTTCATCGCCCGGATCAGGGATTCGTCCGCCAGATCACCGCCGCCAGCGGCCTTGATAACCGGATCGGTGACCACAGGAATATTCGGATGCTTGCCGAGGAATTCCACCAAAACCTTTACCACGTCAGCATTGCCCAAGGCGCCGGTTTTAATGGCATGAATGGGCGCGTCAGCTGCGACGCAATCCAGTTGTTTGCGAATCAATTCTGCATCCACCGCGCAGGCGTCATACACATTGCGCGTATCCTGGACCGTCAGACAGGTCAGGACTGGCAGGGGATGGCAGCCCAATGCCGTTATGGCCTGGATGTCGGCCTGTATTCCGGCACCGCCGGACGGGTCAAGGCCCGACAGGATCAATACTTGGGGGCGGGTGTGACGTTTTATGGCTCGGCTCCTCAGAATGGTTTGACTACGGCCAGGATCACGACAGCCACCAGTACAAACACCGGTAACTCGTTAAGCCAGCGATAGAACACGTGGCCGCGGGTATTCCGGTCATCCCGGAATACCTTCACCAGGTGTCCGCAGTAAAAATGGTAGGTGATCAAAAGCGCCACCAGTGCCAGTTTGGCATGCATCCAGCCCTGACTGAAATAACCGGCCGCATTGTAACTGATCAGCCAGATCCCAAAAACAAGCGTGGCAATCATGGCCGGGGTCGTTATGCCCCGGTAAAGTTTACGCTCCATGACCTTGAAACGTTCTCGCCCGGGCTGGTCCTCGCAGGCAGCGTGATACACGAATAGTCGTGGCAGGTAGAAAATGCCGGCGAACCAGCACACCATGGAAATGATATGGAGGGCTTTAACCCAGAGCATCGCTTAACTCCGTCGGTATTGGTAATAGCTTTCGATGTCGGATTTCAGCACGATGCCGTACACCCGCTGAATCATCGGGGCTACGTGGCGTTGAACATACAGAGCTTCCACGCTCGTGCCGTCGAACACGTCCAGTGCTTCCTCGAGAGTGGCCTGGTACTGAACCGGCGCAATATCCCGCCGGTTGGCCGGGATTTCCATCAGGTCAACGGTGTCCGCCGGCTCGGTTCCTTTTTCCGCGGCCAGTTCTTCAGCGTCTTCGAGGTAGCGGGCGAGGTCAACAGCGGGCAGCAGTGCCGTAGGCCCATTGCTGCCTTCCACCACCAGCCACTTGGGCTCAGACTTGAGTATCTTGCTGGCAGCGTCAGTCGTCAGGTGTCTTTCTGTGCGCAATATGTTGCGGTCCATGATGGCACCCACCGAGACCCGACGCAGGGCCTGAATGACAGGGGAGTTCTGGTAACTCAACCCCTGACTTTTCAGTATGGTAAGAAACAGCGATTTTTTGCCAAAGACTTCGCTGGTAACCAGGCTGGCGGTTGTGATGATCAACATTCCCGGCAGCATGATGTGAGGGTTACGGGTAAGCTCCATCAATGCCATCAGGGCTGCAAGTGGCGCCTGCAGCACGGCTCCCATCATCGCACCCATGCCGAGCATGGCGTAGAAGCCGACGGACGATGCTATGTCCGGCGCGATCTGGGCACCAATGAGGCCCATGGCTCCACCCAGGGTGGCACCCATGAAAATGGTGGGGCCGATGACACCGCTGGGCATGCCCAGCCCAATGGTAAGTGACGTTATGATCAGCTTGGCGATGCCGGCTCCGAGTAGCAGCCAGAATGCCAGATGGCCATGGATGGCCAGGTCCACGGTGTCATAGCCAATGCCCATCACCTCCGGAATGAACAGGGCAAATGGCACCATCAGCAATCCGCAAAAAGCAACGCGCAGCAGCACCGGTCGGTGGTGGTAGCGGCCCATGGTGTCGACGAGGTGGATAAAGAGAGCGGCAGCGACGCCGATGATCACGGCGATGGCCAGAATCCAGGGGATCTCTACGAGGGAGTTCATGGTCAGTGCCGGTACACTGAATGCCGGTTCTGAGCCATAGATGGCCTGGGTTACGATGGCTGCACTCACCGCAGCGAGAATAATCGGGGTAAAACCGGCAATGGTGTACTCCATCATCACCACTTCCATAGCGAAGATGACGCCCGAAATAGGGGTGTTGAAGGAGGCGGAAATCGCAGCGGCACAACCGCAGGCAACAAGGGTTCGAATGCTGTTGTTGGGGAGTCTCATCCACTGCCCCATCAGACTGGAGAACGCAGCGCCAAGGTGCACCGCTGGCCCCTCCCGGCCGGCAGACTGTCCGGTGATCACCGTGGTAACGCCAGTGATGAACTGGACAGTGGCGCTGCGGACCGAAATATAACCCTGATGGTAGTTGAGGCGTTCCATGATATGGACGATGCCGACCTTGCGGTCGTGGGTGGCCAGGCGATGAAGAAACAGGCCAAGGCCAAGTGCCCCTGCCAGAGGTAGGAGGCCCCGAGTCAGAAGATCCAGTTCCTCAAAGGATTCTGATCCGTCCCCTGGCAGGAAATATTCGAGGGGCCACTCGATGGCAAGGCGGAATACCAGTATAACACCGCCGGTGATTAGCCCAGAAAGCAAGCCGAGTACCGCCAGTTGCGGAAGAGCATCCACGCCGGAGAGCCTGCGACGGAAGACGGGAATCAGGTTCTCGGTAATCTGGTGCCAGATCTTTCGCATGAACGCCGGAGTTCCGGTTGTGGGTGGATCGTATGGTTATTGTAACGGTCGCCTGTCGGGCTGCAATAAGTCGTTGGTTTATCATGTTAGACTAGTGAGTAGAACATGACCCTTATTTTACGAAACCGACCGGAGTTGGAGTAACAGGTGATAAAAGTAGGCATTGTAGGTGGAACCGGGTATACCGGTGTGGAGCTTCTGAGAATTCTGGCGGTTCATCCGGAGGCGACGGTGAGCTGTATTACCTCTCGCTCGGAGGCGGGCATGCCAGTGGCGGATATGTATCCAAACCTTCGTGGCCACTATGACCTGGCGTTTTCCGAGCCAGACCTGGACACCCTTGCCGCGTGTGACCTGGTGTTTTTCGCCACGCCTCACGGGGTCGCCATGCGCATGATGCCAGAGCTGATGGCAGCGGGAGCCCGGGTTGTGGACCTGTCGGCAGATTTCCGCCTGCGTGATCTGGATGTATGGGCGAACTGGTATGGCATGGCTCATGAGAGCCCGGAGTGGGCTGCAAAGGCTGTCTACGGTCTTCCTGAAGTGGTGCGCGAAGAAGTGCGCGATGCGCAGCTGGTGGCTAACCCCGGCTGTTACCCTACCGCTGTCCAATTGGGCTTCCTGCCCCTGCTGGAGAATAATCTGGTTGACCCGTCCCGGCTGATTGCCGATGCCAAATCCGGTGCCAGTGGCGCAGGCCGCCAGGGCAAAATCGGCATGCTTCATGGCGAAGTTGGCGAGAGCTTCAAGGCCTATGGCGCGTCGGGCCACCGCCACTTGCCGGAGATTCGACAGGGGCTTAGCAACGCAGCTGGAAGAGATGTGGGAATTACGTTTGTGCCCCACCTGGTTCCTATGGTTCGTGGTATCGAGGCAACCTTGTACGCCGAGCTGACCAATCCTGAGGATTTTAACCAGTTGCAGTCGCTTTATGAAAACCGCTTCCGGGATGAGCCGTTTGTGGACGTCATGCCTTTCGGCAGTCATCCCGAAACCCGGAGTGTGCGGGGTGCTAATCATTGCCGCATTGCGCTGCATCGCCAGGAAAACAGCAATGTGGTCATCGTGTCTTCTGTCATCGATAACCTGGTGAAAGGGGCGGCAGGACAGGCCGTGCAGAACATGAACATCATGTTCGGCCTGAAAGAAACTCTCGGGCTCGAAGCGCCCGCTATGCTGCCGTAGGACGTGCCGGTGAGTGAGTCCAGAAAACCGGCGGAGGAATACGTTGTCATCCGCCACCGACCGGGATACCGGCTAAGGCGCACACTGATACTGCTGGTGTTTTCCGTGGTTGCCGCTGTTGGCGGGTATGCCGCTGGGCTTGCCCAGGGAGGTTTCCGGTTCTCCTCGGTAGAGGATTCCCGCGACCGTCTGGAGCAGGAGGCTGAGGCACTGCAGGATAAATACCGTGGAGCGTCCCAACAGTTGGTGAACCTGGAGCGGGGACGAACGATTGATCAGCAGGCGCTGAATCAGGCTCGCAAGATCATTGTCGATCTGGAAACGCAGATTGCTTCACTGAAAGCGGATCTGACTTTCTATCAGAATATCATGGCGCCTTCGGAAACCAGCAAGGGGCTCCAGGTGGACCGGTTGTCCCTGCAACAAGGCCGTCAGCAGGGCGAATACAATTTTAAACTGGTGCTTACCCAGGTCGGTAACAACAAGAGTTATATATCCGGGGTTGTTGCCGTTAACGTGATTGGGATGCGTGATGATGAGAAAGAAGTGATTGCGCTTCGTGATCTATCTGACGACATCGACGATCTCGGCGTAGAGTTCCGCTTCCGCTATTTCCAGGATGTTGAGGGGCTGCTGAAACTGCCGTCGGATTTTGAGCCGATGGAGGTGCAGGTGGTTGCACAATCCGAGGGCAAAAAATCCGCGCAGGCTGAACGCACATTTGATTGGGTTGAACTAACGGAGAACTGATACATGCTCGGCAAGAAAAAACAGAAACCCCGTCGTCCGACTGGGCACTTTGACACCCTGGTGTCATCCCGCACTACTGTGGAAGGCGATGTGCATTTTTCCGGTGGATTGCATGTTGATGGCCGGGTTCGAGGCAAGGTTGTCGCGGAAGAGGGCAGCGATGCGGTGCTCAGGATCTCCGAAGTAGGGGAAATCACCGGCGATATTGTAGCGCCCCATGTGATCATCAATGGACAGGTTCATGGTGATGTATACGCATCTGCTCACCTTGAACTGGCAGAAAAAGCCTCCATTAACGGAAACGTCTATTACAATCTGATCGAAATGGCTATGGGGGCTGCAGTGAACGGCAATCTGGTCCATCAGCGTGAGCCAGTGGGGCTGCTCAACAGTGACCACCAGAAAAAAACAACCGATGATGCGTCGGAGCATTCGGAAGAGGCAGAAGTCGAATAGTTGATTGTTTTAGTCAGGAATATGATAATCGTGATGTCCATACGTATAGCAATCCGGAGGCGGACTTGAGTGTAGTTCAGCAACAAATGGCCACACCGCTGTTTCTCAGTGACAGTGCCGTAACGAAAGTGCGAGAGTTGGTTGAGGAAGAAGGCAACCCTCAACTCAAGCTTCGGGTTTTCGTAACTGGTGGTGGTTGCTCCGGGTTCCAGTATGGATTCTCATTCGATGACAATCAGGATGAGGAAGATACGGTCATTGAAAAAGATGGCGTGACGCTGCTGGTGGACCCGATGAGTTATCAGTACCTGGTGGGGGCAACGGTGGAGTACACGGAAGGACTTCAGGGATCTCAGTTCGTAGTTAGTAATCCCAACGCCAGCTCGACCTGCGGGTGCGGCAGCTCCTTTTCCATCTGATCAGGCGAAGTAGACCGCCCCGAGAATCCTTTCTCCAGACGCCCCGGTTACCTCAGGCAGGTTTCCGGGGCGTTTCTCCAGAGTCTGTTTGGCAAGCCAGCCAAAGGCAACCGGTTCCACCCACTGTGGGTCAAGTCCCAGGTCCGCTGTGGAAGTCATCATCAATGGGCTGCAAGCTCGCTTAAGTTCCCGCATCAGAAACGTGTTCCGCGTTCCGCCGCCACAAGCGAATATAGTCATATTCGGAGCGTGGGGCAGTTGGCGGGCAATGGAAACAATCGTAAGTTCCAGTAATGTCCGCTGCACATCGGCATCGGACACTTCCGAATGTCTGTGCGCAAGGGTTTTGACCCATTCCAGGTTGAACTTTTCTTTCCCGGTGCTTTTGGGGGGCGGTCGCATAAAGTAACCGTCCGAAAGCATGTCTCCCAATAATTCCTGATGAACCATACCCTCTGCTGCCCAGCGCCCGTCTTCATCGTAGGGGCGTCCGGTCCGATATTGGCACCATGCATCCATCAACGCGTTTGCGGGGCCGGTGTCAAAGCCGGTGACCGGCTGATTGCCACCGGCTGGAAGCCAGCTGATATTTGCAATTCCGCCAAGGTTGAGGATGCAGCGGTCTTCAGTCTCGGAGCCGAAGAAGGCTTTGTGGAATGCCGGAACGAGTGGTGCGCCTTGCCCGCCTGCTGACATGTCTCGCCGGCGAAAGTCGGCTACTGTGGTAACCCCCGTTTTCTCGGCAATCAGGTTGGGGTCGCCAATTTGAAGGGAAAACGGTGTATTGCCCCGGGGTTGGTGACGAATGGTCTGGCCATGGCTGCCAATGGCTGAAATGTCATTGCTGGAGATGCCTGCCTTTTCGATAGCCTGTGATGCCGCCTCGGCAAACAGGCTGCCCACAATGTGATCCAGCTCGCCGAGTTCGTCGGGGGTTCCCTGATTCTGGCTGATCTGGGTCAGGCGCTGGCGAATGTCCTCGGGGTAAGCAATGCTGTGCGTGTGGTGTATCTGGATTCGGTTATCCGGAAAGGACACCAGCACGGCATCAATACCGTCCATGCTGGTGCCGGACATCAGTCCCAGCCACTTGCTCATGACGTTACTCGTCCTGGGCCAGTGCGAGCTGCTGGTGGCCATCGCGGTACACTTCGAGCTGGGCGACCTGTTGTTTCGCAAACTGGCTGAAACGAGCCATTTCGGATTTGGGCACCGGTTTGGCATCCGGCAGATCCACCTTACGGGAATTTCGTGGTGCGCCGTTCTTGCGGAATTCATAGTGCAGGTGTGGACCGGTGACCATGCCGGAGGAGCCAACGTAGCCGATGGTCTCTCCCTGTTTCACTCGGGAGCCATTTCTGATGCCTTTGCCCAGGCGGCTCATGTGAGCATACAAGGTGGTTATGTTGTCGCCGTGAGAAAGAATCACGGTGCGGCCATAGCCGCCTTTCCAGCCAGCGAAATGCACACGGCCATTGCCGGCAGCCTTAATGGGAGTTCCGGGAGGGGCGGCGTAGTCTGTGCCTTCGTGAGGACGGACCACGTCAAGAACCGGGTGGCGGCGTTGCATATTAAAGGGGGAGGATACCCGTGCATTGATCGGCGTCCTCAGGAAGGCCTTACGCATGCTGGAGCCATCGGGCGCATAATAGTCGCTGTCACCATTACTGTCGGTATACAGAAGCGCTACGTTGTCTTCTCCCCTGTTAATAAAACGGGCAGAAAGAATGCGGCCGGTATCAAACATTTCGCCGTCGAGGTAGAGTTCTTCATAGACCACCTCAAACCGGTCGCCTTTGCGAACATCGTATACAAAGTCGATGTCCCATCCGAAGATGCCAGCCATCTCCATGGCAAGCCTGTCGCTCATCCCGGCTTCCCGGGCTGCAACATAAAGGGAACCATCGATGACACCGGAAGCGAAGGCCGGGCGGGCTTCTGGTTCGAGGACAACAGTCTCTCCCTTGAAGCCATCCTCATTCCTGGAGATACGGAGTGTTTCCAGTAAGCTGCGCTTCAGGTCAATGGCAGCCAGATCGCCATCGGCATCCGTCGCGAAGGCGATGGTTTCGCCAGCGTACAAGCGCTGCAACTTGCCGGCGTCACCGTCGCCATGGATGACCTTGAGCATGATGCCATCGTTGAATCCGGCATCACGAAACAGGGAGGAAAGCGTGTCCCCGGATTTGATTTTATGTTCCTGCCAGTTCAGCTTGGGTGTCTGATCGTCTGCTGGTTGGGGGCTTGCCAACCCTGTATTCTTCGCAACCGCATTTTCGACCGCGCCGGAAGTGTTGTCTGCCGTAGCCGGAGTGCTTTCCTTGGGTGCGGATTGAGTGACTGGGTTGCCATTCAGGTCCAGGGAATAGGACATTCTCTTGGCCTCAACGTCGGAGCTGGGACTCATCAGAATGGCGGTCGTTACTACCACGGTGGCCGCAGCAGCAATGGTAATATGTGTTTTGGGAAACGTTTTCAGCACGTGTGACACCCGTTTTAATCGGTATTCCGGTAGGTTGAACTACCTAATTAAAGCTGTTGTTCAAGTATAGTCCAACAGATTACCGTATAAAATGCATGTGGGACAGCGTGTAACATTACGGTTACCGCTCCATCCGCCAGATTTCTGGTGGCTTCATTGTTATAATGCGCCGCCCTGACTATCCGGATTTGCTCAAATACTGAGCATTATAATGTATCAGGGGATCGGGTAACTCACAGATTTCTTTTGTTGAAGTCTGTAACTGACAGAATCTTTCTAGACAAAACTGGGGACGTGTAGTTCATGGCATCTATCGATGAGGCGTTAGCCATAATAAAGCGTGGCGTTGACGAGCTGATTCCGGAAGACGATCTGGTTGCGAAGTTAAAGGAAGGTCGACCCCTACGTATCAAGGCGGGTTTTGATCCCACTGCGCCCGATCTCCATCTTGGGCATACGGTCCTTATTAACAAATTGCGACAGTTTCAGGATCTGGGTCACGAGGTTATCTTTCTGATCGGTGACTTTACCGGAAAAATTGGTGACCCGACTGGCAAGAGTGCAACACGCCCCCCGTTGACTGACCAGCAAGTGGCGGATAATGCCGTTACCTATAAAGAGCAGGTCTTCAAAATTCTGGACCCGGAAAAAACCCGCGTGGTTTTCAACTCCGAGTGGATGGGTAAGATGACCGCAGCGGATATGATCCGACTGGCCGGGCAGAGCACTGTCGCCCGGATGCTTGAGCGCGACGATTTTTCAAAGCGTTATGATTCGAATCAGCCGATTGCGATTCACGAATTCCTCTACCCGTTGGTGCAGGGCTACGACTCTGTAGCGCTGGAGGCGGATGTCGAGCTTGGCGGTACCGATCAGCGCTTTAATCTTGGCATGGGTCGCACGATTCAGGGGCGTTATGGTCAGGAGCCGCAGGTCATCTTGACGATGCCCATCCTGGAGGGGCTGGACGGTGTTCAGAAGATGTCAAAATCCCTGGGGAACTATATTGGTGTTAATGATGCTCCGGGTGAGATGTACACCAAGCTACTCTCCATGCCGGATGCTTTGCTGTGGCGTTATTTTGAGTTGTTGAGCTTCCGTCCGCTTGTGGAGGTCGATAGTTTCCGTAAAGAGGTAGAGGCGGGAGCCAATCCTCAGGACTATAAGAAATTGCTGGCGGAGGAAATCATTACCCGCTTCCATGATGAGGGAGCGGCCAAGACAGCGCACAAGTCCGCTGGTAACCGGGTCGCTCTTGGTGAAATTCCGGAAAATGTGCCAACAGTTGAGGTTTCTCTGGAGGGGCAGGCGGAAATGCCGATGGCATCTGTTCTGCGCCTGGCCGACCTGGTGAAGAACGGTGCTGCCGCACGGGATGTGCTAAAGCGTGGTGCGGTTTTTGTTAATGGTGAGCAATTTGACGGTAATCGTATGTTTGTTGAGGGTGATGATTGTGTCATCCAGGCAGGCAAGAAGAAGATAGCCCGGGTTTTGGTCACTGCGTAACCGATTTTGAGCGATTTTGAAGTTTTTTCGGGATCGCCGTTGACACCTCGCCTGAGCTCTGTAGAATGCGCATCTCTTTC
>NZ_KE007328.1 GCF_000397065.2 Marinobacter lipolyticus SM19
ACGCTGGGGACGGCTCGGAATCGAGTTTTTCTACAGCCTCGTTAGGGAGTAGAGTTTTGCTAGATTATTCGTATTACCCTTTTAAGAACGACTTGGAAAACATTGGTGCCGACGATTTTTTATGCCTTAAATCCGTTTCGGAAGGTTGGTACATTGATTACAAAGTGCAAGGTCTCAAAATACCTGACTTCGCTAAGCATTTGTCCGGCTTTGCAAACCAGTATGGTGGCTGGTTACTTATCGGAGTAGAGGAAAGTTCAGACGGAACTCGAACTGCTTCAAAATTCCCCGGGATACCGAAAGATCAGCTGGAAAAGGTATCGAGAGATATCAGAGAAGCAGCCGCCGCACATGTAAATCCAGAAGTTTTATATGAAGAGCATATCGTCAGCGGACCTATTGAGGAAATAGGGTTAGCGGACGGTTATTGTGTACTCATCATTGGAATACCGATGAGCCTAAACACTCCGCACATCCATTCGTCAGGAAGAATTTATCGTCGGTTATCTGATCAGTCCAAACCCAAAGAAGAAACTGATCGATTCATACTTGACGAGCTCTGGCGACGTGGAGTGAAGCATCAGGAAAAATTAACTCAATTTTTAACAAATATTCCCGATTTACCAGATGCTCAATCAGATACTTCTTGGGTTCACATTTACTTGAGGCCAGCTCAGCATCAAGTAGGACCGGAAAAAAAGTTATCTTTTAAAGATTTCTCAAAAATTATTAAGAATAAGGAAGGTGATGTGTTTGGTGTTTGGAGCCCGATGCAGGCTCTTCAAACCACTGCAAATGGATATTTAGCAAGACAAATCGAAGGCAATGATCCCAGCTTAGCTACACTGAGCTTCAGGTGGTGGCATGATGGCAGGGTTCGCCTCGATATCCCCTTAAATTCATATGACTTTGAGGCCTTTACCAAGATGAGCGGTAAACATAAGTACGTAGAGGAATTTTGTAGTCTAGCTCGAATTCAAGGCTACTCAAAAATAAAGGTTGTTGATTATTCTTTGCTAACTCAGGCTTTGGCTTCTCTTGCAAACCTTTACCTTCAGATATTGAACTTTACAGGCGACAAGAGAGATACGTATTCGTGCTTCACGTTGAGAAATGTATTTTTCACCTCTCCGTATGTGGATTCTGAATTATTCATAGAGAGAGCCCGAGTAAACTCCATTCCCATTACCACTGACAATATAATATCCGTTCCTAGTGAGCCGAAAGAAGAAAATATGTTTTCCCATGATTTTTCCAGCAGGGACGTCGACTTCACCTCACATGAAAAGTACCAGCCAGTTCCGTATTTATATTCGGCACCTATATTTTATAAAATATTTCGCTCCGTGGGAATTGTTTCTAGTCAAGGGGAATTTAGCAAGGATACAGAAGCTTGGGGGTTTGATAAAGTTAACTCTTACCCAAAAGATTCCTAACCATTGCGGTCAAGGGACGGGTCTAACGTCGCGCCCCTGCCGCTGGCGTCATGAACAATAGGGGGCAGCACATGAATAGAATTGAGAGCTCGATTGAGAGACTATTCAAAGCACAACGTAGATATGAAAAGTTCAAGGAACTCTTCCAACAATTTCAACGGAATTTTGCCCTTCTACAAGGCGACAGATTTCCGATCAAAGGAATAGAGTTCGATCATAACGATGGTGAAAGCAGTAATCTACACTTCTTAGGCCGGGACTATAGCATCGAATTTACGATGATTTATGTGGGTGATGCGCTCAAAGGGAAACTAACGTTTAATCGATGTCTTGATGATCAGGCCTCGCGATGTTTACACAGCGTAACGTTCGACGGCCAAGGCGAACTTGATGTCGCCCCTCCTGCCGGCGACGATACTCTGTACATTGATGAGGATTCCTCCTGCCTGGTTTTACTTCTTGACTGGATGAGTTCCGAAATCTATTCATAACAAATCGCGTAAGGCGTATGTCCCTGACAGGCCGCCTCTTCTCTCAGGGTTGAGGCTGTAGAAAAAACCAGAAACGTGATCCGGAAACGTCCATGAACGAGGCTTCAAAAGCACTAATAATCTGGCTAAGCATCCTCGCCCTGGCCATCGCTAACGGCCTGTTTCGGGAGGCTGTGCTTCTGCCAGCGTTTGGGATTCCGGCTGCGTTTGTACTGAGCGGACTGCTACTGTCAGCCCTGATTATTGGCGTGGCGTGGGTATCGCTACCCTGGTTGCGCCTGAGCGGCCCTGGGCAATTCTGGCTGGTGGGGTTTGGCTGGCTCGCACTCACGCTTGCATTCGAGTTTTCCTTTGGGCTTGCACAGGGAAAGTCCTGGCCAGTGATGCTGGAAGCCTACACGTTCAAGGATGGCAACCTCTGGCCTCTCGTGCTTGCGGTAACGGCTTGTGCGCCGTTCATCGCGGCGAAGATCAGGCGCAAGGCCTAGCGAAGATCGCGGCAGGTCCACAATCCTATGATGTCAAAGCAGCCTTTCCAGTACCTTCGTGACAACCTGGGCCACCGTCTTCTGCCCTACCCTATTTGGCCAAAAAGGCTGATGAATGCCGCTACTCAATACCAGGTTACAGGTCTCCCACCTGGCGATACCTGTCCGGTGTCATCCCGCTCCAACGCTTGAATGCGCGCCGGAAGCTGGCGCTGTCATGGTAGTTCAGTAACGTTGCAATGGCTTCTACCGAGAGCCTTCCATCTCGCAGATAACTCCTGGCCTGTCGCGCCAGGATCTCATCACGAATCTGACGGAAACCCACGCCCTCTTGCTTCAAGCGCCGCGACAGCGTGCGTTTGCTGATAAACAGCGCCGCCGCTGCGTCCTCTTCGGTCAGGGTGCCGATCGGAAACGAGAGCATCATGGTTTCGATTTGCCGCCGGCAGCTGTCCGGCTCTCCGCTCAGGTTTGCGAGAATTGCCTCGCATTGCTCCCTCGCCAGAGCATAGCTCTCATGATTGGCCGACACGTTGGGAATCCTGCAAAGCTCCATCGGCGCACGTACAAGCAGCTCGTCGCCAGAGAAGCTGTATTTACCGGGGATATGGTCCGCATAACCTGCGTCTGGTCCCGGGTCCGGGTGCATGAAACAGGTCTGGAACTCGTGGGCAGGTCGACCAATGATGAATTCGGCACATGAGAGCATAGCCAGCGCGCAGATTTCAGCCATGAAACGGCTGGCCTCAGGGCTCATCTCCGCATCAATATTGCAACGGATGATCAACTGGCCATGACTTTGGCTCAGATCCAGCCGGACAAAACTGACGCGTGTCGGCAGAAAGGCCTGGAACGCCTCAATGGCAGCGAGCAGGTTCGGGCTGCTGCTGGCGAGATAACCCATGGGTCCATGGGCGGCCGGTGTCAGTCGCTTCCCAATGCGTAACCCGAGCCTGTCATCCTCCGAGAGGCGCAGGGCATTTTCAATGACCTGTATCTGCTGTTGGGCGGTGAGCCGGGTGGCTTCATCCAGCAGCTGTTCTACGGTGAGGTGCGTTCCTCGCAGCAATTCGGGCAGATTGCCCGCATGCATGCCCAGTTCCTGCGCGATCAGGCGTGTATAGCTGGTTGGAATGCTGGCCAGAGCCGTGGGATTTGCCTGTGTCATCTGATTCATTGTTCTAATTCTTGTCGGACGATCTGGCAATTGTCTTGTTATGTCCCCCTCCTGTCAATTGATGACCTGTTGAGTCCCTCCACCACAGGGCAATCTGACAACCATGAACATCAGCCAGCTCTGGCTGGTATCCAGCCATCAACAGAGCCCGAGGGATTTATGGGATATATGACTTTTATCGAACATGACGGTACCCGGCACAAGGTGGAAATCGAGGCGGACAAATCGCTGATGCAGCACGCAGCGGACAACATGGTGCCCGGCATTGATGCTGACTGCGGCGGCGAATGCGCCTGCGGCACCTGCCATGTGATCGTTGACGAGGCGTGGTATGCGAAGACCGGCAAGATCAACAGCAGCGAGCAGCAGATGCTGGAAATGACACCGGAGGGCGCGCCGACCTCTCGCCTGGCCTGCCAGATCGAGATCACCGATGCCCTCGACGGCCTGGTGGTCCGCCTGCCCGAATTCCAGATGTAAGGGAGACACCCGATGAGTATTTCAACCCGCGCGATGAATCTAAGTGCCCGTCTGGTTCCGATGCATTGGCAAGTCAGGGCTGCCCACCTTGCGCAGCAGGCACTGGACAGGGTCGGTCTGGCGCCGAAGACTCCGGAATTCATGGAATCACCCCTGCCCGATGTGTCCACTATGGCGATTGAAGACATTGATGTCAGCAACCCTTTCCTTTGGCGTCAGGGTTTGTGGGGCTCCTATTTCAAACGATTGAGGGATGAGCAGCCGGTGCACTTCCAGAAGAGCAGCGCTTTCGGGCCCTTCTGGTCAGTCACCCGCTTCGAGGATATCCTCTTTGTCGACAAACGCCACGATCTGTTTTCAGCGGAACCCATCATCACCCTGGGTGATCAGCCCGCGGGGCTGGCGATCGAAACCTTTATTGCTATGGACCCGCCAAAGCACGATAAACAGCGTCAGGCGGTTCAGGGTGTGGTGGCCCCCAGGAACCTCAAGGAAATGGAAAGCCTGATCCGACAGCGCACCCGGGATGTACTGGACCACCTGCCGGTCGATGAGCCTTTCGATTGGGTGAGCAACGTCTCCATTGAGCTGACGGCTCGAATGCTGGCGACGCTGCTTGATTTTCCCTACGAGCAACGGCGCAAACTGGTGTACTGGTCCGATGTGGCGGCGGCCAGCCCGGAGACCACCGGGGGTCAGGTGGAGCGTGACGAGTTCTTCCCGGCTGTCGCCGAGGTCGCCCGATCGTTCTCTGAGCTTTGGAGGGAGAAAGAGGCTCGCCGCGACGCGGGGGAAGAGCCGGGCTTTGACGTGATCAGCATGATGGTCAACAACGAAGACACCAAGGACCTGATCCATCGCCCCATGGAGTTTCTGGGCAACCTGGCGCTGCTGATCGTTGGCGGCAACGACACCACCCGTAACTCGATGACCGGCGGCGTGCTGGCGCTGAACCGGTTCCCGCAGGAATTCGACAAGCTGAAAGCCAATCCGGCCCTTATTCCCAACATGGTGTCTGAAATTATTCGCTGGCAGACACCGCTGGCCTACATGCGCCGGGTTGCAAAGCAGGACGTAGAGCTGAACGGTGAAACGATCCGCAAGGGTGACAAGGTGGTAATGTGGTACGCCTCCGGCAACCGGGACGAACGCGCGATTGATAATCCGGATGAGTTTATTATTGACCGCAAGGGTGCCCGCAATCATCTGTCTTTCGGTTTTGGTGTCCACCGCTGCATGGGCAACCGCCTGGCGGAGATGCAGCTCAGGATTCTGTGGGAAGAGCTTTTGGAGCGATTTGACCGGATTGACGTTCAGGGAGAGCCGGAATATGTTCAGTCGAATTTTGTGCGGGGTTATACCCGCATGATGGTGAAGCTGACCAGAAAGAACAGGGGCTGAGCCATGAGCAATTCAACCTCCAATTCCGCTCAGAACCAGGTATGTGTGATCGTCGGGGCGAGTCATGCGGCAGCGCAGCTCGCCACGAGCCTGCGGCAGAAAGGCTGGGCGGGTGCCATTCGGATGATTAGCGACGAAGGCAGACTGCCTTACCAGCGACCACCGTTGTCGAAGGCGTTTCTGGCCGGTGAAACCGATGCCGACAGCCTGGCCATTCGCCCCCCGGCCTTTTATGCGAAGCACCAGATTGAATGTATCTCCGGCAAGGTGACCGCGATCAACCGCAGGGAAAAGACACTGACGCTCGCCGATGGCAGCGAGCAACGCTACGACAAGCTTGCCTTGTGCACCGGCACCCGGGTCATCCGGTTGCCGATTCAGGGTAAAGAGCTTGCTGGTGTGCACGACTTGCGCAGCCTGGCCGATGTACAAGGTATTCGGCGGGACCTGCCCCGGACCCACCGCGCCGTTATCATAGGCGGGGGCTATATTGGCCTGGAAACGGCAGCATCCTTGCGTAAGCAAGGCATTGAGGTGGTGGTGCTGGAGAGGGCTGAACGCGTTCTGCAGCGTGTAACAGCACCGGAAGTTTCGGCGTTCTACCAACGCATTCACGAGGAAGCCGGTGTCGTCATTCACACTGACATAGCCGCCACAGCGTTTGAGGGCGAGGAACGCGTTGAACGAGTCGTTTGTGCCGATGGCACCTCATACCCTGCGGACATGGTCATCGTGGGTATTGGCGTGACCCCGAATAGCGAGCTTGCCGAGGCTGCAGGACTAGAGACCAATAACGGCATCGTGGTGGATGAATACTGCCAGACGCAGGATCGCGATATCGTTGCGGCCGGGGATTGTGCCAATCAATGGGATCCGCACTCTGGTCAGTGGCGGCGGCTGGAGTCCGTTCCCAACGCGATGGAGCAGGCCAAGACCGCCGCTGCGACTTTGTGTGGGGAAAGGTCAGCGCAGACCAGTCTGCCCTGGTTCTGGTCCGACCAATACGACCTAAAACTGCAAATAGCCGGCCTGAGTCAGGGGTACGATCAGATTGTGATTCGTGGCACCACCGATTCGGGTCGAAGCTTTGCTACGTTCTATTTCAGGGAGAGGCAACTGATCGCCGCTGACTGTGTTAATCGCCCGTCTGAATTCATGCTTGCCAAAAAACTGCTCAGCCAAAAACAAACACCCGATCCCACGCGGCTTGCGGACGATACCATCACCGTCAGAGAATTGATGGCAGAGATGGCCGATTGAGGTTAAAAGCGTGACCCGATGATGTCAAAACAGCCTTTCAGGTACCTCCGTGACAACCTTGGCCAGAGTCTTCTGGCCTCACCTTTCCGGGCCCCATTGAAGGCCTGGGCACTGGTGCCGGTGTTTGCCATTATTGCGGTGTCGGTCGGTTTTGCGGCCGGGTTATTTCAGTTTGGATGGCTGGACTCCATCCTCGCGCCTTTGCTGCCCTTCCTTTTGTTTGTGTTTCCGTCCTTTCTTGAAGAAGCCTTCTTCAGGGGTGTGCTTATCCCGCGGAATGTATTGGATTCTGGCGTCGTAAAGACCGCCTGGGCTGTGGGGATCAGCACGGTTGTCTTTGTGGTGTGGCACCCGCTCAATGCGCTGGCGTTTAATCCCACGGCCATTCCTTTGTTCCTGAACCCCTGGTTTCTGGTGATCACCTGTGCCCTGGGCGTCACCTGTGGCTATGGCTATGCCCTCTCCCGGTCTATCTGGGTGCCGGTGATTATTCATTGGGTTACAGTGTCGGTTTGGGTGCTATTTCTTGGCGGCAGAAATCTCGTACTGGAGCTGTAATCACTATGAGGGAATCGAAACAGGTCACCGGCCTTTCATCAGGCCACCTTACTCACATTGAAGACCATCTTGACCGACGCTATATCCAGCCGGGGAAATTGCCCGGCGCGCTGACACTGGTGGCCCGGCGTGGGGAAATTGCCTATCTGAAAGCTCAGGGGCTGATGGATGTGGAGCGCAACAAGCCGGTCTGCCGGGATACGGTGTTCCGCATTTATTCCATGACCAAACCGATTACGTCCATCGCCATGATGCAGCTCTATGAGCAGGGGCGGTTTTTGCTGGATGATCCCGTACACAAGTATATTCCGGCCTGGAAAAACCTGCGGGTTTACAACAGCGGTGTGTATCCCAACTTCCTGACCACACCCGCAACCAGCACCATGACCATTCGCGACCTGTTCACCCATATGTCAGGCCTGACCTACGGGTTCATGAACCGCACCAACGTGGACGCCGCCTACCGGGAGCTGAAGCTCGATGGCGGCCGGAATCTGACGCTGGAAGCGCTGGTCGGTCATCTGGCGGAAGTGCCGCTGGAGTTTTCACCGGGTACCGCCTGGAACTATTCGGTCAGCACGGATGTGCTGGGGTATCTGGTGCAGTTGCTGGCTGATCAGCCGTTTGATGAGTATTTGCGCGAGCATATCTTTGAACCATTGGCCATGCCCGACACCGGCTTCCATGTTCGTGACGATCAGCTCAACCGTTTCGCCGCCTGCTATCAGTACGATCCGGTCGACCAGTTCAAGCTGCAGGACGATCCGCAGACCTCCCCTTTCCGGGACAAAAGGAGGTTTCTGTCTGGTGGCGGCGGGCTGGTTTCCACCATTGACGATTATTTCCACTTTGCCCAGGCACTCTGTCAGGGCGGCGAGTTTGGCGGGCGGCGGATTATTGGCCGAAAGACTCTGGAATTCATGCGTCGCAATCACCTGCCCGGCAATCAGGACCTGCCTGGCCTTTCTGTCGGTCCGTTCAGCGAAACACCCTATGCCGGGACCGGCTTCGGTCTGGGCTTTTCGGTAAAGACGGACGTCGCCAAATCCCAGATCAATGGCTCGGTCGGCGAGTATGGTTGGGGTGGCCTGGCGAGCACCAACTTTATTATCGATCCGGTGGAGGAGCTGGTGGTGATCTTCATGACGCAGCTGATCCCCTCCTCCACCTACCCGATCCGTCAGGAATTGCGGGCTATTGTGAATGGCGCGTTGGTGTAACGGTTTCTAACCTTAAGCACGCAGACCCCGATGGCCACGTTTGGGGGGGGGGCGATGTGGATGGCTATGTCAGCTTTTCCCGCTGGGCTTTGATCGTAATAGCGTAGGCGTACGATAGGACACAGGCCACCCCGAACAACGATGAAAGGCGGATATCAATGGATCTTGAACTGAAAGGCAAGAACGCTGTGGTCACCGGCGGCAGCAAGGGCATTGGCCGCTCCATCGCCCTGGCGCTGGCCGCCGAAGGTGTGAATGTGGCCATCTGCGCCCGCAGCGCCGGGGCGCTGGGAGAAACGGCCCGCGAGATCGAATCGCTGGGGGTGACAGCTTATCAGCAGTCCTGCGACGTTGCTGACGAAGACAGCCTTGATGACTTTCTGGAAAACGCCCACTCTGAGCTCGGCAGTGTCGATATCCTGGTCAGCAATGTATCCGCTCTCGGGGTCGGCAACGACCTCAAGGCATGGGAAACCAATGTCAGCCTGGATCTGATGGCGTCGGTCCGGGCGGTGTTGAAGGTGGTGCCCTGGATGAAGGAAGCCGGTGGTGGCAACATCATCCTGATGTCCTCCATTTCCGGTATCGAAGTCGGCACCACCCAGCCTTATGCCGCCACCAAGGCCGCGCTGATCAGCTACGCCAAGTCACTGGCGGTGGACCTGGGGCCGAGCGGTATCCGGGTGAACTCCATCGCACCGGGCTCCATTGAGTTTCCCGGCGGGATTTGGGACAAGGCGAAAACCGATAACCCCGACCGCTACCACGGTACCCTGAAAAAGATCCCCTGGGGCCGTTTCGGGCGTCCGGAGGAAGTGGCGAATGTGGCCGTTTTTCTAGCTTCGGATAAGGTAGCGAGCTGGGTCACGGGTGCCTGCATTCCCGTCGACGGCGCGCAGCACAAGACCAATATGTAACGGTTAGAACAAAACAAGGAAGAACTAACGCGAAAGAGCAAAAGCGCCTGCGTTCAGCACACTGTGCCTGAGATGGCGCCGCTTGATCCAAACCGTCGCGGCTTTGGGGCCCGCAACCAGGCTCGCGTAATCGTCGGGGGGCAGCCTCAGCCAGGATTGAGGCTCGTAGTCTTCACCGTCAACGGTGAGTGTTCCATCAACCACCAGCATTTCGAAGCCCCCGGGGTCGCCGATCCTGACCGACGCCCCGGGCGCTATGGTTTCTAATTGAACCGTCTCTCGCTCATCTTCGAACAAGGGTGACACGGCAACATCCGGCCGCTCGGGATCGGTTATGCGGCCGATTCTGTTGGTATCGATTCTGACGAACGTGCGATCGTCGGGATCAAACTGGTGCAGTTTCACGAACATCAGGCAGCCTTGCTCTGCCCCGGGCGTATGGCGTGACGTCGGTGGGTTACGCACGTAGGTTCCCGCCGGGTAATCGCCATGCTCGTCCTGGAAAACCCCATGCAGGATCAGGAACTCTTCACCGCCGTCATGGGTGTGGGGTGAGAATGCACTGCCCTTCGCGTAGCGCACCAGGGATGTGGCTCGTGCCACCTCTTCGCCAATCCGGTCGAACATGCGCCGGTCGACACCGGGCATGGGGGAAGGAACCCAGTCCTGGCGCGCTCCGTGAACCACTGCGCGTTTGTTAAAATCCGCATTGATCAGCATAGGATTCCGTTTCCCCTAAAGCTCGCCAAATCCAGTATAGTCACGCGGAAGGCGGCCAGACGAAGTCAGGCCGCAGCCCCTCATAAACGGGACGACCATCATCAGGGCGAGGTGCGCCCGTGGACTCGTCAAAAAACGCATGGTAAGTCGGGGGCAGGCTCTCTGGATCGTACCCCATGAGGTTCGGAACAATCGCGCGGATTCGTCTTTGTTTGTCATCCAGCATGATGGGTGTGCCACACGTGGCGCAGGTACACAGTTCAAGTGGTCCATCCGGATTCTGATCGTTGAAAGGTTGTCGGTTCAGGCCTTCCCGATTGTCCACTGTCAGGTCACGATGGTTGAAGAAGACGACATGGGTCGACTCTTGCCCGGTGACACGTTTACAGACAGAACAATGGCAGATGTGGTTGTCTATCGGATCATTACTTGAATGGGTGTGGATATGATCACAACCCCCGGCATATTTCTGTGACATGGCTCGTTCCCCTCTGGTTGAGGTTATACGCCGTGGATCCCCGGAAAGGGATCCTGAGACTCAAAGTATGGAACCTAGCTGCGTATGCCACAAGGTCCGTGAAAATGAGAGACTGGCCCCTGTCCGTTTTTAATCAGTGAGTGATTCATGAAGAAGATTGACGCGAGGAACGTGCCTGACAGTGACGTGACATGCGCCACATGTGAAGCGAATTGTTGTCGCCTGGAGGTCATGTTGATTACGGATACGGGGGTGCCTGAAAAATACGTCGAGTTGGACAGTTGGGGTGGAATGACCATGGCCCGCCTGGACGACGGATGGTGTGCCGCTTTAGATCGTTCCACCATGCTTTGTAGTATTTACGAGCACCGCCCACTGATCTGCCGTGAATTTGAAATGGGCGGCTACGACTGCCTTGCTGAAAGAGTCTCGCTCCCCCAGGTAAGGACTTCCCCTGAAGTTGTTGAAAACACACCAACTCGGGAGGATCATGGAATGTAAGCGTTTGACCCTTTGCGAAAGAAGGAGGGACACCATGGCCTTCGCACTGTCTTCCATGACGGTAACCTGCCCTGACTTCGGTCCGGATGGCCAGCTTCACACCCGGCATACCGGAGAAGGCGCCGACCTCTCGCCCGGCTTGTCCTGGAGCGGCGAGCCCAAGGGAACCCAATCCTTTGCGGTGATCTGTCACGACCCTGACGCTCCGCAGGTGAAAAACGGCTCCTACGGTTTTGTGCACTGGGTATTGTACAACCTGCCAACCTCGACACCTTATCTGGATGAGGGCTCGGACAAGGGCACCCACGGCGCCAACGACTTCGGAACCAGTGGCTATGGCGGTCCCATGCCTCCCCGGGGCCATGGCCGGCATCACTATTATTTCTGGGTATTGGCTCTGGATCAGCAACTGGACCTGCCCGCCGGTCTCACTCTGGGCGAGTTGCTCGAGAAAGTGGAGCCTCATCTGATGGGCATGAACCGGCTGGTGGGGGTCTATGAGCGCAGCTGATTGCAAAAGCGCTCGATACGGTCCGCGACTTCGGCAGGGTGAGTCATGTGGAGGCAGTGGCCTTCCCCCTTTGTCAACGAAAACGTACTTCCGGGCATCCGCTCATGCATATAGTGACCAATCCTTTGATCGGCGAAAGCGTCAGTTTCGCTCTGCAGGATCAATGCGGGATGCTTTGAGTCGGGAAGGATGTGGCGATAATCCGAAAAGAACGTGGCACGGGCGAAAACCCTGGCAGCTCTGATATCGTTTGAACAGAAGGTTTTGGCCAGATCATCAATCATTTCCTGTGGTGCCTCGCGCCCCATGACCAGCGGGGCCAGGAAACTGGCCCACCCCAGATAATTTCTCTCCATCAGGTCGAGAAGTTCCTGGAGATCCGCCTGTTCAAAGCCGCCCAGGTAGTCGGGGGGAATGTTCAGAAAACAGGGAGATGGACAGATCATCGCCAAGCGGTCAAAGAGGGCCGGATTCGCCTGGCAAGCAAGAAGGCCGATCATGCTGCTTACCGAATGGCCCACGAGAATCACGTCCTGAAGCTCAAGCGCCTCACAAATCTCCGTGACGTCCCTCGCATAGCCTTCCAGTGATCCGTAACGATCCGGGTCAAACGCCGATATACCCGAGCCGCCTGAGCCGACATAATCAAAAAGTACCAGTGTGTAACGCACCGGCAATCGCGGCACCAGATATCTCCACATGGTCTGATCCCAACCAAACCCATTGGCAAGCATCATGGAGCGGGATCCATCCCCGATCAGGTGGACATTATTCCTGAGGACAATCTTCTGGAGGTTCATCAGCCACTCCTTGTGCCGAAGGCTCAAGTCGGGCACCTATGATTTAAGAATAGACTCAAGGTACAAGAGCGTCCACGGTGGTTTATTGCCCTTTCATCTCAGCAAGTACTACCGCAAGGCCTTTACGCCCAGTTTCCATGACCGCCATTCATGCTAGTCTGAGCCCAGACTTCCCGAACACAACAAGGCAAATTCAATGCGAAAGAACATTCTGATTACCGGTGCCAGCACCGGCCTCGGTGAAGGTATGGCGCGCGAATGGGCCGCCAAGGGCTGCAATCTGGCGCTGTGTGCCCGGCGGGCCGATAAGCTGGAGGCGCTGCAACGGGAGTTGCAGCAAGCTTATCCCAACATTCGGGTGCTGGTGCGAGGGCTGGATGTGTGCGACTACGATCAGGTATTCGAGGTGTTCCGTGGCTTTCGGGATGAGTTGGGCAGTCTTGACCGCGTGGTGGTTAACGCGGGCATTGGCAGCTCCCAACCCATAGGCCGGGGACATTTTGCCGCCAACCGGCAAACGGCCGAAACCAACTTTATAGCGGCCATCGCTCAAAGCGAAGCGGCCATGGAAATCTTCCGGGAGCATAACAGCGGCCATCTGGTGCTGATGTCTTCGGTAAGCGGCGTTCGCGGTTTCCGTGGCCCTCTTAACGTTTACGCAGCCACCAAAGCCGCCGTGGCGTCATTGGCGGAAGGCCTGCAATTGGATACCAAGGGCAAACCCATTAACGTCAGCAACATTTTGCCCGGCTACATTCTGACGGACATCAACCGCGGTACCAAGAATGCGCCCTTCCGGGTGGACCTCGAAACCGGCGTCAAGGCTTTGGTGAAAGCCATCGAGTCTGAAAAACGCCGCGCCTATGTGCCCTGGTGGCCCTGGACACCGCTGAGTTACGTGTTGAAGTCCCTGCCCTTCGGAATATTTTCAAGGGCCATGTAAGCGGTTCGTCAGCCTTTCGAAACGTCCGGGCAGTGGATGTCGATCCTTTGGGTTAATCCACTGAGGATCGGGAACGTCGAAATTGCAGGACTCGTGCGCTTGTCGGCGCGGATGGTTCGGGGGTGCGTGGCTGATTAAGCAGAGCTTTTTGCAGAGCGAGAAACGAGTCGTACATCATGGCCTGAATGTTCATTAGCGCCCTCATGGGACTGCCGGCTACCCGGCGCCGGGCATCGATCACAAACTGAAGGCCCCGCAGCCGGCGCTGGTTGCACGTCTTACTGCGGCGAATACAGTCATCAATCAATTTCCCGCGCAAACTCTCAAAGCCTTTCGGATCACGCTGGTGCAAATCCTTGAGCTCATCAAACGGGGGCACATCCATAACTTTCCTCCTTTTCTGGATTCAAGTAGTCAGTGCTGCGCCTTCTATAATTTAAGCCGCTGTCACCCGCGTTCGCCAGCCGGAAACTGATGGACGATATCAACATAGGCGGACATTCATTCACAGATCGGAGAACGCTATGGCAGGTGGTTAGTCACGGGATAGCGCCGTTCAGGATCAAATCGACGCGAGCGTTGAAGACGAAGTGCAGCGCGCACGGAGCCAGTTGGCTACCGGTGAGAGTGCAATCCATTGCGAAGGGTGTGAGAGCAGTCATTGCGATTCTCCTCAACAAACCCCATGACACTATCAGCCGTAAGCTTGAATGTGGGCGATATATCCATTCCCGCACTCTTCAGTGCCTTCGCGGCCCATTTGTTACTGGTATTCAGTAAGTGGTAACGGCCCTGGCCATCATAGAACTGGCTGTCGCCATAGATTCCGCGCTTCGTTTCAATCAGGTTCCCGGTCTCATCCTGAGTAAAGCTGTTGGCCAAATATCGCGTTAGAGAATCGCTTTCTTCGGCCGTGAGGCAGGTATCGACAACGTCACTCCGGGGGAAATACTCAACGGGAGAAACTGGCAACGCCACAACGTGTACCACGGTTCCCTGCGACCAGACGATAGCCTGCAGCGTAACGCCTGTCGTAACCTCCTGGGCCTGGTAGTACCCCGCATCGCCCCACCCCAGTTCGTAATACTCAGCACCAGCAAACCGATCTTTGAGGTCCGGGAACACCAGGTTGAGCTCTTCAGCAGCAATCACGAGCCCCACATGCCAGCCATGGCTCACAACGTGGAGCTTGCTTGTACGGGGACTGTCAGCTTCGCCGTCCGGCTGGACGACATGGGGTTTTCCGGAGCATCCGAAAATGGAGAACAACACGAAAAGAAGGCCAATTGCTTTCATCCTGATGCCCCATTGAGTGAGACTGCAGTAACCTACACTAGCAGATAAATTAAAGGGGCCGGGAAACTCGGACAGGTCTTATTCAGAGTATGGGTTCTTCAGGAACAAACACGAGTACACTCACCCACCCAGTACGAATCGCTGCACCCCGGAGCTCTTCCCCGTTCTTTCGGTATCTTTTGCTTAGCAGTCCCAGTCCGGCTTCTCGGTCAGCCGCTCAAGCAGAAAATCCAGCAAAGCGCGCAGCGCCGGCGGCATTTGCCGACGGCTGCCATAGAGCGCATGGATGCCCAACGCCTGCGATTGGTACTCGGGCAACAGTTGCACCAGCACTCCTGAGCGTAACAGCGCGCTAACCGAGTAGAGCGGCTGCTGGCTGATGCCCGCGTGCGCCAGTGTGGCTTCCAGCAGCACCATGGATTCGTTAGCACTGAGGTTGCCGTTGACGGCCACAGCGAAGGGCTCGCCGTCGCGCTTGAATTTCCAGGTGTTGCGGCCGAAATAGGCATAGTTCAGACAATTATGCTGCGCCAGATCCTCGGGCCGCTGGGGAGTGCCATGGCGCTTGAGATAGGCCGGCGTGGCGCACACCGCCGAGCGACATACCCCGAGTTGGCGGGCGATCACATTGGGGGCCAGTTGATTGGTGATGCGCAGTGCCAGGTCGACCCGCGCCTCCACCAAATTGACCGCCTCACTGCTAATCAAAAGATCGATGCCAACCTGCGGATACAGGGCGAGGAACTCGTTCAACGCATGCACCAGCCAGGCCTGGGCCAACGACTGGCTGCAGGCAATGCGCAGGTTGCCGCGCGGAGCGGAGTCACCGCTCGGGCTGATGCCCTGCATGGTTTCGGCCACCGCGAGCATTTGCCGGCACTGCGGCAACAGCTGTTCGCCAGTGTCGGTCAGGCTCAGCTTGCGCGTGCTGCGATGTAACAGACGCGCGCCGACCCAGGTTTCCAGCTCGCCGAGATAGCGCGAGACCATCGCCCGCGACATCTCCAGCGCCTCGGCAGCCGCGGTTTGGCTGCCCCGCTCCACCACTTCGACAAATACCCGGGTTGCCGTCAGTCGATCCATTATTCGCTCGATTTACGCAACAAATATGCCCAGCTTAACGGGTTTTTTGCAATATTTGAAACTACTAAACTCCCTCAACCACTTAATAAATGGAGGTCAGCATGTCCACTACCCGTATCATCCGCCAACTCGTCGGCGGTGCCGCTTTGCTCGCCAGCGCCTGCGTCGCCCTGGCGCAACCGCTCAGCATCGAGGTGTACAATCCCGGCGAAAATGCCATCTTCCCGGTCACGTCGACCTTGATCAGCGGTGAGCGTGACGCGATCTTGATCGATGCCCAGTTTTCCACCCGCGAAGCCCAGGCGTTGGTCGAGCGAATCCAGGCCAGCGGTAAATACCTGACCACCATTTTTATCAGCCACGGCGATCCGGATTTTTACTTTGGCCTGGAGACCCTGACGCGCGCCTACCCCGAAGCCAAGGTTCTGGCAACGCCAGAGACCGTCGCTTATATCGAGAAAAGCCACGCGCCCAAGCTGGCGTACTGGGGACCGATCCTCAAGGACAACGCACCGGAGCGCACCGTCGTACCCGAAGTCCTGCAAGGCGATAGTCTGACCCTGGAAGGACAACGCCTGCAGTTGATTGGCCACGACCCCAAACACACCAGTCTGTGGATTCCCAGCATCAAAACCGTGGTCGGCGGGGTGCTCACCTCCGCCAACATCCACCCTTGGATCGCTGATGCGCAAACTCTGGAGGCTCGTCAGTCCTGGCTAGAATCCCTCGACCAGCTCGAAGCCCTGCAACCAACCACTCTGATCCCCGGCCATTACCTGGGCAAGCCCAATCTGAACCTGGACGACCTGCGCTTCACCCGCGACTACCTGCTGACTCTGGAAACCGAGTTGCCGAAAGCCAAGGACAGCGAAAGCCTGATCGCGGCGATGAAAGCCAAGTATCCGGAGTTGCTCGACGCCAGCAGCCTTGAACTGAGCGCCAAGGTGCTCAAGGGCGAGATGCAGTGGCCGTAATGCCAAAGATCTGACCAGGGCATCGAGTTCGTGTCAGTTCAGAGCACCAACGAAGTTGCAAGGAACAGCATCAGGCCCATACCGATAATGTCGGTAAACGTCGTCAGAAAAATGCTGCTGGCGGTAGCCGGGTCGGCGCCGAAACGTTTAAGCATCAATGGCACCGCTACCCCGAAGATACCGCTGCCCATGCAGGCGCCGACCATGGCAATGAAGATGACGAGGCCGAGCATGGCCGGGTTGGCGGAATCGATGGATTGGGCGTACGCGAACATGGCGATTCCGGCAATGACGCCTACGGCAGCACCATTGAGCGCGCCCAGCAGAATTTCCTTGCGCAGCAATCGCCTGATTGGATAGTCATTGATTTGCCCCAGGGTGATCCCCCGCAGGGTAATCGCCAGCGCCTGACAGCCGGTGTTGCCACTTTGCCCGGCGAGGACGGGCAGGAAGGCCGCCAAAGCAACAATCTGAGCGATGGTGCTCTCGAACATGCCAACCACGAAGGCAGCAGCGAAAGCGGTGATCAGATTCACCTGCAACCAGGGGTGGCGCATGCGGAAGGCGGACAGCACCGGTGTGTTGATCTGCTCTTCCTTCGCCACACCGTATTGGGACCCGGCCTGGGCGCTGAGTTCCGAGGCAATGCGTTCGTACAGTTTCCAGCCACGCACCTCGCCCATCACGTGCCGCTGCTCGTCCACCACCGGGTACATGCGGTAGTGCCGGTAAAGCACCTCGCTCACCGCTTCTTTCACCGGCGTGTCTTCCTGAAAAGCAAAGGGCTCAAGCACCATGATGGAAGATAAGGCATCAGAGGGTTTGGCCAGGATCAGGTCCCGCATGCCCACTACGCCCACGAGACGGTCACTTTCAGTCACGAAAATGTAACTGATTTCGGAGACGTCGGCGCTTTTTACCATGAAGGTCAGCGCCTCGGCGACGGTATTATTGGCCGGCAATGTTGCTGTTACCGGCGTCATCAGTTCGCCAACGGTTTCTTCCATGCCGGATAGCACCGCCCGGGTGGCTGCATCGTCCGGAGCGGCCAGGTTGGCCAGGTGAGAGACGATCATCTGGGCCTGTTCCGCAGGCAATCGCGAAAGAATGAACTGGACATCGTCTGAAGGCGACTGAATCAGCTCTTCAGCGGCATCCAGCGGATTGAGCTCCCGGATACGCTCAATCCGCTCGATCAATTCCATAGTCTGGGTCATTTCGCGCTCCGGCATCAGTGCTTGTTATCTGACTATAGCAACACTGAATCAACAACACAGAACGGCCTGCTGGTCCGAGAGCGTTCCTATCAACCACGTCTCAGCGCGGATGCCGCAGTTTGCCCAGGCGTTGGATCATAGCCCGCACAACCTCTTGCCGTGCCCTGCGCTGATCCCGCCTTACCTGCTCAAGATTAACGCCTCCCATGCTATTCCGATATCTGGGCGGTATGCCGTTCCCCGGCAAGCTATCTGCTACCTCATCATTTTCGCGAAGCGCTACGGGATTGCTGCCGTGAAAGTATGTCATCTCTTGTGAAATCAACATGTCTCTGTCCTCCCGGCGCTGCACTTGATAGCAAGACGCCTTGGTTGTCTTATGAGTTCAGGTACATGCTAATATTGTTCTAATCTGCAAACTATTCCCTAAGCGTGAGAACAGACTTTGCAAAAACGAACAGGCAAGCAATCCGGAAAATCCTCTGACACTGCGCAGAAAACACGGAGCAATCTGGCGTGGAATGACTTTGAGCTGGTGCTCGCCATTGCAACTTCTGGCTCCCTGTCTGGCGCATCACGGTCACTGGGCGTGAGCCACGCCACGGTTTTCCGGCGGCTGGGTGATGTTGAACAGCGCCTGGGGGTGACTCTGTTTGAGAGAAGCCGGACGGGTTACCGGCCGACGCTGGCAGGGGAAGAACTCGCCGACACCGCCAGGGTTATGGACGAGGCGGCCCTGGCCGCCGAACGTAAAGTGGCCGGCCGTGATCTGGAGCCCAGCGGCGAGATCTGGACCACCACCACGGACTCGCTGCTGATGGGGGTGCTGGCGCCGCTGTTCACGCAGTTCCGGCATAAATACCCCGGCATCGTGCTTGATGTGGCGGTCTCCAACCAGTTGTTCAATCTCACACGACGGGAGGCTGATGTTGCCATCCGCCCGTCCAACCGTCCCCCTGAAAACCTGATTGGCCGGCCGCTGACTACCATTGGCCAGGCCGTCTATGGGCACAAAGACCTCGGCCTGACGCCTGGCATGCCTATCGAAACCCTCGCCAACCAGCCCTGGATTGGCGCCGGGCCACGGTTGCCGGACTCAGCCGTGGGCGAGTGGATGGACAATCACGGGCTGAAGCAAGCCTGTGTTTACCGTGTGGATACCCTGGTCAGCATTCTCAGCGCCATTCGTTCCCGCATGGGGTTGGCCGTCATTCCCTGTTATCTCGCTGACGAAGATCCCGACATCATCCAGCTCACCGACCCCATCCCCGAGCTGGAATACGGCCTGTGGTTCCTGATGCACCCGGACTTGCGGGGTGTGGTGAGAATTCATGCACTGATGGATTTTCTGACAGAAGCTATCCGGGCACAAAAACACCGGCTGGCCGGGCGGCTTCTACACTGAATTTTCCAGGCCAGCTCCGTAACTAAAACCCATTATTCGGGACAGGAAATGGCTTGGTTCCACAGCGAAAGAAGTACGGAAGCTCATCGATTGCCGCAAGAATGAATTTTGTCTGTGGACCATGCACGGTCTCACTGGTTTCTGGATGTCGCCAGCAACCCGATGGAAAATAAACTTCACGACCGTCTGTACCCGGGGACACCACAGGTGCCACGAGCACGTCTGATCCCAGCATGAACTGCTGGTCCTGGCGGCCTGCCTCCGGGTCATCGGGAAATTCGAGCCATAGTGGGCGAGTAATCGGTATGCCTGTCTTTAATGCTGCCTTCCATAAGCGATAAATCAGAGGTTGCGCAGCGATATGTCGCTGCATGGCTGCGCGATACTGTTCCACAACCTCAGGATCGTCGAAACGCCAGGGCATTGGGGTGCCATTCACGGGGCCGCCGTGTTGACGGAATACCGGCATCAGTGATGCGTGATTGGCCCAGCGAATGAGCAATTCGGAATTGATGGAGCCCAAAGCATCAATGTAACCGCCGATTTCGGTCACGAAGCCATAAGCCCCGCCTACACTGCGATTGAGCATGTCAGGAATGACGGAACCGAGGCCCGAAGCGCGGCTCCAGTCGGCGGTATTGTCACCGGGCCAACTTGCCGACTCATAATGCGCTGATCCTCGACGACCGGAGTTACCGAAACGGACAAAAAACCACGGTTCCCTGGACGGGTTCTCGGCAACAAACTCATCAAAAGCTTCTCGGGTGGCCTGATGAAAAAGCGCGGCATTTCGATTGTGCATGGCGATACCTGAACTGCCATCATGAAACACCATATCGACCTGTACCTGTTCACCAAAGTCCTGCATAAAACCTTCACTGCCCTCTGCCAGCCCTTTTTTGATACGGGCCTTCCACCACTCGAACGCTTCCGGGTTGGTGAAATCGATCAGCGCAGCAACACCCCCCATCAGTGGGGAGCCGAAGGTGTATGGCAGTCCCAGTACATTCTGCGCGACATAACCTCGCGAGACAGCTTCTGAATAGACTTCCGGTTCTTCCAGTTCGTCCTCTGTCTGACCAACGAAAGCCCTGTAGTAGGTCACGGGTTTTATGTCCTGCGCGCGAAGTCGTTGAATAATATCGTCGAAAGCACCCGTCTCCTTGGTCCCCACCCATCCCTCAAAGGCAAATGCGGTGATCGGCAGCTCCAGTTGGTCAATCTGATCCAGGGACTCCATGACTTTGGCGGTGTAGTTTTCCGGCGTATCCGTAAATTCCTGAATGGTTTCGGAGAGCATCGGACCCAGCGACCAACGAGGCGGCACCCGATGTCGACCATTAATTCCGGACAACTGGCTGACGGCTTGTTTCGCATCCCCGGGGACCACAAGGAAATCCAGTTCCCCACCCGCTACTTCCACCCGCCATGCATCATCCCGGTCAGAGGCCATACGCCAGTGAGAGAGTTCATCGCGGTCCAGCAAAAAGCCATAGCCCTGATCTGAAATAAACAGCGACTGGATGTAATAAGCACCCTGGGGGCCGGTCGGGAACTGGTAGGCGTCACCAAAGTTATTGCCAATCAATGGCTCAAGCTGTTCCGGCGTTTGCGAGAACTCCTCAGCCCAACTCAGAAACGCCTCGTTGCGCTGATCAATTTTGTTTCGTCGCCCGCCAAAGCCTCTGAACGCCTCATCAGGAGCAGCATCAAAGCTGGCCGAGACCAAAGGCACTTCCTGTAAGATACGATCAATTCTGACCGAGACTTTAAAACTGCTGTTCTCATCTGCTGACACCGTCACTCGTGCAGTACGCCCGCTCGGGTCAGAGGTTCCTACTCGCAATGACAATTGGTTATCAGCAACAGTCACCTCCTCGATATCGGTTAACCGATATTCGATTCCGGTGGAGGTTGAGGCCAGCATGTTTCCGACCCAGAACGTTGCCGGAAACTGGAGATTGACGGGCGCACCAACCATAAAGGTGAACGGTGCGTACAAGGCAGGCGCTTGTGGCATAACCTGAGACCATCCCCCCAAAAGACGGGTTGGCAACGGTACTCGTGACAGCAACGGCGCCGGGGGTTCCTGGCTCATACTGCGTAACACTTTATTGCCGGCCTCATCATAAAAATGCATGGCCAATGGTTCCCGCTCAATGTCCACCCTGCCGTAGTCTGTTTGTAGGGTCATCACCTCATCATCGGTATTGATGCGGACATTCGTCGGCTGCACGGTTGGTGGTGTCTGGTTTGCAGCGGAGGGGGACTGGAATGATGCGGGTGGCGGGTAGTTCGGCTCTGCACTTGGCGGTGAAGATGTCTCGTTATTTTCACCGCCACATCCAGACAGAAGCCCAAGGATAAAAATAAAAAGGAGAGGGACACATGTTTTCATGACGATTTTAACCCTTGGTTTTTATAGTTTTTGAAAGCTAATCAAGTCATATTGTTATGAGGCCGGACTTTTGTGCAGTCATGCTACCCGGCTCTCCGACCTGTTTTACTCTAACGACTGCCGAAGCCGGTTCGAAGCCCGCAGCAATAGAGCCTCTTCGGCGCTTATAGCATTCATGCCATGGGTCTTTTTCAACAAGGCCAGAGCCTCTTTCTCCTCATCGACTTTCAGCTTTGCACGGGCGTATTCGAAGTACACGCCCGGATAGTCCGGCGATAACTGCATGGCTTTGTTGAACAGGTCTTCCATCGACGATTCTTTCGCCCCGTAGGTGAGCCGGGCAATCAGGCTTCCGGCCTTCTCGATGATTCCCGACTGCACACCTCCGAATAATGTGACGGCATAGATGTTGTCGGGGTCGTCTTCCAGCAGTGCCTCCAGTGTGTCTATGACTTCCGAGGTATAGCCAGCTCCCATGGCCTCAGAGGCGGACATATTCTCAAGTATCCGAGCCTTCCCGTAGGCGTTGCCAAACCGGATCATCGGATGGTCAGGCGCCATGGGCATGATGTCCTCGGTCAGGGTGATGACCTCTTCGAGCAACTGTCTGCGGGTATCCTCGTCGGTTTCGATCAGAGTCGCTTGCAGGGCCTGGGCATAAAGCCCCGGAAAATAGCCAGCCGGCCCCAGGGCCAGACCCAGGTCCCGCGCTTCCCGGAACTGGCCGTTAAACAGAAGCGCCCAGGCTCGGCGCAACTCTCGGGCGTAGGCATCGAAGGACTGACTCAGCTCGCCGTCCGCGAGCGACGCCAGATCCGGGTGGGAGCGGGCTACCGTTTGCAGATGATTCTGCGTGAAATCGTACATTTCGGGCCAACGTTCGGCGTCTGCCCGCAGGCTCTCAGCTGTTGGCAGAGGGCCACGAAATCCGTCGGTCAGGTCCGGCCAGTGATCAGCAAGATCCTGTTCGGTGTAGCTGAAAGACTGGAGGTTCTCCGGGTAGGGTTGCCAGGTTTGTTCTGCGAAAACCTGGGAATACGCGGTTATAAAAATGACCAGAGAAAGAACTTTTTTGAGCATGATGGTTACTCCATGGTTTGCGCAATTCCACCACAGGAGAGAATGTCGCCCATTGGCCCAGATTCCGGAGCGCTTTGTATAAGCGTCAATTCTGATAAAAAACCGGACAAGTTAGTTTCCTGCTGCCGGATTCTTGAGATACTTGTCTGGCAGTGAATCCTGTCTGCTCTTCAGTCATGTTTCGAAACTCTTTCATCTACCCTGGAATGACCATGCTCGAAAAACGCATCCCTCCCCTACTTTTGGTAGTGATCTTCGGTGCGGCCATGTGGCTCGTGGCTTCAATCACGCCGCCTCTCAGCATAGACGGTACCCTTCTGGCATTTGTTGCCGTTGCTGTGTTTGCTATCGGTACGCTGTTTTCGGTCGCCGGCGTGATTGCCTTTAGGCAGGCCCAAACCACGGTGGACCCGCGTACGCCCGAAGCCAGCTCGGATTTGGTCAGCTCCGGAATTTACCGGTATTCCCGCAACCCGATGTATGTCGGATTTGCTTTGTGGCTGCTGGCCTGGGGTATTTTTCTGGGTTCGGGCTGGGCATTGTTGGGCGTGGTGGTTTTCGTGTTGTATATGAACCGCTTCCAGATTGCTCCGGAGGAACGAGCATTACGAGATCTGTTCGGAGACACCTTCCGGGATTATGAGCAACGGGTTCGCCGCTGGCTCTGATTCACAGTTCACTGACTGCTGCGACGGTAACGAGAACCCTATGCACCTGCCCTTCTGGTTAACCACCGCCCTGCTCCTCCCGGTCTTGTTGTATCAGGGCAAACACACCCGGAAGCATACGCCACGGCTGCCCGAGGCCCAGGGTTCCCCCTCCGGCCAGTACGGCGAAGGCGTGCCGGATTTGCGGCTGCTTGTCCTCGGCGAATCGACGGCGGCTGGCGTGGGCGTATCCAGCCATGAGCAGGGCCTGGCAAGCCAATTGGCTCTGCAACTACACGAACGCACGGGCCGAACCATTGCCTGGCACACGTATGGCGTGAACGGCATCCGTCTGGGGCAGCTCAACCGGAAACTGGCCAGCATGGATCTGCCTGAGGCCGATGTGGTTCTGCTGAGCATGGGCGTCAACGACACCACGGGCTTCACGCCCAGGGGTCAGTTCCGGCGGCAATTGCTGGCACTTCGCGAGATGCTCACCCAGCGTTACCCAGCGCCGGTTTACCTGCTGAGCGTACCGCCCATGCACCTGTTCACCGCGTTACCCTCCCCACTGCGACAAATCATGGGATGGCGAGCCCGGCAACTGAATCGGGTCTATGAGCAACTGGCCAAACAGGCACCGGAAGATTTCCGGTACCGGAGTTACCCGGCAATCACCGATGTTTCGCTGCTTGCCAGCGATGGCTATCATCCAAGTGCCGAGGGCTACCGGGCCATTGCGGAGGTTCTGGCTGCCCACAATGAAGGTGCAATGTATCCGCTACGTCGACATATTTAACACTCGCTTTAACTACAGGTTTTCATCAGTCTCTCCCCCTTACTGTTTTCCGGAAACTTCTTGCCCTATGGCGCTCATCTTGCCTGCTATTTTGAACTGACAGGCGTGTCGGGTACTAACAGAGGGTTCGACCATGAGCTGGCTAACCGCGAGGACAGGAATCCTGGCTCTGGCAATAGCATTGAATGGATGCAGTCCTTCGGGTTCCTCATCGGAAAGCTCAGGTGAGGTGGCCGGCGATCAGTTGGTGACACTCTCCGGGCGGGCGGCCGTTGGCGCCCCGATTGCCAATGCACCGGTTAATGCCCGATGTGAAGGTGGAGAAGGCTTTATCGGATCTGTCACCACCAATGAGTCCGGTGGGTTTCTGGGACAGGTGGAGTCGTCTGCATTACCTTGCGCCATACGGGTGACCGGCATCGGCGAGGATAAAGTCCTGCATAGCTATACCAGCTCAGGGGGTACCACCAACATTACCCCGTTTACGGATTTGATCATTGCCTTATCGGCGTCTATGGCTCCGATGGATTGGTTTAACCAGGATGAGCATGTGTCAGCCGTAGGTAGCCTGGAACAGGCCAGGGACGAGTTTCTGAGCGCGCTGAGGAATGCAAATTATGACGTTCCGGGCAGCGGGTTTGATCCCTTCACGTCCAGCTTCCAGATTAACGATGCCGTGGACCAGCTCCTGGATACTTTCTCAGCCGCAGTGAGGAACACGCCCAATGTCGCGGACTATCAGGCATTTGTAGATCTGATCTCGAGTGGAAACCTTGCAGCCATTCCCCAGGCCCCAACACCACCGGAGGAGGATGACTCAGGAAGCAGCGATGGCGGTGGTACCGGGGATGATGACGGCACAGGTGGCGATGTTGGTACCGGAGGTGATGACGGCACTGGCGGTGATGACGGCACTGGCGGCGATGACGGCACTGGCGGCGATGACGGCACTGGCGGTGATGACGGTACGGGCGGCGATGACGGTACTGGCGGTGATGACGGCACTGGCGGTGATGATGGCACTGGCGGCGATGACGGTACTGGCGGTGATGACGGCACTGGCGGCGACGGTTCGACTGCAGCTGACTTGTGCGCTCCGCCTCAGATTGCACCAACAGGCACGCTGATAGAGTTCAGCCAACAACTTTATGACACCCAATCCGGAGAAGAGATCGGCATTGTCAGTATAAGGCAGGAGATTCTCGGACCGATGGAATTCCGAGGGGAAGAAACCCAAGCGATATTGGTCGAGGATGTTTCCGAGGGTGTTACCGACGAATCCCGGAATACGACGTATGTGTCTATCGATACGACTGCTATGGTGGAACGCACACATGGCTCAACCAGCGTTGATCCTGAAACCGGTGAAGAGACGACGCTCTGGTATGAACCAATCTTCAATTACCCCTATGCATTGGCAATTGAAGAAGAGTACGTTCAGTCGGTTTCCCAGTTCTCCTCAACCGGGGACGGTCCGGAGACGCTGCTCTCCGAGCTCGATTATACAATCCAGTTCAAGGGTGTAGAGACTATCACGGTGCCAGCTGGCACTTTTGACGCCTGTAAATACTACCAAACCAGCAGTACCTCGTTAGCCCCCGCACCCTCAACGTCCGCAGTCTGGTTCAATGTCGAGGACGGCATAGCTGTCAAATCCGCCGCGGTGGAAGATGGCGTGGAAATAACCGAGGTCGAATTACTATCGTATTCGGTTAATGGCGCTCAGCAAGCGCCATAGGACACAATCGTGATTCGTGGTGAAGACCTCGGGGTCAGGTCGTGCGTTTTACACTCCCCTGCCCGGAGACTCCCCAAAGCACCATGCCGGCAACTACCAACATCGCCACTGAGAGCGACATCAGGGCCAGGGTAATCAAACCCTCCTGTACAGCCGAACCTTCAAAGCCAGCACCTGCTATCGGCATCATGGGTGCGCCTGCTCCCATAAACCCGGCAGCAAGCGTAGCCAGCCAATTGGTGTAGGTACCGAATACCGCCAGACCAAAGGTGATTCTTTCCGCGGTCGGGCCCAGTCGAAGCTTTGGCCAGATCAACCCCAGCACAATCAGGAATACTCCGTTCATGATGCCCTCAAGGTGGCTCGACAGCCCCATTCTGGCATTCTCCATTAACGGCAATAGAAACCCGGTCAACAGGCCCAATAGAAACAGGATGATGCCGAGTTGGTACAGTCGGCGTTCGTGATTGGCGACGGCCGGCAGCGATGTGTTGTTCATAAGTTACCCCCTGATTGAAGTCAGGGATTACAGTCCCCGACTCGCGTTCCACCCACTTTTAAGCATACACTGCGTATATTCAATGTGAGAGATTATCTCTCGCTCACGCACCTGTCAATATTGGGTATACATGCTGTATGTCGATTAAATCCCCAAAACGCATCTATCGCAAAACCACCCGGGCAAAACAGGAAGAACAAACCCGGCGCCGGATTACCGAAGCGGTCGTTGATTTACACCGAACGGTCGGGCCAGCGCAGACAACCATAAGTGATATTGCCAACCTGGCGGGTGTCGGCCGCGTGACGGTGTATAAACACTTCCCTGATGACGCTGCAATGTTTCGTGCCTGCAGTGATCACTGGATTGCGGATAATCCACCGCCGGATTTTACTCAGGCACTCACTGAACCGGATGAGTTGAAGCGAGCCGCTGAGGTGTTCCAATTGCTTTACGACTACTACCGCCGTTCCTACGACATGATGGGGAAAGTGATGCGGGATGCAAAGACACTGCCTGCCCTGGCGGACGTGGTTGAAAACGGATGGATGAAACTCCTTCAAAACCTTGAGGATGCGTTGATGCCAGCCGGGAAGACAGGTGCCGGTGCGCAGCGTTACCGGGCAACGCTTCGAGTGGCTATGGATATCGATACCTGGAGCACATTCTCCGGGATGGGTTTTAATGACGAAGCGGCAGCAGAGTTGGTGTGCCGGTGGTTGGAGCAAGATTGAACTGCCTGCAAGACCTTGAATACTCTTTGATGCCAGCTGCCAGAGTATCAAAGTACGATATAGTTATTATGTCGACATATTTTACACCCCGGCAATAACAGGCTCTCATCCGGCTTTCCCAGTGCTGTTTTCACGAAACTTCTTACCCTGTGGCGCTCATTTTGCCTGCCATTCAGAAATGGCAGGCGTGTCGGGTATTGATCAGAGGGTTTGGCCATGACATGGATAACTAAGAAAACAGGACTCCTGGCTCTGGCAGTGGCATTGAATGGTTGCAGTCCGTCGGGCCCCTCATCGGACGATTCAAGTGTTGTGGCCGGTGATCAATTGGTAACACTATCCGGGCGGGCTGCCGTTGGCGCCCCAATTGTCAATGCACCAGTTGATGCTCGATGTGAAGGTGGCGAAGGCTTTATCGGATCTGTCACCACCAACGAGTCCGGTGGATTTCTGGGACAGGTGGATGCTTCTGCTTTACCTTGTGCCTTGCGGGTTACGGGCGATGGTGAGGATAAAGTCCTGCACAGCTTTGCCGACTCGGGCGGTACCATCAACATTACTCCGTTTACGGATTTGATCATTGCATTATCGGCGTCTATGGCGCCGATGGACTGGTTTAACCAGGATGAATATGCGACGGCCGTAAGTAGCCTGAATCTGGCCAGGGAGGAGTTTTTGGGTGCGCTACTGAACGCAAACTATAACCTGCCGGGCGACGGATTCGATCCTTTCAAGTCCAGCTTTGAGATCAACGATGCCGTGGACCAACTGCTTGATGCCTTTTCCGCCGCAATAAGAGGCATCCCCAATGTTGCTGACTATCAGGCGTTTGTAGACCTGATCTCAAGCGGGAACCTTGCGGTCATTCCCCCGGCACCAACACCGCCGGAAGATGATGGGTCTGACAGCGGCGATGGCAACGACGGCGACAATGACAACGACGACGGTGATGACGATGGGCGCGGCGGTCTGATCGATATCATCTTCGGTTAATGCCGCTCAGCATTGGCCATAAAATGGAGGATCGCCACGGTAAAGGTAAGGGTCCGACCATGACCGTTATATATCAACTGGCGACACCCTTGCCCGAGGCCGAGCGCAATGCCAGACTCTACAGGGGCGAGCTGATCGTTTTTCGGGGTTTTGATGCGATGGCTCAGCTAACCGATAGGCTACGCGCGCATTGCATCAGCCATCTCGGCAATGATCCGACCGGTCCCCACCTGTCAATGTCGTCTAACGAAATTGAGCACGCTGCCGAATCATTGCGCGCTGCAATCCGACGGGACAGCAATGTGGATGTTGCGTGGCGTCAGGTGCTGTCTGCTATCAATACGAATCTGGATGAGACATACGGCGACAGCGTTGTCCTTCGTGTCCAGCCACCCCAATCAGGTAGACAAGGCGAGCGAACCAAACCGCTTCGTGCTCACAGGGACACATGGGGTTCCAATCTGCCGGCACAGATTAATTGGTGGGCGCCACTCTACGAGACAACGCCAGAGCGAACCCTGGCGCTTTTCCCAGGCTTTTTTGCGCGGATAGTCGAGAACGACAGCGCGGACTGGAATTTTCAGGAGATGGTGCAGGCGCAGCGGACGAAAAGCACTTCCGGTTATCCGCTTCTACCGACAGCGACCAAGGCACCAAGCTGGGACGATGCCCTGGTGGTCAACCTGTTACCAGGAGATCTCCTCTGCTTTTCAGGTGCCCATCTACATGCAAGCGTTCCCAACACGACGGGCCTGACACGATTGTCTTTTGAAACCCGGACCGTGAATCGCAGTGATATGACGGCAGGCTCTGGCGCACCCAACGTAGATGGTTCGGCGCCGTTCATGACACCCCAGATATTTCGGCATTTACTGAGTGGGAGGAAGCTTGGGGCGATGGTGAGACGATAAGGAGAATCTGGCAATAACTCGGGAATTTCTGCGGCTTGATATGGTCACAAGGTCTATTGTGTAATGAAGAGCTTGCCATCGGAGAGAAGAACCATGTTGACTCAACGCAGCTGCATCGGTTTCATTTTGGCTATATTGGTCGGGGTTTGTTCTGCCGGTGAAACCCGCCGCATTGCGTCCGCTCCTGGTGATGATGACGCGGCATTCAGGTACGCGCAAAAATATATCAGCCTGATATATCAGGGATGTGATTTTGACGTCGTTTTTCTGGAATTCCCACAGGAGCGTTCCATCTTCACGGCCGAGACGGGGAATATTGACGGCGAACTTGCAAGAATGAAGGCCGTTGTGTCCAAAGACAGCCCGCTGGTGCCCGTCCCCACACCGTTATTACATATGGAACTGGTTCCGGTCCGCCATGTTGATGACGAGCCAATTCGTTCGAGCAAGGACCTGGAAGGCAAGCGAGTAGCCTATCAAAGAGGCTTTCGTATAATGAACCGCCTGGTGCCCGATTCCGCCGGCGCTATAAAGGTGAATTCCACTCACCAGATCTTCAAACTGTTGAGTCGAGGGCGAGTTGACGTCGGGTTGATGATGAAACAGCAGGCTCTGATGAAATTCTCCTCCTACCCCGACATGACCATGGATAAGCCGATCCTGACAGAGCCTGTCTTTCATTTCGTCCATGAGCGACATACCAGCGATATCCCTTGCCTCGACCGGTCCCTTAACAAGTTGATTGAAAGTGGAATCGTTGAGCGCCTGGAAAGTGAGTATCTCCCTTCTGACCCGGATTAGATTGAGGCCCCCATCCCCTTCTACGTCACTGAGGAAGAAGATGGTACAGCCACGCTCTCATGGAAAACACCAAGCCATGTGATCGCGCCCTCTCGTGAGCGCGGAGGCGCTGAGCTCAAGGCGGTTGCTAAGGAACTGGATGGTATTTTCGAAGCTATAGGCAACACCGCAACCGAAAGGTAAGGCGTTTTGCGACCTGTACCGGGCCATTGCAAAGGCCCTGGCTTTTTAAAACTGGGCCCGAGGGAAACCACCCATGAAGCACGTTGCCATCATCACCGGCGCCAGCCGTGGAATTGGAGCCGCCACTGCAAAGCTACTGGCATCGAGGGGATACTCAGTGTGCGTGAATTACCGCTCCCAGGTCGAGCAGGCGGAGGCAGTGGTATCAGACATTGTCGCCAACGGCGGTAGCGCCCTCCCCTTTCAGGCCGATGTAAGCCAGGAACAGGACGTCATCGCACTGTTCGATGCCACGGAACAGGCCTTTGGACCGGTAACAGCCTTGGTGAATAACGTTGGCGTGCTGTTTACCCAATCGCGGTTGGTGGATATGGACATCAAACGCTTTAACCGGGTGATGACCACCAATGTCACCAGTTGCTTCCTCTGCTGCCGCGAAGCCATGCGGCGAATGGCCGATGGGGGCGCTATCGTGAACGTCTCATCCCTCGCCGCCCGTACTGGCGCCCCTTTTGAATACGTGGACTATGCTGCATCAAAGGCATCCATGGATACGATAACCAAGGGGTTGTCTGCAGAGGCTGCAGAAAGGAAAATTCGTGTAAACGGCGTCCGCCCGGGATTTATTCATACCGACATCCACGCCGATGGCGGAGAGCCCGGCCGGGTTGACCGGCTGACACCATCCATTCCCCTAAAACGTGGCGGCCAGCCGGAGGAAGTAGCCCACGCCATTGCCTGGTTGTTGTCAGACGAGGCTTCGTATGTGACCGGGTCGCTGCTGGATGTCGCCGGGGGACGGTAATGAGGTGTTTATTCCCAAGTCATTAATGGCATAAGGAGAGATTCGCCATGCACACACAGTTAAAAATCTCGCTGATCAGTGTTTTGTTTACCACCGGCATTTTGCTGCAAGGCTGTTCCGATAGCAGTGAGGAAGCAGAACCCATGGCACAGGACCAGGCGGCCATGGAAGAAAGCAAAGGCGCAACTGAAAACCCGTCTACTGCTCGCACGAGCGCACCGGCAAACGCGGAGGTCACCATACTGAACCCAAGGGATGGGGACTCCGTTACCAGTCCGGTGACTGTGGAATTCGGCCTGGAAGGTATGGAAGTCGCCAAGGCAGGCACAGATGAGGCGAATACCGGTCACCACCATCTGTTAGTCGATCTGGATCAGCTGCCACCCATGGATGCGCCGCTGCCGTCGACGGATCAGGTTATTCACTTTGGCGGTGGACAGACCAGCACCGAGCTGGAACTGGAGCCGGGTGAACATACCCTGCAGTTGCTGTTGGGCGACTACATGCATGTGCCCCACGAGCCGCCAGTCATGTCGGAAAAGATCACCATTACGGTGGAATAAACCACATTGAGGGTTTGAAACAAGGGGCACTATAGTGAAACAAGCTATAACGACATCCCGAGGCCCCATTTGTTTCCGTCACTGATTATCAGTATCGGCGCGTTTATCGCCGCCGCCGTGATTATTATTACCGCCGGCAGTCAGTTGGCTCGGGTTGCCGACGAACTGGCTGATCGAACTGGCCTGGGTGAGGCTCTGTTCGGTATCTTCCTGCTGGCCGGTGTGACGTCACTGCCCGATTTTGCCGCTACACTGAGCGCCGCGCTGGATGCCCGGCCGGACCTCGCCATGAGTAACGTTATGGGCAGTATGGCGGCGAACCTGGTGTTCCTGGGCATCGCGGATATCATATACCGCAAGGCCAATCTGGAACATGCGGCGGCATCATCCACTAACTTGATGCTCGCTGCATTGTTGATAGTGCTTCTGGCATTGCCGCTGCTGGCAATCGCCAGCCCGCCGGTTTCCCTTTGGGGAGTCCACCCGATCACACCGGTCATTGTTGCCGCCTATCTGTTCGGTCTGCAGCTGGTGCGCAGCACCGATAATAAGCCCATGTGGATTCCCCGGCTTACCCGTCATACGGTGCCGGATAAGCCAGACACGAACCTTCAAGGAAGTTTGGCCCGGGCCTGGCTCAGTTTCATCGCCCTGGCTGCCGTGACAGGACTTGCCGGCTGGGTGCTGATGGAGAGTGCCAAGGTCATCAGTGACGAAACCGGGCTTTCCGAGACACTCATTGGCGGTCTGTTTACCGCGCTGGCCACCTCCTCCCCCGAGCTGGTCACAACCATTGCCGCCATTCGTCGGGGCGCACTTACTCTGGCAGTGAGCAACATTTTTGGCACCAACTGCTTTAATATGTTGGTGGTAGCCTCAGCTGATGCCGGCTATCCCGGGGGCTCTATCTATCACGATATGGCGCCAATACAGATGACCTGGGGCCTGATCAGTATTCTGATGACCGCGATCCTGCTGATGGGCATGGTGCGGCGACAGCTCTATGGCATCGGCCGGATCGGATTTGAGAGTGCCTTGATACTGATGGTTTATGCCTTGGCACTGGGCATTGTGGTGGCGAGCGGTTACCTCGCTGAAGCTTGATTCAACACGTCCATACAAAAGACAAGGTTTGGGATATGACCTACTTGTTCGTAGCTGCTGTGTTCATCGCTTTGGTGTTTCTGGCTTTCCGGAGCGTCCGCAACACAGATCCGGCGAAGCAATCCTGCGCCAATGACATCGGCCAGCTCATCCGGAAAGACAGAAACGCCACCCCGGAAGACATAGCACAGGTGTTTGTCAGGCATAAGATCACCCGACCTGACAGCTCGAAAGTCGGGAGATTGGTTATGCCACAGTTGATGAAACTAGGCCTGGAATCGGAGGAGGCAATGATGATTATGCATCAGGTAAGAGCAGCCTATAACTTTGTGCCTGAATCTTATGCAGACAAATAGCGCAGCTGTTATCCATCATACCGCCTCAACCACAACATAAAGCCCCATCCACACCATGCACACAAGCTGGATGAAGAAAAACAGGAAACGAACCGTGGCCGCAAGGTCAGAATGCGGAAAGCCGATGTGCACACTCGTTTGGGCGATACGTGCGATCAGAAGGATCACAGCGAGTACATTAAGCACGGGGCTGCTGATCCCCGTGGCCACGATCGCAATTACAATCGCACCGTACACCGGCAGGTTCTCGACACAGTTGGCGTGTGCCCGTAGTGCGCGCTTGTACCAGCCCTGCCCCTCTATGCGGTACTCACTGAATTCTGCAATGCGGTTGCGGCCGCTCAGTATGTGAAACCAGCGGTAGGTGCCCACGGTCAGGGCCATTGATAGCAGCGTCCAGCCTGCGAACGCCAGTAATACCAATACAGGGATCGACATGGTTACTCCCTCCTTCCAGTCATACCGTCAGGATTGTGATCTGAAGCCCCGCCTTCCATGGCACCATCTGGAGCTCCAATTACGCCCGCTTTTAGCTCAACCCGGCCGTATGTTCTGATTCACCCGGAAGAAATTCTCCGGATCGTACTTGGTCTTGATCTGCGCCAGTCTCGGGTAATTGTGCCCATAGGTTGCCTGCACCCGCTCGTCACCCTCTTCCATCATGAAATTGATGTAGGCACCGCTGGCGTTGTATGGGTGAACCGCCTCCCAGTAATCTCGCGCCCATTGGGTAACGGTTGCCGCGTTTTCGGGCTCCGGATCGATGCCGGCAATGACCATGGACCAGTTTGCGTCGCGGCAGCTCCAGGCCATGGCGTTGCTGTCCGTGTCGTGCACCGCACCATTGATCGGGTACAGATGCATCAACGACAACCCATCCGGCGCTTTCGAGGCATGCTCAATGTGAACCTCTATGGCCTCGTCAGGCAATTCTTTCACGAAGTCACCCTTCCAGTACCACTGTAGCCCTTTGGGCAGGATGGGATCGAAGGCGGACTGCCACATGGGAAATGGCATTTGCGTCATCCCGTCCAGCAGCGGTTCGGGCAGCGACTCCCGTACCGGTCGCATCGCTTCGATACCCTCTTCTTCCGTGCCGTTGTAGCAGGTCATGAGTGCAACTATGGGTCTGCCCCAGAGGGCTTCGGGAAAGAGCTCCACCTTCGGTACTCGCTTGAGCCCCAGGAACATGCCCAGCTCACGGGGCGCCGTAGGCAGGAAATCACGGTACCACGCCATGATCTTCCGGGCGTCGGCCAGGTCCCAGAATATGGGGCCGGCGTAGACATCCTTCACCGGATGCGCCTGGAAGAGAAAACTGGTCACAACCCCGAAGTTTCCGCCTCCGCCACGAATGGCCCAGAACAGATCCTCATGCTGATTGATGTTGGCAGTTACGATACGCCCATCAGCCAGAACAACTTCAGCTTCCAGCAGGTTGTCCACGGTCAGGCCATGCAACCGGCTCAAATAGCCGTGGCCACCCCCGAGGGTGAGGCCCGAGATTCCGGTGGTGCTGACGATGCCAGCCGGTACGGCCAGGCCATAAGCGTGGGTGGCATGATCCACGTCGCCCTGTTCACATCCCGGCTGAGCCCGAACAGTGGCATTGTCAGGGTCGACGTAGACACCTTTCATCCGGGAAAGGTCTATCAGCAGCCCGTCGTTACAACTGCCCAGGCCAGGCCCGTTATGGCCGCATCCACGCAGCGCAACGAGCAGGCCCTGATCACGCCCGAAACGCACTGCTGTGACCACGTCTGCCGTATTGCAGCAGCGGGCGATGAGTCGGGGACGTTTGTCGATCATGGCGTTGTAGAGGGCGCGGACATCGTCGTATTCGGCATCACCCGGTTCCAGAATGTCGCCCCGGAAGGTGCCTTTCAGTTGATTGATGGCTTCGGTATCCATGGTGATCACCTCTCAGGTCACCGGTAATATAGAGTGCCCGGCCAACTGCAGGTGGCCTCAATGATCACGCTACGCGCAGCCACAACCACCGTCATGAGGTGGTTGTCCCGAATGATTTGATGAAATGAACGTAAGCGGGACAGTTGCCCTAGTGGTCGCCAAATCCCGCTTCTCTGGCCCTGACGATCAGTTGGGCCCGGCTGGTGATGTCCAGCTTGCTGCAGATATTACTGATATGATTGCGCGCCGTTTTGGGAGCGATGGACAGGTGTTCGGCAATGTCTTGATTCGATAATCCCTGGGCAACGACTTCCAGTACCGCGCGTTCGCGACCAGTAAGAGATTTGAATTCCGGAGGTGGCGCAGGCTGGTCTGAGCCCTGGTTGGTGAGAAAACGACGGAACTCCGATACAAAGATGGGCCAGCCCGGATCATCGGGCTGCAGTATGTGGCTCTTGCCTTCCAACGGCAAAAAGTGGGCGCCGTCTATATGGGCCGCAAGCTCACGACCCATTTCGAAGGGGACCATCTGATCACCCTTGATGTGCACAACCAGCGTGGGCGCTCGCACCTTGTCCAGTTGATGTCTTATATCGACGGCGTGAAACGCGTGCCAGAGCTGGACTGCGGTCTCTGGTTCGGTGGTGATTCGTTGCAACTCCGCCCACCAGGCCACCTGATCGCCAGCCTCGCGGGGTGACATCAGACGTGCAAATACTTCGCGAAACGCACCATGGCGGCGGCCCCATCCGACTTTGATCATCTCTTCCAGGGCCCGGGCCTCTTCCGTCTTGTACTCGGGAATATCACTGGTATATCCACCATGGGCGTAGGCGTTATACAGTACGAGCTTGCTGACTCGCTCGGGGTGGCGAGCGGCATAAGCCGCAGCGACCGCTCCTCCCTGGCAGATCCCCACCAGTGGAAATCGTCGCCACCCTAGGGCATTGGCCACGGCTTCAAGATCCTGAAGCCAGACCTCCACCCCCTGCTCGGCAACCTCATGGTCCGATAACCCCGATCCACGCATATCAAAGCGTGCGAGCGTGTGCTCCCGCGTCAGCTCCCTCAGCCAGTGCTGCCAGATGGGGCTGTCCCAGTCATGTTCCACATGGGTCATCCAGCCGCCAACACGCATCAATGGCGGGCCTCGCCCTGCCGTCGCGTAGGCGATGCACACTCCGTCCTGACTTGTGCAAAAATTGATCTTCTGTCTCATATAAAGACAGTAGACCAGTTCCAGTTAGCTTTTCAATAAACCCACACCACAAGCCCTCTGGCAAATCAAGCACGATAGGAGTAATTTCAAGGTTACAAGCTGCGCATGCAGGGCCAGTTACTGGCAGTCCGTATTCAGTCACTGACCGTTGTAGGACATGCCGGCTCCATTAGCTAAACCACTGGAGTCCTGTCATGAACACAACGTTTCGCTTTGCACTCCTTGCGATCGCTATGAGCCTGTCCCTTCCAGCATCAGCACATCAGGAAGCCATGAACGATGGCCAGGCCGGTAGCGCCGGAGATACTATCGGCAAAGTCAATTTTCAGGCGGACTGTGCTGACGAAGTGCGCGCTGACGTCGACCACGCACTGGGCATGATGCATCACATGATGTATACCCAGGCCCGAGCGGAGTTCGGGACCATTACCCAGACAGATCCTGACTGTGCTATGGCCCACTGGGGCATCGCGACGACCCTTTTCCAGCCGTTATGGGGCACCACACCCAGTGCGGGGGATATCACCCAGGGTCGCCAGGCAATCCAGAAAGCCCGCGACGCCGCCAAGGATCATCGGGAACGACTTCTGATTAACGCGACTGCCGCCTTTTTCGAGCCCGACACGGATCAGGTTCGGGAACGGCTCGCCGGTTGGATCGAAGGTATGGACAAGGCCTACCAGGCTTTCCCGGAAGATCTTGACGTTGCCACGCTCTATGCGCTGTCGCGCCTGACGTTGGCACTGTCCGCCGACGACCGAAAAGCGTTGCACAACGAAGCAGAAAAGGTACTGCGTGCGGCCTGGGAGACCGAACCCACCCACCCGGGTGCGGTTCATTACTCCATACACGCCACCGATGCCGATGGTCGCGCCGCAAACGCAACTGAAGTTGTGGATTCGTATACAGGGATAGCACCCAGTGTACCCCATGCCCTGCATATGCCTTCCCACATTTATGTGCGGCTTGGTGACTGGCCGCGGATGATTGACTGGAACCAGCAGTCCTCAAAGGTGGCGGTTGACCACAAGGTCGATGGCGCTACGTCATTCCATTACATCCACGCCCTTGATTATCTGGTTTATGGTCATCTCCAGCGCGGTGAAGACAGCGCTGCGCGAGACGTTTGGAAAGCTGCCCAGGCCAATGGACCACATCAGGCAAATTTCCCCGGAGCATTTCACCTGGCGTCCATCCCGGCACGGTTGGCGGTTGAAACACGGGATTGGGAGGCAGCAGCCGCCATTACCCCACGAGCCGTCGACTACATCGACTGGGACAAGTTCCCCTGGCCCGAGGGTCTGAGTTGGTTTGCCCGCGGACTGGGGGCCGTCCACACTGGCGACCTGGAAGCCGCCCGAGAGGCCGAACAGCGGCTGGAAACTCTGGCAGAAAACGCCAAGTCCGCCGCCGATCAGCGTTTCTCAACCTACATTGAAGTGGATCGCCAGATCCTCACAGGCTGGATCGCCAATGCCGAAGGTGAACCTGAGCGAGCCATCGAACTGATGCGTTCTGCCGGAGAACTGGAAGCCACCGTCGAGAAGCATCCGGTGACTCCGGGTGCCTTACTCCCACCCTATGAAGCCCTTGGCGACTTGCTGCTTGCGCTGGACCGCCCGGCCGAAGCCCTGGCCGCTTACCAGCAGTCCAATCGCATCTGGCCACAACGTCATAACACCCTGGAAGGAGCTGCCCGTGCATCCGATGCATCAGGCAACACCGAATCCGCGAAGCTGTGACCCCGTCAGATGCCGGATTCCGCTGTGGGAACCGAGCGGGACTCGAACAATCTAATAAAGACATTGGCAGGGAGGTCCTGTAGCCCTGGGAATGAGAGGAGACATCCCATGAGTCATTTAAGTGTTGAGGAACTTGAAAAAGTTGCGGAGGCTTACGAGCAATTGCTGGTCCCCGCGTTATTTGAGCAGTGGGCAGATCGGTTGGCGGATGCGGCGGAAATCCAACCCGGTGAACGCGTACTGGATGTTGCCTGTGGAACCGGCACCCTGACCCGAACGGTGGCTTCACGGGTTGGCGAAAGTGGCGCTGTCTCCGGTGTCGATATCAACCCGGGGATGTTGGCTGTGGCCAGGCGCCATTCGCCGGGAGTGGATTGGCGCGAAGCCTCTGCTGAGGCATTGCCCTATGATGAAAATCAGTTCGATGCCGTTGTCAGCCAGTTTGGGCTGATGCTCTTCTCTAACCCATACACCGCACTCCGTGAAATGAAGCGTGTGCTAAAACCTGGCGGACACCTGGCAGTGGCGGTTTTTGGTTCTCTCGATGAACTGCCAGCCTATTCCATCATGGCAAGCATCTTTGAGCGGCTTATTGACCCGGGTATCGCCAACGCACTTCGGCTACCGTTCTCGATGGGCAATGCCGACCAGCTTGCACTACTGTTATATGAGGCGGAGATCAGGGATCCGGTCATCGTGACCCACGAGGGCACAGCGCATTTTGACAGCATCAGGGACATGGTACTTGCGGATGTCAGGGGCTGGTTCCCCTTCGCAGGTATTGAGCTGGGCGAGAGCGCAATTGAAACGGTGGTACGGGAAGCGAACAAGGAACTGGCGCCATTTCAGAACTCACACGGAGGTCTGGAATTTAAATTGCCCGTTCATTTGATCACTGCAACGAAGGCCTGAGTCGTCGGGTAAAACATAAGACCCGCCGGTCCCGGTGGGTCTTATGTTCTTGAGGTCCCATGATCGTCTTTTAAGGGAGTAAAAGTCATGTACGATCAAGCGAAGAGGCTTGTGCGTAGCTTCGAAAGAATTCCCGCCGTTCATAACGCACTGAACCGACGCTATGCAAAAGAGTTCGCCACTGCCACGAACGTAAACTGGTTTAAGGGAGTTTACCCGGATTTTGCAACTGCGAGTGCCGATGCGCCCGCCAGTAAACCCCTTGGTTACGATAACGAAGCCCCCGCCTCCGCCGATATGTATCGGTTTCGCATGCAGGCGATTTCACCCTGCGATTATCCGGTCGCATTCTGGCTCAACCGGTTAATGGAACCCAATCAGAAGCTGATCGACTTCGGCGGCCACGTCGGTGTTCTGTACTATGCACTCACCAAATACCTCACTTTTCCGGAGCCGTTCGAATGGGAGATTTACGACGTTCCAGCCGTCATCAGGGAAGCCAGGAAATTTGCCGCTGACAATGGCAATTCCGCCCCGTTGAGTTTCTCTGAAGATTTAACCCAGTCGACTCCCTGTGATTGGGTATTGTTCTCCGGTTCACTGCAATACGTAGAAGATTCCCTGAGCTCGATCATCAGCCAGTTACGGAGCCGGCCAACCTATATATTGATTAACATGCTGCCCGTCCACCCAGATAAAAGCTACGTGACCCTGCAAAACATCAGCACTGCGATCTGTCCCTACAGAATCCACAGCGCGAGTGAACTCCTGGAGGAGATAGAGAAACTCGACGGTGAAGTCATTGACCAGTGGAAGAATGCGGACAAGGCCTGCCAGATTCCTTACCATCCTGATCACTCTCTGGATTATTACTACGGTATGTTGGTAAGACTGACCCCCACTCAAGACACCACGAACCAGGCTCCAACGGCAACGAGTACCACACCCAGGCCGTAGTCGAGCCAATTCCCGGTAGGGATGGTTTTCTCGATCAGGACATAGACCGCCAACCCGGCGATCCAGTACAGGTTCATCACGCCCCCGAAAAAAAGCAGAAGCATCAGCACCCAACAGCACCCCAGGCAGAATACGCCATGCTGAAGGCCCATGATGAACGCCCCACGTGTGCCCGGCCGCCAGTGGGTGGCTATGTACATGGCAGGCATCCGGCAATGCCGAAGGCAGGCCTGCTTGAGGGGGGTGAGTTGATAAATCCCGGCGGCCATCAATATCCCCGCCCCCAGAAGCTGGTTGGTTAACGCCATGTCCGCCAGCAAACCGGCCTGTTTAATCCCCCAGTGCAAGACCGTTGCGAGCAAACTGAAACCTGCCCAGGCAAGCAAGTAACTTGCCGTAAACAAGGTGGTCGGCACATATGGATTGCCACTGTTACGCTGCCTGCGGTTCACGGAAGCGAACAGCAGGATCATCGGCGTCGCGCCCGGCAGCATCATCGCAATCATCATGATCCACCACATAAGGAACATGATGATTGCGTAGCCGGGTGACCAGTCCGCTGACGCCATGGCAGACATATCCATGCCTGCACCGGCGAACAGATAGCTCCAACTGGCCACTATTACGACGGTGAGAAGAGCCAGCACGACCCAGCGATCTCTGCGAAGTACACGTTCCAGGCCTTGATCAGATTTAACACCAATTTCCATTACAGGCTTGTAACTCCCAGTTGGAAAACTATTCTCAAGTATAGGTAGTAACCGAGGTACGCAACGTTTTGCCTTTCTATTCGTTGAACATTTGCGATGTATGTACCACCTCCCGCGAGGTCGTCAGGGCTTTGCATGCGGCTTTGTTGCTGCACTTTTTCAAACTCTATTCCCCTACCCCCTATAAGGAGGACCCATCATGCGAAAGCTAACGTCAGTCGCAATGCTTTGTGCACTATCCGTCCCCGGATTCGCTCAGGCAGACTGCGGGGAAGTATCCATCACTGAGATGAACTGGGCTTCCAACACGGTAGTGACCAGCGTTGCCAAGTTCATCATGGAACAGGGCTACGGCTGTGATGTCACCGTGGTGCCCTCCGATACCATTCCAGCTGTGACGTCGGTCGCCGAGAACGGCGAGCCGGACATTGTCACCGAGCTCTGGCTCAACTCCGCTGGTGAGGCCTACCTGAAGCTGGAAGAACAGGGCAAGGTGGAGCGTCTTGGGAAGGTGCTGGACCCGGGTGGCGTCGAGGGTTGGTGGATTCCCACCTATCTGGCGGAAAAACACCCGGAACTGACCACGATCGAAGGCGTCATGGCAAATCCCGAACTGGTGGACAATCGCTTTAACAACTGCCCGAGCGGCTGGGGCTGCCGTGTGGTCAGTGACAATCTGATCCGGGCCCTTGATCTGGAGGCCTCCGGTATCGAGGTGTTCAACCACGGTTCCGGAGAAACACTGGCGTCATCCATGGCGTCTGCCGTGCAGGACGAAGAGCCCTGGTTCGGCTACTACTGGGGTCCCACCGTTCCTCTCGGCAAATTCGACATGACTCGCGTCGAATTGGGCGATTACGATTCCAGCATCCATATGCGCAATCAAAACCCGGATACCGCCAACCCTGGCGTATCCGAATTCCCGGCAGCGCCGGTGCTGACCTCCGTCACGACCAACTTCAAGGAACGTGAACCAGAGGTGGCCGAGATGCTCAGCAAGCTGACATTCAAGTCCGAAACTATGAGTGCCCTACTGGCCTGGATGGATAAGAATAACGCCTCGGCTGAAGAAGCCGCTGTTTACTTCCTCAACAACAACAGCGACGAGTGGTCCGGTTGGCTGAATGAATCTGCCAGGGAACGACTTGCCAAAGTAATGGAACAATAACCGGGCACAGCTGGACAGAGCCGGAATAATGGCTCTGTCCGTGCGCGTGAACCATTCCAGTCCCGTTATTCTGAATAACTCAGGGGAACTGAATTCATGGCGACCTACACTTCCCTGTTTTCATCGCTCGGACTGGAGGCATGGTGTGCTGAAGACACAAGCGACACGCCTTTGTCCATGACGGATCTGCTAAAAAAAATCCAGGGTACGGAGTCCGAACCTGAATCCCTCTGGGAACTGCCTTTTCCATCGATGGACGCGTTCCACGAAGCCTGCGCTTCCTTCCCACAATCACGGGATCTGACCAAAGGGCTGGAGCAAGGCTTTCTGGACATCAAGGACAACCTGAGCGTTGTGCTGGACCCGCTGACACAACCTCTGAGCTGGTTCCTCGACGGTGCCCTGTACGCCATACTCAACACACCCTGGTGGATTGTCATACCGCTACTGCTGGCGGTGGTGTTTGTGGTTTCCAAATCCTGGAAGCTGGTGGTCTTTGTGGGTATCAGCCTGGCTTTGCTGGCGTTTATCGATTACTACGAATACGCGATGCAAACGCTGGCCATTATTTTTGTCTGCGCCTTCCTGTGCGTACTCTTCGGCGTACCTATAGGCATAGCCATGTCCCGCAGTGACATGATGCAGCGGCTGACCATCCCCGTGTTGGACATGCTGCAAACGCTGCCCCCCTTTGTGTACCTGATTCCACTGATCTTTCTGTTCAGCGTGACCGAATCCAAACTGTACGGCATTGCCATCATTCTTTACGCCATAGTACCGGTGATTCGCCTCACCAACCTGGGTATACGTCTGGTCGACAAAGATGTGATTGAGGCCGCCGATGCCTTTGGTATGACCAGCCGGCAGAAACTCTACAAAGTCCAGATTCCACTTGCCCTGCCCAACATCATGGCCGGCGTAAACCAGACCATCATGATGAGTCTGGCGATGGTGGTCATTGCCTCCCTGGTGTCGGCACCGGGCCTTGGCGTGCTGGTGCTGCAAGGCATTCGCAACCTCGAGCTTGGTGTCGGGCTTGTGGCCGGCCTGGGCATCGTGATTCTGGCGGTGATCCTTGATCGGGTGACCAAGGCCTCGCTGGCGCGAATTAACGCGGCACAGAAACAGTAAGGGAGTGAATTGTGGCTCGGGACATCAAGATTTCCATCCGCAACCTGTACAAGATTTTCGGCCCCACCCCCGACGTCGCCCTGGCCCACGTCCGCCGTGGCATGGGTAAGGCCGAACTACTGGAGAAGCACAACCATGTACTGGGTCTCCAGGACATCAATGTGGACGTCCACGAGGGTGAGATTACCGTTATTATGGGCCTGTCCGGTTCCGGAAAATCCACCCTGATTCGCCACCTCAACCGACTGATCGAACCAACCGCTGGCGAAATCGAGGTCGACGGCGAAGACGTGCTGCAGTTCGACGAAAACAAGCTACGCAAGCTGCGGCGGGAACGGATGTCGATGGTGTTCCAGAAGTTTGCACTGCTCCCCCACAAAACCGTGCTGGAGAATGCCGGCATGGCACTGCTGGTTCGCGGCTATTCCGTACAGGACTTTGAGGCGGAGGCCAAAAAGTGGCTCGCCCGTGTGGGCCTGGAAGGCAACGAGAACCAGTACCCGCACCAGTTGTCCGGCGGCATGCAGCAACGTGTGGGCATTGCCCGAGCCCTGGCGTCGAATTCGCCAATCATGCTGATGGACGAAGCTTTCTCCGCCCTCGATCCCCTGATCCGCTCCGACATGCAGGACCTGCTACTGGAACTGCAAGGCGAGCTGGAAAAGACCATTGTGTTTATCACCCACGATCTGGACGAAGCCCTGAAACTGGCTGACCACCTGGTTATCCTCAAGGACGGCTACGTCGTCCAGCAGGGCGAGCCCCAGGACATCCTGATGCATCCCAACGATCCGTACATCATCGACTTTATCAGCGATATCAACCGCGCTCGCGTACTCAGGGTCCGCTCGGTCATGGAGAAAACAACCGAAGCGCCGGAAAGCTGCGACGGCGATATTTCCGAACGGGATAACCTGGAATCAGTGATTGCCATGTCCGAAGGCGATACCAATCACACCTATCGGGTGATGCGCAAAGGCAAACAGGTGGGCGTGCTCGACATGAAAGAGCTGGTAAAGGCGCTGGTGCCCACCGCTGCCGCGGAAGGTAATGAACGGGCCCGGTATTGAACCGCTGACTGTCCAGCGGACTTCATTCCCCCTCTCTCATCATTAGCCAACAGCCATCCAACATTCAACCTTTTGGTTGACTTTCAGAAGCAGCACCCCTATATTCAACCACATGGTTGAATTAAATGAGCAACAGTTGAACTCTATTTTTCACGCCCTTGGTGACACTACCCGTCGGCGGATTCTGCATGAGCTGTCTGACGGAGAGCGTTCGGTCAGCGAGCTGGCAGCACCTTTCGAGATGTCACTGGCTGCAGCCTCGAAGCACATCAAAGTGCTTGAAAACGCCGGGCTGATTCGCCGGGAGGTGCGTGGCCGCACCCACGTCTGTTATCTGGAACCCGGACCGCTGGCCAGCGCACACGAATGGCTGAATTTCTACCAGGGCTTCTGGAACGATCGCCTGGATGTACTGGAACAACTGCTTTACCAGGAGGAGGCAGCTGACATTACACCTGATAAGGAGAAGACTCATGACGGATTATCAAAACCCCAGTGATTATGGCGTACTGACCGAACCCGCCACGCTGAGGATTCAACGCCTGCTGCCCGGCCCGGTTGAGCGGGTCTGGTCGTATCTCATTGACAGTGACCTGCGCCGTCAATGGCTGGCGGCGGGCGACATGGAAATGAAAGTCGGCACCACGTTCGAGTTTGTCTGGCGTAATGATGAACTGACCAACCCGCCCGGCCAACGGCCACCGGGGTACTCTGAGGAACATCGGCTGGAAAGCCGGATTACCGAATTGGATCCGCCCCACAAGCTGGCCATAGCCTGGGGCAGCACCGGCGGAGTCTCCTTTGAACTGGAGCCCATGGGCAATCAGGTCATGCTAACGGTGACACACCACCGCGTGCCTGATCAGTCTACCCTGCTCTCTGTCAGCTCTGGCTGGCACGCTCACCTGGATATTCTGGTGGCCCGGCTTGAAGGCAGCGATCCTGAACCCTTCTGGGATAGCATCGCCAAACTGAAAGAGGAGTATGGCCAGCGGCTGTCTGCCTGATGGCGCCCATTCGATTTCGCTCCGCCTGTGATAGGCAGGCGGAGGGCGACTCATTTCAGAAGCGGCAATAACACCCCCCGCCACAATGACTCCTGGTAACGCTCCCGGAACCAGCCCAGATGACCAATCTGGCTTTCCCCAACATCCGAAGGGTCGATCCTTTGCATGGTCAACGGGGCGTTGCAGTAAAAGCTGTGAATGGATTCGGTGTTACGCTTCGACATCATTTCGTCGTCGGTAAAGGAAACAGCGGTAATTGGCACCGTGACGCTGGCAAACTGGTCACGCAACGACTCCCCTTCCACACCCACGGCATAATCTCTGTGCAGACACCAGCGCCGCCACTGGCGCATGACGTTGGGAGGCAAATCTCCAACCAGCTTGAGACGGTTACCAGGATAATACCCAACCAGTCGCAGGCTTACAGGTGCCAGGAAATACCACAGTATCCATGCGATGCGCTTGGTGGGCGGTGAATTCTCCCGCCAGTAGCCGCTACCGACAGCCACGGTAATGGCGTTGTCCAATAGGTTGACGTTAGGAGTCATACCGAGAAGTTGCCCACCGACACTGTGGCCAATCCACTGCAAACACTGCCCCGGATACCGCCGGCGGGCAAAATCGATGACCGCATGGCAGTCCTCATTGCCCCAGTCCGTCACGCTGGTCGGGCAATCCCGCAGGTGAGTTTGCAGGGAGGCACCGGTCCCGAAGTAGTCAAAAGTAAGGACCGTGTAGCCCTGACGGCAAAGGAAGCGGGCGAATTTTTCATAGCAGTTCTGACTTACCCCCATGGCGCCGGCCATAATCACCACTGAGCGGGAGGGCTCTGCGGGGAATACGCGAAGGCTGATCCGGTGGCCGCCGTCTGTGGTCAGTGGTATCTCTTGCCGGTTAGCAACGTCCAGTGAGGATTCATGGGCACTCATATCTGGCTCCCTCATTATCGGTATCAGAAGTCGTTCACGAGGCGGTTCAGAAACCGCAGGATTACGTCCACTTCGTCATCGGTGAACCCTTCGGTCATGCGCTCGTTCAGTTCGGTGATCAGGGGCTTGGCGCTGTCGATCTTGCGGCGCCCAAGGTCAGTGAGATAAAGGCGGGAGGCTCGCCCATCGTGATCGCAGGGGCGTCGCTCAAGTAGCCCTTTGTGCTCCATGCGGCCTGCCAGACCGGTAAGGGCTGAGTTGTTAAGGTTCAGGTGGCGAGCCAGGTCCTTCAACAGGCAGCCTTCGTCGCCTGCCACCAGCAACAGGGCACCGACCTGAGTGACGGAAATGCCAAGCGCCTCTTCACTGAGTTGGTCAGCGTGCTTGTATACCCGATGACGGGCGATGTTGAGCAGGTAGAAAAGCCGTTTATCCATGATCTCGCCATTTACTTCACATGTGAAGCAAATATACTACGCATGTGAAATATATGGCAAGCAACCGCTTTTTGGGCTATAGAAATGTCCCGGGTATTCTCAGAGTTTATTGATTGTCTGCCGCCAATGCTCTGACTCGCTCGAAGTCTTCCTCACTAAATACCCCGTTGACACCCGAGATGGCTGCCAGCTTCATTCCGTGCCTGAGGCCGAGTTTGTAGATTTCCCGCACTTTTTCCCATTCAATGTTACGGCCCAGAGTGAAGTTCTCGAATCGCGCTTCCAGTGCCAGCACAATGGTTTCCGCCAGACAGGCATAGACCACCCCATCGGACAGACCGATGTCCTTCATGCGCACCTCTCCGGGCAACTGGATTTCACCGGATTCGATCACCAGCACATCCGGACGTTTGGCGACATCTTCCGCCGAAATATCCAGGGGTCGGGCAACGTCGGTAATCGCACAGCCGGGTTTTACCTTCATGATGTCCAGAATGCGTTTGCCGGCACCAGATGTGGCCGTGACAATCATGTCCATGTCCGCCAGGTCACGTTCAGCAGAGCCTGCCACATGCACAATGGCCCCTGGCGTTTCCTGTTCGATACTTTCTTTCAGGGCCAGCAGCTTCGCTGGTTCCGGAGCAGCGAGATACACCTCATCAACCGCTTTGGCGAGCAACCGCGCACACACCGAACCGATCGCCCCGGTGGCCCCCACCACCATCGCTTTGCCGGCTGCCTTACCACTTGGGCCGATGCTCACCCGCCCGATTTTCTTCATGGCGTCATGGGCTGCCCAGAGTGCGCCAGAAGCGCTGTAGCTGTTACCCGTGGTGATCGGCAATGGTGCCCGTTTGGCCACCGTGATGCCCGCGTCACCGACCACCTTGGTGAAAGCGCCGAGCCCCATGATCTGAGCCCCCAGCTTTTTGGCGAGTTTCGCCGCCTGCAGCAGTCTTGCGTAGGTGAACTCCGGCCCATGGGCCATGATTTCCCGAGGAGTGCCACCCACAGTTATCAGCCAGCCTTCCACTTCGTCGCCAGTCGGCGACCGGATACCCGATACCCGGGAATAAACAAACGGTGGCGTGTAGGCCACAGCCTTCTCAACCAGGTTCATGATGACCGGTGGTGAGACGCTGGCGATCCAATCCAGTGGCGGTGTCTTGGTAAGATATTGCTGTGACAGCGGATGAATAACAAAGGCAAACCGATTCACCCGGCGATAACCGTCTGGATACAGAATCCTGGGCTCTATGCCCAGCCTCTGAATCACATCCAGATAATCATCGGGGCCCAGTTGTTCCGGTGTCCTGGCAAGAGCAGTACTGATCATGGCATCCAGGACATTGACCCCTATCGGTCGCCCCTCCAGCCAGGGACTATAATCCACCACCATGGCTACGCGACGGGAGCGCATCCAGTCCAGAACGGTATCGGTCACGCGCGATGTAATCACGGTTTTGCCATCCAGCTCGTTCTCTCCGAAAAGCTCAAGGTCGCCGATGGAGGCAACAATAACGTGAGCTTCGGATGCAGCGTGGCATAACGATCCCTGAACCAGGCTCTCGCCCAGGCGATAGAGTGGCGTGTGCAAGATACTTTCGACGGTTTTTATCGCTGCCGGCCGATACATGATGGATGCCGTCAGCGAGGTGTAGGTTTCCAGTTGCTTCAGGGACGTCAGCAACCGGGGCACGCCAAAATCGGTATAGGGGTCGGCGAAAAACAGGTTGTCAGTGTGCTCGGACAGCGCTTTGGCAATACGGTAGCCGGCCTGCCCGTTCATAAAAAGAACGCGGGCATTATCGAAGAAGTGGCCAAGCTCTGACTGTGTGTGTCGAACCGCCCACTCCTGCAGGATACCCCGCAGGCCCGCACCGGTGGTCACCGGCTTGTCAGGAACCCAGGCCTCCAGGCGGGCGGTATCCGGATGCTCAAGCTGTTCACGTCCGACTTCATAGTGGTCATGAACCATGCTCAGACCGATGGCGTCCGCCTGATCATGAACCGACTCCAGTACCGCTTCGGCCTTTGACAGGTCCCCGTCAGTTCCAAGGCGGATGATGCGGAAAGGCTGGCCCATAAAGTCCGTTTCCATATGGTAGTCATACTCGGATGAACCCTGGCTGACGCTGACGACGGTTTTCATACAGGCCTACCCCTCTTGCTGTCTCTATCAGTGACAGATTAGACCACTGCATCGTTCACCGTCTTAGCCCAGATCAAGTTCAGTAGCACTATCGACCGTCTACACTAAGAGTACAAACCCAAATCCTACTCTGACTGCTGATGGATTACTCAGGAGCTCGTCATGACTACTCAGGAAGAACTAAGCGCAACCGTTGGGGAACTGGTACAGGCCGGCAAAGGCATTCTGGCGGCAGATGAGAGCCACCCCACTATCGCCAAACGTTTCAGCGCAGTTGGCGTTGAATCCAGCGAAGAGAAACGCCGTGAATACCGCAGTCTCATCTTCTCAACCTCCGGTCTGGGAGGCTTCATCAGCGGTGTGATTCTGTTTGAAGAAACACTGGGCCAGACCAGTCTCGACAACCAGCCTATGGCGGAGCTTCTTGCGAAACAGGGCATTGTTCCGGGCATCAAGGTGGACAAGGGCAAAAAGCCACTGGTACATGCCCCGGGCGACGAAATAACAGTGGGTCTGGATGGTCTTGAAGACCGGCTGGAAATCTATCGGAATCAGGGAGCCCGCTTCGCCAAGTGGCGGGATGTGTTTCATATCTCCGACACCCTTCCCTCTCGCCAAGCCATGGAGGCCAATGCGGAAGTGCTGGCGCGCTACGCGGCTATATGCCAATCCATGGGTATTGTTCCCATCGTGGAGCCAGAGGTGTTGATTGATGGCAGCCACACCATAGAACGCTGCGCGGAGGTAAGCGAAGCTGTGCTCAGAGAAGTGTTTCACACCCTTTATCGACACAAAGTCGAGCTGGAGCACATGATTCTGAAACCGAGCATGGTGACACCCGGTAAAGAAAACCCGAAGGCCACGCCTGAAGAAGTGGCCAGGACAACAATCGGTGTATTCCGCCGCGCCGTACCCGCCGCCGTGCCCGGCATCTGCTTCCTGTCCGGCGGCCAGACGCCCGATGAGGCAACCGCAAACCTCAATGCCATGAACGCCATGAGTGCACAACCCTGGGAGCTCAGCTTTTCTTATGGACGTGCACTTCAGGAGCCAGCTCAGAAGGCATGGGCCGGCAAACTGGATAATGGCCCGGCTGCCCAGGCCGCAATGCTGAAACGGGCCCAACTGAATGGCGCCGCACGCTCAGGAAGTTATCAGCCGGACATGGAAGATTGAAGCAGGGCTCAAGCCGCGCGGAAATCGGTAATCGTAACCGGTCCTTCAAGACAGGCCAACATGGGGGCTACCTGGCGGATCTTGCGAGCTTCAGGCCATAAAGCTTCAGCCTCGGGGAAACCCTGACGCAGAAAGTTGAGCCATTGCTTGATTCGACCGGTCACAAACCGGTCCTCCAGCCACCCTTGAAGAACGGAGGCGTATTCACGCACCAGTGCCACGGCTTCCGGCCAAGTCATGTCGGGTACGGCCTCTCCTGACTGACTGGCGCGAATTTTACGGGCCAGATCCGGGCGGGCAATCAGGCCGCGTCCGATCATGACATCCTCGCAGCCGGACACTTCACGGCAACGCCAGTAGTCGTCAACGGTCCATATCTCGCCGTTGGCAATGACATGGGTGTTGACCGCTTCCCGCGCTTTGGCGATTTCTTCCCAGTAGGCGGGTGGCTTGTAGCCGTCCACCTTACTGCGGGCATGAATCACGATTTCTGACGCACCGGCGGCTTCCAGCGCCTGGGCACAGGCCACACCCATGGAACGGTCGTCATAACCCAGACGCATCTTGGCAGTGACCGGGATGTCTGCCGGGACCGCCTTGCGGACTGCCGCGACGATCTCATGCATCAGCTCCGGCTCTCGCATCAGCACACAACCGCCCTTGTGTTTGTTGACGGTCTTGGCCGGGCAACCAAAATTGATATCAACCTGCCCCGCACCCAGTTCGACCGCTTTCGCACCGTGGCGGCCCATCATTTCGGGGTTCGACCCCAGAAGCTGGACGGCTACTGGTGTACCGGCTTCGGTCAGGGATCCGTTATGCAACTCCGGTGCGAATTTGTAGAAAATTCTGGGGGGCAGCATACCGTGGGTCACGCGAATGAACTCGGTGACGCACCGGTCAATATCGCCGACCTTAGTCAGGGTTTCACGAATGGGTGCGTCTACCAGCCCTTCCATCGGGGCAAGAATAATTCGCATGGAGGCTCCGGAAGATGAATGGAGAATCAGTCAGCAGCTGTTCAAAAATCGGTCGGAGCGGATTGTAAGGAATCTGGCGGGAAGTTGGTAGCCGGGCATCCCGAAATCAGGATGCCCGGTCTGTTGCTATCGACTTACTTCTTCACGTCGAAACGGTCGTTGTTCATGACCTTGGCCCAGGCGGCAACGAAGTCATTCACAAACTTCTCATCGTTGTCATCCTGGGCGTACACCTCAGAGTAGGCCCGGAGGATGGAGTTGGAGCCGAACACCAGGTCTACCCGGGTGGCGGTCCACTTCACCTTGTCAGTCTTTCGGTCACGAATCTCATAGAGGTTCTTATCCGCGGGCTTCCAACTGAAGGCCATGTCGGTCAGATTGACGAAGAAGTCGTTCGTCAACTGACCTACGCGGTCCGTGAGCACGCCGTGCTTGGCGCCACCATGGTTGGTGCCGAGCACACGCATGCCACCGAGCAGGACGGTCATTTCCGGTGCCGTCAGGCCCAGCAGTTGGGCGCGGTCGAGCAGCAGCTCTTCCGGCTTGACCACATATTCCTTCTTCTGCCAGTTCCGGAAGCCATCGGCGACCGGCTCCAGTGGCGCAAAGGATTCCGCATCGGTCATCTGGTCAGTGGCGTCTCCACGGCCCTTCAGGAAGGGCACGTGTACGTCATAGCCGGCAGCTTTCGCGGCCTTCTCTACGCCCAGGTTGCCACCCAGCACGATGACATCTGCGATACTGGCGCCGGTTTCAGAGGAGACCTTCTCGTACACGCCCAATACCTTGGACAGACGTTCCGGCTCGTTGCCCTCCCAGTTCTTCTGCGGGGCCAGGCGAATACGAGCGCCGTTGGCGCCACCGCGCATGTCAGAACCACGGAAAGTCCGGGCGCTGTCCCAGGCGGTGTTGACCAGCTCGCTGATGCTCAGGCCGGCGTCGTCGATTTTTTCCTTGACCACTTCTTCGATGTAGTTGGTCTCGCCCTGTGGTACCGGATCCTGCCAGATCAGGTCTTCAGCAGGCACTTCCGGGCCGATGTAGCGGCTCTTCGGCCCCATATCCCGGTGAGTCAGCTTGAACCAGGCCCTGGCAAAGCAGTCACGGAAGTACTCGGGATCTGCCATGAATTTTTCACAGATCGCGCGGTACTTAGGATCCATCTTCATCGCCATATCCGCATCGGTCATCATCGGATTGCGGCGAGTGGACTGATCGGTTGCGTCAACCGGCTTGTCTTCTTCCTTGATGTCCACGGGCTCCCATTGGTTTGCACCGGCCGGGCTCTTCTTGAGCTCCCATTCATGACCGAACAGCAAGTCGAAATAGCCCATATCGAACTTGGTCGGGTTGGTTGTCCAAGCGCCTTCCAGGCCAGAGGAAACGGCATTGGCGGCCTTGCCCTTCATATTCGGGTTGTTCCAGCCCAGACCTTGTTCGTGGACGTCTGCGCCTTCCGGCTCGGGACCAAGGGCTTCGGCATCGCCATTACCGTGGGTCTTACCGACGGTATGACCGCCGGCGGTCAGTGCCGCGGTTTCCTCATCATTCATCGCCATACGGGCAAAGGTTTCCCGCACCTGCTCGGCTGTCTTGAGCGGATCCGGCTGACCGTTGACGCCTTCCGGATTCACATAGATAAGGCCCATCTGAACGGCCGCCAACGGGTTCTCCATGGTCTCCGGCTTATCCACATCCTCGTATCGGGTGTCGGATGGAGCCAGCCATTCTTTCTCCGCGCCCCAGTAGATGTCTTTTTCCGGGTGCCAGATGTCTTTACGGCCGAAGGAAAAGCCGAAGGTTTTCAGCCCCATCGATTCGTAGGCAGCGTTGCCGGCCAGAATCATCAGATCCGCCCAGCTCAGCTTGTTGCCATACTTCTTCTTGATTGGCCACACCAGACGACGGGCCTTGTCGAGACTGACGTTATCCGGCCAGGAACCAAGCGGTGCAAAACGCTGGTTACCGGTACCACCGCCGCCCCGACCATCGGCAAGACGATAGGTACCTGCAGCGTGCCAGGCCATACGAATCATCAGACCGCCGTAATGACCCCAATCCGCCGGCCACCATTCCTGGCTGTCGGTCATCAATGCATACAGGTCTTGCTTCAGGGCGTCATAGTCCAGCTTTTTGACTTCCTCGCCGTAGTCAAAGTCTTCGCCCATCGGATCGGATTTGTGATCATGCTGGTGAAGGATGTCCAGGTTCAGCGCTTCGGGCCACCAGCTGATGTTATTCTGGTTGGCCGAAGTGCTGCTGCCGTGCATGACCGGACACTTACCACCATTACCATTATTGTTACTCATTGTTCTCTCCTGTCTCTGAACAGTTGGCAAAACGTATTTGTGACAAGGGCATCACTCAATATAGATCAACTAACGTTGGCTGCTTGAATGTTTCCTAATCTCCGGATAGTGAATAGCTATCAATCATTCCCACTCATTTCGCAGTTGAATCACTGTGCTTCAGCGTAGTTACGACTGTAGTCCACCAGAATATCGAGCGCATTTCTCCACTTCACGAGAGAAAGATTTCTGATTACTGGCATTGGGGAAATCCTGCGTTACGGGGGAACAACTACACACTACAACTCGCAGGCAGTTACAGGATAATTAATTAAACAAACATTTTTAATAGCTTTCGCCAATCCAGAAAGAAGGGAGGATTATTCTGAATCTATCAACAATCAAAGTCGTTCAATGGAAGCGAACTTGCCGTTAGTGTCGAACAGAATGCGGAAGCTGCCGCGAACGCCGTCGCGGAGATAAAAACGGGAGAGAATACGGGCCGGGAAGTGAACGGAGCGTCCGTCCCGGGCCGTGGTGTGAACATCGGTGGCCACGCCCTGATAGAGCTTGATCCACTCTTCAGGGCTGATGTTGATATCCACAATAATATGTTGCATCAACGCTTAGTTTGCCAGTTCCAGTAACAGACGGTTCAGACGGGTCACATAAGCACCCGGATCTGCCAGCTGCTCACCGCTGGCCAGGGTGGCCTGATCCAGCAGTACAGCGGACAGTTCCCCGAAACGCTCGTCACCCTTCTCGTTTTCCAGGCGCTGAACCAGCGGGTGGTCCACGTTGATCTCGAAGATCGGCTTGCTGTCCGGCACTTTCTGACCAGCGGCTTCCATGATCTTCTTCATCTGAGCGCCCATGTCGAAGTCACCCACCACCAGGCAAGCTGGGGAATCGGTCAGGCGGTTGGTCACCCGCACCTCCTGGACACGGTCTTCCAGGGCCTTCTTGATGCGCTCAAGCAAATCTTTATGCTCCTCTGCGGCCTCTTCCTTGTGCTTCTTGTCTTCCTCGGTTTCAACTTCGCCAAGGTCGAGATCACCGCGGGCAACGTCCTGGAGCTGCTTGCCCTCGTACTCGCTGAGGTAGCCCATCATCCACTCGTCGATGCGGTCGGACAGGATCAATACCTCAACGCCCTTCTTGCGGAAAACTTCCAGGTGCGGGCTGCTCTTGGCGGCCATGAAGTTATCGGCGGTGATGTAATAGATCTTCTTCTGACCTTCCTTCATACGACCGATATAGTCATCCAGGGACACGTTCTGGGTCTGCTCACCCGTATGGGTGGAGGCAAAACGCAGCAGGCCGGCAATCTTCTCGCGGTTGCTGAAATCTTCCGCCGGACCTTCCTTGATGACGGTGCCGAACTCACCCCAGAACTTCTGGTACTGCTCGGGATCTTTCTTGGCCAGCTTGGAGAGCATGTCGAGTACGCGCTTGGTCAGCGCGGTGCGGATGCTTTCCACGGTGCTGTCGTTCTGCAGGATCTCCCGGGAAACGTTCAGGGACAGATCGTTGGAGTCGATCACGCCCTTGGCGAAGCGCAGGTACAGCGGCAGGAACTGCTCGGCGTCGTCCATGATGAATACGCGCTGCACGTAAAGTTTCAGGCCGCGAGGTGCTTCCCGGTTGTACAGGTCAAACGGTGCACGGGCCGGAATGTACAGCAGGCTGGTGTAGTCCAGCTTGCCTTCCACCTTGTTGTGGGACCAGGTCAGCGGGTCTTCAAAATCGTGGGCGATGTGCTTGTAGAATTCTTTGTACTCCTCGTCCTTGATCTCGGTTCGCGGCAGGGTCCACAGTGCGGTGGCGTCGTTGACGGTTTCGTCCTTGCCCTTTTCTTCCTCTTCCTCGGACTCGGATTTCATCACTACCGGGAAGGAAATGTGATCGGAGTATTTCTTTACCAGTCCACGCAGACGGAATCCGTCAGCAAATTCCTTAGCATCAGACTTCAAGTGCAGGACAATTTCGGTGCCCCGATTCTCACGGTTAGCCTGCTCAATGGTGAACTCGCCGTCACCGTTGGATTCCCAGTGCACGCCCTCTTCAGGCGCTGCACCGGCGCGGCGGGTAAACACTTCGACCTTGTCGGACACAATGAACGCGGAATAGAATCCCACACCAAACTGACCAATCAACTTACTGTCTTTCTTCTCGTCACCTGACAGCTGCTGCAGGAACTCCGCAGTGCCGGAGCGAGCGATGGTACCCAGGTTCTCAATCACGTCATCACGCGTCATGCCGATACCGTTATCAGCCAGGGTGATGGTGTTCTTTTCCTGGTCGTAGTCCAGGCGGATTTTCAGCTCGGGATCGCCTTCATACAGGCCGTCATCCTTCAATGCCGCGAAACGCAGTTTGTCTTCGGCGTCTGACGCGTTCGAGATCAGCTCACGAAGGAAGATTTCCTTGTTGGAATACAGGGAATGGATCATCAGGTGAAGCAGTTGCTTCACTTCGGTCTGAAAACCCAGGGTCTCTTTTTGCGCTTCTACCGTCATGGCTTTTTTATCTCCTGCTGTTTACGTTCGGTGGAGCGGTGCGGTCGGGTAATCCTTTCCAAAAACACGCTGTGAATACGTCCCTGTACGCTCCGCTCCGCCATCCATGGCTCCGCAGGGTTTTGGAAAGGATTACCCGACCGCACCACCCAACTGTTGAGTAATATCGATTCTTGCACGGAGCATGAGCATGCAGTTGAGGATGGGTATACGAAACCGTGCGGAGCCATGGATGGCGGAGCCCGAGCCGCACAGGGACGTCTTGAGGCGTGTTTCGTATACCCATCCTCAACTGCATGCCTGCACCAATGCTTAATGTGCTGAATCCTGAAATGGGGTTCGACCGGGGTATTTCAACCCCGTCCGGATCGAATTCAGTCTTCCAGGAGAAAGTGGGCTCGCGCCGTGGCAATTGGTTGGGAACGGGATTTCTGCCAGGCGGTGATCATCACGTTGGCCACACGGTTGCCCTGCCGGGTCAGTCGGCACTCGGCATAGGTTTCGCGGTCCAGGCCAGCGCGCAGGTAATCCAGGGAAAAATCCACGATACGAGGCATGCGCATACTGTCCTGGGACATCATCAGGTAGATGGCAGCAGACATTTCCATAAAGCCGCCGATGACGCCACCGTGAATGGCGGGCAGGATCGGATTGCCCAGGTTTTCTTCCTTTTTCGGTAAGCGGAAGATCAGGTCGTCGCCGAAACGGTCGCACTCCAGGCCGATAAAGCGGGCGTAGGGAACGCTTTCCAGCAGCCGGGAGAAATCACCGCTTTCGCGGGTGTGACGGAGGATTTCAGGGTCGGTCATTCTTCACCTCCGGTGATCAGATCCCGATAGCCTTTCGGTGTTGCTTCCTTACCAATACGCATGAAGGTGCCGACGCAGTTGGCGATGGTTTCGCCGCCTTCCTGGTAGGCCTCGCACCGGGTAAAGATGATGTTGCGGGTAATCTTGTAGGTTTCCGCGCGGGCAAACACCGGTTTGTGGGGTTCCGCGGGGCGCATGTAGTCAACCCTCAGGTCCAGCGTCGGGCACAACTCAAAATCCTGCAGGGCGCAGATGATCACCGAACCCGAGGTCGTGTCCATCAGCGTGGTAATCGCACCACCGTGGATCACGCCGGTATCCGGGTTACCGATAATCCGGTCACTGTATGGCAAGCACATGGTCAATACGCCGTCGCCAGTGGCCTCAACGGTCAGGCCCAGTTCACGCGCCTGGTTCAGGGTCTCTAGAAACCGGCGAACCCGGTTCAGTCGGATATCATCAGTCATTCAGAATCGCCAGATCGGTAACTGTTGGATTTCGACGCGGCATCGGATTTCGCCGCAGGTTCTTCAAACACTTTTCCGCCGCGCAGGGCCTCCAGGGCGTTGGAATGAAATTCCCGACGGTACAGAACGATGACAACCAGCGTGGAGCCCGCAATAAAGGCCACCGGGTGGATAAACCACGCCACCACCGCCATGGCATAGTAATAGGATCTCAAGCCAAGGTTGAACGCGTCCCCCGCCAGGTTACATACCCGCGCCGCGCTCTGGGCAAAGGCTTCCCGCGCAGCCGGACTGACTTTGGTGTCCTCCGGTAATGGTGCGCTCCCGATGAGCACAGCCACGAAGTTATACATGCGCATGGACCAGGTGAACTTGAAGAAGGCATAGATAAACACCATCAGCAAAACCACCATGCGTAACTCCCAGATCGCACGACTCGGCAAGTTGCCGAACGGCAGAGTACTGAACACCTCCATTACTTCCTGAGTGTAGCCCAGTGCGGTAATAATACCCGCGAGAATCAGCAGGCAGCTGGACGCAAAGAAAGCGCCGTTGCGTTCCAGGTTTCCCACGACCGACGCATCCGGAATGCGGTTATCCCGGCGCAGCATCCCCCGCATCCAATCCTCCCGGTACAGGTCCAGGGTGTTGGACAGGCAAGGTCTGTCATTGGCTTTGCGGCTGGAATACTCGGTATAGCCAATCCAGCACACCAGAAACCAGGCCAGCGCAATCAGTTCCAGATAATCAACCATGAAGGTTCCATTTGCGGAATCAGAAAAAGGAAGGTTAACAAGCGCTTTATCATACACTTCGCAAGGAATTCTCTCCAGATTACAAGGGCACCATGACTATAACCGTCGGTCATCGGATGTGGTATAAACTGACCCTGACCACCCGGGGTTACGTACATCCCGGATCAAGGACTGATAACAGGAGTTTACTGTGACGAACCGGCTGTTTTTTCGCTGCCTGCCCCTGACAATCCTGCTCTTTGCGATGACGGGATGTTCTGTAAACCCGGTCACCGGGGAAAAGCAGTTGTCACTGATACCGGAAAGCCAGGAGCTTTCCATAGGCGCGGAGCAATACACCCCGACCCAACAGACCCAGGGCGGTCAGTTCTATCTCGACCCGGACCTGACCGTGTACGTACGCGAAGTGGGCCAGAAGCTGGCCAGGGTCAGCGATCGCCCCGACCTGCCCTATGAATTCGTGGTGCTGAACAGCAGTGTTCCCAATGCCTGGGCACTGCCGGGCGGCAAGATCGCTATAAACCGGGGTCTTCTGACCGAACTGGAAGACGAAGCCCAACTCGCATCTGTGCTCGGCCATGAGATTGTCCATGCCGCCGCACGTCACAGCGTCCAACGCATGCAACAGGGTATGTTGATCAGCGCCGGGGTCGCCGGGCTGGGATTCGCCCTGTCGGATAATGAATGGACTGGCCTGCTCATGGGTGGCGCTGCTCTTGGCGCGCAGATTATTCAGGCTCAGTACAGCCAGGGCGATGAACTTGAGTCGGACCGTTATGGCATCGAGTACATGGTTGAGGCGGGCTACGATCCCCAGGCAGCGGTAGAGCTTCAGGAATTATTTGTGAAACTGTCGGAGGGGCGTCAGTCCAACTTTATTGATGGCCTCTTCGCCAGCCACCCTCCGTCACAGAAGCGGGTTGCGGAGAACCGCAAACTGGTTCAGAAATACGGCGCCGGTGGATACCGCGGTAAGGATGTTTACGACAGAAAACTGGCCAAGGTCAGAAAACTCAAGCCCGCTTACGATGCCCATGACGAAGCCTTGAAACTGGCCAGCGAGGGAGACATGGAAGCGGCGCTGACCAGGATCAACGAAGCCATCCGCATAGAGCCGGACGAAGCCCTGTTCTTCTCCCTCAGGGGACGCATTTACGAAGCGCAGGAAAAGAAGGCCAAGGCCGAGGCGGACCTCGAGAAAGCGGTGTCCCTCTATCCCGAAATGTTCAGTTACCGCCTGCACAACGGCCTGAATGCGCTGTCCCGGAACAAGCTGGATAAAGCCCGGACCAACCTCACCAAGGCCAACGAAGTGGTTCCGACCTCCATAGCCTTCCTTCGTCTGGGTGATGTGGCGGTGAAACAGAACCGTCGCGATGACGCCATCAGGTACTACCAAACAGCGGCGGAAGCCGGCGGCGCAGTGGCTGAAGAGGCCAAACGAAAACTCGCCAATCTGACCCAGTAACTACTGGACAGCCCTTCTCCAAAGGCCCGGATCCACTCCGGGCCTTTCTGTATCGGGACACCTTGTACGCAGGCGTTAGCCCGACTTTTGCCGTGGTGACAGCACCTCCCTGTCAATGATCGCATTGACTTTTAGAGCAATAACTCTAAAAATCAGATCACACCAACAACAATCGGATGATTGCCATGTTAGCGAAACGTATCCAACCGATGGCTTTCCAGGCGAGACGACTGTACGTGGAGCTGATGTTCCAGGTTATGGGTCGCGCCCTTCAGGCCGTTAGTGAAGTGGATGAGACAGTCCAACAGGAAGCCATTGCCCTTCCCGAAGGTTTTCTGTTTGAAATGATGGTGATGCCGAACGGCTCCAACCTCATCGTCGAACATACCGGTAACGGGCGCTTCCACTACCATGGCAGTACCGCCCCACGACCGGTGGATCTGTCAATACAGTTCAAGCACATCGCCCACGCCTTCATGGTGCTGTCGTTCCAGGAGAAGACTTCCGTGGCCTTCGCCAATGACAGGATGCTGGTGGATGGCGATATCAGCTACGCCATCCGCATGACACGGGTACTGAACCGGCTGGAAGCGTTCATACTTCCGAAGCTGATTGCGAAGCGGGCCGTCAAGGAATATCCCGCCAACCTTCACCTGCCGGAAAAGCTGATCAGTGCCGCACGGATCTACCTCAAGGTCGCAACCAATTTTGTCGAAACGGTGAGAGCATAATGACTAACAAATACTATGAGTTCTTTTGCCCGGTTAAGGTGATCGCCGGAAAGGCGGCCCTGGAGCATATCCCTTACGAACTGACCGGCATGGCGGCCAAGCGCCCCATGATTGTGACCGACAAGGGCGTACGTGCCGCTGGCCTGCTCGATCCGGTCATTTCCGCGTGCGAGGAAAGCGGGTTGGAGATCGTCAGTATTTACGATGACGTACCACCGGATTCATCCACCGGAGTGGTCCGCGACATTGCTGGCATCTACCGAGCTGAAAAGTGTGACTCCATCATCGCTGTCGGTGGTGGTTCCGCCATTGATACCGCCAAGGCTGTCAACATCCTGGTGTCCGAGGGTGGTGATGATATTGCCGCCTACTCCGGTGCCGGCGTACTCAAGCACCCACTCAAGCCGTTCTTCGTTGTGCCGACTACCGCTGGCACCGGCTCCGAAGTTACTGCTGTCGCAGTTATTGCTGACACTGAAAAACACGTGAAGCTGCCGTTCACTTCGTCATTCCTGTTGCCGAATGCCGCGATCATCGATCCCCGCATGACGCTGACGCTGCCGCCCCACATCACGGCGGCAACGGGGATGGATGCGATGACCCACGCGATCGAAGCTTTCACCTGCATGGCGAAGAACCCGCTCAGCGACGCCTACGCCACGGCCGCGATCAAGAAGATCAGTACCTCCCTGCTGTCGGTGATGGAAAACCCGAAAGACGCCGATGGCCGTCTGGAGCTGGCTCAGGCTTCCACCATGGCGGGGATTGCTTTCTCCAATTCCATGGTCGGCCTGGTCCATGCACTGGGTCACGCGACGGGTGCTATCTGCCAGCTACCTCATGGCCTGTGCATGAGCCTGTACCTGCCCTACGTGCTGGAATACAACATTGAATCCATCCGTGAGCCCTTGGGCGAGTTGCTGTTGTACCTGGATGGCCCCGATGTGTACGCGGCGACGCCGGCGGCCCGTCGCGCTGAAGCCAGCATTTCCACCATCCGCCGCATGCGGGATGCGCTTTACAAGCACTGCCAGCTGCCGCGTACGCTGAAGGAAACCGGCAAGGTGGTTGAGGCACAACTGGATCAGATCGCCGAACTGGCGTTGGATGACGGCGCGATCATGTTCAATCCGAAAGAGGTGACTCGGGAAGACGCCCGCGAGGTCCTGCGCCGCGCCTGGGCATAATCCCTGGCCTTTCTCTGGCTATTGGTGCAGGTTACCCCCGCGAGGCCGGGGCCTGCACCGATATGGGTCAGAGTAAATATTTGCAAAACATATACATCAAATCATTGAAAAGGCCTTACAGAAACGTAACAATTGCCGAAAAGCTGGCAAGGATGTGCCGGGTTAATTTTTTTCCGACATCAGAGCCATCCTTTTATGCCAAATCGAACATCCGGCCTTCCTGTCCTCCCCCCTGTCGCGTCAATCCTGCTACTCGTTATCGCCTTTATATTGTCAGCTCCGGTATTCGCGGACGACATCGCTCCGACGAAAAAAGCCAGAACTCTGCATTTCAATGTGTCTCCCAATGGCTATCCGCCGTACCTGATCGTAGATGGACAAGAACCTTCGGGCATTATGTGGGACGTCGTCACGCTGATCGCGGATCGTATTGGCTATGAGGTTGTTCCGGAGCAGATTCCCCGCAAACGCGTGGACACGATGTTGCTGGAGGGCTACATAGATGCCACTTCGCGGGCCATCGAATGGACGGACAACCCGGAGCAGTTCCTTTTTACCGATTCCATTGTCGAGGTCGAGGAGGTTGTTTTCATCCCCGCCGACTCTGACCTGACATATCAGACGACGGAAGATCTGTTCTCACGGACCGTGGTGACTCACCTTGGCTACTTCTACCCTTTGCTGGAGTCTCATTTCCAGTCAGGCGCGATCAAGCGCTTTGACGTCTCCCGCGACCGGGACATGTTCACCTTCTTGCTCCACGGAAATCGCTTTGATGCCGCTATAGCTGATCGACTGGTCGGTCAGTGGATCCTCCGAAACGAGGGTTGGCGTGAAGACTTTCGCATCTCCAAGGAAAGTCTCACCAATTACGGCTTCCGCCTGATGCTTCGCAAGGACTGGACAGCGTTTGCCCGGTTATTCAACGCCGAACTGGCCAACATCCGTGCAAACGGAGAACTGGAAGCCATCCTCTCCCAGTACCGCTGAGGCCGGATTACTCCAGGCGCCGCAGTAACAACATCGGGGAAACATTCAGCACCGGTCTGAGCTGCCAGCGTCCGAACAGCGCGAGAACCACTGCGCTCAATAGAGGTATCGGCAACACGATCGCCCAATGCCACTGGAACTCTCCCTCAAACATCCGGAATTGCAGAGTCCAGACCGCAGCCTCTGCCGCGGTTACGCCCAGGACACCAGCAAACAATCCCAGCAATGCGAACTCCAGCATGGTGCTTCGCACCAGCAGAGACTGCCGCCCACCGAGTGTACGCAGCAGGGCTCCCTCCCGCTGACGGTCCCGGAGGGTGGCACTGACCACCGCCGCCATGACGACCAGGGCCGCAGCCAGAATCAGCGCCAGAATGGCTTCAATGGCCTGGGTTACCTGCCTGACGATGTCCTGTATACGCTCGATGATGTGATCTATCTCCAGCACCGAGATTGTTGGATACTGACGGGAAAACTCATTGAGGGCATTCTTGTTGCCGGGTGACAAGTAGAAGCTGGTAATCCAGGTGGCCGGCATCTCCTCCAGCCCGCCGCCTGGCGGAAAGGCCATGTAGAAATTGGGCTTCATGCTGTCCCACTGCACCGTGCGAATACTGGTAACCGCCTCGGTGACTTTCTCCGATCCGATGGTAAAGGTCAGTTCATCGCCGACTTTCAGGCCCAGCTTTTCCGCCAGCTCCGCCTCAACGGAAACACCGCGGGTCTCGCCCGGACTGAACCACTCACCCTCCACGATCTCATTGTCTGCCGGCAGCGACTCCATCCAGGTCAGGTTCAGCTCCCGGTTCAGGGCGCCTACCCTCTCGTCTTTGCTGACCGCTTCCTTGACCGGTTCCCCATTCAGTTCGGTAAACCGGCCACGCACCATGGGATACAGCTGATCCAGCGGTTGCCCCCGATCCTGCCAGAAGGCGTCAACGTCTTTGACCACGTCAGGGGCAATGTTGATCAGAAAGTGGTTGGGCGTATTTTCCGGTAATTGGGCCTGCCAATCCGCCAGCAGCGAGGTTCGAACCAGAATCAGCGTCGCCGCCAGCATCAGCGTCATGGCGAACACGGCAATTTGCGACAGGCTGGCCCGGCGATGCCGGTAGAGCCCCACCAAGGCCAGGCGCCAGGCATTGCCACCACCACTGATTCTGCGCAATCCCAGCACCATCAGCCACCCGAGCAATGCCAGGGTGCCCAATAACAGGATCAGCCCACCCAGCAACGCCAGAACCAGAGACACTTCGCCGGCATACATCCACACCAGCCCGAAAATCGCCACCAGGGCAACAATCAGGTCGGGCAGCGCTTCGCGACCGGATTCTCCGGGCTGGGAACGCAATACACGCATGGCCGGTACGTTGCGTAAGCGCCGGATGGGCGGATAGGCAAAAGCAAACAGGGACACCAGAGCCGTCAGCAGCGACGGCGCCAGTGCGGCAGGATCGAGCTGGTAATCCACCGGTCGTTCCAGCACATCGCTGAGCAAGCGGGACAGCAACCAATACAGAGGCAACGCAATCACCAGCCCCCCGACAGCGCCGGCCAGCCCCCAGAGGCCCAGGCGTTGCAGGTACAGCCTGCCAATGCCCTGACTGCTCACCCCGAGGGTTTTCAGCAGTGCCACGGTGTCTCTCTGTGACAGCGCATACTGACGGCTGGCGACGGCTACCGCGACAGCCGCCAGCATGACCGCCAGACTGCCGCCCAGCAGAAGGAATCGCTCGGCACGCTCCAGGGATCGGGAAAAGGTTTCGCCATCCCGTACCCCCTCCCACTCATGGCTCGGCTCGAGTTGCGGCTGCAACCAGCGATAGTAGCCTTCCAGTGCCGCTTCCTCACCGGCAAACAGGTAGACATATTCCACCCGGCTGCCTTCCTGTATCACGCCAGTGTCCGGTACGTCGTCGGCGTGCATCATCACCCGGGGTGCCAGGGCCGACAGGCGGAAGCCGCCATCGGGTTCGCGCACCAACAGGCCGGATATTTCCAACTCAAGATTACCGACTTCCAGGGTGTCGCCCACACTGGTGTCCAGCAGCCGGAGCAGTCGAGGGTTGATCCAGACTTCACCCGGGCCCGGGCCTGACGACACCAGTTGCCGTGGTTCATCCGGGCCCAGTTGATATTCGACCTGGCCACGCAACGGATACTCGTTGCTGACCGCCTTGATTGATACCAGCTGGAAAGTATCCGCGCCGAACACCATGGTAGAAAATTCCACCATCTGCCCGGTTTCCAGTTGGCGATTCTGCGCTTCCGCCAGCCAGGCGTCAGGAATGGGGCGACCGTTTTCAGCTTCCAGTTGCCGGTCCGCCGCCAGAAAGGAGCTGGCCGAGGATACCAGTGTTCGTTGTAGCTGGCTGGCGAACAGCGCAATGGTGGCCACCGTGGCAACGGCAATCATCAATGCCGCCAGCACAACGCGAACGTCCCGTTCACGCCAGTCGCGGCGTATGGACATCAGTTTACGGGAGGCCACCATCAGATGACTGGCTCCTCGTCGGTGCGGGTATCGGGTTCAGTGAGAACGCCCGCCTCTATACTGAACTGGCGGCCACAGCGCACGGCCAGGTGCTCGTCGTGGGTCACCATCACCAGCGTTGTACCCTGCTCATGGTTCAGTGCCATCAACAGGTCCGACACTGCCTGCCCGGTGCGGTTGTCCAGGTTGCCAGTGGGTTCGTCCGCAAACAGCACCACCGGATCCGAGGCAAAGGCCCGGGCAATGGCAACCCGCTGCTGTTCACCGCCGGACAGCTGGCGCGGCGTATGGGTGAGACGCTCGCCAAGGCCCACGCGCTCCAGCAATTCCCGCGCTTTTTTCTCCGGAGCCTCATGCCCACCAAGTTCCAGCGGTAGCATCACGTTCTCGAGCGCTGTCAGTGCCGGCAACAATTGGAAAGACTGGAATACAAATCCGACCCGTTGTGCACGCAACCTGGCACGCTCGTCCTCGGACAGCTTGCTGATGACCGCTCCGTCCAGTTCAACGGTCCCCTCTGTGGGAGTATCCAGCCCGGCCAGCAACCCCAGAAGCGTCGTTTTGCCAGACCCGGACCGCCCGACAATCGCCACCGACTCACCTCGATTGATTTCCAGACTGACCCCCTGCAATATCGTCAACGTATCAGTCTCCAGACTGACACGGTGGGTCAGGTCACTGACTTTCAGCATGGGTTCGTTCACAGTGTCTCCAACGAGATTAAGTCTTTAACGGGTTGTCTATGGATACGGTATTTTTACGTCTGAGATCAATAGTTTTCATCGTTTTTCTTTGTGTCTTCACACAGAGTCAGGCTGATGAGAGTCCGGCATCCAATACCTTGCTGATTGTTGGAGACAGCCTGAGCGCGGCCCACGGCGTTCAAACCGAAGAGGCCTGGGTGACCCTGTTGCGTGGCCGCCTGGATGCCGAGGGCCTGGAAAACTGGGAGGTCGTCAACGCCAGCATCGGTGGAGAAACGACCGACGGCGGGCTCAGACGCCTGCCGGAACTGCTCCAGAAGCACGATCCGGAGGTTGTGGTTATCGAATTGGGCGGCAACGATGGGCTGCGAGGTTTCCCGCCAAATGTGATTGAGAAAAATCTGGCCAGAATGATTGAGCATGTCCGTAATGCCGGCGCCCACCCGTTACTGGTCGGCATGCAGATACCGCCCAACTACGGTGAACGCTACACCCGGATCTTTGCCGGCATATTTCCGAAACTGGCGGAGCGGTACGACACCGGTCTGGTTGAGTTCTTTCTCGAAGGCATCTACGACCAGGACGGTATGATGCAGCCTGACGGCATACACCCTTCTGCTGCGGCCCAGAGCCAGTTGCTGGCCAATATCTGGCCCGAGCTGGAGCCGCTGCTGAAATAATCCGGGTTATCCCGCCACGGTCTGGATATGAGCTATGGCCCGGCGTTCAGACCAGTAGTAGCCGTCCCGGGCGTGCTCTACAAACCCTACATGACCACCCCAGCGCGGCGCTTCCAGACGAACGTGCTGCCCCAACAGCTCCCGCGATTCCGGAAAGCACTGGGGAGACAGGAAGGGATCATCAGCGGCGTTCACCATCAGTGACGGCACACGGATATCCCGCAGCTTACCGAGAGCAGAGCAGCTGGCCCAGTAATCCCGGGCATCACGAAAGCCATGCAATGGCGCTGTGTAGCGGTTATCAAATTCGTGAAAGCTACGAATGCTATCGAAGCCGGTTACATCTATCAGATCCGGAAAACGCCGGGCTTTCTCTTCCATCTTGATATGCAGATCCCTCAGGAATCGCTGCATGTAGATTTTCCGGCTGGGTTTGGCCAATTCATCCGCACTGCCCGCCAAATCACAGGGCACGGAATAGGTAACCGCACCACAGATGCGGCTGTCCACTCTCTCCGACTGTTGACCCAGGTACAGCAGGGTCAGGTTACCACCCATACTGAAACCGGAAAGGAATAACGTCCGATAGTCCCGCGACAACCCGTGACGCACCACGCGATCCAGATCTTCCGTGGCACCACTGTGGTAGAACCGGGGCTGCAGGTTCATCACTCCGCCGCAGGAACGGAAGTTCCAGGCCAGCACATCCCATCCCGCCGTCAGCAGCGCCCGGGTCAGCCCAAGCATATACGGCCTGCGACTGTGTCCCTCAAGCCCGTGGGACAATATTGCCAGCCGGTCACTGCCCTGTCGGTACCAGTCCAGGTGCAATTCGTCATTATCGCAGGTGGTGAGCACCTCCCTTTCTGGCTCGGCCAGAGTCACCTTGCGAAACAGCGTTGGCCACACCGATTGCAGGTGACCGTTACGAAGCCACGGTGGTGGCTGATAACGGAACACCCGTTTACCAATATCCGGCGGCACGGGATGGGGAGCAGACTGGTAGTACAATTTTTAACCTTTTAATTCAGAGGGTTGACCCCAACGAATAAAGCCCTTATTATTCGCGCCACTTAGCTGTTCCCCGATAGCTCAGTTGGTAGAGCAACGGACTGTTAATCCGTTTGTCGCTGGTTCGAGCCCAGCTCGGGGAGCCACTTATTCCGAAATGCCGCTGTTTCTTCTGAAACCAGCGGCATTTTTCGTTCAGGACCTCAGAAAATCTGAGGTCGCTGCATAAATGCCTGCATTACACGATACAGTGTATAACCGTCTTCCGTTCCGGTCATCTCACGAATCGAGTGCATACCCAGCTGAGGCACACCGATGTCGAGCGTCGTCACCCCCAGATTCCCGGCTGTCAGCGGTCCGATGGTGCTGCCGCAACCCATATCACTTCGCACAACGAATGTCTGGTAGGGCAATCCCAACTCGTCACTGATATGGCGGTACACCCCGGCGGAACGACTGTTGGTGGCATAACGCTGGTTGTGGTTGACCTTGATCACTGGCCCCTGATTGATCAGCGGACCGTGGTTCTCGTCGTGGCGGTCCATGTAGTTGGGATGGATGCCGTGGGCGTTGTCCGCCGAAATCATCATCGAGCGCGCAATGACTCGGGACTTTTCTGTCCCACACCAGCGATCCAGAAGAGCTGACAGGAATGGCCCCTGGGCACCTTCCGCCGACACACTTCCCACCTCTTCGTGATCATTGCAGACCAGCAGCGTGGGCTCATCAGCGGAGGTGTCCAGTAATGCCTGGAGACCAATGTAACAGCTCAGCAGATTGTCCAGCCGAGCCGAAGCAATGAACTCGTCCCGTAACCCCACAAACGAGGCACCGCGGGCATCGTAAAAGCTCAGTTCATAGCCCAGCACCTTGCGAACCCCGATTCCGGCTTCGGTGGCTATCTGACGCTCCAGCAAGGAAGCAAACGTTGTGGTATCAGAATCCGGCACCTGCATCATCACCGGTGGCAGGTCAGTCTGGGCATTGATGGAGCGGTTGCTGTTAGCCTCACGGTCCAGATGGATTGCCAGGCTGGGAATAAACGCAACCGGCTTGCTGAAGTTAACCAATACATCCTTCACGGTACCGGCGTCGTCAAGAACGGTAACACGGCCAGCAAGCGACAGATCACGGTCAAACCAGGGGTTCAGTAATACGCCGCCGTAGACTTCCACTCCGACCTGGAAAAACCCCTTACGGCGAAGCTCCGGGTTGGGCTTCACCTTCAGACAGGGACTGTCTGTGTGAGCGCCGACCATACGGATGCCGCTTTCCACAACCTCTCCCTTGCCGGTACGAAACGCCACAATCGAAGAACCGTTACGGATTACGTAGTAGCCCTGCCCCTTCTCCAGCGACCACTCGTCTTTCTCATCCAGCTCCGCAAAGCCAGCCTCGTCGAGGCGGGCCTTTATGGTGGCCACCGCATGCCAGGGGGTTGGGGAGGAATCGAGAAAATTCAGCAAACCGTGATTAAACTGCGCGTGTTCCATGATGCTCCTGATTAACTGATAATACCGCCAACAGTATGGCATGAAGCCAATAACCGTCATACTGCTAACCAAAGTTCGTCGGATTACGGCTTCGCCTAATCCGACCTACGGTGGAGCCGCCGACACGCAAACGTAGGTCGGATTAGCGCAGCGTAATCCGACATAGACACGAACTAAATGGCACCGGGAGTTTACCTTGCCGCTACCACGATTTCTCGACATCGAATACTGCCAGACCGACGACACCCTGTTTCCCACCGCCATGTCCTGGTCACTGGAAGACGGCCGCCTGAAAACCGTTGTCATTGCTCCGGAAGACAGCTGGATCCCCGAAGACGGCGACCTGGGCGACATCGACCTGCTCTACCTGGAAGAACAGGGCGTGCCACTGATCGAACTGGCACGGGAACTCCATCAGGACCTGCCAGACCAGACTGTGTTCACCGATGGCATGGACCCGGATGAAATCCTGGTGGACCTGATCTTCACCGCGGTCAGTATGGAAGCCCCATTCGAAATCGCCCCCATTACCGAGCTGATCACCACCTCCGATACCGACAGACTTGAAGACCGCCGCCGCCAACTGCTGTTTGATGAGGGATTGGAGCCCACACAATCAGAAAACGGCGTTTATGCCCTACTCCTGCTGGCCCGCGAAGAAGGCCTGCTGGAAGACTAAGAGAGTAATCCGGGGTTCCCTGAGGGAAGTGTGACGCGGGTCGACGTAACACACCGTTACAGAAGGCAGAATCTGCCCGTACCCGCAATCGTCAGGAAAGCCCATAACAATGAACAAGGTGTTGCGACAAGCTCTTCCGGCAGCCCTGCTGCCCATCGCACTGCTCGGCGCTGATCTCACCTCGGCCGAGGAGAAAGCCCGCGAGGACATGCACTACGTTGGCGTTTACGCCACCGCGCTGAACCATCGCAGCATCGGCGAAATCAGCAACGACTCCGCCTGGGGCCAGACTGGCACACTCGTTGTTGGCGGGCACATCACTGATCTGTTCCACGCGGAAGTTCGCGCCGGCGGTGGCTACAAAGATGCCAAAACCGGCGACCTGACCCTCTCCATCGACTACTTCGCCAGTTGGTACCTCGGGTTACATTATCCCGTCACCAGCTACGCCAATGTCTACGCCCAGGCCGGTTTCTCCCACATCAGCGGCGACGCCGAACTGGCCAACGCCGATGCGGACGAAAACCGCCAGTTCCGGGATATTGAGGGAGACTTCCCCGACAGCAGCTTCAGCATCAGCTGGCTGGCGGGGGTGGACTTTGAAGTGATCGACAACGGCTACCTGGTGTTTGAAGGTGGCCGACTGTTCAAGGATACCGGGTCAGGTGCCAACACCTTCCAGTTCTCTGGCGGGGTTCGATACGAGTTCTAGTAGGTCGGATTAGCGCAGCGTAATCCGACAAGATATATGGCAACAATCATGCAGGCAAAGGTGTCGGATTACGCTGCGCTAATCCGACCTACGGGTTAAATTCACACTTTATGGCGAATATGCCAGCACCGATGAATCCGCGCATTACGCTGGAAGTCCTTGTCGATGGTGTCCCGTGACACTTCCTCAATGGCAAATTCCTGCTCCAGTGCCTCATCCAGCTTGAAGCGTCGGAAGTTGTTGGAGAAGATCAGCAGCCCCTCTGACGTCAGTCGCTGCATTGCCTGACGGACCAGCTTGCCATGATCCTTCTGGATATCCAGCACCCCGGCCATCCGGGCGGAATTGGAAAACGTGGGTGGGTCCATGAAAATCAGATCGAACCGCTGGTCCGGAGTTGGCTTCGCCGCCAGCCAGGCCAGACAATCCGCCTGCTCCACCTTGTGATGGCGGGCATCGATCCGATTTAGCGCCAGATTGTCCTCGGCCCACTTCACATAGGTCTTCGACATATCCAGGCTCAGGGACCGGCTCGCGCCACCAACCGCAGCGTGCACCGTTGCCGCCCCGGTGTAACAGAACAGGTTCAGAAAGCGCTTGCCAGAGGCATGCTGCTGAATCCAGTGCCTCACAGGACGATGATCAAGGAACAGACCGGTATCCAGATAATCCTTGAGGTTTACCTTCAGCGCACAGCCATGCTCGTGAACATTGAAAAACTCACCGCTGGCCGCCTGCTTCTCGTACTGGGAAGTGCCTGACTGTCGCTGGCGGTGTTTGCACACTATGTCCTCCCGCTCAACCCCGAGTGCGTCGGGAATGACTGCCAACGCTTCCGCCAGCCGCTCCCGCGCGGAGCGTTCGTCCACCGATTTGGGCGCAGCGTATTCCTGGACGTGAACCCGCCCGTCATAAATATCGATGGCCAGGGCAAATTCCGGCATATCTGCATCATAGAGTCGATAGCATTCAATGCCCTGCTTGCGGGCCCATTGACCAATCGTCTTCAGGTTCTTCTTCAGCCGGTTACGCAGCATTGCCGCCCGTTCTTCATTGGCGATGCGAGGTTGAACTTCACCGGGTATTCCCGGCTCCCGGGGTGTCATCGCGCTGGCGTCGTCTACCGAGAACAGCAGCAGTTGCGCCGGCAGCTTGGCGTTAAACAGGTTGTACTGCTTGTAGCTGCGCAGGCCGACGGATTTGCCGAACTCTGGCGCGCCGGTAAATACCCCCAGTCGCCAACCGGGCACCGCAGCCTTCACTGCCTCGCCCAGAGAACGGTAAAGCGCCCCCAGCTCCTTACGCTCGCTCAAACGCTCACCATAGGGAGGATTGGTCAACACCAGACCCTGCTCAGCCCATTCGCCGTCAAGGGCAAGGTCTTCGACCGATCGACATTCAACATGAACCAGGCCGTCCAGCCCCGCACGTTGGATATTTTTCCAGGCGGTGGCAATGACACGGCTGTCCTGATCGTAGCCGGCAATACGGGGCAGCTCGCCCTGCTTGCCTTCGTGGGCACGGCGTTCGGCTTCCTGGCGCAGTTGCAGCCACAACTCCGGCAGGTGGCCGGGCCACGTCTCAAAACCGAACCGGTCCGTGTTCCGACCAGGAGCAATATCCAGCGCCATCAATGCTGCCTCGATAGCCAGCGTGCCGGAGCCGCACATCGGATCAATAAAATCGCCGCCAGCTTTGACCAATTCCGGCCAGCCCGCGCGTAACAGCAGTGCCGCCGCCAGGTTTTCCTTGAGCGGGGCAACCCCCTTCTCGGTACGGTAACCACGCATATGAAGGCTGTGGCCACTGAGATCCAGCCCCAGAGACAGGCGACCACGGTTCAGGCGCGCTGAAATAGTGACATCCGGTGTTTTGGCATCCACTGAGGGTCGCTGCCCGCTGCTCGATCGCATGCGGTCAACAATGCCGTCTTTAACCCGCTGGGCACCGTACTGGGTGTTTCGAATCGCCTCATTCTGTCCCAGGAACATGACCCGGAAGCTGCCATTGGCCGGGACGTGCTGCTGCCAGTCCAGGTGCACCACGCCATCATAGAGCTCGTCGCCGCTGGTGGCACTGACCTCGTCGATGTGAAGAATGACGCGGTTCGCCAGCCGCGACCAGAGACACGCCCTGTAGCCGCTTTCCAGGGGCCCTTCTGCCCACACGCCAGCAGGCGCATTTCGCACTGGTTCCATACCGAAGGTGCGAAGTTCATCCGCCAGAAGGTACTCGACGCCCTTCGGACAGGTTACGAAAAAGACAGAATCAGACAAGTTCTACTCCCGGGAGTTTCGGTATTCGGCTAACTGCATGGAAATGGCGCATTTTCTCTGGATCAATACACCTTCGTTATGTCACACAACTATAAGAGAAGCTTCATATAGATGAAATAATTAGTGTACATCGGCGCGATGTTCGACTTACCTTGTATGAGACGCGTCGTTCGGGAGAGCTTACGAGCTTCTCCGTTAACAGGATCCTGACTGCTCTGGCCGGAACTGGCAATAGTGAGTTACCCCACTTGGTTTGTTCTTGGGGGCAACCGCATGCCAGGGCTACAGCAGAAGTGTACACGCTTGTTCTGTTAATCCATCAGTGAGGAACGGCATGAAAAGACAGAAAAGAGATATGTACGCTCGTGCATTCAAACGGGGTTATCTGGCCGGTGTGTCCGGTAAATCCAAAGACAGCTGCCCGTTAGAGCAAATGGAAGTCCGCCAGGAATGGTTAAACGGGTGGCGAGAAGGCCGCACAGATCAATGGGAGGGCATGACCGGTGTATCCGGCATCCATAAGCTCGCAAATGTCACCACCGCGTGACGCAGTCCATTAACCCCGATCTTTAATCTGATCTTTTAACACATACAATTTGACGCAACATTCAGAATAACCCAAACGGGTCCTCCCGACCCGTATCATGCGAAGAAGCGCCACGGGGTTTATTCCCCGCAAGGGCCCGCTCAGCGGGCCCACCTTCGTTCTGGGCCCAAAGAAATCCTGCGCCTTTTTTACCACTCCCGAAATTTCCGGCTCACTGCAGCTTACGAATCGCCTCGACGGCCTCTTTGATTAATGCCGGTCCCCGGTATATGAAACCGGTATATATCTGGACCAGTTTTGCCCCTGCCTGAATCTTTTCAGCGGCACTCTCGCCGTCTGTGATTCCGCCCACGCCGATGATGGGCAGATCTTCGCCCAGTTCCGCGTACAGCCCCTTAATCACCCTCAGGGAAGGCTCACGCACTGGCGCTCCACTCAGCCCACCGGCTTCATCCGCATGCGGGTGTCCCTGGACCGCATCACGTCCGATGGTTGTATTGGTAGCGATAACGCCATCCAGCCCCGAGTTTCGCAACGCTTGTGCAACAAACCGGATTCCCTCGTCGTCCATATCCGGTGCGATCTTGACCGCGATGGGAACATAGCGTGAGGTGTTGGCAACACATTTGCCCTGTTCGTCCTTGACGGCATCCAGCAGGCGCTTCAGGGAATCTCCGAACTGAAGATCCCGCAGCCCGGGTGTGTTCGGCGAAGAAACGTTCACAGTGATATAGTCAGCCCGGGAATACACGGCGGCGATACCCTTACGGTAGTCCGATTCGGACTCTTCATTGGGAGTGTCCTTGTTCTTGCCGACATTGATGCCAAGGATGCCTTGATACCGACGCTTGTCTATCCGGGCAAGCATGTGCTCGAGGCCTTCATTATTAAAGCCCATGCGATTGATGATGGCCTGATGTTCGGGCAACCGGAACATGCGAGGCTTCGGGTTGCCAGGCTGAGCCAACGGCGTCACGGTTCCCACTTCGATGAATCCAAAGCCCAGGGCGCCGAGGGCATCCAGATGGTCGGCATTCTTGTCCAGACCGGCAGCCAATCCCACCGGATTGGGAAACTCCAGCCCCATAACATTCACTGGGCATGCATCAAACTTCGGAGCCAATGCCTTCAGCAATCCAAATCGGTCGGCCAGGTCAAGTCCGGAAAGTGCAAAGTTGTGGGCCTGTTCCGGGGGCAACCGGAATAACAGATTGCGAATAGCGCCGTACATCGAAAAAACTCCTTGCGTTTGGGTGACGCGGAGTATACCGGAAGTTTTCCACAGCATCTTCCAACTTACTTATTTCACCCGTAAATGCCTGTAACGTGGACGTCTCGTAAGCTTTTCCACGGTTTCTGTGGATAAACCTGTTGAAAATCGAGGGGCAACGGTTGCTATCCCTTGATAACTGCGCCGGTCTACAGATTGATCATTTTTTGACCAGTTATTTTTTTCTTTGATATCATAGTCTTACAGAGTATTTGCATTACGGGCCAACACATAAGAACAAAACGTTACAGATTCACCGTTTTGTCACCATGTGCATAAATCGTACAGAGGTACCGCTTTTTACCCTTTTGCTCGGAAAGCACTCCATTACCGCTATAATGAGCCCAGAACTTACCGGAGATTGCCACGAAATGTCCCTACACCAGAAAGCGTCAGTTCACCACAGTGCCAATCTGGATGCGGAACGACAGGCCGCTTCACGGGTGACAGTCATTGGTATGATCCTGGATGCAGTGCTTGGCGCCATTAAAGTCATCGCCGGTGCTCTTTTCCATTCCCAGGCCCTGATCGTCGACGGCATTCATTCATTCAGTGACGTCGCATCGGATTTAGTGGTTCTCGGAGTAATGCGATTTTCACGTCAGGCGCCGGATCAAAACCATCCATACGGCCACCAGCGCATCGAAACCATTGGCACCCTCGCTCTGGGCAGCATTCTGATTGCCGTCGGCGCCATTCTGGCCTGGGATAACATTCTGCGCCTGTTTGCTGGCGGCGCCGATCATGTGCCCGAATGGCCGGTGCTGGTCGCTGCTGCCGTGTCAGTTGGCAGTAAAGAGTGGATTTATCGCTACACCCGGCACGTCGGTCAGGCAATACGGTCGGATCTGATTATTGCTAACGCCTGGCATAGCCGCACAGACGCATTTTCCTCCGTCATTGTCCTATTCTCCACCATTGGGGCAATGGTTGGTTTTATCTGGCTCGATATTCTGGCCGCAGTGGTGATTGCGGCCATCGTTATTCACATCGGCTGGAAATTCACCTGGGACAGTGTCAAGGAACTGGTTGACACCGGACTGTCGGCGGAAGACACCCGGATGCTGAAGATCATTGCCAACGATACCGACGGTGTACGTAACGTACACGAACTCCGCAGCCGCCGGATGGGACATGACATCCTGCTGGATATCCATTTAGTGGTGCGCCCGGAAATCAGCGTATCGGAAGGTCATCAGATTGGCATGCAGGTGGTGTCCAACATGCGGGACGCCCTCGGCAACATTCGGGATATCAATTTTCACATTGACGCCGAACACGATGAGGACCACCCACCCACTTCGGAACAGCTTCCCTCCAGGCAGGAAATTGTCGACGTTCTCACCAGACACATGGGTGAATTGCCGTCCCACACCCGTCTGCGCCTGCACTATCTGAAGAATAAGGTGCACATGGAACTGTTCTTTGATAACCGGGAGCACGAGCCAGCGCTTGAAAACAGCGAGATCAGAAAACAATTAGCCCACTATCCCTGGTTCGGAAGCCTGCGCACCTGGTACGGCGCCCATTAACGGCGCCGGTTATCTTCCATGCGGGAAAGGAATTCCTGCATGATCAGGGTGTAGAGCTCACCACCCAGGAAACGGTCCTCGACACCCGCATCGATGCTGGGGTTATCGTTGACTTCAATCACCGCGACCCGGTTCCCGGACTGCTTGATGTCGACACCGTAAAGGCCATTGCCGATCAACCGCGTCGCATTCAGGGCGGCCTGAATCACATTTCGCGGTACTTCATAGGTCGGCATGGTCTCGAATCCGCCGCTGTCCACTTCGGCTCCGCCGTGCTGATAGATTTGCCAGTGGCCTTTCACCATATAGTATTTGCAGGCATAAATGGCCCGACCACCCAGTACGCCGATACGCCAGTCGTAATCGGTGTAGAGGTATTCCTGGGCCAGTACCAGGGCCGATTGTTTGAAGAGCTCCTTCAGGCCCGCCTTCAATGATTTCTCATCTACCGCCTTGGTTACCCCTCGCGAAAAGGCGCCGTCTGGAATCTTGATCACCGCCGGAAAGCCGAGCTCGCGGACCACCTGTTCCACGCTGTCTTTCTGGTCTTTCGACAGAATCAGGGTCTTGGGAGTGGGCACCTTGTTGTTCTTGAGCAGATCGGCAAGGAACACCTTGTTGGTGCAGCGCAGGATCGATACCGGATCATCAATCACCACCATACCCTCGGCTTCTGCCTTGCGGGCAAAGCGGTAGGTATGGTGATCAATCGCCGTGGTTTCCCGGATGAACAGGCCATCGTATTCCGGCAGGCGCATATATTCACGACGGGTAATCTGTTCCACATTGATACCGAGTTTGCGTCCGGCCTTCTCGAAACGGCTGAGTGCCACCTTGTCGCTGGGTGGCATTTCCTCTTCCGGATTAACCAGCACTGCCAGGTCAAAGCGATAGCGCCGGCGCGTTCGGGGTTTGCGCCAGACCATGCTGCTAAAGCGATCGAAGGCCGTGGCGAAGACGTCCTGCTCTTTCTCATCCAGGTCCGCCGGTGCCGCCGGCTTCATGGATTCAATCTGCCAGGCCTTGCGGCGTTTGAAGACGATTTCCAGGATCGGGCACGGAAAGCGCTCAAAAAGAGCGCGGGCAACCGGCTTCAGGTCTGGGTGCTCCGCCTGGCCAAAGTACGTGCGGATACGCACTTCGTGTGTGGCGTGGCGTTCGTCGCTAGCCGGATCAATCTCGGATCCGGCCGCTTCCAGCCAGTTAATAACGCTGGCATCCAGCTCTTCCAGCTCCAGGGAAAACAGCCCCTTGCGGCTCAGGTCGTTCAGGGTCATCACGGATGGAACCACATGGTGACCACGGGCCTCCGCCAGCAGGGAACAGTAATAGCCCCGGCTAAGATACTTCGCGCTCTGACACAGATTAATGACCCGCACCCGACTGGAAGGCGGCGCGGAAAATTGAAGGTACTGATCAAAGGTGAGGACATCCTCACTGGGATAATACGGGGCCCAGTCTTTGGCGCGATCCACAACGATGAGCAAACGGGACATGACATCCCTCCCTGGAGGTAAGAACAGACAGAATTCCGGCAACAATACGCCTGCCCCCATACCCGCACAATCCTTTCAGGATGCGTGCTTTTACGCATGGTTGCGCTTGCCGGACTCTCTACCATAATAGCCTGATACGGGAAGCACGCGAGCACACCCGGCCACGATGTACCAAGGCACCACGTTTATGTCCGATCTGACCCTCCGCCAAGCCACCCAGGATGACCTGGACGCCTTGATACAGCTGGAACACCGCTGCTTCCGCGAGGACCGACTCTCCCGGCGGAGTTTCCGGCGTTTCCTGGAAATGCCCCGGGACCGGCTGATCATTGCTGAATTGGAAAACGAGCTGGTGGGCTACTGCCTGGTTCTGATGAGCGCCGCGACCCGACTTGCTCGCATCTATTCCATCGCCGTCTCCCCTGACATACGAGGCCGGGGTCTTGGTGAAAAGCTGGTGCGGGAAGCTGAAAAGGAGGCCGTGGAAGCAGATCGCATCGTGATGCGACTGGAAGTACGGGAGGACAATGCCGCTGCCATCAATCTCTACAGGCGCCTCGGGTATCGTCAGTTCGGAACCTACCGGGACTACTACGAGGATCACGGCGACGCCCTGCGTTTCGAGCGCCGTATCCTGTTCTATGAACCGTCCCGTGAGTTCCCGCAGGTGCCCTACTACCCGCAAACCACCGAGTTCTCCTGTGGCCCGGCAGCATTGATCATGGCGATGGCAACCATAGACCACCACCAGCCTGTAACCACCCTGGAAGAACTGAAACTGTGGCGCGAGGCCACCACCATATTCATGCTTGCCGGCCACGGCGGCTGCGGTCCCCACGGCCTGGCGCTGTCCGCCTGGAACCGGGGCTTCCATGCCAGTGCCTGGATCAGCAAGGAAGGCGCCCTGTTCAAAGATACTGTCAGAAATGACGACAAGAAACGGGTACTGGAACTGGTGCACGAGGGTTTTTTGCACGACATTGGCCAGACCGGAATTCAGCTCCATCATGACCCGCTGACGCTCGACGGCCTGGAAAACGCCCTGCACGAAGGCAGCGTCCCGGTGATCCTGATCAGCACCTGGCAACTGAACCGCAGCCGCGTTCCCCACTGGGTTACGGTCTGTGCCATTGACGACCAGTTCGTCTACATCCACGATCCGGAAATCGACGTCGAAGCCGGTGAAACCGTCGCAGATAAACAATACCTGCCCATTGATCGCAGAGTCTTTGACAAGATGTCCCGTTATGGCCGCAATCAGCCTTTACAGGCCGCGGTCATTGTTGGCCCGAAACGACCTGACTAACTACTATCCCGTCCGCAGTGCGGCTTCCTTCAGTTCGGAAATATCATCCCGCAGGCGGGCAGCGGTTTCAAAATCCAGCTCCGCAGCCGCCTTGTACATCTCGTCTTCCAGACGCGCCACTTCCTTGAGGACTTCCTGAGGCGACTTGTTTCCGGTCCTGGCACGGTACTGTTCGGCTTCTTCCGCTGCCTTCTCTCCGGGCCGTTCAGCTCTGCGGCGACCGCGACCACCGCCACCCGCGCCTTCCATGATATCAGCGATTTTCTTGTTCAGGCCCTGAGGGGTAATACCCTGCTCCAGATTATGGGCTTCCTGTTTGGCACGTCGGCGCTCGGTCTCATCAATGGCCCTCTGCATGGAGCCGGTGATTCGGTCACCATACAAAATGGCTTTGCCATGAATGTTCCGTGCGGCACGCCCGATGGTCTGAATCAGTGAACGTTCGGACCGCAGGAAACCTTCCTTGTCGGCATCCAGAATGGACACCAGGGAGACCTCCGGCATATCCAGTCCTTCCCGCAGCAGGTTGATACCGACCAACACATCAAACTCACCCCGGCGCAGATCGCGGATAATTTCCACCCGCTCGACGGTGTCGATATCCGAGTGCAGGTAACGAACGCGGATATCGTGCTCCATCAGGAAGTCCGTCAGATCCTCCGCCATGCGCTTGGTCAGAGTGGTGACCAGCACTCGCTCATTCACTGCAGTACGGGCACGGATTTCCGATAACAGATCGTCCACCTGTGTAGACGCAGGACGAACTTCAATCTCCGGGTCGAGCAACCCGGTCGGTCGCACCACCTGCTCAACCACCTGCCCGGCATGGTCGGCTTCGTAGTTGCCGGGGGTAGCTGAGACGAAGATCATCTGGGGTGCAATCCGCTCCCACTCGTCGAACCGCATGGGCCGGTTATCCAGTGCCGATGGCAGCCGGAAACCGTATTCCACCAGGGTTTCCTTACGGGATCGGTCACCTTTGTACATGGCGCCGATCTGGGGAATGGTAACGTGGGACTCGTCCACCACCAGCAAGGCGTTGGGTGGCAGGTAATCGAACAACGTGGGCGGCGCCTCACCGGGACGGCGACCCGACAGATAGCGGGAATAGTTCTCGATGCCGTTGCAGTACCCCAGCTCCATCATCATCTCGATGTCGTAGCGGGCCCGTTCTTCCAGGCGCTGTGCTTCCACCAGGCGGTTATTGTCCCGCAACTGTTGCAGTCGTTCGTCCAGCTCCACCTTGATTCGTTCAACCGCGTCCAGCACGGTCTGCCTGGGGGTGACGTAGTGGGATTTAGGGTAGATGGTGACCCGGGGTACGCGCCGCAGCACCTCTCCGGTGAGCGGATCAAAATAGCTGAGGTTTTCCACCTCGTCATCAAACAACTCGATGCGGATCGCTTCTTTCTCCGATTCCGCCGGAAACACATCGATCACATCGCCCCTGACCCGATAATTGGCCCGGTGGAATTCAACATCATTCCGGGTGTACTGGAGCTCGGCCAGCCGCCGCAGGATGTCACGCTGATCGATCTGATCACCCCGATCCAGGTGCAACATCATTTTCAGGTAGGACTGAGGATCGCCGAGACCATAGATCGAGGATACAGTGGCCACGATGATGGCATCCGGCCGTTCCAGCAACGCCTTGGTGGCGGACAGACGCATCTGCTCGATGTGCTCGTTGATGGACGCGTCCTTTTCGATAAAAGTGTCCGAGGAAGGCACATAGGCTTCCGGCTGGTAGTAATCGTAGTAGGAAACGAAGTACTCAACGGCGTTGTCCGGAAAAAACTCCCGGAACTCCCCATACAGCTGCGCTGCCAGAGTCTTGTTGTGCGCCATGATGATAGTGGGCCGCTGAACCTGCTGGATCACATTGGCGATACTGAAGGTCTTGCCGGAGCCGGTGACCCCCAACAGCGTCTGGTGTGCCAGCCCCGACTGAATACCATCCACCAATTCGGCGATCGCCTTGGGCTGATCCCCGGCGGGCTGGAATGGTGAATCGACCTTGAACGCACCGTCTTTCATGAGGGCGCCGGTTTCTGAAGTGGCCATGATCGGCAGACAACCTCCACTGAATGGTTCGAATATTCTATTGCTGCATACTACAGAGAAATTTATCGTTGCGCTGGCTTCATGGTACCATCACTGCGATCGACGACCGCCCGCAAACCAACCAGAACAACTGGATGCCGGCGCATCGGAGCCCTATCAGACGCAGCTTTAAGGAGCGCAAGTTTGGACCTTCAACTTTCCAGCCGAGTACAGGCAATCAAGCCCTCTCCCACCCTCGCTGTCACCAACAAAGCAGCCGAATTACGCGCTGCTGGCCAGGACATTATCGGCCTCGGTGCCGGCGAGCCGGACTTCGACACCCCTGAACACATCAAACAGGCAGCCATGGAGGCCATTAAGAACGGCCAGACCAAGTACACTGCCGTAGATGGCACGCCCGCGCTGAAAAAGGCGATTATTGCGAAGTTCAAACGGGACAACGGCCTGGAATACGAAGCCAACCAGATTTTAGTAAGCAGTGGTGGCAAACAGAGCTTTTTCAACCTCGCCCTTGCCACACTGAATCCAGGTGATGAAGCCATCATCCCGGCGCCGTACTGGGTCTCCTACCCGGATATGGTGCTGGTCGCTGAAGGCCAGCCGGTCATCATTGATACCACCGCTGACACCCGCTTCAAGATCACCGCGGAACAGCTGGAAAACGCCATTACCGATCGCACCCGCCTGTTCGTGATCAACAGCCCGTCCAACCCCAGCGGTATGGCCTATACCCTGGAAGAGCTGCAGGCCATTGGTGAGGTGCTGAAAAAACACCCGCAGATCATGATCGCCACCGACGACATGTACGAACCGATTCTGTGGACCGGCAAGCCGTTCTGCAACATCCTGAACGCCACCCCGGAACTTTACGACCGCACGTTCGTTCTGAATGGTGTATCCAAGGCTTACTCCATGACTGGCTGGCGTATCGGCTACGCCGCAGGCCCGGCAAAAATCATCGGCGCCATGAAGAAGATCCAGTCCCAGAGCACGTCCAACCCGGCGTCGATCTCTCAGGCCGCCGCACAGGCTGCCCTGGATGGCCCGCAGGATTGCGTGAGTGAGATGGTCACAGCGTTCAAGGAACGTCATGACTGGCTGGTAGAGGCCCTGAACAAGCTGCCTGGCGTAGAGTGTCTGACTGGTGACGGAACCTTCTATGTGTTCCCGAGCTTCCAGGGCGCTATCGATGCCGACAGCAGCGTCAGCACCGATGTTGAATTCGCCGAGAAGCTGCTGACTGAAGCGGGCGTGGCCCTGGTTCCAGGCTCGGCGTTTGGTTGCCCAGGCCACATGCGCCTGAGCTTTGCGACCAGCATGGATAACCTGAAAAAGGCCATCGAGCGGTTGCAGAAAGCCCTCGGCTAAAAAGTTTTGGCCAGGGGTTGACGGGGCGGTATAGCCACCTTAATATACGCGCCTCGTCACATGACGACGTTCCCCGATAGCTCAGTTGGTAGAGCAACGGACTGTTAATCCGTTTGTCGCTGGTTCGAGCCCAGCTCGGGGAGCCACTATTCCGAAAGCCCGCTAATTCTCTGAGTTAGCGGGTTTTTTCGTTTTTGGCCTTTATGGTTTGTATTCCTGGCTGGATTGGTGGTTGCTGTTTTGGTTCTGCCCTAGCCTGCTTGGTTTGGGGTATGGGGCGATGGGAGCTTTCTCCCAAAAACCGCTACGAGCACCCCTCCGGGGTCCAGCCACACCACTCCCGCCAAACATAAAGGTTAGGGTCGAACTAGAATGCCAGGCACCGAAGTCAGAGGGCCACGATCTCAGAGTGAATAGCCTCCAAAGCCGCCAGAGGGTCAGAGGCCTGGGTAATCGGACGCCCGATAACTAGGTAGTCGGACCCGGCCTTGAGGGCATCCGTAGGCGTCATGATGCGTTGTTGGTCGCCTTTGGCGGCGCTCAGGGGACGGATGCCCGGGGTGATCAGTTTGAAGTCGGTGCCCTGTTCGGCTTTCAGCTTGGGGGCTTCCTGGGCGGAGCAGACGACACCGTCGAGGCCGCAGTTTTTGGTGAGGGTGGCCAGGCGGGAGACGTGGGCCTCCGGGCTCTCGGTGATGCCGATACCTGCCAGGTCATCCGCTGACATGCTGGTGAGTACGGTAACCGCGATCAGTAACGGGCGGTCAGCGCCGAAGGCTTCCAGGCGCTCGCGACAGGCGACCATCATGTTTTCGCCGCCGGAGGCGTGGACGTTCACCATCCACACGCCAAGATCCGCCGCCGCCGCTACTGCTGCGGAGGTAGTGTTGGGGATATCGTGGAATTTGAGATCCAGGAACACATCGAAACCGCGGTCCTGCAGGCCGCGTACCAGAGACGGACCGGAGCGGGTGAACAGCTCCTTGCCGACTTTCAGGCGGCATTTCGCCGGGTCCAGCTGATCCACCAGCGCCAGCGCGGGGTTTTCTGAAGGGAAATCGAGAGCGACGAGGATTTTCGGGTCGTTTTTGGTTTGCACGGTCGGATCCTGCAGATAATCGAATTAAAAAGGGCTATTCGGCTTCCACGCCCTGAATCGGGCGAACGGTTTCCCATTGTTTACAACTGGGACACAGCCAGTGCAGCTGCCGGCCCGAGAAACCACAGCTGACGCATCGGTAAACCGGTCGGTTGGCCAGAATCAGGTGACCGATACGGCTGACGAGACGACCTTCATCAGTCGTCATGCCTTTCTCGTAGCCTGCCATCTCCACCAGACGCAACAACCCCCGGACACTGGGACGAACCTCCAGCTCAAGGCGTAACAAATCAATAGCAGCTGGACGACCGGATGCACGCTCCACCGACTCCACCAGCGCCAACAGCAGGCTGGTGCTCGGCCAGGTTTCGTAAAGCTTGCGGAGTTTTTTCACCAGGCGCCCGATATCGCCGTGCTCATGCTCCAGCTTCATCAGACGATCGACCGCTTCGGAACCAAATTCCGGGTTCTGATCAAATACTTTCAAACTCTGACTCGCAGCTTCCTTGAAACTGCCCTGCCGTACCTGCAACTTCATAATGATAAAGGTGGCCCGGACGCATGATTGATCGTAATCCAGCGCTTCTTTGGCCAGTTTCTGAGCGCCCCAGCGATCATCGTTCTTAAGGGCTTCATCGGCAAGTTCACAAGTGATATAGGCCAGGGTTTTCAGAACGGCAGGATCGGTCTGACCGCTCGTCAGGGTTCTGGCAACCTGAGCTGCTTTCTCCCATTCTTTTTCCTGCTGATACAACTCAATCAGCTGTAATGCCGATTTCCGGCCGTATTCCCGGTCCCCCATCAATTCATGGAGCAACGTTTCCGCCCTATCCAGAAGACCGGCATTCAGATAATCCAGCGCAAGCTCGAACGTCACTTGCGGGGAGAAACGGGTTGGAAGTTCCGGGCGGGCAAGCAGGTTTTGATGAATCAGAATTGCCCTGTCGGTTTCACCCTTGTGGCGGAAATGAGCACCAACAGAAAGATGCAGGCTAACTGTGTCGCGGTTTACTGCCAAGGACTGGACAAAGTTCTCTACCGCCTGGTCGGAGTAGTTGGTAAACAGAAACTGAAGACGATCCCGCACCGACTCTTCGTCTGAAATGGCTTTCTTGGAGCGCCGCGTGGAACTGCCAAGGCGCCCGGCAAACCAACCAGCCGCCACAGCGATTGTCAGAAGCAGCCATTGAAGCACTATGTCCATTAAAGAGTCCGGTCGTTCTCGGCCCTGGATTTCTCCAATGCCTGCTCGGTACGAGCAAGTCGTTTCTCAAGGTTCCGGCGCGAAACAGAGGTTCGAAAAGTCGCCAGCATGGTAATCAGAACACCGAGCAGTGCGCCAATAACAAAGGACATGATAATCCAGACGGCCACACCATGAGGCTGGGTCTCAAAGATCAGGAAATTCAGGGAAACCGCCATCTGGTTATTCAGGGAAAAGACCAGTGCCAGCAGGACCAGGAACAAAATCAACAGAACAATGAGAATTTTCTGCAATCCTGCCATCGATATAAAGCTCCCCAAGGATGGTGTGTGCCGCGGCTAGTGTCTTGTCCAGTAAAGGACAATCAGAAGCCTTTCTTCAGGCTGTCATTAACCTGTTCGCGCAACTCCTTGCCCGGCTTGAAATGCGGCACAAACTTGGCCGGTAGCTGTACGGCTTCGCCGGTTTTCGGGTTCCGGCCGGTTCTTGCCGCACGATGATGCAGGGAGAAACTGCCAAATCCACGAATCTCAATCCTCTGGCCATTGGACAGCGACTGAGACATATGCTCAATAATCGTTTTTACAGCCAGCTCCACATCTTTCACGGAAAGCTGTGTTTGCTTGGATGCAATCAGCTCAACCAGTTCGGACTTCGTCATGAGGCTCTTCCCTCTTCTTTATTATTGGATAGCCGGTTACCAGCTCCATGCCCCCTAGTTTAGCCAAACCAGAAAAAAACACAAAAAAAACGGGCTCTTAGAGCCCGTTTTTTTATACCAACCGGAAAATTTATTCCTTGTTGGCGTTTTGCTGCTGCATCTGCTCCTTGATGAGATCACCGATGGTGGTCGCACCAGAAGTTTCAGCGGTCTTGCTGCGCACGTTCTCAAGCGCCTGCTTGTCGTCCTCAACGTCTTTGGACTTCACAGACAGATTGATAATGCGGTTCTTGCGATCGATGCTGATGATCTTCGCTTCCACTTCTTCGCCTTCCTTCAGCGCGTTGCGTGCGTCTTCAACACGGTCACGGCTGATTTCGGAAGCCTTCAGAACAGCTTCAACTTCGTCGTTCAGGGAGATAGTAGCTGCCTTGGCGTCAACGGCGGATACAGTGCCCTTAACAATGGAGCCCTTGTCGTTCAACTGAACAAACTCGGCGAACGGATCGCTTTCCAGCTGCTTGATGCCCAGGGAGATGCGCTCACGCTCCGGGTCAACAGACAGGATAACGGTTTCAACTTCGTCGCCCTTCTTGTATTCACGAACGGCTTCTTCGCCAGTCTCGTTCCAGCTGATGTCAGACAGGTGAACCAGGCCGTCGATACCACCGTCCAGTCCGATGAAGATACCAAAGTCAGTGATTGACTTGATCTTACCGGAGATACGGTCGCCCTTGTTGAACTTGCTGGAGAAGTCTTCCCATGGGTTGGAAACACACTGCTTGATACCCAGGGAAATACGACGACGCTCTTCGTCGATATCCAGAATCATCACGTCTACTTCGTCGCCTACCTGAACAACTTTGGACGGATGGATGTTCTTGTTGGTCCAATCCATTTCGGATACGTGAACCAGACCCTCAACACCTTCTTCCAGCTCAGCAAAGCAGCCGTAGTCGGTCAGGTTGGTAACGCGAGCCTTGACCTTGCTGTTCTCCGGATAGCGACCCTTGATATCAACCCAGGGATCTTCACCCAGCTGCTTCAGACCCAGGGATACACGGTTACGCTCACGGTCGAACTTCAGTACCTTGACGTTGATCTCGTCGCCCACATTCACGATTTCGCTCGGATGCTTGATACGCTTCCAGGCCATATCAGTGATGTGCAGCAGGCCGTCAACACCGCCCAGATCCACGAACGCGCCGTAGTCGGTCAGGTTCTTGACGATACCCTTGATTTCCAGACCTTCGGTCAGGGTTTCCAGCAGAGCTTCACGCTCGGCGCTGTTTTCAGCTTCCAGAACGGCGCGGCGGGAAACAACCACGTTGTTACGCTTCTGGTCCAGCTTGATAACCTTGAATTCGAGCTCTTTGTTCTCCAGGTGCGCGGTGTCGCGAACCGGACGAACGTCTACCAGAGAGCCTGGCAGGAAGGCACGGATGCCGGCCAGATCGACGGTGAAACCACCCTTGACCTTGCCATTAATAATACCCTTGACCACTTCTTCAGCTTCGAAGGACTTCTCGAGTACCTTCCAGGCTTCAGCGCGCTTGGCCTTTTCGCGGGACAGACGAGTTTCACCGAAACCGTCTTCAACAGCGTCGAGAGCTACATCGACAACGTCGCCAATAGCAACTTCCAACTCGCCTTTTTCGTTCAGAAACTGGGAGGCGGGGATAACGCCTTCGGACTTCAGTCCGGCGTTAACGGTGACCCAGTCGTTGTCGACGTCAACTACGGTTCCCTGGACGATGGAACCCGGTTGCATGTCAATTTCTTTTAGGCTTTCTTCAAAAAGATCCGCAAAGCTCTCGCTCATTATGTGTCCTATATGATCAACGCAAGTGTGCTCCGTGCCACCAGCAACACGGTCTGTTAGTAAGTTCCGGACGCAGCCTGTGGCTGGCAGATAGCGCTACGACCGGCATTTCAACAACAAAAAGGTGTGGTCAGGCCTGGCCCGCTGCGGCCATACACCTGCCCAACACCTCTTCTATACTCAAGCCTGTAGAATCAATGACTTGCGCATCATCCGCGGGCTTGAGAGGGGCTGCGGAACGGTTCATGTCCCGTTCATCGCGAACCCGTATCTCCTCTAAAAGGGCGTCAATATTAACATCGACACCTGCGTCCTTCAACTGGCTGTAGCGTCGCCGGGCTCTCTCCTCGGCACTGGCCGTCAGGAAGATCTTGACCGGGGCGTCCGGAAATACCACGGTGCCCATGTCGCGACCATCGGCCACCAGGCCGGGAGCCTGCCGGAAGTCCCGTTGGCGCTGCAACAGGGCATCGCGAACCGGCTGCATCACAGCAACCCTGGAGGCGTTGTCACCGGTCGTTTCTGTACGTATATCTGCGGTCACGTCCTGACCGGCGAGAATCACCCTGACCGGCTCACCTGCTGCCGTTGGCTCAAAGGCCACATCAAGACCAGCAGCCACCTTCACCAGACCCGCTTCATCGTCCAGGGCTACGCCCTGGCGCACGGCGGCCAGAGCTGTCAAGCGATACAGCGCACCGCTGTCCAGCAAATGCCAGCCCAGCTTGCGAGCGAGCATCTGGGTAACGGTACCCTTGCCGGAGCCTCCCGGGCCGTCAATGGTGATGACCGGAGCCTTGGTGCTGGGCATCATTCCCCTCCTTCGGCGGTTATGCGAATGCCGGTGTTGCGGGCAAGTTCCACAAATCCCGGGAATGACGTCGCCACGTTGGCGCAATCGGTCACCTCAATATCTCCGGTTGCCCGTAGAGACGCTACGGCAAAAGACATGGCTATGCGATGATCCCCGTGACTGTCGACCGTACCACCACCAATAGTCTGACCGCCGTCGATAATAATGCCATCGGGTGTTACGGTGGTTTCGACGCCGAGTGCCGCCAGGCCATCCGCCATCACCTGAATCCGATCGCTCTCTTTTACCCGCAGTTCTTCCGCCCCGCGCAGGACCGTGCGACCTTCAGCGCAGGCGGCGGCAATGAACAGGACCGGGAACTCATCAATCGCCAGAGGTACCTGATCTTCCGGGATATCAATACCCTTGAGTTGTGCGGAACGGACCTTCAGATCCGCCACCGGCTCGCCACCGATCTCGCGCTCTTCCAAAACTTCAATGTCCGCACCCATCTTCTTCAGGATGTTAATGACGCCAACGCGCGTCGGGTTCATACCAACGTGGCGCAAAGTCAGTTCGGAATCCGGAGCAATACTGGCCGCTACAAGGAAAAAGGCCGCAGAGGAAATGTCAGCCGGCACATCAATAGCGGCAGCTTGCAGCCTGCCACCACCGGAAACACTGGCTGTAGCACCATCACGATGCACATGATAGCCAAATCCTGCCAGCATTCGTTCGGTATGGTCGCGGGTCGGCGCGGGCTCGGTTACCGAGGTGACACCTTCAGCATACAGGCCCGCCAGCAACAGGCAGGATTTGACCTGGGCTGACGCTACCGGCATTTCGTAATGAATTCCCGTCAGCGGCTGGCCGCCACGAATCTTTAACGGTGGGCGACCACCGTCGGCGGTATCGATCACAGCCCCCATAGCGCGGAGCGGATCGGCAACACGCCCCATCGGCCGCTTCGAGAGACTGCTGTCACCGGTCAGTTCGGAATCAAACGGCTGCGCCGCCAGCAACCCCGAAAACAGGCGCATGGCAGTGCCAGAATTGCCCAGGTACAGCGGACCACGGGGCGCCTGCAGGCCATTCACACCCACTCCGTGAATGCACACAAACCCATCATCCGGCCCTTCGATGGTTACCCCCATGTCGCGAAACGCCTGCAGGGTTGCAAGACTGTCCTCTCCCTCCAGGAAGCCCTTTACTTCAGTGATCCCATCTGCCAGAGCGCCCAGCATGATGGAACGATGAGAAATGGATTTGTCCCCCGGCACCCGGATATCACCGGCAATGCTGCCACCGGGCTGAAGACGAAACGTTACCTGATTCTGACTGTTGTTTGTCACGTAAGCCTGTCCTGAAAGCATCTTCGAAAAATGTTCCCGCGCCGCCTTGGCGCGACTGAAAACCCTGAGCATGGTCGCACCGTCTCCGTTGGCAATGGCGGTGCGGAGCTGGTCGAGATCGTGCGTAAAGTGGTCAATGACCCGCAGTACGGCATCCTTGTTAGAGAGAAAAATGTCGTGCCACATTACCGGATCACTGGCAGCGATCCGCGTAAAGTCCCGGAAACCACCCGCCGCGTAGCGAAAAATATCCAGATTCTCATCCTCGCCGGCCAGGGTGTCCACCAGCGAAAACGCAATCAGGTGCGGCAGATGACTGGTTGCCGCCAACACTTCATCATGGTAAGCCACGGACATGGTCAGGACGGTAGCACCACATCCCTCCCACAGCGCTTTCAAACGCGCCAGATCCCCGGCATCGACGTTATCTGGCGGCGTAAGAATGACCTTGTGATTAGCGAACATCCCGGGGTTTGCTGCGCGGATACCACTTTTTTCGGATCCCGCGATTGGGTGGCCGGGAATCACGCGGGGTGAGAGCTCACCAAAAACTGCCCGCACATCTTCAACAAAGCTGGTCTTGGTGCTCCCTACGTCGGTAAGAATAGCGTCGGCGGGCAGATGGCATTTCAATTCTTCCAGAACCGTACGGGTAGCGCGAACCGGAACGGCAAGGATCACCAGCTCACAGCCGGCAACCGCTTCGGCAATGGTGCCAGCAGCCCGGTCAATGACACCCAGCTCAACCCCTAATGACAACTCATCCTCTCGCTTGTCGGTGCCGACAACGGTTTTGGCCAGCCCGTTTTCACGCATGGCCTTCGCCAGTGAGCCGCCAATCAACCCCAGACCAATAACGGCAACCCGACTGAACAGTGGCTTGGTCGTCGCCACGTTACGCCCCCTGCCCCGACAGGCCGAGCGCATTGGAAAGAGCCTTCAACAGTTTTGCATTTTCCCGCTCAAGACCGATGGACACTCGCAGATGCCGGGGCATGCCATAACCGGCGATCGGTCGCACAATGACGCCCTGCTCGAGCAAGGACTGGTAAACGCCCATGGCATCATCCCCAACATCCACCGCGATGAAGTTACCCGCGGAAGGAATAAAGGACAGGCCAAGTTCGCCGAAGCCGGCTTCCAGCTGGGCCATCCCGCTGACATTGACCTTGCGGGAACGCTGCACGTATGCCTCATCCTCAAGAACCGCTGTCGCCGCGGCCAACGCTATGGTGTCCACATTGAACGGCTGGCGTACCCGGTTAAGAATATCCGCGATTTCAGGAGAACTGATGCTGTAGCCAACCCGCAACGCCGCCAGCCCCCAAGCTTTGGAGAAAGTACGGCAAACGATCAGATTCGGGAAACGGGACAGCAATTCGACACCATCAGCGTATCCCTCGCCCTGCAGGTATTCGCAGTAGGCTTCGTCCAGCACGACCACAACCCGCTCAGGGATTCGCTCCAGGAACGCCAGAATGGCTTCGGCGTTATGCACCGTACCAGTCGGGTTATTGGGGTTGGCCACAAAGACCAGCTTTGTGCGATCCGTCACCGCTGCGGCCATGGCATCCAGATCGTGCCCCCAGTCCTTCGCAGGTACAGGGACGCCCTTGGCACCAATCGCCTGGGTGACCAGAGGATAAACCGCAAACGCATACTGGGAAAACACCACCTCGGATTCCACATCTGCAAAGCAACGGGTAATCACCTCCAGCACATCATTGGAGCCATTGCCCAGGGTAATCTGCGACATATCGACGCCGAAACGGGCCGCCAGTGCCTGCTTGAGGTCAAAGCCGTTACCGTCAGGGTAAAGGCACAACTCGCTGAGGGCTTCCCGGGCTGCGGCCAGCGCTTTTTCGCTTGGGCCCAGCGGATTCTCGTTACTGGCCAGCTTGATGATATCGGCGGGATCCAGCCCGAGTTCACGGGCCAGCTCATCGATGGGCTTGCCGGGCTGATAGGGGGACAGCGCCTGCACTCCCCTGACCGCCAGACTCTGATAATCAATCGACATTACACCTTCCTCAACCCTGTCCGATTCGTTTTACTGTCAGTAACTTTCGCTGATGTCGCTACTCTCGTTAAAGTACACCAATCGGGTATGAACCGAGGCGCTTGAGCTCCACGGCTTCGTCTTCCACATCCGCCAGCACTTTACGCACCTGCTCGTCTTCCACATGCCCCTCAAAATCGATATAGAAGACGTAAGCCCAGGTGCCACTTGGGGACGGTCGGGTTTCAATGCGCGTCAGGCTGAGGCCGTGGCGATGGAATGGCTCCAGCAACTGATACAACGCCCCGGGCTTGTTCCGCATGGACACGAGAATGGAGGACTTGTCGTGTCCACTGGCGGGCACTTCTTCCCGACCAATGATCAGGAACCGGGTGGTGTTATCCGGACGATCTTCAATGCTGTTGGCTACAATCTCAAGCCCATACAACTCCGCCGCCATATCACCGGCAATCGCAGCTGTTCCCGGCTCTTCCGCTGCCCGACGTGCGGCCTCGGCGTTGCTGCTCACCGTCACCCGCTCAATACCATAGCGATGGGTATCCAGCCACTGCCGACACTGGGCGAACGACTGTTGATGAGAGTATATGCGAGTGATCTCCTGATCCTTGTTGGCTGGCGAGACCAGCAGGTGGTGATGGATGCGGAGCTGGACTTCACCGCAGATCTTCAGGGGCGATGACATGAACATGTCGAGGGTATGATTGATCATACCTTCAGTGGAGTTTTCCACCGGAACCACACCGTAATGAGCCGCACCGGATTCCACTTCCCGGAACACGGCATCAATCGCAGGCAGCGGAACACTGACCACGGAATGCCCGAAGTGCTTCAGGGCCGCCGCCTGGGTAAAGGTGCCTATCGGCCCCAGGAAAGCGATGTGCATGGGCTTTTCCAGCGCCAGGCAGGCGGACATGATCTCGCGGAACAACCGGGCCATCTCCTCACCGGACAAGGGACCGGGATTCTGCTCCTTGATGCGCCGCAACACCTGAGCTTCCCGCTCGGGACGGTAGAAGAACACGTCCTGCCCCGAATTGGACGTCATCTTGACGCTTGCCACTTCCTGGGCGCACTTGGCACGTGCGCTGATCAGCTCCATGATTTTCTGGTCAAGCTGGTCGATTTCTTCCCTCAGTTCGCCCAGACGGGTTTGCTCGTCGGTCATGATCAGCCCCGCTCCTTCGCAAATTCCGCCATATAGGCGATCAAGGCATCCACGCCGGCTTCCGGCATGGCGTTGTAGATGCTGGCGCGCATGCCACCTACCGAGCGGTGGCCCTTCAGGTTCAGCAACCCGCGGGCATCCGCACCTTTCAGGAAATCACCGTTCAGGGCATCGTTCCCCAGAGTGAACGGTACATTCATCCAGGAGCGGAAACGGGGATCGATGGGGTTGGCGTAGAAATCATTGTCGTCAATGAAATCGTACAGTTTCTTCGCCTTGCGCAGGTTGATCTCTCCCATGGCCTGTACGCCGCCCCGGGCCTTCAGCCACTTGAACACCAACCCGGCCAGGTACCAGGAATAGGTCGCCGGGGTGTTGTACATGGAGTCGTTATCCGCGATGACCTGATAGTTCATCATCGTCGGGGTTTCCTTGCGGGCTTTGCCCAGCAGGTCCTTGCGGATAATGACCACCACCAGACCAGACGGCCCGATATTCTTCTGCGCGCCGGCGTAGATCAGGCCGAACTTCGACACGTCCAGTGGGCGTGACAGCATGGTGGACGACAGATCCGCCACCAATGGCACGCTGCCGGTGTCAGGCACGAAGTCGAACTCCAGACCACCGATGGTCTCGTTCGGCGTGTAGTGCAGGTACGCGGCGTCAGCGCTGGTTTCCCAACGGCTCTGGTCGGGAATGGTGGTGAAACCATCCGCCTCGCTGCTGGCCGCTACATTAACGGTTCCATACCGGCTGGCTTCCGCAATGGCCTTCTTGGACCAGATACCGGTGTTCACGTAATCAGCCGATGTTTTGTTTCCCAGCAGGTTCAACGGAATGGTCGAGAACTGACTGGAAGCTCCACCCTGCATGAAGAGTACGGCGTAATCATCTGAAATTCCGGCCAATTCACGAAGATCATTTTCGGCCGTCTCGGCAATTTCCACGAACTCGTCACTGCGATGGCTCATCTCCATCACCGACATGCCGGTACCGCGCCAGTCGAGCATTTCATCCCGTGCCTGTTGCAGCACGCTTTCCGGCAAGGTTGCCGGGCCTGCACAAAAATTATACGCCCTGCTCATGATCCTGTGATCTCTCAAGTCTTACCAATCGTTCGTTCTGCGAAGCACCGGCTTATTCCTCGCCGGTGCCCTCTTCTGTGTTATCGCCTTCTGCGGCAGGACTTTCCTCGCCTTCGACGTCTTCGTCATCGCTTTCAGCGATACGCTCAACACCGACCAGACGTTCGTCTTCCTGGCTCAGTTTGATCAGGCGAACACCCTGGGTATTCCGGCTCAATACCGACACTTCATCGGTGCGGGTACGAACCAGCGTGCCCTTGTCCGAGATCAGCATCATTTCGTCGCCATCGAATAACTGCAGCGCCGTAACCAGGTTACCGTTACGCTCAGAGCACTGCATGGCAATAACACCCTGGCTGCCCCGGCCATAGGTCGGGAATTCGTCGATCGCGGTGCGCTTACCATAGCCGTTCTCGCTGGCAGTCAGAATTACGCCGTCTTCCTGCGGAATGATCAGGGACACCACGTGGTGGCCTTCCGGCATTCTGATACCACGAACCCCGCGGGCCGTGCGGCTCATCGGACGAACGGCCTCCTCATTAAAGCGAACGGCTTTGCCGGCGGTGGAGAACAGCATGACCTCAGCATCGCCCTTGGTGATGGCCGCGCCGATCAAGGTATCGCCTTCGTCCAGTGACAGGGCGATCAGGCCGCTGCTACGCGGACGGGAGAAGTTCGGCAGCGGGGTCTTCTTGACCACGCCAGCAGAGGTGGCCATCAATACATACTGGTCTTCCGGATAGTCACGGACCGGCAGGAAGGTGGTAATGCGCTCACCCTCGTCCAACGGCAGAATGTTGACCATCGGGCGACCACGGGAAGCGCGACTGGCACGGGGAATCTCGAACACGCGCAGCCAGTACACCTTGCCACGGTTGGAGAAACACAGGATGGTGTCGTGGGAGTTGGCAACCAGCAGTTTCTCAACGAAATCCTCGTCCTTCATGGACGTTGCCGCCTTACCCCGGCCACCACGGCGCTGGGCCTGATAGTCTTCAACGGCCTGGGTTTTGGCATAACCACCGTGGGAAATGGTGACCACCAGGTCTTCTTCATCAATCAGGTCGGCAATGGTCAGGTCACGTTGTGAACTGGTGATTTCGGTACGGCGCTCGTCACCGAACTCGGACACCACGGCTTCCAGTTCTTCGCGGATCACCTGCATGAGACGCTCCGGATCCGCCAGGATTTCCAGCAGGCCGGCGATCTTCTCCAGGATTTCCTTGTACTCGTTCTGGAGCTTTTCCGTTTCCAGACCGGTGAGGCGGTGCAGACGCATATCCAGGATCGCCTGAGTCTGCTCCGGCGACATATGGTACAGCCCATCACGCAGGCCATAGATTTCCGGCAGATCATCAGGGCGGCAGGCGTCTTCACCAGCACGCTCCAGCATCGCCAGCACATCACCCGGTGCCCAGCCCTTCGACATCAGCTTTTCTTTTGCTTCAACCGATGTGGGAGAAGACTTGATCAGCTCAATCATCTCGTCGATGTTGGCCAGGGCAACGGTCAGGCCTTCCAGGATATGACCGCGCTCACGGGCTTTGCGCAGCTCGTAGATGGTTCGGCGGGTCACCACTTCACGGCGGTGGCGCACGAACGCGTCGAGCATTTCCTTCAGGTTGAGGATCTTTGGCTCGCCGTTGATCAGTGCCACCATGTTGATACCAAACACGGTCTGCAGCTGGGTGTGGGCAAACAGGTTGTTGACGACCACTTCCGGGTTTTCACCCCGGCGCAGCTCGATCACAACTCGGATACCTTCCTTGTTGGACTCGTCCCGCAGTTCGGTAATGCCTTCCAGGCGCTTTTCCTTGACCAGCTCTGCGATCTTCTCGATCAGGCGCGCCTTGTTCAGCTGGTATGGCAGCTCGGTAATGATGATGGCATCGCGATTGGTCTTCTTGTCGTGCTCGATTTCGTGACGGGCACGAATGTAGATACGACCACGGCCGGTGCGATACGCCTCAACAATACCGGCACGGCCATTGATAATGCCCTGAGTCGGGAAATCGGGGCCGGGAATGAACTCCATGAGCTCATCCACGGTCAGGTCCGGATTATCAATCAGAGCCAGACAACCGCTGACCACCTCGGTCAGGTTGTGAGGTGGAATGTTGGTGGCCATGCCGACCGCAATACCGGAGGAGCCGTTGACCAGCAAGTTCGGAACCCGGGTGGGAAGCACATCGGGAATCCGCTCGGTGCCGTCGTAGTTGTCGACGAAATCCACGGTTTCCTTGTCCAGATCCGCCAGCAGGGAGTGAGCAACCTTCTCCATGCGAATCTCTGTGTAACGCATGGCGGCAGCGTTATCGCCATCAATGGAACCGAAGTTACCCTGACCGTCGACCAGCGGATACCGCAGGGAGAATGGCTGGGCCATACGAACGATGGTGTCGTAAACCGCCGAGTCACCGTGTGGGTGGTATTTACCGATGACGTCACCCACCACACGGGCAGATTTCTTATAAGCCTTGTTCCAGTCATTGCCCAGTTCGGACATGGCGAACAGAACACGGCGATGAACCGGCTTGAGGCCGTCACGAACATCCGGAAGGGCCCGCCCGACGATGACGCTCATGGCGTAGTCGAGGTAAGACTGCTTCAACTCATCTTCAATATTTACCGGCAGGATCTCTTTGGCTAACTCACCCATCGAGAAAGGTTCCTTTGCGTTTGCTGGAAGTCGTTTCAGGGCTATTTCTGTGCCCCATAGTTATTCTTTAACAAGCGGCCAATACTATCACAGTCAGCCCCTTACGGGGGCATACAGCGACTGTGCCTTAATTAAAAACCACCGTCTTGTTTTCGTAGGTGATGACCCGATCCTCGATATGCGACCTCAGGCCACGGGCCAGGACGTTCTTTTCCACATCCTTGCCGAGGCGGACCATGTCCTCTATGGAATCGCTATGGCTGATGCGGATCACGTCCTGCTCAATGATCGGACCTTCGTCCAGGTCCTGGGTCACGTAGTGGCATGTGGCACCGATCAGCTTTACCCCACGACTGTAGGCCTGATGATACGGTCGCGCACCGGCAAATGACGGCAGGAAGCTGTGGTGAATATTGATCACCTTGCCGGCGAACTTTTCACACAGGCTGGCAGGCAGGATCTGCATGTAGCGGGCAAGCACCACCACATCCGTATCATAACCCTCGATCAGGCCTTCGATTTCACCAAAGGCCTCGTCACGATTGTCCCGGGAAACCGGAATATGGTGATAAGGTATCTCATGCCATTCGACCATGCGGCGCAGGTCCTCATGGTTGGAGATCACGGCAACGATTTCGGCATTGATCTCACGACTGTGCCAGCGATGCAGCAGGTCCGCCACGCAGTGGGATTCCTTGCTGCACATCAGGACGACTTTCTTGGGTCGGGCCGAATCCGCAATGTGCCAGTTCATGCCGAACTCGCGGGCAATCGGCTCAAAGGCCGTCCGAAACTGGTCCAGGCCGAACGGAATCGAGCTGGCCTTGATCTCGTGGCGCATGAAGAACCAGCCGGTCTGTGTATCAGAATGGTGGCTCGCCTCGGTAATCCAGCCATTGTAGGTGGACAGAAAGTTACTCACCTTGGCGACAATTCCAACCCGATCCGGGCAGGAAATCACAAGACGATAAGTATGCTCCATGAAAGCCTTTCCTTAACTGAATAACGGGAAAGCAGGCGCGTCGGGGAATCACCACCGGCATTAACGGCAGGTTAACGGCACGCACCTATTAAAATGACCGGCTATCATAGCCTATCTGAACGCCAGAAACGAGGAATGGAGATATGGACAGAGGCCTCTACCACCGCACAAACAAAAACCCCGCCAGGAGGCACTCAGGCCGCCTTTCAGTTGTAGCTGCCATGACTTTTCTTTTCGTCATCGGGCCTGCATTCGGGCAAGCCATTCTTGAGGGTGAGCGTTTTCACCCGGTCACGGCAAAACAGGGCATGGTCGCAACCAGCCACACACTGGCCACCGATGTGGCCCTTGAGGTACTGAAAAAAGGCGGCAATGCCGTGGATGCCGCCGTGACGGCAGGTTTTGCCCTGGCGGTGACCCAGCCCCGGTCCGGCAATATTGGTGGCGGCGGTTTTATGTTGATATCCAAAGGGGATGGCTCGGAGCCGGAAGCTATTGATTACCGGGAGAAGGCGCCCGCCGCAGCCACGGAGAGCATGTTTCAGGATGAATCCGGCAATGTCGTCCGTGATCGCAGCCGTTTCACCCACCTGGCTGCCGGCGTTCCGGGGACCGTGGCGGGCCTGGCCCTGGCACTGGAGCGACACGGCACCATCTCCCTGAAACAGGCACTGGCGCCGGCCATCACACTCGCCCGGGAAGGCTTTATTGTGCCCCTGCGTTTCACCGAAGGCCTGGAACAGGCCCGGGACAGGCTTGAGCGATGGCCTGCTACCCGAACCACCTTCTATAAAGAGGATGGCCGCGCATGGCAGCCCGGCGAACGCTTTCGTCAGCCTGAGCTGGCCGACACACTCCAGAGGATTGCTGATAACGGTGTGAAAGGCTTTTATGAGGGCAAAACCGCCACACTCATTACCGAAGAAATGGCCCGGCACGGCGGCCTGATCACCCGGGAGGATTTGATAAACTACCGTCCCGCAATCCGTACTCCGGTCCATGGCACGTATCGCGGATACGACATTTACTCCATGTCACCCCCCTCATCCGGCGGTACCCACATTGTCCAGATCCTCAACATTCTGGAAGGCTTCCCCATGGCGCAATTCGGTCACAACTCCGCTGATGCGATCCATCATATGGCCGAGGCCATGAAGCTCGCCTATGCCGACCGGTCGAAGTACCTCGGTGACACCGATTTTGTAGACGTACCGCTGACGGGCCTGACCAGCAAAGGTTACGCCGAAGAACTACGTAAGAGCATCGACCCTGACAAGGCCCGCCCCGCCGACGACATCAACCCCGGTCAGCCGGCAGCCTGGGAGAGCCCGGAAACCACCCACTTCTCGGTGGTGGACAAATGGGGCAATGCGGTGTCCAACACCTACACCATCAATTTCAGTTATGGCTCCGGCATCACGGTAAAGGGCGCCGGTTTTCTGCTTAATAATGAGATGGATGACTTCAGTGCCAAACCTGGCGTCCCTAACGCCTATGGACTGATCGGCGGTGAAGCCAACAAGGTGGAGCCCGGTAAGCGAATGCTCAGCTCAATGTCACCGACCATTGTCAGAAAGGATGGCCAAAATGTGCTGGTAACGGGCAGCCCGGGTGGCTCACGGATCATTACCACCACCTTGCAGGTGATCCTGAATGTGATTGATCATGGCATGAACATCCAGACCGCCGTGAGTGCGCCACGCATGCACCATCAGTGGCTGCCGGATGAGATCCGGGTTGAGCAGGGCATCAGCCCCGACTCAATCCACCTGCTGGAAGAACGGGGCCACACAATAGTCCATGGTTCAGCCATGGGTGCCATCCAGAGTATTATGGTGAGTGAAGATGGCGTTTTGCATGGTGGTGCAGACCCAAGGCGTAGCACATCGTCAGCCATGGGCTATTGATGGCGGTAATTGACCAGAGTCACTGACCTGACCGGAGGCATTATGTATCTTTCTGTACAACTGAGCTGTTACCCCCTGAAAGACGACTACAAACAGCCAATATGGGATCTCATCACACGGCTGGAGCAATCCGGACTGGAAGTCCACTCGGGACGTATGAGCACGGAAATTTTTGGCGACTATGATGAGGTTATGAAGGTTCTCTCGGATACCATGAAGTGGTCGTTCGAGACGTACGGTAAATCCGTCTTCGTGGTGAAGATCATGGAGGGCGACCGGAGACCCAAATGACAGCACCCAACGGGCCAGGAAACCAGCAAAAGCCGGACAATAATCCGCAACCGGCTCTTCCCAACCGGTACTCGTTCCTGTGGCTCAGCGCCGCCATCTTCCTGATGATGCTCTGGCTACAGGACAGCGGACAGCCCCGGCTTCAGGAACTGGCCTACTCGGACTTCAAGACAGCGGTGGCGAACGATCAGGTCGCGGAGGTCACGCTCAAGGAAGAATCGATTACCGGCCTGTTCACAGACAGCGGTGCTGCGTCTTTCAGCTCGGATAGCCCCGCGCGGCTCAGCAGCCCGGGATTCCACACCATACGTCCGCCCATGGAAGATCCGTCACTGCTGACTCTGCTGGAAGAACACGAAGTGACCATCAAGGCCACACCCTCGGGACTGCCCTGGTGGCAGGAGATGATTCGTGGTTTCCTGCCGTGGCTCCTGCTACTGGCGCTGATGTTCTGGTTCTGGGGCGCGGCGCAGAAAAAGATGACCCAGGGCGGCGGGCCCTTTGATTTCAGCCGCTCGAAAGCCCGAAGAGCCCGCAAGGAAACCTCCACGGCCACACTGGACGATGTGGCCGGGATCGAATCCGCCAAGCGTGAGATCGCCGAGATCATCGATTTCCTCAAATCCCCTGAAAAGTACCGGGCCCTGGGGGCCGTGATGCCTAAGGGGGTCTTGCTGGTTGGTCCGCCGGGAACGGGCAAGACCCTGCTGGCGCGCGCTATTGCCGGTGAAGCGGAAGTACCCTTTTACAGCATCAGTGCGTCAGAATTTATTGAGATGTTTGTCGGCGTAGGTGCGGCCCGGGTGCGGGATATGTTTCAGGAGGCGCGCAAGGACGCGCCGGCGCTGACCTTCATCGATGAACTGGACGCTATTGGCCGCTCACGAGGCGCTGGCCTGGGTGGCGGTCACGACGAACGGGAACAGACGCTGAACCAGATCCTCACCGAGATGGATGGCTTCGAAGCCCATGAAAATGTTCTGGTACTGGCCGCCACCAACCGGCCGGATGTGCTGGACAGCGCCCTGCTCCGTCCGGGACGTTTCGACCGCAAAATAACCCTGGACCGCCCTCACAAGGAAGCCCGCACGGCCATCCTGCAGGTCCATGTCCGCAAGGTACCGCTGGCAGAGGATGTGAACCTGGAGCAACTGGCTGCCCGGACCATTGGATTTTCTGGCGCAGACCTCAAAAACCTGGTGAATGAAGCAGCATTGACCGCTGCCCGGGAAAATCTCCATGAGGTCACTGCGCACTGTTTTGAACTGGCCCGGGACCGGATCATTCTTGGCGAAGAGCGGGACGCCCATCTTACTCCGCAGGAACGGGAAGCCGTGGCGTATCACGAATGCGGCCACGCCATCATGGCCTACTACATGCCGAACGCCGACCCGCTGACGAGGGTGACGATCATTCCCCACGGCATGGCCATGGGCGTAACGGAACAAACCCCGAGAGAAGACCATTACACCTACACAGAAAGCTACCTGAAGGATCGCATCAAGGTGATGCTTGGCGGGCGGTGCGCCGAAAAGCTCATCTACGGCGAGGTGAGCACCGGCGCCCAGAACGATCTGAAGGAAGCCACCACCCTGGTGCGCCGAATGATCGGTCAGTGGGGCATGAGCGAAACAATCGGTCCCCTGGGCCTGAGCATCGGCGAAGAACACGTGTTCCTTGGTCGGGAAATGGGCCTGCCAAGGGAGTTCAGCGAAAAGATGGCCGATCTGATCGACACGGAAATCCAGTCAAAGCTGATGTCCCTGGAAAAAGACACCCGTGAGTTCCTGAGCGAGCACCGTAACCAACTTGAAGCTTTGGCGAAGGCGGTGCTGAAGAAGGAAACCCTGGCAGCCGAGGAAATCGAGGAAATTCTGCGCAAGGAAGACGCCCGTAAAATTGCCTGACCAGCTTCAAGATTCAGGGTGTTATCGTTACCGGGAGGTTCAGTGTCGCCAGCAAATGCTCAGCTCCGGGCTCCCGCAGCAATGTACAATCCCGGCTGAGCACCAACTGGGCTGCCCTCTCCTGACGCAAAACCTGAACAACGGTCGCCGGATCGGTGGATGGCAGCGTTCGCACCCGGAAGTCCGAGTCAGACACGCCCAGATCCTGCTTGATAGGCTCAAGGCGATCCGGGGGGATATCCACTCCCGCCCCCAACAGCAGGGTCACTGGCTGATGGGTATGCCAGACAGCGTCCGCCGCGGCCATAATAGCCCGGCGATTTACATCATCGTGGTCGTTCAGAAATACCACAACCCTGCCCCGGGACGAGGCCTGGCTCTCGCACCAGAGCAACATCCTGCCCGGGGACCGGCGCCACAAGCCTTTAGCCGTGGAACCCAATCGCGCCCCCGGTGCAGATGACCAGCCAACCCGACCAAGAACCAACAGATCGTTGGGCTGCGCCAGAGCCAGGACTTCATCCACAACGCTGCCGCGGGTAATGCTCAGGGCATGTCGGCCACCGTAACGAGCAGCCGCGACGGCGAGAGCACGACGGGCATGCTCCGCCAGCCTCTGTATACGCTGCTCAATCTCAGCCGTACCGAAAGGCCGACTTACACCCGACTCTGAACCAACTTCCCTGGCAAAACCAAATCCGGCACTACGCAAGAGATTCAGTTCCTCTACAAAAATACCCAGTACATCCGCCCCCGTTTTCGACGCAATATCCGCAGCCGCATCCAGGGCGGCGTAACTCATTCTGGAACCATCCAGAAGCACCAGCACACGCCCTCTTGGGGCGCCGGAGCCAGACTGAGTTGCGGGTGTGTCAGTCACTGCCATTGCCCCCGCTGTTATTATTCACATCGCCCGTGTCATCCTGTTTCTTACTGGCTTCGGCGAACTGTGCCAGACGCTCGGCAACCCGTCTGTTAAAGCTGTTTTCCGGAAACTCACCTTTGCCGTCCGGCTCTCCCGCCTCCAGGCCAGTCAAAAGCTCAATCGCCTGGTTAATGTCGGAAACCGGATAAATCCGGAACCGTTGCTCGGCAATGGCCTGCCGCACATCGGCTCTGAGCATCAGGTGTTCCACGTTACTGGCCGGCAGTAAAACGCCTTGCTCCCGCACGTCACCAGCCTCTCGGCACACGTCAAAGAAGCCTTCTATTTTTTCATTGACCCCACCAACGGCCTGAACCTCGCCATGCTGGTTCATGGAACCTGTAACGGCAAACGATTGCTTCAGAGGAATCCGGGCAATTGCCGAAAGCAGCACGCAGGTCTCTGCCACTGACGCAGAATCGCCTTCAACGCCACCATAGGATTGCTCAAAGGCCAGACTTGCCGACAGAGACAACTCCCCCTCCCCGGCATAACGGCTTGCTATAAACCGGGACAAGATCATCACGGCCTTACTGTGAATGGGTCCACCAAGCTTGGCCTCACGTTCGATATCCACGACTTGCCCCTTACCCGGGCGAGCCGTTGCGGTAATCCTGGTAGGCTGCCCGAACATGGAGGCACCAAGCCTGAGCACCGATAAACCGTTCACCTGAGCCACTTCCTCACCTTCCGTGGCAATCATCACAACGCCCCGGCTGATTTGCTCCCGGCTCCGCTCACGAACCCGGCTGGCACGGTATTCCCGCTCATCAATGGCCTGCTGAATATGGCTGGCTTCTACGGTATCAGCGCCGGACTGGCCGGCCCAGTGATCTGCTTCAGTCAGAATGTCCCGAAGCACGCGATCGTGGGCGGTCAATTTGCGCTGATCTGCCGCCAGGCGGCTGGCGTGCTCGATCAGGCGGGCCACGGCATCACGTTCCAGCGGCCGCATTTTCTGGGCCCTGGCCATGGTGGCAATCATTCGGGAATAGAGCTCGTAGCACTCGTCGTTCCGGTCGAGATCGTCCTCGAAATCCGCTTCCACCTTGAACAGGTCCAGAAAATCGGGATCGAAATGGGAGAGCAGGTAATACAGCATGCGATCCCCCAGCAGCACCACCTTGATCGAAACCGGAATCGGCTCCGGCTGCAGACTGACGGTGCTGACCAGTCCATAGAGCCGCTCCAGTGACTCAATACGAATCTCACCGGAAAGCAGAATCCGCTTCAAACTCTCCCACGCCATTGGCTGGGTCAGCACCCGCCGGGCATCGATAATCAGGTAGCCTCCACTCGCCCGGTGCATGGAGCCTCCGCGAATGAGGGTGAAATCGGTGTAGAGATTGCCTTGTCGCGCCCGGTGCTCAATCTGCCCCGTCAAATGCTGGTGATTGGGAAGGTCTTCGTAAATGACTGGCGCACCCACGGTATCTGCATTGTCGACCAGTAGGTTGGCCCTGTAGCGGGCCAGCAAACCGACCGGTGGACCGTTTTCGCTGTCCTGGAAAGCTTCAGCGTGTTCAACCACGTCCTCACGAACCGCATCCAGATAATCGACAACATCCGGGAGGTGCGACCACTTTTCGCGCAGCTCACCAATGGGACCGCCAAGGGTCAACTGCACCATCTCCTCATTCAGCGCGTGAATCCGCTCCCTCACGTCCTTCCGCAATCTGGGAATCTGCTGAATCGTGTGCTGCAGCTTTTTCTGCAGCTCTTCGACCTTGGATTCAATCAGTTGCTTTTCTTCGTCAGAGAAGTTTTTGTATTCCTCCGGATCGATCACTTCCCCCTTTCGCATGGGCGCAAAAGTAAAGCCGGCCGGCGTGGTGATCATCGCAATGTTATTGCGGTTCGCCTCCTCCTGGATATCAAACAGGCCCTGGTGCTGGCGTTTGGCCGTTTCTTCCTGAAGCTCCTGGATCCGGGCCTGGTATTCCTCGCTCTCAAATGTTGCCGGAATGGCTGTGCGAAGCTCTTCAGCCAGGTCATTCAGATCCTTCTTGAACTGCTGCCCTTCACCAGCCGGCAGCCGTATGGCCGTTGGACGGTCTGAAAACCGGAAGTTATAAACGTGGCACCAGTCCGGAGGCACTGGCTCCCGGGCTGCGTGTTGGGATAGGAAACGCTCGACAAACTCGTGCTTGCCTGCGCCTGATGGCCCCAGGACAAAGAGATTGAAGCCACCAGCCTGCATACTTGCCCCGAACTCCAGCGCTCTCAGAACCCGGTCCTGACCGCAGGGCTGCTCCAGGTCTTCGAGGTCGTCCGTGGTGATGAAATCCAGCTTTTCCGATGGGCAACCGTGGTAGACCTGGTCTTCTGTCAAAGGGGCAGGTAATGGCATTGCATCCTCCTGATGACTTCAACGGTATGGCAACATGCCTTGGTGCCAGACCAGTTGATGCATTCTCATGAGGAAACTATAGATTATCCCGCACAATTCTAAAGCGGATATGCGGAATCACTAAGTCTGTAACAGGTAATGCGCACATCCACGGTGACTGTCAGGGAGTTCAGCGCAGAGGCGCGCTCAATCCCCTCCGCGCCGGCCCGGTATAGATGTGGCGTCATCGCCAGCAGATCAGCAATCTGGTCCTGACTGGTCAGTTCCAGGGAAAACCGCTCCGCTGTGGTCGCCAGCGTAGTGAACCCCTCGGGTGCAACGGTGTCCTCATTCTTCTCCGGTTTCACTGTGGGGTAGATAATCTCACGCAACTCTCGCAGGTGCCCGGGGCCTGCGTCCACCTGCACAATCTGACCGCCCGGCTTCAGAACCCGGGCAAACTCGGAATACACGGGAAACCCGAATAAGCACAGTATCCGATCCACCGAGGCAGACAGTACCGGGAGCCTGGCGTTGGTGCCCACCACCCATGCCGGACGCTTGTCCTGCTTTGCCGCAGCCAATACCGCCCACTTGGAAATATCCACCCCAAGCAGCTCCAGGGTTCGCCGTTCTCCGGCGGCAGTCGCGAGCTGCCTCAGGTAATACCCTTCACCGCATCCGGCATCCAGGCAGCTGAGCGTCCCCTCACCGGGTACATCCGCCAATGCTGCACGATTCACCGCTTCGGCGATGGGTTGATAAAAGCCGCCATTCAGGAACTTGCGGCGTGCCGCTACCATCTCCTTGCTGTCGCCTGGATTGCGGGAGCGCTTGTTCTGCACCGGCAGCAGATGGGTATAACCCTGGCGGGCAATATCAAAGCTGTGACCGGCCGGGCAGCGCCAGGCGGTGTCAGTCCGGGTCAACGGGTCACCGTCCAATGGGCAGGCCAGGGCCTGAAACGGGGTAACGGGCATGCAGTATCCGCCTGAGTTCATCTATGTACGGGGATGCAAGGCTAACCCAAACGAATCCAATGGTCTAAATTGAAAACCACACATCTCATGAAACCAGCCCGTTGCGCGTTTATGAGCAACCCATTCGCCAAGCTGTTTAACATCCACCGCGAGGAAATCTTCCCGGTCATGCTTGCGGTGTTGTTCTTTTTCTGTGTACTCACCGCACTGATGGTATTGCGTCCTGCGCGGGAGGCCCTTGGTATTCAGGGTGGCATCGAGACCGTGCGCTGGCTGTTTGTCGGAACCGCGGTCATTACCCTGCTGGTTAACCCGGTGTTCGGGCTACTGGTCAGCCGCTTGCGCCGCCTGACCTTCATCACCACGACCTACGCTTTTTTCGGGTTCAGCCTTATTGCGTTCTATCTGGTCATGACACGGGCTCCCAACATCATCGGTGTCATTTCCGGGCAGATATTCTATGTCTGGTTCAGCGTGTTCAATCTGTTCATCACCATGGTGTTCTGGGCGCTGATGGCGGACCGCTTCACCCTCGATCAGGGTAAACGCTTTTTCGGTGTTATCGCCGTGGGTGGTACCTGTGGGGCCATTTTCGGACCCTGGCTGACGTCCGTGCTGGCTGAACCCCTGGGGACTCCGGCCCTGCTTCTTGTCAGCACCGGGTTTCTGGCTCTGGCGATGGCTGCCTGCTGGGCCATTACCCACATACAGCCGGACCGGATCGGTCGTACACATGAGACCCGGCCAGCCATCGACGAGCGCGAACTGATCGGTGGTAAAGCCTGGGAAGGCTTTCGAGCAGTTTTTCAATCCCGTTACCTGTTGGGCATTGCCATCTACGTCACCATCCTGGCGATCGTGGTTACGTTCATTTATTTCACGCGGTTGCAGATGGTGGCCGAACTCGGTGAAAGCACCGACCAGAGAACCACCCTGTTTGCCAGAATCGATCTGATCACCCAGGCGGCCACGCTCATCATGCAGGCACTGGTAGCCGGCCACCTGATGAAACGGCTCGGCGTACACATCACCCTGGCTCTGCTACCTTTAACTACAGTGCTGGGTTTTATCGGCCTGGCCATGGTCGGCTCTCTGGCGGCGCTGATTACCCTGGAAGCGTCCTTCCGTGCAGTTCAGCGCGCCATTATGCGCCCGGCCCGGGAAACCCTGTATACCGTGTCAAGCAGGGAGGACAAATACAAAGCCAAGGCCTTTATTGATACCTTCGTCTATCGTGGTGGTGACGTGGTGGGCGCGCAGGTAGAAGGCCTGCTCGGGCGCCTGGGTATGGGGCTGGCCGCCGTGGCCAGCGTCGCGGTTCCCCTGGCATTAATGTGGGCCTTACTGGGGCTATGGCTGGGCAGGACGCAACAGTCCATCGCGACCGCTCTGGAATCGGAGGACACCACCGACAAGAGGACATCACCATGATTTCCCGCAGGGATTATCTGAAACTCGCCCTTGCCGCCGGGACCACACTGGCCCTTAAACCCGGCCTACTCTGGGCCGAAGACAAACAACTGGACCTGATTACCCGTGCCATCCCGTCGTCCGGCCAGCGCCTGCCAGTAGTGGGACTGGGCAGTTCCGCCACCTTCGCCAGCGTGTCCCGCAGCGAAGATCGGGATGCCTTGCGGGACGTTCTGAAAACACTGGTCGAGCAAGGCGGCAAAGTCTTCGACACTGCCCCGAGCTATAGCGCTTCAGAAGCAGTCGCCGGGCAGATCGCCAGGGAACTGAACATCACCGATGACCTGTTCTGGGCCACCAAGGTCAACGTTGCCGGATGGGGTGACGGCAAGGCCGATCCCGACACCGCGAGAGAGCAGATCGAAACCTCTTTCAAGCGCATTGGTAAGCCTGTCATTGACCTGATACAGGTCCACAACCTCGGGGACGTACCCACGCAACTTGGCATTCTCAAGGAGATGCGGGAAGAACAACGGGTGCGTTATATCGGTGTGACCACCACCTTCCCCCGCCAGTATGACGATCTGGAGCGCATCATGGCGCGGGAACCCCTGGACTTCATCGGCATTGATTACGCCATCGACAACCTCACGATGGAACAGCGGATACTGCCACTGGCCAGGGAAAAAGGCATGGGTGTACTGGTCTACGCCCCTTTCGGCCGGACCCGGCTCTGGGACAAAGTGAAAGGCAAAGATGTACCCACCTGGGCGGCGGAGTTCGACGCCTATTCCTGGGGTCAGTTCTTCCTGAAATTCGTCGTCGCCCACCCGGCGGTCACCGCGGCCACACCAGCAACCAGTAAGCCTCGCCACATGGCGGACAATATGGGGGCCGCCATGGGTGTTTTACCCGACGAGGAAATGCGTCAGAGGATGATCCACCACATCGCCGGCCTTTGATCACGGCAGACCGGAACCATACTGATCAGCCCCCGAAGGCTGCATCCGTTCGTGCCGCCATAATGAAGTCATTTTTATGAAGACCACCGATCTTGTGGGTCCACCAGCGCACAGTCACCTTACCCCATTCCAGCAGGATTGCAGGATGGTGCCCCTCCGCTTCAGCCAGTTCCCCGATCGTGTTAGTAAACGCCAGAGCCTTGGCAAAATTGCTGAACTTGAATACCCGCTTCAGCTGCTCTTCGCCATCCAGTTCAATAAGCTGCCACTCTGGAACTTCTCGCTGCAGGCTCTGCTTCTCTTCTTCGGTGGCTTTCGGAGCATCCGCACGACAGGCTTCGCAGGATTGCGTGGTCAGTGAACTCATGGTTCAACCTCCCTGGTCAATGACTGGTACTACAAGCGTGGGTGCGGGGCTCCACATTATCAAGCCCACTATTGAAATCCCCGCCTTTTCGGAATACTGTATATTTAAACAGTATTCCGAGAGTTTTCATCATGAGCGAGATTCTGAACACGCTGATGCAGGATGCCCGCATCTGGCAGGGGCATCGTCACGTACAGACCACACAGACTGCGGAGCCAACCGGGTATCAGGTGCTGGATAACCAGCTTGGCGGCCTGGGCTGGCCCCGGGGCGCCCTGAGTGAATGTCTTCTGGATGCACCGGGTATTGGGGAGCTCCATTTGTTGTTACCACTTATGCAACGGGTGTGCACTGAGGGTAGAACCGTGTTCTGGCTGAATCCACCGCACACGCCCTATGCACCTGCCCTGGCCCGGGAAGGTGTCAATCTGGACCAGGTAGTGCTGGTCCAGACCGAAGACGAAGGCGACTTTCTGTGGACACTGGAAAACTGCCTGCGCTCACCGGTGACCGGGTTAGTCGTGGCCTGGCCCGGGAAACTGGCCTCCCGGGAAGTCCGGCGCCTGCAGCTGGCCGCCGAAGCCGGCAGCAATGTGTGCGCATTGTTCCGGGAACGGCGTTACGCCGAGCAGAACTCTCCGGCCGCCCTGCGTCTGGAGCTGGAGCCCGATGAGCACCAGGCGCTCAAGGTGAATGTGCTGAAGCGCCGGGGCAGCTGGCCCGGGCAACGCTGCTCACTGGACATGGCCCAGCGGGCCGACCTGTCATTCCGTGAAACCACCCGGATCGTCCAGGGCCCCTGGTCGGATTCAACCGGGTAATCATTCGTCATGCTGTGGCTGTATCTGCATTTCCCGCACCTGTTGCTGGACCACATTCGCCGTTCCCGTGAAAACCAGGGCGCTCTGGTCATTGTGGAAGGCTCTGGCCAAAAGGTTACCCAGGCCTGCCCTGAGGCCAGGACCCAGGGCATCCGTACTGGTATGCGCCTGAAAACCGCCATCAGTCTGGCGCCAGATCTGGGTATGGTCCGGGCCGATGCCTTTCAGGAAGCCCGAATCCTGGAAGACCAGGCCCGCTGGCTTTACCGCTACGCGGCCCACATTGTGCTGGTTCCTCCGGATGGCATGCTGGCCGAGGTAGGCAGTCTGCAAAAGCTGTATGGTGGTTTACCCGCCGTCTGGCAAACGGTGGAACAGGGGCTGAATGAGCGCCAGCTGAATGCCTGGATCGGGATTGGCTACACGCCCTTGGCCGCCCGCCTGATTGCGCGTGCAGGCAAAGGGGAGTGCACGTCAGACAAGGGGCATATTCAGCGAGCCCTGAGCCAGATGCCCCTGCTCGCGGCGGAACTCGATGAGAAAGCCTGCACCCGCCTGCAGCGACTGGGGCTGAATACGCTGGGGGAGGTTTTTGATTTGCCGCCCAATGAACTGGCCCGCCGCCTGTCTCCGGAACTGCTGGCTTACATCCAGAAAATCCAGGGCACCCGGCCAGACCCTCGAACACCCTGGCAACCGCCCCACTCTTTCCGCCAACAGGCAGATTTCGTGCAGGAGATTGAGCACACCCAGGGGCTGTTGTTTCCGCTCCAGCGAATGCTCACAGAACTGGAAGAGGATCTTTGCTGGCGCCAGCAGGATACCGACAGCCTGCGGCTGGTACTGAAACACCGGCACTCTGAGCCCACCCGCATGCATATCCGCACTTCCGGGCCGGAGCACCGGGCCGACAACTTCCTCAACCTCATTCGCCTGCGGCTGGAACAGCACTCGCTGCAGGCGCCGGTGATTTCTCTGATGTTGTCGGTGAAGCGCTTCCTGTCCCGGGAGGCGCCCTCCGGCCAGGATTTACTGGGCGAAACACAGGATCTGAACGAGGCCTGGCATACCCTGATCAGCCGCTTGCAGGCCCGGCTCGGGGAAAAAGCGCTCAGACAGCTCTCGCCCCAGGCCGATCACCGCCCCGAACGGGCATGGTCTGCTTCGGAAGTCCTGCGCAAAACCGGAACGCCGCTAAAGCCTGTCGAAGAACTGCCACGGCGCCCCCTCTGGCTGCTGAAAGGCCCACAACCGCTGACTGAGGCACCGGTTGCCTGGTTTGCCGGCCCGGAGCGAATCAGCGGTGGCTGGTGGGATGGCCAGCGGGTGCACCGGGATTACTACATTGCCCAGTTGCACAGCGGCCAGTTGGCCTGGGTCTTCCGGGATGCCCGGGAGGGCTGGTTTGTGCATGGGTGGTTTGGCTGATGTCCGAGCGTCAGTACGCGGAACTGTTCTGCTTCAGCAACTTCACGTTTCTGACCGGAGCCTCTCACCCTCAGGAGCTGGCCGAGCGGGCACACGAGCTTGGCTACACGGCTCTGGCCATCACCGATGCCTGTTCCGTTGCCGGTATCCCCCGGGCCTGGGCGGCACTGGCAGAAAGCCCGGTCCAATTGATTACCGGCAGCTGGTTTGAACTGTCCGATGTGCTGCCCGGCGCCACCACTCCACGCTTCATCCTGCTGGCCCGCACCCGCAAGGGCTATGGCCAGCTCTGCCAGTTGATCACCACCGGCCGTCGCCGGGCCGAGAAAGGCCAGTACCAGCTGTTCTGCCGTGACATTGAGACTCACACGCTGGATGACTGCTTGTGCCTGTGGCTGCCACCCTCGCCGGCCGAGGCGGCGTCCGATCAGGCCCTGGCCTGCGGCGAATGGCTGGGCCGCCTGTTTGATCTGCGGCTCTGGATTGCCGCCGCCCGCACCCTGGAGTCCGGCGAGGAACAGCGGCTTGCCCGGATACACTGGCTGGCTGACCAGTTACGCATCCCGGTTGCCGCCGTTGGTGAAGTACACATGCACAGCCGGGAGCGCCAGCCTCTGCAGGATGTGCTCACGGCCCTGCGCAATCACACCAACCTGGAAAATGCCGGCCACTGCCTGTTCCAGAATGGGGAGCGATACCTGCGCCCATTACCCGTGCTGCAACGGCTGTTTCCACAAACCTGGCTGAATGAAACCCTGACCATTGCCCGGCAGTGCACCTTCGAGCCCGGCAGCTTGCGTTACGAATACCCGCCAGATCTGGTACCGGAAGGCGAAACCCCTGCCGCTTACCTGAAGCGGCTGACCAGTGAGGGCGAGTGCCGGCGTTATCCGGAAGGCACGCCGCTGCAGGTCCAGAGCCTGATCCGCAAGGAGCTGGGCCTGATCTCCGAGATGAAGTACGAGCACTATTTCCTGACCATCCACGACATCGTGGCCTTTGCCCGCAGCCGGGGCATCCTGTGCCAGGGCCGGGGTTCCGCCGCCAACTCTGCGGTCTGTTATTGCCTGGGCATCACCGAGGTGAATCCGGCCCGGGTGGAACTCCTGTTCGAGCGGTTTATTTCCAAAGACCGCAACGAGCCCCCGGATATTGATGTGGATTTTGAGCACGAACGCCGGGAAGAAGTCATCCAGTATATCTACCGGCGCTACAGCCGCGAGCGGGCCGCCCTGGCCGCCACGGTGATCCGTTACCGGCCCCGCAGCGCCATTCGCGACGTCGGTAAGGCTCTCGGCTTTGATCCCGCCCTGGTAGAACAACTGCTGGAAGGTATTGACTGGCGAGACCAGGCCACCAACTGGCGCCAGCAGATCCTGGACAAGAAAATCACCCGTAACCCGCAGGTGGCAGACCAGTTCTTTAGCCTGGTCAACACCCTGCTGGGCTTCCCACGGCACCTGTCCCAGCATGTGGGCGGGTTTGTCATCAGCGCCGGGCCGCTGGCCGAGCTGGTACCGGTGGAAAACGCCACCATGGCCGACCGCACTGTGATCCAGTGGGACAAGGACGACCTGGAAAGCCTGGGCCTGATGAAAGTGGATGTGCTGGCCCTCGGTATGCTCTCTGCCATACGCAAGGCCCTGGAGTTAATCAGCGAAGAAAAGGGCCAGCCATTCCGCATGCAGGACATTCCCCAGGAAGACCGGGCCACCTACGCCATGCTCCAGAAAGGCGACAGTATCGGCGTATTCCAGGTGGAATCCCGGGCCCAGATCAACATGTTGCCGCGCCTGAAACCGGAGACCTATTACGACCTGGTGATCGAAGTGGCCATCGTACGACCCGGCCCCATCCAGGGAGACATGGTGCATCCGTACCTGCGCCGTAAACACGGCCAGGAACCAGTGGACTACCCGAATGGTGCCGTACGCAACGTTCTCGAACGTACTCTTGGCGTGCCTATCTTTCAGGAACAGGTCATCAAACTGGCCATGGTGGCGGCCGGTTTCTCCGCCGGCGAAGCCGACCAGCTGCGCCGGGCCATGGCCGCCTGGAAATCCCATGGCGACCTCACCCCGTTCCGGGAAAAACTGATTACCGGTATGCTCGAACGCGGCCACGATGCCGACTTTGCCGAACGGCTCTACCAGCAAATCTGTGGCTTCGGTGGCTACGGTTTCCCGGAATCCCACGCCGCCAGCTTTGCCTTGCTGGTGTACGTCTCCGCCTGGATCAAACGGCATTATCCCGCGGCCTTTTACTGCGCCCTGCTCAACAGCCAGCCCATGGGATTCTATTCCCCCTCACAACTGGTGCAGGACGCCCGGCGGCACGACGTTACCGTCCTTCCGCCGGACGTGAATTTCAGCCAATGGAACCACACACTGGAGAGCAAAGAACGCCACCTGCGCCTGGGCCTGAGGATCATCCAGGGCCTATCCGCCAACGGCGCCGAACGCATCCACCAGAACCGCCCGGCAACCGGCTACCGCTCCGCCAGCGAACTCCGCCATCTGGCCGCCCTGAATCAGCGGGATATGGAACTGCTTGCCGGCGCCAACGCCATGCCCGGATTCACCGCCAACCGGCATCAGGCTTACTGGCAACTGCTCGACCACGAACAGCCTACAGAACTGTTCGCTGAGGAAACTTCGGTTGAATACCAACCGGAATACTGCACCCAACTACCGGAGCCCACGGAAGGCCAGAACGTCCTCGCCGACTACGCCAGCCAGGGCCTGACCCTGCAACGCCACCCGCTGGCCCTGCTGCGGGAACAAGGCCACCTGACGTTCTGTCTGAGCGCCGAGCAACTCAGAACCACCAAAGCCGGCATCCCCGTCCAGGTCGCCGGTCTCGTCACCGGCCGCCAACGCCCCGGCTCCGCCTCCGGCGTGACCTTTGTGACCCTGGAAGACGAGACCGGTAACGTGAATGTGGTGGTGTGGCTGGAAACCGCGCGGCGGCAGCGCAAGCCGTTATTGACTGCCCGGTTACTGCATGTGAAGGGGATTCTGGAGAGAGAGGGAGACATTGTGCATGTGATGGCGGGGAAGCTTTCCGATCTGAGCCACCTGATTCAGTCGTTGCCCGTTCATTCCAGGAATTTTCATTAAAAACAAAAAAACCCCGCACAAAGGCGGGGTTTTCGGTACTGCGATAAGAGGATCAGCTCAACAGCTTGATCATCACACCGGCAGCAACCGCAGAGCCGATAACACCAGCCACGTTCGGGCCCATGGCGTGCATCAGCAGGAAGTTCTGCGGGTTAGCTTCCAGGCCAACCTTGTTGGAGACCCGCGCAGCCATCGGCACGGCAGATACACCGGCAGAACCAATCAACGGGTTGATAGCTTCTTTGCTGAAGCGGTTCATCAGCTTCGCCATCAGAACACCAGACGCGGTGCCCACACCGAAGGCAACAATACCCAGGCCGAGAATACCCAGAGTCTGCGGATCCAGGAACTTGTCAGCCATCAGCTTGGAGCCAACCGACAGGCCCAGGAAGATCGTCACGATGTTGATCAGCGCATTCTGGGCGGTGTCACTCAGACGCTCAACAACACCACATTCGCGCATCAGGTTACCGAAGCAGAACATACCCAGCAGCGGAGCCGCATCTGGCAGGAACAGAACCACGGCAATCAGCACTACCAACGGGAAGACGATCTTCTCCTTCTTGCTGACCGGGCGCAGCTGGGACATCTTGATGGCCCGCTCTTTCTGACTGGTCAGCGCCTTCATGATCGGCGGCTGGATCATCGGAACCAGCGCCATGTAGGCGTAGGCTGAGACCGCAATGGCACCAATCAGGTGAGGAGCCAGAACACTGGACACGTAGATGGATGTTGGGCCATCCGCGCCACCAATGATACCCACAGCCGCGGCTTCAAGGATGGTGAAATCCAGAATACCGAAGAAATCCAGCAGGGCCGCACCGATCACGGTACCGAAGATACCGAACTGAGCAGCCGCACCCAGCAGCATGGTCTTGGGGTTCGCCAACAGCGGACCAAAGTCGGTCATGGCGCCCACACCCATAAAGATCAGCAGTGGGCCAATGGTGCTTCCGATAACCACTGAGTAGAAGTTATAGAGCATGCCATTGCCATAACCGAAATCCTGCGCCAGCGAATTCGCCATGGCCATTTCAGAGTAGCTGGCTTCCTTGACGCCGATCTTGAAGGCTTCCTTCACCTCAGGCGTTATAGCCTGGCCGGCCTGGTAGGCCACATCAAGGGGGGCAGCCAATGCGGCCAGAATATTCGAGGCGCCGCCCTTCAAAGCAAAATGAATGGCATTTTCGGCCGCAGTCAGGGCAAGCCCTGCCTCCGGAATGTTCGCCAGGATGCCACCGAAGCCAATCGGCACCAGCAGCAGTGGCTCAAAGCCCTTGCGGATAGCAAGGAACAGCAGGAGCAGTCCAATGGCAATCATCACCACCTGGCCCGGCTCGATATTGAACAGGCCACTGCCTGTCCAGAGCGTCATAATTTTATCCATGGAATGCTGGCCCTTATGCGATTGTCAGCATTTCATCATCAGGGGAGACGGCATCACCGACCTTGATGAAGACTTCGCCGATAGTACCGGCCTTGGGTGCGCGAACCTCGGTTTCCATCTTCATGGCTTCGAGGATAATCAGCACATCGCCTTCTTCTACGGTGTCACCCGGAGAAACCAGAACCTTGAAGATGTTACCGCCCAGGGGCGCAACTACAGGCTCACCTTCGCCAGCAGCAGGTGCTGGTGTTGAAGATGCAGCCGGCGCAGAAGCAGCACCGCCCTCACCCTGGATCTGGCTGATCTCACCACCTTCAGATACTGCCACCACGAACTTCTTGCCGTTCACCTCAACGGTGTAAGTCTCGGGGCCTTCAGTCTTCTTGGCAGGTGCGGCATCTTCGGCGGTCGGAACCGGCTCGAATGCATCCGGGTTGTTGCGGTTTTCCAGGAACTTGAGACCGATCTGCGGGAACAGAGCGTAGGTCAGCACGTCGTCCACGACGTTGTCTGCCAGCTTGATGCCCTTCTCGTCCGCCAGCTTCTTCAGCTCGTCGGTCAGTTTGTCCATTTCTGGTTCAAGCACATCCGCTGGACGACAGGTCATCACTTCCTTTCCATCCAGAACACGCTCCTGCAATTCCTTGTTCATTGGCGCCGGTGCTGCACCGTACTCGCCCTTCAGGATCGCAGAGGTTTCCTTGGAGATGGACTTGTAGCGTTCACCAGTCAGAACGTTCAGTACCGCCTGGGTACCCACGATCTGTGAGGTCGGCGTTACCAGCGGGATGAAGCCCAGGTCTTCGCGAACCTTGGGAATCTCGTCCAGAACCTGGTCGAACTTGTCGCTTGCGTTCTGTTCGCGCAGCTGGTTTTCCATATTGGTCAGCATGCCACCCGGTACCTGGGCAATCAGGATGCGGGAATCGGTACCCCGGAGGCTGCCTTCAAACTTCGCGTACTTCTTACGTACCTGACGGAAGTAGCTGGCGATCTCTTCGAGCAGATTCAGGTCAAGACCGGTGTCACGGTCAGTACCTTCCAGGATGGCAACCACAGCTTCTGTGGGCGAGTGACCATAGGTCATACTCATGGAAGAGATGGCCGTATCCACGTTATCAATACCGGCTTCCGCCGCCTTGATGGCGGTGGCGGTAGACATGCCTGTGGTCGCGTGGCACTGCATGTGAATCGGGATATCCAGTTCTTTCTTCAGACGGCTGACCAGGTCAAAAGCCACATAAGGCTTGAGAATACCCGCCATATCCTTGATGGCAATGGAGTCCGCACCCATATCGGCGACTTCCTTTGCCAGCTCTACCCACATGTCGATGGTGTGCACCGGGCTGGTCGTGTAGGCAATAGTGCCCTGCGCATGCTTTCCGGTCTTGCGTACGGCCTTGATGGCGCGATCCAGGTTACGGGGATCATTCATCGCATCAAAAATACGGAACACGTCGACGCCATTCTCGGCAGCACGCTCACAGAAACGGTCCACAACATCATCCGCGTAATGACGGTAACCCAACAGGTTCTGGCCCCGCAGAAGCATTTGCTGCTGAGTGTTGGGCATGGCCTTTTTCAGTTCGCGGATACGCTCCCAGGGGTCTTCGCCCAGGTAACGGATGCAGGAGTCGAAGGTAGCTCCACCCCAGGATTCCAGAGACCAGAAACCGACTTTGTCGAGTTTCTCGGCAATGGGCAGCATGTCGTCAAGCCGCATACGGGTGGCGAGCAGGGATTGGTGGGCGTCACGCAGGATAACGTCCGTAATCCCCAGCGGTTTCTTTGTGTCAGTCATCGTGTCAGCCTTCTGTTTAAAGGTTCTATCTTTTACCGGGTCACTTCTTGTGGCGCGACCGGAATTGTGCAATCGCCTTCTTGATGGCCTCGGCGGTGTCAGGGTCAACCGACGTTGGCGCCTTGGGCTTGGCACGTGGCGTTCTGGCCGGGGTTGCCGGCTCTGGCGGCGCAAACCGTGAGATGAGCTTGGACATGAGCAGCGTTGCGAATACCAGCACAACCAGGAACGCAAACACGAACCCCATACCTGCAATCATCAGATCTACGGCTTGTGACATCAGGTCATTCATATCGAATAGCTACCTGTATTGGTTTGTGTGATTTCCCCGACTTGCCCGGTGCAACCGGATTGGACTAAGGTCATAGGTCCAACAAAAACAATTCGGGAGGCAAAATCCTGCGTAATTTACCGTTTTAGATTGCCATGGGCAACCTGAATGCGAATTACTATACGCGCTTTCCGAGCCTCAAGACCCATTATGACAGAAATGGGTCCCGCCTTAATCCGCCGTCACTCAGGCATATCGGACGCGCATTTTACGGCCTTTTATCCTGCCATTCTCCAGCCTCTTCAGCGCCTCTCCGGCGACACTACGGTCAACTGCCACAAAGCACTGGAAGTCAAACAGATCAATTTTGCCAACGGCTTTGCCCGGGATACCCGCCTCTCCTGTGAGCGCTCCCAATACATCTCCCGGCCGGACCTTGTCCTTGCGGCCGCCAGAAATACATAACGTGCGCATCGTCGGCACAAGCGGCCTGTCAGGGTTGGCTAACAGTTTTTCTGTATCTCCCCACCGCACTTCCTCGTCACGCAGGGATTCCAGACGGGAAATCTTATGGCCTTGGGAGGGTGTACTCAGAGTCACTGCCAGACCCGCCTCACCTGCCCGGCCGGTGCGGCCAACCCGATGTGTGTGAACCTCCGGATCTCTGGCCGGCTCGACATTTACCACCAGCGGCAACGCTTTGATGTCCAACCCACGGGCAGCAACATCCGTTGCCACCAGGACCGAGCAACTCTGGTTCCCGAAGCGAACCAGCACACTGTCACGATCCCTTTGTTCGAGATCTCCGTGCAGGGGCAAAGCCGAGAAGCCGCGATCGCCTAAAGCCGCAGCCAGTTCATCGCACTGCTGCTTGGTGGTGCAGAAGGCAATACAGGAGGTAGGCTGAAGATCCGACAACAGCGCCGCCAGCGCATCCGCCTGCCGGCCGGAAGCAATCTCATAAAAAATTTCACGAATGTCGGGCTTCTCAATATGCCCTTCAACCCGGATATCGATCGGATTGGACTGGTAACGTTCACTGAGTGTGCGAATAGCGTCCGGCCAGGTTGCCGAAAACATCAGGGTCTGACGCTGCGATGGCGCCTGACTGATGATATCTTCCACCGTATCCTGAAACCCCATATCCAGCATGCGATCCGCTTCATCCAGCACCAGGGTTTGCAGCTTATCCAGGATCAGAGTGCCCTTGCGCAGATGGTCCTGGATACGTCCCGGCGTACCAACAACGATATGGGCGCCATGACTCAGGGAACCAATCTGTGGTCCTATGGCAACACCACCACACAGCGTCAACACCTTTACATTGGTCTTTGCCCGCGCCAGTTCCCGCAAAGCTTTGGCCACCTGATCGGCAAGTTCCCGGGTCGGACATAAAACCAGCCCCTGAACCGAAAACTGCCGCGGCCTGAGCTTCTCAATCAGTCCGATCCCGAACGCCGCTGTTTTACCACTGCCGGTTTGCGCCATGGCAATGACATCCTTCCCAGCGATGGCAGCAGGCAACGCCCTGGCCTGTATGGGCGTGGGTTGCTGGAATCCCAACTGTGCAAGATTGGAGACCATGGCCTGCGAAAGGCCAAGCTGGTTAAAGGAAGACATAAATAGAAAATCCTGAAATGAATAATGCTGGTTATGGCGGAGTTTGCAGTGCGCGTATACTACCTTATCAACGCACGCCCCGTCTGGTTAATTCATCATCAAGACGGGCGTCAGAGTCAGCAACTATAGAGGGAGGCGTCGATGGCATCACTTCAGGACCAGCTACTGAAAGCAGGACTTGCCGATGAAAAAAAAGCCAAGGCCATTCGCAACGAAAAGAAAAAGCAACGGAAGCAGCAACCCAAAGGAACCGTGCAGGTCAGCGAGGCTGAAATCCGCGCCCGCAAGGCCCGGGAAGAGAAAGCAGAGCGTGATCGCCAATTAAACCTGGAACGCCAGAAGGAAGCCGAGAAAAAAGCCATTCAGGCACAGATTCGCCAATTGGTTAACACCAACCGACTGGACCGATCCCGGGGCGAAACCTCCTACCAGTTTGTTCACGACAAGAAAATCAAGAAAATCTTCGTCGACGACAAAATGGTCGACCAGCTGTCCCGGGGCCGCCTGGCCATTGTGTTCGTCAACGATCAGTACGAAATCGTTGCCGAAGGCGTTGCGCGGAAAATTCAGGAGCGGGATGAAAATGCCGTGGTTGTACTCCATGACCGCCAAAAAGACGATGTCGGTGAGGACGATCCTTATGCCGGGTTCGAGATCCCTGACGATCTGATGTGGTGATCGCCCACATGTTCTTCTGGGCCAAATTGCTGATTATTTGTTATGAGGTGCATCTGATTTGCCACTTCATGCGAATACTCCTATGCGGCTTACCGCTAAAACAGCAAAAACCAAGGAGAACACCGATGAAATCATCCAGCGTAAAAACCCTGATGGCAGCAACTCTGACCTGTGCCGCCATGGGCGTATCGTCTGCGGCCATGGCGGGTCACACTAACCACGTGCTGACCACCCAGTTAAGCGCCAAGGAGATGGTAGGTAGCAAAGGCGACCCCAACGGCAAAGGGCATGGCCACGTTTTCGGTGTGGACGGTGACCCCACGACTCTGTGTTACATCCTTCAGGTAAAAGGCATTCAGACTGTACCGGTGGGCGAAGGCATGGCTGCCCACATCCATGAAGCGGGCAAAGGCATGAATGGTGCCCCGATTGCCATGCTTGCAGGCCCTGAAGACGGCGATGCAGCGGACTGCCTGACCGAAGGCGAGAAAGGCAAGTTCCCGACAGGTGAGAGCGGTATCGTAAAGCGTATTCTTGAGAATCCGTCCGACTTCTACATTAACGTGCACAATCCGGAATACCCCGATGGTGCTGTTCGTGGACAGCTGATGGGAGCGGACCAAAAACACAAAATGTGAGAATTCAGGCCAGGAGGCCGGAAAGGATGGCCTATCAGGACGGTCAGGGTGACTACTAGAGGTGGTAACAACGTTAGCGTCCCGCCTGGTTAATTCGCAGCAGGTTAACGAATTAGCCAGACGGAACGCTATGTCTAAAGCTCCAGTATATAGAACAACAACGGCACCGGTGCCACCGCCAATGCCACGGTTAACAAGTACTGATAGTATGGAATCAGCCGACTCATACCGAGCACCAAACTAATCCCCCCTCCTCCACCGATCAACGCATTACCCGGCAGATTCAACAACGCGGCAACCGCCAAAAACCGGTGGCGCAGCAAAAACGGAACGATGCCCGCTGGAGCCAGATTGTAGATTTTGCCTATCCGCTCCGAGGGTGACACCTCTTCCACCTGCATCACCATCTTCGCAGCACGATGGAAATGCAGCCATTGCAACAATCGGCTGATGGTACGCTCAGGCATCAACCGGCCAACCCAATAACTGATGGACAAGGCCAGAACAGTACTCATGTAGACGAGCAATGCTCCCTCCCCCCCCAGCAGCAGTAACAGCGCAAGCCCAATCTCAATGCCTGGCATAAAGGGGATTGCCATCAACATAACGTAAAGCCCGGCCGCACTCAGGACCATCAGATGCAGCACCGGCTCATGCCGTGGAAATACCTGGAAATCCAGCTCATCTACCAGAGCGTGCCCCATCAAATTCAACCCGACTGCCAGGGACACCAATAAAGCCAACCTAACGAATCGACCGCTCAGCGCCATGACCTCTGCTCACCTTTCCACTCCAGGCCATCAATTGGCGATGCCAGGAAACACCGAAAAGCCCCCTATTTAACCAGCAAACCTTCAAATGCATATTCACGCCGAATATCCCAGTACCAACGTTCTTTAGTCCAAACCACACGAGCCTTCAGTTGATCATCCTGTACCGCTCCACGCCACTCCATACGGCCATGACTGGGGCTAGTCGCTGTCGCGTGAAATCTCACCACTCCAGATTCGTGGTCCACCGTGTATTCCGTTCGGAAAAATCCGTAATCCTCACAGGCTCGCGAGGTAAAAAAGCCTCCTTCGAACACCAACCGGTCATCATCCCCGCCCGAAGATTTATCGACTTCCCTCAACACACCTTCGAAAACCGCACCATCAAGCGGATCCATGGCTGGTTCAGCATACGCATACAGGGACAACAGTGTGAGTAGAGCTACCAACCAGAGCGAAGACAAAGAGAGCAGACGCAAAAACATAGCCCCTCCCCAGGAGCCAAACAATGAACCCCTTCTTTTTTAGTTTAGACCACGTACGCTTTGGTGAAAGACTCTTGTTCTTTGGTTGCATGCCGGTCGAACCTCTTTCGGTTCAAATCCTCCCAGCTGCACAAAGCAAAACGCCTCGGCCTGTGGGGTGCACAAACTGAGGCGTTCTGATCTTGATATGGCGCGGCTGGGAGGATTAGGCGGGCCTACGGCCCTTCCCCTTCGGGGCCGCCGTCGCTGCGCTCCCGCGTTCCTCCGCACACTGCGTGTGCTGCGGTCGAACCTCTTTCGGTTCAAATCCTCCCAGCCATACAAAGCAAAACGCCTCAGCCTGTGGGGTGCACAAACTGAGGCGTTCTGATCTTGATATGGCGCGGCTGGGAGGATTCGAACCTCCGACCGCCTGGTTCGTAGCCAGGTACTCTATCCAGCTGAGCTACAGCCGCTTAAAACTTTGTATGGCGAAAATGGCGCGGCTGGGAGGATTCGAACCTCCGACCGCCTGGTTCGTAGCCAGGTACTCTATCCAGCTGAGCTACAGCCGCGCATCTATTCGCTCTGGTTGGTTGCCAGACCAACCTGCTCTCATAATCCAGTTAAGGAAAATGGCGGAGAGGGAGGGATTCGAACCCTCGGTACGATTGCTCGTACGGTTCCTTAGCAGGGAACTGGTTTCAGCCACTCACCCACCTCTCCTTGAGAACGGGGCGTATACTACCATAATTTTTCTGTTTTCATAGGGTTGACACAAGTTTTTTGCATCTCATTTTAACCAGGCAGAAAAAAAGCCGTTCAGGCTTCCCTTGAACGGCTTTTAAAAGCTCTTAGCTATTACCAGGCTCTGGTTCATCAGAATCTTTTTCACTCTGAATCCGCTGATAAATCTCTTCACGGTGTACCGCCACTTCTTTTGGAGCGTTGACACCAATTCGTACCTGATTCCCCTTGACTCCGAGCACGGTAACGGTGATTTCGTCACCCACCATCAGAGTTTCGCCAACACGGCGAGTCAAAATCAACATATCCTGTTCTCCCTTGTCCAGAGCTACCTGTTCCGAAAAATAATCTTCCACTTTTATAATAGGGTCACTTGCTACTCAAAAAACGCACAATCCCTTATACGGAACAACTACGCTAACGGGGGCAACAAATGACTGCCTTTATACAAAAAACCTGAGCGAACCGACCTGTGCTTCGCTGGATCAGGCTTCTTCAACCCCGGACTTGTCCAGCTCGAATGCACTGTGAAGTGCGCGAACCGCAAGCTCGAGATACTTCTCATCAATCACCACGGAAATCTTGATTTCTGACGTGGAGATCATCTGAATATTGATACCCTCATGGGAGAGAGCTTCAAACATCCTGGTTGCCACACCCGCATGTGAGCGCATTCCTACGCCAACAATGCTCACCTTTGCAATTTTACTGTCACCACCAACGTCACGGGCTCCCAGCTCGTCTGCGACACTCCGGAGCACTTCCTGGGCGCGCTTGAAATCATTGCGATGAACCGTAAAGGTGAAGGACGTGCGGTTATCCTCACCCACGTTCTGCACAATCATATCAACTTCAATATTAGCGTCGCTAACAGGTTTCAGTATACGCAATGCACTGCCAGGTGTATCGGGAACACCGGAAATAGTGACCTTGGCTTCATCACGGTTGAAAGCGATACCGGAGACGACCGGTTGTTCCATGGCGTTATCATCCTCAAAAGTGATCAGGGTGCCTTCACCTTCCTGGAAGCTGGAAAGAACCCTTAAAGGAACATTGTACTTACCTGCAAACTCGACAGCACGGATCTGCAGCACCTTTGAGCCCAGGCTGGCCATTTCCAGCATTTCTTCAAAGGTGATTCGCTCGAGACGCTGCGCACTGTCGACAACACGGGGATCGGTCGTGTAGACCCCATCAACGTCTGTATAAATCTGGCATTCGTCGGCTTTCAACGCCGCCGCCAGTGCAACGGCCGTGGTATCCGATCCACCACGACCAAGCGTGGTAATATTGCCGCTTTCATCTATGCCCTGGAAGCCAGCAACCACAACCACCCTGCCCGCATCCAGATCTTCGCGCATTCGCTGCTCATCAATCTGCTTAATACGCGCCTTGGTATGAGAGCTGTCGGTCACGATACGGACCTGCGAGCCCGTATAGGAACGCGCGGTGCATCCCAACTTCTGCAGCGCCATGGACAGCAACGCAATCGTTACCTGCTCGCCGGTAGAGACCAGCACATCCATTTCCCGGGGCGTGGGCTCTTCCATAATGTCGTTTGCCAATGCGATCAGGCGATTGGTTTCGCCACTCATGGCGGACACCACCACAACCACATCATGCCCCTCACGGCGGAAGTGGGCCACTTTCTCGGCCACCGCCTGAATACGATCGGTCGTCCCGACCGACGTACCACCGAATTTCTGAACCAACAGAGCCATTTTCTTCCCGGTATCCTGAAATAGGACAAAGGCGGAGCCAAAGCCCCGCCGGTTAAAAATCAAACGGACAGGATTATAAACGCCTACCCGCCATCACGACAGTTGCTTATGCAATATTTTCTTTGACCCAGGCAGGCACGCCTGCCAGAGCATCCGCCAATCGGGAAGGATCGTTACCGCCACCCTGAGCCATGTCCGGACGGCCGCCGCCTTTACCATCGACCTGAGCCGCGAGATGCTTCATCAGATCTCCAGCCTTGATCTTCCCGGTGGCCGATTTGGTAACACCGGCTACCAGCGTCACTTTGCCGTCTTCAACACTGGCAAGCACCACAACCCCTTCACCAAGCTTGTTCTTCAGCTGATCCGCCGTTTCCATCAACGCCTTGCGGTCGGCGCCTTCCAGCTCGGAAGCCACCACTTTCAGCCCACCCACGTCAACGGCGGAACCCGCCAGATCGGTTCCGGCAGAGCTGGCCAATTTGGCCTTGAGGGCTGTCATTTCTTTTTCCAGCTGGCGGTTGCGCTCGACGGTTTGCTGCACTTTTTCGATCAGCGATTCCCGGGTTCCTTTTACCAGTCCTGCAGCCTGTTTCAGAGTTTGCTCGGTTTCGTCGACCCACTCCAATGCGCCGAAGCCGGTGACGGCCTCAATGCGGCGAACCCCGGAGGAAATACCACTTTCCGAGGTGATGCGGAACAAACCAATATCCCCTGTGCGAGCCACGTGGGTACCACCACACAACTCAACGGAAAAATTATCCGAGCCCATGCTCAATACCCGAACGGTATCGCCATATTTCTCACCGAACAGGGCCACCGCACCTTTTGCCTGAGCCCGCTCCATATCGGTCACTTCCGTCTGAACCGGCGTGTTCGCAAGAACCTGCTCATTCACCTGACGTTCGATTTCCTTTAACTGCGCCGGCGTTACAGCCTCAAAGTGCGAGAAGTCGAAACGCAGCTTATCCGGGTCCACCAACGAGCCTTTCTGGCTGACATGCTCCCCCAGCACATTGCGCAGTGCGGCATGCAACAGATGGGTGGCAGAATGATTGCGCTTGGTGCGCTCGCGGCGGGCGTGATCGATGCGGGCGTCCACTTCCAGCCCGGAGAACAGCTCGCCTTCAATGACAGTGCCGATATGAAGATGGTTATCCCCTTCCTTGCGGGTATCGGTTACCTGAAAGCGGCCACCACTCCAGGTCAACAGGCCGGTATCACCCACCTGCCCGCCGGATTCCGCGTAGAACGGAGTACGCTCCAGAACGACAACCGCTTCGTCCCCGGCTTCTGCCGCTTTCTCTTCATCGCCGACAATCACGGTGCGAATCGTCTCATGGCCATCGATATGCTCATAGCCGGTAAACTCTGTCTTGCCTTCAATGGACAGGCCGGCAGCATTGTAATCAATGCCAAACTTGCTGGCGGCTCGGGCCCGCTCACGCTGGCTTTCCATCGCCTTTTCATAGCCTTCATAGTCCAGGGTCAGGCCACGCTCACGGGCGATGTCATTGGTGAGATCCACGGGAAAACCGTAGGTGTCATACAGGGTGAAAATTGTCTCACCGGGAATGACGCTGCCTTTGAGCTCTGCAATGTCCTGCTCCAGCAAACGCAAACCCTTGTCCAGCGTCTTGGCGAACTGCTCTTCTTCCTGCAACAGCACCTTTTCAATCTGCTTTCGGCTACTGACCAGCTGTGGATAGGCATCCCCCATCAACTCAACCAGGGCACCAGTGAGCTTGTAGAAGAAAGGCTGGGTAGCGCCTAGCTTGTTGCCATGGCGAGCGGCGCGGCGAATGATCCTGCGCAAAACAAAACCTCGACCTTCATTGGAAGGCATAACGCCGTCAGAAATAAGAAACGCACAGGAACGAATGTGGTCAGCGACCACACGTAGCGACGCTTCGGTGGTGGCGACACCGCCCAGAATTCCGGAGGCGGCTTCCAGCAGGTCCTGCATCAGGTCGATTTCGTAATTGCTGTGCACGCCCTGGAGAACAGCAGTGATACGCTCAAGCCCCATGCCGGTATCTACCGACGGCTTTGGCAGATTCAGCATTTCGCCGTCAGCCGTGCGGTTGTACTGCATGAAGACCACGTTCCAGATTTCGATGTAACGGTCGCCGTCTTCTTCCGGACTGCCGGGAGGGCCACCGGCCACGTCCGGGCCATGGTCGTAGAAGATCTCCGTACAGGGACCGCAAGGCCCCGTGTCACCCATCTGCCAGAAGTTATCGGACGCATAGGGGGCGCCCTTGTTGTCGCCAATGCGTACAATTCGCTCTGCCGGAACGCCAATTTCCTTGTTCCAGATATCGTAGGCCTCATCATCCGAGGCGTAGACAGTCACCCACAATTTGTCTTTTGGCAGCTTGAGCCAGTCGTCACCGGTCAGGAACGTCCAGGCGAAGTTGATCGCTTCGCGCTTGAAATAGTCGCCAAAGCTGAAATTGCCCAGCATTTCAAAAAAAGTGTGGTGGCGTGCGGTGTAACCCACGTTCTCAAGGTCATTGTGCTTGCCGCCGGCACGCACGCATTTCTGGGAGGTGGTCGCACGGGTGTAGTCACGTTCCTCGCGACCAAGGAACAGATCCTTGAACTGGTTCATCCCCGCATTGGTGAACAACAGGGTGGGATCGTCCGCCGGTACCAGCGAACTGCTCGGCACAATGGTGTGGCCCTGCTGTTTGAAATAGTCCAGAAACGCCTGTCGCAACTCTGCGGTTTTCATAGCCCTTTGATACCCTTCTATAAACCCGTCGGGGTCCACGATTGAGAACACATACTTACATGCGTGTGCAAATCCGCTACTCTAGCACACGCCGAGAACAGGAAAAACGTGAAACATCACAGGAGACCCCATGCCCCGACGCTTTCATGACGCCGAGGAATTGCTGCCCCCAGCTACATTTATCAAACGACTTCTGACCATTATTTACGATGGGTTGATCTGCATTGCCGTGCTACTGGTGGCAACCTGGATTTACACCATGATCGCCGGGTGGCTGACGGGGTGGGATCGCTATCAGGAAATGGCTGAAAGCGGCACGCTGGGCGGTGATCCACTACTGACGTTTATCCTGTTCCTGGTGCTGTACCTGTTTTTCGCCTACTTCTGGACACGAACCGGCCAGACACTGGCCATGCAGGTGTGGCGAATTCGTATCGAAAACCTGGATGGCACCTCCGTGAGCTGGTCACAGGCCTTGCGTCGCTATGTCACAGCTGCAGCGGTTTTCTTTGTAACTCTTCTGGCCTCCCACTACCTGGGGGCCATTACCCTGGTGATCACCCTGCCCGCCATGCTATCCCTGTTCTGGCCCATTAACGGCTTGTCCGTCACCGACCGGATTTCTGACAGCGTGGTGGTTCAGGTGCCCAAACAGGACAAGAAGTAGCTCTACTCTTCTCACCCCGCCCGTCGCATCAACACCGCACCGACAGCAGCGTTGATTGCGATGGGTACCAGGATAGCCAGAACCGGGTTAAAGCCGAAAACAAGACTCATCGGGCCAAGCAGGTCCTGCATGTATTTGAAAAGCAGCCCGACGATCAGACCGGTAAAAACCCGGAACCCCATGGTGACTGAGCGCAGCGGGCCGAAGATAAAGGAAATGGCCACCAGCACCATCACCGCCGTCCCCAGGGGCATCAGCACTTTCTTCCAGAACGCCAGCCAGTAGTTGGCCGAGCTTAGCCCCTGCTGGTCCAGATAACTGGCGTAGGTATATAACCCGGTCACGGGCAGGTTCTCAGGCTTGACGATAAGTACGCTCAGCACATCAGGCGATATCCCCGTCTCCCAACGCAGAGTTTCGTAGGTTTCCTGAGTCAGTTGCTCTTCACCCATCATGGTGGTGGTCACGTTCTGCAACTGCCAGTAATCGCCCTGATAAGTCGCACGCTCGGAAAAGCTGGCCGAGAGCATCCAGCGGTCGGCATCGAAACGAAACAGGGAAACACCCTGCAATTCGCCGTCCGGACTGACGGCGTTGAGGTGCATGAACACATCCCCTTCCCGGTGCCAGATACCCGATGCCGTTGCGACATTTTCCCCCGCCCCCTGGGCGATCGCCTTCTGACTCTGAGCCATGCGCTCTGCCGGCGGCGCAACGTATTCCCCGACAACCAGCCCGATCATCACCACAATCAGTGTGGGCTTCATCGCGGACCAGACAATGCGCTTGATGGACACCCCGGCCGCACGGATAACTGTCAGCTCAGAGGAACTGGCCATCGCCCCCAGACCCACAAGACACCCCATAAAGGCCCCAAGCGGCAGGTAATCGTATATGCGGCGAGGCAGCGTCATGAACACGTACCACAGCGCCTGCAGCGTCTGATAATCGTTACGGGCGTCATCCAGTTCGGCAATGAAACCAAAAATCAGATCCAGGGACAGCACCACGACCATGACCAGGAACATGGCGCCGCCCACGGTACGCATGACGTATTGATCAATCTTACGCACGAGCCCGCCCCTCCCTGAGTAAGCGCCGCTTATAAAGCCAGGCAGGACCAAACTGGAGCCACAACCCCAGGGCAAGGAAAATGGCATGCACCCATAACATGCCGATCCATTCCGGCACCTTGCCACTGGCGAGCGCATCCCGGGCTACGATCAACAGGCCAAGATAGGTGATGTAGACCAGCATTGCCGGAAGCAGGTGGAAAAAACGGCCCTGGCGGGGATTCACACGACTCAACCGTACCGCCAGTAAGGTGACAATGGGAACGATCAGGGGCAAGGTGAATCGCCAGTGCAGCAATGCCCGATCTTCCGGGTCGTTCGACGCCATCAGATCCAGGGTACTGACCCCCTCTTCCAGCTCCTTATCACGGCCACCACCACTCTGAACTTTCAGTCCGTAGGCATCAAAACCGGTAATCTGATACTCAAGCTGACCGGGCAGCCCCTCAAAACGCCCGCCCTCTTCCAGGATCAGGAAACGACTTCCGGTTTCCTGATCAATTAACTGGGAGCCGGACTCCGCCGTAATAATGGTTAGCCCCTCACGACCGTATTCTGCGATGAACACACCCTCAAGCACCCGCTTGTCATCGCTCAGACCCTCGGTATAGGTAACCCGACCACCGGACGCCAGGTCCTGAAAACGTCCCGGGGCCAGCATTTCAAACTCAGTCGCTTTTCGTTGCTCATTAAAAATGGCCTCTACCTGCTTCATACCCCAGGGCGAGACGTACAGACTCATCGCTCCCACCGTCAGCATTACCGGAATACTGGCCAGCAGCGTTTTGCCAAGCACCTGGCGGTCACTCATGCCGCAGGCAAACAGCACGGTCATTTCACTCTCCAGGTACATACGACCGTAGGCCAGCAGGATGCCGATAAAGAAGCCCAGGGGAAGGATCAACTCCAGAAACCCGGGAAATCGGTACGCCATGATCTGGAACAACACATCACCCGCCAACTCGCCTGCGGCGGCTTCGGCCAGATACTTGATAAACCGGCCACTCATGAACACCAGCAGTAAAACACCGGAGACGGCGAGCATGCTGATCATGGTCTGACGGGTAAGGTATCGGAAAACGATGCTCAAAACGTTGTCTCTGGCCGGAACGGATCGTTGTCAATGGATGGAAAAACGACGGGGCTATTCTATGTAACCTTGGGGCTGAATGACAGTACCGGAAGTTAAGGAGCTGTCAACGCTTGATAAATCCGTCCGAAACCTCAATCCTAGGGACATTGTTCGCAAGGTTCTGCCACCTGTTCGCACTCAATCAGACTCGCACTCAACCAGAATCAAACAAGGGAGTTGCCATGAACTTCAGCCTGAGCAGTAAATCGATCACCAGCACCAAGGCCGACTGCCTCGTCATTGCCGTTCCAGAAAAAGGCAACTGGCCCGAAACCACCACCCAGGCGGATGAAGCTCTGGGCGGACTGATAAAGAAACTACAAAAGACCGGCGACATCAACGGCAAAAACGCGACCACCACACTGATCCCCGTGGATGACCAGCCATGGGGCCGCGTTCTGGTGATTGGTACCGGCAACGACAGCGACCGTACGCCGGCCAATTATCGCAAGGCCCTGATAGCCATGATGGGACAACTGAAAGATGGTGCCTCGAAATCCGCACTGATTGCGTTGGCGGATACATCCGTAACCGGAGAAGAAGCGGTAAGCTCCGAAAGCGCTCGCCTTAACCTGATTGGCCGCACACTGGAAGAACAGCTCTACACGTTCAACGACTTCAAGAGCGAAAAGCCCGGCGCGCGCAAGCTGAACAAAGTACTCGTGACCGCCTCAAGCGCAGGTAAGGCGCTGAAAGATGCCTTTAACCTCGGACTGGCGACAGGCCGCGGCATGAATTTCACCCGTGATCTTGGCAACACTCCGCCGAATATCTGCCACCCCACCTGGCTGGGTGAGCGGGCGGAACAGCTCGCCAAAGACCATGACGTCATCAAGACCGAGATCCTTGATGAAAAACAGATGAAGAAACTGGGCATGAACAGCCTGCTGTCAGTTTCCGCAGGCAGCGCGCAACCGGCCAAACTGATCGTTATGGAATACCGTGGCGGCAAGGCCAAAGACAAGCCCTACGTCCTGGTAGGCAAAGGTATTACCTTTGACACCGGCGGCATCAGCCTCAAGCCGGGCGAAGGCATGGATGAGATGAAGTACGACATGGGGGGCGCTGCCGCCGTGTTCGGGGCGATGCAGACCATTGCCGAAACCAAACCGAACATCAACGTCGTCGCGGTCATCGCCGCCGCCGAGAACATGCCCAGCGGCACCGCAACCCGCCCCGGCGATATTGTCACCTCCATGTCCGGCCAGACCATCGAAATCCTCAATACCGATGCGGAAGGCCGCCTGGTGCTGTGCGATGCCCTTACCTACGTGAAAAAGTTCAACCCGGAAACAGTTGTCGACATGGCCACCCTCACCGGCGCCTGCATCATCGCCCTGGGCAACCACGCCACCGGCCTGCTGAGCAATAACGACGAACTGGCCAACGAACTGCTGGCCGCGGGTGAGCGCGCCGGCGACCGCGCCTGGCGCCTGCCGCTGTGGGATGAATACCAGAGCCAGCTGGACAGCAACTTTGCCGACATGCAGAACATCGGCGGCCGCCCCGCGGGCACCATCACCGCCGCCTGCTTCCTGTCGCGCTTCACCAAGGAATACCGTTGGGCTCATCTGGACATTGCCGGTACTGCCTGGAACTCGGGTAAAGCCAAAGGATCAACCGGCCGCCCGGTACCTCTGCTGGTCAACTACCTGATGTCCCATGCCGGAAAATAATTCCGACAGCCGCCCGGAACCCGGCAGCACTGCTGCCGGCACCTCCGGCCAGGGCGACCGCAACCAACGCTACTGGTTCCACATCCTCGCCCAGAACACCCCCTCAGCCCGCAACCTCCACGCCGCAAAACTCGTGGACAAAGCCTGGCAGCAGGGGGACCGCGTGTGCATCGTCTGCGACACCGCGCGACACGCCGAAGAACTGGACGACCTGCTGTGGAACTTCAGCCCGGACGCGTTCATACCCCACAGCGTGATACCCGACTCCGCTACCACTTGCACCGACCCCGTCGGCATCCTGCTCTGTCCGCCGGTGGCTGAGGACTGGGATACCGTGATCATTCTATCGGCTACCCTGCCGGCGGATGCTGATCGGTTCAAGCGGCTGGCTTTAGTGGCGCATAATGATCCGGCGGTGCTTGATCAGGCGCGGTCGCATTTCAGGCAATTGAGGGCGCTGGGGATTGAACCGAGGGTGCATGATCAGAGGAAGCGGGGGTAGCCCCCCACAATACAGAGGTTCGCCGCAACGAGGGCGAGCATGTATAATCAGGCGTCTTAATTTTCCCTTGTGAATCAACCAAACGGTCACCAGCAGAAACCCATGGAAAAAACCTACCAGCCAGAAAACATCGAGCGCCAGTGGTACGAAAACTGGGAATCCAAAGGGTACTTCCGCCCCAGCGGTGAAGGCCAGTCCTACAGCATCGCCATCCCGCCGCCCAACGTCACCGGCAGCCTCCACATGGGCCATGCGTTTCAGCACACCATTATGGACACCCTCACCCGCTACAAGCGCATGCAGGGCAACAATACCCTGTGGCAGGTAGGCACCGACCACGCCGGTATCGCCACCCAAATGGTTGTTGAGCGCAAACTGGCAGCCGAAGAAGGCAAAACCCGCCACGATCTGGGCCGGGAAGAATTCATCAAGCGTATCTGGGACTGGAAAGATCATTCCGGCGGCACCATCACCCGCCAGATTCGCCGCCTGGGCAACTCCGTGGACTGGGACAACGAACGCTTCACCATGGATGACGGCTTCTACAAAGCCGTGCAGGAAGTGTTCATCCGCCTGTACGACGAGGGCCTGGTCTATCGCGGCAAGCGCCTGGTCAACTGGGACCCGAAACTGCACACCGCCATTTCCGACCTGGAAGTGGAAAACAAGGAAGAAAAAGGCTTCTTCTGGCACCTGCGTTACCCGCTGGCTGACGGCGCCACAACCCAGGACGGCAAAGACTACGTCGTCGTCGCCACCACCCGCCCGGAAACCATGTTGGGCGACACCGCCGTGGCCGTACATCCGGACGACGAGCGCTACCAGCACCTGATCGGCAAGCACGTCATGCTGCCGCTGGTGAACCGCCGCATTCCCATCCTGGCCGACCACCATGCCGACCCAGAGAAAGGTTCTGGCTGCGTGAAGATCACCCCGGCCCACGACTTCAACGATTACGCTGTTGGTAAACGCAACAACCTGCCGATGATCAACGTCATGACCCAGGATGCCAATATCCGGGCCATGGCCGAGGTCTTCAACAGCGACGGCACCGAAAACAATGAACTCGATGGCACCATGCCCGCCGCCTACGCCGGCCTGACCCGGGAAGATGCCCGCAAAGCCATCGTCGCGGATCTGAAAGAAGCCGGTCTGCTGGAGCGCGAAGAGGACCACGTGTTGAGCGTGCCTCGTGGCGACCGCTCTGGCCTGATCATCGAACCTATGCTGACCGACCAATGGTTCGCCGACGCAAAAACCCTGGCCAAGCCTGCCATCGAAGCGGTGGAAGACGGACGCATCCAGTTCGTACCCAAGCAGTACGAGAACATGTATTTCGCCTGGATGCGTGACATCCAGGATTGGTGCATCTCCCGTCAGCTGTGGTGGGGCCACCGGATTCCCGCCTGGTACGACGCCGAGGGCAATATCTACGTCGGCCGCAGCGAAGAGGAAGTACGCCAGAAGCACAACCTCGCCGCCGACCTGGAACTGAATCAGGACGACGACGTGCTGGACACCTGGTTCAGCTCCGCCCTGTGGACCTTCGGCACCCTGGGCTGGCCGGAAATCACCGAACGCCTGAAAACCTTCCACCCAACGGACGTACTGGTCACCGGCTTCGACATCATCTTCTTCTGGGTCGCCCGGATGATCATGATGACCATGCACTTCATGAAGAATGAGGATGGCACCCCGCAGGTACCGTTCAAGACCGTCTACGTTACCGGCCTGATCCGCGACGAACACGGCGACAAGATGTCCAAGTCCAAGGGTAACGTCATCGACCCGCTGGACATGATTGACGGCATCGGCCTGGACGACCTGCTGGAGAAACGTACCGGCAACCTGATGCAGCCCAAACTGGCCGAGAAGATCGGCAAGCGCACGAAGAAGGAATTCCCGGAGGGCATTGCCGCCCACGGCACCGACGCCCTGCGTTTCACCCTGGCTGCCATGGCCACCACCGGCCGCGACATCAACTGGGACATGAAGCGCCTGGAAGGCTACCGTAACTTCTGCAACAAGCTGTGGAATGCCGCCCGCTACGTGCTGATGAACACCGAAGGGGAAGACTGCGGCGTCAACGACGAGCCGGTGGCACTGTCCCTGGCGGATCGCTGGATCATCAGCGAGCTGCAGAAATGCGAACAGGATGTCACCCGCTACCTGGAACAGTACCGTTTCGACCTGGCGGCACACGCTCTGTACGAATTCATCTGGAACGAGTACTGCGACTGGTACCTGGAACTGTCCAAGCCGGCACTGAGCGATGACAACGCCAGTGCGGAAGCCAAGCGCGGCACCCGACGCACCCTGGTGCGGGTACTGGAAGCCGTTCTGCGCCTCGCCCACCCGGTCATGCCGTTTATTACCGAGGAGATCTGGCAGCGTATCGCTCCGCTGGCAGGCAAGACCGGTGACAGCATCATGCTTCAGCCCTTCCCGCAACCCGACAGCAGCAAGCAGGACACGGCTGTGGCAGCGGACATCGAATGGCTGAAGGGCGTTATCGTGGCCGTCCGCAATATTCGTGGCGAGATGAACATCTCCCCGGCGAAGAAAATCCCGGTGCTGCTGCGCGGCAAAGACGCCGAAGACAAACGCCGCATGGATGATAACCGTCAGTTCCTGAGTTCACTGGCCAAGCTGGAAAGCCTGGAATGGTTCGAAGGTACCAAGGCGCCCATGTCCGCCACGCAACTGGTTGGCGAAATGGAAGTACTGGTCCCCATGGCCGGCCTGATTGACAAGGATGCTGAACTCAAGCGCCTGGACAAGGAACTGGACCGCTTGCAGAAAGAGATTGGCCGCCTGGAAGGCAAGCTTGGCAATGAGAAGTTTACCGCCAAGGCGCCCGCCGAAGTGGTCGAGAAGGAACAGGAAAAGCTGCGGGATGCGCAGGGCAGCCTGACCCGACTCAGTGAACAGCGGGCAGACATCGAGGCCATGTAAGCCATGGCCGATACCCGGCATCAAGTACAGAGCGGCAACGGGAATGGCCTGACAGCCATTCTCGGTGCCGGCTCTCTCGGTCGGCTCTGGGCCGCCCTTCTCCCAACGGGGACGACCACTTTCATCCTTCGCCAGCATGCCCCGGAAGAACATAAACCAGACGTGACCTATCGTTTTCAGGGCTGTCACGGTAGCCAGTTTCCGGTCACCGTTCCCTCAATGGACTGGACCACCCGACACCCCGATGTGCTGATCGCCACCACCAAAGCCGGTGACACACTGAGCGCATTGGAAGCCACACTCCCAAACCTGAAACCAACTGTGCCCGTGGTACTGTTCCAGAATGGCATGGGTAGCCAGCAGGCCGTGGCGGAACGCTGGCCAAATCGTCCCATCATGGCCGCCAGCACGACAGAAGGCGCCAATCGCCCCGACAACAGCACAACCGTTCATGCCGGCCGGGGAGAAACCTGGATTGGCGCTCTGACACCCTCCGCCTCACCGCTCGTTACCGGCGTCGCCAATCAACTGAAGGCTTCTGGCCTGGTCATCCACGAGGAACCGAACATTCTGAGGCGACTCTGGGGCAAGTTGATCATCAATGCGGGGATCAACCCTTATACTGCGATTCTCGATTGTGCCAACGGTGACATCCTCGATGCCCCGCTGTTCCGGGAGACTATCGGGCAACTGTGCCTTGAACTGGCCGAGGTGATGCATCTTGAGGGCTTGCCACCCCGTTCCCCGGAAGATATGCAGTCACAGATCGAAGCCGTTGCCAGAAGTACCGCAAAGAACACCTCATCCATGTGCAGTGATGTGCGCCGGGGCAAGCCGACGGAAATCGACTACATCAACGGCTTTATCGTCAGTCGTGCCCGTGCCCACAACCTTCCGGCACCAGTGAACCAAATGCTGACGGAACGGGTAAAACTCCGAACAACCAAACTGCACGAACCTCTTTCTGACAGTCCAGGAGCAACCTGATGGGCCACCGCCTTTCCAAGATCTACACTCGCACCGGCGACGACGGCTCGACCGGACTTGCCGACGGCAACCGCATTGCCAAGAATGCACAACGGGTTGAAGCAATGGGCACCGCTGATGAGCTGAATTGCCAGATCGGGCTGCTGATTGAGTGTCTGGATGCCGATGACAGCCTGGTAGAGACCCTGCGCCGGATACAGCACCACCTGTTTGATCTGGGAGGGGAGTTCGCCATTCCGGGCAGTCGCATGATCGGGGAAGAACACATTGGATGGCTGGAGACGACCCTTGATGAGCATAACGAAAGCCTGCCACCACTGAAGAATTTCATCCTTCCCGGCGGTACACCGGCAGCCGCCCAGTGTCATCTTGCCCGTGCGATTTGCCGCAGAGCGGAGCGGATCGTCGTCGCGCTCGGTCATGAAGACTCGATCAATGCCGCCTCCCGACAGTATCTCAACCGATTGTCTGATCTGTTGTTCGTGGTCGCCAGGGTACTGGCACGCCGGGATGGCGGACAGGAAATCCTGTGGGAACAGAAAAAGTCCGGCCTCTGAGGCCGGATCTTGGACATCAGACCTTGAAGGCCTCTACCAGACGCTGAAGGGAGGCGGTCAACTCCGACATCTGACGAGCCGAGCCCAGGGTTTCATCCGCATTCTCCGCTGTAACGTGTCCCAGGTCGCTGATTCTTTCAACGTTTGTGTTCACGTTCCTCGCAACCGCCGATTGCTCTTCCGCCGCCTGGGCAATCTGATGACTCATATCCACAATCGTGGAAATACCTCCGGCAATACGATCCAGCGCTTCGGTGACTTCCGAAGACTTACGAACCGTTGTCTCAGTGACATCATGGCTGTTGGTCATGGCCCCAACGGCATCTTTCACACCGCTCTGCAAACGGGAAATCATGCCTTCAATTTCCTCGGTGGATTTGTGGGTTCGCTGAGATAACGAGCGAACCTCGTCAGCCACGACCGCAAATCCACGCCCGTGTTCACCCGCGCGGGCCGCCTCAATCGCAGCATTCAACGCCAGCAGATTGGTTTGTTCAGCAATCGCCTTGATCTCAACCAGCACCTGACTGATGTTGTCGCTATCCGAGCTGACGCGATTGATCACCGCCACGGCACCGGATATCTCGGTCGCCAGGCGATTGATGGTTTCCACCGTATCCGCCACCACCTGGCGACCAGCTTCCGTATCATGCTCCGCGGTACCCGCACTGTCAGAGACCCGGTGAGCACTTTCAGAGACCTCATGAACGGCTTCCACCATCTGGGTCATGGCTTCATTAATCTGGCCTGATTCATCCATCTGGCGCGCGACAGCCTCACTGTTTGCCGTGGCCGTATCCTTTACGCGGGTCGCCTGTTGGTCGACATCCAGGGTTGTACGGCTCACCGAGCGAATCAGGTCCGCGATGCGGTCTGTCATGTTATTGAACTCAGTCGTTAACTCACCAAGCTCATCACGGTTATCAAGCTGAATGTGCGCCGTCATGTCACCGGCTGCCACGGTCCTTGCCGCCTCGCTGAAGCGGTTAATGGCCGTGCGCACCGACATGAAGAATCCTATATACAGGTAGACTACGACAAGCAAAACCAGGACCAGAGCAACAATGATGAGCTGCCGCTGACGGATTTCCCCTTGCAACCTGGCCGACAGGTTGTTTCCTACCACATCAAAGACGGCCTCGGTCAACGCGTCGTAGTGCGCGAGCTCGTTCGCGACCAGAGCATCAAATTCCTGCCAGGGCAATTCTAGGCGCATAGGGGTAATGACATTAACGTCCAGCTGGTCCCTGACAACCGACAGACTGAGATTGACGCTATCTATGGTATCACCGGCTTCCGCAGCCAGTTTCGGAGACGCATTCCTGGCAACAGACAAAGCGGGGGTCAGCAGAGAAGCACGGTTTGTGAGGGCATCGTATATTTCATTCAGCCCCTCACTCAGGTTGTATCCCACCTGCCCGTCTACCAGCGCAAACGTCCCGAAAGCCCTGGCACGACCTAAGACATGGCGGGCCTCTGGAAGGGATTCTCTCAAGAGCCCCAGCAGCAACAGATTTTCCCTGGATGAATCCTGACCAATGCCGGAAATCTCAATAGTAGCCGACAGCATAGCCCGAACTTTCTGGACAAACTCCTGATAGTACTTGAACTGCGGGTCGAGGTTGCTTTGGTAACTGTCCTCACTGCGCAGGGCTTCCCACTCTTCCTGTAACTGAACCAACTGCTCCTTCCAGTTACCGGAAGCATCAAATGCCAACTCGCGAGTAGACAGGTCTTGCAGGATACGACTGATGGTTTCAGCAGCCTGATCGGATTTCGCCAGAAGTTCAGAATGATCCCGGACTTTTCCGGGGGCACGATAGTCCCGGTAATCAAATGAGGCATTGAGCAGGCGATCCACTTGCTCCAGTTGTTCCAGTCCCTCGACCCCCCGGGTCATGGTTTCCACGGAACGATTCAGTTCGCCGATTACCAGCCAGGAAAGACCACCAATGGGAAGCAGGAACAGCAGACTGATCAGGCTGAACTTGTAGAACATCGGCAACCGGTTCATCAGCGCGACTGCTGGATTGATTAATTGCTTCACTGTTTGCCCCTGCCAGGTGTTTCAAAGAAAGGATGATTTATTCTTTGTTTATATTGTCGCCTAAAGTATTAAAAACTTTAGGCCTTATTGTTGTTATTCTGCAAACTTTTTCAAAAACCGGGACTTCAAACCACCCCGGCGATCACCAACAGGGCAATGCCACACACCCAAACCAGCATGCTTCGGTTCAGCAAATCTCGAATAGCTTTCAGACTTCTGCCACCAAATGCGGTCCACTCATCCGGATGAACCTGAGCAAAGCGTGCGGGATCCAGTGCGTATCCCGTCAATGCGCCATTGGCGGCCCGAATCAGTACCTGGTCAGCTGCCAAGCCGGACGCAAACAACACGCCCCGCACATCTTTCAACCAGCCGGCGAGATCTCCCGCCAGACCAAAGGTACAGGCAAGCAGTCGTGCGGGTATCCAGTTGGCTAGTCCGGCAATACGGGCGTAGTGAGGGCGTGCAGCCGCTTGTGGCCAATGCTCCCGCAATGCCACCAGCCCCCTTGCCAAAAAGGCCAGACCAATACCACCCACCACATACCAGAACGCCACCAGGAAAAAGCGCTCAAACACAGCAACCAACAGCTTCTTGGACAAAGCCAGATGCATTTCATCCGGTGAAATTGCCTGCCCCCGCTCGTCAGCGGGCAGACAATCCTGGATATGATGCCAGGCTGCCTGCATATCCCCCCTGCTCCATGCTTCGCTGTACGCCCTCAGAAGCGGCTTCCATCCCGGCGCTCCCATCAGTAGCAATAACAGCAGGAACTCCAGGGGATACAATGACATGCGCCAGCCATAGATCGACGCCGCCCAGACCACCCCCACCAGCAACAATGCCGGCACAATGACTCGCACCAATCCCCAGCGGATTTCCACTTCCCGCCCAGCCTCTGATGAACGTGCAGAACGAAACCATACCCGCCATACCCGGTCACCGGACAAGCTATCGGAAAGGTCCAGCCGGCGACGGACCAGCCAGGCACACAGAAACACCACCAGTACCATCAGGACATCTCCCCTGTCGTTGCGTCCGGATCGGACAACCGCTGGCGGTAATGCTCCCAGTCAAATACCGGGCCGGGGTCGGTTTTTCGGCCTGGTGCTATATCACAGTGGCCGGTAATCCTGTCTCCGGTAATCCTCGGCCATGCTTGCATGATCAGCCTTGAGAGTTCCGCTAACCGCTCGTATTGCACCGGTGTGTAGGGCACATCATCGGTACCCTCCAACTCGATCCCGATGGAAAAATCGTTGCACTCGTCTTCACCGCGAAAACTCGAGCGCCCGGCATGCCAGGCACGCTCCAGCAGACTGACAAACTGCACAATCTGTCCATCACGCCGAATCAGCGCATGAGCGGATACCTTGAGTTCAGCAATGGTTTCAAAATACGGATGTTCGGAGGCATCCAGGCAATTACAGAAGAAGCGTTCAATAGCAGGTCCGCCAAACTGTCCTGGCGGCAGACTTATATTATGCACTACAAGCAGTGAAATATCGGCGCCCTCGGGTCTCGGACCAAAATTGGGCGAAGGACACCAGCGCACTCCGGAAATACGACCGGTCTTGCGCAAATGGTCAATGGAATCTTGATTACAGGCTATAGCTTTCTGGCGTTGAATCGAGTCAGGCAAGGTAAATCCAGCAGGTTTGTTGCTGTTGATATCCGCACTGATTGAAGCACAAAGTTGCCCGGGTTGCTACGACGGCTCAATCCTTGCGACTGCTGCGTAGATTATCGATGATGGATTCCAGAGCCCGGTCAAAGATCAGGCCATCGTCCAGCATTGTAATCTCATCGCCGGCCATGGCCTGTGCCAGGGAATCCCGATGATACTCGGCCACTTTCGCACCACTGCGATTGACAAAAATGTACTTGCCTGTCGCCTTGATGAATGCCGCCAGCTTGCAGCGGGTCTTGGTGGCATCTCTGGTTAATTCGATCCAGGAACCCACTCGCAGGTTGTCCGCGCGATCAAGCCATGCCTGCTCAATCGCTGGCTCAGGTGCGTCGCCAGTTCCGACAGCAACCTCTTCCGTCGCTTCCCGACGCTCAGCCGACTCAGTCTCCCGGAGATCGTTAACAGATTCCACATCGCCCACATCAGCAGGCCCGTGATCGTCGACAGATGGAACGTCGTCGGGGCAGCTATCGATGGATGGGGCGACTCTGGACGTCACCAGCCGCTGAAAAACATCAACATGGGCCAGTTCAAGATCACGGATCGCCGCATCCGTGGCGAACGGATCCCACGAGATTTCCTGAAGCGCATGGCGCAAGTTGTCCACGATCGAAGGAATCGACCGCAACAACTCGGTACGGGTTTCTTCGGTTACAGGCCGGGGATCCACACTCCAGACCAGCTTTCGCGTCAAATCAACGGCAGACGCCCAGCTTTCACTGCCCTCCCCATCTCTTAACACCTTCCACTGGAGGTACTTGCTCCAGGCTTCCCGCATCAGGTTGTTGACTGAATCCGGCAGCTCTCGCCCCGCCGTCATTTCATCCAACATCTGACGGGCTGCCTGAGCCGCCTGTTCCTGTTTCGCTCGCCCCTCTTCCGCATCACGCAGACGCTGCTCAACCAACTCCCTTCGCCGACGGTCAAGATCCATGAAATGACTGAAATCCGCGAGCAACTCTCCGAAAAGGTCCACGTTATCGGTAAAGTCGTTCAGAACCCGGTCCACCACGGATTCGATTTTTTCCCTCAGGGGATCCCGCTGGCTATTTTGCTTTTCTGTCCAGCCAATGGCGGACATAGCCAGCTCATTGAGAAGCTTGCGAACCGGGTGTCCGCCACGGTTGAAAAAGTTTTTGTCACTGAGGGCGACTTTCAGAACCGGAATTTGCAATCGGCCAATCAGAGCTTTCATAACTGGATGGAGCTGACGGTCTTCCAGAATGAAATCAAACAGCATCGACACCAGGTTGATCACGTCGCTGTCCACCTGGCCTACATTGGACGCCCGACCATTATTGATTTTGAGCACGGGCTGCAGCTGCTCGGTCAGCGACACCACTCGCCCCTGGTCCCAATGTCCGGGTAATGACTGAACATCATTCAGCCGCGCCATGAGAGCCCCGGTATCCAGAAAACCATCGACGCCAGCATTAGCGCCTACTCCGTCGTTGCCGCGACCTTGATGGAGCAGCGCACTGAGTTCAGAAAAGGTTCCTCCGGACTGGCCGGCCGATGAAGAGCCACCCCCCGGGGCGCTATTTTCATTGGCCGTCCGCACCGGTTGGGTCGCCCCGGCAGACTTCGATGATGAGGAACCCTGACGACCATCAACAGGCGGGCGCTTCATATCCGGCAGCACGCCCTCGGCGATCAGAGTACGGTTTGCTTGCTGATAAAAATCGCCGAGGGTATCGGCCAGCAAGCGATCAAACAGTTTCAGCACGACCAGCTTTGCACGAATATCTATTTCCAGATCTGAGCAGGCCTCCGCCAGCCCACCACAGATGACTTCAGGACTCAGGGGCATCTGGCTGTCACTGAGACGCACGGACGGTACCAGATGATGTACCCGGGCATTCAGCATTCTTATGGCAGTCGCATGCCTGTTTCGTAGCTTGCTGACCAGGTTTTCAATGGCCACGCGCTGTTCCAGTTCGGAATGGTCCAACAAGCTCAGCGAGTCCTGGTCCACAGCATCCAGGGTCGCGCTGGCATTGTCGGGATGGAACTTGCCAATATCGTTGAAGGCCCGACTGATGTACTGGAGGATGGAAACGGTCATCAGCTTGCGGCGCAGCCGCAATTCACGCATGGCATCAAAGTAGGCGGTCCGGTCCTCATTCGAGCCGGCCTTATCGGCCAGTTCGAACAGGGCATCGTCCGAGTTGTCAAAAAAACCCGCCAATACAGACTTCAGTGACTGACCCGATGCGTCACGCAGACGAACCAACCCATTGGGCAAGGCAAACCGGCCTCCGGATGTCCGTGCTGCGAAACTGACCACCTTGCTATCCTGCGCCATTTGGCTGCTCCGGGTATTAAGTGACAAACTAATCGGGCTTTACTCCACTGCATATCCTAAGTCTTATCAACGTCACCTTGTGTCAGAATTTGTCACCTTTTGTGACCAGTAGATGCAGTTCACATTTTAGCAGTCAACCAGGTTCCCGTTTGGCGAATCTGCTGGCTGGCTATAGAATCACGCCCCAGACCCCAACAACTCTCTTTTTACCGGACAGTTACCATGATCCCAGCCGAAATGCTTCGCCAATCCCGTGTTGAATCCATCGCGCTCAGTCTGCGAGAAGACATTGGCAGCGGGGATATCACGGCACAACTGATCCCGGCTGACAAGATCAGCACTGGTCGCGTGATTACCCGTGAAACCGCGGTGATCGCAGGGCGCCAATGGGTCGACGAGGTGTTCCGACAGGTAGATCCATCCCTTGAACTGACCTGGCATGTAAAGGACGGCAATCGTGCTGAGCCCGACAGCGTGCTGTTCAGCTTCAAAGGGCCGGCACGCGGACTGCTGACTGCCGAACGGGCTGCCCTGAACTGGCTGCAGACACTCTCGGGAACCGCAACCGTCTGCGCCGCTTACGCGGAGCAAGTCGCCCACACCGGTGTTAAATTGCTGGACACGCGCAAAACGTTTCCTGGTCTGCGCCTTGCGCAAAAATACGCAGTCAGCTGCGGCGGCTGCTACAACCATCGCATTGGCCTGTGGGATGCATTCCTGATCAAGGAAAACCACATTGCTGCCTGCGGCTCCATTGCCCAAGCGGTCAGCGAGGCCCGTCGCATTGCCCCCGGGCGCCCCGTAGAAGTGGAAACAGAAAATCTGGACGAGCTGGATCAGGCGCTGGAAGCAGGTGCCGACATCATCATGCTTGACGAGTTTTCACTGGAAGATATGGCCAGAGCTGTCACCACCACTGCCGGCAGGGCAAAGCTGGAAGCATCTGGCGGAATCAACGCCAACACGCTGGTGCCGATTGCCGAAACGGGAGTCGACTATATATCCATTGGTGCATTAACCAAGGACGTCCGGGCCGTCGATCTCTCCATGCGCCTGGACTAGGATCGCTTCAGGGCTACCCTGACAACAACTCGTCCATGACCTCCAGCTCCCGAATCAGCCCCTCGCCGGATTCGGGACGCCCGCGAAAATGTTCCTCTGCCATGGGTGCCATACCGGAAACCGATGGCAGCGTGCGATCCTCCTCAATGAGAATCTTCAGGCGAGCGACGAATACAAACTGCAGCCACTGGGTAAACTCCAGAGTGTCTATGCAGAACGGCTGTGTGCTGTCAAAAGCTTCAGGGGGCGGCGCCTTACTCTCCCACGCCCCAATCTGACGGAGTTGCATTTCAATTCTGAGCAGGCTGTCCGCAACTTCCGCAATCTGACTGGATGACTGTGACATAAACTCCCCGAAATCAGTCTGCGAGCGGCTCCAGTTCCACGGTCTCGCCATGCAGAACCTTGAACAGGTCTTCAAACTGCCTGGTCAATGCGTGTTTTGGGGCCATGTGAGCCAAAGGCTGCCGACTTTGATGAGACTCTTTCATTTTGACGGAACTGGATAATCGCACCGGCAATACTGGCAACCCTTCTTCGGTCAATTCACGGACCAGTTGCTTCGGCAGACTCGCACGGGGCTGGAACTGGTTGGCGATAATGCCCTCCACCACCAGATCCTCGTTATGATCTTCCTGCAGGTCACGGATTTCGTTGAGAATATTGTATAGTGCCTGACGGGAGAAATCATCGCAATCGAACGGAATCAGGCATCGCTGGGCGGCAATCAACGCTGATCGGGTGTAGAAATTCAGGGCCGGTGCGGTATCGATGTAAATGGCATCGAAGGACTCTCCGAGCTTCTTCAGTGCCTCCCGCAGCTTGTATATCTTGTGCTTGGCTTCCAGTTTGCGCTCAAGAAAATCCAGCTCGGGACTGGAGGGCATGACAAACAGATTATCAAACGGCGAGGCGTGAACAAACTCGTCGGGGCGACGGTTGAACACCGTAAAAGCTACCGTTTGCTCCAGCATATCGGCCACGGTGTCCTTCAGGTCAGCGGCAGGCTTGCCCAGCAGATAGTGTGTCGAGTTACCCTGAGGGTCCAGATCTACCACCAATGTACGTTTTCCCCTGGCCGCACTGATCGCCGCCAGGTTACAGGTAATACTCGACTTTCCGACACCACCTTTCTGATTGAAAACGACTCGTCTCATTTCTTCCCCCTGACGTAACTCTGCGCTGCCCGACTTCCGTCGAACCTGCTGCTTCTGATGTTATTGTAAATGTTCGAGACCGTCACCAGCCCATAACGGACTTGACGAACGGTATGGTCAACCTGCGCTGTGCCTGCAGGGAGTTCTCATCCAGGCGATCCAGTATTGCCAGCAACTCGCCCAGCCTGCGTGGTGCCCGGCGCAGAATAAAGCCTGCCACGTCGTCACCCATAACCAGTCCACGCTTCTCTGCCCTTGCCATCAGGATTTTCAGGCGATCGTCATCCCGATAGATACCCAACTGGATCAACAAGCCATGAGCAAGCCGCGACACCAGATCCGGCAACACAAGCGGCAGGGAACCCGGTACCTCCGACATACTGACGAGTAACAAATGACCGTTATCGAGTACGCGATTGTACAGATGGAAGACCGCTTCTTCCCAGTCTTCCCGACCGGCGATCAGGTCGACATCATCAAGACAGATCAGAGCCTGGTTCTCAAGGCCCGACAACGCTTCTGGCCCAAACGGCAGCAGCTCCTGGATACTGACGCAAACCGCCGAATCATCACGACTTTCCATGAAGTGACAGGCAGCCTGTAACAGGTGGCTTTTACCCGTATCCGAATCACCGCAAACCACCACGACTGGAACGCGACTCTCATCACGACAAACGGCTTCCAGACGAGCAGCGGCCTCGGCATTCCGGTCACCGTGAAAGTTATCAAACCGCGCGTCGTCCCGGAGCTTGACCCCCAAAGCCATTTGTGACGAACTCACTGTCGCTTTGCCCTCCAGGCCCGAACGCTCCAGACGACCAAATAGTGCCCGCCACTGATAATCGCCGAAACTGCGACCAGAAAAATGCCCACTTCCAGCACCCATGGCGGCATAGGCAACCCTGCAAGCAGCACAATGATAGCGAGCACCACCAGAATCTGAATCAGTGTGTTGAATTTGCCCGGAATACTGGGCTCCATATCAAATCGACCGACACCATAGTGATACGCCAACCCGCCAATAACAATCAGGATATCCCGACCGAGGACCAGGGTAAAAAGCCAGAGTGGGAGTACGCCGGTCCAGGTCAACATCAGGTAGGCCGTGATCAGCAGCGCCTTATCCGCCAGGGGATCCGCAATAGCCCCCAGGCGGGATTTCCAATTGAACCGCCTGGCGAGAAAGCCATCAAAGGCGTCCGAAGCTGCTGCTACAAAAAATATTCCCAACGCCATGCGGTAGTCACTGGCCAACAGCGCGGCGGCAAACGGAGCAATCAGCACGAAGCGCAAAAACGTCAGAGCATTGGGTATCCAGCGCCACCGTTCTGACATCAACAGGCTCCCTCTACCCTATGGTTACTCGGCGTCATCCGTACTGATCACCGATGCTGGCTGCCAGCGATAATGGAGAATTTCGTAGAGCGATTCAAAAGTCTCCTCGACCTCCTCACTGCCACTCAATAGTGGCTGGTAGGCATACAGTGGATCGGACATGGCATCCGCGGATTCCTGCACCGCTCCCACCGGGGGCTCTTCCGGGGGCTCTTCCGGGCTCTGCTCCGGGGAAGACTGCTCGGCAGGCTCGCTATTCACCGCCTCCGCTTTGGATAACGGCACAAAGCGAGTATCCAGCGCTATATATTCCCGAAGTTGCTCAAGCTCACCCGAGAAGGCAACCCTCAGAGTAAGCTGATCCCCTGCAACTCTGGAAGCGCCGACATCCTGCACCGGAGTCAGGTTATCCAGAACACGGATGATGTTGCCATAATCCTGCAAGGTACTGACACCCTGAATAATAATTTCGACCCTGGGCAGATCCCCGACATCACCGGCAGCCACCGCGTAGCGGCTGGCAAAAGCGTCAGCCCACCGATCAATCACCTTTTCTGCCAGCGCCCTCTCACTTCCGGCAGTCACGGATTGCTCACCCTCGTCCATGCCCATGCCGTCAAAAATCCAACCGGCGCGCCACTGATTTCCGGAACGGCTTACCCGAACCAGCGCCATCAAATCGTGATCAAGATCCCCGGAAGCCGACTTCACACGGCTGGTGAACTGCCCCCAGATATCCGATAGCAGCTCACGATTCCCCGCCATCGACCCGGGAGGGAGATTGATGGGTAAACCTCGATCAGCCGCAGCCTGCCGGAAGGCTGCTGACCACGGGCTGCCAGCATTATCAGCACCCGCTCCTGAGGTTAGCAACGACCGGGAGCCTCGCTCCTCGACCGCAATCCAGGCCAGCGTCAGGGGACGATTTGCCCCCCAAACCGGGGCATTGACCGATGCCAGCGCCCTGTTCACGCCCACAGCACCGAAACTCATGCGGAGGCGATCGCCTCCTTCGCCGCGAAGCAGTTGATAAGACTGAAGCAGGGTTTCGGCATCCTCAAGGAGCGATTGCACACCCGCTTGCCCGCGAATATTACTGTTGCCCGACACCCGGATAAGAACCTTTTCGAGGCCATCGGCATAGCCTTGTCGAAGCTGGCCAGCTTGCCCCCCCGCAACAGGCACCTCCACGGTATACAGCCCGCTAACGGTCGCTGCCCCGACCGGAAAGACCGCCAAGAGGGCCAGGGCGCCGGCTAACGGCAAGATGTGCCGCAATAAACGCGCTGCCCGTGTCGAAATTCGTCCTGATAATGACATGAAACACCCTGCAATTCGCCTGAATGGCGCATAGGATACACCAAGGCCCAAGTCGTGAGTAGCTAACGGGGATTTCGGAAAATCAATTTGGAGCACCACCGCTCACCTGTTAAAATCCGCCGCCTGACCCACTGGCCAAACGGTTAAGCACACCATGAGCGAACAGAAGCCCTCCCTCACCTATCGCGATGCTGGCGTCGATATAGACGCCGGCAATGAACTCGTCAACCGCATCAAGGATACCGCAGCCCGTACGCGTCGCCCGGAAGTGCTTGGAGGGCTGGGCGGTTTTGGCGCCATGGTTTCCATTCCCACCGGTTACCGCGAGCCGGTATTGGTGTCCGGCACCGACGGCGTTGGTACAAAGCTGCGACTGGCCATGCAACTGCAAAAACACGACAGCATCGGCATCGATCTCGTTGCCATGTGCGTGAACGATCTTGTGGTCGGCGGTGCCGAGCCCCTGTTTTTCCTGGATTACTACGCAACGGGTAAGCTGAACGTCGACGTTGCTACACAGGTCGTGGCTGGTATCGGTGAAGGCTGCGAACAGGCGGGCTGCGCACTGGTCGGCGGTGAAACCGCTGAAATGCCGGGTATGTACGAGGGTGACGATTATGACCTGGCGGGCTTTTGTGTCGGAATTGCGGAACGTAGCGAGATCATTGACGGTAGCCGGGTACAGAATGGCGATGTCCTGATTGCACTGGGCTCCTCAGGGCCACACTCCAATGGCTACTCGCTCATTCGTAAAATCATTGAGGTCAGCAAGGCCGACCTGAGCCAACCCTTGGGCGACAGCACCCTGGCTGACGCCCTGATGGCACCCACACGTATTTACGTCAAGAACCTGCTACAACTTTTCCGCGAAGTCGATGTACGGGCATTGTCCCACATCACCGGTGGCGGCTTGCCGGAGAATATTCCCAGGGTACTTCCTGATGGCTCCGTCGCTGCAATCGACACCTCAAGCTGGACACTTCCACCGGTATTTCAGTGGCTCCAGAATGCCGGAGGTGTTGCCAGCGAGGAAATGTATCGCACCTTTAACTGTGGCGTCGGCATGATTGTCTGTGTACCGGCCAACCAGAGGGATCTCGCTCTCGATACTCTCAACTCCATGGGCGAACAGGCCTGGCAGATTGGCATGATCGAAAGCGCGGACGATGCCTCAGCAAAATCTGTGGTTCGCTACGCGCCGGGACTGCTTGCCGAATGAATGCCGATCCAGCACCACAGCCACGCATTCTGGTTCTCGCCTCTGGCAGCGGAACCAATCTTCAGGCGTTGATTGATGCCAGCCGCGAACGGGACTTCCCGGGGCAGATCGTGGCTGTCGGCTGCAATCGCCCGCAGGCGTTTGCACTGGAGCGGGCAGCCCAGGCTAACATCGACACGTTCATCGTGAACCATCAGGATTATGGATCGAGGGAAGAGTTTGATGGCGCCCTGATGGCAGAGATTCGTCGACACAATCCGGATCTTGTCGTCCTGGCCGGATTCATGCGCATCCTGACAACCGATTTTGTGCGGGCATTGCGGGGCACCATGCTGAACATCCACCCCTCACTGCTTCCCAAATACACCGGACTGAATACTCACCAGCGCGCACTCGAAGCTGGCGACAAGGTGCACGGCGTCTCTATCCATTTCGTGACTGAGGAACTGGATGGCGGCCCGGTGATTGCCCAGGCAGAAGTGACGATCGATCCGGATGACACCCCGGAATCCCTCGCGGAGAAAGTTCAGGAAAAAGAACACCTGCTTTACCCGATCGTGGTTCGGTGGTTCTGCGAAGGACGCATCCACCTGGGTACCGACTACGTCCTGTTTGACGGCGAACTGCTCAAGCAGCCTATGCGACTGCCTGATGAGCGGGTGACTCACTAAACAGATTGTCATCCTCCCGCATAGCCGGACGGGCTACACTGACGACATCATGTAGCCGTGCGCAACAGGAGTGAACCATGACTGTACCCCTCCGGGTCAGATTTCCAGCTGTCGTTATTACCTGGATTGCCCTGACGTTTTTAGCCACCCCGGCTTTAACAGAGGAGGTGCAGGACCATGCCAGTGAACCACAGCAGCAAACCCGGACCCCGGAACCCGAATACCCTCCCCTGCTGCCACTAAAGGCCAGCTACAGCGCTTCCATGAACAAAGGCATCGCCCTGAACGGCACCGCCAGCAGGCGCCTTATCAAAAGGGACGACGGCACCTGGCTCTATCGAACCGATGTCGATTCCTTTATTGCAGATATCAGGGAATCCCTGATCCTTCGCTGGGAGAACAATCGGGTTGTACCGCTCAGGTATCGTTACAAACTCTCGGGTTTTCTGATTCGGGATCGCGAGGTGGCGATTGACTTTGAGTGGAGCAAGGGCGTTGCAACCGGTCATCACGAGGGTGACCGGTTCTCCCTGAAGCTTGAAGAGGGCGCCCTGGATCCGATGGGTTATCAACTTCAGCTTCACCAGGACATACGCGCAGGTAAGCGGGAGATGGTGTATCGCGTGATCGACGAGGGTGACTACGATACCGATCGTTTTGCGGTAATTGATGAAGAGATACTGAATACCGATCAGGGCAGGATCGCTACCGTCAAGGCAGAGAAAGTCCGCGACGACGGCAAGCGCCAGACCCTGATGTGGTTCGCCCCCGAACAGGAATACCTGTTGATTCGACTATTGCAGGTTGAACCGGATGGCAGCCGCTACGAAATCACCATTGATGAGGCGGAAATCCGTCGCTAGCCTTGCCGCTCGCCCCACACCGCTTTGACCTCATCGGCAATAATGCGCAAACCTTCGGCTACCCGTTCATCGTCCTGGGAGTAGGTCACCCGCAGACACTCGTGTCGGTGCTTCCAGCTCTCATCCGCTAACCCCGGGAAGAAGTAATGACCGGAGACCACCAACACGCCCCGGGCCTTGAGACGCTGGTATAGCTCCAGGCTACTGATTGGCAAATCCGGGAACCACAACCACAGGAACATCGCCCCCTCCGGCTTGTGGATATACCAGTGGCAACTGTCCTCGCCCATGGCATCCTGGAACACGGCTACCGCCCTCTCCATCTTGGCCTTATAGAACGGGCACACCACATCGCGGCTCAGAGACAGGATCTCGCCAGAACGTACCAGGGGCTCCGCCAGCATGGCGCCGAAGCTACCGGTGGCCAGGTTCATGATGGCATTGATTCCGGAAAGCGCCTTGATCACCGGCTCAGCGGCTATAACAATCCCGGTGCGGGCCGCTGGCAAACCAAGCTTGGACAAGCTCAGACAAAGAATAATCTGCTCATTCCAGGTCGGTGTCGCATCCACGAACAAAAGGTTTGGGAACGGAGTGCCATAAGCCCCATCGACGATCAGCGGCACGTCGTGCTGGCGAGCCATCTGCTCCAGCCTGGCCAGCTCCTCATCAGTGATGACGTTTCCTGTCGGGTTTGTGGGCCTGGATACACAGATAGCACCGGTTTCCCCGGTCACCTCGACTGCATCAAAATCCACCCGATATTTGAACTCATGGGCATCGGTAAACGAAATATCCGGCTGCACGGCATGGAACAGGCCCGGCTCGATGCCGGCGTCCGCGTAGCCGATGTATTCCGGCGCCAGCGGCAGCAGGATGTGTTTTTTGAGGCCGTCCCCGTAATCTCCGCCGAACATGTTGAAGAGCATGAAGAAGGCAGCCTGGCTGCCATTGGTGAGCGCAATGTTCTCGGGCTTGAGCCCCCAGCCATACTCGCGATTGAGCAATTCTGCCAGCGAGGCGATGAACTGCTTTTCGCCCTGGGGTGGATCGTAGATTCCCACCAGGCGACGCATGTCCGCCGGTGTCTGACAGATATCCGCCAGTATTTCCTGAACCCGCTGCTGGATCTCGGGAATATGCCCCGGGTTACCTCCCCCCATCATGATCATATCGTCGCCAGAGGCTAGCGCATTACCCAGGTCATCCATCAATGAGGTGATGCCGGCATCGGCAGTAAATTTCCGGCCAAAAGCTGAAAGTTTCATGAGGCTTCCCAAATTCAACAGGGGGTTACGGATTCAGTGTAGGACAGGAGCGGGGCAACCGCAGGCTAGTCTCCGAGGGAGACGCCCAGGTTGCTCACGCCGTCGTTGGCGGCTTGCTGGCGCAATCGCTCGACAAACTGACTGGTAGGTGTGCGTTGTCGCTTGAGGTCAAGCACCAGGTCCCGCTGGAACGCTTTGTCTTCCTTCATGAGTGGGTGCTGGTCAAGTAGCCTGACGAGTTCGTCCTCGTCGAGATCTTCACCCTCGGACATTTCCACGAAGTTCATGACGGTTGCGGTGGCAATCCCGGAGGCTTCGGTTGCCCGGTGCTTACCCGGATTGAGCCTGTTGAGCAACGCCTGTTCCAGCAACTGGCAAAAATCAAACGCCGGATAGACGCCGTAGGCATCATAGGCATTCACGTCCGGGGACAGGGCTTCCAGCTTCGCCAGCAATTGTGGGATCGCCGCTTCCGAGGCATCCTTTTGCAGCATGTCCCAGGCCAGGTCCATGAGTTGGCGCATTTTGGCACCGGTTTTCAGCTCAACCGCGTCCGCAAACAGGGCGTAATTGGGAAAGGAGCGTTCCGCCAGTGCCAGCAGGAAGGCACATTCCCGCCAGCCCTGGAGTTGTGAAACCGCTTTGAGAAACTGATTGGCGTTCAAGTCAGCCTCCAGTATTGCTCAGGAAATCGGCTGGATTTCCTCATGTCTTGGGCAACGTTACGCCGGTCTGGCCAAGGTATTTGCCGCCCCGATCCTTGTAGCTGGTTTCGCAGATTTCGTCGGACTCGAAGAACAGCATCTGGGCCACACCTTCGTTGGCGTAGATTTTAGCCGGCAGGTTGGTGGTGTTGGAGAATTCCAGGGTTACCTGCCCTTCCCACTCGGGTTCCAGCGGGGTGACGTTGACGATGATGCCACAGCGCGCGTAGGTGGATTTGCCCAGGCAGATGGTGAGTACGCTGCGGGGAATGCGGAAGTACTCTACGGTCCGCGCCAGTGCGAAGGAGTTTGGCGGGATGATGCAGACGTCACCGGTGTAGTTCACGAAGCTGTTGTCGTCGAAGTTTTTGGGGTCGACGGTGGCCGAGTGGACGTTGGTGAAGATTTTGAATTCGTTGCTGCAGCGTACGTCGTAGCCGTAGCTGGAGGTGCCGTAGGAGATGACACGGCCTTTTTCGGTTTCACGGACCTGGCCGGCCTCGAAGGGCTCGATCATGCCGTGTTCTGCGGACATCCGGCGAATCCACTTATCGGATTTGATGCTCATGGGTGACGGTCTCGTTTTCGCTGGGAAAAATTGAGGCGTAGTTTACCTGTTCGGTTGAAGTCTGTCGAAGCTTCATCCTTCTGGGACTTGGAGGGCTTCGGGGGCAGGAAGGGCGGTCCAAAAACCGCTACAAGCACTTCCCTGTGCGCTTCTCTCCGGCCGTCCATGGCCTCCGAGATTTTTGGACCGCCCTTCCTGCCCCCTCGATCAAACTGCTTAGCGAGCCATCCGGATTCTGCGAATTTAGTGTTCCGTCACCGATACGCTGGAAATTGACCCGCTCAGGTTCCGCTCTCTGGTAGACAGCTCTGCCCCAACCCGACGTGCAATATCCCGGTAACGTCGGGCAACTTCCGAGTCCGGTTCGGCGACCACGGACGGGGTGCCGCCGTCAGTCTGTTCGCGGATAGTCATGTGCAGAGGCAACTGGCCAAGGAGCGTTGTGTCGTATTCCTCAGCGATACGTTCACCGCCGCCGTGGCCGAAGAGAGGTTCTTCGTGGCCGCAGTTACTGCAGATGTGGACGCTCATGTTTTCCACTACGCCCAGCACCGGGATGTCGACTTTGCGGAACATTTCGATGCCTTTCTTGCCGTCCAGCAACGCGATGTCCTGCGGGGTGGTGACGATGACGGCGCCGGTGACCGGAACTTTCTGGGCCAGGGTGAGCTGGATGTCGCCGGTGCCCGGGGGCATGTCGACGATGAGGTAGTCGAGTTCGTTCCACAGGGTCTGTTGCAGCAGTTGCATGACGGCCCCGCTGACCATGGGGCCGCGCCAGACCATGGGGGTTTTCTCAGTGACGACGAAGGCCATGGAGTTGGCCTGCAGGCCGTGGGCTTCCATGGGGACGAAGTATTTGTTTTCGCGGGTGTCGGGGCGTTTGCCTTCGGGCACGCCGAGCATCATACCGATGCTGGGGCCGTAGATGTCGGCGTCGAGGATGCCGACTCTGGCGCCTTCGGCCTGCAGGGCCAGGGCGAGGTTGACGGCGGTGGTGGATTTGCCGACGCCACCCTTGCCAGAGGCCACGGCGATGATGTTTTTCACGCCGGGCACTGAGGGCAGGTCTTTCTGGACTTTGTAGGAGTGGATTTTCTGGCCAACGTGAACGTCCGCACTTTCCACGCCATCAACATCTTCCAGGGCGTGGGTGACCAGTTGTTTCAGCGCGCCAGCAATGCCTTTTGACGGGTAGGGCAGTTCCACCATGAGGGTTACCTTGCCGCTGTCGTCGGCGGTCAGGGACTTGACGGCGCCTAGGTCATATAGGTCCTGGTTGCGGTATGGGTCACGGTACTCGCGAACCGCCGCTTGCAGGGCCTGTTCAGAAATCTGGGTCATCGGGTTCTCCGGAATAAGCTCATGCTCTATTTTAAGCACGGAAACAGGTGTTTCGGATGAAAAATATCTGTCCGGAAGGTATCATCTGTGCCCGTTTCTGGCCATACAGAGTCTTTACCCGGATCAAGGGGTATCTCTGTTTCACTGATTAACGCCAAATCCTTATTCATTAAAGGTTCGGATACCAACATGACGCAAGCGAGTTCAAAGCAACAGCGCGATATTCTGGTCACCAGCGCCCTGCCTTATGCCAATGGTCCCATTCACCTGGGTCATCTGCTGGAATACATTCAGACCGACATCTGGGTGCGTTACCAGAACATGCGAGGCCAGAACTGCTACTACGTTTGCGCCGATGATGCCCACGGTACCGCGATCATGCTGCGTGCCGAGCGTGAGGGCATTACTTCCGAACAGCTGATCGATCGCATCCGTGACGAGCATCAGCAGGATTTCAGCGGTTTTCATATCCGCTTTGACAACTATTACACCACGCATTCCGAGGAAAACCGCCAGTTCTCGGAATACATATACCGGCAATTGCAGGAAAACGGGCATATTGCGACCCGCAAGATTACCCAGTCCTATGACCCGGAAAAGAACATGTTTCTGGCGGACCGGTTTATCAAGGGCACTTGCCCGAAATGCAAGACCGAGGACCAGTACGGGGACAACTGCGAAGCCTGCGGTGCTACTTATACGCCGGCTGAGTTGATTAATCCGCGTTCTGCGGTGTCGGGCGCCACTCCGATTGAGAAGGAATCCGAGCACTATTTCTTCAAACTGCCGGACTTTGCCGATTTCCTGGCGAAGTGGACCCGTAGCGGTACCCTTCAGCCGCAGGTGGCCAACAAGCTGGCCGAGTGGCTGGACGCGGGGCTGCAGGAGTGGGACATCAGTCGTGATGCACCCTACTTCGGATTCGAGATTCCGGACGCTCCGGGCAAGTATTTCTATGTCTGGCTGGATGCGCCGATAGGATACCTGGCCAGTTTCAAAAACCTGTGCAACCGGGAAGGTATCGATTTCGAGCATTTCTGGAAGGCCGATTCCACCGCCGAGGTGTACCACTTCATCGGCAAGGACATCATCAACTTCCACGCGCTGTTCTGGCCATCCATGCTGCACGATGCCGGTTTCCGCACGCCAACAGCGGTCTGGGCCCACGGGTTTGTCACCGTTAACGGTAAGAAGATGTCCAAATCCCGGGGCACGTTCATCATGGCCCGCACCTACCTGGACCACCTGAATCCGGAATACCTGCGTTATTACTTCGCCGCCAAGCTCACCAGTGGCGTGGATGACATGGACCTGAACCTGGAAGACTTCGCATCGCGGGTGAATTCGGACCTGGTCGGCAAGGTGGTCAATATCGCCAGCCGCAGTGCCGGCTTCATTACCAAGCGCTTCGACGGCCAGCTTGGCAAGGTCACCGAGCACGACAAGCTGAAAGAGTTCATCGATGCCGGCAATGACATTGCCGACTTTTATGAGGCCCGCGAGTTCGGCCGTGCTATGCGTCGCATCATGGAGCTGGCGGATATCGCCAACCAGTACGTGAACGACGAACAGCCGTGGGTGATTGCCAAGCAGGAAGGCCAGGACGAGAAGCTTCAGGCCATCTGCACCAACGCCATCAATATGTTCCATCTGTTGATGACCTATCTGGCCCCGGTACTTCCGGAAACGGCTAAAGCCTCCGAGGCGTTCCTGAATGCGCGCCTCGACTGGAATAACCGCGGCGAGCGTCTGGAAAACCACGGTATCAACAAATTCAAGCCGCTGATGAACCGCGTGGATATGGCGCAGATCGAAAAAATGCTGGACGCGTCCAAGGAAGAAATGCCCGCAGCGACCGCGAAACCTGCCGAGACCGCCAATCTCGAACCGGTCGCCGAGGAGATAGAATTCGGAGACTTTGCGAAAGTGGATCTTCGGGTCGCAAAAATTGTCAAAGCGGAACATGTGGAAGGTGCCGACAAACTGCTGCGTCTGACACTGGATATCGGGCATGGTGACCGGAACGTATTTGCAGGCATCAAATCCGCCTACAAGCCCGAGGAACTGGAAGGCCGTCTGACAGTTATGGTTGCCAACCTGAAGCCACGTAAGATGAAGTTCGGAATGTCCGAGGGCATGGTTCTGGCAGCCGGTCCCGGCGGCAAGGACATCTTTATCCTGTCACCGGACTCCGGGGCCACCCCGGGCATGCGGATCATGTAAGGCACCTGCATAAGGGCAGTGTGATGGAGCAAAGCGAATGACCGAGTATTTGCTGATTCTGGTCAGCACCATTCTGGTGAACAACTTTGTACTGGTTCAGTTCCTGGGGCTGTGCCCGTTCATGGGGGTGTCCGGCAAGCTGGAGACCGCCATGGGCATGTCCCTGGCCACCACGTTTGTGCTGACCCTTGCGTCCGTATGCAGCTATCTGGCGTACACCTACCTGCTGGAACCCCTGAACCTCGCATTCCTGAAAACCATCACGTTTATCCTGGTGATCGCGGTGGTGGTTCAGTTCACCGAAATGGTAGTACGCAAGACAAGCCCCCTGCTCTATCGGGTTCTGGGTATTTTCCTGCCGCTGATCACCACTAACTGCGCGGTGCTCGGTGTGGCGCTGCTTAACCTGAACAAGAACAACAACTTCGTGGAATCTGTCCTGTATGGTTTTGGCGCGGCCGCCGGCTTCTCGCTGGTCCTGGTGCTGTTTGCCGCCATGCGTGAGCGCATTGCCGTGGCCGATGTTCCCGTGGCTTTCCGTGGCGCCGCCATTGGTATGGTGACGGCGGGGCTGATGTCATTGGCATTCCTGGGCTTTACCGGCCTCGTCGGCGTTTGACGGGGTAAGGTTTAAGGGTATCGATTTTATGTGGACGAGCATCCTCATCGCTGTTGTTGTTCTGCTGGCCCTGGCTGTGGTGTTCGGCGGCTTGCTGGGCTTCGCCGCTGAGCGCTTCCGGGTGGAAGGCAATCCCCTGGTCGAACAGATCGACTCTCTACTACCACAGACCCAGTGTGGTCAGTGTGGCTACCCTGGCTGCCGCCCCTATGCGGAGTCCATTGCCGAGGGCGGTCCCATCAATAAATGCCCACCGGGCGGTGAAGGTACGATTAAATCCCTGGCCGACCTGCTGGATGTGGAGCCCGAGCCCCTGGACGCTGAGCACGGTGTCGAGCAGGAGAAACGGGTGGCCGTCATTCGCGAGGATGAGTGTATTGGCTGTACCAAGTGCATTCAGGCCTGCCCTGTTGACGCCATTCTGGGTTCCGCCAAGCACATGCACACGGTGATCGAAAGCGAATGCACCGGCTGTGACCTGTGCGTGGATCCCTGCCCGGTCGACTGCATCGACATGATCACCATCGAACCGGACATCCGGGCCTGGACCTGGAATCCGCCAAAGACCGACATCATTGCCACCGATCGCCAGGGGGCCAGTGCCTGATGACACAACTCTGGGATTTCGCCGGCGGTATTCACCCGGCAGAACACAAGCATCAGTCAACCAGTCGCCCCATCCGTCAGTCCGGACTTCCGGAGCGGCTGATACTGCCCCTGCAACAACACATTGGCGCGCCTGCCGAGGCCATTGTGATCGAAGGCGAGCGCGTCCTTAAAGGCCAACGAATTGCCGAGGTAACCAACGGCATGGGTGTTCCCGTGCACGCACCAACCTCCGGCACCATTGAGTCCATCGCCCGCTTGCCGGTTCCCCATCCCTCCGGCATGGACGACTGGTGCATTACCCTCATTCCCGACGGTGAGGACCAATGGTGCCAGCGCCATCCGATAGCGGACTATCGCCAAATGGAGCGGGACGAGGTGTTGGACACCATTCGCATGGCCGGCATCTCCGGCATGGGCGGTGCGGGCTTCCCCACCAATATCAAACTGAGACCGCCCAGGGACCGTAAGGTCAGCACACTGATCCTCAACGGCGCAGAGTGTGAGCCCTACATCACCGCCGATGACATGACCATGCGCGAACGATCGGATGAGATCATCTCCGGCCTGAAGATCATGGCGTGGATTCTGCGCCCCGAGCGCTGCGTCATTGCGATTGAAGACAACAAGCCGGAAGCGGCCGCAGCCATGAAGAAAGCGGCCGAGGGCACACAGATCGAAGTGGTTGTGGTGCCGACGAAGTACCCGTCCGGCGGCGAAAAGCAGCTGATCCGGATCCTTACCGGCATGGAGGTGCCCAGTGGTGGTATACCGGCGGATATCGGTGTTATGTGCCAGAACGTGGGAACCGCCATTGCTGTGGCGCGGGCTATCCTTGAGGGCGAACCGCTGATCAGGCGCGTGGTCACCATTACCGGCGAGGCCGTCGCCGAACCCGGAAACTTCGAAGCACTCCTGGGCACCCCGATCCACTATCTGCTGAGCCAGGCCGGGCTGCAGGAGACACAACTCCACCGGCTAGTCCTCGGCGGCCCAATGATGGGGTATACGCTGAACACCCCGGATATACCGGTGGTCAAGACCAGCAACTGTGTGATCGCCGCCACTGCGCAAGAGCTACCCGACCCGGAACCGGAACAGGCCTGTATCCGTTGTGGTCAGTGCGCCGAAGCCTGTCCCATGGAATTGTTACCGCAACAACTGTTCTGGTACGCCAAAGCTGGTGAATTTGAAAAAGCAGAACACCTGAATCTGTTCGACTGCATCGAGTGCGGGGCCTGTTCCTATGTGTGTCCCAGCTCTATTCCTCTGGTGCAGTACTACCGCTATGCCAAGGGTGAAGTCCGGATTCAGCAGGCCGAGCAATTGAAAGCCGATCGCGCCCGGGAACGCTTTGAGGCGCGCCAGGCCCGTCTGGAACGTGAGCAGCAGGAGAAGGAGCTGCGCCGCAAAGAACGCGCCAAGGCTGCAGCGGAAGCTCAGGCAAAGAAGAAGGCCGAAGCGGAACAAGCCGCTGCCAAAGGCGAAGCAGTTGATGAAAAGGCCGCCAAGGCGGCTCTGGTCCAGGAAGCATTGGCTCGAAAGAAAGCCGGTGCAGCAACTGCCCCCGAAACTCAGACCACCGACGCGGAGAACTCATCTCCGGCACCGGACATTCCTGCTCTGGAAAAACAGTTGACCCAGGCGAAATCCAAGCTGGACACCATGCAATCGATGCTTGAGGACGCCAAGGCCCAACAGGCCGACAACGTCGATAAGCTTGAGCGCGCGGTTGCCAAGAACCATGAACGGGTAAAACGGGCGGAAGAAGCCCTGGCCGAGGCCAGGGCGGACACAACCCCGGCTACCCAATCCACCGAATAACGGACATCAGGGCCAAGTCTTCATGGCATTAGCACAACAGTCTTCTCCCCATGCCCGCAAAGCCCGGTCAACCTCCCGGCTCATGCTCTGGGTGATTCTGGCCACCGTGCCCGGCCTGCTGGCACAGACAATCTTCTTCGGCTGGGGCAACCTGATCAATGTGGTGTGGTGTATTGTTATCGCCCTTGCGGCGGAAGCCGCCATGCTGTCGATTCGCAAGAAGCCACTGGCGTTTTTCCTCAAGGACAATACCGCCGCCGTCACCGGTCTGTTGCTGGGACTGTCGCTGCCCCAGTTTGTGCCCTTGTGGGTCTCGGCCATTGCCGTGATCGCGGCCATCGTCATGGCCAAACAGCTCTATGGTGGGCTCGGCTCCAATACGTTCAATCCGGCCATGGTGGGTTACGCACTGGTGCTGATCTCCTTTCCCGTGGCGATGACAACCAACTGGGCCCAGCCCGGCCTGCTCTGGGAGTCCGCCCCAGGCTTTGGTGAAACCCTCAACCTGCTGGCGTCCGGTCAGCAGACTGTGGTGGATGGCTATACCATGGCCACCCCCCTGGACGAGTACAAACACAAGATCGCCACCCACACCGCTGCGGAAGTACTGGAGCACCCCACTTTCGGTGAGGGCATCGCCCGCGGCTGGGAGTGGGTTAACGCAGCATTCCTGCTGGGCGGCCTGGTACTGATCGGCCTCAAGATCATTACCTGGCACATTCCCGTCAGTATGTTGGCCGCCATTGCCGTGATGAGTCTTGCTTTTGGCAGCAACCCCGACCAGTACGCACCGGTCACCCTGCATATGCTGGCTGGCGGGACCATGCTCGGTGCTTTCTTTATTGCCACTGACCCGGTATCCGCCGCCACCAGTCATCAGGGCAAGCTCATTTACGGGGCTGCTATCGGCGTGCTCATATACGTCATCCGCAGCTGGGGGAATTATCCCGACGCGGTTGCTTTCAGCGTACTCCTGATGAACTTCGCTGTACCCTTTATCGATCACTACACGCCGCCACGCACTTATGGTCACCACAAGGCCCGGCGCGGCGTGCCCGGCAAGACCCAGGGGTAATCCATGGCCGCCATTGCACAGTCCGTCCGTCGCAGCGCCATTGGCCTTGGCCTTTTCGCTGTCATCACCGGTGGCACCATTGCTGTCACTCAGGTTCTGACCGCTGATCGCATTGCCGAACAGGCCGCCCGCGCCGAAGCCAGGGCCCTGTTCGAAATCATTCCCGAGAGCCGTCATGACAACGACCTGCTCAGGGATACCGTGCAACTGCCGGCAAGCGATCGCCTGCCCCAATCCGGCCCGGTAACGGCCTGGGTCGCACGATCCAACGGGCAACCGGTCGGAGTGATTCTTCCTGCCGTCGCTCCCGACGGCTATTCCGGAGATATCCGCCTGCTGGTCGGCATCGACCTTGATGGCAACGTCCTTGGTGTACGGGTGACAAGCCACAAGGAAACCCCGGGCCTTGGCGACCGCATCGAAACCAAGAAGTCCGACTGGATCTATTCCTTCGAAGGGCGCAACCTCAGGGACCCGCTTCCCAGGCGCTGGAACGTAAAGAAAAACGGCGGAGTGTTTGACCAGTTTACCGGTGCCACCATCACCCCCAGGGCCGTGGTCAAGGCCGTTCAGAAGACACTGATCTACTTTCGCCAGAACCGGCAGGAACTGCGTAAGATTCTCAATGAACCTCCGCAAAAGCGGAGCACGCCCATCATTCCCGACGCCGTGGCTGGCCAACATCAAGACGCGGAGCATTCCTGATCATGGCAACCAAGACCAACTCGGAAATCGTTCGTGAGGGCCTCTGGACCAACAACCCCGCCCTGGTTCAGGTGCTCGGTTTGTGCCCGTTGCTGGCGGTCACCAGCACCGTGGTTAACGCCATCGGACTGGGACTGGCAACCCTCATGGTATTGATGGGGTCAAACCTGGCCGTGTCGCTGATCCGGAATTTCGTCAGCGAGTCCGTACGCCTGCCCGCATTCGTGATGATCATCGCTTCCTTCGTCACCTGTGCCGAGTTGTTGATGCAGGCTTTCACCTATGAGCTGTACCAGATTCTCGGCATTTTCATCCCACTGATCGTCACCAACTGTGCCATCCTGGGCCGTGCCGATGCTTTCGCCTCCAAGAACGGCCCGGTCCCGGCGTTGCTGGACGGTGTGATGATGGGGCTGGGCTTCCTTGCCGTGTTGATTGTCCTCGGCGCCATGCGGGAACTGATTGGCCAGGGCACCTTGTTTACTGATATGGACTTGCTACTCGGCCCCATCGCGGCGGATTGGGGCATGCGCCCCCTGGAAAACTATCCGGATATGCTGTTCATGGTACTGCCACCGGGTGCGTTCGTCGGGCTGGGCCTGTTGATTGCCCTCAAGAACAGCATCGATAATCAGCTCAAGGAACGTCGTAGCGCCAAAGTAACCGAGCCGGTTGCCAGTGGTAGCAAGCGGGTACGGGTCACAGGGCAGGTATCCTGATATGAACCGTGAAAAGCGCATTGAGATTTTCACCCGGTTGCGGGACAACAACCCCAATCCCACGACCGAGCTGAACTACTCGACTCCATTTGAGTTATTGATCGCTGTGATACTGTCTGCCCAGGCTACCGATGTCGGGGTCAACAAGGCCACGGACAAACTGTATCCGGTTGCCAATACACCCGCCTCCATATTCGCCCTGGGTGTGGACGGCCTGAAGGAATACATCAAGACCATCGGCCTGTTTAACAGCAAGGCGGAGAATGTCATCAAGACCTGCCAACTGTTGCTGGAAAAGCATGGGGGCGAGGTGCCCGATAATCGTGAGGATCTTGAAGCCCTGCCCGGCGTTGGCCGGAAAACGGCGAATGTAGTGCTCAATACCGCGTTCGGCCAGCCCGCCATGGCTGTGGATACTCACATTTTCCGGGTATCCAACCGAACCGGTATCGCCCCCGGGAAAAACGTTCTGGAAGTGGAGAAGCGTTTAATGCGCCTGGTACCCAGGGAGTTCCTTCTGGATGCCCACCACTGGCTGATTCTTCACGGCCGTTACGTCTGCACCGCGAGAAAACCCAGATGCGGGGCCTGCCCTATTGAGGACCTGTGCGAATTCAAACAGAAGCGGGATTACCAATAGCGGGACTGAGATTGCGGGGTCGGGTAGCCGCCAGGACAACTCGCCCGGCGGCTGATACCGGGACGAGTTATCGCTGCCCCAGCATACTGGCTTTCAGTTCCTTCTGGGCAGGCTGGTCAGACAACCAGATGCCGAACAGAGCCTTCTTGAACTCGAAATCACCCACAGTGTCCCTGACTTCGCCATTCTTGAGAACACGTACCCCCTCCGACGGGAGATAAACGAGATCAAAGACATCACCCTCCTTGATCTCTTCCTCGAAGACAGACATAAACTGGTCAACATCATCCTGGATTGCCGACAGGTCACCACCAGTCGCGTTTTCAAAGCCTTCCAGGGTGGCTTCCGTCATACGCTCGCTGGTAATCATGTCCGATATAATGTGGAGCGTAATAGCCTGTGGTTCATCAGCATTAATAACCGCCTGGCCATCTTCGATGCTTTCCGGCACATAAAGCCCCCCCACGTACAGATCCATGAACCACTTGGAGCGGGTGCCTGCTCCGTTGAGCTTAAGCTCGGTATCCATGGCGGTATAGGTATCCGGAACATCCACGCCTTCCACCGTAAGGGCCGACACGGGAGCCGACAGCGCGGCAGACAGTGCCAATGAGACAAAACCTGTTGATAGAGCCTTCTTCATCATCCTTTCCTTTTCAGTCGTCATTATTGAGTTATTTTATTTTTATGCCGGGTTTCGACTGCCTATCCCTGCCCGGAAGATCATTCTAACAGGGTAGTTAAGGGACATTGCGCAACCTGGTTCTCATTTGAGGGCGTACTGAAACAGAAAAGCCGACCATTTTCCATGGCCGGCTTTCGGGGATGATAAAGCTCTATTGGTTAGTGGTTACATGAAAAGCAATGAGCCAGAAAGGCCTTCCTTCTCCAGAATCTCACGGAGACGACGCAGGGCCTCGACCTGGATCTGACGCACGCGTTCGCGGGTCAGCCCGATCTCCTGGCCAACTTCCTCCAGAGTACTGACCGGATAGCCACGCAAGCCAAAGCGACGGGAAAGCACCTCCTGTTGCTTCTCACTGAGCTGATCAATCCACTTCTCGACACAGGAACACATATTGTTGTCCTGCAGGAGATCAGCAGGATCCGAAGCACCTTCATCAGCCACGGTATCCAGCAGGGATTTCTCGCCACCAGCCCCAATAGGCGTATCCATCGAGGCCACCCGCTCATTCAGACCGAGCATGCGCTTTACGTCATCCACGGGTTTGTCGACCATGCGGGCAATTTCTTCCGCTGACGGTTCGTGATCCAGCTTCTGGGTGAGCTCACGGGCTGCACGCAGGTACAGATTGAGCTCTTTGACGACGTGAATGGGCAATCGGATGGTGCGGGTCTGATTCATGATGGCCCGCTCAATAGTCTGGCGAATCCACCATGTTGCGTAAGTAGAGAATCTGAACCCCCGCTCGGGATCAAACTTTTCCACCGCACGGATCAGGCCAAGGTTGCCCTCTTCAATCAGATCCAGCAGGGTCAGTCCGCGGTTGACGTACCTACGGGCTATTTTAACAACCAACCGAAGATTACTTTCAATCATGCGTTTACGACCGGACTCTTCACCCTTGCGGGCCAGCCTGGCGAAATACACTTCTTCTTCGGGAGTAAGTAGTGGAGAGAAGCCAATCTCGTTCAGATACAACTGGGTTGCATCAAGTTGTTTTTGGCTCGTGAAGTATCGGCCCTGGGCCGGAATACCTTCTGTAACTTCTGCCACTTCCGTGTCAGAGGATTCCTTTTCGACCTTATCTTCCGCCAGAAGCTGATCTTCAGCCTCTTCAACGTCACTCACACGGTCGATGATGAGTTCTTCTTGATCTGCTGACATATCTTTGCCCCGCCTCTCAATAATCCTGGTTGTCCGCCCACGACTTTTTATTATTGTGAGCACCTGCTGTATTCGCGTTTTTGTTCAGGACATTTAGCTATTGGCTGGCTACTACTGTAACCATTATTTTTGTTCTTTGCTGTCGGCTTTCTTGTCAGTACCGGGACGTCTGTATCTGGCAGGATACCCGGTCAGCGTGGCGGTAAGTAATGACTTGGGTCAACCGGATTGCCATTCTTCCGAATCTCGAAGTGCAATTTGGGTCGATCCGCTCCGCTACTACCAAGCTCTGCAATTACCTGCCCGGCTTTTACATCCTCCCCTTCCTGCACCAGAATTTTCCGGTTATGGGCGTAAGCACTCAAGTAGTGCTCATTATGGTTCACAATAATCAGATTACCGTATCCAAGCAATCCACTACCGGCGTAGACCACATTACCACCCGCGGCTGCCCTTACAGGATCTCCCGGATTTCCAGCAATATCAACACCTTTATTGACTTTCCCGGATGTCGAATAACCTGCAATTACGGTGCCAACGTGCGGCCAACGCCAACTGACATTCGATACCGTTTGCGTCTGACTGTTCAACGGCGACGTCCGATTCGGCTCTCTGGAAACCGTTGGCCGGGGTTCAGGTTTCGGGGTTGGTGCCTTACTAACCTGCCTCGACTGCGGCTTCGCCGATGGCGGCTTGGTACGCCCCTTATTCTGAGCCGATGATGTGACAGTTCCGCGAAGGTCCAGACGCAAAACCTGGCCGGCTCTCAAATGCCACGGTGCAGATATGCCATTCGCATTGCCCAGCTCACGGTAATCCCGACCGTACCGCCAGGCTATGCTATAAAGTGTTTCCCCGGGTTTTACCACATGCCGCCCCCAGTAAACCGGAGGATTGTAGCGGTCGTCCTGGTAAATCGCGTTGGTATTGCAGCCACTGATCAGTGGAGGCAAAAAGAGAAGAGCCAGAAGTAAAGGCAGCCAGGAGACAGAGCGAACGGATTTTTCAGACCATAAGGATACCCGGGTACCGGAGGGGAACCGCAGAAATGTCGCCAAATAAGCCTTGGGGAACCCAGGTAAACATCTCACAGGTATAAAAATCGCCCCGTTATAAAAAATCCGTATTAAAAATACGGCAGTTTCTAAAGTTCTTGGAGTAACCCGCTAATATATTGCACATTTTATATTCAATGCCAAGTTACTCCCTCGCCATATCTGTTACCGGGAGAAACACCGGCGGTAACTGAAAAGTAACAATCCCGGGGACTTATACTCTGTTTCGACGTCCCATCCACTCCACCAGCAACACTACAGCAAAGCCCAGAACAGCGACGCTTATCGCCATGACCCATTGGGAATCCAGCCCGGTCAGTTCGGTGTAATAGCCGGGAGTGACACTGACCTCGTTGAGGGGAACCTGCTCACCGGAACTGTTGGTACGCCAGCTCAGAGTTTCCTTCCAGGGCCATACCTTATTGAGCGCACCGATCATAAAGCCGGTCAGCAACGCCAGAACGGCATCATGAAACCGATGAAATGCCCAGGTGATCAACCGCGCGATGGACATCAGTCCGATCATACAACCCAGGGCAAACAGTAGCAGGGAACCCGCTTCGATGTTTCGGATTGCATCCAATACCGGCGAGTACATACCAATGATCACCAATATGAAGCTTCCGGAGATACCTGGAAGGATCATCGCACAGATTGCCAGCGCTCCTGCTCCCAGGAACACCAGGCCAGAAGGGTCCACCTGCCCCGCCGGCAACGTGGTCACCCACCAGGCAAACGCGATACCCGCAAGCAAGGGCATTGACAGAGTCGGCGACAGCTCACGCACCTGTCGTCCAACGTGCCAGACCGACGCGACAATCAATCCGAAGAAGAAGCTCCAGATCAGGATGGGGTACGCCTCCAGGCCATAGCTGATGATGGAGGCCAACGTCGCTATGCTGGCCAGGATTCCGATCAGCAAGCTGATCAGGAATGTGCCATCACACCGGAACCAGAATCCTTTCAGGTCGCCACGAAACAAGTGATGTATAACAGCCCCCGGGACTGCATTGATCGCCTCCAGTAACCGGAAATAGATGCCGGTAATGAACGCAATGGTGCCGCCGGACACCCCCGGGACGATGTCCGCGGCTCCCATGGCGATGCCCCGGAGAAACACGGCAAACGGATGATGCTGACGAAGATCCTCCGTCACCGGACAACCCCACCCAGCAAGGGCACAAAGTTCACCGCTTCAATTTCAGTGGTTTCAAAGCTGTCGCCGTATCGCACCATTTTCACCAGTGTCTGTTCCTCTTCTCCAACCGGCGCAACGATTACCCCACCATCAGCCAACTGAGCTTGGAGTTCACGGGGAATATCCTTGGGGGCCGCCGTCAGCATAATGCCATCGAACGGGCCCTTGTCTGGCCACCCCATACCGCCGTCAGCGTGCTTAAGCAGAGTGTTACGCAGTTCCAGCTGACGCAGCCGTTCCCGCGCACGATCCTGCAATGGCTTGATTCGTTCCACACTGAAAACCAGATCCACCAGCCGCGCGAGAATCGCAGTCTGATAGCCGGACCCGGTTCCCAACTCCAGCACGCGCGAGGGCGCATGCTGCATCAGGATTTCCGTCATCCTCGCGACAATGTAGGGCTGGGAAAGCGTCTGGTTGTATCCAATAGGCAGGGATGTATCCTCGTAAGCGCGGTGTGAGAGCGCCTCATCCAGAAAGATATGGCGCGGTACATCCGCCATCACATCCAGTACACGCTGGTCATTGATGCCCGCATCCCTGAGGCGCTGAATCAGGCGCATTCGGGTCCGGCGAGAGGTCATGCCAATGCCCTGAAGTTCTGCAACCATCAATGCCCCTCCCCCGACGTCATATCATCAACCCACTCCCGGAGAGAAGACAACGCTTCATGACGAGTCATGTCGACATGGACTGGAGTAATGGAAACGTAACCTTCACTAACCGCATGAAAGTCAGTGCCTGGTCCGGCATCACTGCCCTGCCCCGCAGCACCAATCCAATACCGTTCCTTGCCACGGGGACAGGTCATGGGTACAGCGCCCTCGGCCCGGTCACGGTGACCCAGCCGGGTCACACGGAACCCGGCAATGTCTTCCCATGGCACGTCCGGCACGTTGACGTTCAGGATACATCGGGGGCCCAGCGCCAGGGTTTTCTTGCCTTCAAGGAGAAGACGAACCACCCTGGCGGCAGTGTCATAGTGGAAATGACCATCGTTGACGAGGGAAACCGCAATGGCCGGCAAACCCAGGTTGCGCCCTTCAGTCGCCGCAGCCACAGTACCGGAATAGATGATGTCATCGCCCAGATTGGCATGGGTGTTAATACCGGACACGACCCGATCAAACGGCTCGCTGAACAGGCCATTCACCGCCAGATGGACGCAATCCGTGGGCGTTCCGTCTACAGAACGGAAACCGTTCGGATGCTGCTCCACCGTCAGGGGGCGGTTCAGTGTCAGGGCGTTGCTGGCCCCACTGTGATCCCTGTCGGGAGCAACCACCTCCAGCTCGCCGAGGCCTTCCAGCCCGTCGTAGAGAGCCTGCAGGCCCGGTGAATGAACACCGTCATCATTGGATAACAGTATGCGCACAATTTTCTCCGCTAGCCTTTACGCACCGGGTCATCACACCTGAAAGCACAGGTTGTCCGCCCGGACACTTTATTGTTCGGGGTCTTTTGCCCCTTCATGCAATTCAAAAATATCTGCCAGGAGTGTGGTGGCGTATTGCCCCGGCGCGAGCCAGAAACTGACCGAAAGATTGTCATCTTCCAACCACTGCCAATGCAGCTGCTCCGGTATGGCAATCAGGGGACGGCGCTCCGGCTTCATCCTGGTGACCGAAAACAACGCTTCCAGCCCGGGGGTTTCGGCAACCACTTCGCGCTCGAAGGCCCCCTGCTCCGATACCGCTTCGGTACCTCCGTCTCCCCATAGGGGGCCTGTTGTAACCGGTTCCGAATCGGGGCTAAATCCCGGCTCCCCATCCAGGACTTTTCGCCAGTTGCCAACCGCTACCCGACGGCCAAGCACCTCGTTGAACAGCCATGACCGGGCTGCAGAAAAGTACAATACGTTTTTACTGTCCTGACTGCCAGACCCCGAACGCCCACCCCCTCGCTTTTTACCGCCTTTTCGGCCGCCACGATTGAGTTTCGATGGGTCGATGGTCAGGGCGCGATCAAGATTGGCGCCGCCATGGCCGAACCGCTGGGGACCAAAATAATTCGGGGCGCCCAACGTGCTCAGCTCATGCAATGCTTCATCAATGTCAGCTGCGGTGCCGGCCACCCTGCGAAGGGTAATCTCGAAGCGATTGCCCCGGTGGTCTCCACGGCGGAGTTTACGGGCAGAGCGGGTCCACGCCAGAACCGGCCAGCGATCCACCACCCGCGAGATGAAGACTTCATCGTCCGCTTCCAACCCCGGGCGATAGATACTGAACCACTGACGGGTCACAGCGTGACGGTCCTTGAGACCACAGAAGCCCACATCGAAATGGCGACAGGCCGACAACAACGCCAACTGGCGGGCGACATATTCGGTATTGTCACCGGTCTTTTCCAGAAACAGGCAGAGATGCTCGCCACCGGTGGTGTCTTCTCCCGACGAGCCCTCAGCGGGAAACCCGGGCAACCCCAGATCTTCAAAAACCCGAAAATCCTCGGGGCTACTCTTCAACTCGGCTCGGGCAACCCGATGCCCCCGTGACGTTGGCCAATCCAGTGTCCAGCTGCCGGTGTCCCCTGTATTTTTACTCACGAGGTCACCGACTCCAGCAGGCAAATCGCCTGACAGGCAATGCCCTCACCTCGCCCGGTAAAGCCCAGTCTTTCGGAGGTGGTTGCTTTCACACTGACCCGGTTGGCAGGTATGTCTAGGTCATCGGCAATATTCAATCGCATGGCTTCCACGTGCGGCGCCATCTTGGGCGCCTGGGCGATGAGAGTGGTGTCCACGTTCACCACGGAAAAACCTTCCTCGGCGACCCGATTCATGACGCGACGCAGCAAATCCCGACTATCGGCTCCGGCCCATTCATCACTGGTATCGGGAAACAGATGCCCGATATCACCGAGCGCCACTGCTCCCAGGAGCGCATCCGCCAGCGCGTGCAGAAGCACGTCGCCGTCAGAATGGGCTTTCAGGCCGTGACTGTGAGGAATCCGGACACCACCAAGAGTAACAAAGCTGCCTTCGCAGAAGGCATGGACATCAAAGCCCTGACCAATACGCATAGAGACTTTCCCGAGACCGTGCTGGCAAATTCAGAACTGGCTGAGGATAAATCCCGCCAAGGCGAGATCCGCTGGAACAGTAACCTTGATATTGTCCGGACGTCCTTCCACCAGTACCGGCATGTTACCTGAAAATTCCATGGCAGAGGATTCATCTGTCACAGGCCGGGCATTTTCTGCAGCCAACTCCAGCGCGTTAAGCAGTTTGGCATAGCGGAACATCTGGGGTGTCAGGGCTCGCCAGAGGGAGCTCCGGTCAACCGTCTCCCGGACTTGCGGGGGGGTGTCGTTATTGCCCTTCTTGAGAGTGTCGGCAACAGGAGAGGCCAGCAAGCCGCCGACGTCGTGATTCTGCAGGGAGGTGATTAACCGAGTCAGATCGTCCCGGTGGATACACGGGCGGGCGGCATCGTGGACCAGCACCCAGTCGTCCGCATCAACCTGTGGAGCCAGCGCACGAAGAGCCGCCAGAACCGAGTCTGCCCGCGCAGAGCCGCCGTGACAGGTTTGAACCCGCGAATCGCCACTGGCTTCAGTGTCCGGCCACCAGCGGTCGTCTGGGTGCAGGGCAACCATACATCCATCAAACGGAGCAGAGTCGAGGGTGCGTGACAGGGTAATATCAAGAATAAAACGACGATCAATCTTGAGGTACTGCTTGGGGCATTCGGCCTGCATGCGCTGACCAATGCCGGCTGCGGGCACGATCAGCCAGAATCGGGGATTCGTCATTGGCTTGTATCAGTTTTCAACAACCAGGAAGAAGGTTTCGTCATCACGGATCAGCCCCAGGTTCATCCTCGCGCGCTCTTCCACCGCACCCTGCTCGTTATGCAGATTCCGGACTTCAGCGTAAAGGCGCTCGTTGCGGGTAGACAATTCGGCGTTCTCTTCCCGCTGCTCGGAAATGGACTGTTCCAGAGCCCAGACCTGCGCAAAACTACCCTCCCCAACCCACAGGCGAACCTGCAGCAGGAGTATCAGCACAGCCATGATGGACCAGAGCAACTTCATTGCTAATTCCGTTTAATAAAAGCCGAACAAAAAACCAACACTGAATGTTGAGTATAGACCTTAGAGTAGATTAACAACAAATTATGCTAAATGGTTGTGCTAAAAGGCCATCGTGACTGAATGTTCATCCAGAACACGATGGCCTTAACACTTAGCCCTGTCCCTTGATCTCGGTCAGGCCACGGTATGGTGCACTACCATCCAGGGCTTCCTCAATGCGCAGAAGCTGGTTGTACTTGGCAACACGATCCGAGCGGCACAGAGAGCCAGTCTTGATCTGGCCGGCGCAGGTAGCCACCGCCAGGTCGGCAATGGTCGTGTCCTCAGTCTCACCGGAACGGTGGGAGATCACCGCCGTGAAACCTGCGTCCTGAGCCATCTTGATGGCATCGAGGGTTTCACTCAGGCTACCGATCTGGTTGAACTTGATCAGGATGGAATTGCCAACGCCCTTGTCGATACCCCGCTTCAGGATTTTGGTGTTGGTTACGAACAGGTCATCACCGACCAACTGTACCTTGCTGCCCAGCTTGTCGGTCAGCACTTTCCAGCCGTCCCAGTCGCTCTCATCCATACCGTCTTCGATGGAGACGATCGGATAACGCTCGCACAAGCCCGCCAGGTAATCCGCAAAGCCTTCGGAATCAAAGCTCTTGCCTTCACCGGACAGTTGATACTGACCGTCCTTGTAGAACTCGGAAGATGCGCAGTCCAGGGCCAGGGTCACGTCGGACCCCAGCTTGTAGCCGGCCTTTTCAACCGCCTCCTGAATCACCGCCAGCGCCGCTTCGTTGGACGGCAGGTTCGGGGCAAAGCCACCTTCGTCACCTACCGCGGTGTTCAGCCCCTGGGCCTTCAATACCTTCTTCAGGCTGTGGAAGATCTCGGCGCCAATTCTCAGGGCTTCTGCAAAGCTCTTGGCCGCCACCGGCTGAACCATGAACTCCTGGATATCCACGTTGTTGTCCGCGTGCTCACCGCCATTGAGGATGTTCATCATCGGAACCGGCATGGAGAACTTGCCGGAAGTACCGTTGATGTCCGCAATGTGCTCATACAGCGGTTTGCCCAGGGAAATCGCAGCGGCCTTGGCTGCAGCCAGAGACACCGCCAGAATCGCATTGGCGCCCAGATTGGCCTTGTTCTCGGTGCCATCCAGCTCCAGCATCACGTTGTCGAGGGCACGCTGATCGGCTGCATCTTTACCGATCAGGGCTTCACGGATTTTGGTGTTTACGGCCTCAACGGCTTTCAGCACACCTTTACCCAGATAGCGGTTAGCGTCCTGGTCCCGAAGCTCCAGGGCTTCACGGGAGCCGGTGGACGCACCGGAGGGCGCACAGGCACTGCCAATGGTGCCGTCTTCAAGAATCACATCGGCTTCAACCGTGGGGTTCCCGCGGGAATCCAGTACTTCACGGCCTTTGATGTTGGCAATTTTGGTCATTCGTCCGAATCTCCATATTTTCAATGTCTAGAAGGTTATGACTTATAGTTCGATCAAGAGCAGTCGGGGGTATGACTGCTCGCTCCCCCCAAGCAATACAAAAACAAACACCGCCAATCAGGCGGTGTCGATAGGCTTAAAGCTTTTAACAAGGTCGTCAACGGCCTTCACCCGCTCCAGGAACGGCGCAAGCTGACTCAGGCGCAAAGCGCAGGGGCCATCGCATTTGGCATTGTCAGGGTCGGGATGTGCTTCCAGGAACAAACCGGCCAGCCCCTGGGACATGCCAGCCAGCGCCAGGTCGGTGACCTGGGCGCGACGGCCACCCGCTGAATCGGCTCGCCCGCCAGGCATCTGCAGTGAGTGGGTCACGTCAAACATCACTGGCACATTCATCGACTTCATGATGCCGAAGCCGAGCATATCGACCACCAGATTGTTGTAGCCGAAGCTGCTGCCGCGCTCGCACAGTATGACCTTGTCGTTACCGGCTTCTTCGCACTTGGTGATGATGTGCTTCATTTCCTGGGGTGCCAGGAACTGGGCCTTCTTGATGTTGATCACGGCGCCGGTTTTGGCCATGGCAACCACCAGATCGGTCTGACGGCTCAGGAAGGCGGGCAGCTGAATGATGTCACACACTTCCGCAGCAGGTGCAGCCTGAGCGGGCTCATGAACATCGGAAATAATGGGGACACCAAACTTGCTCTTGATGTCCGCCAGTATCTGCAGCCCTTTCTCCAGACCGGGGCCACGGAATGAGTGCACGGAAGAGCGGTTGGCCTTGTCGAAGGAAGCCTTGAACACATACGGAATGCCCAGCTTGCCTGTGGCCTCGACATAGGCTTCTGCCACGTCCATGGCCAGCTCGGGAGATTCCAGTACGTTCATACCGCCAAACAACACAAACGGCCTGTCGTTGGCGACCTCAATTCCGGAGACGTTAACCGTGCTCTGTGCCATGCTCAGGATTCCTTTTTATGAGCCAGTGCTGCCTGGACAAAGCCCTTGAACAGGGGATGCCCGTCACGGGGCGTTGACGTGAATTCAGGGTGGAACTGGCACGCCACGAACCAGGGATGATCCGGAGCTTCAACAACTTCCACCAGACGACCATCGGTTGAACGTCCGGAGATCTTCAACCCGGCCCCTTCCAGATTTGGCAGGAAATGGTTGTTCACTTCGTAACGGTGACGGTGGCGCTCGCGGATGGTTTTCTTGCCGTAGCAGTTGGCAATGGTGGAACCTTCGGTCAACACACAGTCCTGTGCGCCCAGACGCATGGTGCCGCCCAGATCGGATTCCTCGGTACGCTCCTCACGCTCACCACTGGCATCCAGCCACTCGGTTATCAGGCCAACCACCGGCTCCGGAGTGTGCTGGCGGAACTCGGTGCTGTGGGCGTCCTTCAGGCCGGCCACATTGCGGGCGTATTCAATAACGGCAACCTGCATGCCAAGGCAAATACCCAGATAAGGCACCTTGTTTTCGCGGGCATACTGCACCGTACGAATCTTGCCTTCGACGCCTCGCTCACCAAAACCACCCGGCACGAGGATAGCATCAGCACTATCGAGCGCTCCTGTACCGTCACGCTCGATGTCCTCGGAATCAATGTAGTTGATCTTCACCTTGGTACGGGTCTTGATACCAGCGTGCAACAAGGACTCAATCAGCGACTTGTAGGCGTCCAGAAGCTCCATGTACTTGCCGACCATGGCGATGGTCACTTCGTCTTCCGGATTCATCAGGGATTCGACAACGGCGTCCCACTCGCCCAGGTCCGCAGGACGTGCGTCCAGGCTGAAGCGCTCAATGACCAACTGATCCAGGCCATGTTCGTGAAGCATGCGGGGGATGGCGTAGATGGACTTGGCATCCTGCAGCGGAATGACTGCCCGCTCTTCCACGTTGGTGAACAACGCGATCTTGCGGCGGGAGCTGGCATCCACTTCATGTTCAGAGCGGCACAGCAGGATATCCGGCTGAAGGCCGATGGAACGCATTTCCTTCACGGAGTGCTGAGTGGGTTTGGTCTTGATTTCACCAGCGGTGGCGATGTAGGGAACCAGCGTCAGGTGCATGAACAGCGCCCGTTGCGGGCCTACCTCCACCTTCAATTGACGACAGGCTTCGAGGAACGGCAGGGACTCGATATCGCCCACCGTACCGCCGATTTCAATCAACGCCACGTCCGACCCAGCGGCACCTTCCACCACGCGACGCTTGATCTCGTCGGTAATGTGGGGGATGACCTGCACGGTTCCACCCAGATAGTCTCCGCGACGCTCTTTGCGAATGACCTCTTCGTAGACACGGCCGGTGGTGAAATTGTTGCGACGACTCATGCGGCTACGAATGAATCGCTCGTAGTGTCCCAGGTCGAGGTCGGTTTCCGCGCCATCTTCGGTGACGAATACTTCACCGTGCTGAAACGGGCTCATGGTACCGGGATCCACGTTGATGTACGGGTCCAGCTTGAGGATAGTGACCTTCAGGCCGCGTGCCTCGAGGATCGCAGCCAGTGAAGCGGATGCGATACCTTTCCCCAAGGAGGACACGACACCGCCGGTGACGAAAATATAACGCGTCATGCAGATTCCGTGATTGTCTGATTCGGTGAAGGAGGGAGATTGTCATCTCAAGATGGGACGCCAGACTACCAGAAACCCCCACCTTACTCAATCAAATTCCCGCTCCACAACAATGCGCCAGCCGGCGGCCGGGGCCTCCCCACAGTATTTACCGGATAGCCACAGATCGCCAACGGCAACCAGCTCGCCGCCGCCTTCCCGGCCCTCGAAAAGCAAGGGAATCCGTGCCCTTTCCCAGGGTGGCACATGCTGTTCCTGAAGCCATTTCTTCAGCGGTTTCGAGGGTCCACCAGGGCGAGTTCGTATGCGCTCGCCACCCTGCCTCGTAGATATCCGTATTGGCGGAGGCGCGTCACCTGAGTTAACGGTGGCACTCAGGGTGAATCGCCAGGGACCGACCTGAACCGGGTGCCCGGGTTTCAGGGACTGCGGAACCGGCAAAGCTCCTGGCTGCGCAGGCACCAGGTATAGCCCGCCACGGAAACGGCGCAGGGAGAAGCCCTCCCCCCGGAATTCAGGCTCCCGGTCAGCGGCAGAGCGCAACAGGTCGTCCAGGACCTGTTGCCAATCTGCCACCGCGGGATAACGGTAACCTGACCCGGTAACCCACCAGTGCAAAAGGTTTTTCTGCTCTGCCAGGCTTAGACTGAGCATTTGAGCGATCCGCAAGCGCCCCCCCTCGCCCCCGCCCACCGAAGCATAATGAATCCGAGCCAGGGAGGCCGCCAGCTCTTCCTGGTCGCGACAGGCCCCCGCGCTGCGCCCCAGACGTTTGATCAACGACGGCCAGCGGGATTTGAGCAACGGCATTACCGAATGACGGAGGAAATTGCGATCGTACTTCTGGTCGGTATTACTGGGATCTTCCACCCACTCCAGCCCCGCCAGCTGCGCCCAGTCACGGATCTGTTGGCGGCTGAATGCGAGAAACGGCCGGTGCAACTCACCCTTGCCAAGCGCGCGACTGGCCGGCATGCCCGCCAAGCCAGCCACACCACTGCCCCGCAGCAATCGAAACAGGACAGTTTCGGCCTGGTCGTCACCATGGTGCGCCATCAACAGTATGTGGCCGGGCTTCAGAGCTCGCTCAAAGATGTCATAACGAGCATTGCGGGCAGCCTCTTCAATGCCGCCGGTTGTTGATTCGCCGGTAACCTTTGTTGGTACCGTTACTCGCTCAACCGTCAGGGGGACACCCAAACTTTCACACAACTTCCGGCAAAATTGCTCGGTTTCACCGGCATTCGCCTGGAGTTGGTGATTAACGTGAATGGCCGCAATGGTTCGATCGTTACCAAGGCAGCTGGACACAACGTGAAGAAGCAGTACGGAATCGAGACCGCCACTGAGGGCGACCCACACACAGGAAGTATCGGGAAGATGTCTGACCGACGAACACAAGTCCGCCGGCCAGGAAAACTTCGGGGCGGCTTTACCGCCCCGTGTCATATCGGGTCAACCGCTCGTAACGGCGGGATACCAATTCATCGGCAGAGAGACGACTCAGTTCAGCAACCCCTTTCCTCAGAGTCTCGCGGAGCGACTCGGACATCTTATCGGGATTGCGGTGTGCGCCACCCAGAGGCTCCTTGATGACATTGTCAGCGAGCCCCAGGTCTTTCAGACGCTCCGCCGTCACACCCATGGCTTCCGCTGCCTGAGCTGCATACTCAGCACTCTTCCACAGAATGGACGCACAGCCTTCCGGGGAAATCACGGCGTAGGTGGAGTACTGCAGCATATTCAACTGATCACACACACCAATAGCCAACGCGCCACCGGAGCCACCCTCGCCGATTACCGTGGAGATGATCGGGGTTTTGAGACGTGACATCACCCCCAGGTTGAACGCGATAGCCTCGCTCTGGCCTCGCTCTTCGGCGCCGATACCGGGATAGGCACCCGGAGTATCAATAAAGGTCAGAATCGGCATTTTAAAACGCTCAGCCATCTCCATCAGACGCAACGCCTTTCGATACCCCTCCGGACGCGGCATGCCGAAGTTGCGCTTGACCTTGTCACGCACTTCCCGGCCTTTCTGGTGACCGATAATCATCACCGGCTTGTCGTCCAGGCGAGCGGTCCCGCCGACTATCGAGAGGTCATCCGCATACCGGCGGTCGCCGTGCAACTCGTCAAAATCATCGAAGATCATTTCGATGTAGTCGAGCGTATAGGGACGACGTGGATGACGCGCCAGACGCGCCACGTCCCAGGGCTGAAGATCGGAAAAAATACTTTCTGTCAGACTGACACTTTTGCTTTTCAACCGATTGATTTCATCGGAGATGTTAATGTCGGTGTCGTTTCCTACCATGCGAAGCTCTTCGATTTTCGCTTCCAGGTCGGCAATAGGCTGTTCGAAATCCAGATAGTTAGGGTTCATGACGTTCCATCATTTGTTTGCAGGACGGAAATTTATCCCGTCAAACCAGAATTTTGGACAAAGATAGCAGTGCCCGCTCCGAGGCTAAAGCGGACATTGGTATGAGTCCGCAGTCTGACAGATATTTAACATTAAATCGGCATGCCTCAATCATAGACCAGTTCCACGGACTGGTCGCCTACGAGGTAGCGTAACTCCAGTAACAGGTCGTCATCTGGCTGGATTCTCCATGATTCTCCCAGTTCTATACGGGTTCTCGCCTCCGCGCTGCTGTACTCGATCCATACCGGACTACCCTCGCAACGGAAAGGTTCCAGGGTACGACCCAGCTTATCCAGCAACCCGTTCTGCAACTGATCCGCATGCAGCGATAACCTCAACCCACGGCTGAACTGTTGGCGGGCGGTCCCAACATCCATGACGGAATTCACCCGCATTTTCATTTGGCCAGAGTAATCATCGTGGCTGACCTGACCTTCCACCACAATCACCTGGTCCGACTGCAGCAATTCCCGGTTCTCGAAAAATGCTTCCGAAAACAGCGTGGCTTCAATGCGGGCACTGCGATCATCCAGGGTTATAAAACACATGGTGGAGCCTGTACGGGTCTTCATGGTGCGTTGAGCAACCACGAGACCAGCCACCCGCTGAGGTGACTTATTGGGTTTGAGATCGGAGATGGACGAGCGCACAAACCGGCGCACTTCTTTCTCGTATTCATCAAACGGGTGCCCGGTCAGATACAGCCCCAGGGTATCCTTCTCACCTTTCAGCCGTTCTTTTTCCGGCCATTCCCGGACGTGGGCAACGTCCTCATAGGCATCCGCGTCTCCGCTTGCCTCCAGGGTCTCCCCGAACATGTCCGTCATGCCCACGGCGTCGTTACGGGACTGCTGCCCCGCCTGCTGCACCGCTTTGTCGATACTGGCCATCAACTGCGCCCGGCCGGCCCCGAGCTTGTCCATGGCGCCAGATCGGATCAGGGCTTCCATGGCCCGCTTGTTCACTTTCTTCGGGTCCACCCGGCGGCAGAAATCAAAGATATCCTGGTAAGGCTCGCCATCAGCCCGGCCCTCCACAATACTCTGTATCGGCCCTTCCCCCAGCCCCTTGATGGCGCCGAGGCCGTAAACGATCTGACCATCATCGTTAACGGTAAAGGTATATTCCGAACGGCTGACATCCGGCACCAACAGGTCCAGCTTCATGTTCCGGCACTCTTCCACCAGCGTCACGACCTTGTCGGTGTTCTGCATATCGGCGGTGAGTACGGCGGCCATGAACTCGGCCGGGTAATGGGCTTTCAGCCACAGCGTCTGATAGGACACCAGGGCATAGGCGGCGGAGTGGGATTTGTTAAAGCCGTAGCCGGCAAACTTTTCCACCAGGTCAAAGATGTTTTCGGCCAGGGTCTTGTCGATGTCGTTTTTCTCACAGCCATCGAGGAAGATCTGTTTCTGTTTGGCCATTTCCTCGGGTTTTTTCTTACCCATGGCCCGGCGCAGCATGTCCGCACCGCCGAGAGTGTAGCCCGCCATCACCTGGGCAATCTGCATGACCTGCTCCTGGTACAGGATGACCCCATAGGTCGGCTCCAGCACCGGCTTCAGACCTTCATACTGGTAATCCGGGTGCGGGTAGGACATCGGCTGTTTGCCATGCTTCCGGTCGATGAAGTCATCCACCATGCCCGACTGCAGTGGGCCTGGGCGGAACAGCGCCACCAGGGCGATCATATCCTCCAGGGAATCCGGTTGCAGGCGCCGGATCAGATCTTTCATGCCACGGGATTCCAGCTGGAACACCGCCGTGGTTTCCGCTTTCTTCAGCATGTTGAAGGACGGTACGTCGTCCAGCGGAATTTCGTTGATATCCAGAGGTGGCAAACCACGCTTTTCCCGGCGCGGATTGACCATTTTCAGGGCCCAGTCGATGATGGTCAGAGTCCGCAGCCCCAGGAAGTCGAACTTCACCAGGCCGGCGTCTTCCACATCGCCCTTGTCGAACTGGGTCACCAGGCTACCGCCTTCGTCGTCGCAATACAGCGGAGAGAAGTCGGTGATCTTGGTGGGCGCGATGACTACGCCCCCGGCGTGTTTACCGGCATTCCGGCACACACCTTCCAGTTTCAGGGCCATGTCCCAGATTTCCTGGGCTTCTTCATCCTGCTCAAGGAAGTCAGTCAGTTGGGGCTCTTGCTCAAGGGCCTTCTCCAGGGTCATCCCCGGCTCAAACGGAATCATCTTGGACAGTTTGTCCGCCAGGCCGTAGGACTTACCCTGAACCCGCGCCACGTCCCGCACCACCGCCTTGGCCGCCATGGTGCCGAACGTGATGATCTGGGAGACCGCCTCACGGCCGTACTTTTCTGCCACGTACGCAATTACCCGGTCGCGTCCCTCCATACAGAAGTCGACGTCGAAGTCAGGCATGGATACCCGTTCCGGGTTCAGGAAGCGCTCAAACAGCAGATCGTATTCCAGCGGGTCCAGATCGGTAATCAACTGGGCGTAGGCCACCAGTGAGCCAGCACCAGACCCCCGTCCTGGCCCCACCGGAACACCGTTATTCTTGGCCCACTTGATGAAGTCCATAACGATGAGAAAGTAGCCCGGGAACCCCATCTGGGTGATGATGTCCAGCTCGAAATTGAGTCGCGTGTAATAAGCTTCCCGCTTGGTGTCGTACTCCGGGTCATCCTTGCTCAGGGTTTTAGCCAGACGCTCCTCAAGGCCATCTTCCGAAACCTTGCGGAAGTACTCGTCCATGGTCATCCCTTCCGGGATCGGATAGTTCGGCAGGAAGTACTCGCCCATGCGGACAGTTACCGAGCATCGCCGGGCAATCTCGACAGTATTATCCACTGCTTCAGGAATGTCCGAAAACAGCTCGATCATTTCATCCGCGCTGCGGAGATACTGCTGATCACTGAACCGGCGGTCACGGCGGGGATCGTCCAGAGTCCGGCTCTCGCCGATGCACACCCGGGCTTCATGGGCCTCGAAATCTTCGGTCTCCAGAAAGTGAACATCGTTGGTGGCCACCACCGGGATCTCCAGGGAGTCCGCCAGCTCGACGCTCAGGTGCAGGCAGTCTTCGTCGCCGGCACGGCCGGTGCGCTGAATCTCCAGGTAATAAGCCTCCGGATAGAGATTCATCCAGTATTCGGCCCGTTCCCGCGCCAACTCCGGCTTACCTGCCAGCAACGCCCTGCCCACATCACCAAGCTTGCCTCCCGACAGAGCGATCAGGCCGCCCGACCGGGCTTCCAGCCACGCGCGCTGAATGATGGGTTTACCAAAACGCTGGCCTTCGGTGTAACCCTGGCTGATGATTTCGGTCAGGTGAAGGTAACCGTCATTGTTACGGGCCAGCAGCGTCAGGCGGAAGGGGTTTTCCGGCTCCTCAGGATTCTCAAGCCACAGATCGGCACCAATGATGGGCTTGACGCCAGCTCCGGTGGCAGCCTTGTAAAAACGCACCAGCGAGCACATATTCGACTGATCGGTGAGGCCCACGGCCGGCATGCCGAGCTCCGCAACCCGGCTGACCAGCGGTTTGACCCGCACCAGTCCATCCACCATGGAGTATTCGGAGTGTACGCGGAGGTGTACAAAGGTTTGCGCCATAACGTCAGGCTATTCCTGCTGTTGAATATTCCAGTTGCGGTCGGCATCAGCCGCCCGTCAGTTCTCTCACTTCGGCTTCTGTCTGGGGACCGAACCGAGTCTCAAGCAATTCACCTTCCGGATCCACGACAAAGGTGGCCGGCAATGCCACCGGAGTTTTCCAGCCAAACTCAGGGCCCGGATCTTCCGCCAGCATGGTGTAGCGGATACCCATGGATTCGCCCAGATCGACCAGCGCCTGCCCCTTGATGTCGTCAAAATTCACGCCCAGCACCGTGATGCGGCTATTGCGATCCAGCTTGTTCAATTCGGGAATTTCTTCCAGACAGGGCTTGCACCACTCGGCCCAGTAGTTCACCAGGACCCACTGACCCCGGAGGCTTTCCCATTCCACAGGCTCGCCTTGTGCCTGCTCGAACGCCACCTTTTCGCAACCAGACAGCGCCAACAAAAACGTCACCACGACCAGGGGTGAAAAGAGAGTTCGACAACGGGACCTTGCAGGGTACTGCACGGGGAGTCCTCCTGTTAGACTACGGGGCATCCGAAATTCAGGAAAGCCATTTAAAACTCAGGCCAGAAGATGACAGAACCGACCCGTATTTTCCACAACCCCCGCTGTTCAAAATCCAGACAAACCCTTGAACTGCTTACCGATCGCGGTATCGAGCCGGAGATTATACGCTACCTTGAAACCCCACCGACAGAGCAGGAACTCATACACATCCTCGATGTGCTTGGCTATGAACCCCGCCAGCTGATGCGCGCCAAGGAAAAGGAGTACAAGGAACTTGGCCTGGACAACCCGGACATGGATCGTGATGCGCTGGTCAGTGCCATGGCAGCCAATCCCAAACTGATTGAACGCCCGATCGTGATCCGTGGCGACAAGGTTGCCCTGGGTCGTCCGCCGGAAAACGTGCTGACCATTCTCTGACCGGAGCCTGTTAATGTCGTCTGACAAACCCTACGTACTGGTGCTCTACTACAGCCGAACCGGTCAAACCGCCGAAATGGCTACCCTCATTGGCCGCGGTGTATCGCGGGTTAACGGTATGGAGGTTCGTATTCGCACGGTGCCCCCCGTTTCTCCCGATACCGAGTCGTCGCTCGCCCCGGTTCCCGACAGCGGTGCCCCCTACGCCAGCAAGGACGACCTTAGAGGCTGCGCCGGACTGGCCATTGGCAGCCCAACCCGATTCGGCAATATGGCGGCGCCGCTTAAACACTTCCTGGACAACACCGGGGATCTTTGGCTGAACGGCACCCTGTCCGGCAAGCCCGCCGGAGCATTTACCTCCACCGGCAGCCTCCATGGCGGCCAGGAAGCCACCCTGCTCAGCATGATGTTACCCCTGCTGCACCATGGCATGGTGTTGTGCGGTGTGCCCTATTCAGAGGCTGCGCTGAATGAAACCTCATCCGGCGGAACACCCTATGGCCCCTCACACTGGGCCGGCACCGGCGAGCAACAACCACTGACCAGTCATGAGAAAACCGTTTGCCAGAGCTTCGGTGAGCGGTTGGGCACGCTGGCCCGGAAACTCGGCTGAGACACAACACAAGACATTGACTGATCATTGACGGAAAGCACCCATGCTCCACAACCCGAAAGCACGTATAACAGCCAGATTGACCATCGCCCTGTACATTGGGGTGCTGGCGACACTCCTGATTACCACATTCTACCCCGCGCAGGTCGAGGGTGTGTCGGTCCCACTCATGCTCTCGGTAAAGCTGATCCCTCTGCTGGCCTTTGCGGTTCCGGTCTTTCGCGGCCACAACAAGGGCTACATTTGGTTAGCGTTCGTGGTAATTTTCTACTTCACCCAGGCCGTAGTCTCTGCCTGGCTGAGCGAAGGCGCCGCCGCCCCGGTGATCCTGACGATCCTCACCTTCCTCCTGTTCACCGTTGCCATGGTACATTTGAAGGTGAATCGGCCGATTCCGCCTCAGGGCGCTTGATCAGGATCACTTATGGGTAACCTTCGCGCACCAGCCCCGCTCAGAAGCACGCTCACCCTCCGTGACCTGGCAACAGCCCTGGTCACCAGCGGTGAGATTTCCCAGGAAGAAGCGGACCGTATCCTGAAGGCCAATATGGCCGCAGACACCGATCGCCGCCATCCCCTGGAACTGGTTGCGCAGGCCAGCCTCAAAAGCCTGAAATCTGGCCATAACCTGGATTTGGAACGTCTCACCCAGTGGTTGGCAGAGTGGGCTGGACAACCCTGGTATCACATCGACCCGCTGAAGATCGATACCCCCTCCATTGCCAGGGTGATGTCCTACGCCTTCGCCCAGCGCCACGGCATTCTCGCCGTGGAAATCAGGCCGGATGAAGTGCTGATTGCCAGTGCGGAGCCCTTCAAGAGTGACTGGGAAAGCAACCTGCGCCAGGCGGTTCAGAAGGACATCCACCGGGTCGTCGCCAACCCCGAGGACATCCGCCGCTACACCGTCGAGTTCTACCAACTGGCGAATTCCGTCAGCAAGGCCGGCGGTCGCCAGGGAGGCGGCTCTGCCGGGAACCAGAACTTTGAACAATTGCTGGATCTGGGAGCAAGCGAAAATCCCGATGCCAATGATCAGCACGTGGTCAAGATTGTGGACTGGTTGCTGCAGTACGCCTTTGACCAGCGTGCGTCCGACATTCACATTGAGCCGAGGCGCACCATCACCCAGGTGCGCTTCCGTATCGATGGCGTCCTCCACAATGTCTATGAGTTCCCGGGCCAGGTGGGTGTAGCCGTCACCAGCCGCCTGAAAATTCTGGGACGCCTCAACGTCGCGGAAAAGCGCCGCCCTCAGGACGGCCGCATCAAAACCCGTAAACCGGACAACAGTGAGGTGGAATTACGCCTCGCCACCATGCCGACGGCGTTCGGTGAAAAAATGGTGATGCGGATTTTCGATCCCGAGGTCCTGCTCAAGTCCTACGAACAGCTGGGGTTCTCTAAGGAAGACCGGGAACGCTGGCACGATATAACCGATCGTCCCCACGGGATTGTTCTGGTCACTGGCCCCACCGGGTCAGGCAAAACCACGACGCTGTATTCCACCCTCAAGCAACTGGCCTCGCCTGAAGTCAATCTCTGCACCATCGAAGACCCGATCGAGATGGTAGAGCCCGCTTTCAACCAGATGCAGGTCCAGACTAACATCGAACTGACATTTGCGTCCGGGGTCCGGGCCCTTCTGCGCCAGGACCCCGACATCATCATGATTGGTGAGATCCGCGACCTCGAAACCGCGGAAATGGCGGTACAGGCTGCGCTGACGGGGCATCTCGTGCTCTCCACCCTGCACACCAATGACGCGCCCAGCGCCATTACACGCCTGATGGAGCTGGGCATTCCACCGTACCTGATCCGCGCTACGGTTCTCGGGGTGATGGCACAACGCCTGGCACGCACACTGTGCCCCCACTGCAAGGCGCCCGGTCCCGTGGACGATCAGGCCTGGAAAAGCCTGACGCGCCCATGGAAAGCCCCAGCGCCAGAACAGGTCTATCAGCCGGTTGGCTGTCTGGAATGCCGAAACACAGGGTATTACGGGCGTGCCGGGGTTTATGAAATCCTCAAGTTATCCGGAGATCTGAGCGCCCAGATCACCGATCAGTGCGAACTGGAGCAGCTGCGGCTCGACGCCTACAAGGCCGGAATGAAATCATTGCGATTGAGCGGGGCTCAGAAAGTGGCTGCAGGGCAGACGACCATTGAGGAAATACTGCGGGTCACTCCCGAAAGTCAGCGCTGAGCGTCCTGTCAGGCACCGGGCCTCAGGCCACACTGCCCCAGCAGTTGCTGCCAGCTTGTTGTGTGCTCAGCCATGGCCCGGTCCAGGTCCTGCCACAGGCTTTTTTCTCCGGCGAATGCCAGATACTCGCCTGACCAGGCCCCAAATGATGGTGGCCTCACCTCTGCCTGTAACTCCGAAAGAGTCGCCAATGGACGGATCAGATCGTCTCGCGCACTGCGCACGTCACTCAGGTACGGCTGAATCCGCTCAATGTACACACTGAAAAACATCGTCTGGACGATATCGGACTGGTTGTTGGGCTTGCCGTTAATGCACAGCGGACGGTCACCCAGCCGTGATCGGATCAACGCCGTGGCGTCATCCAGCCTGGCAACCAACAAACGTGCGCTATTCAACAATTGACCCGCGCGGTACTCCGCCTGCCAACGCTGGTGCACTTCACCCAGATACTCCAGAGAATGGTCGAGCTGGCCGTCCAGAAGAGACTGCACCGTTGAGTTGAGGCGATGCACATCGGTTGAAAGGTCCGACACAGGGTTGCTCTCGGCGGCAACCGGGAAGTATCCCTTGGACAGGGTAAACAGGGTTTCAATTTCTTCCGTCGCCCAGGTTGCATTCCACACAGCCACTGGCAGCGATTCCAGCTTGCTGTCTATCGCCTGTTCAACACTCTTTTTCAGCCTTTCACGATCAATATCCGGTAAGCAGTCACGGGCAGCCTGAATAAAACGCAGTTCGTAGCGAAGGCGATTCAGGGGATCCATGACCCGCCCCATCACCGAGTTACGTTCACCCACAACGTACTGCAACTGACAGCCATAAAGGGACAGGAAATCCAGCATACCCAGCTCGAGTTCCGGCATGTCCAGGCGACGATCGCGCCGGCGTGGCAGACGCTGGATTTCGGGCAATGCCGACAACGAAACCTCGCCGTCGAGCACCCGGGCGACCCGCTCAACGTATTCATCCATCATCGACGGGGCTTCGGAGAACGGGTTGCAGCCGGCTGTCAACAGAACAAGGGAAACGACGATCAGATGACGCACAATCACTGCGCAGGCACCCCCTGAATCAGGACGAACGGCCCGCGCATCGGTGATATGACCTCAACGCTTCCTGAGCAAGTCGTCCACTTCGGCAAAGTTCCGGGCCACCACCCGGTCCGTATCTGGCAGCTCCCCTTCCCGAACCAGCCAGGCGGTCCGGATACCGGCTTCCTCTGCGGCCTGCAGTTCCGCTTCCACATCGGAGAGAAACAACACCGTTTCCGGCTCGACGCCCAGTTGCTCCAGGATATTGCGGTAGGATTGTGACTCCTTCTTTCCCCCGACGCGGGTATCGAAATAACCGGAGAAAAACGGCGTGAAGTCCCCGGCTTCGCTGAACCCGAAAATCAGCTTCTGGGCCTTCACGGATCCGGAGGAATAGACGAACAACCTCAGCCCCCGATCGTGCCAGCGCTGGAGGTAATCTGCCGCATCCGGGTAGATATGGCCATGAAAGGCACCCTGCTGGTAGCCCTGCTCCCAGAGCATGCCCTGCAGAGCCTTCAGGGGTGTTTCCTTGCGGTCATCGCGGATCCATGACTGGAGAACCTCAATCAACCCCTCAATATCATCCCGGTCAACACCCGAGCGCTGCGCTACAGCATCGAGCTGCTCAGCAATAGCAGGGTTACCCGCTGCCCCCTCACGGATAAAATCGCCTATATGCTCCGCCGCATAGGGAAACAGCACCTCATGGACAAACGAGATGGAGCTGGTGGTGCCCTCAATGTCAGTGAGAATCACCCGGATCATCAGGCCGCCCCAGCCAGCTTTTCATACCGTGGCAGTCGGCTGGCGATGTCTTCACCGGTAAAATTAGCGACCCAGCCTTCCGGGTTGGAAAACAGGCGGATACAGGTGAAGCGGGGCTCCGGGCCCATATCGAACCAGTGGCGGGTACCGTCGGGTACACTGATCAAATCGTTCTTCTGGCACAGCACCGCGAAAACCTGATCATCCAGATGCAGATAGAACAGCCCCTGGCCGCGCACGAAAAAACGTACTTCATCTTCGCTGTGCACGTGTTCATCCAGGAACTTCTGGCGAAGTGCGTCTTTCTGGGGGTTATCCGGGTTCAGGCTGATCACATCGGCGGTCTGAAACCCACACTCCCGTTTCAGAGCGGCCACTTCCGCTTCATAAGCGTCGAGAATGGTCTCCTGCGTAACGTCCTCTGGCAGATCACGGGTTGGCCATTGCTCGAACCGAATACCCTTGTCCGCAAGCAACCTCTGGATCTCGCCGGCGTCCTCCGTCACGGTCTGAGGTTGCTCTGGCTGGTTCTGGTTAAAAATGCTCAGGGTAGTCATGGACGGAGCCTCATGGTTGCAAGTTCACACTCAAACAGGAATTCAAACGCTTCAACGTGCCTCAGGCAGTCTGCCATGGTCCTGCCCCAGGTATAAAGACCGTGCCCTCGAATCAGGTAACCGGGCTGGTCCGGATGATCCCGGAACCACTGCTTTGTCTGCTCGGCCAGTTGCGGAATGTCCTGTGTATTGTCGAATACCGGCACCACCAGCGTGTCTTCGTGGGTGTCGTGGCCGGGAAAAGCCTTCTGCAGTTCATACCCCTGTAACTGCAGCGATTGCTGAGGGGGCAGAATACGGCTGAGCACAGTGGCATTTACGGAATGGGTATGCAGCACTGCCCCGACATCCGGAAACAGCTCATACAATACCGTGTGTAATCGGGTCTCTGCCGACGAACGGCACTGGCTTTGAACCGCCTGGCCAGACAGGTCCACCACCATGACATCCCCGGCGCCCAACTCCCCCTTATGGCGACCGGACACCGTAATGGCAATGTGCCCGGCATCAATACGGGCCGAATAATTACTGCTGGTCGCGGGAGACCAGCCACGGCCATACAGAAAGCGCCCGGCGTCAATAATGGATTCAGCCGCCTGAGCGTATCGGGTTATATCAAACAAGGGCATTCTCCATCTCCATCGCCATCTTCAGCCGCCGCAGCAGCGGCATTCGCCGACATTATAGGGATGACGCAGCCGCTTTCAACGGAAGCTTGCGCTGGCGCTCACCGGTCAGGGCAAACAGGGCATTACCCAGCGCAGGAATCACTGGCGGCACCCCTGGCTCGCCTACGCCTGTGGGCGTCTCATCACTGTCTACAATATCCACGATAATCTCCGGCAATTCGTAGTTACGCATTAACGGGTAGTCGTGGAAATTACTTTGCTGAACTTCGCCGTCCTGCAATGTGATTTCCCCGTGGAGGGCTGCTGTCAGGCCAAATATGATACCGCCTTCAATCTGGTCCCTGACGATCTCCGGATTAACCACCTGCCCACAGTCCACCGCGCACCAGACTCGATGAACATGAATGCCGTCGTTCTCGATACTGGCTTCAACGACCTGGGCCACATAAGTGCCAAAACTCTGGAACAGGGCTACACCCCGGGCCCTTCCAGAGGGTGCCGGGGCTTTCCAACCAGACATGGCCACCACCCGGTCCAGCACCTCCCGGTGCCGGGGTTGATGAGCAATGAGGGCACGGCGGAATTCATAGGGATCTTTCCCGGTCTCATGGGCGAGCTCATCCATAAAGGTTTCGGCCGCAAAACCATTGTGGGAATACCCCACGGACCGCCACCAGGTGATAGGCACGCCCGGGTCGGTATGGGTATGACGGACTTCAACATTGGCCACCTTATAGGGGTAGTCAATGGCGCCCTCGATGGCAGATATGTCTTTCGGGGTGGCGATGCCTTCCGCCATCAGGCCCACCTTACCCAAAGTGTCGTACAGGAACTTTGGCGACCAGGGGTATTGCGCAGGCGCCGCATTGCGTACGTACCAGTCCAGGATCTGTGGCCCGACAACCTGATGGTGCCAGCCGGTCACTTCGCCCCCGGAAACCGAGGCTTTCATCCGATGCAGCATGGCAGGACGGTACAAATCGTGCCGGGTATCCTCTTCCCTGGACCAGATAACCTTGACCGGCGTTTTCACGCTGTAGGCAACCGCTGCCGCTTCTTCAATGTAGTCCTGAGTCAGTCTGCGCCCGAAACCGCCCCCCAGGAAGGTAGTGTTGATGGTGATATCGTCAGGAGACAGATCGCTTACCCGAGCCGCAGCAATACGCCCAAGGTCCGGTGCCTGGGTCGGGGCCCAGACTTCCATGGAATCACCGCGATACCAGGCCGTTGCATTCATCGGCTCCAGAGTGGCGTGGGCCAGGTAAGGCTGCTCATAACTGGCTTCCAGGACGCGCTCGGCCCCGGCCGCCGCATCGGCAAAATCCCCGTCATCGCGTTCACGCACACCGGCATCGTCATCAGCGGCCTTGTGGTAGTCGGCAAACACATCGTTGGTAGAAAGACCCAGCGCATCGGCGTTATCCCATTCGACCTTCAGCTTCTGCTGCGCCTTGCGTGCCTGCCAGTACTTTCCGGCCACGATTGCCACACCACGCTCGATTTCCAGCACCTTCAGCACACCCGGCATGGCCTGGATATCACTGCCGTTGAAGGACTTAACCCTGGCGCCATACCGTGGCGGCCGGGTTACGACCGCGTAGACCATCCCCGGCAGCTCGATATCAATGCCATATTCGGCCGTGCCTGTGGACTTGGCCCCGGCATCCAGACGGCCCCGGGCTTTGCCAATGTACCGCCACTGGCTCTGAGGTTTCAGTTTGACTTCATGCCTTACGGTTTCGGAAGACGCCAGACTGACCAGTTTGCCGTAGGGCAAGGTATCCACACCGTTGGGGTGGCGAACATGACCTTCAAACGCAGTACATTCGGAATGATCAACTTCCCATACCCGGGCAGCGGCCAGAATCAGCATTTCCCGGGCTTCTGCGCCCGCTTGTCGCAGGGGCATCCAGCTGGTGGCAATACTGGTGCTACCACCGGTCAGCTGAAGTTTGTACAAGGGGTTGCGATACTCGGACGCGACCGGCGCAAATTTGGGAGTGATCGCTGCCGGTTCAACCTCCAATTCTTCCGCAATCAGGGTGGTTAACCCCGTATAAGTGCCCTGCCCCATTTCCACCCGGGCAAGAGTAAAATACACCTTATTGTCCGTCGTCAGTTCCAGCCAGGCATCCGGTTTCCAGGCACCGTCCTCCTCCCTGTAACCGGTCTGAATTCCGGAACACCCCGGCAGGGCAAGCGCAAACACAAGGCTGCCAGATGTTCCGGCGCTGACCTTGAGGAAATCCCGTCGGTTCAGGGTCATCTTATGCACCCTCCCGGTCAACAGATTCACCACTGGCAACGGATTCCACCGCGGCAATGATTTTCGAGTAGGTACCGCAGCGGCACAGATTGCCGCTGAGCGCAGCAACAATGTCCTCCCGCTCAGCAGCGGGATTATGCTTCAGCAGGTATGCCGCTGACATGATTTGTCCGGACTGACAATAGCCACATTGGGGCACGCCGTGCTCAACCCAGGCTTTCTGCAGTGGATGCAAATCCCCCCTGGAAGCGAGTCCCTCAATGGTTGTCACTGACTTTCCGGAAGCCAGATCCACAGGGGTGGAACAGGATCGCACCGGCTGACCGTCAAGGTGAACCGTGCAGGCGCCACACAGGCCGGCACCACACCCGAACTTGGTTCCCTTCAATCCCAACTCGTCACGGATAACCCACAACAGGGGCGTGTCACCGTCAACTTCAAGCGTTCGTTTTTCACCATTGACCGTCAGGCTAAGGGCCATTGCCTCTCTCCTTTGTGTGGCGCCGCCCGATCCAGGGACCGGCACCTTTCATTTTTATTTTATTCAGCTCGCCAATTACTGGCTTATTTCACGACAGGATCACCATCCTGATCATTCCATATCTTGCGCTCACCACCGTCCATCTTGCCCTTGGTATCCCAGACTTCGCGGTTCTCCGTGGCTTCTTCCACCTTGCCATTATCATTCCAGATCACTCGATCCTTACAGCCAACCAGAGCCAGGGATACGAATGCCAGCAAAAACAGTTTCTTAATCATTACGTCCTCCAGGTCCGGTCTCCCGGAACTCTATAATTTACTCAGTGTGGGAATGAACGCTGTGTCGTTACCGACTGCCGTGAACTTCACGGTTTTGTTGTTTGTCCCGTTCGCTCTTGCGAACCATGACATAGACCGCGCCGGTACCGCCATGGTGTTTCTGGGCCGAATGGAAGGCAAGCACGCCGTCCAGTTCCGGCAGCCACCTGGCAAGGTAACTCTTGAGCTGGGCAATACCGTCCGGGTTCCTCTCTCCTTTACCATGGAGAATGATCACCGAGCGAAGACCGTAGCGAACACAATCGTTAACAAAGCCGAACACCTCGCGACGAGCTTCTTCAACCGTCATCCGGTGCAGATCCAGTCTTGCCTCTATGGGATATTGGCCCAGCCTCAGCTTGCGGAATACCCCGTGCTGGACGCCGGGACGCTGCCAACTCAGAATATCGTGAGCCGTAAGCGGCTCCACCATGTCGGATGTCAGCGGATTGGTGTCTTTCACCGGCTGGTCCACGGCAGACCGTTGCCGCTCCAGGTGACCGGGCGTTAGCTCCCTGGGCGTTATCACCTCTGCGCGATTGGGCTTGCGGATGCGCCGTACATCCTTCATTTCTTCAAGAAAACTCAGGCGCTCGTCTTTGGTCGTCATGATAATATGGTTCAGCGTTGGGGTTAACGGAACTTTACCACCGGGTCCCACTGGCATAAAGCCACTGATCCGCGTGACGGGAGCTGCGACGAAAATCTTAGGGCTGTCCCCTGCCTCCTGATCTACACTCGGGGACAACAACAGACTGGACGGACGATATATGGTTGCCGCCTCAACAGACACACAGCGCCCTCAAAATACTCGTGCAATCATGATGTTCCTTCGGGAACATGCCCCGTTTTCCAGTATGGACGACACACACCTGGCACACTTTGCCGAACATGCCTCACTGCGATTTTATGCCGATAACGATATCGTTCTATCCCCCGAGGAAGGTCCGGTCCGACGATTCTACGTGGTGAAGCAAGGGCGAATTCGCGGTGAACGCCACAATGAAAAAGACGGCAAGACAGACACCACCTTTGAAATAACCCAGGGCGAATGTTTCCCGTTGGCAGCACTGGTTGGTGAGCGCCCTACCCGCACGCTTCATCGGGCTGCCGGTGACACCTTTTGCCTGAGCATCGAACACGATGCCTTTGTCACCCTGTTGTCGGAAAGCGATCCCTTTCGTGATTTCTGCCTGCGTGGCGTCAGCAGCTTGCTGGATCAAGTCAATCAGCGAATCCAGTCCGGCGCCATGGCCTCCATAGGTTCCAGCAATTCGCTGGATACTCCCCTGGAGCGTTACGCCTTGCGGAATCCGATCGTCTGTTCACCGGATCTTCCGGTTCGCAAAGCCGTCGCCCGCATGCACGAAAACAACGTGGGTAGCATAGTTATTACCGACGACAAACGGCATCCTACCGGAATATTTACCCTCAGGGATCTGCGCACCATGGTGGCTGAGGAAAAAGGCCCCCTGGATACACCGGTCGGCCAGGTCATGACCAAAAATCCGATTTACCTGACGTCCCATGCAGACGCTTTCGAAGCGGCCATGCTGATGGCAGAACACCATTTCGCCCATCTATGTGTGGTCGATGAGGAACATCGCCTGATTGGCGTGGTTTCCGAACGGGACCTGTTTTCCCTGCAACGCGTCGACCTGGTCAACCTGGCCCGGACCATTGGCACAGCCAGTCATTTACGGACTCTGGTCAGCCTGCGCTCCGACGTGTCACGATTGGTGGACGCCATGCTTGCCCATGGTGCCGATTCTGGCCAGGTCGTTAAAATCATTACCACCCTGAACGATGTCACGGTAAGGCGGGTGCTGGAACTCAACATCAAGAAAAACGATCCGGGCATCCCCTTTACCTGGCTGACCTTCGGCAGCGAAGGGCGACAGGAACAGACCCTGCTGACAGATCAGGACAACGGCATCCTGTTCGAAACCCCGGACGGGATGACCGATGACCAGGTACGGGAAAGGCTCCTCCCATTTGCCGAAACTGTGAACCGGGAGCTGGCGGAATGCGGCTTTACCCTGTGCAAAGGCAATATCATGGCCAGCAACCCGAAGCTGTGCCTGAGCGGCAGGGAATGGGACGACTGGTTTATCAGGTTCATCGACGCATCCACACCGCAAAACCTTGTGTATTCGTCCATCTTCCTCGATATGCGAGCGGTGTTCGGCCCTACCGAGCCCTTGGAAAATCTCTACGGCAAGGTACTGGCACGCATTCAGAAAAATGCTCTGTTCCAGAAGATGCTGGCGGGTAACGCCATGAACCGTCGCCCACCCTTGACCATGTTCCGCAATTTCCGCTATGCCCCCGACGGCAAGAAGCACACCATTGATCTCAAGCGCCAGGGGCTTGCCCCCTTCGTGGAGACTGTCCGGGTGTTTGCCCTGGCGAACGGCGTGGAAGAGGCCAACACCCTTGAGCGGATGGACCGTCTGGCTGCCAAGGGGGCCTTTGATTCCAAGGATGCCAATGCCTGGAAAGAAGCGTATAGCCTCATCCAGGCCATCCGCATGCGGGCGCATCAGGAAATGTTGGATCGGGGCGAACCATTGTCCAATTATATTAACCCCGATGACCTCAATCCGCTCGACCGCCGGATTCTGCGAGAATCATTCCGCCAGGCCCAGCGCCTGCAGCAAAAGCTGGAAGTGACCTACCAATTGTGACAAAAGGTCTCGGTGATATGCTCGAACAGATCAGAATGTGGATGAAGCAACGCCGAGCCGGTGCTTTGGGATCCCATGATTTTGCCCACCTTCCCACTGCCAAAGTAGCCGGCGACCAGAAATTGTCCGAGAGCAGGCTGATCGTACTGGATCTGGAAACCACCGGTTTGCACCATGGCAAGGATCAGGTCATTGCCATTGGTGCGGTTGCAATCACCGGTATGGTTATTCATATGGAAGACCAGTTCGACCTGATTCTTCGACGCCCCGAGCTGGACATCAGTGAAACGGTACTCATCCACGGCATCGGCCCCGAAGCCCTGACTCAGGGTCATGAAACCGAAGATGCTCTGCTCCATCTGCTGGAATGGATGGACGGTGATCCAATACTGGCGTTCCACTCGGCATTTGACCAACGCTTCCTGGAAAAAACCCTGCGGCACTCGCTGGGATACAGCCAGAATCATACCTGGATGGACGTCGCCGAGTTGCTACCAGCCATATTCCCGGATGCCAGAACCGGCGGACGCAGTCTCGATAATTGGGTCGACTTCTTCAACCTGGAAGTCAGCGAACGCCACCACGCTGCCGCAGATGCACTCGCAACAGCTGAGCTGACACTGGTCGCACTCAATAAAGCCCAAAAACAGGGCGTGACAACGATGGCCGAACTGAACACCAAGCTCCGTTATTACCGTCGCCTTCAGAATATGCACCGCTTCTGACCCTCCTCCGAACACCTGGTCATTTTTTGATCACATCTAAGGCAAATTACTGAGAATTAGACCTTTTGCCAATATCTATATATCCCTTTACCAGTAAAGTCAGAGAAGACAACTAGTCGGAGAAGCACTATATGAATAATAAATTTTCTCTCAGCTCCAACTCTCCAGTAATACACCCAACCTCCACAACAACAACACAGGAGTGATCCTATGGCTGGTCATAGCTACGACGCTGAAAAGTACTGGAAGGCGAATCTTCGTCTGATATTCGGAAGCCTGATTATCTGGGCTCTGGTCTCTTATGGCTTCGCAATTCTGCTCCGTCCACTGCTTGCCGGTATCCCCATTGGCGGCACCGATCTGGGCTTCTGGTTTGCACAACAAGGCTCCATCCTGACGTTCATCGCCCTGATCTTCCACTACGCGTGGCGCATGAACAAAATCGATGAAAAATTCGGCGTGCACGAGGAGTAAGATCGAATGAGCCAATTTGCTATCAACATCCTGTTCGTGGGGGGCTCGTTCCTCCTCTATATCGGCATTGCCATCTGGGCAAAGGCCGGTAGCACCAAGGACTTCTACGTTGCCGGTGGCGGCGTTCACCCGGTCACCAATGGTATGGCGATCGGCGCTGACTGGATGTCTGCTGCATCCTTTATTTCCATGGCGGGTCTGATTGCCGCCGGTGGTTACGCCAACTCCTCGTTCCTGATGGGATGGACTGGCGGCTACGTCCTTCTGGCCATGCTGTTGGCGCCGTATCTGCGTAAATTCGGCAAGTTCACCGTGCCTGAATTTATCGGTGACCGTTTCTACAGCAAGAATGCGCGGTTGGTGGCTGTTATCTGCCTGATCGTGGCATCGGTAACCTACGTTATTGGGCAGATGGCCGGTGCCGGCGTTGCGTTTTCCCGCTTCCTGGAAGTTGATGCAACGCTGGGCCTGATCATCGCTGCGATTGTCGTGTTCGTCTACGCGGTTCTCGGTGGCATGAAAGGCATCACCTATACTCAGGTGGCCCAGTACTGTGTATTGATCACCGCTTACACTATTCCGGCTGTCTTTATTTCCCTGCAGTTAACGGGCAACCCTCTCCCACCACTGGGTCTGTTTTCTACCCACATAGATTCCGGCATGCCGATTCTGGACAAACTGAATCAAGTGATTACCGACCTTGGTTTCAACGAGTACACGGCTGACATCGACAACAAGCTGAACATGGTTCTGTTCACCTTGTCACTGATGATCGGTACCGCGGGTCTACCGCACGTCATCATTCGCTTCTTCACTGTTCCGAAGGTTGCGGATGCGCGCTGGTCTGCTGGATGGGCCCTGGTATTCATTGCGCTGCTGTACCTCACCGCGCCTGCCGTTGCTTCCATGGCTCGACTGAACCTGATGACCACCATCTATCCGGATGGCACTGCAGCCGAACCCATTGAGTACGATGCGCGGCCTGCCTGGATCAGGGATTGGGAAGTGACAGGTCTGATTCAGTTCTCCGACAAGAACGAAGATGGCCGGATTCAGCTGTACAATGACACAGCCGAGTTCGAACCCCAGGCTCAAGCCCGTGGCTGGGAAGGTAACGAACTGGTCGTCAACCGGGATATCCTGGTACTGGCCAACCCGGAAATCGCCAACTTGCCGGGCTGGGTGATCGGTCTGATTGCAGCAGGGGGGCTGGCGGCAGCACTGTCGACGGCAGCGGGCCTGTTGCTCGCGATTTCCTCCGCAGTCAGTCACGACCTGATAAAAGGCTCAATCAACCCGGCCATCAGCGAGAAAGGCGAACTGTTAGCAGCCCGTATTTCGATGGCGGTCGCCATAGTTGTGGCAACCTACCTGGGCGCCAATCCACCGGGCTTCGCGGCTCAGGTTGTTGCCCTGGCGTTTGGTATAGCGGCCGCTTCCCTGTTCCCGGCCCTGATGATGGGTATCTTCTCCAAGCGCGTAAACAACACTGGCGCCATCGCTGGTATGCTTAGCGGTCTGACGTTCACTCTGGTATACATCTTTGTATACAAGGGCTGGCTGTTCATCCCTGGCACAGCAAACCTGCCAGATACGCCGGAAAACTGGGTACTGGGCATCTCCCCGCTGTCTATCGGCGCAGTTGGTGCAGTCGTCAACTTTGCGGTAGCCTTCGTGGTATCCAATGTAACTGAAGAACCGCCCGTTGAGATTCAGGAACTGGTTGAGAGCGTCCGCTACCCACGCGGTGCCGGTCAGGCTCAAGACCACTGAGCAACAACACAACCTGACTCATTCAACGAATTGACAGGTTAAACTGGACGGGCTTCCTCAATGAGGGAGCCCGTTCTTTTTTGAGGAAATGACTTTATGTTCTGGACATTTGTTGCCACTGTATTTTGCGGCCTGGGCGCAGCAGGGATCGCTCTGGGCATACGTGCAGCCACCCGTAACAAGGCCCCGAGATGGATCATTCCCGTTTTCGCAGGAGCGGGAATGCTCGGCTACCTCATTCAGGGCGAATACACCTGGTACGACCACAAGAAGGCACAACTGCCGGAAGAGGCGGTCGTTGTCAGCACACAGGACGACGGTATCTTCTGGCGTCCCTGGACATTCGTCTTCCCTTACGTGACGTCCTTTACCACGGTGGATACCAAGAGCATCAGCCATGATAGTGACAATCAAAATGTCGTCCGCTTTACACTCTATCGGTTCGAACAAAAATTGACGGATGCGGTATCCCACCGTATTCATATCATTAACTGCGCCACCCAGGAACTAGTTCCATTGGGCTCCGATGGCAGACCCCGGGTTGATAACCTGAAAACACTGGTTTCCGGGGACCCCCTATTGGAGACCGTTTGTTCAGGCTGACATGCCATAAACTGGATGCCCAACCCGCTAGAGGTAACGGGAATGCGTAACGATGATTAGTGCCTGGCTGCTGGTTTTAATTTCCATAACGTACATATCGGTTCTGTTTTTCATTGCGTGGGCGGGTGACAGACATCCTGGCCTGTATCGGCGCAAGCTGGCACGGACCCACATCTATGCCCTGTCACTCGCGGTCTATTTCACTTCATGGACTTTCTATGGCGCAGTCGGACGCGCGACCCAGGAGGGACTGGGCTTCCTGCCCATATACCTCGGGCCACTGATCCTCTTCGTATTTGGTGCGCCCCTGTTGCGGCGCATCATTTACATCAGTAAACGCAACAACAGCACGTCAATCGCTGACTTCATTGCCTCCCGTTACGGCAAGTCTCAGGTCCTGGCGGCCATGATCGCTACGTTCGCCCTGATTGGCAGCGTGCCGTACATTGCACTTCAGCTCAAAGCCATCTCCATGGGTTTCACCGTGCTATCCGATGACGGCACCGGTTTCCAGGAACTCAGCACCGCCGCCTGGAACGATTCGGCCTGGTACATCACGCTGGTTCTCGCTGTGTTTACCGTACTGTTCGGCACCCGGCACCTGGAGTCCACGGAACACCATCGCGGGATGATTCAGGCGGTTGCCTTTGAGTCAGTGATCAAGATTGTGGCATTCGTAGCAGTGGGGTTGTTTGTCGGTTACGGTCTTTTTGGGGGATTCGGAGACTTGCTTGACAAGGTGCGGGATGCTGGACTTACCGGGACCCTGACAACCGATGGTGTCGAGGCACCAGCCTTTATTACCCAGACCCTGGTAGCCATGCTCGCCATTATCTGTCTGCCGCGGCAGTTTCACGTCATGGTGGTCGAGAACACAGACCACCGGGATTTCGAGACTGCCCGCTGGGCCATGCCGATCTACCTCATTATTGCCAGCGCCTTCGTACTGCCCATCGCCGCTGCCGGGTTGCTCTACCCGGAAGCCGGTATCACCGATCCTGACATTTTGATCCTGCAACTGCCGATTCTGGCTGGAGAGGAATGGCTCGCGGTTCTGGCGTTCCTGGGCGGCGGCTCGGCAGCAGCTGCAATGGTGATTGTGTGCTCCGTAGCCATTGCCACCATGGTCAGCAACGAGATCATTATGCCGGCACTGCTCAAATTCTTCCGGCCCAGGATGAATCAGCGTGCCGATCTCAGCCACCTCCTGCTCAGCATTCGTCGCGTGGCGATCTTTGTAGTGTTGCTAACAGCTTACGGTTTTTACCGGATGGCCGGGGAAGACTACAGCCTGACGGCCTTTGGCCTGCTGTCATTTGCCGCTGCCGCCCAGTTTGGGCCGGCACTCGTGGGAGGCATTATCTGGCGCCAGGGTAACCTTACCGGCGCCAGTTGGGGATTGGGGCTAGGCTTCCTGATGTGGTGCTACACCATGCTGTTACCGGCCCTGGCCTCCACCGGGTGGCTCACCGATACACTGATCGACCAGGGGCTCTGGGGAATGACCTGGACACGCCCGACGGCTTTGTTCGGCACAGAACTGGACCCCATCAGCCACGGCATTATCTGGAGCCTGGGCATTAATACCCTGACCTACATTGTACTGTCGATGCTGACACGTCAGCGTGTACGGGAGAAGATCCAGATCGCATCCTTCTTCCACGACCCACAGCCCAAAGCGGAAACACCCCAGCAGCAATCCTGGCAAGGGGAAATCCTGACCTCGGATCTGCAGGCCCTCACCGATCGTTTCATGGGGGAGGAGCGCTCCGAAATCATTCTCCGGAACTACGAGCGACGGAACGCCATTCGCCTGCACCCTCACCGACCGGCATCGTCACACTTGATGAAGTACATTGAACGGCAGCTTGCCTCGGTGATCGGTGCTTCAACGGCACGGGTGGTGCTCGAATCCACCCTGACCGGTCGTGACATGCAAATCGAGGATGTCGTCAGCATTGTCGATGAAGCTTCCCAGGCGATGACTTTCAGCCGCGAACTACTCCAGTCTGCTATTGAAAACATCAGCCTTGGGGTGTCCGTGGTTAACCATCAGCAGCAATTGGTGGTATGGAACCACCGGTATCTGGAGCTGTTCAATTATCCCAAGGGCTATGTACGTGTCGGGCGCCCGGTTGAGGACTTGATGCGTTATAACCTCACCAACGCGAACCTGTCCGCCCGACGGATTGACGAGATCATTACCAGTCGCTGCGGCAGCATGCGTGATGGGTTGCCAATGTCCTACGAGCGCCAGCGTCCCGATGGCACAGTCTTAAGGGTTGATGGCAGCCCGATTCCGGGCGGGGGTTATGTCACGACGTTCCAGGACATCACCGCCATGAGACGCACGGAACAGGCGCTCAAGGAAACCAATATTTATCTGGAGCAGCGCGTCAAGGAGAGAACCCAGGAACTGCAGGTCATTAACGAGCAGATGCTGAAGGCAAAATCCGTTGCGGAACAGGCAAACCAGAGCAAGACCCGCTTCCTTGCATCTGCCAGTCATGACTTATTGCAACCATTGAATGCCGCCCGCCTGTTTACCTCCGCACTGGCGGGCAAAGCCAGTGACGGCGAGATGAAGGACCTGGTCGATCATATCGACAGCTCCCTGGGAGCCGCGGAAGAGATTATCAGCACCCTGCTGGACATATCCAAACTCGATGCCGGTGCCCTGGAACCCGATATCGGCGCGTTCCCCGTCAACGATATCATGCGTCACCTGGCAACCGACTTCTCCGCCATTGCCAAAGATCAGGGACTGGCACTGCATGTAGTGCCGAGCACAATATGGATCCGCTCGGATGCCAAACTGCTCCGCCGAGTCATTCAGAACTTCCTGTCCAACGCTATCCGCTATACCCCCGAGGGTAAGATCCTGCTGGGCTGTCGGCGCCTGAAAGGCTATGCCCGCATTGAAGTCTGGGATACAGGCCCAGGGATCCCGGAAGACCAGCTGGCGCAAATTTTCGAGGAATTCCGACGCTTCCAACATGGGCGTGACAAAAAGGGGCTGGGGCTGGGCCTGGCAATTGTGGACCGTATCAGTGGTATGCTGAACCACCCGGTTAACGTTCAGTCCGTTCAGGGGCATGGCAGCGTGTTCAGTATTACCGTACCGGTCGTTCCGGCAGAACATACTCAAACCGCCGCAGTAAAGAGTCAGGGCAGCTCCCGTCGGGTATCCAGCCTTGGCGGTCTTCATGTGCTTTGTATCGATAACGACCCCGCCATCCTGCAAGGCATGACCGCCCTGCTCGGTAACTGGCAGTGTGACGTGACCGCTGCCGAGAGTCTCAATGACGCCCGCATTAAACTGGATGGTCGGGAACCCGACATCATGCTTGCCGATTACCAACTGGATGATAACAAGAACGGGCTGGATGCCATGGACGCACTCAGAGACGGATTCGGTGACAATGTATCTGGCATACTGATTACCGGATATATGGCCCCGGAAGTGAGGGAAGACGCGATAACGAGAGGCTACCAGATTCTTTATAAGCCGGTGAAACCCGCTGCACTGAGGGCACTGGTTAACAAGTTACTCAAGCAGAAACGTCCATGACTAACTCAGACAGATCCAGCGTTGGTAACAGCTTTGGCAAGCTCAACTTCCTGATCATCGATGATTTTGAGAACTTCCGTCTGTCCATACGCCAGATGCTGCGCGACTGCGGGGCGGACAAGATAGAGTTGGTCGCCCATGCTGCGCCAGCCGTTCAGTATTGCGCCTACAATCATGTTGATGTGGTTCTCTGTGACTACAATCTCGGCGATGGCAAGAATGGTCAGCACATTCTGGAGGAACTCAGACACAAGAAGCTGCTTAAACGGTCCTCCCTGTTCCTGATGGTCACCGCAGAGACGTCAAAGGAAATGGTCATGGGGGCCCGGGAATACCAACCTGATGGTTACCTGACCAAACCGATCAACCGGGCGATGCTTGAGAAACGACTGAGCGGCCTTATCGCTCAACGTAATGCCCTGCTCCCCATTAACCGTGAGATAGATCGGGAAAACTATCCCGAGGCCATATCGCTTTGCCTGGCGGCACTACCAAAGCAGCCGCGGTATAAAACGTGGCTGCTCAAAACCCTCGCAGACCTCTACTACCAGGTGGGTGACTATAGTCACGCTCTGAAGATATACACGGATGTCCTCGAACAGAGGGATCTTTCCTGGGCCAGGCTTGGCCGGGGAAAAATACTGCTCGATACCCGGAATTTTGACGAAGCGGTTACCGTACTCAGGGAGCTGATCGACAAACATCCTGATTATATGGAAGCTTACGACCTGCTCGCTGAAGGGCTGGATCGACAGGGCCGTCCGACACAGGCCCAGCAAGTGCTTGAAAAGGCCATTGAGCATTCACCGAATGCATTGCTGCGGCATAAACAGCTTGCCCGGCTTGCTACCGACAACCAGGACATAGCCGCCGCTTCTGATGCCTGGCGCAAGACTGTAAGCCTTGGCACCCATTCAATACATGACAGCCCGGAGCATTACCTTTCACTCGGCCAAGCCCTGTCTGACCTGAGCGAGGGCGACTCAGGTGAAGACGGAAAGCAACAGGCAGACGAAGCAATCACAGTGCTGTCCAGAATGGAAAAACGCTTTCCCGAAGACGAGAACCTACCGCTTCGAAGCAGGATTGTTAAAGCCAGGGTCTATGCCGGACAGGACCGCCTCAAGGAAGCGGAACACATTCTTGAACCGGTGAGAGAATCTCTGGCCAACGGTAGGGAGTTCGACGCAGATACAGGCATAGATTACGCCAAGACACTATTCCGCCTGGGCCGGGAAGACGAGGCCAAACACCTGCTGGGGCAACTTGCTCAACGATACAGTGACGAGCCTGACACCCTGCAAAAGATAGAAAACCTCCTGGACGAGCCGGTTGGTTTCCGACAAAAGCTCCAAGCCCGGGCTTACAATCGAGACGGGATCAAAGCGTTTGAATCCGGAGACCTGGAAGCCGCCATTTCAGAGTTCACCAACGCCTTGAAGATCGTTCCCGCCCATGCAGCACTGAATCTTAACCTTGTTCAGGTATTAATGAAGAAGTACACCTGTGGCCAGAACGATCCGCAGTTGTTGGAACTCTGCCAGCAACATCTTGAACGTCTCTCCAGCTTGCCAGAACAACACCGACAGTACCGTCGCTATCTCGCACTGAACAAAAAACTGAAAGGAATGATGCCATGAGCAAGGTGCCCGACCACCGCTCCGATATGCCCCGGGACAATAATATCGACTTCTCCATGGTACTGGCTTCCGCTGTCCACGATATGAAAAACTCCCTGGGGATGCTGCTCAACACCCTGGATGGATTACGTGGTGAGTGCTCGGACAGCCTTGGCGATTCTACCCGTTTCAATACCCTCCAATATGAAGCGGAACGTATGCACAACGACCTTGTCCAACTGCTGGGCATTTACCGGCTGGGCGAGAATAATCTGTCGGCCCACATGGAAGAACATTTTGTTCCGGACTTTCTGTCAGAGCACCTGGCACGCCACACCCCCCTTCTCAAGGGCCTCGGTATCGAATACTTGGTGGAAGCGGATGATATCAACGGGTTCTTCGACGATGACCTCCTGACCGGTGTGCTGAACAACACAATCAACAATGCCATCCGTTACACCAAAAGCAGGATCCGGCTAACGGCCCATGAACAAGAAGGGTACCTGGTCATTGGGGTAGAAGACGATGGTCAGGGCTATCCTGAAAGCATGCAGCATAACGGAACCTTGAGCTTTAAATCCCTGGACTTCAAAAGTGGTAGCACCAGTCTCGGGCTATTCTTTGCGTCGTCCGTCGCCCGACTTCACAGCGAAGGAGAGCGCACTGGTTCTATACGACTGCATAACGGTGGCAGTATGGGCGGAGGGGTCTTTGAGATCTGGTTGCCCTAGGTTTGAGGCAACAGTTTGAGGTTCCTTCAGGCAATAAAAAACCCCAACATCAAGGATGCTGGGGT
>NZ_KE007329.1:0-81749 GCF_000397065.2 Marinobacter lipolyticus SM19
CTGCGGCGTTTCACCGGCGTGGTCAACGAATTCGCCCGCGGCGATGCCGGTCACCGCCGCACCCGTTACGAAGTCATCATTCAGCCCCCGTTGTGGCGCCTGGGCCTGATGCACAACAGCCGCATCTTCCAGACTCAAACTACCGACGTCATCGTGCGCACCCTGCTGGAAGAGCGGGGCATTGTCGATACCGTGTTCGATCTCAAGCGTAGTCCCGAAGAACGGGAATACTGCGTCCAGCACCGGGAAAGCGACCTGGTTTTTTTAGAACGGCTGGCGGCTGAGGAAGGCTGGCATTATCGCTACCACCACTGCTCCGTCGATGGCGAGGAACAGCCGGCCCTGATCATCGCCGACCACCACGGCGACGCCCCCAGACTCGACCCCGCCGAATACAATGGCAAGGCCGGTGGCAGTACCCGCCAGAGTGCCATCTTCCAGTTCAGTTACCGGGAGCGGATCAGGGCCGCCTCCGTAGCCATGAAGGACTACACCTTCAAAAATCCAGCCTATGCCCTGATGCACGAACAGCAGGCCGACAAACTGGATGCCCAGCGGGAAGACTACCAGCACTATGACTACCCGGGCCGCTTCAAAGCCGACGCCAGTGGCCAGCCCTTCACTGAAAGCCGTCTCGACGCCCTGAGAAACGATGCCGCCATTGCCAACGGCCAGAGCAACCGCCCCGACTTCACCGTGGGGGTCAAGGTGGAACTCAGCGACCACGACAGCCCGGCCCTGAACCGGGAATGGCTATTCACCAGCATCACCCACACCGGCGAACAGCCCCAGGCCCTGGAGGAAGAGGGGGGCAGTGGGGCCACCATCTACCACAACGCCTTCAACGCCATCCCTGCGGACCGTACCTGGCGGCCACAGATCAACCACCGCCCCTTAATGGACGGCCCCCAGATCGCCATCGTCACCGGCCCGGAAGGGGAAGAGATTCACTGCGATGAACACGGAAGAGTCAAAGTCCGATTCCCGTGGGACCGTTACAGTAAAAACGATCAACACTCCAGTGCGTGGCTGCGAGTCAGCCAGGGCTGGGCAGGTGGCCAGTATGGCTTCATTGCCTTACCGAGAATCGGCAACGAAGTCATCGTTTCTTTCCTGGATGGCGACCCGGACCAGCCCATCATTACCGGCCGGACCTATCACGCCACCAACACACCGCCGTACGCGCTGCCGGAACACAGAACCAGAACCACCCTCAAAACCCAGACCCACAAGGGCGAGGGCAGCAACGAGCTGAGGTTCGAGGACGAAGCCGACCAGGAACAGGTCTACATCCACGCCCAGAAAGACCTGGACCTGCTGACCGAGAACAGCCGCACCGAGGTGATCCGCAACGACAGCCACCTGACCGTCGACAACCACCGCAAGGCCCACATCAAGGGCAATGACCACGTCACGGTGGATGGCGAAAAGCGGGAGTCCGTCGGCGGTGACTGCAGCCAGAACATCGGCTGCACTTTCCACCAGAAATCCGGTAGAGGCATCCTCAGCGAAGCTGGCACAGAAATTCACCACAAGGCAGGCGCCAAAGTGGTGTTGGACGCGGGTGCCGAACTCACCATATCCGCCGGAGGCAGCCTGCTGAAACTGGACCCGAGTGGTGTGACGCTGGTTGGGCCGGGTATCAAGATTAATTCTGGTGGTTCGCCGGGTAAGGGGAGTGGCCAACAATCTCAGCATCCGGAAAAGCCTGAGACTCTCGGCACTCACCGTGACAAAAGCGCGAACGCTTCTGAGCTGGCGGAAACCTCGATTAGACAAAATGTCGGTCCGGAATCTCGAAGTTTGCCAAAGATCTGTAAAGAATGCTGGTTGAGAGCGCTGGATCATGGATCACTTATGGTAAGTGGAGATTAGAGGCGTGATTGAGTATGTACCCAGAGAGTGGCTTGATAGTACGGATGGGAAGCTGAACTTTTTCGTTATTGCAGAACTTGCTTTCATTGAGCCCACAGAGCGTGCGGTGACCTTGGATCAGATATCAGGAAGGATGTGGCCCCTCGTGTATGACGACAGTCAGCTACATTTGGTCAGGGAGGGGCCTTGGTTGATTCAGCTTGATTTAGATAGGCTTAAACAGGCCAGTATCAGCAGCCTGGCTGGTGCCTGCCAGGCATGGATAGCGGCGTACTCGGAGGGAGAGCACCTTAGCCGTCAATTAGCTCCGGCATTATGCTGTATTTCTCCGGAGCAAGAAATGTGTTTGCTTAGATTCTACTGCCCGGAAATTATCAAGATACTGAAAGATCAGGTGGAGTGTGCATGGTTCGATGAGCTTTTCGCCAACTTGGTTTCATGGAACTACAAGTTGGAAAATGGAGAATTTCGAACGATCTTTGAATTCCCGTTAACAACGAAATCTGACAACTCTGACGGATGGACATTGGAAGTGGATGGAGATCTGTGGCGTGAATTGGTGGGCAACCCAGAGATCGATGTGCTCATCAGCAGCCTTACCAAGGAAACGCCAGAGGTGTTTTGTGGTTTGAGTGGCGGAGTGAAGCGGCAAAGGGTGCTGGATTGTCTGAATCGAGCTGACGAACTGGGTATCGTGACCGTCGGTGATCGAAGGGTTTATGTGTATTTGGAGATGGCAGCAGGTAATGAAGAAACAGCATCCGCCGAAGTTAAGGAGCTTGCGGAACGCGCAGTTAGTATGCAGAAACCATTAGTTGAGTTACTCGACGGGCTGGTAGAACAGGGGAGTATATGATTGGTCGCTGGTTAATGAACAAGGTTCTGGATCCGTTGCCTGTATGGCTGCAATTGATACTTGTTTTAGCAGTTTTTAGTCCGATTGCGTGGAACTATACGTTTGCAGCTAAGGACGCTGCGTTTGTGTTCCACAACCATGTGGATCGCCCTATCCACGATGTAAATTTGAACGGTAAATGGATAGGTGGGGCTGCAGCTCACGATGGAAATGGGCCGGGAACCAGCGGTGGTGCAATTTGTTGTGGAAAGCTTGACTCTGGGGAAGTCGAGTTAACTTGGACCGTAAGTGTGACCCAATCACAATATGATGTCGGCCTTAGAAAGCAAAGCAAGAGATTGTTGGTTGAAATTCCTGAAAGACCAAATGATGAGCTTTATCTTCATGTGCATATTTTCGCTGATGATTCTGTGAAATTTTTCTGGAGCGAATCAACTAGATCCAATTATCAAATAGAACAAAGCAAGGATGCGTTTGTTAATGTTTTCGAGAAAAGTAATTGACTCCTGTGCGAAGTTAAGTAGGGAAAATGCTGAAAATCCGGGTTGCTTCAATGACCTTCAGCTAGGTTTTTTCTTTGACGGAATGGGCTTGGGGATTGATGGCAAAGAGGGCGTAGGGAAGCGCTCTAATATTTCCAAACTATGGTTTCTCTACCATTATGGCGTTTCCGAAGATAAATCTCAGTACTTTGATAAGTTCTATTTTTCCGGGCTCGGTGTTGCATTGGATGCAGATGCCGCCAATGGTTTTGGTGGCGCTGCCCGTCGAACGCCAGATGAGGTCGTGTCAGGGATAGATGGTCAAAAAAATGGAGCTGGAGTAGAAGCTGGCAAGCATACGATAAGTAATAGTGGTGGCCGCCCCTGGTACGAAACCTTCTCAAAAACCTTTAAGGATTCTTTTACGGATTGGAAGGGCTGGGTTAAAGAGATTCGGAACGGTGCGACTCGTGCTGGTACTGAAATATTCGAGCCAATACGTGATACCCCCGTTGCTGCCAGCTTGTTGATGTCAGGCGCGCCAACCCGGTTAGACATGGCAGAAAGATCGTTTCGCCGCAAGGTAGAGGAGGTAATGTCAGTTGAGGGACCACCATTACGTACGATTCGGATTTCCGTATTCGGGTTCGATTTTGGCGCTGCTATAGGTAAGCGGTTTATCCGGAACCTGTTGGAAAATGTATGTACCCAGTCTGCTGAAAAGTTTTTATATAACGATATCGAAGTTATTGTCGAATTTGCGGGTTTCTTTGATTGCGTTGATCGTACTCACCCGGAAATGGGACCGCTCGATTGGATGCATCCATTGACTCCGGTTCTGGACGATGGGGGAGACTTGCATCCAGCTGTTGCAACAGCTTTACATTTGGTCGCCGCCCATGAACGTCGTTTCTATCGTCGCTCACGGACCTTGGGAACATTGAATAATGACTGGAGGGAGGAACTATTCCCTGGAATCAGTCCGGATGTGGGAGGTGGTCTTGAGGATGGCAACCAGAAGCCGAGCTCAGAACTTTCCACGGTAGCCTTACATCGTATGTATAACTCAGCCTATCGGGCTGGGGTTCCGATCCCCCATATGGATGATCTTGCACAAGCCGATCGCGAAATTGCACAACAATTTGAGTTTAATCACGTCGTGGGCTCCCACACGATGTTCGGATTAGTACGTCACTATGAGCGCTTCATGAGGCAGTACCGGCATGAGTTAACGGAGGAGGCTTTCAGAGCCCATATCATGCTGTATCTGTACTGGCAGTCCCAACGATTTGCTGAGTATCGTCACGCAAAAAATATTCTTGAGGGTTCTCAGGACGAGTTACCGGGTTGGCTGCATTCGAGAGTTAGTGAGTTAGTCGCTGCGTTGGCTGATTCTGACGAGAATCGTTGGCAGACGGTCGCGCAAGAGCGCGATAGATTGGATACGGCACTGGAGGAGTTGGATGAGTCGTGGGGCTGGCTTAACCAGGTCGATGAGGAAGCAAGGGATTTGATCCGTAGATTTGAATCGGCGGACCCATCGGTTTCAAAGCATGCACGATTGGTCTTGCGCAATGAATGTTCAATGGCATATCGCTGGAGAGATTGGGTAGAGGGACAGAATCTCCCGAATGACGTGCCAGAGGCTGTGATGCTTTTGTTTAGTCATGGTATGCACGATACGGTTCCGGAAAAAATGGATTTTCGCTCCAATCAACAGGCAAACCTCTTTCATGGTTATCGGTATTTTACTGTGAGAGGCGTTGAAGTCCCCACCTAGGATTGAGCCCCACACCGCGAATCCCCATCTTCCACCACCAAATACCGAAACGGCAGATCCGGCAGCAAGGTAGTAATCAACTCCTCCAGCTGCCCGGATTGCCTCAGTTCATCCAGTCCTTCATTAAACTCCTTCAAATACCGCTCACTCTCATGCACCCGCCGGGACAGGGTCAAGTAAAGGTAATCCGACTGCAGCGGGGTAGTGTGGAAGGTGATTTTGTCGCTCAGGTTCAACTTTTTTAGCATGCCCATGCCCACGGCTGGTTCCATAGGAAACAGGTCGATACGGCCAGCAGCCAGTTTGCGGAAGTTGGCCTGGTCCGAGGTAGTGACATCAGCACTGATGGTGCCAGCGGCCACGGCTTCTTCGAATTCTTTACCGTAGTTGTAGTCTTGTGTCAGGCCGACCCGATAGCGTTCCAGGTCTTTTACTTTGTCCCAGTCAAAGTCCATGTTGGTGCGGTGGAACAGTACATAGTTGTGAGCCATGATGGCGTCGCTGAAGTGAAAATGCTTGAGCATTTCCGGGCGGCAGGTCCAGGCTACCGAGCCGTCCCACATGCCTTTCTCTGCCAACATGCGGGCTCTGGACCAGGGGAAAAAACCATAGGTCACCGGTGTGTCGTGTTTGGCAAAAGCCAGGGTCACGATGTGTGAAACGACCCCGTAGTGGGGAGGGGTGTTTTCCATGTTCGGGGGCCAGTGCCCGTTGGTGAGTCTGACACTCTGAGGTGGCTCCTCGGCTTGTAGGCCCGGGGCCAGGGCACAGGTCAGTGCCATACCCAAAAGCAGGTTGCAGGGGCGATTCACGAATCGGTTGAGCTGTCCTTGCAGTGGCATCTTTCCATCCAGGCATGGTGGTGCGGACCGGACAATGCGGTCCGGCGTGCGAGGTCACCACCGATAAGAGAGAACGTAAACATCTTATACCCAGAGAGTAACATGGAGCCGACTCTATACAGCCGTGTTGCATGGGCCAGCGTTTAATGGCCGGTTCCCCTCAGATTTTTTACGGTTTCTTCCAGTCGTTCAGCGCTTGCCTGTTCTGCCGGTATGGGCTCGCCGGCAAGCAATTCAATCCGCGACCAGAACCGGGTGGGGAAGTGCTTCAGGGCCGGCCCGCCGCAGTGGCTGAAGAAGCTGCCCCAAAGCCCCCGTAGCGCCATGGGAATCACAGGCACAGGCCTGCGCTCGAGGATAATATCGACTCCGCTACGGAAGGGGGCCACTTCACCATCGGAGGTCAGTCGTCCCTCGGGGAAGATGCAAACCACGTGGCCTGCGTCCAGCTCTTCATCAATGCGCTCGAAAGCAGCGTCATAGATCTCCGGCACCCGGTTGCGGGAACCGATGGGAATGGTTTTGGCGAGCCTGAAAATGAATCCGAGTATAGGCGTTTTGAAAATCTGGTAGTCCATCACAAACCGGACCGGTCGCCGTACCGCACCAGCGATGACCAGTGCGTCCATGTAGGTGACGTGGTTGCAGACTAACAGCACCGGACCTTCCTCGGGGATATGGTGAAGGCCTTCGTGACGAACCCGGTAGATGGTGTGGGAGAGCACCCAGACGATAAACCGGAGGGCGAATTCCGGTACCTGCTGGTAGACGAAGCCCGCCACCACCAGGTTCATGATGGACAGTACCAGGAAGAATTCGGGAATACTGAGGCCGATAACGCCCAGCATCAGGATGCCCATAACGGCACTGACCACCATGAACAGGGCGTTGAATACGTTGAGCGCCGCGATAACACGGGCCCGCCGGGCCTCCGGGGTTTCCCGTTGTACGAAGGCGTAAAGCGGCACGATGAACAGGCCACCAAAGAAGCCAATGCCCAACAGGTCAATGGCCACCTGCCGGTGCTGGCTGTCGCTGAGTATCATCCACCAATCGGTTGGAACCGGGTTGGCGGGCATGTTGAAGTAGAGATCGAGCCCGAACAGGCTGATACCCAGGGAGCCAATGGGCACAATGCCCAGTTCGATCCGATGGCCGGACAGCCGTTCACAGGCGACGGAGCCCAGAGCAATGCCTATCGTGAATATCGCCAGCAGCAGGGTGACGACGGTTTCGTCGCCCATCAGGTCGGTCTGGGCGAAGCTGGGGAACTGGGTGAGGTAAGCGGCGCCGAGGAACCAGAACCAGGAGATGGCCATGATGCACAACAGCACCGAATGGTTCTCTGCGGCCAGCCGCATCAGGTTCCAGGTTTCCCGCAGGGGCCGAAGGTGTATGGTCATTTCGGGATTGGTTGCACCGGTAACCGGTACCTGTCGCGCCGCCAGGTAGCCAATGACCGCCAGAATTACAACCCCGATGGCGGCGAGTTTCTCCGGCTGGCTGCTGCCCATTAACAGGCCAGCAGCCAGTGTGCCGACCAGAATGGCCACGAAGGTCCCCATTTCCACCAGGGCGTTTCCGCCCACCAGTTCGTCGTCCCGGAGCACCTGGGGCAGGATGGCATACTTCACCGGGCCGAAGAACGTGGATTGTACGCCCATCAAGAACAACAGCAGCAGGAGTGATTCGTACCAGCCGTGCCAGAGCCCGACGGCAGCCAGCGCCATGATGGCGATTTCCACCAGTTTTACCCAGCGGATCACCCGTGATTTTTCGTACTTGTCCGCCAGTTGGCCAGCGATGCCGGAAAACAGGAAAAAGGGCAGTATAAACAGGAAGGCTGCGATATTTACCACGACATCAATGGGCAGGCCCAGCAGGCCACCGGCGGTGTAGGTGATCAGCAACAGCAGGATGTTGCGGAACAGATTGTCGTTAAAGGCCCCTGAGAACTGCGCCAGGAAAAACGGCAGAAATCGTCGTTCGGAAAGTAGCCGGAACTGGCTGTGATCGTCCATGATATGTATCCATCATCGTTTAGTTGGCGCGGATTATTCTGCCACAAACCGGTTACTGAAACAGGGGGTCGGATGCCGGCCAGGTGTCAGGCACCACAAACAGGCGAGATGTCTCCTGCCAGTAGCCGTCAACCGGGGATTGCTCCAGTACCGCAAATAGGCGGGGAATGCCGGCTGAACGAACAACCTCGAGTGCTTCCTCGGTTTCCTGACGGTCGGGGGCCTGTTTCTGGCGCCAGGGGCCCAGCCAGTGGGGTTTGAGCAGCGGAATCCATGTTCTGGTATCTGTTTTTCCTGCATACCCCACAACGCCTGCGTTAGCCGTCTTGTCCAGATCGTCGATGTAGAGCCAGTCACCCCGTAAATGGTCTGACGGAATGTGATCGGGAGGGGGAAGTTTTTCACCCAACGGGTAAAATAGGTAGCCGGGCATGAATATACGCGGTCGGGTGGGCGTCTCTATTCCCAGTGACTCGAGAAGGATTCGGGCTTCGGGCCGCTCAGTCATCTGGCTTTGGTGGCCGATCAGTCGTTGAGATTTGATATCCAGCCGATCCTTTGCGTTGGGCCCGTACCACAGAGCCGTTTCCCGATTCGCCTCAAGGTGACCAAGGTAGAATTTCACGGCAATTTCGTGGTGTTCAACGACATTGTCGGTGGGATTGCGGACAACGAAATCCAGTTCGCCCAGGGTAATACCGTTGTTTCTGACCGGCTGGTTCTTCAACAGAATCTCCCAGCCCAGCAGGTCCTGTATCAGGCACTCGTACAGGCGCTCGAAATAGTGTCCCAGGCGTCGGGCAGGCTGCTCTGTCAGCACCGCAGGGCCAAGCCGGGGGGCTCTGTCCCAGGCCATCAATCGTTCTTCGGTATCCTCCGGAAGATATTTTTCCGGAGCAAATGCCAGGGGAGAGCTGATAAGCTGGGGGGTATGACACATCCACGCCAGATGGCGCACGGCTGGAATGCGGTAGTGAAGATGGGCTGTGGTTTCAGGACGTTGGTTCATGGTGGCAGGATAACGCAACAGGAGAAGCAATATGCAGTATCTTCACACGATGATTCGGGTCAGCAACCTGGAGCAGACCCTGCAATTTTTTTGCGACGTGCTCGGCATGGTCGAAATCAACCGAAAGAGCAGTGAGAAGGGCCGCTTCACGCTGGTGTTTCTTGCTGCCCCGGACGACGAGGCACGGGCAAGGGAAGATAAGGCTCCGATGATCGAGCTTACCTATAACTGGGACCCGGAAGAATACTCGGGTGGTCGCAACTTTGGTCACCTCGCTTACCGGGTGGATGATATCTATGCTCTGTGTGAGCACCTGCAGGCCAACGGAGTCACTATTAACCGGCCTCCCAGGGATGGTCACATGGCGTTTGTGCGTTCACCGGACGGCATTTCCATTGAGCTACTTCAGAAAGGCGAAGCGCTGGCACCCCGGGAACCCTGGTCCAGCATGGAAAATACAGGGACCTGGTAAGGCCGCCGAACCAGTGGGTACGACAAGGCCACAATGGGAAACCAGGCGGCTTTACGCTAGAATTCGCGAAACGTTCAACCAAGGATGACACATGCTTGCAGTGATTCTTTCCGGTGGCTCAGGAACCCGGTTGTGGCCGCTTTCCCGAGAAGCCTACCCGAAGCAGTTTTTGCCGGTTGTCTCCGATGACTCCCTGTTGGCAGAAACCATTGAGCGGGGGCTCATGTTGGATACCAGTGCCCGGGTAATGGCCATCACCAACGAGGACCACCGCTTTGTTGTCGCCGCCCAGCTCCATGTCCAGGCGTCCGAGCGCACAGCGGGTATCATCCTTGAGCCGGTAGGTCGTAACACGGCACCTGCGATTGCCTTGGCAGCCCTGGCCGCCGCCGAGGACAACCCGGAAGAATTACTGTTGGTAATGCCCTCGGATCATGTTCTGAAAAATCTCACAGCGTTCCGTGAAGCGGTGCAAAAGGGCGCCGATGCTGCCCGTTCCGGCAAACTGGTGACTTTTGGCATCGTCCCATCCTCGCCTCACACTGGCTATGGCTATATCAAGGCCGGTGCCAAGAAAAATGGTTACCAGGATGTTGCAGCTTTCGTCGAGAAGCCAGATGAGGCAACAGCGGAGCGTTACCTGGGTGAGGGCGATTACTTCTGGAACAGCGGCATGTTCCTGTTCAGGGCAGACCGGTACCTGCAGGAGCTGGAAACCCATCAGCCTGGGATACTGGCGGCCTGTCGCGAAGCCTGGGAACAGAGACAGGCGGATATGGATTTCACTCGCGTCGGAAAGGCTGCATTTGAAAGCTGCCCGGATGACTCCATCGATTACGCCGTGATGGAAAAGACCCATGATGCTGTAGTCGTGCCGCTGGACGCAGGATGGTCCGACGTGGGGTCGTGGTCCGCACTCTGGGAAATCCAGCCACAGGACGGACAGGGCAATGTGTGTCGTGGCGATGTCATCACCGAGGATGTCTCAGGCTCCTATATCCACTCTGAAGGGCGGTTGATCGCCGTACTCGGTGTCAGTGATCACGTTATCGTGGAAACGGATGACGTGGTACTGGTGGCGGATCGTAACCGTGTACAGGACGTCAAAAAGCTGGTGGCCAAAGTGAAGGCCCAGGGGCGCCTGGAGCACCGTTTCCATAAGAAGGTCCACCGTCCTTGGGGCACCTATGAGGGGATTGCGATGGGGGAGCGCTTCCAGGTCAAGCGGATTACCGTGAACCCCGGTGCGTCCCTGTCCCTGCAGAAGCACCATCACCGGGCGGAGCACTGGGTAGTGGTTAAAGGTACCGCTACGGTGAACAGAGGGGAAGAAACCCTGTTGTTGACGGAAGATCAGTCCACCTACATTCCGTTGGGGGTGACGCACCGGCTGACGAATCCTGGTGTCATTCCGCTTGAGCTGATTGAAGTCCAGACCGGTAGCTATCTGGGCGAAGACGACATTGTCCGCTTCGAGGACACCTATAACCGCGTTTGATCAAGTCGATTAATAAGTCCGGCTGCTCAGGATGGGCAGCCTCGAGCAAAGGAGATGCTGAATGGATGACTGGCAGGGATGCCTGAGCCCCTTGTGTCAAACCGCCCTGCAACGGGCGCGGGACCACGTGACCCATCGCGGTGGTTTTGCGATCACCGTGGAAGATTTTCTTCTAGCCCTGATTGAAGGCGAGTCGGTGGTAGCCGACTTCCTGAAGGCGCGAGGTGTCGATCTGGACGAACTGGTAAGAACCGTCCAGTGTGAACAACCCATCGTCACGGAGGTGGGTGGTGAAGGCCGCCTCTCTTCGCAACTTCTGTATTGGTTCTCTTCCGCTCGCGAAATCTCCGATGCCCCCTGGCTGGACTGGCCAGTACTGCTCTCCACGCTCGCCGTGAATGCCGAGCGACTTCAGGAGAAAGCTTATGTGTCCGTACTGGAACTGGTCGGGGAATGGCCATTGTCTGGCTGGAACGCCGGGGCAGAAACAGGGGAGGGCCCTGACAAACTCCCCGTTGTCATCAGTGACCTGAAGTGGCTGTCCCTGGCGGAGGAAGTCGCGGTTACGATGGCTGCTGCATCCGATGCACTGATCTGGATTCGTGGGGATCGGGGGACAGGGAAATCCTCCTGGCTGACATCTTTGTTACCGTGTCTGGAGAATGGATACGTGGAGTTGGACCTGCGGCGGGAATCGGAACTGGTGGCCAGTGATCTCCCTGCTGTTCCCGGTGGTCATGTGGCCCCTCGGAATTGGCCAGCGCTTATCCTCGACAATGTATCCCCGGCGGATGCCGTTATCCTGGCTGGTCGGTGGGAAAGCTTTGCTGCGCAATTGGTATTGTCGTGGCAGGGGCCACTGCTGTTGCTGGGGCCTTCTGGTCAGGAATCCACCGGAGCTGTCACGCAACTTGAGCGCTGGCTCGGACGATCCATGGATATCTTCGACATGCCTGATTGCGGATATGCCCAGAAGAAATCCGTTTTGATAGCCCACCAGCCAGCCATTGAGAAACAGTGGAATATACGTCTGTCCGATACGGTCATGAGCTACGCAGCCGGGTGCAGGAGCCGGGCAGTTGGGTCTCCGGGAGGCATGCTCCGGTGGGTTGAGAGAGCTGCCGCCAGGCTGAACCTGTATGCAAGCCGTGGCCCGGTGGATGCCATGGCGCTGGCCGGCCAGATGGACACATTACGCCGGCAATGCCTGGTGTCGCTTGCCCGCGAGGAGCCGTTGGGAGAGCTGGAAGGCAGCCTGGCGCAGCTGGAAATTGAGCGGGCGGCTGTCGAGGTGGCCTGGCATGAGCGAGAGGCTGTCGGTAATTTGCGCACCCTGACGGTGGAGGATTTGCAGCAGGAACTTGAACGTTGGGTTGCAGCCCGTCCCGGGCCGGTTCACTATGTTGTCCATTGTGATCATGATGGGGGAGAAACAACGGGTGCAGGACCTCGAAATATACATTCGTGACCTGAAGCCTCTGGCGGCTTCGCAGTGGTTATCCAGTCACCTGGATCAGCTTGAACTGGATGACCAGCAGGTCGACGCAAAGGCCATCAAGGGCCGGGCACTATACGAAGGCGTGACCGTCAATATCAGTCTGTATCCGGGGGCTTCTGGTAAGCGCTATACCTGCCTGGTGCTTGAAGGCGCGTCGCTGCCCTGGAACACAGATCTGGAGATCGCTCGCAGTGCCTGGCGCTCGATGGATACGGAAGTTCGCTGTAGCCCGGGAGAGTGGAAAGAGGGCGAGCCGGTTGAGGATGAAAAGTGGTGGCGTCTGGATGACCGTGGCGAACAACTGGTGGTCTGGAACTGAAGGGTTCCAACAAAAAGAGGCAGCCATCTGGCTGCCCCTTTTTAACATCCGGAGTGATCAGTCGCTCAGGATGGAGACGTTGTCGGCTTGCAGACCTTTATCAGCTTCAACAACGTTGAAACGAACAAGCTGACCCTGGCGCAAAACGCGACGGCCACGGCCACGAATGGCACGGAAGTGTACGAACACCTCGTCACCACTGTCGCGAACGATGAAGCCAAAACCTTTCTTCACATTAAACCACTTAACAGTACCTTCCTCATCACCTTCCGGGCTGGTGTCGTCGAAGTCGTCGTCCTCGTCATAGTTCTGGTTGGCCGGGCGGGACTGGGCAGAGCTGGAGCGCTTCGCTCCTTGCCTGGCGGCAAACGCCACGGTCAGGAAGCCGACAACGCCAAAAAGCACAACGGCGATGATGTAGGCAGTAATGCCTTGGGCGCTGCCAAGGATGAACGGCGTGTTGGTTGCCAGTTCGCTGGACTCGGATTTCGATAGAATCTGGAATACTTCCGGAGTAAAGCTGACCAACAGAAAACCGAGGATAAACGGTGACGGAATGGCGATCAGGAGAGCAACAAGGATCGCTTTGGCTGGATTACGCATTGACTGAGATTTCTCCATTACTTATTTAACGCTAACGATAAAGAGCCGGATATCGGGTAAAATCGCTTATCCGGCCGGTGATAACCGCCAAAGTGACCGAAAAAAACGGGCCTTGGCGGGCAAAAGCGGCATGATACCAGATAACGGTGAGCGCTGACCAAGCAAGTGGTCAGAGAGATACATGGATCACAAGGTTTGCGGAGAGCAATCACGACTAATGACAAATGATCTGGAAGCACGACTGGATGAGCTTGAAACCCGGCTGGCGTTTCAGGATGACCTTATCAATACCCTGAGCGAGCAGGTGGCCAGGCAGGAAATGGATATCCGGGAACTGTGGGAGGCCAAACGGCTTCTGAACAAGCAGTTGAAGGAAGTGTCACCGTCGAACATCAAGCCGGAGGACGAGGAAACCCCGCCCCCGCATTACTGATTTCATGCCAGCAGTTCGATCAGGACCTGCTCGTAGATGTCCGACAGGGTATCCAGGTCAGCCGCTTTCACGCACTCGTCCACTTTGTGGATGGTGGCGTTGATCGGGCCCAACTCAACCACTTGGGCGCCGGTAGGCGCGATGAAGCGACCATCGGAGGTGCCACCGGAAGTGGAGAGTTCGGTTTCCCGACCAGTGACCGTGCGAATGGCATTCTGGCTGGCGGAGACCAGCGCGCCACGGTCCGTCAGGAACGGACGACCGCTCAGGTGCCACTGCAGGTCGTAGTTGAAACCGAACCGGTCGAGAACCGCAACCACTCGCCCTTCCAGGCTTTCCGCCGTGTTTTCCGTGCAGTAACGGAAATTGAAGTGCACCAGGCATTCACCGGGGATGATGTTGCTGCCGGTACCGGCTTCCACCTTGGTGATCTGGAAGGTCGTAGGCGGAAAAAAGTCATTGCCGTTGTCCCAGAACTCACGAGCCAATGCATCCAGAGCAGGCGCAACTGAGTGCACAGGGTTTTCTGCCAGGTGCGGATAGGCAACATGGCCCTGAACGCCATGAACCGTCAGGTAGCCGTGCAACGAACCGCGGCGCCCGTTCTTGATGACATCCCCCACTTCATGGGTACTGGACGGTTCACCGATCAGGCACCAGTCGATCTTCTCGTTCCTGTCTTCCAGAGTTTTCACCACCTTTACCGTGCCGTCCTGGGCGGGGCCTTCCTCATCGCTGGTAATCAGCAGGGCGATGGAGCCGCGGTGATCCGGGTGGGTTGCCACGAAGCGTTCGCAGGCTGTTATGAACGCCGCCAGACTGCCCTTCATGTCTGCGGCCCCGCGGCCGTAGAGGTAGCCGTCCTGTATGACCGGCTCAAAGGGTGGGTGGGCCCAGTTCTTCTCGGGACCGGTGGGGACGACATCGGTATGGCCGGCGAAGGCCAGTACCGGCCCCTCTGAGCCCTTCCGGGCCCAGAGGTTGTCGGTGTCGCCAAACCGGAGTGATTCGCCCTCAAAGCCGAGTGCGGACAGCCGGGACATCATCAGGTCCTGGCAGCCGGCATCATCCGGTGTGACGGATTGCCGGCGAATCAGGTCGATGGCCAGATCGAGCGTTGGGGAATTAGTTGTTTGCATGCAGTTCTTCGTTCAGCTCGATCGCGGTTTTGTTGGACTTGCACTCCACGGCGCCGGTCTGGCTGTTGCGACGGAACAGCAGATCAGGCTGATTGGCCAGATCGCGGGCCTTGATCACTTCTACAAGCTCGTTGTTGTCATCCAGTAGTGCCACCTTGGTACCGGCGGTGATGTACAGGCCGGCTTCCACCTTGCAGCGGTCACCCAGCGGAATGCCGATGCCGGAATTGGCACCAATCAGGCAGTTCTCGCCCACGGAAATGATGATGTTGCCACCACCGGACAGGGTGCCCATGGTGGAGCAGCCGCCACCCAGATCCGAGCCCTGGCCAACCATGACGCCGGCAGAGATGCGGCCTTCGATCATGCTGGTGCCTTCGGTGCCGGCGTTGAAGTTGATGAAACCTTCGTGCATGACGGTGGTGCCTTCGCCCACATAGGCGCCCAGGCGAACCCGTGCGGTGTCAGCGATACGCACGCCTTTGGGAACCACGTAATCGGTCATCTGCGGGAATTTGTCCACGGACTTCACTTCGAGGATGCGATCCTCCAGGCGGGCTTTCAGCTGGCGCTCAGGTAATTCGTTCAGGTCGATCGCGCCTTCGTTGGTCCATGCCAGGTTTGGCAGCAGACCAAAGATGCCGTCCAGTTTCACACCATGGGGTTTGGCCATGCGGTGAGAGATCAGGTGCAGCTTCAGGTATACCTCTGGCGTGCTGGAAGCCGTGTCATCGGTTTCAAGGATGGTGACCACTACCGGACGAGTACTTTTGGAAGCTTTCTCAGCCAGGCTCGCCTGATCGGTGTTCCCCACCTGACGCAGTGCCTCGGAAAGCGCATTCAGATCATCGCCGGTGACCTGAAGCGCCTGATTTCCGCCCGTGTAACCGAGCGAGTTGCCCGCCACTTCTATCAGGCTGTTATCGGGTGTCATCACCGGCTGCTGATAAAATACTTCCAGCCATTCGCCCTGGTTGTTTTGGGTGCCGATACCGATACCGAATGCAAAACTCATCAGGTGGTTGCTCCTATTGTCTCAGATTCATTCTGTGGAAAAACGGGTGGCCCATTCGTCGGCACTGAAGCCTACGCTGACATTCCCTTCATGCTCGACCACGGGTCGTTTGATGATGGACGGGTTCTCTAACATGATGTCATGGGCGGACTGGGCATCAATGGTATCACGAACGTCTTCGGGAAGTTTGCGCCAGGTCGTTCCCCGTCGGTTCAGCAGGGTTTCCCAGCCGACAGACTGTTCCAGGCGTGAGAGCAGGGCGCCATCCAGCCCGTCTTTCCTGAAGTCGTGAAATTCGTAGGGGACGCCTTGTTCATCCAGCCATTTGCGGGCTTTCTTGACCGTATCGCAGTTCTTGATGCCGTAAATCTTCATGCCTTGTTTGCCTTTACAAATTCTGCGATGCGTTTCGCAGCTTCAATACACTCTTCCAGCGGCGCGACCAGCGCCATGCGGACCCGGTTTTCGCCGGGGTTGTGGCCATCCACAGTTCGGGACAGGTAGCGCCCCGGCAGCACATGGACGTTCTGCTGGGCGGAAAGCTCCCGCGCGAAGGTCTCGTCATCCATTGGGGTTTCGGGCCAGAGGTAGAACCCGGCGTCAGGATAGTCAACGGACATGACTTCCCGCAGGATGGGCACCACGGCTTCGAACTTGGCGCGGTAGGCGGCACGGTTCTCCCGCACGTGATCCTCGTCCTGCCAGGCGGTAATGCTGGCCAGCTGATTGTGGATGGGCATGGCGCAGCCGTGATAGGTGCGGTATTTCAGGTACCCTTTCAGGATATCGGCGTCACCTGCCACAAAGCCTGAGCGCAGTCCGGGCAGGTTGCTTCGTTTTGACAGGCTGTGGAAGACCACGCAGCGGGAAAAATCGTCTCGACCGATGGCCGCGCAGGTCTGCAGCAGGCCTTCCGGCGGCTGAGATTCGTCTGGGTAGAGCTCGGAGTAGCACTCGTCGGAGGCAACGATGAAGTTATAGCGGTCCGCGAGTTCGATCACTTTAATGAGTGTTTCTCGGGGAATGACGGCGCCACTGGGGTTGCCCGGTGAGCAGAGGAACAGTATCTGGCAGTTTTGCCAGACGTCATCGGGAACCTGATCGAAATCCGGGATAAAGCCGTTGCTGCCGTCGCAGGGCAAGTAAACGGGCGTCGCGCCTGAAAGAAAGGCGGCGCCCTCGTAGACCTGGTAAAACGGATTGGGGCTGACCACGGTGCCGTGTTTGCTGGCGTCTACCACGGCCTGAACCAGAGAAAAAATACCCTCACGGGTACCATTGACCGGGACAACGTGGTCGCTGGCGGACAGGCTGCCGGGCTTCAGGTCAAAGCGGCGTGTCGCCCATTGGCTGATGGCTTGTCGCAGTTCGTCGGTTCCCCGGGTGGTGGGGTAATTGGCCAGCTTATCCAGATTGTCTGCGATGACCTGTTTGACGAAGGCCGGTGACGGATGTTTGGGTTCGCCAATGCCCAGTGAAATAGGCGCCAGATGCTCGGGTACGGAAATGCCCGCCTTCAGTTTGGCCAGCTTCTCAAACGGGTAAGGGTGTAATCGGTCCAGATTGGGATTCATTGAGTGTCGTCCAGCATTTTACGAAGGTCTTCCTGCAGGGCCTGACAGACGGCAGGATCGCTGATTTGCTCACCCTGCTCGTCGGTAACGAAGAAGGCATCTTCCACGCGCTCCCCCAGGGTGGCGATTTTAGCGTTGGTCAGCCTGACGCGATGCTCAAGCAGAACCTGGCCAACCCTTGCCAACAGCCCGGGTCTGTCCGGAGTGATGACCTCAATCACTGTGCGCTGATTGATGGTGTCGTTGGACAGGGTGACTTCGGTAGGAAAGGCGAAGTGCTTGAGTTGCCTGGGGGTACGGCGATGAATGATGTCAGGGTAGTCTTCAGGGTCGTCCAGTTCCTCGATCAGCCGTTGACGTACGCGGTTCTTGCGGGCCGGGTCAATGCCCAGGGGCTGGCCTTTTTCATCCAGCACCACGTACGAACTGATGGAGTAGGGGCTCTCGCTGGAACTGATCCGTGCGTCAACGATGTTGAGGTTGAGCTGTTCCAGCACCGCGGTGGTCGCGGCAAACAGCGCGACCCGGTCACGCATGTAGATGATGATCTGGGAATAACCATCGGTGGGGCCGCCACGGGTATCACGAATCAGCACCAGTGGGTCGGGATTGTCGCCGTGGCGAATGATGGCCGCGGTCTGCCAGGCGATATCCACGGTGGAGTCCTGGAGGAAATAGTCCTCGTCCAGGGTGTCCCAGATACTGTCGATCTGCTCGTCAGTCATGTTCTGGGCATGCAGGATTTCCCGGGCTTCGGACTGTGTTGCCCGCACCCACTCCTGGCGATCCACCGGGGTTTCCGTGCCCCGGCGCAGCGCTCGTTTGGTTTCGATGTAAAGTTGGCGCAAAAGCGACGCCCGCCAGGTATTCCAGAGCTTGGGGTTGGTGGCACTGATATCGCAAACCGTGAGGACGTACAGGTAATCCAGATGCGCCTGACTCGGAACCGATTGTGCGAAGGCGTGGATGATGTCCGGATCGGAAATGTCCTTGCGCTGGGCGGTCATGGACATCAGCAGGTGATTCTCCACCAGCCAGGAGACCAGTTGGGTGTCACGCTCACTGAGATGGTGGCGCTGGCAAAAATCTTCCGCGTCGATGGCCCCCAGTTCCGAATGGTCACCACCGCGACCTTTCGCGACATCGTGATAGAGGCCGGCGATAAACAGGGTTTCCAGTTTAGGCAGGCGATGTATCAGCCGGGAAGCCAGCGGATACTCTGTGCGCGCCTCCGGACTGGTCAGCCGGGCCATGTTGCGGATGACCCTCATGGTATGGGCATCCACGGTGTAAATGTGGAACAGGTCGTGCTGCATCTGACCGATGATCTGGCCAAATTCCGGCAGGTAACGACCCAGTACGTTGTACTTCTTCATGGCGGACAGGGTCTGGTCCAGCTCGTGAGGCGTCCTCAACAACTCCATGAACAGTGAAGTCACCGCCAAGTCAGAGCGGAAAGCATCATCAATCAGGTGACGGTGCGCCCGCAGGGAACGAATGGTGGTCGCCCGTATGCCCTTGATTTCCGGGTGCTGGGCCATCAGCACGAAGATCTCCATGATGGAGTAGGGGGCGTAGGCGAAAACCTGATTGTTCACTGCTTCGATGTAGCGGTTGCGAATCTGGAAGCGTTTGTTAAGGGGCTGTATGTCATCGGCATCGCCGGCGCCGAGAATCGCTTCGTCATAATATTGCAGGATAACGTCAGCCAGTTCCGCCAGGGCCAGTACGGTGCGGTAGTACGACTGCATCATCAGCTCGACGCCCAGTCGCTTGCCTTCATCCTTATATCCCAGCATCTCCGCCAGGGCGCGCTGATGGTCAAACAGCAGGCGGTTTTCATTGCGGTCGGCAATCAGTTGCAGGCCAAAACGCAGGCGCCACAGGAACGTTTCGCCCTGGAACAGGATCTGGTGTTCTTCCTCGGTCAGGATGCTGAAGCGAGTCAGGTCCGCAATGTTCTGCAGGCCGAAATGGCGTTTGGTGATCCAGCCAATGGTCTGTATATCTCGAAGGGCACCCGGTGAACCCTTGACGTTGGGTTCCAGGTTGTACTCAGTATCGCCGTATTTCTTGTGGCGTTGCTGCTGTTCCTCCCGTTTGGCGATGAAATACTCACGATCGGAGCTGACGTCATCGGCATAAACCTGCTCACTGAGGATTTCCCGTAGCTCATCAGGGCCGGCGATGGTTCGGGTTTCAAGCAGGTTGGTGAGGATGGTGATATCTTCCCGGGCAGCGGCCTTGCTCTCCTCGATGCTGCGAACACTGTGGCCAATGTCCAGTTTCAGGTCCCAGAGCAAGGTGATAAAAGCACCCAGGTCTTCCTGCCATTCCTTACGGATGCCGTTGCGGGTCAGTATCAGCAGATCAATGTCTGAGTGGGGGTGGAGCTCGCCGCGACCGTAACCACCGACGGCAACCAGCGATATGTCGGTGGATGTCGAAAACGGGTAGCGATTCCAGATCAACCGCAGAGTGGTATCCACAGTGTCGGCCCGGGAATGCACGAGGGCCCTGACATCCGCTCCCTGGCGGAATGCTTCCGCATCCGCATTGTACCGTTCCCGCAGTAACTCGCGTGCGGCGACTACGGGAGAAATGTCGTTGCTGATGCGGGATTCCAGCTCGCTTAGGTCCACTTAGATAGACTCTTCCGTACGTTTTGTCAGGACTTCGCAGCCGTCGGCCGTCACCAGAAGGGTGTGTTCCCACTGGGCCGATAGTTTGTGGTCTTTGGTCACGACGGTCCAGCCGTCCGGCAACAGTTTCGTGTGGTACTTGCCCTGGTTGATCATCGGCTCGATGGTGAAGGTCATACCTTCCTGCAGTTCCAGGCCAGTGCCCGGCTTGCCGTAATGCATCACCTGGGGCTCTTCATGGAACACTTTGCCGATGCCGTGACCGCAGTAATCCCGAACCACCGAGTAGCGGTGCTTTTCTGCGTGCTGCTGGATCACATGGCCGATATCGCCCAGGCGGGTGCCCGGCTTAACCAGTTCTATGCCTTTATATAGGCATTCCTGGGTTATGTTGATCAGGCGTTCGGTACCGGGCTTGGGTTTGCCAACGATAAACATCTTGCTGGTGTCACCGTGGTACTCGTCCTTTATAACGGTCACATCGATGTTCAGGATGTCCCCGTCCTTAAGTACCTTTTTCTCGGAGGGGATGCCGTGGCAGATAACGTGATTGACAGAAGTGCAGATCGACTTCGGAAATCCCTTGTAATTCAGGGGGGCCGGGATCGCCTTTTGCTCATTCACAATATAGTCGTGACAGATGCGGTCCAGTTCTTCGGTGGTGACGCCGGGTTTGACGTGCTCCCCGATCATCTCAAGAACTTCTGCAGCCAGGCGGCCTGCGACGCGCATCTTCTCGATTTCTTCCGGAGTTTTGATCGATACCTGCATTGGGGTTCCCGTTGATGTGTATCAAAACGGCATTTTAAGGGGGAGAGGGGCTGGGTACAAGGAAGGTTGATGGCAAAAATAATGGCGTGGCGCAGCCGATTTATGGTATAAACGCGCCCGCTGGAAACAAATCCGGCAAATTCACACACGTGTCGACACGTTGTCCCAGGGTGCCATCTCCTGTTTTAAGGCGAATGGTTGGGTCAATCGGACGCGTGGAGGACTAACCCGAAGCTAAAAGGTAAATATCATGGCTCAGGTAAATATGCGTGACCTGCTCAAGGCAGGTGCTCACTTCGGTCACCAGACCCGTTACTGGAACCCGAAAATGTCGAAGTTCATCTTCGGCGCCCGCAACAAGATTCATATCATCAACCTGGAACAGACTGTTCCTGCCATGAACGACGCGCTCAAGTTCGTTCAGCAACTGGCAGAGAACAAGAACAAGGTTCTGTTCGTAGGTACCAAGCGTGCCGCAGCGAAAATCGTCAAGGAAGAAGCTGAGCGCGCTGGTCAGCCGTTCGTAAACCACCGCTGGTTGGGTGGTATGCTGACCAACTACAAGACGATTCGTCAGTCCATCCGTCGCTACCGTGATCTGGAAGCCCAGAGTCAGGACGGTACTTTCGACAAGCTGACCAAGAAAGAAGCTCTTGAGCGTACCCGTGAGATGGACAAGCTCGAGCGTTCCATCGGCGGTATCAAGGATATGGGCGGCCTGCCGGACGCACTGTTCGTGATTGACGTTGACCACGAGCGCATCGCTATCAAGGAAGCCAACAAGCTGGGCATTCCTGTTATCGGTGTTGTTGATACCAACAGCGATCCTGACGGTGTTGACTACGTAATTCCAGGCAACGATGACGCCATTCGCGCTATCCAGATCTACGTGAAGGCCGTTGCCGATACCTGCATCGACGCAGCTCAGTCTGCCGGTGCCGGCGCTGACGAGTTTGTTGAAGTCAGTGAAGATGCTGAAGGTGCTGCTCCAGCCGCTGAGTGATGTTTTCCCTTCAGGTTTGAGATGTAGGGTGTGCCCGTGAATAACTCCGGGCACACCTCCCCACCGAATTCGGAACAAGAGGATTGAACATGGCTGCAATTACCGCTGCAATGGTCAAAGAGCTGCGTGAGCGTACCGGCCTTGGCATGATGGAGTGCAAGAAAGCACTGGTAGAAGCTGGTGGCAGTGTTGACGCTGCTATCGAAGAGCTGCGTAAGTCTTCTGGCCTGAAAGCCGCCAAGAAGGCTGGTCGTACCGCCGCTGAAGGCGTATCTCTGATCAAGATCTCCGACGACAACACCGTTGCTTTCATTCTGGAAGTCAACTCCGAGACCGACTTCGTTGCCCGTGATGACAACTTCATCAACTTCGCCAACGACGTTCTGGATGTTGCCTTTGAAAAGGGTGAAGCCGACGTGGCCAAGCTGATGGAAGGCGATCTGGAAGCCAAGCGTGAAGCGCTGGTTCAGAAGATTGGCGAGAACATCACCGTTCGTCGCATCGTTAAAGTTGAAGGTCCGGTTGTTGGTGGCTATGTCCACAGCAACAACAAGATCGCTTCTGTCGTGGCCCTGACCGCTGGTGACTCCGAAGTTGCCCGTGACATCGCCATGCACGCTGCCGCTGTTAACCCACGGGTTGGCAAGCCGGAAGACATGCCTGCTGATGAGCTCGAGAAAGAAAAAGAAGTCATCAAGGCCCAGCCGGACATGGAAGGCAAGCCTGCCGAAATCGTTGAGAAGATGATGGGCGGCCGCATCAAGAAGTTCCTCAAGGAGAACAGCCTTGTTGAGCAGCCTTTCGTCAAGAACCCGGACCAGACTGTGGGTGAGCTGATCAAATCCGCTGGCGGTGAGCTGGTTGGTTTTGTTCGTCTGGAAGTGGGTGAAGGTATTGAGAAGGAAGAAGTGGACTTTGCTGCCGAGGTTGCTGCTGCAGCCGGCACAGGTAAGGCCTGATCCTTCTGATTGGCGCTGCAGCCCTTGTGGTTGCAGTGCCGCCTGAGTCTGCCACGTCAGTTGGGGTGACCCGGCTTTCGTGGCGGGCTTGTATCTGAGATACCCCTTTTTGTTGAGGAGTATGTCAGATACAAGCCTGCGAAGCTTGTCGCGCCAGATAGCAGCCAACAGACGAAAAGGGGATCACCATGCCGACATCATCGAAAACCCAGCCAAGATACAAGCGTGTTTTGCTCAAGCTCAGTGGCGAAGCCCTGATGGGCGAGCACGATTTCGGTATTGATCCCAAAGTTCTTGACCGCATGGCGCTGGAAATCGGTGCCCTGATCGGTATTGGTGTTCAGGTGGGCCTGGTTATAGGTGGTGGTAACCTGTTCCGTGGCGCAGCCCTGAATGCGGCAGGCATGGATCGGGTAACCGGTGACCACATGGGCATGCTGGCCACCGTGATGAACGGTCTGGCCATGCGTGATGCCCTTGAGCGCTCAAACATCCGTACCCGTGTCATGTCGGCCATTCCCATGAGCGGTATCGTTGAGCACTATGATCGCCGTCGCGCTGTTCGTGACCTGAAAGACGGTGATGTGGTGATCTTCTGTGCTGGCACTGGCAATCCCTTCTTTACCACGGATTCCGCTGCCTGCCTTCGCGGGATCGAGATTGAGGCGGATGCGGTTCTCAAGGCAACCAAGGTGGATGGGGTCTATTCGGCGGATCCACATCTCGATTCGTCTGCAGAAAAATATGACAATCTGACCTATGACGAAGTGCTGGACAAGAAGCTCGGCGTCATGGACCTGACCGCAATTTGTCTGGCGCGGGATCACGGTATGCCGCTGCGGGTATTTGATATGAATCGCCCAGGTGCCCTGACTCGCATCGTGACCGGCGAAAAAGAAGGTACACTGATCGAATAATATGGTTGATCCGGCCTGCAGCATAGCGGTCGGGAAACGGACTGACATGAAATCGAATTGAGGATGCTCTAGTGATCAACGACATCAAATCCGAAGCTGAGAAGAAAATGCAGAAGAGCGTCGACGCGCTGCACTCAGCCTTCAACAAAATCCGTACCGGTCGTGCCCATCCGGCCATTCTCGACAGCGTCATGGTGAACTACTATGGCCAGGAAACGCCGCTTAAGCAGGTCGCCAGTGTGAATGTCGAAGACAACCGCACCCTGACTGTTTCTCCGTGGGAAAAGAATCTGGTACCGACCATTGAAAAGGCGATTATGACCTCGGATCTGGGGCTGAACCCGGCAACCAGCGGCGACATCATCCGGGTGCCAATGCCCATGCTGACCGAAGAAACCCGCAAGGAAATGGTCAAGCAGGCAAAAGCCGACGCTGAACACGGCCGGGTCTCTATTCGTAATGCCCGCCGTGACGCGAACTCCATGTTGAAGGACCTGCTCAAAGAAAAGGAAATCAACGAAGACGAAGAGCGCAAAGGCGAGGATGAAATCCAGAAATTGACGGATCGCTACATCGCCGACGTCGAAAAGATGCTCAAAGCCAAAGAAGAGGACTTGATGGCTGTCTGATCAGCCTCGTCTCATTCGGATAAACGAACAGCCGATGCCGATCCATCGGCTGTGCAGGGGACTTCATGACGGAAACTGTATCCGCAGAGATTCCGGTGTCGGCGGATAGCCGGCCCCGGCATGTGGCCATTATCATGGATGGTAACAATCGCTGGGCGAAAGAGCGCCAGCTGAAGGGGGTAGCGGGCCACAAGGCGGGCGTGAACGCGGTCAAGTCTGTTGTGGAAACCTGTGCCCGTGAAGGGGTCGAGGTCCTTACCCTGTTTGCCTTTTCCAGTGAGAACTGGCGGCGGCCCAAAGATGAAGTATCTGCCCTGATGCGTCTCTTCCTGTTCGCTCTGGAGCGGGAGGTGAAAAAACTCCATCGCAACAATATCCGGCTACGGATTATTGGTGACCGGACCGCGTTCAGCCCCGCGTTGCAGGAGCATATGGAGAAGGCAGAAGCGCTCACTCGCCATAATACCCTGATGACATTGGTCATAGCCGCTAATTATGGCGGCCACTGGGACATTACCCAGGCCACCAGGCAGGTTGCCGAAAAAGTCCGGGCAGGGGAGCTGGAGCCGTCGGATGTGACCGACGGCCTGATTCAGCAACATCTCTCAATCGGTGACCTGCCCATGCCAGACCTGATGATCCGGACGGCAGGCGAGCAACGCATCAGCAATTTCATGCTTTGGCATCTGGCATACACCGAGCTGTACTTCTCACCGGTTTACTGGCCCGACTTCCTGGAAGACGAAATGAAGGAAGCGCTGAAGGCCTATGCCGGCCGGCAGCGGCGATTCGGCCAGACCGACGACCAGATTGCCAGCCGTCGCCCGGAACAATAACGACAAGAAGCGAACCTTATTGTGCTAAAAACCAGAATCATAACTGCGCTTATCCTCGCCCCCATTGCCATAGGCGGGATTTTCTTCCTGCCGCCGCTTGGCTTCGCCCTGTTTACTGGCGCCATCATTACGATTGGTGCCTGGGAGTGGGCCAATATGTCCGGTGTAACCGCCCCGGTTGCCCGTGTGGCCTATGCCGGCGTGGTTGCCGCTGTTCTTTACGCTCTACTCGACGTTCCTGCTGTTGCCGTGCTCTGGCTGGCGGTTGTCTGGTGGATTGCCTGTTTCCTGATGGTTCGCAGCTACCCGTCAGGTTCCGGTCAGTGGGGTTCGTTACCCGTGAGGGCCATCATGGGATTGTTGGTGCTGGTACCGGCGTGGGTCGGGTTAAATCACCTGCGGACCGGTTCCTTCCAGTTTGGCGATGTGGCCAACAATCTGCTCGTTATCCTTTATGTATTCTGCGTGGTATGGGTTGCCGATATTGGTGCCTATTTCGCGGGCAGGGCCTTTGGCAAAGCCAAACTGGCACCGCGGGTCAGCCCGGGCAAGTCCTGGGCGGGTGTCTGGGGTGGTCTGGCCGCAGTAGCGGTCTTTGCGGTCATCGTCAGCCAGTTGGCGTCAGCACCCATTGACCAGACCCTGCTGTTGGTGATCGCAAGTCTGGTGACCGGTCTGGTGTCTGTGTTGGGAGACCTGCTGGAAAGCATGCTCAAGCGTTTCCGTGGCATCAAGGACAGTAGTCAGTTGCTGCCGGGTCATGGTGGTATCATGGACCGTATCGACAGCCTTACGGCCGCCATTCCGGTGTTTGCGCTGATTATTACCCAACTCGGCTGGCTGGCGGCTGGTAACTGGTGAGCGGTTTTATGCGCCATATAACCATCCTTGGAGCCACAGGGTCGATCGGCTTGAGCACACTGGATGTGATTCGCCGGCACCCTGAGCGATTTCGGGTTCACGCGCTGACTGCCTGCACCCGGGTTGAGGACATGGCGATATTGTGCCGTGAGTTTCAGCCGGTGTATGCCGTTATGGCGGATGCTAACGCTGCCAGCCAGTTGGCGGATGCGATTCCGGAACTTCCGACCACTGTGCTGAGCGGCGAATCGGGGCTGTGCCAGGTAGCCAGTTCCGGCGAAGTGGACGCGGTTATGGCGGCCATTGTGGGGGCTGCCGGGCTTCCGCCAACGCTGGCTGCTGTGCGGGCCGGTAAGCGGGTGCTGCTGGCCAACAAGGAAGCGCTAGTGATGTCTGGCCGGTTGTTTATGGATGCGGTGGCCGAGTCTGGTGCTGAGCTGCTGCCAATCGACAGCGAGCATAATGCGATTTTTCAGTGTATGCCGGCAGATCGGGTACGGGATCCTGATGGCGCAGGTATCACCCGCATCCTTCTTACGGCCTCGGGCGGTCCGTTCCGTGAACACACTGAGGATGACCTCAAAAGCGTGTCTCCGGCGCAGGCCTGCGCACACCCCAACTGGTCCATGGGCCAGAAAATCTCCGTGGATTCCGCCACCCTGATGAACAAGGGGCTTGAGCTGATTGAAGCCTGCTGGTTGTTCAACACCGAGCCTTCACGAATCGAAGTGCACGTTCATCCCGAAAGTATTATCCATTCGATGGTCGAGTACGCGGATGGGTCGGTACTGGCGCAATTGGGCAGCCCGGATATGCGGACTCCCATTGCTAACGGGCTGGCCTGGCCGGAGCGAATTGATGCCGGGGTGGCGCCACTCGACTTGTTTTCGATTGGTCGTTTTCACTTCGAGCGGCCTGATATGGACCGGTTTCCCTGCCTGAGACTGGCGGCAGAAGCCTTCCAGGCGGGCGGGACAGCACCAGCCGTGTTGAATGCTGCCAATGAGGAGGCGGTCGCGGCTTTTTTGGCGGGTGACCTTTGTTTTACCGATATCCCCGTTATTATAGAGCGCACGCTAACCGCAACCGATGTGGTCTCTGCCGACAGTTTTGAAACCATATTCGCCAAGGATGCGGAAGCCCGCAGGTTTGCCCGGGAACAGATACAATTGCTGACTGTCTGATTTATCGTCATCGGATTATTGGACTGATGGCCAACTATTGAGAGCGCTATGCAACTAGTACAAACCGTTCTGGCACTGGCTCTGACATTGGGCATACTGGTGACCCTTCATGAGTATGGCCATTTCTGGGTAGCCAGGCGCTGTGGGGTCAAGGTGCTTCGTTTTTCCGTTGGTTTCGGGAAGCCGATGTTCTCCTGGTATGACCGTCACGGTACAGAGTTTGCGATTGCCGCCATTCCGCTCGGCGGCTACGTCAAAATGCTGGACGAACGTGAAGGACCGGTTCCTGAAGAGCTTCGTGATCAGGAATTCACCTCCAAGCCTCCGTCACAGCGGATTGCGATTGCTGCTGCGGGGCCGGTGGCGAATTTCCTCTTTGCCATTGCTGCATACTGGCTGCTGAGTGTGGTCGGTTTTACGACCGTGGCGCCGATCGTTGGCGATGTAAAGCCGGACAGTGTCGCAGAGCGCATGGGCCTTGCTGAGGGAATGGAAATCCACGAAGTGGATGGTCGCAGGGTGAACTCCTGGCGGGATATCAACATGCGTTTGCTCGAGCGCGCAGGTGAGCATGGCAGCGTGGCTCTGACTGTCAGTGACAGTGGCAGCCGCGGAGAGCTGTCTGCCTCGCTCGATGGCTGGCGTCTGAAAGACGACAATCCCAATCCCCTGGGTGAATTCGGGATTCAGCCCTGGCGCCCCTCAATTCCCGCTGTATTGGATGAAATTAGTCAGGGTGGTGCTGCCGAAGCCGCCGGCCTGAAGCCCGGGGATCGGGTTGTTGCCGTGGATGGGGAGCCTGTTGGCGCCTGGTTTGAGCTGGTAGATATTATCCGGAGTTCCCCCGCAGCTACCTTGGTTGTCACGGTTGAACGTCAGGGCGAGCGCCTGGACTTCCGGGTAACACCAGAATCGAAAACCACCGACAGCGGCGAGGAAATTGGCTTTGTAGGTGCTGGCGTGGCTCAGGTAAGCTGGCCGGACGAAGTGTTGCGAGATGTACGGCTCGGCCCCATTGCAGCAGTGCCTAATGCCATCAGCGAAACCTGGGCGGATACCCGTCTGACGTTGGTTGCCATCAAAAAGATGGTAACCGGGCTGTTGTCACCCACCAATCTCAGCGGGCCGATTACCATTGCCCGGGTTGCGGAAGCCAGTGTCAGTTCCGGCTTCGAAGATTTCATACGCTTCCTGGCTTACCTGAGTGTGAGCCTGGGGGTGCTTAACCTGCTGCCGATACCGATCCTTGATGGTGGTCATATTGTTTATTACACCATCGAGGCCATCCGCCGTAAGCCGCTTTCCGAGCAGGTTCAGGCGCTTGGATTACGAATTGGTATGGCATTGATTCTCACATTAATGGTGTTTGCTCTTTACAACGACCTGATGCGGTTGTGAGAATTGCGGGCTCCTTACGCGCATTAACAGGCGAAATGACTGAATGAGACGTTCTCTTCTAGGTGTAGCCATAGGTCTGGCAATTGCCGGCATGGGCATGAGTTCAGCGCACGCTGACGAATTCACGGTATCCGATATTGAGGTAGAGGGACTACAGCGGGTATCCGCAGGTACCGTATTTTCGTCCTTCCCGGTCAACATCGGGGAGCCGGTGGATGAAGCCGAGCTTGCAGGGGCGATCAAGGATCTGTTCCGTACCGGATTGTTCACGGATATTGAAGCAAGCCGTGATGGTGGTGTTCTGATCCTGACCGTTCGGGAGCGTCCTTCCATCACGTCTATTGAGATTGAGGGTAACAAGAATATCGAAACGGATATGCTCATGGATGCGCTGTCCGGAGCCGGGCTTGAGGAAGGTCAGGTATTCCGCCGCGCGACACTGGAGCGCCTTGAGCTCGAGATTCTTCGATCTTATATCAGTCAGGGGCGTTACAACGCCCGAGTGAAGGCCACGGCAGAAGAATTACCCCGTAACCGGGTCGCCATCAAGCTTGATATAAATGAAGGGGATGTGGCGGCCATCCAGCACATGAACATCATCGGCAATGAGAACTTCAGCGATGAGGAGTTGCTGGATCTGTTCGAGCTCAGAACCAGCACCTGGTGGAACTCCATTACCAATGCCGACAAGTACGCGCGGGAACGACTCAGCGGCGATCTCGAATCCTTGAGATCATTCTACCTCGATCGTGGTTATCTGGACTTCAACGTCGAGTCCAGTCAGGTATCGATCTCACCGGACAAGAAGCAGGTCTTTATTGCGATCGCGCTCAATGAGGGTTCTCAGTATACCGTGTCAGACGTCCAGCTTCGGGGTGAGCTGATTGTCGACGAAGACGAACTGCGCGAGCTCATCTCCATCGAGGAAGGGGACATTTTCTCCCGCTCCACCATGACGGCTGTGTCTGAGCGATTGTCCCGTCGCCTGGGGCGTGAAGGTTACGCATTTGCTAACGTTAACGCCGTTCCTGAGCCCGCTGAGGACAACACAGCGTCGGTCACGTTCTATGTAGAGCCCGGCAAGCGCGCCTATGTCCGGCGGGTTAACTTTGAAGGTAACGTATCGACCCGCGATGAGGTCCTGCGACAGGAAATGACCCAGATGGAAGGTGGTGTGGCGTCTACCGACCGTATCGAATACTCCAAGACCAAGCTGGAGCGGCTGGGCTTTTTCCAGACGGTGGACGTGGAGACCACGCCGGTTCCGGGCACCGATGACATGGTGGATGTAAACTATTCCGTCGTCGAACAGCCCACGGGTAGCCTTTCTGCCTCGGTTGGCTTTTCTCAGGCTTCCGGTGTGATACTGGGTGCCAACGTGTCGGAGAACAACTTCTTTGGCAGTGGCAAGCGGGTGTCCTTTGGCGTCAACGTCAGTGACTCCATCAAAAGTGCGAACTTCTCGTATTCCGACCCTTACTACACGGTGGATGGTGTTAGCCGCGGCTTCAGTGTGTTTGCCAGGGAAACCGACTTTGAAGAACAGGATATCTCTTCCTACCTGCTGGATGAGTATGGCGGCCGGTTGAGCTTTGGATATCCAACCGACAGCATTACCCGTCTGAACTTTGGCGTTGGCTATACCCTGTCCAAGGTCAAGGGTGGTGTGTTCACCTCACAAGAGGTCCGGGATTTCATTGAAGAGGAAGGCAATAATTTCAATAACTACTTCCTGTTCGGTTCCTGGCGTCGCAGCACCCTGAACCGTGGGGTATTACCGACCGATGGCTATAGCCACTCACTGTCTGCCGACGTAGCCGTACCAGGCAGTGACCTGACATTCTACAAGTTAAGCCATAAAACCGACTTCTATCAGCCGCTCAATGAAAACCAGACCTGGGTCCTGCGAGGGCGTACAGAGGTAGGTTATGGTGATGGCTACGATGGCCGCGATGTTATGCCGTTCTACGAGCATTTCTACGCTGGTGGCTACGGTTCGGTACGGGGGTACGAAGCGAACTCCCTTGGACCGAGGGCGACAAATAGTCCTAATGATCTCTCAGATCCGGACCCGTTCGGTGGTAGTGTCTTGACGGAGGGTAGTCTCGAGTTGATCTTCCCGACGCCATTTGCGGGAGATAGCCGCTCCATGCGCACGGCATTCTTTGTGGATGCTGGTCAGGTGTTTGATCCGGACCGGGATTTTGACCCAGCCGGGGACGAGATCAGGTTGTCAGCGGGTGTAGGGTTCCAGTGGATCACCGCCGTTGGTCCGTTGGCCTTCAGTCTGGCCAAGCCGCTGAACGATAAGAGCGGTGACGATACTCAGATCTTCCAGTTCTCGCTGGGACAGACCTTCTGATCATTGGATGATGTAGAAAAACAAAGAAACAGAGGAGAAATACCATGTTCCGATTTGCAGCAATGGCCGCCATGCTGGCGGTGGTTGTGTCTTTCCCGGCAGCGGCTGAGACCCGCATAGGTGTTGTCGATCTTCGCCAGGCTTTGTTTTCTTCCAATGAAGCCAAAGCCTTCAGTGAGACCCTGCAACGGGATTTTTCGGATGATGAGGCGGAAGTTCGCCGTGCCCAGGAAGAGGCGAGGAAGCTTAAGGATCGACTCGAAAAAGATGGCGCGATGATGAACGAGTCCGAGCGCAACAAGCTGGCAGCGGAGTTCCAGGAGAAAGTAAAGGAATTCAACTTCCTGAAACAGCGCCTTGATTCCACGGTCGCCAGCCGTAAACAGTCTTTTCTCGAGAGTGCCCGCCCTGGTGTTGATGCCGCTGTTCAGGAGCTTCTTGAGGAACACGACCTTGACCTGATTCTCCCCAGCGAGGCCGTGGTCTACGTGAAGCCGGAAATGAATCTGACAGAAGAGTTGCTGGAAAAGCTGAATCGCTGATCGGGCCCGGCTTCGGTCCGGTACTTTTGACAGACCGGGCCATCCTACCTTGTGGAGTAAGTGATGACAGAGAGTTGTTACCGGCTGGGGGAGATTGCCGCCGAACTCGGGGCGGAACTCCGGGGAGATCCGGATACCATCATTCATGGTGTAGCGACGTTACAGGCCGCGACAGCCGGGCAGATCACGTTCCTGGCCAACCCCTCCTATGGCCGATACCTGAAAGATACACGGGCATCTGCCGTTATTGTTTCGCCTTCCGCTGCTGGTGATTCTCCGACCAATGTCCTGTTACTGGACAATCCGTATCTCGGATATGCTCGCCTCAGTCACTGGTTTGATCCTGCGCCTCGTCCGCAGCCCGGCGTTCACCCGTCTGCGGTTGTGGATCCTTCCGCCAGGGTGTCCGAAACCGCGTCCGTAGGCCCACACGCAGTAATCGAAGCGGAAGCTGAGATTGGGGATCATGTTGTCGTCGGCGCCGGCACCATCATAGGTGCCCGTTGTCGTATAGGCAGCCGGACGGTATTACGTCCCCGTGTAACCCTGGCTCACGATATTGTCGTGGGACAGCGTTGCCACATTCTCAGTGGCGCGGTGATTGGCTCTGACGGTTTTGGATTTGCCAATGAAAAGGGCGCCTGGCATCGCATTGCCCAGATCGGAAAAGTGGTTCTGGGTGACGACGTGGAGGTCGGCGCTAACACCACCATTGATCGGGGTGCCCTGGAAGACACGGTGATTGGCAACGGTGTCAAACTGGATAACCTGATCCAGATCGCCCATAACGTAACCATAGGTGATCACAGTGCCATGGCTGCCATGGTCGGGATTGCCGGCAGCACCCGAATTGGTCGGCACTGTGTATTCGGCGGCGCATCCGGTGTCGCCGGTCATCTTGAGATTGCAGACCAGGTACAGCTCACCGGTATGACCCTGGTAACCGGCGATATCCGTGAGCCGGGCGTGTATTCCTCGGGGACCAGCGCAGATAAGAATCGTCAGTGGCGCAAAAACGCAGTTCGCTTTCGGCAACTGGACGCTATGGCGCGAAAGCTTAAAGAACTGGAAAAGAAATCAGAGGGCTGAGGCCGTTAAAGATGATGTATATTGAAGAAATTCTGGAATATTTGCCCCACAGATACCCGTTTTTGCTGGTGGATCGGGTCACCGAAATCGAGAAGGGTAAATCCATTAAGGGATATAAGAACATTTCCTTCAACGAACCATTCTTTACAGGCCATTTTCCAAACAAGCCAATCATGCCCGGAGTGCTGATAATAGAGGCGATGGCGCAGCTTTCAGGGATTTTGGGTTTTGTGACCGTTGAACGGAAACCTTCGGATGGCGTGGTACAATATCTGGCTGGGTCCAGTAAGGTGCGTTTCAAGCGCCCCGTGGTGCCGGGAGACAGATTGTGCATGGAATCTACTTTTATCTCTGGCAAGCGCGGAATCTGGAAATTTGAGTGTCGGGCACTGGTCGACGGTGAAGTCGTCTGCGTGGCCGATATATTGACCGCTGAGAGAGAAGTTTGATGGCGACAAATGACTGGTCGGGTGTCCATCCTCAAGCGATTGTAGACCCATCAGCCAGACTGGCGGACAACGTTACCGTTGGTCCGTGGAGCTACATCGGCCCCGATGTGGAAATTGGGGAGGGAACCGAAATCCTCTCCCACGTGGTGGTAAAAGGGCCAACGGTTATTGGCCGTAACAACCGTATATTCCAGTTCTCCAGTATTGGAGAGGAATGTCAGGACAAGAAATACGCCGGCGAGCCAACCACACTGGTGATCGGTGATGACAACGTGATCCGTGAAAACTGTACGATTCATCGTGGCACTGTCCAGGATCGTGGCGAGACTCGGATCGGCAGCGGCAACCTGTTAATGGCTTACGTCCATGTGGCTCATGACTGCACGGTTGGCGACAACACGATTCTCGCCAACTGCGCGACCCTGGCTGGACACGTCACCGTTGGTGACTGGGCGATCCTCGGTGGTGGCACCATGGTTCACCAGTTCTGTCACATAGGCCCTCACAGCATGGCGGCCGGTGGCAGCATTGTCCTCAAGGATATTCCTGCTTATGTCATGGCCAGCGGCCAGTCCGCTGCGCCTCACGGCATGAACGTGGAAGGCCTTCGACGCCGCGGGTTCAGTAAGGAAGTGCTGCTGACCCTGCGCCGGGCGTATAAGGTTATCTACCGTCAGGGCCTGACCACCGAACAGGCTGTGGAAGAGCTGGAAAAGTCCTACCCTGATGTGGACGAAATGCGTCCGCTCATTGACTCCCTTCGTGGTGCACACCGCGGCATCATTCGATAGTTGGCCCCGGAGCGGTGATGGACCATCCCACCCCCAGGGTCATTAGCGACCGGCCCATCACATTTGGCATTGTGGCGGGCGAGGCATCGGGAGACATACTCGGTGCCGGCCTGATTCATGCGCTACGTGCCAGATACCCTCGCGCCCGTTTTGTCGGTATCGGCGGGGAAGAGATGGAAGCGGCCGGTTTCCATTCCCTGGTGCCGATGGAGCGGCTGTCGGTGATGGGGCTGGTGGAAGTGCTTGGCCGCATTCGCGAACTGTTCAGTATTCGCGCCCGCCTGATGGATTACTTTCTGACCACGCCACCGGATGTGGTCATCGGTATCGATTCCCCGGATTTCACCCTCGGTGTTGAACGCCGCTGCCGCGATGCCGGCATCCCGACAGTCCATTACGTTAGTCCCTCGGTCTGGGCGTGGCGCCAGAAGCGAATCTTCAAGATCGCAAAATCCGTGAACCTGATGCTGACCCTGTTTCCCTTCGAGGCCCGCTTCTACGAAGAGCACGATGTACCGGTGGCGTTTGTCGGGCACCCGTTGGCGAACCGCATACCGATGGCACCGGACACCGCAGGCGCCCGGCAGGCCCTAGGGCTGGATGAGAACAAGCCGGTGCTGGCGATATTGCCGGGCAGTCGCAGTGGCGAAGTGGAGCGTCTCGGCAGCCTGTTTCTGGCCGCCGCCCGCTGGATACAGAGCACCCGCCCGGATCTGCAGCTGGTGATTCCCTGTGTGAACCGTGACCGCGAAAAGCAGGTGCGCGGGCTGGTTGAGTCCCTGGAAGTGGCATTGCCGGTCACCATCGTCAGAGGGCGCTCCCGCGAGGTGATGGCAGCCTCCGACGTGGTGCTGTTGGCATCAGGGACAGCAACTCTCGAAGCCATGCTGCTGAAAAAACCGATGGTGGTCGGCTATCGGCTGAGCAATGTCAGTTACAAGCTGCTCTCCCGTCTGGTCAAGGTGCCCCATGTTGCGCTTCCCAATCTGTTGGCTCGTAAGCCGTTGGTGCCGGAATTGCTTCAGGACGATGCCACCCCCGAGGCTCTGGGTGCTGCTGTGCTTGAACGTCTGGAGAACGAGGACGAGCGAACCCGTCTGACCGAGGCATTCACCGAGCTGCATCTGCAACTCCGCCAGAACGCGGATGAGCGAGCGGCGGACGCTATCTCGGAACTGCTGGAGCGTTCATCTTGAGCAAATCGCGATTACCTCCCTTCCACTGCCATTACTCCGGTTCGCGCCTGGCGGGTGTTGATGAAGTCGGCCGGGGGCCGTTGATCGGGGCGGTTGTGACAGCCGCGGTGATCCTGGATCCTGAACGACCGATAGCGGGGCTCGCCGACTCCAAAAAGCTGACAGAGAAGCGCAGGGAAGCTCTGTACGAAGAGATCTTGGAGAAGGCCGCCGCCTGGAGTCTTGGGCGTGCCGAAGCGGAAGAGATTGATCGCCTGAATATCTATCAGGCCACCATGGTGGCGATGGAAAGGGCGGTGTCCGGCCTGTCTGTGGAGCCAGAGTATGTACTCGTCGACGGAAACCGCTGCCCGAAATGGCGCTGGCCTTCGGAGCCGGTCGTTAAAGGCGATTCCCGTGTTGAGGCCATCAGTGCGGCATCCATCATTGCAAAAGTGGTCCGTGACCGTGAAATGGCCGAACTGGATAAGCAGTTCCCCGGTTTCGAGCTGGCCAGGCACAAAGGCTATCCCACGCCAGTCCATCTGGAGGCATTGAACCGCCTTGGCGCCACCGTTCATCATCGACGTTCGTTCCGGCCCGTACAGGAGGCCATCGATACGGTGGGGATGTATGAGCAGGCTCCGCAGGAGAGTCTGACGTATCCGAGTGACCTGTTTGAAAATATCGATTGACAGCCATAGGGCGAATCCTTAAGATACGCGCACGTTGATTCGGGGGGTTCCCCGATAAACAACCAGTTTGATGCGGGGTGGAGCAGTCTGGTAGCTCGTCGGGCTCATAACCCGAAGGTCGTTGGTTCGAATCCAGCCCCCGCTACCATTATTGAAATAAGGCCAGCTTACGCTGGCCTTATTGCTTTCAAGCGGGGGCTTTTGAGTCGCCAGCAAAGAGAAAGGCAGATCAGTACTTACTGGTCTGCCTTTTTTGCGTTTGGGGTGGCAGAAATTCTTTTCGACGCAGCACCACAGGTGGCTTAGAGATCTGTTGCTGGATCACGGCGGTTATTCGTGTGGCCTTCAGCCTGAGCAGATGCGTTCCTAAGTATGTCCTAAAATGTTTATTGGTGGTCCCAAGATGTGATGGGCAGCTTGCCTGCCGGTCCAGTATTGTGGGCAGACTATCTACAACATCGGCTTGATGGATCAGACTCCAATCCGGGTCTTTCATGATTGGGAAGAGCGGTCACGGTATGCAATCAGACTCCCAGAACGGTGGCGTAAACGACGACGGGGCTTTTGTCCTGTCCGGCCTTCTGCAACATCTTCTGACTCTGGCCGAGCAGTTCGGATTATCTTACAGCAGCATACTAAATGAGACCGGGCTGCCCCCTGAGTACCTGATTGATCCAAACCAGATGGTGCCAATGCGGTACCTTGAATCCGTACTTAATGCGGGTGTGAAGCATACCGGCGATGATCTCCTTGGGCTTCATCTATCGGAGTTCTCTCAGCCCGAAAGTTTTGGCGTGGCCGGCTATATAGTGAGGGCGTGTGGAACGCTTCGCGAAGTGATTGAGATGTGCATGCGGTATGAGCATCTGGTGAGCAACGTTGGAAGCACCTCGTTTGAATTCAATCCCGGACAAGTTGCCTGGACCTGGAATTTAGCCACGACCAATCCAGAGTTTCGGTTGCAAGCCGTTGACTACATGCTTGGTAGTCTCGCCACAGTGAGAGTACACCTGCCAAACGTAAGACATTGGGATTTTGATTGCGTGCTCCTCCAGCGTGGGGCGCCAGAAACCACTCACCAACTCAGAGAATATGAGCGGGTATTTCGTTGTCCTGTGCATTTTAACCAGCCGATGAACGGGCTGGTATTTCCACTTGCACACCTGGATGCACCGCTGCTGCATTCCAATAGTGCAATGCGAGATGTTCTTGAGAGTCATGCCCGCTTCCTCGAAAGCAAGCAAACAGAGCCCGATTTTTTAGGGAATGCCCGCTCCATTCTGAAAACGATGGTTATGAGGGGAAAGCCTTCCAGATCCGAGTTGGCAAATGCCTTGGGTATGAGCAGTCGTCATCTATTACGTCGATTGAACGTTGAGGGCACCAGTTATCGGGCATTGTTGGACGAATTACGTGAGGAGATGGCAAGGAAGCTTCTTCTGGAAAGCAATGAGAGTATCGAAGCTATTGCGCATCGTCTGCAGTACACCGAAAGCCAATCTTTTATAAGGTGGTTCAAGGCTTGTCATGGGATGACTCCTTCCCAGTTCAGACAGCAAGCAGTCAATCGAGACAATGAAGAGAGGTAATGAAAGGTATGGACTGGAATCAGAGGCAGGTATTGGTAACCGGCGGTGGCAGCGGCATTGGCCGGGAAATGGTCACCATGTTTCACGCGATGGGGGCAAAAGTTGCAACCGCGACCCTGGACCCGGATGAACTTGAGTCATTGAAAGCAGAATTGGGTGATGGCCCTGGTGAATTCATTCCCATCCAGATGGACCTTACGACAGACGACGCTGTTGAAACGTTGATGCAGCAACTTGATGACCAGGGATTCAGCGTAGAAGTGCTGGTGAACAATGCCGGGACTGGCTTGCTGGGCAACCACACCGAACTCGACACAAAGAGCGTGCGCAAAGCCCTGACTCTCAACATTCAGGTTGTCACCGAGTTGGTGGCAGTGGTTGCCAGGCGGATGATAGAGGAGGGAGTGCAGGGGCACATTCTCAATGTCGCCTCCATTGGTGGTTATGTGCCCGTCCCGAAGCTGGCAGCCTACGCCGGTAGTAAACACTATGTGATCGCCTTTACTCATGCCTTGGCCGATGAACTGGCGCCTCATGGGATCTATGTAGGAATGCTATGTCCCGGAATAACCCGCACCAAGATATACGACGCCATGGGGCTATCGTCAGAGCAGCATAGCCGTGGGTCCATCAGCTCTCTTGCCGATCTGGTTGCGATGGATGCAGCACAAGTTGCCGAGTGCGGAATTCGGGCAATTGAGAAAAAGCAGCGGGTGGCGCTGCCCGGACTGAATAAGTTGGTTCCGGTTTCCTCCCTGTTCCCCCAACAATTTGTCTCGCGGATGCTTCAAGGAGTTGTTGGAAGCCGATCCGCCCGTTAACGCGAAGGACATCCTCAAATGACATTAAAAAATAAAAACAAAATCATCCTTACTTTGACCACTGTGCTTCTTGCCGCCTGTGGCGGCGGAAGCGACAAACCTTCGGCGGTCGAGTCGGACCAGATTTCCAATGCACCCAGAGACGAAACGCCACAACTGGAGTCGCCTGTGCATTCACAATGCGTTCGCGACAGTTGGGTAGCTGGCACGACCGAACTGTGCCAGGGCGTCCTGACCTATTACGACTATGTCTATGATGACTACGGCGCGGATGCCGGACTTGTCTCTATGGACCCGGCATTGCTGAACCTGCTGAATCGGGGAGGGCAGCTCGGGTTGCCCACTGCGAACACCCCCGGGCTCCTTTCTCCTGCAGCTGGTGATCAGCGTTACCCGACTGGACGGGAAAATACCGCAGACCTTGTCAGGCTGAGCCTGGCAATTAAGCAAAACAAACTGATAGTGATGGCCGAGCTCAACACTATGTTCAATCCGGATGATGCGATTCTGGGAGTCGCTATCGATACCAATCCGGAGGGCGATTCCGGTGGTGGTAACTGGGGTGAGATCAATGTCAGTAGTGACGGTTGGGATCAGACCTATTTCGCGCATCACGGAGACCCAGACACCAATACCCTGTCCCTGACCGCTCCGTTACCCGAAGGGGAGCACTGGCGTATTCAGGCTGCCGTAGCAAAAGCGGACGGTACGGTGATGAACGTAGCGTTCCGTGGCCCACACGAAGAAGCTAAAGCCGATGGCGGGGTAAATCAGGTACTACCGGCTTCGGGCAACTTCTGGGAAGATCGCCAGGCGGCAGAGTTGGCTGACGGCGACATCAGCGCGTTTGGCCAGATGGTCAACGTCTCCGATCTTCGCAATGGCGTCACGCAAGTGGCCGAAAAAACGACTGGCTTCCATCAGCGAGTGTATACATCAGCCTACCCATTGGGAGAAGGCATCGCCATGCCTGCAGAAGATGGACGGGATGGCGGGGGGCTGTTCTGCGGTCAGTCGTTTACTTACCTCGGCAAGTACCAGCCGTATGGCGTCTATGTTCCTGAGGGTGATCATGCTGATAAGCCGGGCATGATGGTGGTGATGCATGGCTGTGAGGCGAACCATGCCAGCCAGATAAACCAAACCAACATGCAAAGACAATTTGGTGACGACCTCAATCGAATTCTTGTTTCGCCTTTGGGAAGAGGGCCTTATGGCTTTTATACCGGGCCGTCCGAACGGGATGTTCTGGATGTCATGGAGGATATAGAACAAGCTTATGACATTGATCCGGATCGCATTTTCGCTTCTGGTTATTCCATGGGGGGCTTTGGCGCTCTTCATATGGCGACCCATTACCCGGATCGATTCGCGGGCATGGTAAGTTGGGTGGGGCATACGGGTGATCTGATCAATAAACCCAGCGTTCAACCCCTGGTGGACGAACTTCTCAATACCACATCGGAGGTTTTATTGCGGCCAGTATTGGCGTCGATCCTGGGCAGTATTGCAGACCCTCAAACCGGTACCGAAAATGTCATCGACTACCTGGAGAATTTACGCCACGTGCCCAGTGCCCATTTATACGCTGGCGCAGATGAACTGGTTCCAATACACGAAGCTCTGGCTATTGCTCAGCGACTCTCGCTCACAGAGGGTGTTGAATATTACTTTTACCTGCACCCAGTTGCGGAACATTTAACACTATTGTTGTTTGATAATTGGGCTAAAGAAGCCCAGTTGAGTGCTGACTGGGCCAGGGTATTAAACCCATCTCGCGTCAGTTACCGGTTTGATCCACGCTTCGACTACCCGGATCTGGATATTATTCATGATAAAGCCTATTGGGTGAGCAATTTGCGGGCCCGTAGCGTGAATGAGGCCTTTATTGATTTGTCGGCACCGGGTTGTAATGTCAGTGATCCGGCTTTTGACGTGGGAACCGGCCTGGGCGCATCGCCGCTACCATGGGCTGGCAGCTATCGACTGGCTGAGGGGGTTATCCCTGCCGCTCCGTCCCTGACCCTGAGCGGGAAGTTGGAGAATGTAGCCAGTGCCACGCTGGACCTGGAATCAATTTGCCTGAAGGGTATGGCCTTCTACTACGACATCGACAGCGATGGGCCGGCTGTTCTTGAACTGAGCGATGGCCGTGTACTGAATCTGGTGGCGGGTAAGAATGAAGGTCTGTTCTGACGCCGCAATCAGTGGTGAAGAGCTTTTCGGCAGGCTTCAGGCCAGAATTGCATTCCAGCGTGAGGGATTTGGGTTGATAGGCAAGTATCTGGAATAGGGGCCCGACGGCCATTGCTCGAGTTCCTCTAACGGATCATGATTCGGAAACCGAAAAATCAACAAGAATCAGGATCTCTCATGCCCCAATCGCCCCTGGCCCAACCCCTGAAACTCCCCTGCGGCGCTGTCTTACCCAACCGAATCGCCAAGGCCGCCATGACCGAAGGGCTGTCCGATGATCAATTGCACGCCACTCATCGGCATGAAACGCTCTATCGGCGCTGGTCCGATGGCGGTGCAGGGCTGCTGATCACCGGCAATGTGATGATTGATCATCGGGTGCTGGAACGACCGGGTAATGTGGCCATTGATCCTGCACCGGCGGAGGGCGAGCCTGGGGGTATGGCGCAACTGCGGGCCTGGGCCAAAGCCGGTACCCGCAACGGCAACCATTTGTGGATGCAGATCTCTCATGCCGGCCGCCAGTCGCCGCGCTATGTTACTTCGCGGCCGATGGGGCCCTCGGCGGTTCAGCTGTCGCTGATGGGCAACTATGCCCGCCCGCGGGCGCTGACGGAGCCGGAGATCCTGGACTTTATCCAGCGTTTTGCCAACGTCGCCAGGATTGCCAAAGACGCGGGCTTCACTGGTGTTCAGGTGCATGGGGCCCATGGTTATTTGCTGTCGTCGTTTCTTTCACCGGTGACCAACCAACGGACGGATCGCTGGGGCGGGGCTCTGGAGAATCGTGCCCGTTTCCTGCTGGAAGTAGTTCGTGCGACCCGCGCGGCCGTGGGGCCGGAGTTTCCGGTGGCGGTAAAGCTGAATTCCGACGATTTCCGCAAGGGCGGGTTTACGCTCGATGAGTCTGTGCGCGCGGTGCGCTGGCTCAATGAGGAGGGTATTGATCTGCTGGAGGTGTCCGGCGGCACCTACGAACAGCCGCGGCTGCTCGGGTACAGCGGTGATGCCGACACGGCGAGCGATGGGCCGGCCATGAGGGAAAACACTCGCAAGCGGGAGGCTTACTTCCTGGATTATGCCCAGACGATTCGTGAGGTGTGCGATTGCCCGCTGATGGTCACCGGTGGATTCCGGACGTGCACGTTTATGGAAGAGGTGGTTGCCAGCGGCGAAACTGATGTGGTGGGCCTTGGCCGACCGCTCTGCACGGAACCCGATACGCCCAGGGACCTGCTTGAGGGCTGCATCGATAAGACCATTTGCCACGAGGATCACGTCAAACTTGCTCAGCGGGGCTTTTTCTCCCCGACCAGTCCGCTGATGCCATTCAAAATAATAAACGTGCTTGGCGGTCAGGCCTGGTACTACCAGCAGATTTTCCGGCTGGCAGATGACGAAGAGGCTGATCCGAATCTGGGTATCCTCAAGGCGATTGGCGCTTATCTGAAAGATGAACTGAGCCGGGCCCGGCGGGTGAAGAAGTCCCGCCGTCACCAGAGCTCTATTTCAGAAGCAGTCGCTGAACAGAGTGGGGCATGAACCGGGTGATAAAGGCGCCGGCGTAGGTCTGCGGCGTAACCAGATATCGCGGCTTGGGCCGCGCCGCTTCTGCAGCCCGGTAAATCTTTTTGGCAACGTCCGACGCACTGGCCGTAAACGGCTTCAATTTAGCGCCTGGCGCGAGAGCGGCTTCCATGGCTTCGTACTTCTCCTTGTGCACCGCGCTCGCCCGGCTGGTCACGGGCTGCAAGGCAGCCAGGGCATGTTCCCTGAAGCGGGTTGCCACGGGCCCCGGTAGCACCAGCGAGACACTTTCCAGGCTTTTGCTGCCCCGTTCATCAAACCAGAAGCTGTCGTGAGCCGCGTTCATAGCGGACTTCGCGGCACAATAAGCGCCTTTCATTTGTTGGGGCGTAATGGATAAGACGGAGCTGACAGCGATGACCCGTAACGGTATTCCGTGTCGTTCGCAGAGCCTCAGACAGACAGCGGCCAGCTTGATCGGGCCGAATACGTGGGTGCTGAATTGCTTGAGCCACATGGCCTCGGACAGATCGCGAAGGGCCCCGAATTGCCCGTAACCGGAGTTGTTGACCAGAATAACCCGCTTGGCCCCCGCGATTTCGGTTTCCAGCGCGCCCGAAAGGCTATCAATCTGGTCAAAGGACTCAAGATCCAGTGCCAGTTCCAGAGCTGCTGACTCAACGCCACTTGGCTGTCGGGACAGGGCGATAACCCTATAGCCGTTTCGGGCAAAGAGGGCGCAGGCTTCACGGCCAATGCCGGCACTGGCACCGGTTACCAGGGCAAGTTTTGCCATAGTGGATGTCCTTTGGTTTGAGACCAGACCTGCTGAAAGGGGAGGATGGCAGTGACGCCCTTAGTCCTGAACGGTCAGGAAACCGGATTGCGAGGCAGTTGTTGCAAAAAATGCAACAGTTCAATCTTGAAGCCTGCCGCCCCACTTCACTCAAACATATCAGAAAAAACCCGCGCAAATTCCTTGAAGTCATTCAAATGGAACTTGCAGATGGAGAAAACAATTTCCCAATTCACCTCGTCATAGTTATGAACCATCACGTTCCGGAAGCCGACGGATTTTCTCATACGCTCAGCGAGACCATGATCGATGATGCCGGACGTTGCCAATGCTTCGAATGTTTGCCCCATGGTTTTCGGTGAAGTTGCCCCGGCATGTTCGGCGAGCCAATGAGAGGCGATATCGACGCACATCTGCACGGCCCGTGTCAGGTTCAGTGAGATGATATCCTGCGCATCCACATCTTCCAAAAGCGCTGAAAGATTCTTTGGTAACCTGGACTCCACTCGCTCGATACAGCGCCTGAGAGATTCCAGTTTCTGTGCTACGAGTTGTTCATCCATGCCCGGCGTCGCCCTTCGAGTATGCGTTTCTGGTAGGGTACAAAATCTTCGTTTTCCATAATGTTACGAAATATCAGTTCGCCCCAGTAACGTCTGGGGCCCAGCACTTGAATGCCGTTGGAGACAATCTGGTCCAGGAGCGGTTGGCCGGCAGTGCGCAGGTCTATCAGGTCGACGGGCCGATTGAAGGCCAGTGCAAGTGCCTCGGTTATGGCAATGCGTTCATCAGCGGTTAGCCGCTTATCGGCCTGCACGGCCACGTCGATGTCGCTGTCCGGGCGTTCTGCAGCGTGTGCCATAGAGCCGAACAGAACGGCGAAGCGGATATCAGGAAACCGCCCCAACTGGTCGCGAAGCTCTGCTATTTCAGTGCGCTCTGGTGTTTTTGTTTGCATATCTACGGTTCTGCTTTACGGCTATAAAAAGAGCTTACCAGAGTTTAGCGCTTATTTTTCCTTTCCACTTTCAAAGGCCCGACTGATTTGGGTCTGGTCAGAGAGTGAGTTGGTGGGGGGGGGCAACTTGTAAAGATTTCTTACAAGTTCAGTGGGAGGGCGGTCGAGAGGTCAAATGTAAGTGGAAGCATTACAGTCTGGATGTGGTGATGGCACACTATTGAAAAACCAATCCCAGAGAAGCCATGGTGCACCCTTGAATGACTACCTCGAGAAAATCCTCCGTGGCCAGCCCATTAACTACGAAGCGTTCCTGAAGAAACTTCCGGAGCCGTTTCGCCGCCGCCATAGGGAGTTCTTTGCGACCGAAAAGGTGCAATCCAACCGCTGGGTTGTCACGATCCTGGATGAAAGCGCTTTCGCGGAGCTGCAGAATTTAGCGCAGGCGCCGGTAAGCCGGGTCGACGCCGCGAAAAAAGGCGATTCCCACCGCCATGGTACCGAGGTTAGCTTTCTCCTGGTTTACCATCAGGGCCTGGCGTCCAGCCGGCCGGATGTAGCCGTTATTGGGACGGAGTCCGTTGATATTGGTTTTCATCGGGCCCGGTCCGTGCTGGTGGTGGAGAACGAGCGCAATTTCTTCCAGTATCCCCAGATGCTGAGCTTTGCCAGTGAGGCATTGGGAAGGCCTCTGGAACTGGCCAATTGTGATGTGGTGCTGGGCGGTGGCAACCGGGTTACCCGGGGCGCGATTCTTGACTGGTTGAAGGGCTACGAAGAAGTATTCTGCGCATTCGATTATGATGCCGGTGGTCTGCAAATGTTCTCGACGGTAGCAGCCTCTCTCGGTGACAAAGCCACGTTCGTGCAGCCAACCGACTGGCAGCCCTGGCTAGACCGTTTCTGCAAGGTGCCGGACAGCACTGAGCGGTTTACCAAGGCGCTTTCACTGGCCGAAGCGCTTGGATTTGTATCCCTGGCAGAGGCCTTTCGAGCCACCGGCAAATTCATGGAACAGGAGATGATTCTGGATGAGTGACTCCCAGGGGAGCCCAGGCAATTTCAATTTTGGTATCCGCCGCCTGGTGTTGGTGGATTCCGCCGGCTTCTGTTACGTGGAAATTCCGGTGGATAACCACGGCCTGATTCTGGGCCCGGGCAACCTCGGCAAGTCCAGTCTGCTGAATTCGCTGCGGCTGTTCCTGCTGCCGGAGAACAACTTCAAGAACAGCCGCAAGAAATTCGCCTTCCGTAACGCCAGCGCCGGCAGCTTTTACACCAACGAGGAAAGTTACCAGCATTACTTTCCCAGCCAGTTCAGTTTCCTGATCATGGAAGCCGAGAACCCGGCCGGGGTGCATTGCCAGATTCTGTACCGGGACAGCGCCAGCCAGCTCAGTTATGGCCGAGCCTTTGTGCCGGTGGGTTACGACCAGCTGCGACCGCTGTTCTGGAACGGTGATGACGAGGATGGCATTGGCCAGGCGGTGCCAGAGCTGTCGTTCAGCCGTTTGTCCGAGGCGCTGAAAAAGTTCTCCAAGGATACCAGGCTGGTGAATGACCCGGCCAAACTCAAACAAATGCTGTACAGCAGCGAGCTGATGAATGCCGATGCCGTGCGCTATTCCGTGCTGCCTTTGGGTGAGTCCGACGAGCGCCGGGTTCAGTCTCTGCGCACGCTGATCCTGTTGCTGTTTGAAATGAAGGCAGACGATCAGGCCATGGCCAATGCGGTGGCCAGCATTATCGAGGCGGACAAGAAGTTTGCCGATGACGCCTTCGATTTCAATATCGATGAGTTTCTCAACCGGCACGATCAGTTAAAGCAGCAACAAACCCAGCTAACCCGAATCGAAAAAGAGCGGCCTCGGTTTGAAAAGCTGTATCGGGATTACCAAGCCTACCAGACCCTGCTGCGCAGTCAGCACGATTTTGCTGCTTTTCGGGATGGCGTCAGCAATGCCTTGCAGGACATTGGCTCCAGGCGCAAAACCGCAGTGGAGGCGTTCAATGAGCAGAACGAGACGCTGCGCCATGTTCTTCAGGCTCTGAAAAAACTGGAGGAGGACGCCAGCGGCCTGAAGGGCGAGATCCGTTCCGCCGACCGTCGCATCAAGCAGGCCGAGCAGAACCAGAAGGATGGCGATCTGCTGGTGTCCCAGTACGGTGAGATGACCCTTCAGGAAATCGAGGACATTCAGAAAGAGGAACTCGATAGTAAGAAAGGGCACCTGGCTGCGCTCAAGAGTGCCGCCCAGGCGGAAATCCGGCTGGAGCAGATCCAGAAAAAGAAGCGGGAACTTGAGCGCAAGCTGGAATCCCTGAAGGATCGGGAGAGCAAGCAACAATGGCAGTTGCAGAACCAGTTGGATGAAGCCACCGCTGCACCGCTCCGGGCAGTGGACCCCCGATTGGTCATGGCCAGCCCGGGTCAGGATCTGGAGGCCGAGACCAAGGCGACCATCGAAGCCTTTGCCCGGCTGTTCGTGACCAATGATAAAGGCTTTGACTGGTTCGATGCCGAATACCAGGCCCAGCCGCCCCGGCAGACTGACTTCGCCGAGCAGCGCCGGCATATTGAAGGTGAGCTTCATGGCCTGGAAAAGGAGCGGGCGGAGCTGGCGGACACCGCCAACCAGGAACATGACCGGCCGCGGTTGATCGAGCGCACTGAAAAAGAAATCCGCGCCATCGAAAAGGATCTGGATACCTTGAGGCGTTACCCGGCGGCGGCCACTACACTGAGGGATGCCGCTGAGGAGAAGCAGGCGGCGGAGGAGCAGCTGGCGAAACTGGAAGAGCAGGCACGGCTGGAGCAGGAAAAACAGGATGCCGTGCAACAGAAAGCCGCTAAAGCCAAGGCCGAGAAAGATCGTATCGAAGAAAGGGAACGGGAACTGGCGGGCCTCAGCAAAAGCGTGGGCACGGTGGAGCATCGGTTTCCGCACCTTAGAGAGTTGGAGGCCGAGAAGCCGTTAGACATTGAGCGCGTTTCCGCCGCCTCATTTGATGACCTGGAAACTCAGCTGGACGACCTGGAGAAACGTCGCCGCGCCATCCTCGATTGTCTGAACCAGTTTGTGTTCTTGGGCATCCATTCAGATAGTGACGGCGAGCTACAAAAAGATAGTCCGACATCTTCGGTTATTCGGGAAACGTTCAAAAGTCTGTCGGACCTGTTTGCTGGCATGGTTGAGCGCTGGAATGTGCTGGAGCAGCAGGTTGGGATCCATAACGAGACAGTTGCCAGCTACCGACAGGCCCTGAAATCCAACCACGAGCACATTGCCCGATTTGAAGCTCAGCTCAACCGAGAGCTGGATGGCGTACGCATCAACGATCTGGTGGAAATCCGCGTAGATATCCATACCGATCCGAAATTTCGCAATCTGGTGGAAGAAGCCAACAACATCGACCCTTACGGCAACCAGCTACAGTCGGACGCGTTCTATGACCGTTTGCGGGTGTTTGTGGCGGACTTTTTCGGGGAGCAGGGCGGTAGCAAGCACCTGACTATGGACAAGGTAATCACCGGTATTTCCTACCGCACCCGCAAGGAAAACGCCGCTAACCTGGATAAGAAGGGTCAGTCCACCTCCACCACGGCGCTCATTAATCTGGAACTGGTATACCGGCTGCTAAAACGAGTGTTGTATCCGGGCGTGCATCTGTCGTTCCCCATGGTGCTGGACGAGCTGGCAAGCGTGGACATCAGCCAGATGCCATCGCTGCTGGAAAGGTTGCGCAAACAGGGTTTCAATCTGTTCTCAGCTGCTACCCACAGCGCTAGTGCGGAAGTGATCTACCTGATTGGCCGACATCTGGAAGTAGGGCAGATGCGCACTCCACGTCCTTATAAGCCTGAGCGCACTCTGGTGTTCTGGGGCGGTGCCGAGGGTTTTACTAACGGTGAGGCACTCAGTCATTGGGGCGATCAGACCCAGAATAGTCTGCTGGAGCCGGCGGATGAGTAAACGCTTCAGCACCCTGGACACCACTCGGCTTCTGTTTGAGCACCCAAAGATTCTGTTCAGGATGATCGAGCGGATGGACCGGAACGAAGCCCGGTATATTCGCGAGAGTGATCTGGTGGCCGAGGTGATGGACTATACCCGGACCCTTGGCAATGCTGATCGGGACCGGGTGCGGCTTGCCTTGAATACCGACAACCTGTTCCGCAGCGGCCTGGTGATCGACATCATCAAGGCCGAGGGCGAGCGTCGCCTGGTGTTCCAGGATGCCCTGATCAACCTGATGCGTGCCTGCAATGCCTCGCTTTATCAGGAACTGACCGATGCCCGCCTGCGCGGCCATCTGGTGACCCTGCGGGATGTGCGCAATCGGCTGGAAACCAGCAGCTTCAGCGACGCGGACCCGGACTACACTGAGCTGCGGGATGACCTGAATGAGCGGGTCAGTCAGCTCATCGGCTTGCTGCGCCAGAACGTCCTGCGCATGCAGACCATAAGTGCCCAGCTCGCGGACCTGTCCGGCGATGCCAGTCGGGTGCCTGAGAAATTCCTGGAGTTCCGCCAGAACCTGTTTGAGCAGATCGTGACGCTGTACGAGCGCCACATCAAACCGACCCTGGTGTTTCTGAACCCGGACACCCGCCTGCCCGATGGCAGCAACCTGTTCGAGACCCTGGAAGCGATGGTTCGGCTGCTGGAAAGCCATGGTGACCATCATCTGGCGGACCAGTTGTTCCGTTCCTCCATTAGCTTGAATGCTCTTTACAAGCCCATTCAGGCGGTTGCCCAGGAAGTGGAGCACTTTCTGCGCAAGACTCGCCAGGGGATGATCCAGTACAACGCCATGGAGCATTTCTACGGCAAGCTGCAGGAACTCAAAGGCGAAACCGAGACACTTAGCCTTAAACGAAAATGGCTGGAAGGTGGCGACTTTGCTCGTGGTACCGGTTTCCTGGTTGGTTTGCGGGCCCAGCAACGCCCGAAACACTATGCCTTCGGTAATTCGTCCAGCTACTATCAGTTGCTGTTCAGTGAGCTGGAGCTGCGGCTGAACGATCTTCGCCGTAAGGCCGAGGTGCCGGTACTGCAGGAAGTGGACGTACGCGGCCGGGGCACACGCATTGATGTTCAGCGCATCAATCAGCTCTATCAATGGCTGGAAAGCCTGGAGCTACGACCCACCACGGACCTGGTGCGGGAGCTGCACGGCCGACTGGATGGTTTTATCCCCGGCTACCGCTTTCCGGATTTGTTGGCGGCTCTGAACCGGCTAGTGAACTCGCCTCCAGAGGGCATGCAGGTTGTTACCACCAACCGATTCCGGATCCTGGAGCAGTCACCTGCCAACGAGCAGTTTGTTTACCGCAAACGTCGTCTGGAAACAGATGAGCCGGTTCACCAAGAAGAGCATCACCATGCCTGAATTTTCTGACGCTATGGAAGCCACCAATACCGTGGACAATTCACAAGCTTCGAGCACTTTCGACCAGATCTTGCCCGCCCAAAGTGCCGCTATTTACCGGGAATTCCAGGCCGGCCGGGTAATTGTGCGCGATATCTGGGACAGCAACCGCTCCGAACTGCGAGCCAATCCGCTGTACAACCTGCTGTACAACCACCTTTCCCACTTTCGGACCTTTTATGAGCATCTCGGCAGCGAGCTGGTGTTCAACGAAACCGGCGCGTTTTTCTTTCTCAAGGAAAGCAGTGATGACGAGGGCGAGGAGCACGACGAAAACGCCTTCCGGGTGCAGGTAATACTGCTGCTGATTGGGCGTTATTTTGCGCGCAGTGGCCGGGATCTGGATTACCTTGGCCGCCCCGATGCCGGATTGAATGAGCAAGACCTCACTGCCTTGGCGGGCGATGAGGAATATCAGGAAATTCTCAGAGCCGCGCGCTTTGAAAAAGGCTTTCCCGAAGCGTTGGATTATCTTGATAAACGCAATCTGCTGTTTCGTTCAGGTGCGGGTCGCTGCTTCCTGAGTTCCGCAGGTCTTTATTTTCTGCAGGAGCTCGTTAGGGAGTATGAGCAGGGTTAGAAGCTACCGCCCCATAATCCTGGCCCCTTAAGCCCGCCCATCCATAATTCCCGACAAGGCTTGAGAAAGCAGCAAGCTTGCGAAATCATTCGCGAAGGCTGCTCCTGACGCCCATTGAGGATCTAAGTATCAGATTTGACTGAGGCTTGCCGTAATTTACGATTTTCAAGGGCCGAGATGTTGCCACATGGGTTTTCAGGCCTTTTCAACGGCAGTCCAGCCGGCAAATTACGCATATCCTGGCAAAAAATTGCTCGAAATATCAACACCTTTCTGAAAGCCATTACCAAAACCTGACGAAAAATTGACCATTTCGTAATTAGGTAAATGGCACTCTTCCATTGATACTTGCACGCGTTTTATACAATTCAATGAATTCGACGAAAAAACGGTGCAGAAAATATATGAAACGCGTCATTAAAATGTCAAAGGCATGGATTGCCGCGTTGTTTATCGGAGTTATCCTGACAGGCTGTGGGGGTGGCTCTTCTGGCGGTACTTCCGCTTCTGGTGGGGCCAAATCGGCAGACCTGAGCTGGAATGCGCCAATGACTCGGGTTAATAATGAATCCCTGTCCATGGGAGAGTTGTCCGGTTACATCATCAGTTACGGCAGGGATCCCGAGAACCTGACCGAAACAGTACGCATTAATGGTGCGGACACCATGGATTACACCGTCACCAACCTGGACAATGGCACCTGGTACTTCGCCATTCAGGTAGAAGATGTCAACGGATTGCTCAGCGAACCGTCTCAGCCTGTCAGCAAAACGATCCAAGGGTAATCTACAGCGTTGCTTCAGGAATGGCCAATGGGGTTGGTTACCGGTAGTTTGATCGTAAACGCCGAGCCTTCCCCGATCTCTGACGACACGCTGATTTCACCCCGGTGTTTTTCTACCACTACATTCACGAAAGACAGGCCCAGACCGGTACCGCGGATTCCTGACAGCTCGCTGCTCTTTTGTCGGCGATACCTGTCGAACAGGTGTGGGATCTCGTCCGGTGCAATACCGCTGCCTTCATCGCTGACGGTCAGCCACGCCTGGTGACCGGCCAGGAATACCTGGATGTTAACTGTGGAATTGCTGGGGCTGTACTGTACCGCATTGGTTAACAGATTAATGACGGCGCGTTCCAGCAACTCCGCATTGCCCCTGAGCCAGAGATCTTCCGTTCCCTGCAATACCAGTTGAATACCTTTTTCCGCGGCCTGTTCACTGACGCTGTCACGGGCGTTTTCGACGATGGCCAGGAATTCGCATTCGTAGAACCGGGTTTCGGTCAACTGCTCAGCGCGCGCCAACTGCACAAACTCCTCCGCCAGATGATAGCTGCGGCGTGCCAGCCGGCCAAGCTGCTCAAGCTGGGCCGGTTCAATATGCCCGGGGTTGCGCTTCAGTTGCTCGATAAGCGCCAGCTGGGACACCAGCGGCGATCGGACATCATGGGAGATGAAGTCGATGGCCTCACGATGCTGCCGTTGTTGTTCCCGTAGTTCCGAGATATCGGAGATGTTGGCAATGATGCCATTTTGATGACTCTCTGGTAGAGAGAATGGCGCAAAATGGATCAGGAAATCCTTTTCCTGGATGCGCAGATCCACCGTCCGGCTCTGGTTCAGGGTCAGTGTCTCCGAAACGGTTTCGTGCCAGGGTGGTGTCTCCCTCGGATCGTGCCCCTCCAGTAATCGGGTCAGGGGAAGCCCGCTAAGGCTGGGCATGGGTTCCTGGAACCATTCCTCAATGTGTCCGTTGGCGAATCGGATCACGCCCAGTTCGTCGGTCACAATGATGCCGTCAGGCATCCGTTCGAAGCTGCGCCGGATAAACTGCTGCATGTTGTTCATGCGTTCCGTCGCAAGCCTGACCCGTTCAATGCGGGCTGAAACATTCTCCCGGGGTTGCATCGGGCTGAGGCCCGTTTCCTCTGACGCCAGTGAAAGCCTGCGTAAATAACGCTGTATCGCTTCCATGCTGATATCGTTGGGTAGCAATAAGCCGAGGGTATAGTCCCTGCCGCTACGCCGCAGGCCAATCCAGCTCTGGTTGTTGGCGTGCACCCATCGCCCCTGTTCCAGCGACGGAATGTCGTCTGACGTCAATCGACACGAGGTATAGACCTCTCCCCCTTCTGACAGCCACCAACCCTCGGGTTGCAACAGTGCCTGGAAGTGTTCCAGTAATTGAGTGGGGTGGCACCGGGAAGGCTCCGGCAGGTTGACCTGCGGACCGCGGGCCAGGTCGTCAAGTTGCCGATTGAGAAAGCGGTTGGTCATGGCCAGCCTCAGGGCGCTGGAGAGCGGAAATGCCAGGAAAGGCATCAGCAGGGCATGGGAAATGGGTAGCCACAATTCAGCGCTGTGTAACAGGGTCGTGTAAGTAATGATCAGGGCGACCACGATGCCCAGGCACAGGCCCAGAGTCCTGGCAGGACGCATTCTTGGCAAAAGCAATGACAGCAGTGCAATGACCGCGACGGCAATGGCCAGTGATGCTTCCTGTGGGAGCGGTCTGATCAGTTCATCGCTGATCAGTGCGGAATAGCTGTTCGCATGAAATTCAACGCCGGGCATGGGGCGATTAAGACCCGAAAATGGCGTTGGCAGGATATCGCCAAATCCCGAAGCGGTGGCGCCGACGAAAACAGTCTTGCCTTCGAACAGTGCAGGGCTGGGGGGAGCCTCCAGCACTTCTGTATAGGAGTATGTTGTCAGGGTTCCAGCCCCCCCGGCCATGGGTACGGTGCGATAATGTTTGCGTACGTTCATGAATGCGGGAGGTGCATTATTTTCGTTCGTTGCGGCGATACCACTGTGGCGATTGGAGGCAGCCAGTGCGAGGCTGGGCCATAACGTGTCTCCCAGGCCGTTCAGCAGGTATAGACCCCTTGCCACGCCGTCTTCGTCAAGCTCCACATGGGCATGTCCAAGCGCTGATGCAGCAGTCGCCAGGGAGCTGGTAGGCAACTGTTCGCTGATCAGATGGTTGTGGGCAGGTGGTGACAGATACAGTGGCAGTATCACCTCGCCATGCTGGTTCATGGCAGCTGCCAGGCTTGGGTCACCGGTTGAGGGTTCCGGGAACAGAATGTCGAATACGATGGTTTCCGCGCCAGCCTTGTCCAGCTTCTCGATCAGTCTGGCATGGGTGTCCCTGGACCAGGGCCATCGTCCGAGGTGGTCAAGGCTCTTTTCATCAATGGCGACGATGACGACATTGTCTTCCAGGGGCGCGGGGCTGGAGGTGATCTGAGTGTCATACAGCCAGTAATCAAGGCGCTGGGGGAGGGAAGTTGCCTGCAGGACAAGCAAGATGACAAGCAATGGAAGGCCCAGGGTCAGGGGTGTCGTTTTTATTGGCATCCAATCCCGTGTCATGAGCCCTGCTGTCAGATATATAAGTAAGTTGGGTTATTCCAAATACAATTCCCTCCCTGGTCCCCAGCGACTTGCCAGAGGCCCCTCAGAAAGAGCTTTCAGGCGCACAAAATACCGCCTTCCGGGAATCAGGCGCAAGGCCGCTGTTGTTTCAGACAGCGTTGCCTCTTTAATAATATTGGAAAAACCGGGTTCTTCCGAGAGCTGAAGGCGATAATCGGATGCGGTATCAACCTTTTCCCAGAATACCCGAACCTGGCTGTCGACGTAATTAACGCTGATGATCCTGACCGGTGGCAGGGTGCCGTTGATGGTGAATTCCCGGGCATCACTGCTGGCTACTGAGTTGCCTCCGGCTTCACTGACCACGCGCCAATAGTAGGTGCCGGGTGTCAGTGGGCGGGAGGGGAGTGCCCGGCTGTCCGGTGCCCATTCACTGGTAGCAACCAGACGGCGGAACGTGTCGTCCTCGGCAATTTCGATGCGGGCCACTTCGTTGCTGCCCTTCAGTTCCCAGCGGAACTCGGGCATGTCGTCATTCACCGTGGCGCCCGCTTCGGGTGCCAGTAGCTCCGCAGCCTGGGCGCTGAGATCCACTTCTACCTTGAGTACGTCTGGCATGCCGGCTATGCCGCGGGTATTCAAGGCGGCCAGGTGGATTTCATAGGCGCCGTTGTCCAATAGGCTGAGGTTGTAGCGATTCCCGCTAACCTTACGGCTTTCCACCCAGCGACCGGACTCGGCTTCGAAAATATCGAGCCGGTGGCCCATGGCGCCGCTGGGTTGCCAGCTCATTTCCGTTGGCAGGCTGGTGATTTGCGGTGGCAGGGGGTTCAGTTCCGGTGCGGGCGGCAGGCGATGGATGCTCAGGCTGCCGCTGGCCGCTGTGGAAACACTGGCGCTGTACCCTGCGGGGATATTCCGGGTCTTTCCCCGGGGGCCAAAATTGACCGCTCCCTCAGTCACCTGAAGGTGGGTCGTGCCCGGTGCCGCCTGCATGGCAAAAACGGTGCCGCGAACCGCGGCTACGGCTGAGGGTGTTTCAATTTCAAACCGGGCTCCACCTTCAATGACCGGCTTGACCTTGGTGTGCACTTCGCCGTGATCGAGCCGCAATCGGGTATCGACCATCCCGGACTTTCCGTACTGGGTCAGGCGATTGAAAATCAGGCGGGAATCCGGAGAGATGCGCACCTGTGAGCCGTCAGCAAGCTCAACGGTAGCACTGCCGGAGCCGGAGATGATTTCATCGCCCACTCGTACCAGTGTGTCCGCCGTCAGGGAGCGTTTCCTGCCATCGTTGCCGGAGATATGCTGTACCTGACCGGATACGGTCACAACCCGTGCAGGATCAGGTTGACGCTGTAGCCAGGACAAAGGAATGCGCAAAGCATCGCCTTCGCCAATGGCAGCTGCGTTGTTGATGTTGTTGTACTGGAGCAGGCGGTCGGCGTGGACTGTCTTTGACAGCAATGCATTGGCCACTTCGCCAAAACTCTCGCCTGGACGCAGAGTGTAGAGCCATTCGGGGGTGGCATTGGTCTCCGCCCCGGGGCCTGCCAGCGTATGAGAGCCGCGAGCGATGGGCAGCTCAGCATGCACTGGCACGGTCAGCGCCAGACAGGCCAGCGCCGACACAGCTGTGTGCCTTGTCAACAGACGGGCAAGATGCTTCATATCAGACTTGGTCCGATACCGTCGCTGAGTCTTCGATTGCGTTGGCGGTCATCGCCTCGAGCCGGTAGCCACGCTGATAAATGGTCTTGATCCGGAAACCATTTTCCGGGTTAAGGCCCAGTCGCCTGCGAAGTCGGCTCATGTGGGTGTCCACAGTGCGTGTATTGATGTCCCTTGCCAGACCCCAGACGCGCTCCAGCAGCATTTCACGGGTCAGCAGGCGTCCCTGGTTCTGGAACAGGAACAGGGTCAGATCAAAATCCTTGTCGGTGAGCGTCAGTAGTTCGCCATGCAGGATGATCGAGCGCTGTTGGGTGTTAATCTCAAACGGCCCGTAGCGGAGCACTTCTTTCTCGTTGTCCGGATTGGTGCGACGGGCCAGGGCATTGATTCGCGCGACCAGTTCCGCTTCCCGAGCCGGTTTGGCGAGGTAGTCGTCGGCGCCGGCGTCCAATGCGCGAACGATATCCGCCTCGCTGTCCCGTTGAGTCAGGAAGACGACGGGAATCGGCCAGTTCAGCTGGGCTCGCACGGTCTCGAGCACGTCGATGCCGGTCATGTCAGGGATCTGCCAGTCGAGAATGAGCAGATCGTAGCTGCGGTGCAGTACCGCGCTCAGGAAGGACTGGCCGGACGGAAAGCTGTCACAGTGGTGTCCACGCTCAGAAAGAATGGACTGAATGTGCTGTGCCTGTTCATGTTCGTCTTCAAGCAGAGCAATACGCATCTGGCGTCTCCTGAAAATAGCCCGTTCACTATGTTGAGTCTGTTCTCGTTTTTTAGTTATGAACAAAAGGCAATGTTAGATTTTCGGCTCATTATCACAGAACACCAACGGGTCTTCAGTATCGTTATGTAGTATTGCGTAAACGAATGGCCGGTGTTCCGTTGTCGTCGTCAACTGTTTGTCGGCAGGCGGGAAAATTACTGCAGCCCCAGAACCAGCCCTTTTTCCCTTTGCGTCGAACCAGCGGCGAGAAACAGTGGGGGCAGGGGACGGGTTTCTGGCTGGTACCGTCGGCAGGCGCCGTGTCTTCCAGCGGGCGAGTGCCGTTGCAATCCGGGAAGCGGGTGCAGGCCCAGAAGCGGCCGAACTTGCCTTCCCGCTCACGCATGGGGGTACGGCACTTGGGGCAGTGGGGAGACGTTGGCTGATCTGTCCCTGGGGCTTCCGGTGCACCCATTGGGGCGTTGACGAAGCCCCGAATCTGCTCTTTCAGCTTTTCCAGGAAGTTTCTCGGGTCAGCTTCCCCGCGCCGGATGGTTTCCAGCGTGGCTTCCCAGACCGCGGTCATGTCCGGTTTGCTGACGGTCTGCGGTAGCGCTCCGATCAGCGCCTTGCCCTTGCCCGTTGCCTTGATGTGGCGACTGTCGCGGTACAGGTAGTCACGTTTGAACAGCGTGTCGATGATCGCAGCGCGGGTCGCCTCCGTGCCGAGACCGTCGGTTTCACGCAGGGTCTTGCGTAACTCCGCATCGGTAACAAAGCGGGCGATGTTGGTCATGGCGGACAGCAGCGTGGCGTCCGTGAAGTGCTGGGGTGGCTGGGTTTTCCGCTCTTTGATGTCAGTGCGGTCGCACAGGACCGGCTCGCCTTTCTCCAGTCGTGGCAACGGTGCCTTTTGCGGTTCCTGCCGACCTTCCCGAAGGCGGATCTCCAGGGTTTTCCAGCCCGGGGTCAGCACCGCGGTTTCCGTGGCGCGGAACCGGTGTTCGCCAATGGTGACGGTCAATCGGCCTTCACGATGAACGGCGTCGGCGCTGAACTGCATCAGATAGTACCGACTGATCAGCCCGTAGATTTTGTCTTCCGCCGCCGTCAGCTTGCCATTCGCGGATGTTCGGCTGGTTGGAATGATGGCGTGGTGGGCGTCAACCTGCTTGTCATTCCAGGCGGCCGTGCGCCGGGATAGGTCTGCCTGTTCGCAGGCCGGGGCCAGTGCCGAGGACACCTTGCTGATCGCACGTATTACACTTTCCCGTTGCGCGAAGTGCCCCTCTGGCAGGTAGCGGCAATCGGACCGGGGATAGGTGATCAGCTGATGTCGCTCATACAGGTTCTGGGCGGTATCCAGTACGTCCTTGGCGCCCATGCGGAATAACCGGCCGGCTTCAATCTGCAGGGCGGAGAGTGACAGCGGAAGTGGGGGCGCTTCATTGCGGTCGCGGAAGCGGGATTCGGTAATGCGGCCAGGGCGGCCTTCCACGGCAGCAGCAATTTGCTCTGCGGTGGCTTTGTCCAGCAGCCTGTCTTCTTCATCCAGATGTTCACGGAAGGCTTCATCGGCAAGCCAGCGGGCACTGAAGGACGCCGGATCACTGTCTGCTTCCAGCCCGTGACAGGTCGCCTCAATCCGGTAGTAGGGCTTGGGCTCAAAGTTCTCGATGGTGTTGTCACGTTCTACCACCAGCCCGAGTACCGGCGTTTGTACCCGCCCCACGGAATAGACACCCTGCTGGCCCTGCTGCTGGTAACTGAGGGTGTAAAAGCGGGTCAGGTTGATGCCATACAGCCAATCGGCCCGTTGTCTGGCCAGGGCTGAATGCGACAACCGGCGATATTCCCGATTGTCTTTGGGCGCCTGGATGGCCTTGGCAACGGCTGCGGGTGTCAGGTCATTAATGAGTATCCGCTGGACCGGGCAGGTGGCCCCGAAATAACGGATCACTTCGTCGACCAGTAACTGGCCTTCTCGGTCGGGGTCACCGGCATGAACGATCGTATGTGCCTGGCGAATCAGGGATTCCAGCACGTTGAGTTGCTGGCGGACGCTGTCCTTGGGGGTGACTTCCCAGCGCTCGGGCACCAGGGGCAGGTCTTCCTGCCGCCACTTTTTCCAGCGCGGGTTGTACTGTGCCGGTTCAGCCGGTTCCAGCAGGTGACCGATGCACCAGCTGACGGTGACCGCTTCGTCGCCCTGACCACAGCGAATCCAGCCCGGGCCTTTCTGGTGCGGGGCGGGCAGAGCGGCGGCGATGGCACGGCCCAGACTGGGTTTTTCGGCGATGTAAAGTTGCATGGTTTCGGGTGCGTTCGGATTGGGATGGGAAGATGGCCTTTTGGCATGGGTGTGTCAAGGTTCCAGCCCACTGTAGTATGCTTCGGGTTATGGAAAGTTAAGGAGTTACAACGGTTATGAAGATTCAGAACGCGATCGAGGAAAAGCTGTCCCGGGCTTTTGCGGTAAACCACCTGCAGGTGGAAAACGAGAGCCACAAGCACAGTGTGCCGCCGAACTCCGAAACCCACTTCAAGGTTACCCTGGTATCAGCGGATTTTGATGGGCAGATGAAGGTAAAAAGGCACCAGGCGATTTATAAGGTGTTGGCGGATGAACTGGCGGGTGAGGTTCATGCGCTGGCCCTGCATCTATACTCTCCTCAGGAGTGGTCAGACTCCGGTCAGTCGGTGCCGGAGTCACCAAATTGTATGGGCGGGTCCAAAAAGGATGCGGCCATGACGTCAGGAGAGGGTCAATGAGCCAGTTTTTCCAGATTCATCCGGAAACGCCGCAGAAGCGGCTGATCAAACAGGCGGTCGATATTCTTCGCAGTGGTGGTGTGATCGTCTACCCCACGGATTCAGCCTATGCCATTGGTTGTCACCTCGGGGACAAACAGGCGGCAGATCGTATCAAGCGGATTCGCAGGCTGGATGACAAGCACAATTTCACCCTGATGTGCCGTGATCTTTCGGACATCGGTGTGTATGCCAAGGTAGGCAACACCCAGTACCGGCTGCTCAAGACCTTCACACCGGGCCCCTACACCTTCATTCTGGATGCCACCAGCGAAGTGCCGCGCAGGTTGCTGCATCCCAAGCGTCGCACTATTGGGCTGCGGGTGCCGGATAACGCCATTGTGCAGGAATTGTTGGGCGAGCTGGGCGAGCCGATCATGAGCAGCACCCTGATCCTGCCGGGGGAAACCGATCCCATGACAGATCCCTACGACATCCGGGAAACTCTCGAACATGAGCTTGATCTGATCATCGACGGTGGTTTCTGCGGTCTTGAGGCGACAACGGTGGTGAATATGACCGATGACGTGCCCGAGGTTACCCGGATTGGTAAAGGCGACCCCGCTCCGTTCCAGGTCTGACCCGTTCAAGATAGGGCCGGGGTACCGGCCTTACTTTTATCTGACCGCGTCAGGCGCGGGTATTGAAGCTGAACGCGTAGTGTTTGCGCTGCCCGGCAGCCTCTACCTGCTCCGCGCCAACGGATTTACGCAGGGTGTCATAGCGGTGCACCAGATCCTGAAGGCCATTGAACTGCTGGTTATCGCTGACCATCGTGTCCAGCAATGAGTTGTTGACGCCATAGGCCCTGTTCAGCTTGAGGGCGTTATCCACGAAGTGCAGGGTAGGCTCGTTCACACTCAGGCGGCTGAAGGCTTCACGAAAGCCCTTGTTGTGGTTCAAATCCTGTTCAATCTGCGCGCGCTTTGCCTCCGGCAGTTTTCCGTCTAACTGAATGTTCCCGCTGTCGTCCCTGGCGACGTTGATGGACGTTGCCGGATGCATTCCGTACTCGGCAAGTTTGTGCCGCAGTGTTTCCCGCACAAAGGCAAGGTCCTGCCCCACGGTTTGCTTGTAATCGGTGACCGAGAGCTTCCTGGATTTCAGTGTGGCCAGATCCGGACTTTCCAGTGTGGAGCGGGTAAACCGGTCATCCGTTGGCGATGCCGGTTGCTCTGGAGCCGCCGGGCCAGAAGTTTTTCCTGCCTGTTTCTCACCGGCTGCCTCAGGGCGTTTTTCCAACGCGGTCTGGAATTGGGTGCTGGCTTTGATCAGTGATGTAAGCAGCGACACGGCTGACTTCCTCCCATCGTCACGGGTGATCAGTGACAAAAATCGAACGTATGGGCAGGTCTTTGCACAAATCGGGCCAATCGGAACCCGGAATGTCCGGTGCCCGAACGGTTCACTAACCTGACGTTTGAACGTAGAGTTAGCAGCCTGGTTCGTTGATCCATTGAAAAGGAATGTCATGCCCCGAATTCTTCACACCGCAGACTGGCAGATGGGCCGCTATTACAGCCGCTTTGATAACGATGATGCCGTCGCGCTGGCGGAAGCTCGGTTTACCGCCATTGAACGTCTGGCTCAACTGGCCAGAGATGAGCGATGCGATGCAGTGCTGGTGGCGGGGGATGTATTCGATGCCCAGACCGTGGCGGATCGAACCATTCGCAGGGTATTCAACGCCATGTCCGGTTTTTCCGGTCCCTGGGTGATGTTGCCCGGTAACCACGACGCCGCCCTGGCGGAAAGTGTGTGGACTCGCGCCCGACGCCTGAACGCGGTGCCCGACAACGTTCACCTGGCCCTGGAGCCGGGGGTTGTTGATCTGAAAGCGCAGGGGCTGGCCGTTCTCGCAGCGCCATTGACCCAGCGCCATACCCACAGTGACCTTACCGAGAACTTTGATCACCTGGAAACGTCTCCGGAATTGCTGCGTGTGGGGCTGGCCCACGGTAGTGTCCAGGGTTTGCTGGCGGAGGATATCGATTCGGCCAACCCGATTGCCGCCGACCGGGCTGCGCAGGCAAACCTGGATTATCTTGCCCTGGGTGACTGGCACGGTGTGAAACAGATCAACGCCCGCACCTGGTACAGCGGCACTCCGGAGCCGGAGCGATTCCGCAATAACGAGGCGGGCGTGGCGCTGGTGGTGGACATTGCCGGGCCGGGGGCGGAACCGGACGTCAGCCGCCATCGCATTGGCCAGTTTGAGTGGGTCCAGTGGCGTGAACACCTCAGTGTGGCCACGGATCTGGATGAATTGCTGCAGAGACTGGAAGAACTGCCGGCGCCGGCGGTGGTCGATATTCGGCTGTCTGGCGAGGTGGACCTGGCGGGAGAGCAGAAACTTCTCCACGCCCTGTCGGTGGCCGAGGCCCGGCATCGGAGCGTGCAGTGCGATCGCAGCCAGTTGGCCCTTCAGCCTACCGATGAAGATATTGCCGAACTCAATGCCGATGGTTATCTGGGCGAGGTTATTGGTGAATTGAGGGAGCAACAGGAAAACGCCGATGATGAGAAGGCCGCCACATCGAGGGATGCTCTGGCGATCCTGACCAGCCTGTTGCGGGATCGCATCGAACCGGCGTCCGGGAACGCCGGGGAGGGTCAGCCATGAAACTGCAACGCCTTCGTCTCGAACAGTTGCGACAGTTCCGGCAGCCCCTCGAATTGAACGAGTTGGGGCCGGGCCTCAATCTGATTCATGGTCCCAATGAGTCGGGCAAAAGTACTCTGGTGCGAGCCATTCGAGCGGCCTTCTTTGAACGCCATCGATCCAGCAGTGTGGATGACCTGCGACCCTGGGGGGATTCCTCCGCAGCCCCGTCCGTGGAACTGGATTTTGAGTGCCAGGGCGTACAGTGGCAGCTCAGAAAGCGCTTCCTGCAACAGAAACGTTGTGATCTCCAGGTCGCCGGCGAAAGTTACTCCGGAGAAGAAGCGGAAGATAAACTGGCAGACCTGTTGGGCTTTCAGTTTGCCCCCCGCGGCGCCAGTCAGGACAAACACTGGGGGATTCCAGGCCTGTTATGGGTGGAGCAGGGCAGCGGGCAGAACGTTCACGATGCTGTTGCCTACGCTGGCGATCACCTGAAATCGGCTCTCAACAGCCTGCTGGGGGAGGTGGCCAGCAGCGGCGGGGACGATGTTATTCAACAGGTGCAGGCACAGCGTGCCGAATTGTTGACAGCCACCGGTAAGCCCCGGGGCGACTACGCCCGCCTGAGCGAGGAACAAAGTCAACTGGCCGCCGAACTGGAAGCCCTGGACGAGCGGGTGGCGCACTACCAGTCGATGGTTGACCGGTTAGGGGAGCTGCGCCAGCGTCATCAGCGCAATGAGCAGGAGCGCCCCTGGGAAGCCGCCCGCCAGAGCCAGCAGGAGGCGGAAAACCGCTTCCGGGAAATTGAGCAGTGGCAGCAGGAACAGAAGCGGGAGCAGCAGGCTCTGGATGATTGCCGGCAGACGCTTGAGCTTCTGCGGCGGCAACAGCAGCAATCGCAAGTCGCTGCTCGTAAGCTGAACGAACGTGAACAGACGCTGGCACACTGCAAAGAAACCGTGAATACCCTGAAGACCAGGGAAGAGCAGGTGACCGTTGCCCAACAACAGGCCCGTAAGGCCTACGACAAGGCCCGCCAACAGGTGCGGGTGGCAAAGGAGCAGGAACAGTGCAACCGCCTGGACAACGATATCAAGCAGTTGCGGCTTCAACTGGAAACGCTGGGCAAAAACCTGGAAAAGGCCCGCGCCCATCAGGCCGAGCATCAGGAAACCCGCAACCAGCAGCAGGCCAACCCCCTAGATCTGGAGGCCCTGGAAGCCCTGCGAAAGACGCAGCGCCAACTGGAGCAGGAGCGGATTCGATCACAAGCTATCGCGACCCGGCTGCATTACGCCCTGGAGAGTGGGCAGGCGTTGACGCTGAATGGTCAATCCCTCCAGGGAGAAGGAGACGAGCTGTTACTGGAGGCCACTACCCTGGCATTACCCGGTATAGGCGAGCTGACCATTACCCCCGGCGGTGATGATCTCGCCCGGGTTCAGCGACAGCTGGAGCGATTGCAGGAGAGTTACGACAATCAGCTCAAGTCCATGAAGGTCGACTCCCCCGAGCAGGCAGGAAAACTGGCCGAGCAGCAGGCGCAACGCAAGGAGACCATCCAACGCCTGGAGGCATTGCTGGCGTCCATCGCTCCCCAGGGTGTGGACGTACTGGAAAGCCAGCAACAGGAATTCACCCGACGGCTGGAACAATTGCAGTCCGAGCAGAAGGCGCTGTCCGAGATTCCGGGGGAACCGTTGTCCCTGACCAGTGCGGAAGCGGCACTGGACATGGCGGAACAGCAATTGCGGGAGGCCGATGGCAAACTTCAGGAACACAGCAAGCAACTGTTCGCTGCCACTCAGGCGCTGGAGAATGCACAGGCCGAATGGCAGCAACTGAAACGCGAGCTGGAAAACCCGGAACGCCAGGCTGCCGAGCAATCCCTCCAGACTCAAATTGCCGAAGCCGGGGAGCGGGAAACTCGCCTGCAACAGTCCGTCGGCAAGCGTCAGGAACAGATTGACGAGGCTCGCCCGGAACTGTTGCAACAAGATATGGCCCGCTTCAAAGCCAGTGCCGAACAGCTGGAGCGCAGTCACCAGCAGGAAGCCCTGGAATTGGCGAGCCTCGAAAGCAAGCTGGAAAGCCAGGGCGCTGAAGGTCTGGAGGAGCAACGGGAAGAGATGGCGGCGCGGCTGGAACATGTGGTTCGCCGCTATACCGAGCTGCGTCGGCGTGCAGAAGCCCTGGATCTGTTGCTCACGCTCCTGCAGGAAAAGCGTAAGGCTCTGACCCGTCGTCTCCAGGCGCCTTTGCAGAAGCACCTGAATCACTATCTGGGCGTGCTTTTCCCCAAGGCAAACCTGGATGTGGACGACAACCTGATTCCAGGTCAATTGACCCGTGCCGGCCAGCAGGGCCAGGAAACCGGAGATGTCCTGGATCTGAGCTTTGGTGCCCGGGAACAGATGGGGCTGATCAGCCGCCTGGCCTACGCGGATCTGCTGCAGGAAGCTGGCCGCCCGACCCTGATTATCCTCGACGATACCCTGGTGCACAGTGATCGCCAGCGCCTGGATCAAATGAAGCGCATCCTGTTTGATGCAGCCAGCCGGCATCAGGTGTTGCTGTTCACCTGCCACCCGGAAAACTGGCAGGATCTGGGCGTGGCGCCACGAGATCTTGAGGCACTGAAAACCACAGACTGAATAATCGTCAAATCTTGCAAAATATTGCCGAATTTTTGTCGTATGAACTACTCTCAGATAACAGGTGTATCGAATACATAACAGGTGGCGCTTCGGCTAATCACCAGTATGTGAGTCAGCTCAGGAAGACGCGAAAGGAAGTCAGATGAACACGGGCTGTTCATCTGTTCGCGCCGGCCAGCTCAAAAGGGAGTGTTTGCTGTGGTCAAAACAACAACTGCCGTAATTCTGGCATCCGTATCCGTGTGGGGTTTAACCGCTTGTGGTGGTGGGGGCGGTGGAAGTAGCAGTAGCAGTAGCGTTGATGACACGCCAACTGAGCGACCTTCCAGCGCTGACATTACCGTTGATCCGAATGGTTACGCTGAGAAACAGGTGGCCATTAGCAGTCAGACAGAGACTGACTCGATCCTCGAATTGTATGAGGATGCTGAAAATGCCTATCTGTTGGCAGAGCAAGTGGACAATGCCGTTACCTCACGCTCACCCTCTGATGTTTCGGGCAACGTACTGACCTACGATTGTGACAACGACGGTGAGGTCGTTATCACAGTGAACAGTGACGATGTCAGTGACGATGAACGCTGGAAGTTTAACAATTGCGAGCTGGATACACCGACCTTTGGTCGTATTGTCCTGAACGGCGATTATTCCTACGTCAACGAAGTCATGAGCAATGGCAACGCCGGCTTTCAGGTTTTCGATTTGACCGGGACCGTCATCGCTTCTGGCGACGACATTGTCGCCAAGGGACTGGATGAGTGGGATATCGGTGAGAACACTGAAAAGTATCGGACGGATGCGCTGGAATTCATTATTGGAAATGACTATTTCGCCATTGCCAATGCGTTGACCACTCTGGAGGATGATGGCTCCGGTGTGAGTATTTCGCTTGAGTCCAAACTCATCGGGTCAGCCCTTGGTGGGTATATCAATATCTCCACACAAAAATCCGTATTTGTGGCGTCCGGTGAGAGTTGCCCGCAAAGTGGCATTATCAGACTGGATGGAGACAGCAGCACTTTCGCCGAGATCAGGTATTTGGACGATACGGGAACCGGTGACGTGGCAATGGTTGTCATTGATAGTAGTGGTGAGGCGGTACCCTACAACACCTGTGAATCCCTGATTTTCTAATAGATAGACTCACAGCGGGCGGAGATAATACCCTCCGCCCGCTGCATCATTCTAAGCAACCTCCCCCGAACACCGCCCCAACGTCTCAGACGGACACTCCCCAAACAACTGCTTATAGTCAGCAGAAAACTGGCTGTGATGATAAAAGCCATTGAACGCCGCAATATCCGATACGGACTGCGCGCCTTCCTCCCGCAACATACGCCTGACCCGGTTCAGCCTGCTGATCCTCAGAAACTGGAGCGGACTAATCCCGAGTATGCTTTCAAAACTGTACTGAAGTGTGCGCCGGCTGACGCATCCGACTTCACAGAGCTTTGCCATGGTGACGGGCAAATCGTCGACAGTGTTTACATAGGCCTTTATCTTTTCCACCACCGCTTTCCGGTGGGCGTAGCTGGGCGCTACCGTGCGGTTGGGCTTCTCCACAGTGAGTAGTTCCAGCACCGCCATGATCAGCAGGTCGTGATGAATCTGTCCGTCCAGCCGGCTGGACTCGGTGCGGACAATCCTCCGCAACAAATATTGAATATTGCGAAGGGTCTGGACCGGCAGCTTCAGTCTTGGATAGCTTGAGGTATCCAGCACCTTGAGTTCGATGCCCTGGGATTCCGATTGTTGTTTCAGTTCCCGTTGATGGACCACCAGGCTGAGCATGTCGAAGCTGTCGGGCGTCACCAGCTCGAAATGCCGGCTTCCCGGGCGGCACAGGATGTCGGTATGTTCTGCCTGCTGGCCGTTGATGCGGACGTCCTCGTTCCTGCTCGGAATGCCGAACCAGATGGATTCCGGCCACACCATACACTGCTGCCTAACGGCATGGCTGGTGTGTTCGATGAAGAGCTGGATGCCATCCAGGTGCAGCTCGTCAATCCTGCCGTGGAACCGACCGTTGCCTACCTGATCGTACTGCTGGTGCCAGTTCGTCAGGTTGCCGGCGTGCTCGTTGGCATCATCCGCGACCGAAGTGCACCTCTTTGGTGCTTCTTTTTCTTGTTGTTGATCCATGCGAACTCCGAAAGAGTCGTTTCGTTCCAGCTTGGACCCGGTTCCCGGATTCTGCCAACAGGACTTAGCGCCTAATTTCATACGACTTCCGTGCCTATTGAGGTTTGCCATTTTTCGATAACTCAGCTGTGACAGGAGGATTACAGTGGAATGGTCAGCAATATCCGTTCCTCCGCATCCGGTGATTTTTCCGGGGGGACCCTGTTAAGGGGCTAAAAGCACATGGGTTACAAGTACACATACACATTGGGCGCGCGGACCTGGCATTTCAGGAATCTGGCGGATTTGATGGCAAAGGCCACGCCGGCACGCTCCGGTGACCGGCTCGCCGGGGTTATTGCGGAGTCGGCCGAGGAGCGCGTCGTTGCCCAGATGCGCCTCGCCGAATTGCCGTTGCTGGCGTTTCTTTCCGAGGCGCTGGTGCCCTATGAACAGGATGAGGTGACGCGACTGATCCTGGATACTCACGATTCAGTCGCATTTGCTCCGGTAGCGCATCTCACCGTTGGGGACTTTCGCAACTGGCTGTTGAGTGACCAGGCCACGCCAGAGACACTGGCACGGCTCCGTAGCGGCCTGACACCGGAAATGGTGGCGGCCGTCAGCAAGATCATGCGGAACCAGGACCTCATTCTGGTGGCCAGGAAATGCCGGGTGACAACGGCGTTCCGCAACACCATCGGTCTGCCAGGCCATCTCTCAACCCGCCTCCAGCCGAATCACCCGACCGACAACGTGTCGGGCATTGCCGCCAGCCTCCTGGATGGTTTGCTCTATGGCAACGGCGATGCGGTAATCGGCATCAACCCGGCCACGGACAACGTCAGCCAGGCCATCAAGCTGATGGGGCTGATGGATGATGTCATTCAGAAATACGACATTCCCACCCAGTCCTGTGTGCTCACCCACGTTACCAATACCCTGGAAGCCATCGAGCAGGGTGCGCCCGTGGACCTGGTGTTCCAGTCCATCGGTGGTACTGAGGCCACCAACAGCAGCTTCGGATTCAATCTGGCGACGCTGCAGGAGGCGCAGGATGCGGCCCTGTCACTGAAACGGGGCACAGTGGGCAACAACGTGATGTACTTCGAGACCGGGCAGGGCAGCTCACTATCCGCCAACGCCCATCACGGCATCGATCAGCAAACCTGTGAGGCCAGGGCCTATGCTGTGGCGCGGCGTTTCGATCCGTTACTGGTTAACACCGTGGTCGGGTTTATCGGGCCGGAGTACCTGTTTGACGGCAAGGAAATCACCCGGGCGGGGCTGGAGGATCACTTCTGCGGAAAATTGCTCGGCGTGCCCATGGGGTGCGACATCTGTTACACCAACCACGCCGAAGCCGACCAGAACGATATGGACAATCTGCTTACCCTGCTGGGGGTTGCCGGTTGCACGTTCATTATGGGCATACCCGGCTCCGACGACATCATGCTGAACTACCAGACCACCTCCTTCCACGATGCTCTATACGCCCGCCGTGTCCTGGACCTGAAGCCGGCGCCCGAGTTCGAGGATTGGCTCGTTCGCATGCAGATCTTCGAGAGCGACTCACGCTACGAACCAAGCCGGCGGTTACCGGACCTGTTCAGGGAGCCATTGAAGGGCCTGACCCGGGAGGCCGGCCATGAGTGAACAAAAGTCACTGGTTACCGGAAACGTCTGGCGGGTATTGCGCCAGTTCACCGACGCCCGGATTGGCCTGGGCAGGGCCGGTGTCAGCCTGCCCACCCACGAACTTCTCCAGTTCCAGCTGGCCCACGCCCAGGCGAGAGATGCGGTGCACTTTCCCCTGGATGTGAAGCGTCTGATGGAGGATCTGGACGAATCAGCCTTGGCATTACCGAAGGTTCCGCTGCTACTCAAAAGCCAGGCGGAGGACCGGCTGACCTACCTTCAGCGCCCGGATCTCGGGCGGAGACTGTCGACAGAATCTTTGGAAAGCCTTTCCCGGTATCGCGCCAGTGACACGGGTAAGTCTGATGTAGCCATTGTGATCGTTGACGGCCTGTCCTCATCCGCCATCCAGAACAACGCCTTGCCCATGGTCACGCAGCTTGTCCGGGATCTGGAGGACGAGGCAGGGGACTGGCGACTGGCGCCGCTGACCATTGTAGAGCAGGGGCGAGTTGCCATCGGGGACGAGATTGGTGAATCCCTGGGGGCCAGCGTAGTGATTGTGTTGATCGGTGAGCGCCCCGGCCTCAGCTCACCCGACAGCCTGGGAATTTACCTCACCTGGGGCCCCGAGAGTGGTTTGAGCGATGCACGCCGCAATTGCATCTCGAACGTGCGGCCCGCCGGTTTGAGTTTTGAACATGCCAGCCAACGCCTCCTCTATCTGATGCGGGAAGCAAGACGGCTCAGGATTTCCGGAGTCGACCTTAAAGATCGGACAGAAGAGGTTGTGATCGAAAAAACGTCGAATAACAAAAATTTCCTCACGGAAAACTGAAGAACTTACCTGGAGAACGCACATGACAACGAGCAACGTAGACAAGGATTATCTGGCCAAGCGCCAGCTCAAGAAAGGCACGGCAGGCTGGGTGCTCCTGGCAGGGCTGGGTGTTTCCTACGTCATCTCCGGCGACTTTGCCGGATGGAACTTTGGCATTGGTGAGGCCGGCTGGGGTGGTTTTGCCATTGCCGCGGCACTGATGGCGGTTATGTATTTCGCACTGGTGCTGTCACTGGCTGAGATGTCGGCCTCGATCCCGGTGGCCGGGGGCGGCTACAGCTTTGCCCGGCACGCCATGGGGCCGGCCGGAGGTTACCTGACCGGGCTGGCGGTGCTGATCGAATATGCCCTTGCACCCGCAGCCATCGTTATCTTCATTGGGGCAGCCGTAGAGGAGCTGCTGGGTATTAACGGGCCCTGGGTCTACGCCTTGTTCTATGCGGTGTTCGTCGGTATTCACCTTGCCGGCGTGGGAGAGGCGCTCAAGGTGATGATGGTGATCAGCGGTTTGGCGGTGGTGGCTATCATCGCAACGGCCGCCGCTCTGATTGGTGATTTTGATACCGCCAATCTCTTTAATATTGCACCCACGGATGCCGCCGGCGCCAGCGAGATCCTGCCGTTTGGCTGGTACGGCGTCTGGGCTGCGTTGCCCTTCGGTATGTGGCTTTTCCTGGCCGTTGAAGGCGTTCCCCTGGCGGCGGAAGAGTCCAAGGACCCGGCGCGGGATATGCCCAGAGGCATCATTGGTGCAATGATCTTCCTGCTCTTCACTGCCACTCTGGTGGTGTTCCTGCTGGCTGGTGCAGCGGGTGCCGATGTGATTGGTGCCAGTGGCGTACCCCTGGTGGACGCCCTGAAAGCCACCGGCAACGGAACTCTCGCGACCTTTATTAACATGCTGGGGCTGATGGGCCTGATTGCGTCGTTCTTCTCGATCATCTATGGCTACAGCCGGCTGGTGTTCGCGCTTTCCCGTGCAGGCTACCTGCCCAAAGTCCTGTCACTGACCAGCGAGCGCAAGGCACCCAAGTGGGCGTTGATCGTGCCCGGTGTGTTCGGCTTTCTGGTTTCGCTGACCGGGGAAGGGGATTTGATCCTGGGCATGGCCGTGGTCGGAGCGACTATCTCCTACGCCTTGATGGCCGGCAGCCACATCCTGCTGCGCCTCAATCGACCGGACCTGCCACGCCCCTATAAAACGCCCGGTGGAATCTTTACGTCCTCCCTGGCACTGGTGCTGTCGCTGGTTGCCATGACCGGTGTCTACGCCTTCGATCCGCGTGCCTTCAACTACACCCTGGTGTTGTTTGTGGTCGGCGCTATTTATTACTTTGCTTACGGCAAGAACAAACTGGTCGCGAAAACAGCGGATGAAGAGCTGGCTTTGATTCTGGATGCGGAATCGGACCTGGACGAAGACAGTGCGGATGGATTGTCGCCTAAGCCCGCGGAGGCCTGAACGCGTGAAAACCCGGGGTACCATGCCAGATGGCGGGTACCCCCGATGATTGCATGGCGCCGTGGCGCCTGGCGAAGGGGATGTTTACCAGGCCAGCCAGATAACGTGACGTGCCCCCTTGCCGGGGCGTAGGGCACGCACCGTGACTGGCTCCACCGCAAATCCCGCACGGCGAAGCCTTTCGGTAAAGGCGTGCTCGGGGCCGGCGGACCAATAAGCCAGGATGCCGTCAGGGCGCAGGGATTTCTGGGCGGCGGCAATGCCGGCCGGGGAGTAAATCCAGTTGTTTTCCTTGCGGGTAAGGCCTTCCGGACCATTGTCCACATCCAGCAGGATGGCATCCCAGTCGCCATCCCCATCTCTGAGCAACTCCGCCACATCGCCAAGGTGAACGCTGGCTCTCGAATCGTTCAGCGGATACCCGGCCGCAGCCCCCAATGGCCCCCGGTTCCACGCTTCCACTTCGGGCACCAGTTCAGCCACCGTTACCCGGGCATCTTCGGCTAACGCTGACAGCGCCGCTGCCAGTGTAAACCCCATACCCAGCCCACCAATCAGCACACGGGGCTCAGGTTGCCCGTTGATACGCTCACAGGCAAGCGTGGCCAGGGCGTCCTCGGAGCCGTGTATCCGGCTGTTCATCAGCTCACCGGTGGTACCGGCAATCTTGATGGAGAATTCGTCGTTGCGTTGGAGCAGGCGCAGCTGGGTTCCTTTGCCAGGAATGGTAGCGGTGCCGATTTCGTTGAAGCGAGCCATTTGGGGTTCCGTTTGGTGATTCGGACTCGCATCTTAACCTGAGGATTCATGAATAGCGGAATACAAAGTTGAACATTCCCAAATGACGCTGGTGGTTGAAGCGTTGTCTCCTCATTCGGCCAACCTGCAACTTGTTGTTACGACGGTCGTGACAGCTGTCATCAACTTATGAACCGGGCACTTCTCAGCAACCTTCTCGAGTCTGTTTCTATGGGATTCATCCAAATTGCCGTTTAGCCGCAAGTCAACGTGCAATTGGTAAGTTCCGGATCGTTCCTCGGTGTTATCCCTGGCAATTTCGATGTCCACATCGTCCAAAGGGATATTCGCCCTTTCGGCATACATCAATAGCGTAATGGCCTTGCACGCTGCAAGTGACGCGTCATACAGGTCATGGGGATCGGGCGCGGAATCAGAGCTGTTGTCGACTCGTGCGTCGGCAAACAACTCGTGTTGATCTGCGCGGATTAGCTGGCGGAATTCACCTAAATCGTCTTTGGACAGTTTAATGGTCATTTCTCTGGCTCCTCCTGAAGAATTGGATGGGTTGACCACCACATTTCTATCGGTGTTAAAACGAACGCAGTTCGAACAAGAGTGCTTCGGCTTGCTGATCTGCACTGAACGTCAAGCTGTCTTCTTCGACAATATAAGCCCCGTCGCCTGCAGTAAGAGCCGTACCGTTCAAGGACAGCGCACCTCTTGCTATCTGAACGTAGTAGATACGCTTGGATGCCGGCTTAAACGGGAGGGCTTCGCTGTTAATAAGAATCTTGTATACCCGGGTATCCTGACGGATTGGCAGGGACCCTTCCTCGCCGTCTGGGGATATCAGCAGAGTGATTCCCGCGCTGTCAGAAAAATCCTTTTGTCCGTATCGAGGTTCTGCATCCCGCTGGTTGGGAACAATCCATATCTGCAGGAAATTCAGGGGTTCGGATGATGAGGCGTTGTACTCACTGTGCCGCACACCCGAGCCTGCGCTCATAATTTGTACCTCGCCGGCGCTCACCCTGGAATGCGTGTTCATTGTATCCCGGTGTTCGACTGTCCCCTCAAGAACGTAGGTGATGATCTCCATGTCTTGATGAGGGTGAGCGCCAAACCCAGCCCCAGGATCGACCCAGTCATCGTTAATGACTCGAAGGTCGGAGCATCCCATGAACGCGGGGTCGTAGTATTCTGCGAATGAAAAGGAGTGCCGGGAGTCCAGCCAGCCGTGATTGGCATGTCCTCGGTCGTTACCCGCTCTGACCTTAATCATGGTTTGCCCCTGTGTTACCGGGATATTGCTGGTTAATAGCTATACCTGATCCCTATGCGCCCGTAGGTTTGTATTGTTCTGTCAGTAGGGTTTTCCCAAGGCACCGTCGTTTTGGTAACAGCAAAACTCCCGCTCCAATTACCTGAGCGAGCATTGATTCCCGTGTACAGGCGGGCAATACCGGGGTCATAATCAACGGACATGCTGTCCTTGAAGGTGTTGCCGTCCCAGAATATTGCATTTGCTATGTAAGAGCCGTTGAGCAAAGTGAATAGCCAAACCCCGGATTGTGTTCCGTAGGCGGTATAAGGGCGAGAGCCGATGGTTTCCTCCCCAAAGAATTGAGGGGGAATGCCATAGTCGTCGGGTACGCCCCAACCGAAACGAGCGCCTATGCCAACGGTGGCCATTGATATCAGGTTGCCGAGACTGCCGCCAAGTTGGCTGATGAAGTCTCCGCCCCAGCCCTGCGTGCTGCCAAAGCTCCACAAACGCCGACGGTGTTCGTAAGCAATATTTAACAGGATCTCGTCGTGAATCTGATGATCCCAACCATTGACTTGATCTACGCCAATCAGGCGATGGAATTCATTCTGTACTTCCTCGCCACGTGCACTCGGACCAGCAATACCGTAGTAAAACGTAAACGCGTCCATGGTTTTTGCGTCCTGGGCGCCAGCCGTGAGGGAGGCAAACAGCATTCCACTGTATGGCACATCATGTTCAACCGCTTCGGTGGTTTCTGTATCGTTAGGGGTGAAAATTCGATGGGAGAGGCTGTGGCTAATGAATCTTTGGCGGCCTTGTTTGTTGATCAACGGTAGAGACCCCAAACCCGTCGCAACAAAACCAGGAACGGCACCCTCTTCATACTTTTCCAGATAGCCTGATACCCAGCCTATCTGCAGGCCGTTGGTGTAGTGGTCATCCGTTTGGGCAAAGCTGTCGTTGTCGACTGACAAAAACCAGGTGCCATTCAGCGAGTCCGCTGACGCGTCCCAAGAACAAAGGATCAGGAGAGCTTTTGCCAGTTGACGACCTGGCCAGAAATTCCAGTTACGAATACGCATAGTCTCAACACTGTCAGGTTTATCGAAATAACCAGCCCGCAACGAGGCGAACCACTCGAGGCATGATCAAGTACACCACAAGGGCAACAATGGTGGCGGCGACTATCCCATGGCGAACGCCCCAGACTGCAAGCTCTGGAATTCTTTCAAACACAGGCTGATACACCACTGGCACGATCATGGTAAGGGGCCATATCACCGAAGTTGTGATGAGCCATTGTTTCCATCGTGTGGGTTGTTTGGCTTTCGAAGCCGGTGGGGTAAACCAGAAATCGATGCCGCTTTTGATTTCAACCTGCTCGTCGGAAGCCAGTGCAGACGCGATGTCGGATATCAGTTCCTTTCGGATATCCGAGCTTAGCCAGGCCTCGGCTTCTTCATTGGTAGAAAAGCGAACTGCAATCTCAAAAGTGTCATTTCCTTCCGGAGGCCGGACGACATGAACTCCCTGATGGCCGGGGAATTCAGCTGCGGCAGAGATAATCTGCCGAAGCCAGGTCTCGTAACGGTCCCTGAGTTGGGGGCGGACCGCGTGTCGGATAATGATCGATCTACCCGAATTGTAATGCACGCTGGAGGTGGTCTTTTTAGCTTCATTGCTCATAAGGTCATCCCGCAATAGTTTCAGTGGAGTATAGCTGGCGGTTTACTGGGTATTGGCGCCATGCTCTATCGTGCGGTTTCGGATGATTTGAATTGTGTCGATGTCCGCCGCCACGTAAGCCTGCTGAACAAACAGGTCGTAGGGGAGTTCCTCACCTATTTCATCAACATAGCGTGCACAATAGCTGAAGCGTACGAACAGCGATTCCGGTTCCGGCTCTTCGATCGTCATTGTCAGGTTGCCTCCCGGTACGGTGGCCGTTGGAAGGATCTCGTAATGTACGGACTCTTCTTCTTGAAAGGTAACCAGGTCTTCGACCATTAATCCTGGTAATTCAAGGCTGCGCTTGAGCCGCTTGTCGTCCTGCCAGTCCAGTTCGTACTGGCCCAGTCCGATGACGTAATGTTCGGGAGCGGTTGCCCGGGAGACAAGTCCTTCCCACAATTGTTTTCTGGTTAGAGTAGCGATCGACTGGTCGGTCAGATCGTTCACTTGAACCACGTGATCAAATTGCATGTTGGGTTCCTTATTGGCAGGTAGACCAGCTTGACAGATGACTCCTAAAAACGAGTCAAATAAATCTACTGGAAATGCATAGGAGGGAGTAGGTGGGAATCTTGAACAGTATGTTTCATACATAGAACACATCTATGTATTGGTAACCGATGGTTTTCGGGAGAGGTTTGATGGTACCCCCGGCAGGACTCGAACCTGCTACCTTCCCCTTAGGAGGGGGACGCTCTATCCAGATGAGCTACGGGGGCATTGTCAGAAGGCGGGTATGATAGCGGGCCCGTTGATGTGTCTCAAGGGCCCGCGGGCATTTATCCCCGATGATCGGATACGAAAGGATTGCTGGCTTTTTCATGGCCGAAGGTGGACATGGGGCCGTGGCCCGGTACGAAGGCAATGTCGTCCCCCAGCGGAAACAGCTTTTCGCGGATGGAACGCACCAGGGTGTTGTAGTCGCCTTTCGGAAAATCCGTGCGGCCGATGGAGCCCTGGAACAACACATCGCCAACCAGCGCCAGTTTTGATTCGCGGTGATAGAACACGACGTGACCCGGTGTGTGGCCGGGGCAGTGCAGAACGTCCAGTGTCTGGTTACCGACGGTGACCTGATCACCATCCTCCAGCCAGCGGTCCGGGGTGAAGATTTCCGGCGCCGGGAAACCAAACATCTGTGCCTGCATGGGCAGGCCCTGAATCCAGAAATCGTCTTCCCGGTGGGGCCCTTCAATGGGAAGGTCCAGCGCCCTTGCCAGTTCCGCGGTGCCCCCGGCATGATCGATATGGGCGTGGGTCAGTAGTATCTTCTCCACTTTCACACCTTCTTCGTCGATGGCTGCGCGGATCCTGTCCAGATCACCGCCCGGATCGACAACGGCTGCTGCCCCGGATTCCTCGCACCAGATAAGGGAACAGTTCTGTTGAAACGGGGTCACGGGAATGATTCTGTATTTCAATGGCATAGTGATACTCACCTGACAGCTCTACTGGTTTAGAATAGCTATGGTAAAGGTAATCGAGCCTCCGCTCGAATTTTCAAGGTAAGGAGCATATTGCGGATGAGCGAGCAGTCGTCACAAGGGGATGACGATCCGGGAGAACCGCTGAGGTTGAGCGTGATTGTTCCGGTCTGGCAGGAAGCGGCAACTATTCAGGCCACCCTGCAGCACTTGGCGTCGATTCGCGAAGCTGGTCATCAGGTGATTGTGGTGGATGGTGGTAGTGACGATGGTACCCCGCAGCTCGCCGAGCCCCGGTGTGATCGGGTGCTGTCGTCCGGGGGACGTGGCCGGGCGTGTCAGATGAATGCCGGGGCGGAGGTGGCTACTGGCAATGTCCTGCTGTTTTTGCATGCGGACACGCGCCTGCCTGGATCGACGCTGGCGGCCCTGAAGCGGTTCCACACCAGTCGCAATGCGTGGGGACGTTTTAACGTCCGGTTAAGCGGCAAGCGCCCTCTGTTCCGTGTCATCGAATGGTTCATGAATCGACGGTCCTGGTTGACCGGCATCGCCACCGGTGATCAGGCGTTATTTGTGCGGCGCCCGGTGTTTGAAGCGCTCAGGGGCTTCAGGGAAATACCGTTAATGGAGGACGTGGAACTGAGTGCCCGGCTGAGACTGGTGTCCCGCCCGTTCTGTGTCACCGACCCGGTGGTCACTGATAGCCGGCGCTGGGAACAACAGGGAGCCTGGCGTACTATTTTCCTCATGTGGCGGTTGCGTTGGCGCTATTGGCGCGGCGAATCGCCGGAATCCCTGGCAAACGCCTATCGTTCGGATGTCCGTAATGCCCAAGAGCCCTGAGTCGTCAGTATTGGTTATGCAGTTCTCCAAATGGCCGGAAGAGGGCAGGGTAAAAACCCGGCTGATGCCGGCATTGGGTGCCAGTGGCGCGTTGGCGGCTCACGTCAGGTTGAGTCTGGAGGTTCTGGATAATCTCATTGCCAGTGGATTTCCGATTCAGTTCTGGTGGGATCGGGCCCTGGACCATGCGCCAGAAGCTGCGGCCCCGGTTTTATCGAAACTGGATTTGGCACAGATCACCACGGGCATCCAACAGGGCGAAAATCTGGGGCAACGGATGGAAGCGGCGTTGGCCCAGGTACTCGAAAATCATGACAAGGCTTTGGTGGTCGGCAGTGATTGCCCGTCAGTGGATCCAGACTACGTGCGGCAGGCTGTGGCGGAACTGGATATGAGTGATGTGGTACTGGGCCCATCCAATGATGGGGGATACGTGATGATCGGTGCTCGCCGGGTGGTTGCCGGGATGCTGGATGGCGTGAACTGGGGCACCGGGAGTGTGCTGGATCAGACCTGTACCAGAATGGCCGGGCTGGGGCTGTCGGTGAGTCTGCTGCCGCCCCGCTGGGACGTGGATGAGCCCGAAGACTGGCAGCGATTTCTCAACCAGTCTCCAGGCTGAACAGGCACCGGGGTCAGGCGCCCGGTACTGGCCCCTGATCCAGTATGTGTTGGACCAGGGTGTTGGCGTTCATCTTCGTGGCTCCGGTAACAACTCTGAGGGCGCGTTCCCGGTCGAGAACAGCCTTGCGATAGGTCTCTATCAGTTGGTCCCGGCTGATGGTCTTTACCGCTCTGACCAATTGTTCCCGGGAATCAAAATTCGACGCTTCCCGGTCGATCTCCCGCCAGAAGCGCTCTGATATCTCTCCAAGGGTGCGGTCCTGTTCCATCAGCTGGCTGATTACCGCCTGCTTTTCACGTGCCAGGTCACTGTCGCTGATGGTCGCCAGGCGCTCTTCAAATGTGTCGGAAAACTCACGGACCGCCTGATCGATTTCCTCCTCAGAGGCTTTCGGAGACTGAACGACAAAGCCAAGTGCAGGCGTTTCAAGCATTTCAAAGGGCGTGGCGTAAACGATGTAACCCAGTTGCCGGGTGGTGCGAATTTCTTCATAGAAGGGGCTGCTGATGATCTGGCCCAGCAGTCGAAATGCGGCGCGTTCCCTGAAGCCGGTATTGTCCCCCTGCATATAGAGGGTATAGCCGGTATCCGGGTGATCCACGGAAAGAGGCACGACCGATTCGCCCTTGGGCAGTTGCCGCACGATGCTACGGGGCACCTCAGTGATCTCGGCACCGTTCAGCACGACGGCCCGGACTTGCTGAGCAAGGTTCAGGGCCGCAGCCTGGCTCAGGTTGCCGTGGGCCAGCATCACTGGATCGGTGTGCGAGAACAATTCGCTGGCAAAGTTCCGAAGCTCGTCCAGAGTGACCTCCTGTGCTGCCTGGAGGCGTGCTTCGGTGCTCCAGGCGCCTTCGATCAGCAGAGTCTGCACTTTTTCAGAGGTCTGCTGTACAGGTCGTTCCTTGGCCTTGTTCTGCAGGTGTTCGATCACATTCTGACGGGCAATATCAAATCGTTGCTGGGTCAGGCGCGGGTCTGCCACCTGGGTCAGGATACGTGTCATCAGAATGTGCAGCTTATCGCTGTAGCCGCCCACCCTGATGGTGACCCCGCGCAGATGGGAATAAACGCTGTAGTCCAGTCCCGCCAGCTGTGCCGGGTATGCCCAGGCATTAAGGTTGGTGTTGACGGCATCCACCAGCAACTCCGTCAGTACCTTGCCCCGGGCAGAGGCTTGCGCCAGGGGGGTGCGAATGCTGATATAGACGTTGGCTTTGGGCGTACCGAATTGGGTGTCACGGGCATACCAGACGGACAGGCCGCTCTGGTTGGCGAGCTCCACCGGCTTGTCCATATCCGCGCCAGACACCATGTCCAGGTTCTCGGGTACAAACGGGTTGGGCTCCGGCAGACGCAACTGGCTGGCCAGTGCCTGGTCGGGTGCGGCCGCAATCACCGACGGATCGACGGGTTCGAGTTTCCAGGCAGCCTGATACCATTGGGTCAGGCTGGGTGTCTCAATACCGGGCTCCGGTTCCACCACGGTGATCAGTACGTTATCCGGCGTTAGCCGTTCCAGGATGTCGCGGTACTTTTCCGGTTCGTAGGCTTCCATCAGCCAGGGAGCCCGGAGGACATCGGCCGGGGGATAATGCCGCAGTTGGCTGGAGAGACGCATGACTTCGCTGACCGGCTGGCTGCGCTCGCGGAATCTGAAATCGAGTTCGGCCAGGTTTTTTTCCTCCTCAAATCGCGCCTTCGAAATGCCCTGTTCCCGAATGGTGTCGATGTAGGCGAACACAAGCCGGATGATTTGGTCGGTGTTCTCCAGCCCCTCGGGGGTTAATGACATGGACAGCAACAGACTGGTTTCTGTACCCGTATCCATCCCGCTACCTGCTGACAGGCTCTCCACCAGCCCGGCCTGTTTCAGGGTATCAAACAGGCTGCCGGGGCCTTCATGGCCCAGCAGGTTGGCAACGTAACTGGCAGGTTTGCTGCGGTAGTTCTCCAGTTGGGAGGGGATCGGAAACGCCAGAGACAGGCTGCGCAAGTCTTTCAGGGCATCCACGGTGACCCGGGCCGGCAGTTGATCGGGCTTCAGCTGCGGTGCGTCGTGAACCTTCGGTTCCAGCTGCCGGTTCTCGATAGCGTCGAAACGGCCCCTGACCATGGCTTCCAATTCGTCGAGGGATTGAGGGCCATACACCGACAGACTCATCAGGTTGGAGGAGTAGTGATTTTTCCAGAACTCGATCAAGTCTGGCCTCAGTGGGCGTTCATCGGTGTTTTCAAGCGTGCTCAGGTTGCCCACTGCAAATTGGCTGAAAGCGTGTTCCGGATTGCTTATGGCTTTCTTGACAGAGTAGATCCGGCGGCCGTCCTCTTTCTGCTTCGAGGTGAACTCCGAATGCACAGCCTGCCGCTCCCGGTCGACCAGTTCCGGTGTAAACGAGGGGGCCGAAAACTGCTGGGCGAAGCGATCCAGTGCCTCATCCAGATGCCCGGCCTGAATATCAAAGAAATAGTTGGTGTCCTGGAATGACGTAAAGGCGTTATGACTGCCGCCGTGGCTTTTGATGAACTGTTGATACTCGCCGGGATCGGGGTATGTCTCGGTGCCCAGGAACAGCATGTGTTCGAGGAAGTGGGCCAGACCTTCCCGGTTCTCCGGATCGTCGCCACTGCCTACCGCCACGTTCATGGAAGCAGCGGCCTTGTCGGAATCCGGAGAGGACACCAGTAACACCTGCAGGCCGTTATCGAGTTCAAGGTACCGATAGCTGTTCCGGTCATTGGGGCTTTTCACCGGTTCGATGGCAGCCTGGGTAAGGGCGCTGGTGACCAGAAACAGTACAAGGGCGACTAGCGGGGACAGACAGCGCACATGGTGGGCTATACGGTTGATACCTGATGGCATGGTGTTACTCGCTCCGGAGATCAGTGGATCAGTGCGTTTCGGGTATTCTCTGGTTGCTGGTCCAGGGTTTTACGGGCGAGAGAGGCAGCTGTATCAGCATCCAGCTGACCGGAGGCTATGCGCTCCAGTACGGTACCCATCACAGCAACCGACTGTCGATAATCGGCAAATTCCGCCTGGAAGGCATCATCAATGGCCTGGTAGACCGCCTGGATTTTCTCCTCGCGGGAGCCGGCTTTTGCTGCGGTGTCGTTAATGGCCTTCAGGCAGGCACGGGCGATGGCGATATAGCGTTCGGCGTTGGCGTCGTCTTTCTTCATGCTTGGGTGTCCGGTGTGGAGTGAGTGGTTTGCATGTTGTAGGTATATGGTCAGATTATGTCATTGCTATAGGGTGGTTTCATTTCTTTCTGGTAATTCGGCAGTTTTTCGGGCAGCTCCAAAACCTTGTGCTAGGCTCAAATTCAGTGTGTCGATTTTAGCGGTGCTTTCTGGGTTCCTGACAGTCCCGGCAGGAATTCTAGAGTAATTACTCTACATAAAACAACGACTTACAAGAGTAAATGCTCTAAAAAAGTTCGATACATGAGGGTTGCAATTAAGTACAATGCCGGCGTTTCCAAACAGTATAAGACTTTAGTCGTAGATGTTTGGGCGTAGGGACAGACAACAATTGAGCAACAGGCAAGGTGGACTATCAATGAATTACTTTCTGACGGGTGGCACCGGATTCATCGGCCGTTTTCTCGTGGAAAAGCTCCTGGCACGTGGCGGTACGGTACATGTACTGGTGCGGGAGCAATCCCTGGGCAAGCTGGACATTCTAAGGGAGCGCTGGGGCGCTGACGAGAATCAGGTAAAAGCCGTTATCGGCGATCTGACCAGCCCCAATCTGGGGATTGACGACAAAACAATGGATGCCCTGAAAGGTCAGGTAGACCATTTCTTCCACCTGGCTGCCGTGTACGACATGGGAGCTGACGAAGAAGCCCAGCAGGCGACCAATATCGAGGGCACCCGCAGTGCGGTCAATGCCGCTCAGGCCATGGGCGCCGGTTGTTTCCATCACGTGTCTTCCATTGCTGCAGCCGGCCTGTTCAAGGGCACTTTCCGCGAGGATATGTTCGAGGAAGCGGAGAAGCTGGATCATCCGTATCTGCTGACCAAGCATGAATCCGAGAAAGTGGTTCGTGAAAGCTGCAAGGTGCCGTTCCGCATCTATCGGCCGGGTATGGTGATTGGCCATTCCGAAACTGGCGAGATGGACAAGGTGGACGGCCCTTATTACTTCTTCAAGATGATCCAGAAAATCCGCCACGCATTGCCGCAATGGGTGCCGACCATCGGTATCGAGGGTGGTCGCCTGAATGTGGTTCCGGTGGATTTCGTGGTCAACGCCCTGGATCATATTGCTCACCTGGAAGGTGAGGATGGCAACTGTTTCCATCTGGTGGATTCCGACCCTCACAAGGTAGGGGAGATCCTCAATATCTTCTGCGAAGCCGGCCATGCTCCACGTATGGGGATGCGTATCGACTCGCGGATGTTCGGTTTCGTGCCGCCATTTATTCGCCAGAGTTTGAAAAACCTGCCGCCGGTTAAGCGCCTGACCAGTGCTGTACTGGATGATATGGGCATTCCGCCGTCGGTGTTGTCGTTTATCAATTACCCGACCCGGTTCGATGCGAGGGAGACCGAGCGCGTCCTGAAAGGGACCGACATCGCGGTTCCACGCCTGCAGGATTACGCACCGGTGATCTGGGATTACTGGGAGCGTCACCTGGACCCGGATCTGTTCAAGGACCGGACCCTGCGCGGCACGGTGGAAGGCAAGGTCTGTGTGGTAACTGGCGGTACGTCGGGCATTGGTCTGGCTACGGCCCAGAAACTGGCCGATGCTGGTGCCATCCTGGTGATCGGTGCTCGCAAGAAAGAGCGTCTTGCCGAAATCACGGCGGATCTTGAGGCCCGTGGCGGGAATGTTCACGCCTACCAGTGTGACTTTGCCGAAATGGAAGACTGTGACCGCTTCGTACAAACCGTTCTGGAAAATCACGGGCACGTCGATGTGCTGGTTAACAACGCTGGTCGATCCATCCGCCGGTCACTGGCGCTGTCGTTTGACCGCTTCCACGACTTTGAGCGCACTATGCAGCTGAACTACTTCGGTTCAGTGCGCCTGATCATGGGCTTTGCCCCGGCCATGCTGGAGCGCCGTCGTGGCCATGTGGTCAACATTTCCTCCATTGGTGTGCTGACGAACGCACCTCGGTTCTCAGCCTATGTGGCCTCCAAGTCCGCGCTGGATGCGTTCAGTCGCTGCGCAGCTGCGGAGTGGTCTGACCGTAACGTCACCTTCACCACTATCAATATGCCGTTGGTGAAAACGCCGATGATCGCACCGACCAAGATTTACGATTCGGTGCCGACCCTGACCCCGGATGAGGCGGCGGAAATGGTGGCAGATGCCATCGTCTATCGTCCCAAGCGGATTGCCACGCGCCTTGGCATCTTTGCTCAGGTGCTGCACGCGATTGCCCCGAAGATGGGCGAGATCGTGATGAATACCGGTTACCGTATGTTCCCGGATTCCCCTGCGGCGGCTGGCAGCAAGTCCGGCGAGAAGCCCAAGGTGTCCTCGGAACAAGTGGCCTTTGCGGCGATCATGCGGGGTATTTACTGGTAATCTTTCGGTTAGCCAGCATAAAAAAACCCCCCCCCCCCGGGG
>NZ_KE007329.1:81864-115672 GCF_000397065.2 Marinobacter lipolyticus SM19
GCAGGGGCGGAGGGAATCCCCCAAGTTCTTTCCAGCGATTGACGATACCGCAGAACAGGTCGGCGGTTTTTTCCGCATCATAGGCCGCCGAGTGTGCTTCCTTGTTACTGAAGGGAATGCCGGCCAGTTTGCACGCCTGTGCCAGTACGGTATGGCCATAGGCCAACCCGGCAAGCGTTGCGGTATCGAATGTCGAGAACGGATGGAAAGGGTTACGCTTGATGTCTGAACGCAGGGCGGCTGCGAATACGAAGTTGTGATCGAACGTCGCGTTATGTCCCACCAGGACCGCTCGTTTGCAGTCGTGGGCTTTGACGGCCTTGCGGATCGGACTGAAAATCTCACTCAGGCCTTCCCGCTCGGGCACAGCTTCACGCTCCGGGTTCCAGGGATCAATACCGGTAAAATCGAGCGCGGACTGTTCCAGATTCGCGCCTTCAAAGGGGTCGATCTGCTGAACGTGGGTTTCCGCGCGCCTCAGCCAGCCGTCTTCGTCCATCGTCAACAGCACCGCAGCCACTTCCAGAAGGGCGTCTTTTTCCGGGTTGAAGCCACCGGTCTCGACATCAACAACCACCGGGAGAAATCCCCGGAAACGTCGCGCCATCGGATGCGGTTCTTTGTTTTCGTCAGTCACTCAAACTCCTAGGGATTGGCCGGGGTACGGGTTAAAGGTAAAGGATGTCCGGTTCAGGCGCTCGTCAGCTGCCACTTCATGGTTTCGCCTGCGCGAAGTGGGACAATGGTGCCGTCTGCCAGTGGCAGTTCCGCGGGCATCGTCCAGCTTTGTCTGACGAGGGTAATGGTGTCGGAATTTCGTGGCAGGCCATAGAAATCCGCTCCATTGAAGCTGGCAAATGCTTCCAGCTTGTCGAGAATGCCCAGTTCCTCAAAAATCTCCGCATACAGGGCAATCGCGCCGTAGGCAGAGTAGCAGCCGGCACAACCGCAGGATGCTTCTTTCTTGTCCTTGCCATGGGGCGCGGAGTCCGTGCCCAGGAAGAAGCGCTTGTCACCGCTGGCAACGGCTTCCCGCAACGCTTGTTGGTGCCGGTTTCGCTTCAGGATTGGCAAGCAGTACAGATGGGGGCGAATGCCGCCCACCAGCATGTGATTGCGGTTGTACATCAGGTGCTGTGGCGTCACGGTTGCCGCCAGGTTGCCGCCCTTATGCTGGCGGACAAACTCGGCGGAGTCGGCGGTAGTAATGTGTTCCAGTACGACTTTGAGAGTCGGGAACGCGGCGAGGGTCGGCGTCAGTACACGCTCCAGGAACACTTTTTCCCGATCAAAAATATCGATATCCGTATCGGTCACTTCGCCGTGGACCAGCAACAGCATGCCGCAATCGGCCATGGCTTCCAGCACGGGATAGATGTTGCGAATGTCGGTCACACCGGAGGCGGAGTTGGTGGTGGCTCCGGCCGGGTACAGTTTGGCGGCGACCACGCCAGCGGATTTTGCTTCTCGGATGTCTTCAGCCGTGGTGGATTCAGTCAGGTAAAGAGTCACCAGCGGTTCGAACGGGATGTCACCGGCGGCGCTCAGGATACGCTGACGATAAGCCATGGCGTCACTCGCGGTGGTCACCGGTGGCACCAGGTTGGGCATGATGATCGCACGGCCAAAACACCGGGCGGTGGCCGGCACCACATCATTCAGAACGGCGCCGTCTCTTACGTGCAGGTGCCAGTCATCGGGTCGGGTGATGGTCAGTTGTTCAGTCATGCAGCGTTTCCAGCTATTTGTAGGGCCGGGCGGATGCCGGCGTAAAATTTGGCGGGATTATACCAGATGCCGTGTGCAATTGTTTCCGGGCAGGGGCTAAAGAAACGATTGCGACTGCCGTTAAACGGGGAGCAACCCAGATACTGACGGATAGATGCCATGGTCAGACTCTCAACCTTGTTCCCGCGTACAGCCGCGCTTGCCTCCATGGTGTTGATGGGAGCCAGTGGTGCAGCATTGTCGTCCAGTTTTGGTGCCGGTATCGAAAACAGCCAGTGGTACGTTTCGGAGTCGGTATTTGAATGCTCCATGGTCCATGAAGTGCCTGGATATGGCCGGGCTGTTTTCCGCCACAAGGCCGGAGAGCAGCTGTCGTTTTACCTTGAATCGGATACGGCATTGATGCGACCGGGCAAGGGCAGTCTCGTAGTGGAGGCGCCAGTCTGGCGTCCGGGGGCTGCTCCCCGCAAGGTTGGTGCCGTCAATGTCGGTGAAGGCCGGCGGCCAGTGGCTCTCAGTTCCCGCCAGGCTATGTTGATAGCCCAGGGACTCCTGGATGGCATGACTCCCACCGTGACGCGGGAATCCTGGTACGACCGCAGTCCGGTTCGGGTGCGGGTTTCCAACATCAATTTTGCCGGCCAGTATGAAAGTTACCGCGCCTGTACCACCAACCTTTTGCCGGTAAACTACGATCAGATCAAACGCTCCCGGATTCCGTTTCGAGCGGGCAGTACCAGCCTTGCTGAGGGGGATCGGGAATTGTTGGATAATATTGTGACCTATGTGCAGGCGGATTCGACGGTGGAGCGTATCTTCGTCGATGGCCACACCGACAGCAGCGGCAGTCGCATCGATAATCGTGCTCTGTCTGAACAGAGAGCCAATGCCGTCGCGGATTATCTGATCGAGAAGGGCGTGCCTCAGGACCTGATCACCGTTCGCGCCCACGCTGACCAGTACCCGGCTTCCCGACGCCCCGCCGACAACCGGCGCACCACCATTCGCCTGCAACGGCAGGGTGAACGGCCGGAACTCCAGCAAGCCAACGGGTATGAGGCTGGATACTCCGGTTAATGCGCCGAGCTTAATACCTCCAGATGGGCGTTGACACTTTCTGCGAGCGCCCTCAGGTGGTAGCCCCCTTCCAGGGTTGAAATGACCCGGTCATTGGCGTGGTCACTGGCCACGCTGGTGATCATTTCTGTCAGCCAGCGATAATCCTCCACCTCCAGATTCAGCTCCGCCATCGGGTCCAGCCGATGACCGTCGAACCCTGCCGACACCAGAATCACCTGGGGCCTGAAGTCCTGCAGCTTTTTCAGCCAGCCGGATTCCACGGCTTTGCGGTAGTCCAGTGCCGAACAGTTCGACTCAATGGGTATATTGACGATATTTTCCGGCTGACGGTGTACGTGGGAGTGAGGGTAGAACGGATGCTGGAAGCTGGAGCACATCAGTATGCGTTCGTCACCACCAATAATGTCAGCGGTGCCGTTGCCCTGATGCACATCGAAATCGATGATGGCGACCCGCTCCAGGTGATGGAAGTTCAGTGCCCGCATCGCGGCCAGGGCAACGTTGTTGTAAAAGCAGAACCCCATGGACTTGCTGCGCTCGGCATGATGCCCGGGCGGCCGTGCGCAGACGAAGGCATTGGTGACCTGAGAGCTCATCACCATATCGACGGCCTGGATGTTGGCGCCCGCTGCCAGCCTGGCTGCGCGCAGGGTGTCGGGCATCATGGCGGTATCTGGGTCGGTGAAGACTCGACCACGGGTCGGTTGCATCAGGTCCAGCTGGTGCAGGTATTTTTCCGGGTGGACGGTCAGTAACTGGTCCCGAGTTACTTCCTCAGGTCGCACCCAGTCCAGCGTATCACCCACCCCGGAATCGGCCAGGTAACTGATGATGGCAGAGAGCCGTTGCGGCGACTCGGGGTGTTCCGGGCCCATGTTGTGCTTCAGGCAGTCATCATGAGAGAAGAAAGCTGTGGTCATACGGATCCTGACTACTCGTTTCCTGCATGTGTGTTCCGCATGCGAGGTTTTTGCTTGTATTTCCATCAATATTATCAGGGATGATACGTGGTTGCCGTGTTTCTTTGGTCTTATAGGGGTAATCGACATTTTACATCAGGAAACAACCGCCTAAGATAAGGATAGCCTCATCAATGATTGAAAACGGCAAGGAGTTTGCGCTTGAGCACCCGCTATCTGGAAAGTCTTTTTAACCCATCGTCCATTGTGGTGATTGGTGCTTCCGAGCGGGCGGACAACCTTGGCGGCATGGTGTTGCGTAATCTTTTGGGGGGCGGCTATCCGGGGCAACTCCTGGTCATCAACCAGAACGACTACGACAACGTGCACGGCGTGCCTTGTGTCCGGAAGGTTTCGAAAATGGAATTCTGCCCGGATCTGGCAATTATCTGTACACCGCCGGACACGGTGCCCAAAATGGTGCGCAAACTTGGGGAGGCGGGGGTACGTACCGCTATCGTAATGACTGGCGGGATGTCCCGTACCCACAGTAAAACCGGTCAGCCGTTGATGTATTCGGTTCGGGATGCCGCCCGGGAGACCGGAATCCGGGTGTTGGGGCCCAATACCATCGGGCTGATGGTGCCGGCGAGAAGCCTGAACGCAACTTATGCCCATATGGGCGCTATTCCGGGCAAGGTCGCTTTTGTCGGCCAGTCCGGTACCGTGGCCAGCTCCATCATCGACTGGGCGTTTGCCAGGGGTGTGGGCTTTTCCTACTTCCTGACCCTTGGCGACGGCATGGACATCGACCACGATGACCTGATCGATTACCTCGCCCAGGACAGCCAGACCCGCGCCATCCTGCTGCACATCGAGAATATCCCCAACCCCCGGCGCTTTATGTCGGCCGTGCGGGTTGCTTCCCGCACCAAGCCGGTTATTGCGGTCAAGAGCGGACGCACGCCGGAATCGGAATGGTTTGCCCATCAGCTGCCGGCGGGTGTCACACGTAGCGACCCGATCTACGATGCCATGCTCCAGCGTGCAGGTGTGCTGCGGGTGGATGGCCTTGGCCAGATGTTCGATGCCCTTGAGACTCTGACCCGGATGCGTCCCTTGCGTCGGGAGACCCTGGCAATCATGGCCAATGGTGTGGGGCCGGGCGTGCTGGCGGTTGACCGGCTGATCGATCTGGGTGGTGAGCTGGCACAACTTTCGGAATCCAGCATCGAGGCGCTGGCGGAGAATCTGCCCCCTTACTGGACCCGGAAGAACCCCATTGATCTCAACTACGATGCGTCACCGGAACTGTACGCCAAAGCCATCAAGATCCTCGCCAAGGATCCCGAAGTGGCGAATGTCCTGGTTATGTACGCTCCCAGCCTGACGGAAGATAGCCTGCAGATCGCCGATGCGGTGGTTCATGCCGCCAAGGGTAGCCGGTTGAATGTGTTTACCTGCTGGTTGGGGCAGAGCACCGTGATGGATGCCCGTGATGAATTCTACCGCGCCGGGCTGCCGTCGTTTTTTAACCCGGAGAAAGCGGTGATGGCCTTTATGCAGCATGTGCGTCACCAGCGGGTTCAGCGTCTACTCACGGAAACCCCGGAGTCTTTCACGGACCACTTTGATGACCGGACCCAGACTCGCCGTGTGGTGGTGGGAGCCCTGCGTTCCGGGCGGATGCATCTATCGAATCGCGAAGCACGGGAAGTGGTTCGGGATTACGGTATCAATACGATTGAAACCATTTACTGCGATGATGTGGAAGAGGTTCTGGAGGCATTCGCGGTAGAGCGCCGCCCGGTGGATATCACGGTGATTCATCAGCAGACCTGTTACCCGTTTCTGGAGCTGAGTACCGGCCAGCGTCGGTTCAAGGGGACCATTCAGAAACTTAACAGTGAAGCCGCGATCATTGAATCCTGTCGGGTACTGATAGACGAGTACCAGCAGCATTTCCCGGATAGCGGGTTCCTCGGCTTTGCGGTGCAGCGATCCTACCAGCATGTGGGAGGGATCGAATTCAGCGTCGGTATTACCCGGGACTCGGTTTTCGGGCCACTGGTGGTCTGTGGCGCCGCCGGTGCCCAGATCAACGTCATGACCGACCGCCAGATTGCGCTACCGCCCCTGAACATGGTGCTGGCCCGGGAGCTGTTGCGCCGAACCTATATGTACAAGCTGCTGAAGGAGCACAGCCTGAAGCCCGAGGAGGACATCCGGGCGGTTTCGGAAACCCTGGTAACCCTGTCCCAGATTGTGATCGATATTCCTGAGATCCGCGGACTGGAAATTTCGCCACTGCTGTTCAACCAACAGGGCGCCGTCGCGGTGAACATTGCCATCGACCTGGACGACAAACCCGGGCGACCAATCATCCAGCCTTATCCCCGGGAACTGGAAGAATGGATCATGCTGCCAAAGTCCGGTCGCCGGGTGATTATCCGACCGGTGCTGGCGGAGGACGAACCGGCTCACCGGGTCTTCCACGAGCTGCAGTCACCGGAGTCCATCCGCTACCGTTTCTTTCAGTATCGCAAGCATTTCTCCCGCGAAGACGTCGCCCAGATGGTGCAGATCGACTATGACCGGGAAATGGTTTTCATCGCGAATGCCCCGAGGGAAGACGGCGAAGGGGAGGAAACCCTGGGAACCGTCCGCGTCTGGACCGACGCCGATAATCTTCGCTGTGAGTTCGCCGTCATGGTGCACGACAACATGAAGGGGGAAGGCCTCGGTGTTGCCTTGATGCAGAAGATGATCGATTACTGCCGGTCACGGGGGACCGTGGAAATGGTCGGTAACGTATTGCCGGATAACCGGCCCATGCTACAGCTGGCGGAGCACCTCGGGTTCGAGATTCAGTACAACATGGAAGAGGAAGTGATGGATTTGCGGTTGGTGCTGAACGAACCGGATAAGGACTGGCAGCGGGAGCGTCTGCTCAAGAGCTCCCACTGACAGCCAAGTGTCCCGTCTGGCTAATTCGTTAACCTACTGCGGGACACTAGCTTCAGGCCTCGTCGACAATCGCTGAGCGGTCTTCACCACCCAGGGCTTCCAGCAGGCCCGGAATGAGCCTTGCCAGTTCCAGGGTCATCAGCGCAAAAGCAGCATCAAATCGGGCGGCAGCATCATCGGCATCCACGTCGTCCAGTTTCTCCTGCAGGGTATCGCCGAACTTGAGCCGGCGGATCCCCAGTTCCTCATCCAGTACGAACGACAGGCTGTCGTCCCAGGTGACGGCCAGCTTGGTCACCTGCATGCCCGTATCAAGGTGGTTGCGGATCTCGTCCGCCTGTAAATCAAGCCCTTTGCAACGCACAACTCCACCATCTTCGGATGGATCCTTGAGCTCGCATTCGCTGCCCAGGGTCACGGTGGCTGGCAGATCTACGGTTTCGTTCAGCCATCCGGTGAAGGTGAAGGCCGGTGCCTGCTCTACAGCCGGCGGCCGGACGGGCAGGGAACCAAGGCTTTTGCGCAGGAATGACGCCAGATCCTCGGCCTGCTTGGAAGAACCGGCGTCGACGACAAGCACGCCGTCTTTGGGGGCCAGATAGGCGAAGCAGCGACGGTTCTTGGAAAAGGCCTGGGGCAGCATTTCCAGCATCACCTGTTCCTTGATTTCGTCTTTTTCCTTGCGGCGTACTTTGCGTCCCTGTTCGATTTCAATCGCTTCGGCACGCTCTTCAACCAGCTCTTTCACTACTGGGCCGGGCAGGATTTTCTCCTCTTTGCGCAGTGCGATCAGGTGGTAGCCGTTGGTGCTGTGCACCAGCATGTCGCTGTGTTTGCCAAGCGGCGGAATCCATCCCTGTCGTGTGGTTTCCTGTGGGCCGCAAGGCTTGAATACATCGCTCTGCAGCTTTTCTTCCAAAGCTTCAGCGGTAATATCGAAAGGCTTGGTAAAACGAAAAACACGGGCATTACGAAACCACATCAGGGTCGATCCTTGTCAGAGTTTCAAAATGGGGAAAGGATGATACGGCCACCGGTCAGTGGCCGTAAAGTGCTAACGCTGGCGGCACATCACAGCTGCATGACTTCTACCATGACGGTTTTCACAATGAAGCCGACGACGCCTGCGCCCAACACCGTAAACAGGGCAATGGTGCCAAAACGGCCGGCCTGAGACTTCTTGGCGAGATCCCAGACGATAAAACCCATCCAGATGATCAGGCCGGTGAGAAGGACCAGCATGGCAATCTGGGAAAAGACTGCTTCGTTCATTCAAAACTCCGGAAATGCTGATAAGGGTTACTGTTCATCCCGCAGGAACAGCCAGTTGTTCTGGTCTGACTGTTCTTCGCAGAAATAGTAACCATCAAGGTTAAAGCCTTTCAGATCGTCTGCCTGGGTAATGCCGTTCTGAATGGCATACCGGCACATCAAACCTCGGGCTTTCTTTGCATAGAAGCTGATCATCTTGTACTGGCCGTTCTTCCAGTCCTTGAACTGTGGCGTGATCAGGCGGCCTTGCAGATCCTTCTTGCGAACGCTTTTGAAGTATTCGTTGGAGGCCAGGTTCACCAGAACATCGTCATCCTCAGCCAGCAACCGGTTCAGTTCATCAGTAATCCGGTTACCCCAGAAGGCGTAGAGATCCTTGCCCCGGGTGTTTTCAAACCTGGTGCCCATCTCCAGCCGGTAAGGCTGCATCAGATCCAACGGCTTGAGCACGCCGTAGAGACCGGACAGCATGCGCAGATGGTTCTGGGCAAACTCGAACTCTTTTTCACTGAAGCTTTCGGCATCCAGGCCGGTGTAAACATCGCCCTTGAAAGCGAGGATGGCCTGGCGGGCATTCTCCGGTGTAAATGGCGTGTGCCATTGCTGGAACCGGTCGGCATTCAGTTGTCCCAGCTTGTCGCTGATGCTCATCAGGTTGCTGACCTGATGGGGCTCCAGCGTTTTCAACTGGTCCACCAGTTCGCAGGCGTCTTCCAGGAAATCCGGCTGGCTGAAGTGCTCGGTTGCCAGTGGACTTTCGTAATCCAGGGTTTTGGCCGGGGAAATAACCATCAACATGTCAGGCTGTCCTCATTGAAGAAAAGTCAGTAGCTGGTCCCGGGTAAATGGCCAGTCCAGTTCGGCGCCAGTATCGTTGCGGCGTAACACCGGGATGCGGGTGCCGTAACGGTTCACCAGTTCCTCGGACTGGGCAATGTCGATCACATCCACCGGAATAGGCGCCGGCATGGGAGTGTTTACAAGCAGGGCTTCCGCCAGTTCACACAGATGGCATTGGGACGTGGTATAAAACAGCAGCTGCATTATTTTGGCTGAGCATCCAGTTGTTGACCGTTAATGCCTGCGCTGTCCTTACCCATCAGGTACAGGTAGGTTGGCATCAGCTCTTCCGGGGCCGGGTTTTGCCGGGGATCTTCTGCCGGGTATGCGTGGGCGCGCATATTGGTCCGTGTGGCACCCGGGTTCAGGCTGTTGACGCGCACATTGTGGCGTTCGTCATCCAGCTCTTCTGACAGCAGTTGGCTTAGTCCCTCAACTGCGAATTTCGAGACCGCATAAGCGCCCCAGTAGGCTTTGGCCTTGCGCCCAACGCCCGACGAAGTAAAGATGACCGAAGCGCCAGTAGAGAGGCGCAGCAAGGGAATAACGGCGCGGGTCAGCAGGAACGGGGCAGTGGCATTGACGTGCATAACCTGGTTCCAGGTTTCCGGATCGTACATCTCCACCGGACTGCGGGTGCCGAGGATTCCGGCGTTGTGCAACAGACCGTCAAGGCGACCGAAGTTGTCTTCGATGGTCATAGCCAGTTCTTCGTATTCCTTGACCGCTGCACCTTCCAGATTCAGGGGCACTATCGCTGGCTTGGGGTGGCCGGCGGCCTCGATTTCATCGTAGACGGATTCCAGCTTTGATACGGTCCGGCCGAGCAGAATCACAGTGGCGCCATGGGCGGCGTAAGCCTTGGCAGCTGCACGGCCAATGCCGCTTCCGGCTCCGGTCACCATGATGATACGGTCTTTCAGCAGATCTGCTGGTGCCTGATAATCTTGCATAACCTGTCTCCGATTTGGGGAAACCGATGTGGGTCCAACATTTGAATGGGGCTATTGTAACAGTTTTGCCAGGTCCTGGACGGTGTCGGCCACCAGATCTGCTTGCCACAAGTCAACGGTTTCAGGCTCTTCAATGTAGCCATAACGCACGGCAATGGTGGTCATGCCGGCATTTCGGCCAGCTTCAATGTCACGTTCATGATCGCCTACGTAGATACCCTCAGCCGGGTCTGTGCTCAGTTGCTGACAGGCAAGATGAAGCGCTTCCGGGTGGGGTTTGCGATGGGTGACATGGTCCGGACAGACCACTACGGCGCAACGCTGTGCCAGGCCGAGGGCTTCGATCAGGGGGGCCGCAAAGCGCACCGGTTTGTTGGTGACAATACCCCAGGGAATGTCCCGTGACTCCAGATCACTGAGAATAGCGTCCATTCCCTCGAACAACCGGGTTTCAATGGCGACACCTTCCTCGTACAGGTCCAGAAACGCCGTGTGTTTCTCCAGGTAATCCGGGTGTTCCGGTTCCAGCCCGAAACCAACACGGATCATTGCCCGTGCGCCGTTGGAAACGGAGTGGCGGATGGTTTCCGGTGGTAGAGATTCCATGCCGTGATGGACCCGCAACAGGTTCAGGCAGCGGATAAAGTCCGGCGCGGTATCTATCAGTGTGCCGTCCAGGTCGAACAGCACGATCGAAGGTTGCTGGTTCACAGTTGCGGGTCACCTTCCCGGGTATCCAGGGCGTGCATCATGTAGTTAACGTCCACATCCCGTCCAAGGCGGTAAACCTTGGTGACCGGGTTATAGGTCATCCCGGTGAGCTCACGGACGTCCAGCCCTGCGTGACGCAAGTGGTCCGACATTTCCGATGGGCGGATGAACTTGCGCCACTCATGAGTACCTTTCGGCAGTAAGCCCAGCACGTATTCCGCGCCGACAATAGCAAACAGGAAGGACTTGGGGTTGCGGTTGATGGTGGAGACAAACAGGTGGCCGCCGGGCTTGAGCATGGCAGCACAGGCCTTGATGACCGATGATGGGTCGGGTACATGCTCCAGCATTTCCAGGCAGGTCACCACATCGTATTGCCCGGCGTGTTCCGGATCTGCCGCTAATGCTTCCACGGTGATCTGTCGGTAATCAACCTTGATACCGCTCTCCAGTCCGTGCAGCCTGGCCACCGACAAAGGGGCTTCGCCCATATCGATGCCTGTGACGTGGGCGCCGCGGCGCGCCATGCCTTCTGATAACAGGCCTCCACCACAGCCCACATCCAGCACCTTTTTACCAGCCAGTGGAGCGCGTTCGTCGATGTAGTTCAGCCGCAGCGGATTGATGTCGTGCAGCGGTCGAAACTCGCTGGTCGGATCCCACCAGCGGCTGGCAAGGGCCTCAAACTTGGCGATTTCGTTGTGATCTACATTCTGGTTGTTCATAGTCAGTTCTGCCTGATTGAAAATAGGGTAACGGCGAAAGGAAGTGCCTGCCTTATTGCTTACGAATCCGGTCAGACCAGGATTGTACCCTGAGCATCAGGTCCGGCACGTCGATCCGGGTCAGCCGACCTTCCTGGACCTGGGGAATGCCGTTGATCCAGCTGTGGCTGACCTGACGGCCGTGGTTGCTGTATACCAGATGCGATGCCGGATCATATACCGGCTGCAGGAAGGGGTCGCTCAAATCGACAGCAATGATATCTGCCAGCTTACCAGCTTTCAGTGACCCTAGATCGTGTTCGCGACCCAGTGCCCTGGCACCCTGTATGGTGGCCATGGCAATGGCCTGATGGGCGGGCAGCGCGGCTGCATCCCCGGCCACCACCTTGGCGACCATGGCTGCGGTGCGAAGTTCCCCAAACAGGTCCAGGTCATTGTTACTGGCGGCGCCGTCGGTTCCAATGGCCACGTTAATGCCGGCCTCTTCCAGCTTCTGCACCGGGCACAGCCCGCTGGCGAGCTTGAGGTTGGATTCCGGGCAGTGGATAACATGGGCACCGGACTGTTGCAGTAAGGCAATATCGGATTCGTCAATCTGGGTCATGTGCACACACTGGGTGCGTGTGCCCAGAACACCCAGCTCTGCGAGCCTTGCCGTAGGACGTCTGCCGGACTTTTCCAGCGCTTCCGTGACCTCGAACTCTGTTTCGTGCAGGTGAATCTGGATTGGCGCTCCGGTGTCGGCAGACAGGGCCACCGCTCGCACCATTGGATCATCGGATACTGTGTACGGTGCGTGGGGACCGATGGCAGGCATGATGTAATCATCTCCTTGCCAATCCCTGATAAAGGCGGCGCCTTTGTCGAGATACTCATCCGGACCCGAGCCCCAGGGTGTCGGGAAGTCCAGGAGAGGGAAACAGACCTGCGCGCGCATGCCGGCATCGTGGGCCATCTGGGCTACGATCTCCGGAAAGAAGTACATGTCAGCGAAGGTGGTGGTGCCAGTGCGCAGCATCTCGGCCATAGCCAGCTGGGTGCCATCGGCAATAAAGGCCTCATTGATGAATGCACCCTCGGCGGGCCAGATATGATCGTTCAGCCAGGTCATCAGCGGCAGGTCGTCCGCCATGCCCCGGAACAGTGACATGGCAGCGTGGCCATGCATGTTGATCAGACCCGGCAATACCACATGGTGGTCCAGGTCTATGGTTTCACGGACGCGGAAACGGGCATCGGCCTCTTCCCGGGATACCACCGCTGCAATCCGGTCTCCCTGGATAATCACTGCCTGGTTGTGCAGTACGGTGTTAGCGGGCTCCACCGGAACGAGCCAGCGGGCGTTAATGCGAATATCGGCTGCAGTAATGGTATCTGCCGTCATTGACCCTGCCTTTTGGGTGCGGTTCGGGCTCCTGTCACCATGGACAGATCCCGGAGAATGTAGCCGGAAAGTATAACCAGCCGCCGCCCGGAGAACTACCCTGGATTCAGGGCTGAGAATATCGCTTCAAGGCAGGTATACTGGCGGGCTTACGTCATGGGTTTAATCTATCGGAGTTCACTGATGCCGAAGTCATCCAATCCGTCCGCAAACCATGCAATGGGTACTGTCGCCATGCGTTGGCATGAAAGCAGCCTGGAACTGCTGGACCAGCGGCTTCTGCCGGCGGAGGAACACTGGATTACACTGGAAGGCGCTTCCGGTGTAGCCCAGTGTATTCGCGATATGGTGGTGCGTGGAGCACCTGCCATCGGTATCAGTGCCGCTTATGGTGTGGCACTGGCGGCTCGCCATGCGGGTGGTGGTGACTGGCAGGCTGAAATAAAACAGGCTATCCGTGAGTTGGCGGCATCGCGCCCGACTGCGGTCAACCTGTTCTGGGCCTTGCAGATCATGGAGAAGGAGTTCCATGGCTGCCATTCCCTGGACGAGGCGGTCAAGCGTCTGTCGGCGATGGCGGTGCGTATCCATGAGGACGATCTGGCGGCCAACCTGGCGATGGCAGACCGTGCCCTGGAGTTTATGGCCCCGGACAAGCCGTTTTCGGTACTGACCCATTGCAACACAGGGGCTCTGGCAACCGGAGGTTATGGCACGGCCCTGGGTGTGATTCGCCGTCTTCATGAGGAAAATCTGTTGAAGCGGGTGTATGCCGATGAAACCCGCCCCTGGCTGCAGGGTAGCCGTCTGACGGCGTGGGAACTGGCTCGGGAGGGTGTCCCCGTCACCCTGAATGCAGATGGAGCGGCTGCTGCGATTCTCGCCAGGGGCGAGGTTAAGTGGGTTGTTGTAGGAGCCGATAGGATCACGGCCAATGGTGATGTCGCCAACAAGATCGGTACTTATAGCCTGGCGGTGTTGGCACGCCATCACAAGGTGGGGTTTATGGTGGTGGCACCCTCAAGCACCGTCGATATGGCCCTGGCGTCGGGACAGGATATCCCTATCGAGGAGCGTGACGGCAGTGAGGTGAGACAGATCAAGGGTGTTCCTGTTGCGCCGGAAGGCGTGCGTGTATTCAACCCGGTCTTTGATGTGACGCCCGCCAGCCTGATCGATGCCATTGTCACCGAGAAAGGGGTTGTCCATAACCCCAATATTACGGGCATGAGGGCGCTATTCGGCTGAACCCTCGTATTTTTCCTGGAGTTCAGCCACTTTCTGTTCCTGTTCCTCAACGAAGTGCAAAGACATCTCAAAGCTTTGCCGGGTGAACTCCAGGACCTTCTGGAACCCTTCGTCGGAGAGAGTCCGGGCGTCGTCGTGGCGACGGAAAATGTTGATGAATTCCCGCTCCCGTTCGAACTGTAAAGGCAGCCGGCCGATACCCCAGTCGTTGAGAATCTGCCAGACTTCGGGGTTGTAATTGCGCGTGGTGCGCAGGATGAAGGGAATCGGATCGTTGCGGGCGATCAGCGCGGCAAGCCGGAGAATAAGCTCGAATGACAGTGTCGCGGTGCCATTTTCCACGGCTTCCAGAACAGACTTGTCCTTGAGGTTCAGTGCCTCGCTCATTTCGGATAAGGTCAGCCCCGCGACCTCGCGGATGTCCTTGAGTGATTGTCCCGCCGTCAGCATCATTCGCAACTGATCCTGGGAATTAATCAACGCCCGACCAACCCGCAGGGACGTATCGGTTGAGCGGGCGGCGAAACGCAGAGCGGAACCGGTCATGCCGGTGATGCGATTAACCAGGGATTTCTGGTCTCGGGCGTCGTCTCCCTGCTCCAGTCCTTCCACCTCTTCCAGGGACTTCATGGCATGCATGGCATCCATAAGCATGCCCTGAAGCATCTGTGCTTTCTTACGATCGTCGTCTTTGGCGGTCATTGGCAGCCTTGCTGGTTCGGTTTCACGCGTTGTCTCAGCGCGCCTGTGCTGTGATTTGCCTTGGGTTCAGAATGGATGCCATGCGCTGATCCAGCTCAAGCATGTCAGCCATGATGTGACCGCCCTCGCGGATGATGAAATCGAGTTCTTCGTCGGTGCTGTTGAGGTCCGCTGCCTGGATATCCTGCCAGTCATCCAGTTCTTCCAATGTATCGAACGGCTCTTCACCACGAAGTTCACGACGTGCGTTGGCGATGGTCAGGCGAGTATGCTCGATCTGGGACTGGTGCTCCTTGCGTTGATCGTGGTTCAGACTTACCGACTCCAACTCCCTCTGCTCCTTCAGGAAATCAATTTCCTGTTGCAACAGGCGAAATTCCGGGCTGGCCTCGAACCGATCTTCATGGCGCTGGCGCAGTTCGTCGATTACGCCGCTGAAGTCGAAATAACGGGCATGGGGCACTGCTTCAATCTGGTCCCAGGGCAGGGCATGATCCAGAGCGTCTTCGCCGATACGGGTCTTGTCGACCCGGGAAGGAATCTCGATATCCGGAATGACGCCCTTGTGTTGGGTGGAGCCGCCGGATACCCGGTAGAATTTCGACTGGGTGATTTTCAGCTGCCCGTGGTTCAACGGACGTACCGCCTGTACAGTGCCCTTGCCGAAGGTCTGGGAACCCACCACCAGGCCGCGTCCGTAATCCTGAATGGCTCCCGCAAAAATTTCCGAAGCGGATGCGCTCATGCGGTTTACCAGCACCACCAGCGGCCCGTCATAGGCAACCGACGGATCCTGATCGGTCAGAACCTGAACGTCGTTGTTGGAGTTGCGGATCTGCACAGTCGGGCCCTGGTCGATGAACAGGCCCACCAGATCATTGGCTTCGTGCAATGCACCGCCACCGTTATTGCGCAGGTCCATTACCACGCCGTCTACGCCGTCCGCCTTCAACTCTTCTATCAGGTCGCGTACGTCCCGCGTCGTGCTTTTATAGTTGGGGTCACCTTCCTGCATGGCTTTGAAATCCGCATAGAAGGTTGGAATGTTGATGACGCCAATCTGGTAACTTTGGCCACCCCGCTCAAGCTCAATGACGTCCTTGCTTGCGCTTTGTTCCTCCAGTTTGACCTTGTCACGCTGGATGGCAATCGTTTTGGTGACGGTTTCGTCGGTAGCGCTGGCGGGAATGACTTCCAGAGTCACCGTGGATTCCCGAGGGCCGCGAATCAGGTCCACGACTTCGTCCAGGCGCCAGCCGATGACGTTAACCGGCTTTTCTTCATCTTCCTGGGTCACCGAGACAATGCGATCCGCCGGCTGGAGCTGACCCTGCTTGGCTGCGGGGCCGCCCGGAACAAGGCGGACCACCTTGGTGTATTCATTGTCGGCCTGGAGGACCGCGCCAATCCCCTCGAGTGACAGACTCATGTTGATATTGAAGTTCTCGGAAGTGCGCGGTGAGAAGTATGAGGTATGGGGGTCCCACATGCCGGCAAAGGCATTCATGTAGGCCTGGAAAGCGTCCTCACTGCGGGCCTGGTAGGCGCGCTTGAGCTGGCCTTCGTAGCGTTGGCGCAGGCTTTCTTCAATGGCTTCGTCATCTGAGCCGTTCAGCCGCTGCGCCAGGACCGCATTCTTGACCCGTTTTACCCAGAGCGAGTCCAGAGCTTCTTTGTTGGGTTCCCACTCTGCTTCGGACCGATCCAGGCGAATGGTTTCCTCGGTGTTGAAGTTCAGGTTGTCGATTCCCTGGTCGATGAGGGAGAGAGCAAAGTTGAGGCGCTCAATCATCCGTTGCTGGACCAGGTTGTAAATGTCAAAGCCGGGTTGGAGTTGCCCGGTTTTAAGGGCAGACCCGAGCCCCATGCGAATTGCCGAGAATTTCCGGATGTCTTCCTGGGTGAGATAAATCCGTTGGCCGTCCAGGTAGTCCAGATAAGCATCGAAAACGTCACCGGAGAGTGAGTCGTTGATGCCGAGATTTCGGAAATGGGTGAACTGCAGCTGGCGGGCGATCAATATATTGGCGCGAGCCTGCTCTACCGTTGGTGTGACTGGTTCATACTGTGCGTCCCGATCGACAGCGCCAGAGACTGAAAACGGCATGGCCAGCATCAGAGCGAGAGTGATGCCTTTGACCAGGGGCCGGGCTTGCATGTTTCTGGTGATCAATCGTTGCGCGATGCTCATAAACGTTTTACCTGACGGTGCATGGCAATACAGATAGGTCTGGCGGGTAAACTGCGTGGGTAGGTCCCCATGGAACAGATACGCCTGACGGGTATCGCCGAATTTGGCTCATGGATTTATTGTAGGCAAGCGTTATAACGGTTGCCATAGCCCCGACGTATCGGTTCGTGACAATCTGTCCATGATGTGGGCAGGTTTGTAGTCGAATCAGGAGAGCGAGCAGGGTATTACGGGGGCCTGGTAGCCCCCGTAACCCGCCAGTTACGAGAACAGCGCGTTGGTTTCGGCTTTTTCCAGCAGCAATGCCGGTGGAGCAAAGCGGTCACCATACTGATCCGCCAGTTCCTTGGCCCGTTCCGCGAAGGCCCTCACGCCGTATTGGTTGATGAACTGGATGGCGCCACCAGTCCAGGGGGCATACCCGATGCCGAAGATGCTGCCGATATTGGCGTCTTCCACGGTTTTGAGAACGCCTTCTTCCAGACAGCGGACTGTTTCAATGGCCTGGATGAACAGAATGCGATCTTTCAGGTCCTGGAGCTTCACGGCGCTGGCCTTTTCGGCGTCAACGTACAGATTTTCCAGTTCTGGCCAAAGATATTTCTTACCGTTGGCGGGGTAATCGTAGAACCCGGCGCCGGCGGCCTTGCCTTTGCGATTGTGGATGTCCACCATCTGATCAATCACCGCCTCTGCCGGGTGGGGCTGCCAGGTGCCACCGGCGGCTTCGGTGTCCTTCTTGCTCTGGGCGCGGATGTGTTGCATCAGGGTCATGCTGACTTCATCGGAGATCGCCAGCGGCCCCACAGGCATGCCCGCCAGAACGCCTGCGTTTTCGATGCTGGAGGGATGGATACCTTCGCCCAACATGGAGATGCCCTCATTGACGAAGGTGCCAAATACCCGGGAGGTGAAGAAGCCGCGGCTGTCATTGACCACAATCGGGATCTTGCCGATCTGCTGAACGTAATCGAATGCTCTTGCCAGGGTATCCTCGGAGGTTTTCTCGCCAACGATGATTTCAACCAGCTGCATCTTGTCCACGGGAGAGAAGAAGTGCAGGCCAATGAAGTTATCCGGTTTGGCGGAGGCCTCGGCCAATTGCGTAATGGGAATGGTCGAGGTGTTGGAGGCAAAGATACCGTTGTTGACCAGCTTGGGTTCTGCTTCCTGGGTGACCTTGGCTTTCAGGCCGCTGTCCTCGAAGACGGCTTCGATCACCAGGTCGCAACCTTCCAGGTCGTCTGCGGAATCTGTGGCCTTGATACGGTCCAGGACGTTGGCTTTCTGCTCTTCGGTCATACGGCCACGGCTGACCTTCTTTGCGAGCAGTTTTTCGGAATAGCTTTTGCCTTTCTCCGCGTTTTCCACCGATACGTCCTTAAGGACGACCTCAATGCCGCGGGTTGCGGTGGAGTAGGCGATGCCTGCACCCATCATGCCCGCGCCCAGTACACCGACTTTTTTGAAGGTTTCTTTTTCAACACCTTCGGGACGGCTGCCGCCAGCGTTGATGGCGTTCAGCTGGAACCAGAAAGTGCCGGTCATGTTCTTGGCCACCTGACCAATGACCAGCTCGGCAAAGTACCGGGTTTCAATCAGGCTGCCGTTATCAAAATCGACTTGGGCGCCTTCCACGGCGGCGGAGAGAATGCGCTCCGGTGCCGGGTAGCAGCCTTTGGTCTTCTGCTTGAGCATGGCCGGGGCAATCGCCAGCTTCTGTGCCATCGCCGGGTGATGGGGCGCACCGCCGGGCAGTTTGAAACCTTTCTGATCCCACGGTTGCTGGCATTTGGGGTTGGCTTCGATAAAGGCGCGGGCCTTCGTCATCATGTCTTCGGGGGATGACGCCAGCTCATTGACAATACCGGCTTTCAGGGCTGCCTTGGGCTTGACCTTCTTGCCTTCCATCAGAAATGGGAACGCGGCCTCAAGGCCGATCATCCGCGGCAGACGCTGGGTCCCGCCACCGCCGGGCAGCAGGCCCAGGGTAACCTCGGGCAGACCCAACTGGATGCTGTCGTTATCCAGGACAATGCGGTGATGGCAGGCCAGGGCAATCTCCAGGCCCCCGCCCAGTGCAGTACCATTAATGGCCGCAACCACAGGCTTGCCGCAGGTTTCCAGGGCGCGCATTTCCGCTTTCAGGCCGTTGACCATATCCTCGAAGGCCTGGGCATCGTCGCGGGTGACTTTGTGCAGTTCTTTCAGGTCACCCCCGGCAAAGAAAGTTTTCTTGGCGGAGGTCACGATGATGCCGCGAATGTTGTCGAGGTCCTGTTTCACGCGGGCCACGGTTTCGGTCAGTCCCTGGCGGAAGTCCGCGTTCATGGTGTTGGCGGACTGGCCCGGCATGTCGATGGTCAGGGTCAGAATCTGATCTGAACCCAGGTTGTATTGGATGGCGCTCATAATTTGGTTCTCCTGTCAGAAAAAGTGTCGGGCTCAGACGCGTTCGATGATGGTGGCAATACCCATGCCGCCGCCCACACACAGGGTGGCCAGACCGTAGCGCAGCTCGCGGCGTTCAAGTTCATCGAGCAATGTGCCTACGATCATCGCGCCGGTGGCTCCCAGGGGGTGGCCCATGGCAATGGCGCCGCCGTTGACGTTCACTTTTTCATCTGGAACAGAGAGTTCCTTCTGGAAGCGCATGACCACGGATGCAAACGCTTCGTTCACTTCAAACAGGTCGATCTGGTCGACAGTCATGCCGGCCTTTTCCAGCGCCTTGCGGGCTGCGGGAGCAGGACCGGTGAGCATGATGGTGGGGTCGGTGCTGGTAACCGCGGTTGCCACAATGCGAGCCCGGGGCTTAAGACCGAGGGCTTTGCCTTTGGCTTCGCTGCCAATCAGCAAGGCGGTGGCGCCGTCCACAATGCCCGAGGAGTTACCGGCGTGATGGACGTGGTTGATCTTTTCCACGTAATGGTACTTTTCCCGTGCGACGCCATCGAAGCCCATCTCGCCCATCATCTGGAAAGACGGTTTGAGTCCTGCCAGTGATTCCACCGTGGTGTTGGCGCGGACCTGTTCGTCGCGATCCAGGATGATGACACCGTTCTGGTCAGTGACAGGAACAATGGATTTGATGAAATGGCCATTTTCCCAGGCATTGGCTGCTTTTTGCTGGGATTTCACTGCGAAACTGTCGACATCTTCGCGGCTGAAGCCTTCGATTGTTGCGATCAGGTCGGCACCGATGCCCTGGGGCATGAAGCCGGTGTGCAGGTTGGTGGCGGGGTCGGTGGCCCAGGCGCCACCGTCAGAGCCCATGGGGACGCGGGACATGGCTTCTACACCGCCGGCCACCACCATATCTTCCCATCCTGAGCGTACCTTCATGGCTGCCAGGTTGACGGCTTCCAGGCCGGAAGCGCAGAAACGGTTCAGGGTAACGCCGGCCACTTTCTCATCCCAGTCGGCTGCCAGAGCTGCAGTTTTGGCAATGTCCGCCCCCTGATCGCCAACGGCAGTGACACACCCCATCACGATGTCGTCTACCTGGGCGGTATCCAGGTTGTTTCTCTCCTGCAGTGCGTTAAGAACGGTGGTCAGCAGCGTAATGGGCTTGACGCTATGGAGGGAGCCGTCTTTCTTGCCGCGCCCCCGGGGGGTGCGTACTGCATCGAAGATATACGCTTCGGTGGTCATTGCTATTCCTCTGGTGGTTATTGTTTCAAGACACTTGTCTGATGGTGTAACCATAGCCGGTTGCGGATGCCCCGCGTAATGACGCCGGCTGCCAATCGCATTGGCGAAAGTGCTCACAGCTTCCATGACAAGGTGGCCGGGGGGATCTATGGTTTAAGCACAGGCATGAGTAAACTGGAGGGTGAGGATGTCCCTGAGAGACGGAATCAATAATTTCTATGAGCGGCTGGTGGAGGATGCAATCGACGCCACCCGACAGGACTCCGATACCGCCGACTTCCTGACAGATGTGATGTGCGTTGCACTTAACCGTTTGCCAACACGCTACTACCGCCATTCCATCGATATGATGTTTTACCTGGGAGATGACGAACTAAGGGCCATGAAGCAAAAATCCCTGGCCGCCGTTCAGGAGGCCAGGGATTTTGTGGAGAGCCATCAGCGAGATTGAGAGCCATCAGCGAGATTGAGAGTCATCAGCGAGATTGAGAGTCATCAGCGTGATCAATAGCCATCTGCGAGACTGATCGCTATTAACCGACCAGCGTCCCGATCGCCTTGTTGAGGCGGGCTGCCAACTGACTGTCAAGCGCGTCCTCTGGTTGTTGTGTACACCAGTTTGCCACCAGCGATTCCAGTTGTTTGTTCTTATTCGTATCCGTACCGCCTGAGTTCCCCATCCCATCAGCCAGGCGCTGGACCTGAATCTCCATTCGCCGCCCCTGATCCGAGTCCGGAGAGGGAGAACCAGTAAGAATTTCGGCACGAATGACCAACTCCCCGGCATCCATGGCGTCGGACTCGCTGGCGAGCGACTGCCATGAATCCGGAAGGTCGGCGGTGTTCAGATTTCCGTCAAGTCGGGCCTGCACATGGGCCTGCCAGGATTGCACTTCGCCCCTGACCTTCAGGGTTTCCAGCATCTGGGTTAATCGGCGCTTGTCTTGTGCTATACGTTCCCGGACCTGTGGCGAAACGGCATCCTGTGCGAGAGTTTTGAGGTTGCCAAGGGCATTTTCAATAGTACTGCTATCAGGCTTATCACTGTCCAGGGCCTGGCTCGTGGCAAGCACAGCTTCCGCTCGTTCGTCAGCTTCCCGGGTGGCCTCCTGCTGTTCAGACTTCCGGGCATCGCGACGCGCGAAGATTTCGTCACAGGCTTTGCGAAAGGCCTGCCACAGTTTGCGGTCTTCCCGGTGTCTGGTGATGCCAATTTGCTGCCATTCGGTTTGCAGTGACTTGGCCAGATTCATTGCTTCGGTCAGGGGTTCGTGGCTGATCAGGGCATTGGCACGCTCGACAATGTCCTGCTTCAAAGCTTCGTTCTTCTGGCGCTCGGTATCCAGGGGGGATTCCAGCTTTTTCAGCAGGCCATCAAATCGTTTCTGAACCGGACGATTATCACGAAACTCAATGGGCCACGCTGCTTTCCACTCCTGACGTGCAGTTTGGTGGATGCGCTCTGCAGATTTCCAGTCGATGGTGGACCAATCAGCATTGTTGAGGAAGGACTCCAGTTCCTCGCAGATTGCCTTTCGTTTCTCCAGGTTGGCCTGCTTGAGACCGGATTTTGCTGAGAAATAAGCCTTGCAGGGTTCGTAAGCCTTGTCCGACGCAGCCTTGAAGCGGCTCCAAAGTGCACGGTCAGACGAACCACCCAGTTCCCGCCATTCATTCTGAAGTTCATGGATTCGCTCGGCCTTGGCTTCCGGCTCCATTGGCTGGGTCGCCAGATATTCCATCTGTTCGCACAGGGCTATCTGTTTGGGTTGGGTCGCAAAGCCCTGCCAATCTGTCAGTTCCCTGAGTTGCCCGCCCAGTAACTGTATACGTGACTGCATTGGTTTGCTGTGTCGGTGGTCCAGATCCTTCAGTTGATGCTGGGCATGCTTGAACAACTGTTTGGACTCCTTGAGCTGTTTGGCTTCAAGCGCTGCATCGAGTTTTTCCAGGGTGGCTTTCAGAGCCTCGGCCTGTTGCTTCTGTTCCTCGCTGTCGGGTTTTTGGGGTGCGTTTGCCTTCGCAGTGCCCGCTACCTTATAGGCTGCCGCCAGCTGCGTTGGCCGACCGAATTCCGCAGGCCATTCGATGGCCTTGATCAGCTCCTTTGCGGTACGTTGCACGTTTTCGTCCCCGGGCTGCCCCTCTGTGATGGCGGCCAGCTCTCCCTTGTACTGGGCAAGCCGTTTCAGCGCTGCAATATAGTTACGCAGGGGCTGCATCCGGTTCTCGTAGGTTTTCTGTTCGTGCTTCTCTACTGCTGTTTCCCGGGTGGCTTCCAACCAGCGATTTTCCTGGGTCTTCTGCAATGCATCCAGCGATGCAAGGGAGGGTGCCTCATCCGGTGATTGTTGCCGGAGCTCATCCAGTGTTGTTTGTAGCAACTCAAGAGTTTCCGAACGTTGCTTCTGTTGTTCCTGCTGGCGGATTGCCTGTTCCGCTTCAGATTTCAGTTGTTCAACCCTTTCCCGGCAACGGCGAACCGATTCCAGGAACTCGGTGGTCTGGTCTGTTGAGGCTTCCTGTTCAACCTCCGACCACTGTTTCAGCAGGGTATCCAGGCGCGCCTCGTACAGCTTGGTGTCTTCGCTGCGGGCCTGATCGCCAGCCTGGACCACCAGCGTATGGATGCGTTCCCGGGTTTTCTGTTGTTGCTCTTCCTGGCTGCGGATATCCTGCAAGGTCTGGCGAACCAGTTGGTACACAGTTTTATCGCGGCCTTTGGCTTCTTTCTGCACTCGCTGCAAGCGGGATTTGTCAGTAATCTGTCTGGCCGCTTCGCTTCGGATGTCGGCGGTTAAGCCACTGATCGCCAGCTGTTCCAGCCGTTCACCACTGGGGGTGTTCGCCAATTGCTGCAGTTGTTCCGCGCGCTGTTCTTTTCTGGGGTCCACTTCCGGGGTGTCTGCTTTGGGTGAGGGGACGGTTTTTGCCGTACCCGGTGTCGCTCCGGATTTGCCGGTGGATTTACGATTCTTGAACAGTTTCTGGATGAATGCAGCCATCAGGGTATCCTTGAATATTGAAACCAGTTCCCGGTGTGGGGCACAGTGTGCCGGCACCGACCATCGGCATCCCAAAGCAGGGGCCGGAGAAGTCAGCGGACTGCGAGAATAATCGGCAGCCGCTTTTGTAAGTGGGCTAGTCTAGCGTTTTGTTTGTGTTTGCGGGAAGGGTCAGGATGGCAAAACAGGAAAATCCGGATGATCAGGAATACAAAGCCCGTTCGGTCGCGTTGCGCCTGTTGGCCCGGCGAGAGCATAGCAGGGCGGAGCTCAGCCTGAAGTTGCGGCAGCGGAAGATTGAAAACGGCGTCATCGAACGAGTACTGGATGACTATGAAGCAGAAGGATGGCTTGACGATGATCGTTTTGCCGATGTCTACGCCCGCCAACGGATGGACCTTGGATACGGTCCGTTGCGTATCCAGGCTGAGCTTCAGCAGCGGGGCGTCCATCGTACGCCGGACTGCGTAGATGAAAGAGATGACAATGACTGGTCAGAGATGGCCATCCGGTTACGGGTAAAGCGTTTTGGCGGCACGAATATACATGACGACTGGGAGGAGAAGGCAAGGCAGGCGCGGTTCCTGACCCGTCGTGGGTTTGCCGCTGATCATATCGACGCGGCGCTTGATTTTGTCGATCCCGAAGACGGACTGTTTTGATGGCCCGGCTGTTACAATGTGGGCGGAATCATTCCCAGTTCCCGTGGTAACATCGCCCGCATGTCTCCTTCGGGCTTCGCCTCTGCTCGGCCTTCGTTATCTTCCGCGCCTTCCAGATCAACAAACCAGGGTTCTTCCTGAGTGGGCCGCTCTTCCGCGGGCTCGGTCATCCAGGCCAGTACATCGTAGTATCGACGGATATTCTGCACGTAAATGACCGGCTCGTGTCCACGGGCGTATCCGTATCGGGTCTTGGAATACCATTCTTTCTGGGCCAGCAGCGGCAGGAATTCCTTGACGTCCAGCCAGCGGTCCGGATTTCTGCCTGCGTCCTCTGTCAGTCTCCTGGCATCCTCCAGATGACCAAATCCTACATTATAGGAAGCCAGCGCAAACCACGTCCGGTCTGGCTCCGGAATGCGCTCTGGGATCTGGCGGTGAACCAGGGTGAAGTATTTTGCGCCTCCCTGAATGCTTTCCTCTGGATCCAGGCGGTTGCTGACGCCAATCTGGCCTGCGGTGCTTTGGGTTAGCATCATCAGCCCCCGCACTCCAGTGGGTGAAACCGCGTTTGGGCGCCAATGGGACTCCTGATAACCAATTGCCGCCAGTAGACGCCAATCCAGGCCATAGTCAGCGGCGTAACTGCGGAACAGGGTCTCATACTTGGGCAGTCGATTATTGACATGATGAACAAAGGTGCGGGCACCCACGTAGTTGAGACGGTCGAGATGACCATAAAACCGCTCGGCGAGCTGGGCGAGTGTGCCGTTATCCCGAAGTTTCTCGAAGAATTCCCGGGCGGCCAACGCCAGGGAGTCATCCTGCTCTGCGGGGAATAGCCAGGCCAACTCCTCGGGTTCTCCCAGCGAAAATGATTCTTTTACTTGCGGGAAGTAAACGTGGTTGAGGTCCAGTTCGTTTGACGACACAACGGCTGTGGAAAACTCGCCGGATTCAACCCGTGCCAGGATGCCGGCTGCGTCCAGCGATGTATGAACCTGCCACTGGAGATCGGGGTACTGTTCCTGAAGCTTCTCCAAGCGGTGTTCGTGATTGCTGTCGGCAACCAGGTGCAGTGTGACGCCGGCAAGATCCTCCACGTTCTCCGGGCGGGCGGTGTCACGACGGTAGATAACCACGGACTCTGCCAGTATGCCGGTAGGTAGTGTGTGGTATTTTTCGGCCAGTTCGGGGCGATTTGATAAGCCAGCCAAGCCAATGTGAGCGAAGTTGCGATCGAGCACGGAGAGAATGTCAGTGTTGTTCTCGACCACGCGGACCCTGAGCTCGACGCCGAGTTCCTTTGCAAGTCGCTTGGCGAGTTCGTAGTCATAGCCGGTAATGCCGTCCCGGCCCTCGAAATAGATGGAAGGGGCCGTTCGGGTAATGATATGAAGTACGCCTTCCGAGCGGATCTCCTGAAGCGTGGTCGGCCTGGAACATCCGCTTGAAATGATCACGAGGATAGAAGGCAATAGCCAGCGTAGAGCGTAGCTGGCGAAATACAGTCTGAGTTTTGACAAATCCCTGGTCTCCCCTGGAACTGCTGCAGGACCCTGAGTGTACGACGAACCCGTGCTTACCCGATCATTGATCGGTGCGGATTGATCCGAGTACTACCTGATGGTGGCGTCCGATGCCACAAGACCATGATCCCCGGTCCGCTTGGGATGGTCAATAAACGTGACCAATTTTTATGCAAAACAATGTCAATTGTACATGGCCGTAATTACACCTGTGGCGCTGTATCCCTGCCACGCTTTCAAGTATCATGGCGGCCTTTCAGATGGCCGGGTGCCTACTGCCAGTTCTGGCAGGTGCCCTGACTTCCCAGTTTCGCGCGATACAGGTTTCGATCATGCTTGAACTTCGCGGCGCTCCAGCGCTTTCGCCTTTCCGCTCCAGCAAATTGCACGCTCGCCTCCAGGACATTGTGCCGGAAGTTGAGCACGTCTATGCCGAGTTCATGCACTTCACCGATCTGGAGTTCGAGCTTTCCGAGCCCGAACAGGCGATTCTGGATCGATTGCTGACCTACGGCCCCAGTGTCCCGGTCGAAGATCCGGAAGGGGTCCTGTTTCTGGTTGTTCCACGTCCTGGCACGTTGTCACCCTGGTCGAGCAAGGCAACGGATATAGCGCGAAACTGTGGCCTGCGTCAGATTCGACGCATTGAGCGGGGTATTGCCTATTATGTCCGGGCCAATCGCAAACTGAATCTGGACCAGCGTGAGAAAATTGCCTCCCTTCTGCATGATCGGATGACCCAGAAGGTATTCCATGAGATGGGTGGAGCGGAGCTGTTGTTCAGCCATGAGGAGCCCCGATTGCTGAATCGCGTTCCGGTGCTGGCCGGTGGCCGCGAGGCTCTGGTCGAAGCCAATCAGTCCCTGGGGCTGGCGCTGGCTGAAGATGAAATCGACTACCTGGTGAAATCGTTTACGGAACTGGAGCGTGATCCCACGGATGTAGAGCTCATGATGTTCGCCCAGGCGAACTCTGAACACTGTCGCCACAAGATTTTTAACGCATCCTGGGATATTGACGGGGAAGGGCAGGAAAAATCCCTGTTCGCGATGATTCGCAATACCTATGAGATGAATAGTGAGGGTGTGCTGTCTGCCTATAAGGATAATGCGTCTGTTATACGTGGCAGCCGTGGTGGCCGTTTCTTCCCGGACCCTGAAACCGGCGTTTACGGGTACAACGAAGAAGACATCCACATCCTGATGAAGGTGGAAACCCATAACCACCCCACGGCCATTGCCCCAGCTGCCGGTGCTGCAACTGGCTCCGGTGGTGAAATCCGGGATGAGGGTGCAACCGGGCGCGGTTCCAAGCCGAAAGCCGGGCTGGCGGGCTTCACGGTCTCAAACCTGAATATCCCTGGCGATCCCCAGCCCTGGGAGATCGGTTACGGCAAGCCGGATCGCATAGCCTCACCATTGGACATCATGATCGAAGGGCCCATTGGCGGCGCCGCGTTCAACAACGAATTCGGCCGACCAAACCTGGCGGGCTATTTCCGCACCTTCGAAGAAAAAGTGCCAGGCGCGGCTGGTGAGGAAGTCCGGGGTTACCACAAGCCGATCATGATTGCCGGTGGCCTGGGCAATATTCGTGGCGAGCATGTGGAGAAAGGCCATATTCCGGTTGGTGCCAAACTGATCGTTCTTGGTGGTCCGTCCATGTTGATTGGTCTCGGTGGCGGGGCCGCATCTTCCATGGATTCCGGTGCCAGTAACGAAAACCTGGATTTCGCCTCGGTTCAGCGTGATAACCCCGAAATGGAGCGTCGTTGCCAGGAAGTGATTGACCGCTGCTGGCAGATGGGTGAGAACAACCCCATTGCCTTTATTCACGACGTCGGTGCGGGTGGTCTGTCCAACGCCATGCCGGAGCTGGTGAAGGATGGCGGCCGGGGCGGCAAGTTCGAGTTGCGAGAAATTCCCAGCGATGAGCAGGGTATGTCTCCGCTCGAGATCTGGTGTAACGAATCCCAGGAGCGGTACGTCATGGCCGTTGCTGCTGAGAACCTGGAGCAGTTTGACGCGTTGTGCCGTCGCGAACGTTGCCCGTACGCGGTCATCGGTGAAGCTACGGAATCCCATCATCTGGAACTGGGTGATTCCTATTTCGATGACAAGCCGGTTGACCTTCCCATGGAGGTGTTGTTCGGCAAGCCGCCTCGCATGCACCGCAGTGTTTCCCGGTCCTCGTTTACCAAGCCAATCTTTGATTCTTCAAAGATTGACCTGAGCGATGCCATCAAGCGGGTGCTGAGATTGCCGTCCGTGGGCTCAAAGAGCTTCCTGATCACCATCGGCGATCGCACCATCACAGGTCTGGTGGCTCGCGATCAGATGGTGGGCCCCTGGCAGGTACCGGTCAGTGATGTGGCCGTGACGGCCAGCTCCTTCGATGTCCGCACCGGCGAAGCCATGGCAATGGGCGAAAGAACTCCTGTGGCGGTGATTGATGCTCCGGCCTCCGGTCGCATGGCTGTAGGTGAGGTGATCACAAACCTTGCGGCTGCATCGATTGCGAATCTGTCAGATATTCGCTTGTCAGCGAACTGGATGGCTGCTGCAGGTCATCCGGGTGAGGACGAGAACCTGTACGAAACCGTTCGTGCTGTGGGTATGGAGTTGTGTCCCGAGCTGGGTATTACCATTCCGGTTGGTAAGGACTCCATGTCCATGAAAACCGTCTGGGATGAGGACAGTGGTGAGCAGAAGAGTGTGACGTCCCCACTGTCGCTGATTATTAGTGGGTTTGCGCCAGTAACAGACGTTGCACGGACGCTGACGCCTCAGCTGATATCTGATGCCGGCGAGACTGATCTGATTCTGATTGACCTGGCAGCCGGCCAGAATCGTCTTGGTGGTTCGGCTCTGGCGCAGGTCTATCGTCAGGTAGGCGCCGTTGCACCGGATCTGGACGACCCTGAAGATATCAAGGCGTTTTTCGCCGTGATCCAGGGCCTCAACAGCGACAATAAACTGTTGGCCTATCACGATCGTTCCGATGGCGGTCTGTTCGTGACGCTCGCGGAAATGAGCTTTGCGGGTCACACCGGCATCGACATCAAGCTGGATGGACTGGCTGAGGAGGCCTCCCAGTTTGCCCGGGAGCTTTTCAACGAAGAGCTCGGAGCGGTTATTCAGGTACGTCGCGAAGACACCGATTTTGTCCTGCAGCAGTTCTCCGGAGCCGGTCTTGGCGACCATACCTCGGTGATTGGCTCTCTGAGGGAGGACGATCGTGTCCGCTTTACCTTTGAAGGCGTATCAGTGGTCGATGAAGACCGGACTGACTTGCAGCGACTGTGGGCGGAAACAAGCTATCGTGTTCAGTCTCTGCGTGATAATGCCGAGTGTGCCCAGGAGGAGTTCGACAACCTGCTGGATCGGGAAGATCCGGGGCTCAGTGTCGATCTCAGTTACGATATCAATGAAGACATCACGGCTCCGTTTGTAAACACCGGTGCCCGGCCAAAAGTCGCCGTGCTCAGGGAGCAGGGCGTTAATGGTCAGGTTGAAATGGCGGCGGCCTTCGACCGGGCCGGATTCGAGTCCGTGGATGTTCATATGAGTGATCTGCTATCTGGTCGCATTTCGCTGGAAGGCTTCAACAGTCTTGTGGCGTGCGGAGGCTTCTCATACGGTGATGTACTGGGAGCAGGCGAAGGCTGGGCCAAGTCGATTTTGTTCAGCGATCGGGTCCGGGACCAGTTTGCTGCGTTTTTCAATCGTCAGGACACCCTGGCGCTGGGCGTCTGTAACGGTTGTCAGATGCTCTCCAATCTCCATGAGTTGATTCCCGGCAGTGAGGGTTGGCCGCGCTTTGTACGTAACCAGTCCGAGCAGTTTGAAGCGCGCCTGGTGATGGCAGAGGTCTTGCCTTCACCGTCAGCGTTTATGGAAGGTATGGCAGGGTCGAGGATGCCCATTGCGGTTGCCCATGGCGAGGGGCGAGTTGAGTTCAGTGGTGCTGACTCCGCTGCAGCACTGGAGGAGAGCGAGCTGGTAGCCCTGAGGTATGTGGATAATCGCGCCCAGGCAACCGAGCGCTACCCCTATAACCCTAACGGTTCCGAAGCGGGTATTACCGGTGTGACTACGCGTGATGGCAGGGTTACGATCATGATGCCTCACCCTGAACGGGTGTTCCGGGCAGTTCAGCATTCCTGGCGCCCCGGTGAGTGGCAGGAAGATGGGCCTTGGATACGGATGTTCCGCAATGCTCGTCGCTGGTTCGGCTGATCACACTGGTTAAACCGGAACCGGCCTGAGGGGTTGCAACATGCAAGTCCTCAGGCCGGTTTTTTTGTGTCTGAAAGACTCAAGTCTGTGCATAATTCAAGAGGAATTTCTCCTGAAAATGGAATTTTTTCTCTTGACTCGTTACTTTTATGCACATTGTTGGTGCCAGGCTGTGCGTTCCATGAACAATTATCTGATTTTTGGTTCAACTTTTACTCGACTTTAATAAATTATTGAAAAATAAGGAATTATGTCATTAGGTGAATTTGTCGCCAATTTAACGAAAGTGCAGTAATCACGGGGGGTGGAAGCATGTACCCAAAAACTTTCCCCAGAGTTATCCACAGATTCTGTGGGTAAGTGGGTAAATGCTTAATCTGTACAAAAAATATCCGGCGCTGGTCGGCTGGATGTGCTGTTTCGAGGAGTGAAGGCCATGTACAAGTTGTGTTATTTCGTACCGGAAACACACCTGGAGCAAACCAAAGCCGCGTTGTTTGAAGCCGGGGCCGGGCGCATAGGTGATTATGATTGTTGTGCCTGGCAATGCCGCGGACAAGGGCAGTTCCGTCCCTTGGATGGCAGTCAGCCGTTTCTCGGTCAGCAGGGTGAGTTGGAAGTGGTGGATGAGTACAAGGTAGAGCTGGTGTGTAAAGACGAGCTCATTAGTGAGGCGCTGGAAGCGTTCAAAAAGGCGCACCCTTATGAAGAGCCCGCCTACGAAGTCTACAGAATGGAAGTTATGTAGCAGGCTTACTTGCGGTCTTTGATCGAGTAGCGGATGTCGCTGACATGCACCTGGAAGGATTCGCTTCTCAGATCTTCCAGGTACAACTCCAGGGTTTTCCGGACCGTCGGAAATGAAATCTCGTCCCAGGGAATATCGTCAAGATCAAACAGCTGGGTTTCAAGGGATTCTTCCCCGGCCCCAAAGGTGCCATCAATCAGCGTCGCACGATAGAACATGTGTACCTGATTGATATGAGGAACATCGATAATAGTGTAGAGGCCATCGATGTTGACCTCGGCCAGCGCCTCCTCGCGGGTTTCCCGGGCGGCGGCTTCGATAGTGGTTTCCGCATTTTCCATGAAACCGGCCGGCAGGGTCCAGTAGCCGTAGCGAGGTTCAATGGCGCGCCGACACAGCAGAATGCGGCCTTCCCAAACGGGAACCGTGCCCGCAACGATGCGGGGATTCTGGTAGTGTATGGTTTCGCAGCTCACGCACACATAACGGTGGCGGTTATCGCCCTGGGGAATTCGTTGCTCAACAGGATGGCCGCATGTGCTGCAGTATTTCATGGGTTTCACCGTATACTTATATTAAATGTTTGGTAGCAAGTTTAACGATCTGTGCTGCCGCTGTCTCATTCAATAGTCAGTCGTAAACGGAGCAGGGTTTTGCACGATCTCCTTAAAGAACGACTTGCCGGATATGCGCCTCGCCAGTTGGCGCTGGATTACCCGGAAGCCGGAATTCTTGTGCCGATCACGGACGATATCCGTAATCCGGAAATGGTGTTTACGCTACGCTCGGCGAACCTGAATACACATCGTGGACAGGTGGCGTTCCCCGGTGGGAAGCGGGATGTTACGGATCCCTCCCTGGTAGCGACTGCGCTCAGGGAAACGCATGAAGAGATCGGTTTGCCGCCCGACCAGGTGCGGGTAGTTGCCCCCCTCAGCCAGGTGATGTCACGTTATGGCATACTCGTCACGCCTTACGTTGGTGTTATTCCCGGAGATCATCCATTAAGCGCCAATCCCCACGAAATTGAGAGTATCTTCCGTGTCCCACTGGAATTTTTCCTGGAGGACAGGCGGGAACGTACGGATGCCCTCGACTTTCTGAATCATACTTTTTATGTTCCATGCTACCGATGGGAGCGCTACGAGATCTGGGGGTTGTCGGCCGTGGTCCTGGTCGATTTCCTGAATGCCGTATACGACGTCGGTATTGATCTTCTTGAACCGCCCGCTCCCAAAACTTCCCGCACAGGAGGCTGATATGTTTTATTCGCTGGGCGACCGCAGGCCCGAACTACAGGGCAAGGGGCAATATGTCGCCGACAACGCAACGGTCATTGGCAGTGTCAGGTTGATGGACAGGGCCAGTGTCTGGTTCAACGTGGTGATCCGTGGGGACAATGATCTGATCACGATTGGTCCGGAGTCCAATGTCCAGGATGGCTCGGTACTTCATACCGACCCGGATATCCCTCTGACGCTGGGACGAGGGGTCACCGTTGGTCACAAGGCAATGCTTCACGGGTGTGACATTGGTGATTATTCGCTGATTGGTATTAATGCCGTGATTCTTAACGGTGCAAAGATTGGCAAGCATTGCCTGATCGGAGCCAACACTCTGATACCCGAAGGTATGGAAATTCCTGATGGCTCCATGGTTGTAGGTTCGCCTGGCAAGATCAAGCGGGAGCTGAATGACAACCAGAAAAAAATGCTGGAGCTCAGCGCCCTCCATTATGTCCAGAATGCCGAACGCTATCTTGGGCAGCTGACACCGTATGAGCCGGAATAATGAAGGTGGCTGATAAAGTGCGTTCCCCTTGTGTGAGCGTCTGCGCCCTGGATGCCAGCGATGTCTGCATCGGATGCCACCGCACCGGTGACGAGATCATGCGCTGGACCCGTATGACCAATGATGAGCGCCGTGAAGTTCTTACAAAAGTCGCCAAGCGTGAAGAGAAAGTTGCGCTGTAATTCTTGAAGCTACAGGAACCCTGAACGATGTCTGAAACCGTGCGCGTTGGTACGCCGCTTAAATCAAATGCCTTTAAAGTTCTGTTCTGTGGCTCAGGAGAGCTCGGGAAGGAAGTCGTCATCGAGCTCCAGCGCCTTGGCGTCGAGGTGATTGCACTTGATCGCTACGCCAACGCGCCGGCGATGCAGGTGGCTCATCGCAGTCATGTGGTGGATATGTTGGACGGCCAGGCGCTCCGCGCGATTATTGAGCAGGAACGACCGAATCTGATTGTTCCGGAGATCGAAGCGATAGCAACACCGGAGTTGGTTGCGTTGGAAAAAGAGGGGTATCGGGTTGTCCCGACGGCCCGGGCTGTCAATCTCACCATGAATAGAGAAGGGATCCGCCGGCTTGCTGCAGAAGAGTTGGGGCTGCCTACTTCTCCGTACCGGTTTGCAGAGGCCTGGGAAGACTACCTGGCGGCGGTGCGGGAAATCGGCCTGCCTCTGGTGGTGAAGCCGGTAATGAGTTCCTCTGGCAAAGGGCAAAGTACGGTCAAAGCGGAAAGCGATATAGAGGCGGCCTGGGAGTATGCACAAACCGGCGGCAGAGCAGGGAAGGGGCGAGTGATTATTGAAGGCTTCGTGGATTTTGATTACGAAATCACTATGCTGACGGTCAAACACCGGGACGGTATCTCCTTCTGTGACCCGATCGGTCACCGTCAGGAGGACGGCGATTACCGGGAATCCTGGCAACCGCAAGTCATGAATGAAAAGGCCTTGGCCCGTTCAAAGGAGATAGCCGAAGCTGTCGCGGGGAATCTGGGCGGTTATGGCGTTTATGGGGTTGAGCTCTTCATAAAGGGAGAGGACGTATGGTTTTCTGAAGTGTCGCCTCGCCCCCATGACACCGGGCTGGTGACACTGGTTTCCCAGGATCTGTCCGAGTTTGCACTTCACGCCCGTGCGATCCTGGGGTTGCCAGTACCGGCAATTCGTCAGCTGGGCCCGTCCGCCTCAGCCGTGATCCTTCCGGAAGGGGACTCTTCCGAAGTGTCTTATTCCGGTCTTGAAAATGCACTGGCTCAGCCCGATACTCAAATAAGGCTGTTCGGTAAGCCGGAACTGAAAGGGCGCCGCCGAATGGGTGTGGCGCTTGCGAACGCCGAATCCCTTGAAGAGGCCAGGGCAAAGGCAGCCCGCTCTGCAGCCGCGGTAAAGGTGGATATCTGATCGCTTTTTGCGGTTGTTCAAAAAAGTTTTGAACAAACCGTTGACACCTCGCCTGAGCTCTGTAGAATGCGCATCTCTTTC
>NZ_KE007330.1:0-57960 GCF_000397065.2 Marinobacter lipolyticus SM19
TTACCCCTCGAAAGAGATGCGCATTCTACAGAGCTCAGGCGAGGAGTCAACGAGCTTTTGAAACTATTTCAAAGATATTTCGGTTTCCCCCTATCAGCCCGCTCAGAATGCACACAAACTGATCATAAAACCAACAACACTCCGCTTCAACAGGAAAATATGCCGGGGAACAAAAAGCCTTCAAGATTGACCGGGGAATGCAGCAAACATTCCCGGCCCGCTGATACGGGCCGGGAAGCGGGTACTCAGGAAGCGGAGTTACGGCGGGCTTTGCGCGTCAGCGCCATGAAGGGGCCGGACAACCCATAAATAAGGAACCCGGTAAAAAGAACCGTAGCGGGATCCAGGGCGATCACTACAAAGATCAGCACCACCAGCAGTATCGCCGCAAAAGGTACCCTGCCCCGCAGATCCAGGTCCTTGAAACTGCGATACAGAATATTGCTGACCATCAACACACCGCTACCACCCACTACGACAATTGTCATGAACGTCAGCCAGGTTGCAGGGTCCACATCGTGGAAACACCACACCATGCCCGCGACACACGCCGCAGCCGCCGGACTAGCCAACCCGACAAAGAACTTTTTGTCCACCGAGCCAATCTGGGTATTGAATCGAGCCAAACGCAACGCTGCCCCGGCCACGTAGATAAAGGTGATCGCCCAACCGACCTGCCCCAACTCATTAAGCGACCAGAAGAAGGCCACCATTCCCGGAGCGACACCAAAAGCTACCATGTCCGCCAGGCTGTCGTACTCCTCACCAAACTTGCTTTGGGTGTTGGTCATTCTCGCCACCCGACCATCCAGGCCGTCCAGTATCATTGAGACGAACACCGCAATCGCGGCGTTGTCGAACATACCGTTGGCAGCGGACACAATCGCGTAGAAACCGGAAAACAGGGACGCAGTGGTCAGCGCATTCGGCAAAAGGTATATCCCCTTGCGCCTCACCGGTGCTCCCTCCACAAACTCCTCCTCCACAACCTCACCGGGCTCGAACTCGCCCACGGAGGATGCGCTGGAGGGTTTATCAGCCTTTTCGGTTTCTTTCGATTCCGGGATTTTTCTATCTTCAGTCATTCCGTTCACTCCGAAGGGCATTTGTGCGGAGTATATACGAAAAACGCGGCCACCCGGGCCGCGTTTTCAGAACTTGCCGCAAATCCGACTTAGTTCTTATCTTTGTCCACGATCTTGTTCGCGGAGATCCACGGCATCATGCCACGCAGCTTCTCACCGACGGTTTCAATGTCGTGAGCGGCATTCTGGCGACGACGCGCCGTCATGGACGGGTAGTTCAGGGCACCCTCGGAGATGAACATCTTCGCGTACTCGCCACTCTGAATGCGCTTCAGTGCGTTGCGCATGGCTTCACGGGATTGTTCGTTGATCACTTCCGGCCCAGTCACGTACTCACCATACTCCGCGTTGTTGGAGATGGAGTAGTTCATGTTGGCGATGCCACCTTCGTACATCAGATCAACAATCAGCTTGAGTTCATGCAGACACTCGAAGTAAGCCATTTCCGGAGCATAACCGGCTTCGGTCAGGGTTTCGAAACCTGCCTTGACCAGCTCAACAGCACCACCACACAGAACCGCCTGCTCACCGAACAGATCGGTTTCGGTTTCGTCCTTGAAAGTGGTTTCGATGATACCGGTACGGCCGCCGCCGATGCCGCTGGCGTAGGACAGAGCCAGGTTCTTGGCATTACCGGATGCGTCCTGGAAGATCGCGATCAGATCCGGAATACCGCCGCCTTTGGTGAATTCGGTGCGAACGGTATGGCCCGGTGCTTTCGGCGCAACCATGATGACATCCAGATCCTTGCGCGGAACGATCTGGTTGTAGTGGATCGCAAAACCGTGAGCGAACGCCAGAGTCGCACCCTGCTTCAGGTTCGGCTCGATTTCGGCCGCATACAGCTGAGCCTGGAACTCGTCCGGGGTCAGAACCATTACCACGTCAGCGGCGGCAACAGCAGAAGGCACATCGCTGGTCTTCAGGCCGTAGGCTTCGGCCTTGGCGATGGAGGAAGAACCGGGGCGCAGACCCACGGTGACATCAACGCCGGATTCTTTCAGGTTGCACGCGTGGGCATGGCCCTGTGAACCAAAACCGATGATGGCTACTTTCTTGCCCTGGATGAGAGAAAGATCGCAATCCTTATCGTAATAAACCTGCATGGGATAACCTCTATATTGTAACGACCCCGTTACCGGGGCCATGATTTAAAAATGAATAGGCCGTCGGTCAGAGACTCAACACCTTTTCGCCACGAGCGATACCGGACACACCCGTACGGACAACTTCAAGTACACCTGACGTGCCAACCGCCTGAATGAAGCCGTCCAGCTTATCGCTGTCCCCCGCCAACTGAACCGTGTAAACCGAGCTGGTTACATCGACAATCTGACCACGGAAAATATCAACGGTGCGCTTGATCTCGGCGCGCTGGGACCCGGCGGCCTTTAGCTTGACCAACATCAGTTCACGCTCAATATGAGAACCCTCGGTCAGATCCACCAGCTTCACCACCTCGATCAGCTTGTTCAACTGTTTGGTGATCTGCTCAATGACCTTGTCCGACCCGGTGGTAGTGACGGTCAGACGAGACAGAGTCTCATCCTCAGTCGGGGCCACCGTCAGGGTTTCAATGTTGTAGTTGCGCTGGGAAAACAACCCCACAACCCGCGACAATGCACCCGGCTCGTTCTCAAGCAAAACAGAAATGATTCGACGCATGATCACACCCTCTCCGTCTTGCTGAGCCACATGTCTTTCATAGAGCCACGGGCCACCTGCATTGGATACACGTGTTCAAACCGGTCCACGTAGATATCCACGAACACCAGCCTGTCCTTCATGGCCAACACTTCTTTGAGCTTGGTTTCCAGGTCCTCTTTGCGGTCGATTCGGACCCCAACGTGGCCATAGGCTTCTGCCAGCTTGATGAAATCTGGCAGAGACTCCATGTAGGACTGGGAGTGGCGGGACTCGTAGTTCATGTCCTGCCATTGCTTGACCATGCCCAGAGCCTGATTGTTCAGGTTGATGATTTTCACCGGCAGGTTGTACTGATTACAGGTGGACAGCTCCTGGATGTTCATCTGGATACTACCTTCACCGGTAATACAAAGCACTTCGTCATCCGGGTGCGTCAGTTTCACACCCATCGCGGCCGGCAGACCGAAGCCCATGGTGCCGAGACCACCGGAGTTGATCCAGCGGTTGGGCTTGTCAAACTTGTAGTACTGGGCCGCAAACATCTGGTGCTGCCCCACGTCAGAGGTGACAAACGCCTCGCCATTGGTCAGCCGACACAACGCTTCTATCACTTCCTGTGGCTTGATCACATCGGGACTGGTTTCGTATCGCATACCATGGAACGCGCGCCACTCGTCAATCTGCTTCCACCAGGAAGCAATGGCATCCGCATCCGGCTTTTCCTTGCTTTCCTTGACCAGGGTGATCATCTCCTTGAGCACCGCATCGACCGGCCCCACAATGGGGACGTCCGCATCGATTGTCTTGGAAATGGACGCCGGATCAATATCGATGTGAACAATGCGTGCGCCCGGACAGAATTTCTCCGTAGCGTTGGTCACGCGGTCATCGAACCTGGCACCCACACACAGGATGAGATCCGAGTGATGCATGGCCATGTTGGACTCATAAGTGCCGTGCATACCCAACCAGCCAAGGTGCTGCTTGTCAGAGGCCGGATAGCAACCGATACCCATCAGGGTATTGGTGATGGGATACCCCAGCATCCTTACCAACTCGGTCAACTGACCCGACGCTTTACCAAGAATGACGCCACCACCCGCGTAAATGATCGGGCGTTTGGCCGCCAGCAGCATATCCACAGCCTTCTTGATCTGGCCGGCGTGGCCACGGATCGCAGGGTTGTAGGAACGTAGCTTGATCTTTTTGGGGAATACGTATTCATAGCGCTCGTTCGGTGTAGTCATATCCTTGGGAATATCGACCACCACCGGACCAGGGCGACCGGTCGAGGCAATGTAGTAAGCCTTGCGAATCACCTCGGGAATTTCCTCGGGGTGACGCACGCTCAGGTTGTGTTTCACCACGGGACGGGAAACGCCGATCATATCGGTTTCCTGGAATGCATCTTCACCAATCAGGGTGGATGCAACCTGACCGCACAGAACCACCATGGGGATGGAATCCATGAACGCAGTGGCAATGCCGGTGATAGTGTTGGTGGCTCCAGGACCCGAGGTCACCAGTACGGTACCTGGTTTTCCGGTTGCGCGAGCATAACCGTCGGCCATATGGACCGCGGCCTGTTCGTGCCGAACCAGAATATGCTTGACTTTGTCCTGCCTGAACAGCGCATCATAAATATGAAGGGCTGCACCACCCGGATAGCCGTATATGTATTCGATACCCTCATCTTGAAGGGACCGGATCAGCATATCGGCGCCAGACAATAACTCCACGATTTTCTACCCTCTTCTACGAGTGAATGAGCCGGGAACATTCCCGGTTGCCTGGATACCCGGCCTGCCTGCTTCTTGTGAAAGCGGCACCGGCTGCTCCTCCACACTACCTTTAAGAGGTTGTCTCCTGGCCAGCCGCCCTCCTGAGGGTTGCGGAGAACGGCCAATCGACGGGTTGCAAAAAAGCAACAACCATCCCGCGACCTGTGCGCGGCGCGTTCAGTGTGGTGATTAACGGGGGATACTCGCTCGGGATTGCCTGCCGTATTGACCCCTGTCTTCAGGCAATCGGTAATTTTGACAGCGGGAAACTCCCTGTCAATAGCAGTGTACGGATTCTATGCCCATACTGGCGAAAGGTCTGCCATACTTTATGCAGATTTTTGAACCACGATAGAGAAAATCCGGCCATCGGATGGCATGATAAAAGCACTAAAAAACATTGGGCAACCAGAGGTTGGCCCGAACCGGCTAACGCGAGACGAGTAGAGTAATGAATAAAAGAATCCTGACACTGGCTTTCATTCTGGTAGCCGCACCTGTTGCTGCCTCAGCTGCATCCGTCTACAAATGGACTGACGAGCAAGGCGTCACCCACTTTGGCGACCGCCAACCGACTGGCCAGCAAGCCGAACGCGTCAATGTCCGAAGCGGTACATCCTCAGGTGGCCAACAAGGGCAAAGCCCTCAGGAACAACTGGAAGACCTGGAAGCGCGGCAGGCAGACGAGGCTGAAAAGCGCGAAGAATCAGCCGTTGAGGAAGCCCGCCGCAAACAGAGGGAAGCAAACTGCGCAACCGCCCGCAGCAATCTGAGAATTCTGGACCGCAACAGCCGGATTCGCGTTGAGGAAGATGGCGAACAACGCTACCTATCCCCGGAAGAGATTGACGAGCAACGCCAGAAGTTCCAGGAGATTGCAGACGAGAACTGCGGCGCAGAAGAGGACGCTCAGGCAGAGCGCTAAGAGATATGCCAGAAGGGGCGATCAAAGTGATCACCCCTTCTGGTTTCAGAGTTTATCAAACACCAGCGCGTGTTCCTGCACGGTCCCGCGAATGGTATCCCCGGGAACAAATTCGCCCTGCAACAGGCGCTGTGCCAGCGGGTTTTCAATCATGCGCTGGATAGCACGCTTCAGCGGCCGAGCGCCATAAACCGGGTCGTAACCGACTTCTGCCAGCAACTCCATAGCAGCATCGTCCAGCTCCAGCTTCATGTCCTGATCCCGCAGACGCTTACTCAGCGACTCGATCTGGATTCTTGCAATACCCTGGATCTGGCTTTCCGCCAGCGGATGGAAGACCACCACTTCATCCACACGGTTGATGAACTCGGGCCGGAAGTGAGTACCCACGACCTCCATCACCGCACTCTTCATGGATTCATAGTTTTCCTCACCGGCCTTCTGCTGAATGATGTCCGATCCCAGGTTGGAGGTCATCACGATCACCGTATTACGGAAGTCGACCGTCCGGCCCTGCCCGTCCGTCAGGCGACCGTCTTCCAGCACCTGCAACAGGATATTGAATACATCCGGATGAGCCTTCTCAACCTCATCCAGCAACAGCACTGAATAAGGACGACGGCGAACCGCTTCGGTCAGGTACCCACCTTCCTCATACCCCACATAGCCGGGAGGTGCACCGATCAGTCGTGCCACAGAGTGCTTCTCCATGAATTCCGACATGTCGATTCGCACCATAGCCTCTTCGGTATCGAAGAGGAACGACGCCAGCGACTTGCACAACTCGGTCTTACCAACACCGGTTGGCCCAAGAAACAGGAACGAGCCGTTCGGTCGGTGGGGATCAGCCAGACCAGCGCGGGAACGGCGGACGGCATTGGATACGGCTTCCACCGCTTCATCCTGACCAATGACCCGACCATGGAGCGCTTCCTCCATGCGCATCAGCTTGTCACGCTCCCCCTCCAGCATCTTGGACACCGGAATACCGGTCCACTTGGAGACAACCTCGGCAATTTCCTCGTCCGTGACCCGATTTCGGAGCAGCTTCATCTCCATCATTTCAGCCTGACTGGCCATATCCAACTGACGTTCCAGCTCCGGTATGTTGCCGTACTGAAGCTCGGACATTCGGCCAAGATCACCGGCGCGGCGAGCGTTTTCCAGGTCAATCCTGGCCTGCTCCAACTGGCTCTTGATCTTCTGGGAGCCGTGCAGCGCGGCCTTTTCAGTGTTCCACACTTCTTCCAGGTCGGCGTATTCGCGCTCAACACCAGAAATCACGTCAGACAGCTCTTCCAAACGTTTTTTCGAAGCGGCATCGGTTTCCTTTTTCAGCGCTTCACGCTCGATCTTGAGCTGAATCAGGCGACGCTCAAGGCGATCCAGCGCTTCCGGCTTTGAATCCATTTCCATTCGGATCTGACTGGCGGCCTCGTCGACCAGATCAATGGCCTTGTCCGGCAGCTGACGGTCGGTAATGTAGCGATGGGAAAGCTTGGCGGCGGCAATGATCGCCCCATCCGTCACTTCAACCCCGTGATGAACCTCGTAACGTTCCTTCAGACCACGCAGGATGGCGATGGTGTCTTCTTCGTTAGGCTCGCTGACCAAGACTTTCTGGAAACGGCGCTCAAGGGCCGCGTCTTTCTCGATATTTTCACGATACTCGTCCAGGGTGGTGGCGCCCACACAATGCAACTCGCCCCGAGCCAGAGCCGGCTTGAGCATGTTGCCGGCGTCCATGGAACCTTCGGCCTTACCGGCACCCACCATGGTATGGATTTCATCGATGAACAGAATGATCTGGCCTTCCTGCTTCGCCAGCTCATTCAGCACCGCCTTCAGGCGCTCCTCGAACTCACCGCGGAATTTGGCACCCGCGATCAACGATCCCATATCCAGGGACAGCACCTTTTTGTTCTTCAGACCTTCAGGTACTTCTCCGTTCACAATTCGCTGAGCCAATCCCTCAACAATGGCGGTTTTGCCCACCCCGGGCTCGCCAATCAACACAGGATTGTTCTTGCGACGACGCTGCAGCACCTGGATTGTGCGTCGAATTTCGTCATCACGCCCGATCACCGGGTCCAACTTGCCCGCCTCGGCCCGTTCAGTCAGATCAATGGTGTATTTGGAAAGCGCTTGGCGGCTTTCCTCCGCGGCCGCGTCGTTGACGGGCTCACCACCACGAACCTCATCGATGGCTTTTTCCAGCGCGGCCTTGTCCACGCCCTGCTCCCGCAAAACCCGCCCGAGAGTGCCTCGATCTTCCAGGGCGGCAAGTAACATCAGCTCACTGGAAATAAACTGATCCTTGCGCTTCTGGGCCAGCTTGTCCGCGATATTGAACAGGCGCCCCATGTCGTTGGACATGGAGACATCACCCGCAGAGCCCTTAACTTCCGGGAGATTCTCAATCTCACGGGCAACGGCCTGACGCACACGGCCGGGTTCAACTCCAGCCTGCTTCAATAACGGCTTGATAGAGCCGGCATCCTGATCCAGTAACGCCTGCATCAAGTGCACCGGTTCAATAAAGTTATGATCCTTGCCCACGGCAAGGGACTGCGCATCGGCGAGCGCGGTTTGCAGTCGGCTGGTGAGTTTGTCAATTCGCATAATGAGTTTTTCCCCGATTCAATGACCGGATGCTCCAGCGGTATCGCTGACATCCCGATTGCCTTGACATTAAATGTAGGGGCAACCGGGTGGACTTCAAGCAGGGAGAGACAGAATCTGTCAGAAAATTGACGGGCGTCAGGCGCAGTCCGATAACCAGATCATGCTGGCCATACGCCCTGTCTGGCCATCGCGTCGGTAGGAAAAGAACGTGTGAGGCTCGGAAACGGTGCAACGGTCGCCACCGTAGACCTGGCTCACACCGGACGCGGCCAGACGCTGACGGGCAAGCAGATAGATATCCGCCATATAGTGACCTTCCCGCGCGCCCTGCCCCGAGAACGCGTCGGCAGCGGCAGGATCATTTAGCAGGAAAGCCTCCCGCACTTCGGCCCCCACTTCGAACTGACGGGGGCCAATGGCCGGACCCAGCCAGGCCATCAACTCCGCCGGGTTACACCCCATGTCGCTCACCAACGCCTCCAGGACGCCATCACAGAGACCGCGCCACCCAGCGTGGGCCGCTCCCACCCGGGTACCAGAAACGTCGCAGAGTAGCACTGGCAGGCAGTCAGCGGTCATGATCACGCAGCCATGACCAGCCTGATCGGTATGACTGGCATCGGCTTTCGGAACACCTGCAACCGGTAGCGATACCACGTCCGTTCCATGGACCTGTTCCAGCCAGCCGACCTTGCACAGCTCAACCCCTGCCATCGCAGCCAGACGCTGCCGGTTTTCCTGCACACGCTGCGGATCATCACCAACATGATTGCCAAGATTCATGGAATCCCATGGTGCCGGACTGACCCCACCCGCACGGGTGGAAGAAATCGCTCGCACGCGCGCTGGGGCCGGCCAGTCGGGCGCTATTACAGACCGATCAGAATTCATGGCTATCCAGATCCTTCACATGCTGGCGTAACGCTGCCAACAAGTGCTCCATATCCTCCGGCAAAGGCACTTCCCAGGTGAGAATTTCTCCGGTTTCCGGATGCTCCAGGGTCAGTTGGCGCGCATGGAGCGCCTGACGCTGAAACGCCGCCAGCACCTCTCGCAATTCCTCCGTGGTGCCTTTGGGCAGACGCAGCCGACCACCATAGACAGGGTCCCCGAGCAACGGATGCTTCACATGGGCCATGTGGACGCGAATCTGGTGGGTACGTCCGCTCTCGAGCTTGCAGCGAACATGGGTGTGCGCTGCAAATCGCTCCACCAACCGATAGTGTGTCACTGCCGGTTTGCCGGTCGGCACGACAGCCATCTTCTTACGCTCGCGGGGGTGACGACCAATAGGGGCATCCACCGTGGCACCTCCCGTCAACGTTCCCACCACCACGGCTTCGTATTCACGCCCCATGGTTCGGGTCTGCAACTGATCCACCAGGGATGTATGGGCAATCAGGCTGCGCGCGACCACCATAATGCCGGAAGTGTCCTTGTCGAGACGGTGGACAATGCCTGCCCTGGGCAGGTTCTCCACTTCCGGTGCATAATTGAGCAACGCGTTGACCAGGGTACCATCGGCATGGCCTGCGGCAGGATGCACCACCAGTCCGGCCGGTTTGTTGATCACCAGCAGATGCTTATCTTCGTAGACCACATCCAGCGTAATCGATTCCGCTTGCCAGCTCACCTGTGCTTCCGGTTCAGCATCCAGCTCCAGACGGTCATCAAGCATCACCTTGTCCCGCGGCTTACGATTTTCACCGTTGACGGTCAGGGCACCACTTTTGATCCAACCCTGCAAACGCGAGCGGGAATGCTCCGGCATCAGTTCTGCCGCAGCCTGATCCAGGCGTCGGTCACTCAACTCCGGCGGAACGGAAAAAGCAGCGGTAATACGGTTTTCAGCAGACATTAAGCCCCCGGGGCCGATGGTGTTGTGTTACGTTTCAGTCAGAAATTCTCAATCAAGTTGGCCAGCCACTGCACAAGGCACAGGTTCCCCGTTACAATGGCCGATCATTCGCATTAAGTCATTATACGGGATTCCGGCATGAGATCAGTTGTTCTATTATTGCTACTGACCACCACAGCGCTACTAATCAGTGCCTGTGCTTCCAACAAACAGGAAGAAGTGCTGCCGGAAGAAACCTATTATGAAAATGCCCGCGAAGCCATGAACTCCGGCAATTTCAACGAAGCCGAAGAGAATCTCGATTATCTGGAAACCTACTACCCGTTCGGTCGCTATGCCGAGCAGGCCCAGATGGACCTGATCTATGCCCGCTATCAGAACCTGGATCTTGAAGGTGCGCGGGCGGCCGCTGACCGTTTCATGCGGCTTAACCCGCAAAGCGAACACACGGATTATGCGCTGTATATGAGAGGGCTGGCATCCTACAACCTGGATATCGGCCTCGCCGCACGCTATTTCCCGATTGATGTGGCGGCCCGCGATCCGGGCGAACAACGCCAGGCCTTCCGGGATTTTTCCAACCTGCTCAACCGCTACCCCGACAGCGAATACGCTCCTGACGCACGACAGCGCATGATTGCCATCCGTAACCGCATGGCCGAACTGGAAATTCATGCCGCGCGCTACTACATCAAGCGGGAAGCCTATATCGCCGCCAACAACCGGGCCCGCTACGTGGTCGAGAACTTTTCTACGTCACCGTCCGTGGAGGAAGCCCTGGTGATCCTGGCGGAAACGTTCCGCTTTATGGAACTTAATAAGGCCGCTGACGATGCCATTGCCCTGCTGGCTAAAAACTATCCTGACAGCAATGCGTTTGATGACAATGGCGAATTTGCACCCGACCTGCTGAAGCGGGAGAACCGCTCCCTTTCAAGCGTGGTCACCTTCGGCCTGATGGGCGACGAATAACACCTTGGGAAAACGGGGCACTCGCCCCTATTTCCCGATGCGCCATCCATTGGTAATCGGATAGCGACGGTCCTTACCGAAGCCGCGCTCGGTGATACGCACACCTATCGGCGCCTGGCGCCGCTTGTATTCGTTGATATCCACCAGGCGAATGACCCGCTCTACATCAGTACGGTCAAACCCTTCCGCCACAATCGCGTCCGCGCTGAAATCCCGTTCAACGTACAGATTCAGGATCTGATCCAGCACGTCGTAGCCCGGCAGGCTGTCCTCATCCTTCTGGTCCGGCGCCAGTTCAGCCGAGGGTGGACGTGTGATGACGCGCTCGGGAATGACCGACGACAGTGTGTTGCGATACCTGGCAAGTCGGAACACCAGGGTCTTGGGCACATCCTTCAGCACATCAAAACCACCGGCCATATCGCCGTACAGGGTGGAATAACCAACAGCCATCTCACTCTTGTTCCCGGTGGTCAGCACCAGGGATCCGAATTTGTTGGACAGGGACATCAGCAACACCCCCCGCAACCTCGCCTGAAGATTCTCTTCGGTCGTGTCCGGTGTCGTGCCCTCAAACGGCTTCTCCAGACTCGCCATGAAAGCATCGTACATGGGCTCGATGGAGAACACGTCGTACTGTACCCCCAGGGCAACCGCTTCCGCTTCGGCGTCTTCCAGACTCATACTCGAGGTGTAGCGGAACGGCATCATCACCGCTCTGACGCGCTCGGGCCCCAAGGCGTCTACCGCTACCGCCAGCGTCACCGCCGAATCAATGCCACCGGACAACCCGAGAACAACAGATTTAAAGCCATTTTTGTTGACGTAATCCCGCACCCCAAGCACCAGAGCGTTATAGACATTCGCCTCCAGCGAGGGTTCGTCGGGCAGAGGCTGGGATACGGGCTGGCAAGGATGCTCACACAGGAATTCCACCGGAAACAACCCTTCAACGAACTGCGGTGCTTCCACATCCAGCCGTCCGGAATGATCGAACACCATGGAACCGCCATCGAAGATCAGCTCGTCCTGGCCACCCACCAGATTCACGTACACAATGCTCACCCGGTTTTCCCGGGACTTGCGCTCCAACAGCGCCTTGCGGGAGGCCTGTTTGTCGATATCGTAGGGAGAGGCGTTCAGGTTCAGAATCAGTTGCGCCCCTGCAGCGGCAGCGTCCTCCACCGGACCGTCACTCCAGAGATCCTCACAAACCGTTATGCCAACCTGCACACCGTGGATAGGCATTACCAGCGTCTCACGCCCCTCGGCAAAGTAACGCTTTTCATCGAACACCTGGTAATTCGGCGGGAACTTCTTGAAATAGCGTCCAGAAATCTCACCACCTTCAATAACCACCGCCGAATTGTATAGCAGACCACCCTGTCGGACAGGGGCCCCAATAACGATGGCGGGTTTCAGATTCGCCCCACGCAGAGTTTCGAGCGCCTCGCTGACCCGCAATTCCAGGCTTGGCCGCAACAGCAGATCTTCCGGCGGATACCCGGTCAGGCATAACTCCGGAAACACCAAAATGTCGGCGCCATGTTCATTGTGCGCTTTCTGCGCCGCCTCAATCACCGCCTGAGTATTGCCCTGAATATCCCCCACCAGGAAATCCAGTTGCGCCATAACCACACACAGTTTTCGTGTTGACGTGCCAGCAGAGGACGGTTGCTGTGAGACGGACATAAAGGCAGCTCCTGTAACTTATTGCCGTTAAAAGGCTATTATAACCCTTCAAGACAATGGAATTCTCCCGGGAACCCCAACCAATTATGGTAAAAACGGCAATCAGGCCAAACCAAACCTGGCCAGACAGTCCACCAGTCACTCAGCGGGCCAAGCTGTTCCGCATCTACAATCATTATCGAGTGGTCATCAGCCTGATGCTGGTGGCTTTGCTGTTTATCGATCCGGTGAATTTCGATACCCGCTTCCGGATGCTGGATTACTACCAGGCCGGGGCTGTCACCTACTTTGCGCTGAATGGCTTTATTGCCATGATCCTGTTGGCGGGCATGCAGCCCAACCAGCGACACATTACATTATCGGTTCTGCTGGACATTCTCATCATGCACGGGCTGCTGCTGACCAGCACCGGCATCACCAACGGCCTTGCGAATCTGGTCATCGTATCCGTTGCAGCCGGCAACATTCTGACCCCCAGTCGTATGGGCACCTTCTATGCCGCGCTTGCCGCCATCTGCTCGCTGGGCATTTCCAGCTGGGCAGTGCTGGCGTGGGACGAATCCGGAGACGACATCGTACGAGCCGGGTCCCTGGGCATTCTCTACTTTGCCGCAGCGTTCATTCTCCAGAATATCTCCAGACGCATGGTGCGCAGCGAAGCCCTGGCCACTTCCAGGGCTCGTAGCATTGCTGAGCTGGAGCAAATCAACCGCCAGATCATCCAGCGCATGCGCACCGGAATCCTGGTGCTCGACCGCTTCGGCCAGATTCGGATGGCAAATGCAGCAGCAGAGGAGCTGTTGTTTGGCGCCCAGGCAGAAAAGCCTGACGACAGTAATCGGGGCCGCCACCTACCCCAGCAACTTCGTCTCGGCCTGGAAGACTGGCTCAAGGACCCTGCCCGCAGGACAGAGCCTTTCCAGGCGTCACCGACCTCGCCGCTGCTGCAGGTCAATTTCACCCAGCTGCACCAGGAGCGGGGCGATCATATCCTCGTGTTCATCGACGACATGAGCAAAGTCACCCAGCAGGCGCAACAAATGAAACTGGCGTCGCTGGGCCGGTTAACCGCCGGTATTGCCCATGAAATCCGCAACCCACTGGGCGCCATCAGTCACGCGGCGCAATTGATGGAAGAATCACACCATCTAGATAAGAGCGATCAACAGATGCTCGACATCATCCGACGCCATTCCAGACGGGTCAACGGCATCATCGAGAACGTGCTGGACCTGTCTCGCCGCCGCGTTGCCAGCAGCGAACTGCTGGATGTGGCGTTATGGCTGAGGGAGTTCAGAGATGAATACCTACAGACACAGGACAATGAAAATCAGCCCTCTACCGAGATAAAGCTCGAGCTGGACACGAACATTCCGCAAGCCAGGTTTGATAAAAGCCAGATTGAACAGGTTCTGGTCAACCTCTGTGATAATGGACTGCGTTATAGTGAACAGCAAACCGGCAAACGCACAATCGAACTGCACGCCGGTCCCACAGCAGACGGCGAAAGGGCTTATCTGGATGTACACGATATTGGCCCGGGCATACCGCCGGATCAGAGGTCGTCGATTTTTGAACCGTTTTTCACAACCGACAAAAGCGGCACAGGCCTCGGGCTTTATCTGGCCCGGGAACTGTGCGAGGCTAACCAGGCCCATCTTTCCCTGGTGGAAGACGACAAACCCGGCTGCTGTTTTCGCATAACCTTCGCCCACCCGGGGCGAATGATTTAATGACGGTGGACGAAAGCATAACGATAGGGAACCAAAACCAGACAATGACCACTCACACCGCGCTGATTGTAGACGACGAACCCGACATCCGGGATCTTCTGGAGATCACCCTGACCCGCATGGGCATCAACACCCTGACCGCGCCAGACATTAGCAGCGCCAAAAAGCTGCTGGAAGAACACCGCCCCCAACTGTGCCTGACCGACATGAACCTACCGGACGGCAATGGCATCGACCTGGTGCACTGGATCCAGCAGCATACGCCCTGTACGCCAGTTGCCGTGATCACTGCCTATGGCAACATGGACACAGCCATTGAATCCCTGAAAGCCGGCGCCTTCGATTTTGTGTCCAAGCCCGTGGAACTGCCACGTCTGCGGGAGTTGGTCAACAGCGCCCTCAAACTCTCCGAGCCCAAGCCGGAACTGGAGATAGCACCCGACGAACCCGGCCTTCTTCTGGGCAAGTCTGCTGAAATCAAACGGCTACGCAATCAGGTTCGAAAGCTGGCCAGAAGCCAGGCGCCGGTCTTTATCAGCGGCGAATCCGGCAGCGGTAAAGAACTGGTTGCCCGGATGATTCATCTGCAGGGCCCGCGCCGGGATGGCCCCTTCATCGCCGTGAACTGTGGCGCCATTCCTTCCGAGCTGATGGAAAGCGAGTTCTTCGGTCACAAGAAAGGCAGCTTTACCGGCGCGGTCGACAACAAGGATGGCCTGTTTCGCACAGCCGATGGCGGCACCTTGTTTCTGGACGAGGTGGCGGACCTTCCCATTGCCATGCAAGTCAAACTGCTCAGGGCCATCCAGGAAAAGGCGGTACGGCCGGTGGGAGACACCAAAGAAGTGCCCGTGGACATCCGGGTGCTCAGCGCTACCCACAAGAACCTGCCGGATCTGGTACAGGAGGGGACCTTCCGCCAGGACCTGTTCTACCGTATCAACGTCATTGAGCTGGCTGTGCCACCACTGCGGGAACGCCCCGATGATATTGCCCTGCTCGCCAACCATATCCTGGAACGCATTGCCCGCGAGTATGAGTGCGAGCCCGCCACACTCACACCCGATGCCATCGAGCGGCTGAAGGATTACGAGTTTCCCGGTAACGTCCGTGAGCTGGAGAACATTCTGGAGCGGGCATTTACCCTGTGCGACAACGATCAGATTGGCGCGTCCGACCTTCATCTGGGTAACGCCCCCACACCGCCCGGCCTGGGTGGCGCAGCGACCCGCGAAATTACCCGTAATGCCGAACAGGCCGATGTGCCCGACGGAGAAATAGACCTCGAGGGTTACCTCGAAACCATCGAAAAGCAGGCCATAGAAAAGGCACTGGAAGCCACCCGCTGGAACAAGACAGCCGCAGCCAAACGGCTGGGGATCAGCTTCAGGGCTCTGCGGTATCGATTGAAGAAGCTGGGGATGGAATAGACGCCATAACGAAAAAGGGATAGTCGATGCACCGCTATCCCTTTTCTTGATCCACCTGCTATCAATCTGAAATCAATTCTCTCCACCCCAAACGCCCGCTCAGAGTCTTGTCCCCAAACTCCACGACGTTCTCATTGGTAAAGTCCTGAAGCTCGCCAACGCCACCGGCGGTGTTATCGAACATCACCTTACCCAATATCCTGGACATGGAAAGCACCCCGCCAGCGAAATAGAAACCGGACACCAGCGTGTCCGCATTCGTTACTCGGCCATCTCCATTGGTATCGAATACCTGCTGGTCCGGATCCGTCCCATCGAGATCTACAAACATCCGGAAGCTCCCACCGTTGGAGGAGCACTCGTTCGTCGGCGGAATCGTGGTATTGAAAAGAATGGTATTGCCACGCACCTGTGGCACCATGATCACCCGTTCTCCGGAAAGGGTATCGAAATCAATGTACCAGCCCATGTATGGGGTATTCTTATCACCCCAGGTAATCTCATCATCACTGAGGTTGCGAACCACCCCCTCGTCTGTGGTGGACTCGGTAATATCGCGCTCCAGCAGTAGCCCGCCCTCCGTATCGAGATCTGACACCCCGGAATCCCAGATACCATAAAATGACTGTGTGGGTGTCGTGTTTACTACGTCTCCCTGATTCAGATACTGACCAGTACCAAACAGCACCAGAAGGTTCGGCGCGGTCTGATTGCCGGTCTCTACAAAGGGATTACGCACGACCATAGGCGCTGAGGTAATCGGCTGACCAGCCGGTGCGGTAAACAGCGGCTTAGGTCCGGCATCTGCGCCATTGCCATTGTATGCACTGGCCCATTCATCATTGTTCGCATCATACGCAAAGGCCCAGATGCGTCCGTCCAGGTCGCTGGTATAAATGCGGTCCACCAGATTGTCTGCATCCAGGTCGATCAACCGGACATCCGAGTTCATGCCTCCGGCAGGACCACTGTCTACCTCGATAAACCAGTAATCACTGTTCTCAGTCCAGGTTCCGTCCAGTCCGCCTTCCAGCCGCAGCAGAAACAGCCCGGTTCGACCACTGGGTGCATCCAGCCCGTTACCGAACACTGCGACCCACTCATAACCCGAGCCAAGATCCGTCAGGATGACGTTGACCGGCTCAATGACATAGCCAAGATCGTCGTTCACAAACTCCCAGAGTGCGAGATCGTCTGCGTCTGCCTCACCGACACTGTCCGGCGACGTGATATCGAGTGCAAACAGACCCCGGCCGCCAGCACGTAAACCACCAATCAGCAGGCTCCGCCAGCCATCTCCCGTACCATCATCAACATCAATGTAGGCATCAAAGACCGTCGGCGTGAGGTCGACGTAATAACGGTGCAGGTAACCCGGGTCGGTGAGGTAATTGAGGCCTTTACCAGGGCTGTCGCTGAATACCAGATCCGGAACGTAGGCGAACAACTCATCGCCTCCGGTCGCATCCCGGGTAGCCTTGAACGCATGGAGCATACCGTCATTGGCGCCCACATAAACAACCGGTGTTCGCCCGGAAATGGTATCGGAGTAGCGGAAATCCGAATAACGGGCACCCTCGGCGCCGTAGGGGAACTGATCCGGCCATCCCATCCGCGGCTCGGCCACGTAGACCGGCGCACTGTGAACAATATCTCCCAGACGACCATCTCGTACGCGGAATTGACCGAATGGAGCCTCCTTGCCACGATTCCCTCGAATATAAGCCAGGCGATCAATAGCCAGGTTCTCAGCAGCCGTGGCGTCCAGGCTATCGGTGGCCGTTAACAGATCAGCACGCTGCGTTGTCGTCAGACTTGACCATTGGAACGGCACGCCCTGGCCAGTTACAGAGTTGTAGGTGATAATCTCCCGGGCATTGGCATTCAGGTTGCGGCTATCAAGTATGGCGCCAGCTTCCCACACAACATCGCCAATGTAAGAACCGTCAGCGTTCTTTACCAGACGACCATTGCTGCTGTTCAAGGCCCGCGCAGACAGCTGTCCACTCCAGCGACGACTGTTGAAAATAGCACTGAAGATCAGCGAGTCCGACTCCACCGTGGCACTGCTGAATGTCACAGCGGCTGCAGCACCGGACTGATTGTCGATATCTTCCAGCGCACGGTTCAGGCCATCGGTGATGTCTGCCGGGAGACGGGCGTTGTAGATCTCCCCTTTACCGTTCACGGTGGCACGGTACAGGTCGTCAATCTGAAACATTGAAATTGCAGGGTCAGTCACATCATTGACATCCGGCCACGCCGGCTCAACGGCGTATACATCATCAACGGAATCGTAGAGCGTACCGTCAATCTGCTGGCCGTAGACGGTTCCCTTTGATCCCAGCAACACGCCGTAGGTGTTCATGTGCAGATTGGAGTTGCAGTCCAATCCCGGGTAAGGATCATTATCCAGGCACTGGCCCGGTATGCGCACCTGCCCCTGCGGCAAATCTGTCCGCAAGTTGGTTGAATAATACTCTGCTGCGATATCGGCCAGCGACGACGAATCGACCTCGTAATCGGTGGCAAATCCGTCGGTATACATCAATGTATAGTTGCGCTGACACTCGTATTGAATGGGCGCATCGACGCCTGTTCGCTGGTACTGTGTTCCAACGTAATCAAGTGCCCCACGCAAGGGCGCCTCGTTGGTTGCGGGAACGTCGTCATAGGCATGGAATACCTTTTCCTGCAGCGCCTCGAAGTCGCCGTCGACGGCCCGATCACTGGTATCCAGCATACTGGCGTCCGTGGTCTGGTCATTGACAGTCAGAAGGTCGGCGCGGATGCCACTGATGGATTGCAGGGATTCGCCCAGCCCGTACCGGACGGACTGATGACGACTGCGGTGATACTGGAACCAGTTCGAGAAGTTCTGGAGTTCTTCCACGAAAGTCCGTTCATAGTCGGTTCCGGCATGATAAACCCGGCTCTCGTCGTTAACACGGATTCTTTCAAGACAACGCCCATCAGGTGCCAAGGCACCGTCAAAAGCGGTGCCATCTGCCCGCTTAAACGTCAGACTGTTCTCAAGTGACCATTGCTGAACGAGAGATGCAAAGTGCTCAGGATTTGGGGAGGCACAGTTAAAAGTTTCAGGCAGGAACCAAAGCTTGTAGGAACCGTTGTTGACAGGAACGTAGTATGTGGCCGGGGTAAAGGCAATACACTGGTAGTACACATCTTGCACCAGATCTTCTGCAAGATCCTGAAAGTTTGCACTCAGTTGTTCCGCTGTGCACCCTAGCCCCATCTCGGTTGCATCGGCAAGACTCAAACTGCCATCGGCACTCTCTGAAATTATCCTGTTGACGCTTGCCCCCGTCTCGGTGGCGATTTTCAGTTGTTGTGCGAGGCTGCCCGAAAATGCGAAAGGCAGTATGCGGGTTTCAGCCAGCGGATAGGTTTCCTTGCAATAGTCTGGCTTCGGCAGGCCAAAAATATTCAACGGGCTATCGAAGAACGCACAAAACGCGCTATCGATCAAATCGGTAACACCGGAAATCAGTGCACCACCGGCCGTTGTGGTCGCTTCATCAAATGTCATCGGATAGTTTGGATCGAGAAGCGGATTTCCTAGTACGGCATCACCATATACTCCATCCTGGCTCCATGGGGCATAATCCACAGCAGGATCATAGTATTGCGGGTTATAGGTGTTGGAACGCATAAAGCCAAAGGCTTTCATCGGCGGGACCACCTGGTGGTCCTCATTCAGGCGCTGGCCATTGTAGCGACGCACCCCACCGGATTCCGGAGCAAGAAACGTTTCGAACAGGTAGCCATAGTTCGCGCTTCCGATCAGTAATTCGGACAGGTTCAACACGTCCACGCCTGAGTCCCCCAGTAGCTGGCCGAACCAGGTGGTCAGGGTCTCGTCATCTGCAGCCCCGGAAGGCGCCCCATTCAACAACAGCTCCAGGTCCATAAGCCTGGAATCGTCCATCACGAACATCACATTGTGCTGAGTGCCGGGGCTGATGAACAACGGCGTCTGGGCCAGACCGCCAGTAGCAGCATATCCGGATGCCGGCAGCACCAGACAGAAAGCCACGAACACATTACGTGCAAACACTGCCAGCCGGTTATTCATAGCTCACCTGCATAATAGACTTCCACAACCCGGCGGGCATTTCCGCTGAGCCCCTGTGACATGGCAACTATCCGGAATCCCAGCGGGCGAATATCCCCGGTGGTCATATCCTGCCGGCCAGCCATCACCACATCGGTGACCTGGCTCATGCCCTCAACATCCCCGACCAGTTCAATGTAGTACCTGGGCACCACAAGGGACTTGGCACCGAACTCCGTAACCCAGTCGTCGTACGTTTGCTGGGCTGTGAAGGTGTTGGAATCGGTCCAGGTGGACGAGGCATTGGCATCTGGAGCCGAACCGGCGGCATACAGCGGACCATCCTTATCAAAGTCGGACAACACCACCAGACCACTATCGATTCTTCGTTCTGCTTCGCGCAGAACTTCCTCGGTCAGCTCCAGTGTCATTTCACCGTCCCGCTGAGCGTTCACCATCAATTCCTGCATGGTGGTCCGCTCCATGTTGCTGGATGCGAGCAATGTCAGGATCAGCAGGATGAGCAGGGTCATCACCAGTGCGGCCCCCTGCTGCCGGTTATGGGCTTTCATCAAATCCCCTCCAACGTCCGGTTACGAATGCTGGCGGTCATCGTGTAGACCCGGTAAAGCGCACTGTCATCGGCGGTCTGAAGGCCGGTGGCGTCACTGGTGCAGTCCAGCCAGCCCGGAAAACAGAATTCAATCGCATCGTCGTTCACATTGTCATCACGAGAGCGCACCAGAATGCTGACTTTGACTGCCAGGGTCTGAGCCAAAATATCAGTAGCGTTAGCGGCATCTTTCGCTGGAGGGTCCTGCCAGCTATCGACAGCGCCATCATCATCGGTATCGACTCCGATGTGGGTTCGCATGTCACGAATATCGGCAACCAGCTCAACGGGGGTACCCAGGGCACTCGCGGTACCACTATTATCAGCAATCAGGGCACGCTCTACCACAAGCGAGCGTCGGCCATTTGCATCCGCCTGCACTGAATAGCGCGTCACAGAAGGCCGGTATACCTTAGCGTTGTCGCTGTACTTCTTTGGCATGGTTTTAACAGCATTGCCAGGCTGCATTGTTCCGCCAGTGTTGTGAACGACAAGATCATTTCCATTATCGTTGGCCTTGCTGACCTGGAATATATTGGCGTGCTCGCAGTCACTCACCAGAAGAATATCACCCACATCAAATAGTGATGCATCGCTGACATGGAGAGAAGCGGAATCCGCAGCGGGTACTTTCTCTACCGTGACTTCGGGTCCGCCACCGATGCCTCGCATAACAATCACGTGAGAGCCGTCCACAATCGCGTTGTCACCGTCGGCATCGGGGTATATTTCCAGCCCCCGAGAAAAATCCAGCACGTCATCGGTGCCACCAGGGTTGAGATTATTCTTAACCGATGTTGCAGCCGTAATACATCCCCAGTAATCGGCATTGCGGATTTCCCGGGCCAGAATCATCGCGCCTTCACGACCGGATTCCTGAACGTTCGACAGGGCCTGGCTCATAACAAACGACTGCTTGTTGGAGACAAAGATCTGTACCAGGCCCGCAGTCAGGATCAGCCCCAGGGTCATGGAGACCATCAGCTCAACCAGCGTAAAGCCCAACTGTGGTGATACCTGGCTTGATTCAACGTCACGCATTGCCCAGCCTCGCCCTTAAAACGAACTCATTGGTGCTCTGCTCAGACCCGGTGCCCGCACCATCCGCGTCCACCAACTCACGCCCCTCGCGTTCCTGCCAGCGAATGCTGACCGTAACGACCTCATTCGCTACCACTATCTCTGCTTCGGAAGCAGGCAGTTCACGATCCAGCCTGAGACACCACTGGCGACGATCAAGCGCGGCCACATTGGTGGAAGACGGACTTCCGGCAACCGCCGTCGCACATTCATCCGTGCCCATACTGTAGGCGTCCCACTGACTCGGATTGGCCCTCATTCGCTCCACGATGTCGGAAGCCAGCAACGTTGCCCGGGTGCGGATCTCCGAGTTGCTGTTCATCTTGAGGGTAAACACCTGCATACCCGCCACACCGAGCAGGCCGATGGCAAAAATCAGGGTAGCCACCAGAATCTCGATCATGCCCACGCCACGCTGTTGACGAATCATCCGCCACCCCCGCACACAGCGCTTTGGGCGCGGATCTGTCCGCCACCATTGATCTCGATTTCCTGGCCATCAGTCTTGCCATCAATGCAGACAGTCATACGGTATGCCTGTTCATCAATGGCAAAGCCGGCTCCATTGAAGCCAAACGGTGCCGTTGCCAGGGCAGACGCCGATCCGGTAACGGAAATCGGACCGCTGCTACCTTCCACCATACGGATGATTTCCGAGTCACTGCGGGCACCATCACCATCCGCATCACGCCAGATGGCAACGCCCGAAGACCAGGAACTGCCGTCAAGGGGAGAGACCCAGACCCTGTCCGCCCTGCGCAGAGCTTCACTGCGAGCCTGGTTGATGAGGCCAAGCATCTGATTGGAGGTAGCAGTAAGCCGGTTCTGGTTTATCAGTGAGTACATTGAGGGAATAGCCCAGCCGACAATAATTGCCAGAACGGCAATGGTCACCATCAATTCAATTAAAGTGAACCCTTTTTGGCTTTTGAACGTCATACTGAGAAAACTCCCGAATTCACTTCGTTGCCGGGAAACCAGACCAACCTCTACATAGTCGACATTACACTATTAATCGGCCGTTAGGATTGGTTTGTTAACGCTAAATCGGTGAGTTTTTCAACAATTGACAATTTGGAACTTTTGCGACGCATTTCGCAATTGGCGGGATACATGGAGCAACAGGAATGTCCTCCAATGACATAGACTCCACTAACGTTTAGACAACTACTCTACTTCGACCAGGACTGTTCTCCCGCATCAATCGAACCCAGGTTGTCGCGATCCCAGCCGCGCATACCCGAAGACATAAGCTGAAGAAAGCCATCATCAGCTTGAGGGGTTCCCGCAATTGGCACAGCTCTCAACTCGTAGCTGTTGGCCGTCAGGTTGTAGATTCTCAAGTTATAGAAAGCGGTTCCATCGGCTGGTGACTGACTTCGAAATACCGACGCATCGGGAACGGTGAGCGTGTTGCTTATATCCGAACTACCTCCATCGGCGCCAATGTACGTACTGTTCCGGGTGTAGTAGCGCTCCATGGCATTCGCAAAGGACGCCAGATCGCCTTGCGCATCTCCACGCCTGGTACTCTTGACGTGCTCCAGATAACTGGGGTAGGCAATCGCTGCGAGGATACCAATGATGGCAACGACGATCATCAACTCAATCAGGGTAAAGCCGATCTGACCAGAGGGCCGTGAAAACTTCATGATTTTCCTCAACATTTTTATGGCTTAGCCAGCAAGAAATCAAATTAAACGTACAAGCCCATTAACCGGATTTTGAGAGACGTGCCCCTCATATCCACCTCAAGTAATCAGTTATACTCCCTGCCCAGGCCCTGACAGGAAGTCAGTACCCTGTATTTACCAACAACATGGAGTGTTCAGAATGCTGCCGACAAAGCATCCCACAGGTTTTACCCTACTGGAATTGATTATTGTCATAGCCATTGTCGCCGTCACTCTGAGTTTAGCCGTACCCGGCTGGAAAATGCTGGTCAACAAGGGACAGCATAGAGCTATTCTTGAAAACTACCACGGACTGTTTGCTTTCGCCCGCTGGAGCGCCGCCAGCCAACGCAAACTTGTTACCGTCTGCCCTCTCTCGGATAAACAACAATGCGTAGACAATTGGGAGTTACCGGTATCGGTGTTCATAGACGAGGATAAGGATAAACAACCAGACGATGGCAGAATCCTTAGGCAAATGGCTCCCGGGATCAGACCTTTCACACTGCGCTCACGAACCGGCGGACGGGGCTACTTCCGCTTCAATGAATACGGCATGGCCCACGGGTCACCCGGCAGCCTGGTTCTCTGCCCCAACGAAATCGACAGTGGCACCATGACGTATATGCCCGTTAATATGGCTGGGCGTTTCCGGGTTGAATACGATGATGATGCCGACGGCATCATCAGGCTGCGCTGGGGAACCACCATTACTTGTTAAACGGGGCAAATGAAAAAGCCGGTCATTCGACCGGCTTTGAAGAAGTTGCCTATTTACTCCAGGTATTTTCGCCGGCCTCGAAAACCGTACTGGCATCCTTATCCCAACGCCTCACTCCGGTAGAGTCCAGTTCCAACATACCATCGCCGGCCTGCGCTCCCTTGGGAGTCGCCCTCAACGTAAAGGACGTGGCATCCGCAGCCTGAATGCTCAAGTCATAATACTTGTCATTGCCATCCAGTGGCGCCTCGTCAGGATAAATAGCAGGCGATCCTGTGTCTGCTCCACCACTTGCAGCACCCGTATAGCTGTTGTTAGAAGCATAATGCCTTTCCATGGCGCCTGCCAGTCCCATCAGCGCCCCCTGGCCATCAGAGCGCTTGGTCTTCCGGACATGCTCGGTGTAGCTCGGGTATGCGATGGCGGCGATGATGCCAACGATAGCCACCACAATCATCAATTCGATCAGGGTGAAGCCTTTTTGATCTTTGCATGATCTCATCAAACCTTAATCCTCATACCAATAGGTTTCGACAACACCCTTGACCGTATCAATGGTCTTGCACTCCGTACCGATACAGATAACGTCCGTATCCTCAACCCGCATCCTCTGGGGCGTTGGGGGCAGCCCGGCCGTTTTTAGCTCCACATAACGATCGCTCTTGGTCAGAGCATCATCAGCCCCTGTGCCGTCGTAATTCTGAACTGCCCTGCCGTCAAATGCCGAAAGGTGGTAAAGCCTGGACGTGCCCGTTGGCGGGAGGCAGGGGTTACTGCTGGCTTTGGGCTCATAAGTGGTCAGATAGATTTCATTATTGACCGTCGTGCTTTCGGACAGAACCTTTTCGCCGGCATTGGTCAAACGAATAAACCAACCGTGTTTGCCTGCCAGGTCAGTCGAAGCCGCGGTCTTTTCAGCGTCAGTGCCCTCCTGAATGACGTTATCTGTTGCGTCATACAGATCATCTTCGGTCAGGGTTTCATAGAGCACCCTAGTTTCATCCGGGTCTGATGGATCAATGGGCGCCGAACTCACCGATTCAATTTTCAGCATGTAGAGCCTGTCCTTGATCGTGGTATTGAGCGGGTGCGCCTGATAGCCGGAACCAATCCCCAGGCCCAGATACCGTGTGCCACCGATCTTTATCCCGAACAGATCCGGCGTATGATAAAAATGACGGGCCTTCTCCTCGGAGGTTTCGGTCAGGTCCGAATGGGTAACACCCAAGTTGGCAATACGCCCGCCAGTGACCACAAGGGTGTTACTCTTACTGGAATCTCCCGTATCAAAACGGAAAATCTGACCGCCCATATCGCCAACATATATCTGGTCAGCAAAGCCGTCACCATTAATGTCCAGGACTTTTGGAGAAGCCGGAATACTGTACTGAAGCTCCGCAAGTTCAAGATCTGCGCCACTGTCAGTTGGGCCTGCCCACCAGATTCGCTCTCCCGTCGCGGCGTCAACAATATACACCGCTCTGCCTTCATCATCGGCAGTATGGGTGGTTGCCGAATCCTGATCCGGGTCATAACCGCCACCGAAGATCAGCACTTCATAAGCCTTCCCCTGGATTGATACCTTTGTTTTGACCGGCGTCGACCAGGTTTGCCCCATTTCCTCAAACCCGCTTGTGGCACTCGCACCTCCGGTTATGGACCACATCAGGCTCGGTGAGGAGGGGCTGGTTACATCCAGAGCATAATAACTTCGACCACCGCGGCGCATGCCAGAGTAAATACGGACAAAATCATTATCTGCACTGGCGATTTTACCATCGTTATTTTCATCATGGCTCCACTTCACGACCGAACCGTCCATGCCGTACAGCTTGGTGGAAGATTCTGTACTGTTCATCATCGCCTGCTGGTTCTTTAGCAATTCCCGGGGGATAAAAGCGAAGTCACTTTCCCCTGTATTGCCATCCACTGCATGGATAAAGCCCTGATTATCAGCGTAGTAGATAGTAGTATTCTGGGGAGTGGTCGTCGCATCGTAGATCACCAACTGGGGCACAGAGTGCAGTGGATCTGTCAGCAACTGCCGCGCATCGGTTGTATCCGAGTCACCGTCCACATCGTTGACATCCACCCCGCGTGTCCAGCTGATAATTTTCTCGAATTCTGCATCGGTCATGGTGCCGTCAGTGTCACCAAGATCCGCCTTGGTAATATTGGTGTTGGTAGTGACGACCTCATTACCCGAGTTCGTGAGATTCGAACTACGAGAGTCAAGGTTTGAATAAACGTTGCGTGTGGATGTCGTCGTTGGCAATTGGGATGCAGCTCCCCCGAGACTGACGTCCGGCCCGTCAACCTCTGGGCTCCACCAGCTTTTTGCCGTTTCTTTAAAGAATCCGGTGGTATTGTCTATAGCGGGATTACCATTGGAATCCACGATGACCGCAACCGAATTACCTGAATTGTCGGTTTGAATATCCAGCTTGTACCGCTTCAGGTTGCCATCCCAGATGGCGCCCTTATCCGACCGGAACAGTGCGTAATAGAGAGTGTTCAGGTGGTTTAGTCGATCGAAGGTGTTGATCGCAACGCCCGGGGATACATAGGTTGTGCCCTGAGCTCGGACCGCCTGATAGATTTTATCGAATGCGTCTTCCAAAGCGGCCTGATCATTAGCCAGATAATAATTGCCATCGCCAGCGGCGGCAGTATCCGACAGTAAGGTTTGGTTTGTGTGGAACCCGACTGTGTGGGTGATCAGGTACTGGTCACCATCCAGGGACGCACTCAGATCAGCATCGACCAGAAAACCGGCCACTTCGTCGAGGCAGCTGCCATTGGAATCCGATGCGTTACCGTCCCCGCAAGCCTGACCTATATAGGTACCAATAGCCGAATCCGTATCATCCGCAGTAGGTGCGCCGTCAGTCAGGAAAACTGCATAGTTCTTCTGGCATTGGTAGGTAACCGGCGAAACGTATGACCCGTCCGTCTCGGAAGTGACCGATGAAATCGGCTGATCATCGTACGAGGGGGCATCACCCCGAAAGTAGCGAGCGGTTTCAGCCAGAGTTTCAGATAAAGGCGTGTTACCCACCGGGTACAGACCGTCAACTAACCCCTTCAAGGTTGCCGCGTTAGTCTCCACGTCGACCGGTGCAGAGAGGATATGGCCGCCACTCTCCGTATAAGCTGTATTTTCTGTACAGGTACCGTCATCATCTTTACTAGTGCATTTTGTCTGGATGTTGAACTTCATGACACCAACGTTGATGTCCTGCATCTTATCGATCAGATTCTTGGTCACCGTCTGAACCACATCCATGCGGGTAGTGCCAGCGTTGTCAACGGAACTGCCCATGCTGCCCGAGTTATCGATGATAAACATGATATTGGGCTTAACAATCTGCGAGGTGCCCGGCGGTGTGAAGAAGATTTCGGTATCGTCCGCGTAGACCGGTCCGCTCGCTGTAGCAGCAAAGGCCATTGCCACCACCGAGATTATCAGGCGGAAATTGAGTTTTGTTTTCATTATTCGCCACCTCCAGAGGAATAAACGCCAGTGAAGGACACACGGTGAGCCATGCCCGTCGGCCGGTGGATATGTATAACTCCCGGTCTACCATTGAAAGTGTCCAACTCGCCCTGCTGTAATTGCCGGCCTCCAGCCTCAACCGTCAGATTCCCCGACGGAAGGAGGGAAGAAGAGGGACAGCCAGGACAGCCCTCGCCACGGACTCCGACCACATCACCACGAGCGCTGACTACCAATTCAATTGCCCGCGCCTCCACTGCCTCGTAGGGCGAATCTATAAGCTGACCTGTGGGTTCATCGGCCAATACCAATGACACCAGCCCCCACATCAACACGGCAACGACAGCTTTAAGGTTGAACATACTATTTGAGTGAAACTTGCCCATCTCTGCCTCCGGGGACGAAATCCCCTTATTAATATCAGTAGTATTCAATGCCCTTGAACACTCGCGCGGATGCACCGGTATTTGTCATATTGGCCTCGCCCTCCAATTCGTAACGAAATCCCTTTAACTGGTTGGAACTCTCGTCAGCATCCATGGAACTGCCACTGGTGACGATGACCTCACCCAGATAACGCGCCTGATAGCTTCCGCTTACGCCGTTTCCAGAATCGATGGTCACATTGACCTCGGAGCTCAGACCGGAGGCGTTCTGCATGGACTCTCGCAACAGATCGAGGTTGTTTGCGTACACCAGATCCATCAGCGACCTAACCGTGCTCTCCGCTGCCTGGAATGACCGATTGGAATTCTGGGAATTCACTGCCATGCGCTCCTGCATCACTGACGTATTCATTCCCGCAATCCCGATCAGCGTCAGCACCAGCAACACAATCAGGGATACGATCAGCGTAGCCCCACGCTCCCGCTGGACTAAAACGAATTTTGTTTGCCTGTTCATCATCTGGTCACCATTACCCTGTCATCAGTCACGGTTGCGGAGCATTACTGTTGATACGAAGGTCCGGCGCAACCGCTGGTCCTCCGGGTGAGTGACAGTACCACCACCGCTGGTTCCGGTTATTGTCTCACCTGGAAGTGCATAATCCGCGCTATCAATGTCGTCCCGGACCGGATCAGAGTGACTGATCAGCATGCCAATCCGGAGCGCTTTCACACTAGTCATATTTCCCACCTGATTGGCAGGACGGTAACGAATATTATTGGTAGCCAGCACTTCACCGAATTCGATCTGGAGATTCTCCACGTTTTCAACGATTTCTTCCGGCGGCAAGAGCGACCCATCCAACTTATTTATCTGACGGTATAGTGCAAAAATATCGTTGCCTCGGGCATCATCCCGGCCAGTATCGGCGACAAAGTAGAGTGTCGAGGAGAACCTCATAATTCTTGCGTCTGCCGTGTAGGCCCGGCTCAAACGGTTTGAACTGTTTACGCCCTTGGCATGAGCCCATGTGTTGGAAGAGGGCTGACTGGAGATACGGAAGAGATCCGCCGCCTCACAATTGGAGATCATCACGATATCGTTCTGGGCAAACCGGGCTACATCGTTACCTGTTACCTGAACATTGGCATTCTCCACTTCCATGTTGCCCGTAAGCCCAATAGCCATTGTTTCGCCACGCTGCACAGAGATCACGTCACTGCCCACTTTGGCACTCGACTCGATTGCGGTACCGTCAAATTCGGTACCATCGGCCCAGGCCCCGTCCGTCACTTCCCAGCCACGCAACGTAGTCTCAAAAAAATCGGATGTGGGCGGGTTGTCGGCGATAATGTTCAACGTCACATCATCCGGATCGGCACACCCCTGGAACCCGACCATGCGCATATCCCGGGCCATGAGGTCTGTGGCGATGCGTGCGGCCTCCTGGGTTCGCGCCAGCGCATTGCTTACCTGAGAGGTCCGGTTGGAATCCATGTACACGGTGAACACCCCGAATATCAGGGTGGCACTGAGAGCGAGAGCAACCATCAGCTCCACCAGAGAAAGACCGCGCTGGGCATTCCTCATGCTGGCAATGTTCCTGACGTCAGGAGCCTTGATCATGTCATACCTCACAATAGAAACCGCACGGTGTATGAACCGTCGCCGCTAATGTTTTCACCCGCGTCCCCCTCCCGGGCGACCTCATCCCAGGTCACGGTGACAGTGAATCTGGACGTGGCTGCATCGAATTGAATCGTCCCAACCCCGCCAGGCAACAAGACCGTGTCGCTGCCTATGCCCTGGATCTGACGGGTCCATTCCACCTTATCCAACGTTGCCTGGTCTGCAGGCGTACAGCCGGCAGCATCAGTGGCACAGGCCGGGAGCGTCGTGGTCGCGCCGTCGGTGCTGAAGCCGGCATAATCAGCCGCCCTTTCTTTGTTGGCGCGCATTCGATCAGCCATATCGTAGGCAAGGATGCTGGCCTGCGTCCTGAGATACGCCCCCTGGTTGTTGCGCATGCCCTCCAGGGTGAGACCGGCCAGACCGAGCAAGCCAATCGCCAGGATGAACACCGTTACGAGGATCTCAATGAGCGTGAAGCCACGCTGACCTCGGGCCGCGTCGCCGGTGCGGAAAAATAGATGCTTATATGTACGCTTTTTGTTCATGTCTTGGCTCACCATCACGGACAGGTCACATCGTTGCCTTCATGGTCGTTCAGAGTGCCATTGCCATCGGTGTCCCTGGCCAAATGGGTCTGACCCGAGAAATTGATCGAGATAGCCCTCGCCTCGGCAGCACCTCTTTCGTCACAGACAACAAACGTGCCAGCTACATTCGGCGGGACAGCAGCCGAAGCTCTGGGAAAGCCTTTATTGTCAAACTGCACGAAGTTGCCGCTGTCACTGGTCATATCAATAATTCTCAGCGTATTTCCGCCCGCAAGCCCCCCGCTGACCTTGAGCAGCTCATCAGTGCCACCAAATGTCGCATTCATGTCATCGTCGCGGAATACAATGACACCTGTTTCCCAGTTGGAGTTGCCACTGCAGGTCGCACTGTCGGCGGACGCACATACTGTAACGACACCGGAAAGAATCTTCGACGCTTCGCTGCGCGCAAAGCTGACAAGGCTGCTAGTCTCATTGATTTGTGCAGAAAGGCGATTATTCAGCACCATCTCACGGAAAGACGGGACTGCAAACGCTGCAATGATCCCGAGGATGATAATGGTGATCAGAAGTTCAAGGAGGGTAAAACCCGAATGACGCTTGATTCCAGACATAAATCCTTCCCAGTTTTACTTGGATAAAGATTATGCCAGATGAAATTGATAGGCCAGCGTCACTCGATCAGCGGCAAATGTCAGGGGATGAGCGGCATGCAAACTGTTTTTGGTGTGATGGCCATCACGTACACGAACACTCAGATACGTCCACGATGCACCATCGGGCCCAGATGCAAAATCAGCTTACATCCACCACATCAATTCGCAATTCCTTAGGCATAGAAAACACAATGTTCTCCTCCCTGCCCGCAATCTCCTCGGGCAGATCACCACCAAGCTCCCGGAGGCGGGATATCACATCATTCACCAGCACTTCCGGGGCGGAGGCGCCAGCGGTGACGCCAACGGACTGTTTTCCGTCCAGCCATTGCGGTTCGATCTGGGCGGCTTCGTCGATCAGGTAGGCGGGGGTGCCCATGCGCTCGGCCAGTTCCCGCAGGCGGTTGGAGTTGGAGCTGTTGGGTGAGCCGACCACCAGCATCAGGTCGCAGTCGCCGGCCAGCTGTTTGACCGCATCCTGGCGGTTCTGGGTGGCGTAGCAGATATCGTCTTTCCGGGGGCCCTGGATTTCGGGGAACCTGGCACGCAGGGCGTCAATGACGCGGGCGGTATCGTCCATCGACAGCGTGGTCTGGGTAACGTAGGACAGCTTGGACGGGTCCTGCACTTCCAGCTTTTCAACATCCTCTTCGTTTTCAACCAGATAGATATCGCCGCCGTTGCTGTGGTCGTACTGCCCCATGGTGCCTTCGACTTCCGGGTGGCCCTGGTGCCCGATCAGGATGCACTCACGGCCTTCGCGGCTGTAGCGCATGACTTCCATGTGGACTTTGGTGACCAGCGGACAGGTGGCATCGAACACTTTCAGGCCACGACTGGCGGCTTCGTTCTGTACCGCCTGGGAAACCCCATGGGCACTGAAGATGACCAGGGTATCGTCCGGCACTTCGTGCAGTTCGTCCACGAAAATCGCGCCCCGATCCCTCAGGTTGTCGACCACAAACTTGTTGTGAACGACCTCGTGGCGCACGTAAATGGGCGCCCCGAACACATCCAGGGCCCGATTAACGATTTCGATGGCACGGTCGACACCGGCACAAAAGCCACGGGGGTTCGCGAGTCGGATCTGCATATCTGCGCCTGCTGCTATGGTTAGTGGGCCGGTCCGACCGGCTCCACGTCAATAATTTCCACGTCGAAGGTCAGTGTACGCCCTGCCAGGGGATGGTTGAAGTCCACTTCCACTTCGTCACCCTCGACACGGCTGACCACACCCGGCAACTCCTGCTGGCGGGCATCGGCGAAGGAGATCATCACCCCCGGCTCGAGTACCATATCGGCACTGAATTCGTGACGCTTGAAGGTTTGCACGTTATTCGGGTTGTGCTGACCGAAGGCCCGCTCAGGCGGTACTTCTACCGACTTTTGCTCACCGGCAGTCATGCCCATCAGGTAGGCTTCGAAGTTCTCGGGCAGGTTTTCGTCACCGATCTCCAGGGTAGCGGGCTCTTTATCAAAGGTGGAATCCACCACTTCCCCGTCCTGGAACTTCAGGGCGAAGTTGAGAGTAACGCGGGTTCCCTTGTCTACAGGCAATTCTTTCATCAGTGTTTATCGCTCCCGTCCGCAACCTCCTCGGGGGGCTTGCGGAACATGTCGAGAATCATCATGCCGGCACCGATGGTGATCGCGGTGTCGGCCAGGTTGAACGCGGGAAAGTGCCAGTCCTGCCAGTAGAAATGCAGGAAATCCACTACATAGCCATGCACCACTCGGTCATAGACGTTGCCGAGTGCGCCCCCGAGAATCAGGGCGACGGCAACGGCCAGCCAGGTTTCATGGCGCTTGAGGGAGCGGAGCCAAATCACCAAGGCCACGCTCACGCCAATGGCCAGCACCACGAAAAACCAGCGCTGCCAGCCATCGGCGCCCGCGAGGAAGCTGAAGGCGGCGCCGGTGTTGTGCAGCAACGTCAGGTTGAAGCTCGGGATTACGGGCACCGGGTTGCCGTAGGTCAGCATGGCTGTCGCCATGGCCTTGGTTCCCAGGTCCAGCGCAATCACCAGAACGGACAGCCACAGCCACTTCAGTTTGGCGCCGGGGCGTTCATCGCTCATAACCGCATCCATCAGGCAAACGAACGGGCTTCACCCGCCCCTTCCACGTTGGTCACACAACGGCCACAGAGATCCGTGTAAGTCGCGTGCTGTCCCACATCTTCACGGTGATGCCAGCAGCGCTCACACTTGGCATGAGCCGCCGGGGTCACCTTCACCAACAATCCTTCATGGGTGGTGGACTCGGCATCACCAGCCTCGGACACCGGCTTGACGGTGGCTTCCGAGGTAATCAGAACGAACCGCAGCTCTTCACCCAGGTGTTTGAGATCCGCCGCCAGCTCACCTTCACAATACAGGGTGACTTCCGCACTCAGGGAGCCTTTGATTTCACCACGTCCGCGGGCCTCCTCCAGGCACTTGTTCACCGCTTCCTTGACGCTGTAGATTTCACGCCAGTAGTCGCGCCCCAGCTCGGCATCCTCCGGCAGCGCCGTCAGCCCCTCATACCATGTCTCGTAGAATACGGTGTCGCCACGCTCACCCGGCAAGGTCTGCCAGATCTCGTCCGCGGTGAAACTCAGAATCGGTGCAATCCAGCGCACCAGGGCTTCGGCCACATGGTAGAGCGCGGTCTGACAGGAGCGACGCTCCCGGCTGTCTGCCTGAGTGGTGTACTGGCGATCCTTGATGATATCGAGGTAAAACCCGCCCAGCGTCGCCTCGCAGAAGTTATACACCTTCTGATAGATGCGCAGGAAGGCGTAGTTCTGGTAGTCCTCGTTGAGCTCGTTCTGCAACTGCAGGGCACGATCCACCATCCAGCGGTCCAGAGCAATCATGTCCTCCGGCGCGACCATATGCTGGTCCGGCTCGAAACCGGTGAGGTTACTGAGCAAGAAGCGCGCGGTGTTGCGGATTCGACGGTAACCGTCTGCGGTCTGACGGAGGATGTCCTTGGACACCGTCATCTCGCCACTGTAATCCGTGGCAGCCACCCACAAACGCAGGATGTCGGCGCCCAGCTCGTTCATCACTTCCTGGGGCGCAATCACGTTGCCCATGGACTTTGACATCTTGTGGCCCTTGCCGTCCACCGTGAAACCGTGGGTCAGCACCTGCTTGTAGGGTGCCACACCGTTCATGGCGATGGAGGTTTTCAGGGACGACTGGAACCAGCCACGGTGTTGATCAGAACCTTCCAGATACATATCGGCCGGGAACTGGCCCAGCTCGGTCCGCGGGCGCAGGACGGACTCGTGGGTCACCCCTGAGTCGAACCAGACATCCAGAGTATCCGTGACCTTCTCATACTGGTCGGCGTCATCACCCAGCAGGGCGTTGGTGTCAATCTCGTACCATGCGTCGATACCACCGGTTTCGATCTCTTTGGCCACGGCCTCAATCAGGTTCTGGGTATCCGGGTGCAGTTCCTGGGTTTCCTTGTGGATAAACAGGGTAATCGGCACTCCCCAGGTACGCTGACGGGAAATACACCAGTCCGGGGACTGCTGGAACATGGCCTCAATGCGGTTCTGGCCCCAGGCCGGAATCCAGCGCACCCCCTTGATGGCTTCCAGGGCATCGGCACGCAAGTTCTCTTTCTCCATGCTGATGAACCACTGCGGGGTGGCGCGGTAGATCAGCGGCGTCTTGGTGCGCCAGCAATGGGGATAGCTGTGGCGGAACTTCTCGGAGAACACCAGCTTGCCCTCACGCTCCAGCGCGGAACACACCGGCTCATCGGCTTTATACACGTGCACACCGGCAAACTCACCCGCGGCAGTCGTGTAGGTGCCATCAGCCTGTACCAGGTTCAGGGTATCGATACCGTAGGCCTTGCCGACTTCAAAGTCTTCCATACCATGGTCGGGGGCAGTGTGAACGGCGCCCGTACCCGCGTCCGTTGATACGTGACCCCCCAGAGTCACCGGCACCTGTTTGTCATAAACCGGGTGGTGAAGCGCCAGATGCTCCAGCGCCGCACCGGAACAGGTGGCCAGTACCTCGAAATTCTCCACAGTCCAGCGCGCCATGATGCCTTCCACCATGTCAGCGGCCAGGATCATCCGTTCCGGTCCCTGCCCGACATCCAGCTGAACCAGGGCGTAGTCCAGATCGGCACTCAGCGACACCGCCTGATTGGCGGGGATGGTCCAGGGCGTGGTGGTCCAGATCACCACAGACACGTCCCCTTCGCCTTTGTCAGCGCCAAACAACGACAGTGCCTTGGCCTGATCCACCGCTGTGAAGCGCACATCAATCTGCGTGGACGTCTTGTCCTGGTATTCTACCTCGGCTTCTGCCAGTGCGGACTGACCCACCACACTCCAGTAAACCGGCTTGTAACCACGAACCAGATGACCTTTGGCAACGATCTTGCCAAGCGCGCGAACAATACCCGCTTCCACTTTCGGGTCCATGGTGAGGTAGGGTTTGTCCCACTCCCCCATTACGCCCAAACGGATAAAGTCGGCTTTCTGACCGGCGATCTGCTTGGTGGCGTAGTCACGGCAGGCCTGACGGAAGGTTTTATAATCCACCTTCACACCCGCTTTGCCGATTTCCTGCTCAACCTTGTGCTCGATGGGCAGACCGTGGCAGTCCCAGCCCGGTACGTATGGGGCGTCGTACCCCATAAAGCCTCGGGACTTGACGATCATGTCCTTGAGAATCTTGTTGACCGCGTGACCGATGTGAATGCTGCCGTTGGCGTAAGGAGGGCCGTCATGAAGAATGAACTTGTCCCGCCCTTCACGCTGCTTGCGCAGGTTGCCGTAGACGTCCAGGTCCTGCCAGCGTTTGAGCATGTCCGGCTCTCGCTTGGCCAGGTTACCGCGCATGGGAAAGGCGGTTTCAGGCAGATTCAGAGTGTGCTTGTAGTCGCTCATGGTATGTGTGCGTACTCTTTCGGTCAGTTGTCATCAGTAAAATAGAGGCCAGATCACGCCGGTCGACCTCAGCGGTCACCAGCGGCAGAACCATTGTCGGCAATCCACGCCCGGGCGCTGTCAAAATCACGGGCTATTTGCGCTTTCAGCTCGTCCACGGAGGAGAATTTGATCTCTTCCCGCACACCGTGACGAAACACCACTTCAATATGCTGTCCGTAAAGTGTGCCAGCAAAGTCAAACAGGTGCACTTCCAGCGACGGCTGCTTGCCATCCACCGTCGGCCGGAGGCCGATATTGGCGACACCGTCGTGAATGGAGCCGTCTTCCAGAGTCGCACTGACAACATACACCCCCTGAAGCGCAGGCATTCTGCGCAACAGGATGTTTGCCGTCGGTGCGCCAAGCTCTCGGCCCAATTGGCGGCCATAGACTACCCGCCCCCGTATCCGGTAGGGGTGGCCAAGCAGTTGTTCCGCCTGCTCCAGACCATCGACGTTCAACAGGTTTCGTACCCGGGTACTGCTTACTCTCTTGCCGCCAACGGTGACGGTTCGGGTATTCTCAACGCTGAAGCCCCGCTGTGCGCCGACCTGCTCCAGCAAGGCAAAATCCCCGGCGCGATCACAGCCAAAGCGGAAATCATCACCAACCACCAGATGCCGGACCGCAAGCCCGTCGATCAGGACGTCCTCAATGAATCCCATGCCGGAGTAGCTACGAAATTTCTCATCAAAATGCAGGCACAACACGATATCGATGCCTTCAGCCAGCAGAGCCTCGAATTTCTGACGAAACGCCATCAAACGGGGTGGTGCCTCACTGCCCTGGAAAAATTCACGGGGCTGAGGCTCGAAGATCATCACCACCGACGGCACCCCAAGGACGCGGGCCTTTTCCTTGACCTGGTCCAGAATGGTTTGATGACCAAGATGAACACCGTCGAAGTTGCCAATGGTGGCAACGCAACCATCGGCAAGAGGGGATCCCTCTTGCCGGGAGAGCGCTTTCAGGTTGGTCAGGCCCCGGATCAGACGCATGTAATGCGAACCTTCAATTGCCAGCTGTACATTCCACGGATAGCCGACGGCCATCCGCTGGTGAGAAAACGCGCGATTATACCCTACCTGTGGCGGAAATGTCTTACCCGGACGCCGGCAACGGCCAGCGCAACAAAGTAAACAGCCACCCCGGCAGCCACCAGAACACCCATGTCTGCCGCCTTTTGCAGCCCATCAGCGGCAAGCCAGTCGGCAACCGGGGCTTGCAACCAGACGACAACACCAGCCAGCGCAACATTGGCAAAGGCAAGCTGACCGAGGAACCGGGGCCATCCTGGCTGGCTTTGCCAGGCCCCCTCTTTTCGCAACCCCCGCCACAACAGGAAACCGTTCAACCAGGCGGACAACGAGGTCGCCAATGCCAGCCCAGCGTGGGCCAGCGGAAAGACGAGCATAAGGTTAAACACCATGTTGGCAACCATGGCGATCACGCCGATCTTGACCGGTGTTTTGGTGTCCTGCCTGGCAAAGAAACCCGGCGCCAGCACCTTGATCAGCATAAAGGCCAGCAACCCGGCCGAGTAAGCACGCAAACTTTGCGCGGACATGGTGACATCACGATCCGTCACTTCGCCATAATGGAACAGCGTGGCGATCAGCGGCTCGGCAAGTAACGCCAGTGCCAGTGCCGCTGGCACGCCAATCAGCAGAACCGCCCGCACAGCCCAATCCAGCGTGGCGGCAAACTGGTCAGCGGATGCTGCCGCGTGCTTGCGGGACAGGCTGGGCAGAATCACGGTGGCAATGGCGATGCCGAACACCCCAAGGGGCAACTCGGATAAGCGGTCGGAGTAATACAGCCAGGAGACACTGCCGGTTTGCAGGAAAGAGGCCAGCACCGTATCCAACAGGAGGTTGATCTGACTGACCGAGACACCAAATAACGCCGGCGCCATCAGCCTCAGAATCCGGTTTACACCTTCATGGCGATAATCCACCCTGGGCCGGGGCAGCAGCCCAAGACGCATCAGAAACGGCAACTGGAAGAACAACTGCAGCGCCCCGGCAATAAACACCCCCCAAGCCAAGGCCATTATCGGGGTCTCCATCAGTGGCGTGAGGAATATCGCGGCACCGATCATCGCCAGGTTCAGCAACACTGGCGTAAAGGCCGGGATCGCAAACCGGTCATAGCTGTTGAGAATGCCGCCCGCGAAGGCGGTCAGCGAGATCAACAACAGGTACGGAAAGGTAATCCGCAGCATGTCGCTGGCCAGACCAAACTTGTAGTCGTCATCAAGAAAGCCGGGCGCAAACAGTGCCGTCAATAATGGCGCCCCCAGCATCGCAACGATGGTCACCCCAAGCAGCACCAGTCCGAGGGAGCCGGCGACCGCGTTGACCAACCGACGCACCTCGGCAATGTCCTCTTTTTCCCGATAGGACGACAGCACCGGCACAAAGGCCTGGGAAAAAGCCCCCTCTGCGAACAGCCGGCGGAGGAAGTTGGGAATCTTGAAGGCGACGAAGAAGGCGTCGGCACTGGCTCCGGCGCCAAAATAACGGGCAATCACCATGTCCCGCACCAGCCCCAGCACCCGCGAGAGCATCGTCATCACCCCAACCAATCCTGACGAGCGGAGCAGGCCCGGCGCTTTCGGCGGTTCTTTTTTCTGTGGCGTATCTTCAGCTTGGGATGACATGCGGGTCCTGATGTCTGAAATGGCTCATGAAAATGGCTGGCGGCGAGTTTAGCACAGCCCTTATGTGCCACGGGATGAAATGGGTTTAAGCCTTGACATTTAAACCCATCAGCGGCATAGTTCCGCGTCATTTATTTCGACGCGCTGGTTTTGGCGCGCCCGCGAATTTTTCGAATCAATTACAGATTTTCAGGAGTTATACGGTGGCAAATTCCCCGCAAGCCAAGAAGCGCGCTCGTCAGAACGAGAAGAACCGCAAGCACAATGCCAGCCTGCGTTCCATGGCTCGTACTTACATGAAAAAAGTTCAATCCAAGATTGAAGCCGGCAACTACGAAGAAGCACAGACTGCCTTCCAGCAGTTTCAGCCGATCATGGACAGCATGGTCAACAAGGGCATCTTCGCCAAGAACAAGGTTGCTCGCCATAAGAGCCGCCTGAGCGCCAAGATCAAGGCCCTGAAGAGCGCGTAAGCGACTTTCCTTCAGAGCTAAAAAAACCGGCTTTCGAGCCGGTTTTTTTGTGCCTGCCCGCCAAATCGGGGGAAGTGGAAACGCTAGACAATTACCATGTTATCCCGGTGTATCATCTCTTCGTCCGAGATATAGCCAAGCACTTCTGCAATCCTGCCGCTGGAACGGCCGGCAATGGCCCTGGCCTCGTCCGCATCATAGTTGACCAGCCCACGGGCAACTTCTTTCCCGCTCCGATCCACGCAGGAAACCATTTCGCCGCGACGGAACTGACCGGACACACTCTTGACGCCAACCGGCAACAGACTGCGACCACCCAGGCACAGCACTCTTACAGCACCATCATCCAGCGCAAGTTGACCTCGCGTTTGCAAGTGGCTGGCAAGCCACTGCTTACGCGCCGCAATCCGCCCCTGCTCCGGCAACAGCATCGTACCAATCACATCGCCGCTACGCAGACGCGTAATGGCATGCTCTATCCGACCACCGACAATGACGGTAAAGGCACCAGAGCGAGCCGCCAGGCGAGCCGCACGAACCTTGGTCTGCATACCGCCTCGCCCGAGAGTACCGGCACCGCCACCGGCCATGGCGTCCAGCTCATGATCCCCGGCTTTCCGCTCGGTGACCAGCTGCGCATCGGCGTGCTTGCGGGGATCCTTGTCAAACAGCCCAAGCTGATCGGTGAGAATGATCAGACCATCCGCCTCAATCAGGTTAGCCACCAGGGCGCCAAGCGTGTCGTTGTCACCAAAGCGTATTTCGTCCGTGACCACGGTGTCGTTCTCATTAACGATGGGCACCACACCAAAATCCAGCAGCGCCCTCAGCGTGCTGCGCCCGTTCAGGTACCGCTTGCGGTCAGACAAATCATCGTGAGTCAGCAGAATCTGGGCGGTATGGATATCGTGGCGCTTGAACTGGGCCTCCCAGGTCTGCACGAGCCCCATCTGACCAACTGCAGCTGCGGCCTGCAACTCATGCAACTGTTGCGGGCGGGACGTCCACCCCAGGCGACTCATCCCTTCAGCAACGGAGCCCGAAGAAACGATAACCACCTCTACGCCATCGTCAATCAGCTCGGCAATCTGATCCACCCACAACCCCAGGGCCGCAACATCCAGCCCCTTGCCATCATTGGTCAGCAGGGCGCTTCCTATTTTCACAACCAGGCGACGAGCCTGACGTAACTGGGTGCGTTCACTCATGATTCGTCTGGGCGCTCACTGATAAATCTATCGAATTATTCCGGGGCATAAACCACTTCGACGTCGTAATCATCGTCGTCGAAGTCGTCATCGTCATCGTCCTCACGGGCAGCACGGCGAGCCTGACGCTCCGCCTCAATACGGGCACGTGCTTCCTCATCCATCTGGCGGCGCCGCGCCGCCTCGCGCTCGGCGAATTCAGGATTCTGAGCCTCCTCCTCGGCTTGCTCTTCAATCCAGCGCATGACCGCCTGGGTCAACGGCTTGGTACCCTCTCCGCTCAATGCGGAAATACGGAACACCGGCCCCTCCCAACCCAGCTCATCAACAATAGCCTGGCAGTGGGCATCCCGGTCTTCTTCCGCAACCATGTCTACTTTGTTGAGGACCAGCCAACGCTCCCGGTTAGCCAAGGTTTCACTGAACTTCTCCAACTCATGCTCAATGGCTCGAACAGACTCCGTCGGCGAGGAGCCATCGTAGGGAGCCACGTCTACAAGGTGCAACAGCAGGCGCGTGCGAACCAGGTGCTTCAGGAAACGGATGCCGAGCCCAGCGCCTTCAGCAGCGCCCTCAATCAATCCAGGAATGTCGGCGATGACGAAACTCTGGTGCGCCTGCACGCTGACTACGCCCAGGTTAGGCACCAGCGTGGTAAACGGGTAGTCCGCCACTTTGGGCCGCGCCGCCGATACGGAACGGATAAAGGTGGACTTGCCCGCATTGGGCATACCCAGAAGGCCCACGTCCGCCAATACCTTGAGCTCCAGCCGCAGGTTGCGCAACTCACCTTCCGAGCCCTTGGTCGTCTGGCGCGGAGCGCGGTTGACCGAGGACTTGAAGCGGGTATTGCCGAGGCCATGAAAACCACACTGGGCGACCTTCAGGCGCTGCCCGACATGAGTCAGGTCCCCGAGCACCTCATGGGTGTCCATATCGACAACCGTGGTACCGACAGGCACCGGCAGCACCAGATCTTCACCCTTGGTGCCGGTGCAGTTGCGACCGGAACCCGGCTCACCATTCTGAGCCTTGTGTTTGCGCTGGAAGCGGTAGTCGATCAGCGTATTGAGTGAATCGTCCGCTTCCAGATACACGGAACCACCATCCCCGCCGTCACCACCGTCGGGACCACCCTTGGGAACGTACTTTTCTCGCCGGAAACTCAGGCAGCCGTGACCGCCCTTACCGGCTTCCACGATGATGGTGGCTTCGTCTACGAATTTCATGGATCAACCCTTTGCGCTGTGCGCATAAACTAAAAAGCCCCGCAGCCTCTAGGAAGCTTTGCGGGGCTCCGGATCACCCTGATGATACCACCAGAGCAATCCAAGGTTCGACAGAACCGGATCGCCGCTGCTTACGCAGCCGGAACGATGCTCACGAACTTACGGCTCTGCGGGCCTTTGACTTCGAACTTCACCTGACCGTCTGCTTTCGCAAACAGGGTGTGGTCCTTGCCAATACCAACGTTGTTACCAGCGTGAAAACGGGTGCCGCGCTGACGAACAATGATGCTGCCTGCAGAAACAGCCTCACCGCCAAAGCGCTTCACACCAAGTCGTTTCGACTCGGAATCGCGACCGTTACGGGTACTACCTGCTGCCTTTTTATGAGCCATTACAAGCCTCCTTATCTAAGGGGTTATTCGAGGGTCTTAGCCCTTGATACCCGTGATCTTGACTTCAGTAAACCACTGACGGTGGCCCTGACGCTTCATGGAATGCTTACGACGACGGAACTTGATGATCTGGATCTTATCGTGACGACCGTGGCTAACCACTTCGGCTGTCACTTTGGCACCATCAACAACCGGCGCACCAACCTGAACCTTGTCACCATCGGCAACCAGCAGAACGCGGTCAAACTCGACGTTACCGCCGGTTTCCACTTCCAGCTTTTCCAGCTTCAGAGTTTCGCCTTCTTTTACACGGTGCTGCTTACCACCGCTAACAATAACTGCGTACATTAACGTTCTCCGCGATTGACCCATCCCTGCTCTTATCCACCTGGTTCTAAGGGAAGCGCTTCGGCAACCCTATAGCAGGGAGCGCAGGTTGGGATGAGTTGGGCGCGTGATTGTACGAAAACCGGCCCGGCAATACAAGCCAAGTTGACACAGAAAGCCCCAGTACCTAGCATTGCCGCTTCCTGCCCGATTTATCAAAGAAAGCATCAACGAAAACACCAGAAAGGGATCCACAAGCCGCATGACAGCCCAGCGCATCTACGACACCGTAGCGGATGATTTCAGCCGCGTGAACGACCTGATCATCAAACGGCTTTCTTCCGATGTCCCGCTGGTGGAGAAAATAGCCCACTATATCATTGAAAGTGGTGGTAAAAGGCTGAGGCCCCTGCTGGTCCTCTTGTCCAGCCAGGCCGCAGGCTACCACAGGGACGACCACCTCAAACTGGCCGCCGTTATCGAATTCCTGCACACCGCAACCCTGCTCCATGACGATGTGGTGGACACATCCGACATGCGCCGGGGCCGCAGCACTGCCAATGCCCGGTGGGGAAACGCCCCCAGCGTGCTGGTAGGTGATTTCCTCTATGCCCGCGCATTCGAGATGATGGTGGAGCTGCAAAGCCTGCGCATCATGGATGTATTGTCACACGCCACCGCTGTCATTGCCGAGGGCGAGGTGATGCAATTGATGAACGTAAAGAATCCGGACCTCACCGAGGCGCAGTACATGGAGGTCATCCACAACAAGACCGCCATGCTGTTTGAGGCCGCCTCCCACACCGGTGCCTTGCTGGCCGGCGCCGACGAACGTCAGGAAAATGCCCTGAAGGACTACGGCAAACACCTGGGACTGGCATTCCAGCTGGTGGATGACGTGCTCGACTACCGCGGCGACGCCGAAGCCATGGGCAAGAACGTGGGTGACGACCTCGCCGAGGGCAAGACCACCCTGCCCCTGATTCACGCCATGGACAAAGGCGTGGAAGATGAACGCCAGCTGATTCGTCAGGCCATTCGCAAGGGCGGCCTGGATGACCTGCCGGCTATCCTGCAGATAGTCGACAGCTCCGACGCCCTGGAGTACACCATGGCGAAAGCCAGGGAGCAGGCTTCCCTGGCAGCGGAGTGCCTCGATGCCCTTCCCGAATCCGATTACAAAGAAGCGCTGGCACTCCTCACCGAAGTTGCCGTTGCCCGCGTCAGTTAACTCAACCCAGTGACTCTCTGCCGTGGGGCGTCTCAAAATCCAGTTGCGGCCCCACAGCGACAATCTGGGTCGGGTTGATGGTCCGCTGGCTCACATAGTAGTGCTGCTTGATCTGGCCGATGTCGACCGTCTCCGACACCCCCGGCACCTGATACAGATCACGAACATAAGCCGATAACGCCGGAAAGTCCCCAATGCGTTGCCGGTTGCATTTGAAGTGACTGTAGTACACCGCGTCGAACCGGATCAAAGTGGTAAACAGACGCCAATCCGCCTCAGTGAGCTGCCCTCCGACCAGATAGCGCTGCTTTTCCAAGCGCGCCTCCAGCCAGTCAAGTGAGTCAAACAATGCACCATAAGCCTCTTCGTACTTGTCCTGGGCGGTGGCAAACCCGGCCTTATAGACCCCATTGTTGACGGTGTCATACACCCGGGCATTCACCTCTTCGATCTCACCTCGAAGCGGCTCAGGATAGAAATCCAGCTCCTCACGCACACCATCCAGACCATCAAACGCGGAATTGAACATCCGGATAATCTCAGCCGATTCGTTGCTGACAATGGTCTGCTTTTCCCGATCCCACAACGCCGGTACCGTCACTCGACCGGAATAATCCGGCGCCGCCCGGGTGTAAACCTGATGCAGGAAACCATAATCGTGCAAATGATCCCTGTGGCGCTCATCACCGGGCCGGAACTCCCAGCCGTTCTCTACCATGTCCGGATGAACCACCGACACGGAAATGTGCTGCTCCAACCCCTTCAATTTCCTGAAAATCAAGGTGCGATGTGCCCAGGGACACGCCATCGACACATACAGATGGTATCGACCCGACTCGGCCTTGAATCCACCCTGACCTTCCGGACCAGGCGAGCCATCCGCCGTTACCCAGTTGCGGAACCTCGCAGCCTCCCGTTCAAACTTGCCACCGGTCTTGCTGGTGTCGTACCACTGATCGTGCCATTTGCCGTCAACTAAAAGGCCCATAATGTCTCCCTCTCCAAAACCCGATAATATTTGAAGAAGAATAACGGTCAGCCTGCTACCCTCTCAAACAAGCTTTTCTGGCCAACAACCTCAGATATTTCGAACATGCATACAGCCATCACCATAGACGCTCTCAAAGTCCTCGATGCCATTGACCGCAAAGGCAGTTTCGCCGGCGCCGCGGGGGAACTGTTCCGGGTACCCTCCGCCATAAGCTATACGGTGCAGAAGCTTGAGGAAGATCTGAACATCGCCATCTACGACCGCAGTGGTCATCGCGCCACCCTGACGCCAGCGGGACGCTACTTGCTGGAGGAAGGCCGAACCCTTTTGGAAGCTGCGGAAAACCTGGCGCACACCACCAAACAGGTCGCCCAGGGTTGGGAAACCCGACTGCGCATCGGCTTCAACTCCCTGCTCCCCGCCGAATGCCTGTTTCCGGCCATTAAGGCATTCAACGATCTGAACATTCCCGTAGAAGTTCAGCTCGTTGAAGAAGTATTTGCCGGCTCCTGGGACGCGCTGCAGAGTCGCCGTATCGATCTGATTGTCGGCGCAGATCAGCTCAGCAAGCCGGCCGGCACCTTTACCACCAAGGCCCTCGGCAAGATGAACTTTGTGTACGCCGTTGCTCCCGATCACCCGCTGGCTTCCGCCCCCCAACCATTGACGGAAGAGGATATTGCCCGCTACCCGGCTGCGGTTGCGGCGGACACCTCCCGCTCACTACCGCCTGGGCATGCAGGCATCTTCCGGCGACAACGCACCATCACGGTAGCCAACATTGACCAGAAGATTGCTGTGCAGCGGGCGGGACTGGGAGTGGGCTGGCTGCCGGAATCGCGGATTCGCTCGCAACTGAGGGAAGGCCAGTTGATTGCCGTTGATGTCCATGACGTTCGCCAACCCATTATGCTCCACCTGGCACGGCACGCTGAAGATCAGGGCAAAGCCTTGATGTGGTTCTGGAAACACCTGAGCCAATCAGAGGAATTGTCCTCCTGGCTTGAAACTTAACCCCGAGGTCGACGTGGCCGCCGAGGCGTAGGCGGAAGAGGCAAAACAGCCAACGGAATCCGGCACTACTCGTTTATACTGCCGGAAAACAAAACGCCGAACGGAGTTCAAACATGCGGCAGTTGTCGGAACTGGATGCCTCTTTTCTTTACCTGGAGTCGGAAACGGCGCCCATGCACATCGGGGGCATCTATCTGTTTGATGGTCGTGGCAGCAACAAACCACTGGCCTTCAGCACCTTTGTGGCTTATCTGCGCAGCCGGCTCCATGTGGTTCCCCTGTTCCGCCAGCGCCTGAAAGAAATCCCCTTTCGTCTTGGTCGTCCCTACTGGATTGATGATCCAGATTTCAGCATCGAGCGCCACCTCGCCTACGTCAACCTGGGTGAACACGGTCATGTGCAGGGCATGATGGAACTGGCTTCCAAAATTCTGGAGGAGCCACTCAAACGGGATCGCCCACTTTGGCACATCACCTTTGTGGATGGTTTCCCCGCAGCGGATGACGACGATGGGCACCACGGGTTCGCCCTGATCGTCAAACTTCACCACGCGGCCATTGACGCCTTCAGTGGTGAGGAAATCATTGGTAAGTTGCTGGAATATACGCCAGAGGCAAGACCCATTTCCCCTCCCCGCCCCTGGCACCCCAAGCCCGCTCCGTCAGAAGAGCGGGTTATTGTGCAGACCGGCGCTAACCTGCTGCGCAAACCCCTCCAGGTCACCTCTCTCGCATTCAGCGCAGCGGAGATAACGGCGCGGGGGCTGATTCAGAAACAGATGCGGAAGTTGCCGCTACCATTCCCGGTATTCTCTGCGCCCCACAGCCCCTTCAACCGCCAGATCACCGCGAATCGTCAGATTGTAGCCGCCGATATTGATCTGGCTCGCCTCAAGGCCATAAAAGCTAGCCTGGGCAACGTCACCCTCAATGACGTGGTCCTCGGGCTGTGCGCCGAGGCACTCCGGCGATATCTGGTAAACCAGGAAGGGGATCCGGACAAGTCACTGGTCGCCATGACCCCGATATCCGTGCGCTCCAACAGCCTGCGCAAAGCAACGGGCAATCAGATGTCCGCGATGCTGCTGGATCTGGCAACCAGCGAACCGAACCCCGCCCGCCGAATCCGCAAGATCCACCGGAATGCAGTCGCGTCAGAACCCTACAGGGAAGCCATTGCGGCGGATAGACTCACGGAACTGTTACCTTCCACCATGCTGGCTCTGTCTGCGCGGCTCTACTCGGAGCTGCAGATTGCACAGCGGTATCAGCCGGTTTTCAACCTGCCCATCACCAACGTACCCGGCCCCCAGGTCCCGCTTTACCTCCAGGGTGCACGCCTGGTTCGGCAGTACAATACCGCGCCGCTGTTTGACAGTATGGGACTGGTGATCGTAGCGGTCAGTTACGAAGGACGACTGACGGTAAACTTCACACTCTGCCCCGACGTTGTCGCAGATGGCGAGTCACTGAAACCGTTACTGGAAGAGAGCTTATCCGCCATCGAGAGCTCAGCAGCCAAGCTGACTGAATCCGACGAAGAGCTGGATGATCAGACGGACAACGGCCAGAGCCTCGCGGACGAGGCCCTGACGTTGCTTGAGGGTATGCTGAAAAGAACGCTTCAACGTTTCAGGCGCTGAAGCGCCGCGCCTGACCGTTATTCAAATGCCCAGCGCAAGAAAGTACGCTTTTCCTCTTCGCTGGCGTTTTGCCACAGCGCTTTCAACTGCCCCAGAGTGTCACCGCCTGTTGTTCCGATCGTTCCGCGCTGATCGCCAGAAACAGGTGCGCGCGCAGGACCAGGCGTCTTACCATTCCACAACTTGAAGCTCGCCACCTCTACACCGGCTCCATCCACAATAGCGCCAGAGAAACGTTCCTGCAGCGCTTCCGCTTCCCGGCGCGACTCCGGTTTGTCAAACTCGAAAGTGTAGGATTCACCCGCTTGGGCAACGAAAGACACCGCATGGGGCTCCGTCTCCACCACATGAACCTTAGACTCGCCGTCTCGCACGACTCCGGTTTTGGCCCAGATCGTCTTGTAGTTGAATACGATCTGGTTTTCACCAGGCAACAGATCGTAATTCAGGGCAAGGTCATCCATGAGGAAATCACTCATGCTCAGACCATTCACTCTGACCACCTGAATCTCGCCCGGGGCCTTGAGTAGCGCACGACCACCCTCAGCAACCTCCCCTTCCCACGTCTGTATCCGGGCCAGGGATGAGGCACACCCAGCCAGCATTGCAGCAGCAAGGGCAAAAACGAACAATCGGAGAGCCATTACCGGGAAGGCTGTCACCTTGAAAACTTGCAAAACGTGATAAATACTCATGAAGCGTCCTTGTGATGTGAAGAGTTCAGACTGCTGGCATTCTGACGAGTGCCATTGGACAGGGCAAGAGGGCGGCACCCGGTTTTCAGCCTCGCCCTCTCCAGAGATGAAAACCCGGAATGAGACCCAGGGCTTACAAACAACAAAAAACGGTTGAATTCATCCGAAATTGATTTAATTTTATACAATCGGACAAGACGTGGCCCTGAAAGCAGAATACGACAGGGCACAGGAGGCTCCATGGACACTCAACGCCGAACCGGGGAAGACGGGCCCGTACCGTTTCGCAGCAGCCGTTTTTTCTGTGTGGGAAGCAAGTGGTACTTCACGACCAGGGAAGGTTTCGACAGTGGCCCTTTTGCCACTCGTGATCGCGCAGAGACCGGGCTGAGACGCTTTTTACATGTTGTCCGCCTGCTACCCGAAGAGCAACAACAGCAGATACACTGACTCAACCAGCCGACAGATCCGGCTCATGGGAGGAGCCGGATCAGATCATGATCGGCATTAACCACCGGTCAATGGCGAACAGGCAACCGAGCGCCATGAACCCCGCGACCACATCGTCTACCATAATACCCAGACCTCCGGGTGTGCGCCGGTCGATCCAGCCGATCGGCCAGGGCTTCACCACGTCGAACAACCGGAACAACGCGAACGCCATCAACACCCCATAGATATTGTCGGGAATCAGTGCCAGGGCAATCCACATGCCGACAAACTCATCCCAGACAATGCCCCCGTGATCGTGTACTTTCAGGTCATTGGCGGTCTTGCCACACAGCCAGATCCCTGCGACAAAGGCAACCGCAATGACAGCCCAGTAGGCAGCGAATGGTAGCCAGGCAATAGCAAGCCATAGCGGAATAGCCGCCAAACTGCCCCAAGTGCCAGGCGCGCGCGAGGCAGCACCACTGCCAAAGCCGAACGCCAGCAGGTGAACCGGATCACGCAGAAAACCGGGAGGCAGCAGCGCTCCGGTCAATTCGGGCTCCTGCAGGTTATTATCACTACTCATTACTTACTCCCGAAATGATCATATCCACCAGCCACCAGTGAACCCTCGATACCCGTAATGCCGCTTTCGGATACCACCTTACCAACAATACTCAATTGCGTCCGTACAGCCTCTGGCAATTCCTTCCACAGGGCCGGAGGGATAGCAACGCATAGTTCGTAATCGTCGCCAGCCTCAAGTGCCAGCCTGAGGGCTTCGGCCTGGCCCTTGAGGCGAGTGACTGCCGAAGACACCGGCATTGCCTGACAATCCAGGTCAGCCCCGACACCGGAGGCCTCCAGAATGTGCCCAAGGTCTGCCAACAGGCCATCCGAGATATCGATGGCGGCGCTGGCGACCCCTCGCAATGCAATCCCCAGATTCAGCCTGGGAACCGGAGCGTGATATCGCTCCAGGACGGCCCGCTCATCCTCAGACGGGGAGACCGAATCAAGATAATCCAGAGCTGCGCCCGCCGCGCCAAGTGTGCCAGACACACACAGGAAATCCCCCGCTTCCGCACCGGTACGCAATAAAGCTGCACCGGAGGGCACTTCGCCATGTACCTGAAGACTGAGCGTCAGCGGCCCTCGGGTCGTATCCCCTCCGGCCAACTCCAGGCCAAAGGCCCGGGATGCCCGGGAAAGTCCGCGGGAAAAAGGATCCAGCCATTCCGGAGACGCTTCCGGCAAGGTCAGCGCGAGGGTAAAACAGACAGGTTGAGCGCCCATGGCGGCCAGATCACTGGCGGCCACCGCCAGTGATCGCCAACCGAGATGTTCGGGATCATAACCGGCGGGAAAGTGAACTCCCTCAACGAGGGTGTCCACGGAAAAAACAAGTTCATGACCGGACGCAACACGCTCGATGGCACAGTCATCCCCCGGGCCGAGCACAAGCGACCCAGCGCGGCTCTGCCCGGCGAGAGGACTGAAATAGCGTCGTATCAGCTCGAACTCACCCATTCGTTAGCGTGGGCGGGTTTCAGCCAGCCGCAAGCGACGGCTGAGCTTGTCGAGGATACTGTTAACAAACTTGTGCCCCTCCGTACCGCCGAACTTTTTGGCCATTTCAATGCCTTCATTGATCACGACCTTGTACGGCACATCCAGACGATGCTTCAGCTCATAGGCACCAAGACGGACGATGGCCAGCTCAACCGGATCTACTTCGTTGAGCGGACGGTCAAGGAACGGTTCCAGCAACCTGTCGAGTTCGGCCTGCTCGCGGTGAACCCCACGCAACAAATCCCGGAAATAAAGCGTATCCACCTTGGTCATGTCGTTATCGACCAGGAACTCGGATTCGATGTCCGAAATCGCGCTCTTGCTGAAATGGCGCTGATAAAGTCCCTGCATAGCCAGGGCGCGGGCACGGCGACGATCACCGGCTTTCGGTTGCCCGGACGCGCCTGGCTGCGGAGAAGTGTCTTCAGTTGCGCTCATCACTCACCCAGCTTCTTGAACAGGCTGACCATTTCCAGAGCGGTAATCGCAGCTTCCGCACCCTTGTTACCAGCCTTGGTACCAGAACGCTCAATGGCCTGTTCAATGGAATCCACCGTCAGCACACCGAAGGTCACCGGTACATCCGTTTCCAGACTAACGGCACCCAGACCACTGGACGCTTCACCAGCAACATACTCAAAATGCGGCGTACCGCCACGGATCACCGCGCCGAGTGCGATGATCGCATCATGATTGCCTGTTTCGGCAACGCGCTTGACCGCCAGCGGCATCTCGTAGGCACCAGGAACACGCACAATGGTGATGTCTGTATCAGCAATGCCATGGCGACGCAGGGTATCCACCGCACCTTCCACCAGGCTTTCCACAACGAATCCATTAAAACGGCCAACCACCAGGGCATATCGGCCACTGCAGTGGGTGAAATCGCCTTCAATTACTTTGATATCTGCCATGAACGGCTCCTTAACGGGCAGCACTGAGCACCAGTACTGGCGGGTTCATCATTCGGGGGTATAGGGTACGTACTCTTCCACTTCCAGATCGAAACCGGAAATCGCAGAAAACTTGATGGGGGGGCTTAGCAGTCGCATTTTGCCCACACCAATGTCCTTGAGGATCTGGGAGCCGGTACCCACCGTAAAGTACACACCGGAACTGCCTTTCGCAGCTGCCGCCTGCTCTTCTCCGAAGAACTCGTGAATCCGGTCTTCCAGGTTATAACTGTCCTCGGCGCTGTTCAGTAGCACCACCACACCGCGGCCTTCCTCGGCCACTTTTTCCAGGGCGTGGTGCAGCGGCCAGCTGCGAGAATCGGCACGGCGGGCACCCAACAGGTCGCGCAAGGTGTCGGTGATGTGCACGCGCACCAGCACTGGCTCATCCGGCTCGATGTCACCCATCACCATCGCCAGGTGCGTTGCACCCTGGATATTGTCCCGATAGGTCCTCAGGTTGAATACACCGTATTCTGTATCCAGATCGTACTTCTCGACACACTCGATAGTACGCTCGTTCAGGGTACGGTAATGAATCAGATCGGCGATGGTACCGACCTTCAGGTCGTGCTGTTCCGCAAACCGTTCAAGATCCTCACGACGGGCCATGGAACCATCGTCGTTCATGATCTCGCAGATCACGCCTGCCGGTTCGCAACCGGCCAGTGACGCAAGATCACAGGACGCCTCGGTATGACCAGCGCGGCTCAGCACACCGCCGGGGTCCGCCATCAATGGGAATATATGACCAGGCTGAACAAGATCGGATGCCTTGGCATTCTTTGCCACGGCGGCCTGCACGGTACGCGACCGATCCGCTGCTGAAATACCGGTGGTTACGCCCTCGGTTGCCTCAATGGAGAGGGTAAACTTGGTTCCGAATCCGGAAGCGTTACGCTGAACCATCAACGGCAACCCCAGCTGCTCGCAACGGGCGCGGGTCATGGGCATACAGATCAGGCCGCGACCAAAGCGAGCCATGAAATTAATGGCTTCTGGCGTGCAATGCTCCGCCGCCATCACCAGGTCGCCCTCATTTTCGCGGTCCTCGTCGTCCATCAGGATCACCATCTTGCCCTGACGAATATCTTCAATGATCTCTTCTATACTATTCAGTGCCATAGGTATTTTGCACCCTTTCAGTTTGCCGGAGCAGAGCCCGCAACCAACAAACCGTGAATTGAAAACGTTATCGTGGCGCCAGGATCAAACGCTGATCCTCACCCACCTGACGGCGATCCAGCACTTTCCATTGCACTTTATCCGCCATGGACTCCAGTGGCAGATGGGCTGTTGGCCGCCCCGTACTGCCCAGAAATACCGGCGCCTGGTACAGCCAGAGCTCATCCACCAGGCGCTCGTCAATAAAGGTGCCGGCCAGGGTTGGCCCGGCTTCCACCAGTAATTCGTTGATCCCAAGCTCACCGAGAGAATCGAGCAGCTCACCAACATCGATGCCATTATCCTTCCAGGCGACCCCGGTCAGACTAACGCCCAGCGCGGCAAGATCCTGGGCCGGCGCGGTCGCCAATGTGGGGGACGCACAGTACACCTGAACGTTGCCACCCTGAAGAATGTTTGCGCCGCATGGTGTGCGGGCATCACGGTCTGCGATCACCCGTAACGGCATACGAGATGGCTCGGTCGCATCGCCGATATCCCCCAGCTCCTCACGCCGGACTGTCAGCGACGGATCGTCGGCGAGTACCGTACCAACACCGGTCAGCACAGCATCACTCATGGCACGCAGGCGCTGTACGTCCCGGCGGGCATCTGCCCCGGTAATCCACTGACTTTCACCCGAAGCCATCGCCGTGCGCCCATCCAGGCTGGCCGCCATCTTTAACCGGACAAATGGGCGACCAGAATTCATTCGTTTCATAAAACCGGGGTTGAGCCGGGCGGCCTCATCTGCCAGCAGGCCTTCCGTAACGCGGATACCCGCTTCGCGAAGCATGTCCAGACCGCGACCGGACACCGAAGGATTGGGGTCCTTGGTGGCCGCAAAGACATGGGCAACGCCGGCCTCAATCAATGCCTTGGCACAGGGAGGTGTGCGGCCGAAGTGACTACACGGTTCCAGGGTCACGTAAGCCGTAGCGCCTCGCGCCGCCGGCCCTGCCTGACTCAGCGCACGAATTTCAGCGTGGGCCTCACCCGCCCGCTCATGCCAGCCTTCCCCCAGGATCTTGCCGCCCCGGGCAATAACACAGCCTACCCGTGGATTGGGATGCGTCGAGTAGCGCCCACGCCAGGCCAGCTGCACCGCCCGGGCCATGAACGCAGTGTCCTGGGCATCTATCATGCTTTGCCCTTGGAGGAGTGATTACCGGCCAGAACCTTGGCCACATCCACCGGATCCTCGCCGGAATTGGCTGACAGCCGCTCGATCTCTTCCTTGAATTCGTTGATATCCTGAAAGCTCCGGTACACCGACGCAAACCGGACGTAAGCCACCTTGTCCAACTGGCGAAGTTCGGTCATGACTTCCTCGCCAAGCTGCATGGATTTGACTTCACGCTCGCCGGTAGCGCGCAACCGGAACTTGATGCGATTTAACGCGGCGTCGATTTCTTCAATACTGACCGGGCGCTTTTCCAGCGCTTTCATCAGGCCGGAACGGAGTTTTTCCTCGTCAAACGGCTGGCGCGTGCCATCCTGCTTGACCACCCTTGGCATTACCAGTTCGGCGGATTCAAAGGTTGTGAAACGCTCACGGCAGGACAGACACTCTCTGCGACGACGCACCTGATCCCCCTCGGCCACCAGCCGTGAGTCAATCACCTTGGTATCTGCTTCACCACAGAAGGGACAGTGCATAATCGGGAGCTCCGGAAAATAGCCGGGTTAAGAGTCACCGGTTAAAGAATTGCCGGGCCGTCGACGGGACGACCCGGCCTGCCTTGCCTGAAGTTTAGCCCGCGTACACCGGGAAGCGAGCACACAGGGCTTCAACCTGTTCGCGTACACGGTTATTGACGGCATCGTCTTCCAGGTTATCGAGGATGTCACACATCCAGCCGGCCAGATCGCGGCACTCGGTCTCGCCAAACCCGCGGGTAGTCACCGCCGGAGTACCGATACGCAGCCCAGACGTCACAAACGGGGAGCGCGGATCGTTCGGTACCGCGTTCTTGTTGACGGTGATGTGGGCACGGCCCAGGGCTGCATCCGCATCCTTACCGGTAATGTCCTGCTTGATCAGGCTGACCAGGAACAGATGGTTTTTAGTACCACCGGACACGACATCGTAACCGCGCTCAATGAATACCTGCGCCATCGCCGACGCGTTCTTCACAACCTGCTGCTGATACGCCTTGAACTCTTCGCTCATGGCTTCCTTGAAGCACACAGCCTTGGCAGCAATCACGTGCATCAGCGGGCCGCCCTGGCCGCCCGGGAAAACCGCGGAGTTCAGTTTCTTCTGCAGATCCGCATCGTCGCAGGCCAGAATCAGGCCACCGCGTGGGCCGCGCAGGGTCTTGTGGGTGGTAGTTGCAACCACGTGGGCGTGGGGAACCGGGTCAGGATAGACACCAGCCGCCACCAGACCTGCAACGTGAGCCATATCCACAAACAGGTAAGCACCCACTTTGTCCGCAATCTCGCGGAAGCGGGCAAAATCCAGCTCCTGGGAATAGGCAGAGAAACCGGCAATGATCATCTTTGGCTTATGCTCAACCGCCAGGGCTTCCACTTCGTCATAATCGATCAGGCCGGTTTCCGGGTTCAGACCATATTGAACGGCATGATAGATCTTACCGGAAAAGTTCACGCTGGCACCGTGAGTCAGGTGACCACCGTGGGCGAGGCTCATACCCAGAACGGTATCGCCCGGCTTCAGCAGCGCCATGAATACCGCGGAGTTGGCCTGGGAACCGGAGTGCGGCTGCACGTTGGCGTACGCGGCGCCGAACAGCTCCTTGGCGCGGTTAATCGCCAAGTCTTCGGCAATGTCGACAAACTCACAACCACCATAGTAGCGCTTACCGGGGTAGCCTTCGGCGTACTTGTTGGTGAGCACGCTGCCCTGGGCTTCCATCACCCGCGGGCTGGTGTAGTTTTCTGAAGCAATCAACTCGATGTGAACTTCCTGACGCTTTTCTTCCGCCTGCATGGCGTTCCAGAGTTCGTCGTCAAAGCCGGCGATTTTCATATCACGATTAAACATGGATGCGCTGCCCCTGTGTGCTTAGCTGCCCGAAAAATTTGGGCGGCTATTCTATCCTACAAATGGGTGAAAAATCATCCTTTATACCGCCAGCTGCCCCTCCGCAGAAACCGTCATACGGCAATTTTCGCTTACATCGATCACTTCCCCACAATTGCCATAGCCTGCCTGTTTCGCTACCTTACGGGGCTAATCCGCGAGTTCCTTTTATTTACCTCCGAATACAACAGAGGACACAGCCAGTTATGGCCCAGTACGTATACACCATGAACCGCGTGGGCAAGGTGGTTCCGCCCAAGCGTGAAATCCTCAAGGACATTTCCCTGAGCTTCTTCCCGGGCGCCAAGATTGGCGTACTCGGCCTCAACGGTTCTGGTAAATCCACCCTTCTTCGCATTATGGCGGGCGTGGACCAGGATTACATCGGTGAAGCCCGCCCCCAGCCAGGCATCAATGTGGGCTACTTGCCCCAGGAACCAGAGCTGGACGAAGACAAAACCGTCAAGGAAATTGTCGATGAGGCAGTCTCCGGCGTCCACGACGCACTGGCGGAACTGGATCAGGTTTATGCCGCCTATGCCGAACCGGATGCGGATTTTGACGCTCTCGCCAAAAAGCAGGGTGAACTGGAAGCGTATATCCAGGCCACTGACGGCCACGATATTGAACGCAAGATGGAAGTCGCCGCGGACGCGTTGCGTCTTCCGCCATGGGATCAGAAGGTCCAGGTGCTGTCAGGCGGTGAGCGCCGTCGAGTAGCGCTCTGCCGCTTGCTGCTGTCCGGCCCGGACATGCTGCTGCTGGACGAGCCCACGAACCATCTGGATGCCGAATCCGTGGCCTGGCTCGAGCGCTTTCTGCATGACTACGAAGGCACCGTGGTTGCTATCACCCACGACCGCTACTTCCTCGACAATGTCGCCGGTTGGATCCTCGAACTGGACCGCGGCCAGGGCATTCCGTTTGAAGGCAACTACAGCCAGTGGCTGGAGAACAAAGAGAAGCGCCTGGAGATGGAGTCCAAGCAGGAAGCCTCTCACCAGAAAGCCATCAAGCAGGAACTGGAATGGGTACGCAGTAATGCCAAGGGCCGCCAGTCCAAGAGCAAGGCCCGCCTGGCCCGCTTTGAGGAAATGAGCTCCCAGGAATTCCAGAAGCGCAACGAAACCAACGAGCTCTATATCCCACCCGGTCCCCGCCTCGGCAACAAGGTGATCGAGGTAGAGGGCATCAGCAAGTCCTTCGGGGAACGTCTACTTTATGAGAACGTGTCTCTGAGCGTCCCGCCGGGCGCCATTGTCGGTATTATCGGTGGCAACGGCGCCGGTAAATCCACCCTGTTCAAGATGATCGCAGGCTTCGACAAGCCTGATTCCGGCAGCATTACCGTGGGTGACACCGTGGAACTGGCCTACGTGGATCAGATGCGGGACCTGGATGGCAGTAAAACCGTGTGGGAAGAACTCTCCGACGGCAATGACATCATCAAGGTGGGCAACTACGAGACCCCCTCCCGGGCCTACGTGGGACGTTTCAACTTCAAAGGCAGCGACCAGCAGAAGCGTGTAGGCGATCTGTCCGGTGGTGAGCGTAACCGGCTGCATCTGGCTAAACTGCTGAAACAGGGCGGCAATGTGCTACTGCTGGACGAACCCACCAACGATCTGGACGTGGAAACCCTCCGCGCTCTGGAAGAGGCGCTGCTGAACTTCCCGGGCTCTGCCCTGGTGATCTCGCACGATCGCTGGTTCCTGGACCGGGTGGCCAGCCATATCCTGGCGTTCGAGGATGACGGCGACGTAGTCTATTTCGAAGGCAACTTCACTGAGTACGACGAAGACTTCAAGAAACGCAAGGGGGACTCTGCCATGCAGCCCAAGCGTATGAAGTACAAGAAGCTCGCCTGATGGCCAAAGCCAAAACCGCCTACGTCTGCACCGAATGCGGTGCGGACTATTCCAAATGGCAGGGCCAGTGCACGGCCTGCCAGGCCTGGAATACCGTCAGCGAAGTCCGCGGCGTCAGTAGCAATGCCAAAGGCGCCCGCGGTGCCCGCTTCGAGGGATTCGCCGGCAGCCTGTCGGAAGTCCAGAGCCTGGACGACGTCAGCCTCGCCGAGCAGCCCCGTATCAGCTCCGGCATGCAGGAGTTTGACCGGGTTCTCGGCGGCGGCCTGGTAGAGGGTTCGGCCGTTCTGATGGGTGGCCATCCGGGTGCCGGCAAAAGTACGCTGCTGCTTCAGGCAGTCTGCCATCTGGCGGCCAGTGTTCCGGCCCTGTATGTCACCGGTGAGGAATCCCTGCAACAGGTGGCCATGCGTGCCAAACGCCTGGGTTTGCCCACCAGGGATCTGAAAATGCTGTCGGAAACCAGCGTCGAGCGGGTTATGCAGGTGGCAGAAACGGAAAAACCGCGGATTCTGGTGGTGGACAGTATCCAGGTGATGCATGTCGCCGACACCGAATCCGCTCCCGGCAGCGTGTCCCAGGTCCGCGAAAGCGCCGCCTATCTGACCCGCTTCGCCAAACAGACCGGCACCATCCTGTTCCTCGTTGGCCACGTGACCAAGGACGGCAGCCTCGCCGGCCCGAAGGTGCTGGAGCACATGATCGACTGCTCCATCCTGCTGGAAGGTTCCAGCGATAGCCGCTACCGCACGTTGCGAGGCATCAAGAACCGCTTTGGCGCGGTCAATGAGCTGGGCGTTTTTGCCATGCTGGAACAGGGCCTGAAGGAAGTGAAAAACCCCAGCGCAATCTTCCTCAACCGGGGCGAGGAGGCTGCACCCGGCAGTGTGGTGATGGTGGTCTGGGAAGGCACCCGACCCATGCTGGTGGAGATCCAGGCACTGGTGGACATGGCCCAGGGTGGCTATCCGCGACGCGTGGCTGTTGGCCTGGATCAAAATCGACTGGCCATGCTGTTGGCTGTTCTGCATCGCCACGGCGGGATGCATGTGTCGGATCAGGATGTGTTCGTAAACGTGGTCGGCGGTGTGAAAGTCAACGAGACCAGTGCCGACCTGGCGCTGTTGGCTGCAATTGTCTCGTCCTTCCGCGACCGCGCCCTGCCCCAGGATCTGGTGATTTTCGGAGAAGTCGGCCTGTCGGGTGAGATTCGTCCGGTACCCAGTGGCCAGGAACGGATCTACGAGGCCTCCAAGCACGGCTTTACCCACGCACTGGTGCCCAAGGCCAACGTGCCTCGCAAGCCTGTTGAGGGGATGACAGTGATTCCGGTGACGAAGCTTAGTGAGGCGCTTTTGGCTTTGGAGGAGGTTTAAGCTACCGCCCCAGACTTTTTTGATTGGTGCTGGGGCGAGATTGGAAAAGCCTGTCCAAAAACCGCTACGAGCACATCCATGTGCGCTTCTCTCAGGCCATC
>NZ_KE007330.1:57970-77077 GCF_000397065.2 Marinobacter lipolyticus SM19
TTTGGACAGGCTTTTCCAATCTCTCCCATCCAGTTCAGGGGATAGCGTCGATGTTCAAAGCCATAGCAAATAAACTAAGGTGGGGAGCAACAACGTAGGTCGGGTTAGGCAAAGCCGTAATCCGACAAAAAGCAGAAACCCTAATCAATCAAATGCGCAAACTCCCTCTCGAGCAACGCCTGATCCCCCAGATTAAGCTCAACAAGCCGCTTTAAGTGAGTGGCGCTTTCCAGGTCGATGTACTGACACTTGAACCCCAACCGCTGCGACTCGACATGCCGAAGCTCCACGGCCATGACAATGGCCGTTTCATTGTCGTCCAGATGAACGATCACCTCACAAGGCTCGTTTAGCGGCACGTTCCATTCGCTCGGTCTTTTCACCAGAACGCCTTTCAGGGAAATATCCAGCACCTCCGTCAACCAGACACTGTCCTGGCAGTGAAGCTCGCATGGGGCGTCAAATTCGATGCGGTGGAATCGTCGTTTTTCAGGGGGTTGGGTCGGCAAGTGGTCACTCCTGTTTACTGCTTTTGTTCCATATGACTATAGACCCGACAGGAGGATGCATCCAGAGGAGTTTTGGGGTGCTACGTGGAGAGTGGGTGTCGGATTACGGCACGCTTTGCGTGCCTAATCCGACCTACAAGTCCAACCTGTCACACGAACGGAGATATCACAGTGGCCGGATAAAGGTCGCCTGGAAGCGCCGCCCAAAAATTTCGGAGGCCATGGGTGGCCGGAGAGAAGCGCACAGGGAAGTGCTTGTAGCGGTTTTTGGGCGGCGCTTCCAGACGGCCGCCCCCACTGAAATCTCAGGCTATAAATGCTATTGGTGATACTCAGGACTCAGCTCTACCACCGCCTCAATAAACGCCTTGGCGTGCTCCGGATCCACATCCGGGGTAATACCGTGCCCCAGGTTGAAGATATGTCCCGGACCGGAACCGAATCGACGCAGGATATCGGCCACTTCCTGGCGGATCCGCTCAGGCGGTGCATACAGCATGGCCGGATCCATATTGCCCTGCAGGGCTACCCGATCGCCGATGCGAGCACGGGCGTTGCCAATGTCTGTAGTCCAGTCCAGACCGACTGCGTCTGCACCGGAATCGGCAATAGACTCCAGCCACTGACCACCATTCTTGGTGAACAGGATCACCGGAACCCGGCGACCTTCGCTCTCGCGAATCAGGCCATCCACGATTTTCTTCATATAGCGCAGCGAGAGTTCTTCATACGCCCAACTGCTCAGCACCCCGCCCCAGGTATCAAAAATCTGGACCGCCTGGGCACCGGCGCGGATCTGGCCGTTCAGGTAATCAATGACACAGTCTGCCAGGTGATCCAACAAACGGTGCATTACCTCCGGCTGGCCGTACATCAGCTTCTTGGCTTCACGAAAATCCTTGGAAGAGCCGCCCTCGATCATGTAGGTGGCCAGTGTCCAGGGGCTGCCGGAGAAGCCAATTAGCGGAACACGACCGTTAAGCGCACCACGGATGGTGGAAACCGCGTTCATTACGTAATCCAGATCCACCTCGGCCTTCATCGTGGGCAAGGCTGCAACATCTGACTCGGAGCGGATGGTGTGCTTGAACTTGGGACCTTCTCCGGTCTCAAAATACAGACCAAGCCCGAGCGCATCCGGGATGGTCAGGATGTCGGAGAACAGGATGGCGGCGTCCAGGGGATACCGCTCCAGAGGCTGCAGGGTAACCTCACAGGCCAATGGTGTGTTCTTACAAAGACTGAGAAAATCCCCCGCCTGGGCGCGGGTGGCACGGTACTCCGGCAGGTAACGGCCGGCCTGGCGCATCATCCACACCGGTGTGCGGTCAACGGGCTGGCGCATCAATGCGCGCAGGAAGCGGTCATTTTTCAGCTCGGTCATAGGATTTCCAGTCTGTTCTCGGTCTGCAAAGTTTGGGGTGCAATGATACCCCGTTTGTCGCAATAAAAAAGGGCGGCTTACCCTTAGCAAGCCGCCCTTCTGATCTGAATCAGGTCTGCCCTCAGATATCCAGGTAATCCAGGATGCCCTCGGCGGCCTGACGGCCTTCCCAGATAGCGGTTACGACCAGATCGGAGCCGCGGACCATATCACCACCGGCAAAAATCTTCTGGTTGCTGGTCTGGAACGCAAACTCAGCCTCTTCCGGTGCCGCTACACGACCGGAATCATCGGTGTTGATGCTCTGTGCATCAAACCAGTCTGCCGGGCTTGGGCGGAAACCAAAGGCCACCAGCACGGCGTCGGCCGGGATCACCTCTTCACTGCCCGGAACCACTTCCGGACGGCGGCGGCCGTTCTCATCAGGCTCGCCCAACTGGGTCTGGACAACCTTTACCCCTTCCACCTTGTCTTCACCAATGATGGCAATGGGCTGACGGTTGAACATGAACTTGACGCCTTCTTCCTTGGCGTTTGCCACTTCCTTGCGGGACCCCGGCATGTTCGCCTCATCCCGGCGATAGGCACACGTGACGCTTTCTGCCTGCTGGCGAATAGACGTACGGTTGCAGTCCATCGCGGTGTCACCACCACCCAGGACCACTACACGCTTGCCTTTCATGTCGATGAAATCGTCCGCGTTTTCCTCGTAGCCGAGGCGACGGTTGACGTTGGAGACCAGGAACGGCAGGGCGTCGTACACACCCGACAGATCTTCCCCGGGAAAACCGCCTTTCATGTAGGTGTAGGTACCCATCCCCATGAACACGGCATCGTATTCCTCAAGGATGTCGTCCATCATCACATCCTTGCCCACTTCCGTGGACAGACGGAATTCCACACCCATTTCCTCGAACACCTGGCGACGACGGGTCATGACGGACTTTTCCAGCTTGAACTCGGGAATACCGAAGGTCAGCAGGCCACCAATTTCCGGGTAGATATCGAATACCACCGGCTTCACACCGTTGCGCACCAGAACGTCCGCACAGCCGAGACCCGCAGGGCCGGCACCAATCACGGCGACCTTTTTGTCGGTCCACTTCACGGCGGACATGTCAGGCTTCCAGCCCAGAGCGAACGCGGTATCGGTAATGTACTTCTCGACCGAGCCGATGGTAACCGCACCGTATCCGTCGTTCAGGGTACAGGCTCCCTCACAAAGACGGTCCTGCGGGCAGACCCGGCCACAGACTTCCGGCAGGGAGTTAGTCTGGTGACATAGCTCCACCGCCCTCATGATGTTGCCTTCGGAAACCAGCTTCAGCCAGTTCGGAATGTAGTTGTGCACCGGGCACTTCCACTCACAGTATGGGTTACCACATTCCAGGCAGCGGTGCGCCTGTGGCGCCGCCTCTTCCTGGGTGAACGGGTGGTAGATTTCCCCGAATTCCTTCTTCCGCTTCTTTGCGGGTACCTTTTTCGGGTCTACGCGCCCTACTTCGACAAACTGGAAGTCGTTATTCAGTCGTTCTTTCATCATGATGCTCTCATCAACTCGATTTCGACAGGGGCACCGCTCTGTGGCGGATACCCCAAACCCTTATCCTTCCGGCGCTTATTCCGGGCGCGCGCGGGTGCTTGCCAGCAGGCTGCGGAGGTTGGCAGCCTTGGGTTTCACCAGCCAGAAACGGCCGATGTAGTCGTCGAAATCTTCAAGAATGTGCTCTGCCCACTGACTGCCGGTCTCCGAGATGTGCTCACGGATCACACCGCGCAGGTGATTACGGTAGGACTCCATGTCCTCACGGGAAATGCGCTGGATTTCCACCAGTTCGTGGTTGTACTTGTCCACGAAGGTGTTATCCATATCCAGCACGTAGGCAAAGCCACCGGTCATACCGGCACCGAAGTTGTATCCGGTAGAGCCGAGAACCGTCACCAGCCCGCCGGTCATGTATTCACAGCAGTGATCGCCGGTGCCCTCAACAACCGCATGAGTTCCGGAGTTACGCACCGCGAAACGCTCGCCTGCCGTGCCAGCGGCAAACAACTTGCCACCGGTTGCACCGTACAGACAGGTGTTGCCGACGATGGAAGTTTCATTGGTCTTGAAGCAGCTGCCACGGGGTGGTTTGACCACCAGCTTGCCGCCGGTCATCCCTTTGCCCACGTAGTCGTTGGCATCACCCTCAAGGATCAGGTTGAGACCACTGACGTTCCAGACACCGAAACTCTGACCAGCGGTACCGGTCAGATCGAGAGTCACAGGCGCATCCGCCATGCCCTGGTTGCCATGCTTCTCAGCAATTTCACCAGACAGACGCGCACCGATGGATCGGTCACAGTTGGTCACGCGGTAGGACCACGCACCACCAGACTTCTCTTCGATAGCCCCGGCGATATCCTTCACCATCTGTTCGGCAAGCGCGCCCTCGTCAAACGGACGGTTGCGCTCAACCTGACAGGTCTGAGGCTTGTCCGCAGGAATATGATCGTTGCCCAGAAGGCGGCTCAGGTCCAACTTCTTCTGACGCTCGGTATCTCCCGGCAGGCGCTCAAGCAGGTCTACACGCCCCACCAGCTCCTCCAGGCTGCGAACACCCAGCTTGGCCATCCACTCGCGGGTTTCTTCAGCGACGAAGCGGAAGAAATTCATGGCCATTTCCACCGTACCCTTGAAGTGCTCTTCACGCAGATGTTCATTCTGGGTGGCGACACCGGTGGCACAGTTGTTCAGGTGGCAGATTCGCAGGTATTTACACCCCAGAGCGACCATTGGGGTGGTACCAAAGCCGAAGCTCTCTGCGCCAAGAATCGCACCTTTTACTACGTCAAGGCCGGTTTTGATGCCGCCGTCGGTCTGCAAACGGATTTTTCCACGCAGATCGTTGGCACGCAGGGCCTGCTGGGTTTCCGTCAAGCCAAGCTCCCATGGGGAGCCGGCATAACGGATGGACGTCAGTGGACTCGCTGCCGTACCACCATCGTAACCGGACACGGTAATCAGGTCGGCGTACGCCTTGGCAACACCGGCGGCAATCGTGCCCACACCCGGCTCTGATACCAGCTTCACAGATACCAGCGCTTTTGGGTTCACCTGCTTCAGGTCAAAAATCAGCTGCGCCAGATCCTCGATCGAGTAGATGTCATGGTGCGGTGGCGGCGAAATCAGCGTCACACCGGGCACCGAATACCGCAAGCGCGCGATCAGATCGTTTACCTTGCCACCCGGCAGCTGGCCGCCCTCACCAGGCTTGGCGCCCTGGGCAACCTTGATCTGCATGACATCGGCACTGCGCAGGTACTCAGCAGTCACACCAAAGCGACCAGAGGCCACCTGCTTGATCTTGGAGCGTTTCTCTGTGCCATAGCGGGCAGGATCTTCACCACCCTCACCAGAGTTGGAACGCCCGCCCAGGGTGTTCATGGCAACCGCCAACGCCTCGTGCGCTTCAGGGGACAAAGCCCCCAGGGACATGGCTGCTGAATCAAAACGCGGGAAAATATTCTCGACCGGCTCTACCTCGGAAATATCAATCGCCTTGATATCCTGACGGAACCCGAGAAGATCCCTCAGTGTGGCCACCGGGCGTTCATTCACCAGACCTGCGTATTCCTGATAGTGACCGTAATCACCACTGATCACCGCTTCCTGGAGCTTGCCGACCACATCCGGATTAAAGGCATGGTATTCCTGGCCGTGAACGTACTTCAGTAGTCCACCCTGGGAAACCGGTTTACGGGGCTTCCAGGCAACTGCTGCCAGTTGTTCCTGATCCTGCTGGAAGTCGAAGAAACCAGCCCCCTGGATACGGCTGGGCACGCCCTTGAAGCACAGATCAACCACTTCATCCGCAAGGCCAATGGCCTCGAAAAGTTGGGCACCACGGTATGAGGTCATGGTGGAGATGCCCATCTTGGACAGGATCTTCAACAACCCCTTGTTGATACCTTTGCGGTAGTTATTCTTGGCCTCGATCGGGTCCATCAGCAGTTCACCGGTACGAATCAGGTCATTCAGTACCTGATAGGCCAGGTACGGATAGACCGCTGTCGCACCAAAGCCGAACAGGACCGCGAACTGATGAGGATCACGGGCCCAGCCGGTTTCCACAATAATATTGGAATCACAACGCAGACCTTGCGTCACGAGGTGGTGATGAACCGCACCAGTGGCCATCAGGGCATTCACTGGCAGTTCACCTTCCTTGAGATCCTTGTCAGACAGGATCAGCAGCACCTTGCCATTGCGCGTGGCTTCTTCAGCCTGATCGCAGACACGGCGGATGGCTTGCTCAAGGCCCATCTCCGGACGATACCCCATGGAAATGTGAGCGACCTCGAACCCCGGACGATCGTTATTGGCGATCTTGAGGAACTTGGCCGGTGACAGTACCGGTGTGGTCAGAATGATCCGGTCCGCGTGGTCCGGTGTTTCCTCGAAGACATTGCGCTCAGAGCCCAGACACGTCTCGAGCGACATGACAATCGCTTCCCGAAGCGGATCAATCGCCGGGTTTGTTACCTGGGCAAACTTCTGGCGGAAGTAGTCACCAACGTGACGCACCTTGCTGGACAATACCGCCATCGGGGTATCGTCGCCCATCGAGCCAACAGCCTCCTGGCCATTCTCCGCCAGCGGACGCAACACCTGGTCCCGCTCTTCGAAGGACACCATGAACACCTTCTGGTGTACCAGAAGCTCGTCGGCGTCCATCAGACGGAACTCAGGGGTTTCCTGATTCAGTGTGGTTTCGACCCGTAACGCATTCTCCCGCAACCATTGCTTGTACGGATGAGCATTCTTGAGACGCTCATCAATGTCCGGGGTATGAAGCACTTCGCCGGTCTGGGTATCAACGGCCAGCATCTGGCCCGGTCCTACCCGACCTTTCGCCACAACGTCATCGGGTTCATAGCCATAGGTGCCGATTTCCGATGCCAGGGTAATGAAGTCATCCTTGGTAACCACCCAGCGCGCCGGGCGCAAGCCATTCCGGTCCAGCATGCAGACCGCGTAGCGACCATCCGAGAATACCAGGCCGGCAGGGCCATCCCACGGCTCCATATGCATGGAGTTGTACTCGTAGAACGCCCTCAGGTTGGAATCCATGGTATCCACATTCTGCCACGCAGGCGGAATCATCATCCGGACCGCACGGAACAGATCCACCCCACCGGCCAGCAGCACTTCCAGCATGTTGTCCATGCTTGAAGAGTCAGAGCCGGTCAGGTTCACCAGCGGCTGCAGGGTCTGCAGATCCGGCAGGTCCGGGGAGCTGAACTTGGCCGCACGGGCGATGGCCCAGTTGCGGTTACCATCGATGGTATTGATTTCACCATTATGCGCCAGGAAACGGAATGGCTGAGCCAACGGCCAGCGCGGCATGGTGTTGGTGGAGAAGCGCTGGTGGAAAACACAAATAGCGGTCTGGAGATCCGGATCACCCAGATCCTTGTAGAAGTTCGCCAGGTCAGCCGGCATCATCAGGCCTTTATAGGCCAGCGTGCGGTGGGACAGGCTACAGATATAGAACTCGGAATCATCCGCCATGTCGCGCTCAGCGTACCGGCGGCCAATAAACAGGCTGATTGCAAACTCTTTCTCTGCCTTGTCAGCCGGCGCCACAAATACCTGCTCGATTCGAGGCAGGCAATCCAGAGCCATGGGCCCAAGACAACTGTTGTCCGTCGGAACCTCCCGCCAGCCCAGAATATCCAGGCCCTGCTCGGTCAGACTCTTCTCAATGGCTTCCCGCCCGGCTTTTGCCTTGGCTTCGTCCGGGTTCAGGAATACCTGACCAACGGCAAACAGATCTCCGGGCTCCTTACCAAACGCCGCTTTAGCGGCCTTGCGCAAGAAGGCATCGGGACTTTGAATAAGCAGGCCGCAACCATCACCGGTCTTTCCGTCTGCTGCAATGCCACCGCGGTGGGTCATGCAGGTCAGTGACTCGATGGCAGTTTGCAACAACTTGTGGCTGGCATCGCCTTTCATATGGGCGATCAGTCCGAAACCACAGTTGTCCCTGAATTCTTCGGGATGATACAAACCTGTCATCATAAGCGTTCTCTCACATAGAAATGCTTTTCAATCAAAGAGTTATAAGCAAATACCGTTAAAGTCACCCTTTGACACTGAAAATGGGGGCTGGACATTCTACACACGTACAATTACGTACTCAATCCGAAGTCCGTTTATTTTAGGGGCAGTAGAGGTGGAATAATTCTCTAACCCCACTGTTTTTAATCGTTTTTATGGAAGGACACGAGGAGGGACCAAAAACCCTGAAAAGGCACCTTGGGGCCTGTCAAAACCCACTTAACGGGCGGACCCAAGACTCCCTGGAGCGCAAACCCTCAGGCAATTTACGTAATGCAGACCGGGCCACTCCGACATCCTCAAAATCACCATAAAACACCACAAACCAATCCTTACCCTGCCGCGTTGACCGAGTGTATCTCAACCCATCAACCTGTTCGTACTGCTCCATAAAGGCAATCGCAGTCTGCTCCTGGAAGCCGGCAACAAACTGCGCAGTCAAACCGCTTCTGATACGTACCTGCTCGACCGGAACATACCTCTCCGGGCGTACCGGAACAAAAGCTGCAGCCGCCTCGGTTTGGACCAACGCTTGCGACACTGGTTCCATCTCTGGCTCTGGCTCTGGCTCTGGCTCTGGCTCTGGCTCTGGCTCTGGCTCTGCGACATTATTCGCCACTACGACGGGTTCTACCACACCATTGCCGCCAACATCCTCAGCAGTTGACTGGACCTCAGGATTCTCAGGCCCGATGGTGATGCTCTTACGCACGCGCTCGGGCTGGGTAGCAGCCTGCTTGTCCTGATTTACAGACTCTTCGTATTGCTGCGCCACAATCCACCAGGAACCACCAAGCAGTAACAGCGCCAGTGCGGGCCAGCGAAAGCTAAGCAGCGGCTTCAAACCCACTACTGGCCTGTATCTGGCGGCCGGCGTAATGTCCAGCCAGACCGCAGGCGTTATCCTGTGCAGGCGTGAAAAGCTACCCTGACTGAGCTGATGAATCTGCCTTACCCTGGCAGGACTAAGCAAGTCCTCCACCCGGCCACCGGCTCGATGCACACGGGGCTCCAGATACGCCCGGACCTCTTCCTCCGTCAGAGGACGCAAGTGCACCTGATGGACGCCCGCAGAACTCTCTCCGAGCTTGAGCATGCTGACCAGGTCGCTCTCACCACTGAACACGGGCACTGCCGCTGAGGCCCTGTCAGCATCCAGAAACGCTGACAACAGGAGCTGCAACAGATCGGGAGAAGCGCGATCAGCATCGTCAATCAACAGCACCATACGCTGCCCTTTGCGCACCCGGGTTTCAGACCAGCGAAAAAATCCGTAAACCGCGTCTCGGAAGCTCTCAGAAGGCTCAAGACTTTTATGGGCAATTGACAGTAGCCCACGTGCCAGCGCATGGGCACTCGTCAGCGCTGCGGAAGGCAGCCGGTGGAAATCCAGGCGAGACGACTCACTGCGAACCAATTCAGCCAGCACCCGGGTTTTACCCGCACCCGCCGCACCAGTCAGCATTATTGCCATGTCCCCGAATCCACAAAGATGACGGAGGGTTTCCAGGGCGTGATGGCGCATGGCATCCGGGAAAAAGGGCATTTCCATTTCCATTGGATTGGCTCGCAGGCCGTAACGTTCCTGCAGCCGGGGAAACAGGCCTCCCCCTTCCAGGCTGTTCAATCCTGAATCGTTCACAATCGTTCCCTGTCGCGATCAGTTCACATGGAATGCATTAATCAGGCGCACCCTGACAGAAAGCCCCAAGGGTCGCAGCCAGGTTCTCGGGGCTCGCATCTGCCGTGACAAAAGCATCACCCAGAGCCCTGAGCAAGACCAGGCGCAGGGCTCCGTCAATATTCTTTTTATCGACCGCCATCAAATCCATGAAATGATCCGGGGTCATCTCCGCAGGAGGCAACAGCGGCAATCCCGCCCTGGCAACCAGTTCGCGGGCGCGGGCCAGATCCGCCCCGGAAATCATCCCCTCCCGCAATGACAGGTCAGCAGCCATGACCATGCCCGTACCAACGGCTTCGCCATGCAACCAATTACCATACCCGGCAAACGTCTCAATGGCATGACCAAAAGTGTGCCCAAGATTGAGAATGGCCCGAAGCCCTCCTTCCCGCTCGTCCCGGGCGACCACGTCCGCTTTACAGGCACATGACCGGTAAATGGCCTCGACCAGCGAATCCGGTGACAACCCGATCAAGCGGTCCATTTCCAGCTCCAGCCATGCCAGAAATTCGGTGTCCCGAATCAATCCGTACTTGATCACCTCGGCCAGACCTGCAGACACTTCTCTTGGTGGCAAGGTTTTCAGTGAGTTCGTATCGATCAGGACAACTTCCGGCTGATGGAAGGCGCCGATCATATTCTTTCCCAACGGGTGGTTGATACCGGTTTTGCCACCCACCGAGGAGTCCACCTGCGATAACAGCGTGGTCGGTATCTGGATAAACGGCACGCCGCGCTGGTAGCTGGCAGCTGCAAACCCCGTCATATCACCAACCACTCCCCCCCCAAGGGCAACCAGAGTGGTCTTGCGAGTATGGCGCTTTTTCAGCAAGGCGTCGAAAACGAGATTCAGTGTTTGCCAATCCTTATACTCTTCGCCATCAGGAAGTACCACCGAATCAACAGCCTTGCCCGAGAAACAGGCTTTGGCCTGCTCCAGATACAAGGGAGCAACGGTTTCATTGGTCACGATCATGATCTGACTGCCCGCAACATAGGGCGTGAGATCCATGCTGCCCAGCAGCCCATCTCCGATAAAAATGGGATAACTGCGGTCACCCAGATCAACCTGCAACTCCCTAACGGCGTTAGGCATGATTTCGACCTTCCTTTCTCACTTGTCGACGATGACGCGGGGTTTTCGGATTCACTCGATTGACCAACTGCCGCACCACCAGCCTCGGGCTCTTCCGATCTGTGTGCATAACAATATCAGCCAACTTCGTATAGACAGGATCCCTCAGGGCAAACAGTTTTCGCAAGACGGCCTCGGGGTCATCGTTCTGTAAAAGCGGACGATTTCGGTCCCGCCGTGTCCGCTCAACCTGCTGGTCGATAGAGGTTTTAAGATAAATCACGGTGGCATCTTGCTTGAGGAGCTCGTGATTTTCAGGCTTCATAACGGCACCGCCGCCGGTGGCAAGAACTGTCTCACATTGCTCTGACAACTCCGCCAACATGGCCGTTTCGCGCTGACGAAACCCCTCTTCCCCCTCGACATCAAATATCCAGGGAATATTCGCACCACAGCGCTCTTCAATAATTCTGTCCGAATCCAGAAAACGATAGCCCAGCTCTCTGGCAAGCATGCGACCAATGGTGCTTTTGCCTGCGCCCATGGGGCCAACCAGGACAATTCGTTTTGGCAATGACATAACTTAAGCTCATAGACGTTCTGGCGGGTGAGAATAGCACAGGGCGCCGAAATCCATAAATTTCGAAAGTGCGAGCGCACAAAAAAACCGCCGGTGTGAGGCGGCGGCTTTTTTGATCAGAGAACTTACCGAATCAGGTCACTCTTGATGATTTTGGGAGTGATGAAGATCAGCAGCTCACTGCGCTCATCGATGTGCTCCGTCCGCTTGAACAGGCGTCCAAGGTACGGAATGTCACCGAGGAACGGCGTCTTGGTGGTCTGTGTTGCCACTTCGGACTGGAAGATACCACCCAGCACAACCGTCTCTCCGTTACCAACCAATACCTGAGTTGTAACCTCATTTGTGTTGATTGCCGGGATACCCGCCGTCACTTCACCACGAGAATCCTGATTAACAACCAAGTCCATGATGATCTTGTCATCCGGCGTGATCTGGGGCGTCACTTCCAATGAAAGAGCAGCCTCTTTGAAGGAAACAGACGTGGCACCACTGGAGGACGCTTCCTGATAGGGAATCTCCTCACCGGACTTGATCTTCGCCGTCTGACGATCGGCGGTCACTACCCGAGGCTGGGAGACCACTTCCGCCCGTCCATCGGTTTCCAGCGCGGACAGCTCAAGATCCACCAGGAAGTCATCACTACCCCAACCAATCGCGAACGAGGACGCGCCCTCACCAGTGACGCCAAGATCGACGGCCAGCGCTCCAGGGAAGGTAATCGTATTGTTGTTACCCGCCGCAGCTTGACGAGCCTCTTCGACGGCACCCTGGGACCCACCGATGGAGACCACATTATCGCCATTCACATCGTAAGCGGCACCTCCCCAACGAATCCCGAGATTTTCGGCAACATTGGTTTGCGCGCGAACAATCCGTGCCTCGATAGATACTTGGCGAACTGCCACATCCCAGGTGCTAACCAGCTGGCGAATTTCCTCAAGCTTATCTGCAGTTTCGCGGACGCTAATGGTGTTGGTCCTGGCGTCGGAAGAAACAAAACCACGGGAGGAAATCAACTCTTCGTCTGCCTGAATCAAGGCAACGATGTCTGCCGCCTTGGCATAATTGACCTGAATAATATCAAGCCTCACCGGTGCCAGTTCGGCAATCTGTTTGTTGGTTTCCAGCTCTAACTTCTCTCGGGCCGCAATTTCGTCGGCCGGAGCGACCAGCAGGACGTTACCTATCTGACGCTTGTCGAGGCCTTTGGTCTTAAGAATCAGGTCCAGCGCTTGATCCCAGGGGACGTTCTGCAAACGCAGTGTGATACTGCCACTCACAGTGTCACTGGCCACCAGATTGAGACCAGTAAAGTCTGCAATCAGCTGAAGGACTGACCGCACTTCAATATCCTGGAAGTTGAGCGACAGTTTGTCTCCTGTATACGGAAACTTTTCTTCGCGGCGATCTTCTGCTTCCTGCTCACTCAGACGCTCGACACTCACCGTAAACTGGGAACCGGATTGATAAGCGATGTAGTCGTAGTGGCCCTCCGGACGAATCTCGACAACCGCATTACCACCCTCGATATAGGTGTCCACACGGCTAACCGGAGTGGCGAAATCAGTCACATCCAGACGACGCCGGAGGTTTTCGGGAACAGTCATGCCATCCATTGTGAGGCGAATCTTGCCGCCAAATTCAGAGAGATCAACAGGTGCGCTGGCACGTCCGAGGTCGACAATCACTTGCCCTTCCCCTTCTTTGCCGCGGCGGAAATCCACTCCCGCCAGCACTCCATCACGAGAGGAGGATGACAATGAAGAGGTTGCGGCCGGAGCTGCCGAACCGCCACTGGAGGCCGTAGCAGTGGCGCCACTTCCGTCACCAATAGTCATGACCAGAGAGTTACCCTGACGAACCGTGTCGTAGGGGGCCAGCTCCACCAGATTGAAAATCAGGCGAGTGCGGTCCTTGGTTTCCACCACTGTCATGCTCTGGGCATTGCCAGAACCAAGCGACAGGCTTCGACTGTTCAGTCCGCTGGTCGTATCTTTCAGGTCAACCGCAATCCGGGCAGGCCGTTCGATGGTATAACCCGTAGGTTCGGGTGGCTGACCATCGAATTTCAACGTTACTTCAAGCTGGTCGCCAGGTAACGATGAAAACGACACGTCTTCCAGCGTGACCGCATTGGCCAGGCCGGATAACAACCCAAGAGCAATCACGCCGACGTATACATTGAGTTTTCTGAACATCGCTAGCCTCGACCCCAAACTTTTTTGTTCATGCATGGTTCTTTCTGTATTCATAATGCGCCCCTTAGCCTTCGTCTTCGTCTTCGTCAAGGGACAGGAAACGAGGACGCTCAACCCATCCACCCCGGCCATTGGGAACGATTTCAATCAGTTCAACACGGGTTTGGCTGATTCCGACAATTCTGCCGTAATTCTGCCCCATGTAGTTTCCGGTACGGACCCTGTGCACCCCCCCCTCGTTATCACGAATCAACGCGAAAAGGCCGCCGGACGCATCCGTCAGGGTACCTACCATGTTCAGGTTTTTGAGGCCAAAGTTCTCCAACACCTCACGTGGGCGATCAAGATCCGGTTCCACATCACTCACCGGCTCGTCATCCACCATCGTCAACTGCACGTCAATGGGGGGCTCAAACGGCGCTCGCCTGTCCGCAGCCGAGTAACTGAATGCTTCGTATGCCTTGAATTCCGGCAAAGGCTCAACGTGGCCTCTTGGCTTGGCTCTGGTATCAGCCATGAATTTGTCAAGATCAGAGAAACCGTTTCCCTGGGAACAAGCCGTCAGAACGGATACCAGACAAATACCCAGCCAGGCTTTTCCCGCATGCTGTCCTGCCATGCTTATTCTCCAGCCCGGTAGCGGTAGGTACGGGCAACAACTTGCATATCAAGCCGTTCACCGTCACCGCCAGTTGGTTTAATGGTTAAATCGTGCAGCGTCACAATCCGCGGCAAGCTGGCCACACTGCTGACGAACGTCGCCAACTCGTGGTAAGAACCCGAGACACGGATATTAATCGGCAACTCCGAGTAGAAGTCGCGACGCTGTTCGGGTTGGAGCTTGACCTCCTGCAAGGCAAGACCGCTGCCCAGAGCTGTATTCGTGATGTCCTCCAGCAAGCCCGGCACTTCGGTCTCACTGGGCAACTGTCGCACCAATGCCCCGAAGGTTTCTTCCATCTCTTCCATCTGCGCCCTGAAGACATCAAGGTTCGCCACCCGATAGGCTTTTTCTTCGTATTTTTTCCTTAATTCCTGCTCTGTACGCTCGACACGCTCCAACTGCCCGTACTGATCCTTGATGAAGAACCAGTAGCCGCCACCCAGAATCAGACCAAAGATTATCAGGACAACGATAGCTTTTACCGGTGCCGGCCAGATACCCGCATTGTTGACATCAAGATCGTTGATATCGAATTCGTTAAGACTTTTGAGTGAGTCCGCGAGGCTCATTACTTATCCTCCCCTTCGGGCTCTGGAGTTTTTTGCTTAACCGACAGGTTGAACTGACTGTAACCGGCCCGGCGATTGTCAGCCGCCGACACATTGGAAAGGTTCGGTTCGGTAAACCAGTCGGACTCATCAAAGCGCCTCATCAGAGTCGAAATCCGACTGTTGGATTCGGCCATGCCAACGATATCAACCCGATCCCCGGTTTTCTTGAGGTCGGTATAGAAGAGCCCGTCAGGCAATGTCCGCACCAATTCGTCAAATGCTCTTACAATGACTGGCCGCTTGCCCTGAAGATCCTGAATAACCTGCATGCGCGATAGTAGTTCGTCACGTTTGCGTTTCAGGTTTTCAATTTCCTTGATTTGCTTATCCAGTTCTTTGGTCGCAGTTTCGATGTAGGCGTTGCGTGACTGTTGGTACGCAATCCGGTTGTCCATGTCCGTTTTCCAGAGAAACGCCATGCCCGCAGCCACAATGGCTGCACCCAATATCATCACGACAAACTGTTTCTGCTTTTCGGCCCGAAGCTCTTCACGCCATGGCCTGAGGTTAATCTTTGCCATCAGTCAAAGCTCCTCATTGCCAGTCCACATGCAATCATCAAAGAGGGTGCATCACTGCCAAGTGCTGACGCATTCACCCTGGAGCCTACGGACATATCGGAAAATGGATTGGCAACCAGAGTCGGTGTTCCCGTTTTCTCTTCGACCATTTCTGTCAGACCTTGTATCGAAGCGGTGCCGCCGGCCAGAATCACGTAGTCAACCGCATTGTACTGACTTGCGCCGAAGAAGAACTGAAGAGCCCTCGCAACTTGCTGCACGACAGCCTCCCGGAAAGGAGTCAGAACCTCGGATTCGTAGTCATCTGGCAAACCACCCTGCTTTTTGGCCAGCCCGGCTTCTTCCACTGACAGACCATAGCGACGCTGAATTTCTTCTGTCAGCTGCTTACCGCCAAAAATCTGCTCACGGGTATAAACTGTCCGGCCGTCAGCGAGGACACTGAGCGTGGTCATGGTGGCGCCGATATCGACGATGGCCACAACCAGCTCTTCTCCCTGCGAGTCAAGCTGGGGCTCTATCAATTTGTAGGCCCGCTCAAGGGCGTAGGCCTCGACGTCCACCACTTTTGTGGTCAGTGACGCAATCTCCAACGCGTCCTCTCGGATGTCTACGTTTTCCTTACGGCATGCCGCCAGGAGTACATCGACCTGATCAGGATTGGTTTCTGAAGGACCCTGCACCTCGAAGTCAATAGCAACCTCGTCCAGAGGGTATGGGATATACTGATCCGCCTCCAGAGTGATCTGATCTTCCATTTCAAACTCGTTAAGGCCGCCATCCATCTGGATGACCTTGGTTATGACGGCAGAGCCCGAAACAGCCACAGCGACCTGTTTTACGCCGGTACGTGATTTGGAAGCGACGCGCTTGAGAACCTCGCCGACCGCTTCCACATCCGTGATGTTTTTTTCGACAACAGCGTTAGCCGGCAAAGGCTCCACTGCATAACTTTCGACCCTGTAACGGTCACCGTTCTTTGAGAGTTCCAACAGCTTGACTGAACTCGAGCTGATGTCCACACCCACGACGGCACTGGATTTTTTTCCAAACAATCCGAACACGCGCTCACCCTATACCTGGTTAATGCACCGGGTTACGTAACTTATGTGTTTTTTATTTAAGAGAATTTCTTCAGTTTTCCGTCTACAATGCGAGTTCTTCTTAAATTGAGAGGCATTGCAACGGTGAAGCGACTCGTCCTTCCTAAAGCAATTTCTCAAATGATAGACCTATATCCAACAGTTGTCAGAAAAAAATGTCTCATTTATTGCGTACATCCCGCCTGTTTGCCTGGTTATTTGTCACCGGACTCAGTCTTTCGACAATCGTAGCGTCAGGTTTTTATCTCTACCTGCGCCCCGGGCTTCCTCCCGTTGATCAGCTTCTTGATATCAAGTTGCAGACACCGCTGAGAGTCTACAGCGCAGACAACAGATTAATAGCAGAATTCGGTGAAAAGAGAAGGGCACCGATCACAATCGAACAGATCCCTACAATTCAGTTACATGCCTTTATGGCAGCAGAAGACGCCCGTTTCTACGAGCACTTCGGGGTCGACTTCAAAGGCCTGCTGCGGGCTGCCATCGAACTGGTCTCCACCGGAGAGATCCAGTCAGGGGGCAGTACGATCACAATGCAGGTTGCAAAAAATTACTTTTTGTCACGTGATCGGACCTTTATCCGCAAGTTCAATGAGATACTTCTGGCACTTCAGATAGAACGTGAACTGAGCAAAGAACGCATCCTCGAGCTCTATCTGAACAAGATTTATCTTGGTAATCGCGCCTATGGTATCGCGGCTGCTGCACAGGTGTACTACGACAAACCAGTCACTGACCTGTCACTGGCCCAGATGGCCATGCTTGCCGGACTACCGAAAGCTCCGTCAGCCTACAACCCACTGGCCAACCCCGAGCGCGCACACATTCGCCGCAACTGGATTCTCGGCCGCATGAGGGATTTGGGCTACATTACTGAAGACGCCTATGCACTTGCATCCTCTGCGCCCCTGACCGCCAGCTATAACGCCGCTGACACCGAAGTGGACGCTGACTTTGTCGCCGAAATGGCCAGAACTGAAATGGTTCAGCGATTCGGCGACAAGACATACACCGATGGTTACAAGGTCACCCTGACCGTTGACAGTAAAAAACAGCAACAAGCCACCCTCGCCCTACGCAACGGTCTGGAAGCTTACGACCGAAGGCACGGCTTCCGGGGCCCGATCGGGCAGATCGATGAATCAGACCTTCAACCCGAGAAACTCGAGGATCTGATTGCAAACTACCCGAGGGTTGAAGCTCTGATTCCCGCAGTCGTAACTCAGGTTAGCGATGAAAGTGGCGAAGTCGAACTGTTTGCCCGTACCCTCGGCAAAACCACCATGCCGTTTGAAACCATGACCTGGGCCAGACGCTACAAAACGGAAAACCTGACCGGCCCGAAACCGGAGAAACCATCAGACGTTGTTGCCAAAGGCGACGTCATCTACGTCAAGCCCTCAGCAGACCCAGCTCTCGAAGCCATGGATGGGGCTCCGCCGGCAACTGATGACAACAATGGACAGATCAGAACCATTGATATCCGCAAGGTAGGGCTGGCTCAAGTCCCCCGGGCAGAGGGCGCACTGATTTCCCTTGACGCAGATACCGGTGCCATTGAAGCGCTGACAGGTGGCTATAGCTTCAGCCAGAGCAAATACAATCGCGCCATGCAGGCGAAAAGGCAGCCCGGCTCCAATTTCAAGCCATTCCTCTATCTGGCCGCCCTGGAAAGCGGCATGACGCCCGCCACAATATACAACGATGCCCCCATTGTCTTTGACGACGAGGCACAGGGAACCTCATGGCGCCCGGAAAACTCCTCCGGACGGTTTGAAGGGCCCACTCGCCTACGGAAGGCGCTGTACCAATCAAGAAACCTGGTATCCGTGCGCCTGCTGCGTGATCTGGGCATCCAGGCTACGCTGGACTACCTGGAACAACTGAAGATACCAACCGCCGACATGCAAAAAGACCTTTCCCTTTCCCTCGGCAGTGGACTCCTTACTCCAATGGAGGTGGCCAGGGGCTACGCAGTAATGGCCAATGGCGGATATGATGTTGAGCCATTTCTTATTCAAAGCATCTCTGACGTTAACAACGAAGAAATCTTCAGCGCACCCGAGGTCATCATCTGCGACAAGAACTGCGAAGATATCGAACAGGAAACGGAGATGACGGAAGAAGCGCCGAGGCGTTCTGTAAGGATAGCCCGTCGACTGGCAGATGAACGGAGCGTCTACCTCATGCACTCCATTATGAAGGACGTCATTACAAGAGGAACCGGGCGCCGAGCCCTCACCCTCGGTCGCAGCGACCTCGCAGGCAAAACCGGCACGACTAACGAACAACGGGACACCTGGTTTTCCGGCTTCAATCATGATATCGCCACCACCACCTGGGTTGGCTTTGATCAACCCGCCCCACTTGGCCGCCGCGAATTTGGCGCCAGCACTGCCCTGCCAATCTGGATAGACTACATGGAGGTTGCTCTTGAAGGCACGCCAGCCTCTCATATGCCGCGCCCCAACGGCATCGTCAATGTTCGCATCGATCCGGAAACCGGCAAGCGCGCGCACCCCGGTCAGGACGGCATATTCGAGCTGTTCAAGGAAGAGGATGCACCACCTCCCCTGGATCCGCGAGACGAGTCCGGCAACGGCAGCAACGGAAACGGTGACGACCTATCCCGCCAGATATTCTGAGCGGGAATCGGACACAAAAAAAAA
>NZ_KE007330.1:77212-102403 GCF_000397065.2 Marinobacter lipolyticus SM19
TCCATCGACTTCAGCGGGTAGTGAGCCGGGTACGGGTTGCGAGCAACACCGGAATCTACCGCAGCGCGGGCAACAGCAGCAGGAACAACTTCCAGCAGACGCACGTCAATCGGCTTCGGAATGATGTATTCCTTCCCAAACTCAAACATTGCCACGTCGTATGCTTCACAGATTTCCTGTGGCACCGGCTCTTTCGCAAGTTCGCGAATCGCATGCACCGCAGCGACCTTCATTTCCTCATTGATGGCAGTGGCACGCACGTCCAGGGCACCACGGAAAATGAACGGGAAACCCAGCACGTTGTTCACCTGGTTCGGATAATCCGAACGACCGGTCGCCATGATCAGGTCATCGCGAGTTGCCAGGGCAACTTCCGGGCTGATCTCGGGATCCGGGTTAGAACAGGCAAATACGATGGGGTTTGGCGCCATTTTCTTGAGCTGGTCCGCCGTCAGAAGGTCCGGGCCGGAAAGCCCCAGGAACACATCAGCACCTTCCATCGCATCATCAAGTGTGCGCCTGTCAGTATCATTGGCGAACATTGCCTTGTACTGATTCAAATCATCACGACCGGAGTGGATCACACCCTTGCGATCGAGCATGAAGATGTTCTCAGAGCGAACTCCACAGCTGATCAACAGCTTCATGCAGGCAATAGCAGCGGCACCGGCACCCAGGCACACCACTTTTGCCTCTTCAATTTTCTTACCCTGAAGCTCCAGAGCATTGATCATTCCGGCCGCAGTTACAATTGCGGTACCGTGCTGATCGTCATGGAAAATTGGCACGTTGCACTTCTCGATCAGAGCACGCTCGATCTCAAAACACTCCGGCGCCTTGATGTCTTCCAGGTTGATACCGCCAAAGGTATCAGCGATACGCTCTACCGTTTCAATAAACGCCTGGGGGCTTTCGGAATCGACCTCGATATCAAAGACGTCAATACCAGCAAAGCGCTTGAACAGTACGCCTTTGCCTTCCATTACCGGCTTGCTCGCCAGGGGACCGAGGTTACCCAGACCAAGAATGGCAGAACCGTCGGAAATAACGGCTACCAGGTTACCCTTGGCAGTGTATTTGTAAGCGTTCTCGGGGTCCTTCGCGATCTCGCGGACCGGTTCGGCAACCCCAGGGCTGTACGCCAGGGAAAGGTCGCGGGAGGTCTGGGTCGGCTTGGTGATTTCAACACTCAGCTTACCAGGCCGCGGCTTGGCGTGATATTCAAGGGCTGCTTCTTTCAGATCTTGAGACATTGCCACTGTTCCGTTTGTCACGTTTAAGAGGTAATAAACCGCCGGGACCCGTCCCAGCGGAGCGCGCCATTATGGCGCGAAGACCCACATCAAACAAGGGCCGATTGCACACTTACTGACCAGTCAATAGGGCAAATCGCGTATAGATGAAGACTGAATAGGTTCAGAGAGGAAACCCGGACATAAAAAAAGCGCCGTTGCAGGCGCTTTTTCTGTACCGAAAGCTGAATCAGTCCTTCTTGCCACCAATGCGGCCGCCGAAACGCTTCTGGAAACGGTCAATACGACCACCGGTATCCATCACTTTCTGCTTGCCGGTATAGAACGGATGGCACTGGGAGCATACGTCCAGCTGCAGGTCATGCCCGATGGTGGAACGGGTTTTGATGACGTTACCGCAGGAACAAGTAGCGGTGATGTCTTCGTACTTTGGGTGGATACCTTCTTTCATGGCGAACCTCTGTCGGTCATGCCGCCACCTGATCACGGGAGCTTCTTCACTCCAGGCGCCAGGCACCGCATGTTTGAATCAATGGAGAAGACGGGGCACAATCATGCCCTGCCGGAAACAGACCGTGAATCTTACTTGCAAACGCTACGGCAGGCAAGTCCCAACCCGGGGCAATCAGCCCGATTCATCGCCCGGACCTGTGCGCAGGCAAAACCAAGGATAAGCAATTACCGTGACAGCCTCACCACCGCGGAGCTCCAGTATGAAAGAACGCCCTCCGCAAACCGCGCGCATAGCCCTCAACCGCCCTTTGAGAAGGCTCTTTGATTACCTGATTCCCGAGAACCTCCAGCTTGAACCGGGTCAACGCGTAAATATCCCGTTTGGCAGACAATCCGCAACCGGCCTCGTTGTTGAAACAGGTGTGAGACCACCCAATGGAATCACCCTGAAACCCGTTCACTCAGTTTATGAGTCTTGGCCTGCCCTTCCCAATGAGACCTTTCAGTTACTGAGCTGGGCATCGGACTACTACCAGCACCCCCTCGGGGAGTGCCTGTTCACCGCCCTGCCCCCGGCCCTGCGTCGCGGCAGACCTGCATCAGAAAAACAGGACACCTGGTGGAAAGCCGCAGCCGGTCCTGAAGCGCTTGCCGGCAACGCCCATCGCCTGAAAGCGCTACTGGCATGGCTGCAGAGGCACCCACACGGCGCCAGCACCTCCAGCCTGACTGCGGCCGGGTTTACTCGGGAGCACATCAGGACGCTACAAAAAAGGGAGCTCATCGAGGAAACCGAAGCTGTTTCGACCAAGGGCGAGCCTGGCACTACCGACACAATCAGCGACCACCCCGGCCCCGTTCTCTCGCCTGCTCAACAGCAGGCAGCAAACCAGATAGCCAGCCCCAGAGACGGGTTTAGCGTTTCGCTTTTATATGGCATTACCGGAAGCGGTAAAACAGAGCTTTACCTGCACTACCTGAAACAGCAGTTGAGCGCCTCGGCCCAAGCATTGGTGCTGGTACCTGAGATCAATCTTACCCCCCAGACTGTAGCCAGATTTCAACGCTACTTCGGCCAACGCATTGTCGTCTGGCATTCAGCCCTGAATGATGGCGAACGCTTGTCCACCTGGCTGAAAATCCGCAATGGCGAGCCTGTCATCCTGATTGGCACCCGCTCTGCCGTCCTACTTCCCTTCACCAGCCTGCAAACGATCATTGTGGACGAGGAACACGACAGTTCCTACAAGCAGGGGGAAGGCTTCCGTTATTCCGGGCGAGACATGGCGGTTTATCGAGCGCACCTGAATAACTGCCCGGTCATCCTTGGCTCGGCCACGCCATCTCTTGAATCCTACCAGAATGCGCTGAACGGAAAATACCAGCTTATCAGGCTTGAGGAGCGGGCCGGTAACGCGAAGCCGCCCAGCATCAGCCTCCTGGACATCCGCAGTCGCCCGCTGGAAGGTGGCCTGTCACGCCCCACAATACAGGCAATTGAACAATGCCTGAACGACGGACAGCAGGCTTTGGTATTTGTGAACAGGCGAGGCTTTGCGCCGGTCATGATGTGCTTCGACTGCGGCCACATGGTGGAATGCCCTCGCTGCGACACACGCCTGACTTACCATCGCCGGGACCGGGCCATGCGCTGCCACCACTGCGATTATCAGACAGCCGCCACGGAGCATTGCCCGAAATGCCAGAGTGACGCGTTCAAACCCGTTGGGCAGGGCACGGAAAGGACCGAGGACATACTGGCTTCGACATTCCCCGACACGCCGGTAGTCCGGGTGGACAGAGACAGCACCCAGCGAAAGGGCAGCATTCAGGGCATTCTGAAAAAGGTGAACTCCGGAGAACCCTGCATTTTGGTTGGCACCCAGATGCTCGCCAAGGGTCATGATTTCCCGAACGTTACCCTCGTTGTCGTGGTCAACGCCGACGGCGGCCTGTTCAGTGTGGACTTTCGCGCGCCGGAACAGCTCATCCAGACGCTATTACAGGTGAGTGGCCGCGCGGGCCGTGGCGAGAAGTCCGGTCAAGTCCTGGTGCAGACCTGCCACAGCGATCACCCCATACTGAAGTCATTGCGCCAGGGTCACTACCTCACTCTCGCCGATCAGCTACTGACGGAACGGGAAGCCGGCGGGTTCCCACCGTTCCGCGCCATGGCTATTTTCCGCGCCGAAGCAGACACCATGGCCAAAAGCCTGGAACTACTGGACAGGATCAAACCACAGGCCAGTGTGCCCGGCATTGAAACCTGGGGGCCGTTACCGGCCATGATCGCCAGGCGCGCAGACCGGCACCGAGCCCAACTGGTCCTGTGCTGCGATAACCGAAAGCGCCTGAATCATGTTTTGAGCCATCTTTGTCAGAACCTCGATCAGCAAAAACTGCCCTCGGGCGTGAAGTGGATGATTGATGTGGACCCTCAAGAGACCGGCTGAACCAGACCGGCTTTTTGCTTGCAGCGCAACTTTCCGCGATAATACCCGCCTTCGATTCCCGGCGGCTTCCCGCCTTATTCCAATTCTCTTGTAAACCGAGTCGTCCGACAGCATGAAAGAGACCGTATCCGATCTGCTCCAGTCTGCACTGGCCACACTGCAGTCCGAAGGCACCCTGCCAGAAGACCAGTCATTCACTCCGCAGGTAGGCAACACCAAGGACAAATCCCATGGTGACTATGCCTGCAACATCGCCCTTGTGGCGGCCAAAGCAGCGGGATGCCCTCCACGACAGCTGGCCGAAGCCCTGGTGGCGCGACTTCCGGAGAGTTCGGCCGTGGAGAAGGTGGAAATTGCAGGTCCCGGCTTCATCAACTTTTTCATGAGCACTGCCAGCGCGTTTGAGGTGGTCAATACCATTCTTGAGGAAGCGGGTCAGTTTGGCCGTAACCAGAACGGCAAGGGCGAAAAAGTGCAGGTGGAATTCGTTTCCGCCAACCCGACGGGACCTCTGCACGTGGGGCACGGCCGTGGCGCCGCCATTGGCGACTGCCTGTGCCGCCTTCTGGAGGCCAACGGCTACGATGTCACCCGGGAGTTCTATTACAACGACGCCGGCGCCCAGATCAATAATCTCGCGCTGTCGGTACAGACACGAGTCAAAGGGCTGACACCCGACGATGATAGCTGGCCCGCCGATGGCTATCGCGGTGATTACATCATCGACGTAGCGAAGGCCTATCTGGCGGGCGAAACCGTCGTGGCGGATGATCGGAAAGTCACTGGCAAGGCCGACCCGGAGGATATGGATGCCATTCGCGAGTTCGCCGTGGCCTACCTGCGCCGGGAACAGGACCTGGACCTCAAGGCGTTCGGCGTCGAATTCGACGTCTACTTCCTGGAATCTTCCCTGTATGAGGAAGGCAAAGTGGAAGCAACTGTCCAGCGCCTGCAAGAGAATGGCTATACCTACGAACACGACGGCGCCCTATGGCTGAAGACCACGGAATTCGGTGACGACAAGGATCGCGTCATGCGTAAGAAGGATGGGGGCTACACCTACTTCCTGCCGGACGTGGCCTACCATCTCGACAAATGGCAACGTGGCTTCACCACGGTCATTAACGAACAGGGAGCCGACCACCATTCTACAGTCACTCGCGTCCGTGCGGGTCTGCAGGCACTGAAAGCCGGTATCCCAAGCGGCTGGCCGGATTACGTCCTGCACCAGATGGTGATGGTGACCCGCTCCGGGCAGGAAGTGAAAATCTCGAAGCGTGCCGGAAGCTATGTCACGGTGCGCGACCTGATTGACGAAGTAGGTCGGGACGCCACCCGCTTCTTCCTCGCAGCTCGTCGGGTGGATTCCCAATTGACCTTCGACATCGACCTGGCTCGCTCTCAGACCAATGAAAACCCGGTCTATTACATTCAGTATGCCCATGCCCGTATCTGTAGCGTGCTGCGCAAGCTGGCTGAGGAAGGTGTAGAACGGGGCCGGAACGAATGCCGTGGTGACCTGTCGTTGCTGACACTGGATGAAGAGAAGGAACTTGCCAATCAGCTGGCAAAATACCCGGAGCTCATCGCCAATTCCGCAGCGCAACGGGAGCCGCATCATCTGACCCATTACCTCAGGGATCTGGCAGGACAGTTCCACACGTACTACAACGCCCATAAGGTGTTGATTGAAGATACCGCCGTCCGTGATGCTCGCATTAGCCTTTATCTGGCGGTTCGCCAGGTCGTAGCCAATGGCCTGGATCTGCTGGGCGTCAGCGCCCCGGAAGAAATGTAGACAGGAAGCGTCAGGATATGTCCCGAGACTACGCCCGCAAGAATCCGAAAGGCAAGGCAGCCGCAACGCCCCGCAAGGGCGCCAGGAGCCAGGGAAGCAGCAAACCGGCGCGGCCACGGCCAGAGCGGCGGACACCGGCACGCGCGCAACAGGGCGGCCTGTCTCTTAAGTGGATTCTGTCCCTCGCCGCCGTCGGTGGCTTTATTGGCTTTATTGTCTACCTCAACTCACTACCTGCCCCGGAACCGACACGGCAAAACAATACGCCAACAGCGGTGACGCCACCGGCCAAGGAGCAGGAAAATGCATCCAGCGAGCAGTCCAAGCAACGGTATCGCTTTTACGAGATGCTTCCCGAGAGTGAGGTAGTGCCTCCAAAAGTCGAGGAATACACCCCCGGCCCGACAAAGCAGAGTTTCACATACCTGATCCAGTCCGGCTCGTTCCGCAGTCAGAAGGATGCTGAACGCCAACGCGCGCAGATTGCCTTTCAGGGCCTGCGAGCCAACGTCCAGCGGATTGACCTGGATAATGGAAGCACCTGGTTCCGGGTCAACGTAGGTCCGTTCAATTCCCGAAGCCAGATGAACTCCGCCATCGACAAGCTGGTGTCCATCAACATCGAGCCGCTGGTGCGAAAAATACCCAAGGAGGGCTGAATGGCCCTCTTTGCATGACTGCTCTGCCAGCATGCCGACCTCCTGCCCTTGAAAAAAAACCACTCGCCTCCATAACTGCTGAATACCGTTTTCTATCAGGCAACTGGAGCCCACATGACTACCATACTTTCCGTCAGGCGCGATGGCGAAGTCGCCATGGGTGGCGATGGCCAGGTTTCCCTGGGCAACACCGTAATGAAAGGAAATGCACGCAAGGTTCGCCGCCTGTACGACGGCAAGGTGCTGGCAGGATTCGCCGGCGGTACCGCCGACGCCTTCACCTTGTTCGAACGATTCGAGGCCCAGCTGGAAAAGCACCAGGGTAACCTGACACGGGCGGCCGTTGAACTGGCCAAGGACTGGCGAACGGACCGCGCCTTGCGCCGACTTGAAGCTCTACTGGCTGTAGCCGATAAAACCGCTTCACTGATCATTACCGGTAATGGCGATGTTATCGAGCCGGAACAGGGACTGATTGCCATCGGCTCCGGAGGACCGTTTGCACAGGCCTCGGCGCGCGCCCTGCTTGAAAACACCGACCTGAAAGCCAGTGACATTGTGGAAAAAGGCCTGGATATCGCGGCCGACATCTGCATTTACACCAACCACAATCGCACCCTTGAAGTGCTTTCCGCCAACGACTGATTCGGAGCAACCATGTCTGCAATGACTCCCCGTGAGATCGTTCACGAACTCAACAAGCACATCGTAGGTCAGGAAGAAGCCAAGCGGGCGGTTGCCATTGCCCTGCGGAACCGCTGGCGTCGCATGCAGCTGGACAGCAGTCTGCGCGAAGAAATCACCCCAAAGAATATCCTGATGATCGGCCCCACAGGCGTCGGTAAAACCGAGATTGCCCGCCGCCTGGCCAAATTGGCCGACGCCCCGTTCCTGAAAGTGGAAGCCACCAAGTTTACGGAAGTCGGCTATGTAGGCAGGGATGTGGAGTCCATCATCCGCGACCTGGCCGACATGGCAGTAAAAATGCTTCGCGAAAAAGAGAAGAAACTCCATGAGCACCGTGCGCTGGATGCGGCGGAAGAGCGTATTCTGGACGCCCTGCTGCCCCCGGCCCGGGATTTCAAAGAAGACAGCCAGCGCCCTGAGGATTCATCCACGCGGCAGTTATTCCGCAAAAAACTGCGGGAAGGCGAACTGAATGACAAGGAAATCGAGATCGACCTGCGCAGCGGTGGCGCGGGCGTGGAGATCATGGCACCTCCGGGCATGGAAGAGATGACCAGCCAGTTGCAAAGCATGTTCTCCAATATGTCCTCAGACAAGCGCAAAACCCGCAAGATGAAAGTGGCCGATGCGCTGAAGCAGGTTCAGGACGAGGAAGCCGCAAAGCTGGTAAACGAGGAAGAAATCAAACAGAAGGCGGTTCAGTCCGTCGAGCAGAACGGCATCGTGTTTATCGATGAAATCGACAAAGTCGCCAAGCGCTCTGAAAATACGTCCTCCGATGTTTCCCGGGAAGGCGTACAACGCGACCTGCTGCCGCTGATCGAAGGCAGCACTGTCAGCACCAAGTACGGTACCGTCCGTACGGATCACATTCTGTTTATTGCCTCGGGCGCGTTCCACCTGTCCAAGCCCTCAGACCTGATTCCTGAACTTCAGGGTCGCCTACCTATCCGGGTAGAGCTGCAGGCACTGACTCCGAATGACTTCAAGCGCATCCTGACCGAGCCGGATGCCTCGCTGGTGCAGCAATACGAGGCACTGATGGGTACGGAAGGCGTGAAACTGACATTCGCGGAAGATGCCATCACCCGGATTGCGGAAGTCGCCTGGAAAGTAAACGAAACCACTGAGAACATCGGTGCGCGCCGCTTGCATACAGTGCTTGAGCGACTGCTGGAAAGCCTGTCCTATGAAGCCGGTGACAAAGTCACTGACGGCTTTGAGGTAACGGCAGCGTTCGTGGATGAGAAGCTTGGGGAGTTGGCGGAAGATGAAGATCTGAGCCGCTATATACTCTGACACCGAGGTCGGATTACGGCTTTGCCTGATCCGACCTACGGGTATGGCGTTCGGTCACATCTGTAGGTTGGATTAGCAAAGCGTAATCCAACAACCAGCCCGCGCCCCTCTTTGTTACTCCGCCCTTGAAAACAGCTGAGTGACATTCTCCAGTCCGCTCGCCAGCTTGCCCTTCTGCGCCTGTTTTTTACGCCCTTTTGCCACATAAAGCGGCAACATTTCCCCATACAAACTGGTACTGATGGTGCGCTGCTCATCCTCAAGGCGGTCACGGCGTAGCTTGATTCCATACTTCGCCAGTTTGGGCTCCAGTTCGTCCGCACGGGCCAGCAGGTCACGACGAGTCATCTGGTAGGCGTGCTCACACACCATCCGCCTGGACTGGAAACTGAACACGTTGGAGAAAAACAGCTTGGCGTCATCGCGGGTAGGCTCAAACAACAGAATGTCCTTTTCGGGATAATCCCTGGCGTATTGGGCAATACCGGATTGCATGCGTGAATAGACCATGGTCCGAAACATTTGCGACAGCAGATTAGGCATGCCCGAGCGGGTCAACTCACCCGGTTTCATGGTTCCCGCCCGGACGGCCGTGCTCGCGTCAATGGGCACCTGAGGATTCACCGCAAACACCAGGTCCGCACCATCCTCAAATGCCACTGAAGCATGAAGCCCTTTACGCAACGTGCCATCCACGTAGTAGCGGCCATCGATGTTTACCGGCACATATAGTCCGGGAGAGGACATACTGGCCTGTATCGCCCGGGAAATGGGCACGTGGTCAAAGCCCGGCGCACCGAAACAGACAGCGTCAGTGCTCTCCACATCTGCCGCCACAATATAAAGGCTGCGCTTGAGTTGGCGAAAATCATTGGTCCGCCCCAGCATAGTGAACGTCCGCTGCAGATATTCGTGCAACCCTTCGTTATCAAACAGTCCCGCAGGCGCTGCCTGAGCAAGAATCGTCAGCGCTTCCAGAAGACTCTGATCGTAGGGGTTATTAATGAAGCGACGGACCGCCGTTGTTAACAGCCCGGGCACGGCCAACAAGCGACTGCCAAGCTCGCGAAGCGCTGGACGATAAAAAACCTCAGGATGGAAGGGATGCACCTCGGCTTCATTACGAACGAAAATACGGCACAACTGCGCAGTGGTCATCTGGTTGGCCAGGTTCGCAGCGGCAAAGGAACCGGCATTAACCCCCACATAGACGTCAATATTATTAAAATCGAGTCCATCAAGAGCTTCGTCAAGCGCTCGAAGGGCACCGATTTCATAAATCCCGCCCAACGGACCACCACCTCCCAATGCAAGGCCGATGCGCGGCCTGGGCTTGATCTCAGTCGTCGCTGACGTCATACAACGTTCCCATCCGGGTTTTTATAAGTTTAATGCCAGTAAGGTAGCAACCGGTTTTAGAGTCTACACCCTATTCTTCGACCAGAATGTGGCAACAGCTCACGACGCCGCCTGCTGAACCAGAGCAACCGGGGTCGTTCTACCGGGGCGAAGGTAACGGCCGAAGCCAGCATTACGCAGCGCCAGGTCCACACAACTCTTGATGACATGGGGGGAGTCCAGAAGCAGAACGTCCTCCAGCAGCTGGCTTGCCCACTCACGACTGACACTGCGAATAACAGACTTCACCTTCGGCAAACTGGCGGCGTTCATTGACAGTGAGTCGTACCCCATGGCCATCAGCAACAGAGCCCCCCCCGGGTCACCAGCCAGCTCACCGCAAATACCCACCGGCTTGCCAACGGAATGAGCGTCGTGGGCGATACGAACCAACGCCTGCAAGACCGCCGGGTGATAGGAATGGTACAACTGGGCGACGCGGGGGTTGTTACGATCCACAGCCAGAAGGTATTGAGTCAGGTCATTGGAGCCAACCGAAAGGAAATCCACACGGTCCGCCAGCTCGCGAATCTGATAGACCGCCGCCGGAATTTCCACCATGACACCCACCTTGGGCATGTGGATTTCATATCCTTCCTCCCTGACCTCATGATAAACCCGGTAAATAAGGTGCAAGGACTCTTCCACTTCTGAAATATTGCTGATCATTGGCAGCATGATCTGCAGATTGTTCAGGCCCTCGCTGGCCTTGAGCATCGCCCGGACCTGCACCAGGAAAATTTCCGGATGATCCAGTGTAACTCGAATGCCGCGCCAGCCCAGGAAGGGGTTCTCTTCTTCAATCGGGAAATAGGTCAGCGCCTTGTCACCACCGATGTCCAGCGTGCGCATGGTAACCGGGCTCGGCGCAAAGGCCTCCAACTGCTCCCGGTAATACTCGCGCTGCTCCTGTTCAGAGGGAAAGCGATCCTTGATCATGAAGGGCACTTCGGTGCGATAAAGACCGATCCCCTCAGCGCCATGATTCAGAGAACGAACAACGTCGGTCATCAGGCCAGTGTTGACGAGTAACGACACCCGATGACCGTCGGTCGTTTCACAGGGCTTGTCGCGCAGGACCTCAAGCCCTTTGATCAGCTCGTCTTCCTCGTCACAGATTTCCTGATAGTAAGCCCGAAGTTCATCAGAGGGCGAGGCAAAAATCTGGCCCTCGAAACCATCAACAACGAGGTCCCGACCATCAAGCTGATTGACCGGAATATCCACCAGCCCCATCACGGTAGGCACGCCCATCGCACGGGCCAGGATGGCAACGTGGGAATTACTCGACCCCTTGACCGATACCAGCCCAATCAGCTGCCCCTTGGGCACCTCACCCAACATGGCAGGGGTCAGCTCTTCACTCACCAGCACGGTTCGTTCCGGATAGACCTGGTCTTTCTGCTCCCCTTCCTGGAGGTGCGACAACAAACGACGTCCAAGGTCGCGGATATCTACTGCCCGCTCCTGGAGATAATGGTCATCCATCATCTCGAAGTGGCGAATATACTGCTGGACCACCTGCTTCAGGGCTCCCTGTGCCCAGTACCCTTCGCGGATCTTGTTGGCGACCTCGCCGGGCATGGCATCATCACCCAGCATCCGCAGGTATACATCAAACAGGGCTTGTTCTTCCGGGCGCAACTGGGAAGCAAGGCGATTGGCGACCCGTTCGATGTCTTCACGAACAGCGGTAACCGCCTCGGCAAACAACCCGAGCTCAAGATCGATATCGTCGGTCGGCTTTTCCGGAACCACATCAAGGTCTGCGGCGGGATAGACAACCACCCCGGTTCCGATAGCCACGCCCGGAGCCCCGGGCACACCATTGAAGCTGATATCCCGGGCTTCTTCGCCGGTGAGAGACAAACCGCTGATGGCACCTGTTGCCTCACTGTGCGCAATAACACCTGCCAACTGCGCGGACACCGTCACGAGGAAAGCTTCTTCCCCTTCATCAAAACACCGGGAGCTTTCCCGCTGTTGCACGACCAGCACACCCAGGACACGACGGTGGTGGATGATGGGTACACCGAGGAAGGAACGAAACCGCTCTTCACCGGTTTCCGGAAAATATCGATAACGGGGGTGGGAAGGAGCATCTTCCAGGTTGATGGGCTCCTCACGGGCACCGACCAGACCGACAAGACCTTCGGAGTAGGCCAGACTCACCTGCCCGACCGCCTTGCGATAGAGCCCTTCCGTCGCCATCAGAATGTAGCGGTTGGTGGCCGGATCCAGCAGATAAACAGAGCAGACCTCGGTCCCCATGGCCTTCTGCACCCGCGACACAATGATATCCAGCGCTTCCTGCAGGTCGCGGGCGCTGTTTACCTCTTGTACCAGATTTCGCAGTATGCTCAGCATGGCGGTTTCAACCCGTCATTTCTGTTGGTCCTTTACACGCTGATTCTGCTCGCTGCGATACCACTGCTCCATGTTATAGAACAGTCGCGGCGCGAGCTCTCTCAGCGCACGTCGATACACTTCACGCTTGAATGAGACCACCTGCCCCAAGGGGTACCAGTAACTCACCCACTGCCAGCCGTCGAATTCCGGCGAATCGGTGCCATCCACACGCACTTGCGCATCCGGCGATAACATCCTCAGCAGGAACCATTTCTGTTTTTGTCCCACACACACGGGGTGCGAGTTATGTCGCACCATCCGCCGCGGGAGGCGATACCTCAGCCAGCCCCGGGTACAGCTGATGATCTCGACATCCGCCGCACTCAAGCCTATCTCTTCCCCCAATTCCCGATACAACGCGTCTTCAGGCGATTCGTTGTACTTGATACCGCCTTGCGGGAACTGCCAGGAGTCCTGCCCTATTCGCCTAGCCCAGAGAACTTCGCCCCTGTGGTTGGCCAGAATGATTCCGACGTTGGGTCTGAAACCGTCTGAGTCGATCACGGCACAGTCCTCTTATAAGTCGGCGGACCAGTTCAAAAATTCACCGGTCGGAATTGTCCAAGTTGCTATCATTCTTACAGAAACCCAAGGGTTCGGCAAACGAAGCCGTTGTAGACATGTCATGTTAGACTATCGCCTTTCCTGCAATCCGTTCCATGACCGGAGGTAATACCCTTGACGCTTGCGATCTTTGACCTTGATAACACCCTGCTCGCCGGGGACAGCGACCATGCCTGGGGCGAGTTTCTGGTGGAGGAAGGCATCGTGGATGCTGAGGAATACCGCAGGGCCAACGATCGCTTCTATCAGGAGTACCTGAACGGGGAACTGGATATCCTGCATTATCTGGGCTTTGCCCTGCAGCCCCTGGCCAAACATGCCATGGCCGACCTGCTGACCTGGCGCGAACGCTTCATGGACAAGAAAGTCCGCCCTATGCTGCAGGACAAGGCATTCAATCTGCTGGATGAGCACCGAAACCAGGGCCACACCCTGATGATCATCACCGCCACCAACCGTTTTGTGACCGAGCCGATTGCGGATATTCTGGGCATTGAGCACCTGATCGCCACCGATCCGGAGCTGGTTGATGGTCGTTACACTGGTAAAGTTGCAGGCATTCCCAGTTTCCAGGACGGTAAGGTGACCCGACTTAACGACTGGCTGGACTCGAACAGTGAGACGCTGGATGGCGCCTGGTTCTACAGCGATTCCCACAATGATGCGCCATTATTGAGAAAAGTCGACAACCCTGTGGCAGTTGACCCGGATCCGACACTGGAAAAGCTGGCTGTGGAGAATGGCTGGACAGTGATGTCATTGCGGGAGTAAGGCGCCCGGAAGGCAAGTGGGGTGGCTGTGCCGGGACACGCTGTGAATACATCCCTGTACGCTCGACAAAAACATCCCTGTTTTTGACGGTCCCGGCACAGCCACCCCACTCACCTTCCTGCTATGTGCCTACCCGCCTACCATTTCCCTATCCTCAGGTTCAGAAAAAACCAGTCAACGACCGCACAAAGCAGGATTTGATGTAGTCCGTTTCCGGAATACCCGGAATCACCGGATGGTCTGGTGCCTGGTGACCCTGTTCCAGTAATTGGACGAAACGGTCAATTTTACGGCCGCTGCCACGAATGATATCCGTCAGCTTCTCTTGGGAAAGGTGCATTGAACAGGACGCGGAAATCAGCAGACCATCCCGCTCCAGCAACCGCAAACCCAGTTGATTCAGCCGTGCGTAAGCCTGCTCACCCGCTTTCTGGTCACGACGGCGGGGAATCAGCGCCGGCGGGTCCAGCACCACGATATCGAATTTTTCTTTCTCGTCCGCCAGCGCTTTCAGGGCTTCAAACGCGTCACCCTCAACGGTTTCCACGTTATCCAGACCATTCAGCCTGGCGTTATGGTGAACCGAATCAATCGCCGACGAAGAACTATCCACACAAGTCACCTGACTGGCCCCGGCACAGGCTGCCTGAATCCCCCAGCCACCGACATAACTGAACACATCCAGCACCCGTTTACCGGGGGCATAAGCCTGCAGACGCTGTCGATTCATGCGGTGATCGTAGAACCAGCCGGTTTTCTGGCCGCCTTCCAGCGGCACCTCAAAACGCACACCGTTCTCTTCCACCTTCAGCAGACTGGCTTCCGCACCATGGGCCTGCTCAACATAGGTATCCAGCCCCTCCACTTTGCGCATCTTGCCGTCGTTCTTCAGGATGATCGCTGCAGGATGCACCAGACGCTGAACCGCCCGAATAATCGCCTCTTTCATCAACTCCATACCAGCGGTGGAAATCTGCACCACCACCGTATCGTCAAAGCGATCAATCACCAGCCCCGACAGCCCATCGCTGTCGCCGAACACCCAACGGTAGAAAGGCTTGTCGAACAACCGATCACGCAGTGCCAGCGCTGTTTCCATGCGCTGGGTAAGACGTTGCGGCGTCATGCCATGACTGGCATTCCGACTGATCAGACGACCACAGATCAACGCGTGAGGATTCACGAAAATCGTCCCCATGGGCTTATCGTTAGACGCCCGCAATTCCGCCTGCACGCCGGCCTCGAACTCCGTTAACGGTGATCGGCGGGTGTCCACTTCATTGCTGTAAACCCACAGGTGACCGGCTTTCAGTCTGCGCTCTGCGCCTTTGCGGAGGTAAAGAACGGGGAAATTCATAACGGCTACCTAATGGGTTGTAAAAAAGGGCGAGAATTATACACGAAGAGTGATCCCGATCGCCTCAGCAACGGGAGGGAGCGGGCAGGGCTGCCCAAAACTGTGCGGAGCCAGGGATGGCGGAGCCAAGCGTACAGGGACGTATCCACAGCGTGTTTTGGGCAGCCCTGCCCGCTCGCTCTTTCACCGTAAGTCAGCCGTTACTCTTCTGCAGCAACATGCTCGGCATAGGCCGTGTCATCCATCAGACCATCCAGCTCGCCTTTATCCACCAGGCGAACCTTGAACAGCCAGCCATCACCGTAAGGATCCTCGTTCACCTTCTCCGGCTCATCTTCCAGGCTCTCGTTCACCTCGATCACCTCACCGGTGACCGGACTGAACACATCCGAAGCCGACTTGACGGACTCTGCCACACCGGCCTCTTCTCCGCCATTCACGGTAACGCCGATTTCCGGCACACCAATATAAACCACATCGCCCAGCTGTTCCTGAGCGAAATCGGTAATGCCCACGGTAGCCGTGCCATCATCTGAAACGCGAACCCACTGATGGGTTTCGATGTATTTAAGATCTGCGGGTACATCACTCATGATCGGATTCCCTATTGATTTTTCGCGCAGTTTAACCGAAGAGCCTAACTCCAGCGAACCCCTCGAGCCGTATTCATGAAGGAATTCAGGTAATCCACCTCGCGATCACGATCACGAAGGCCTAAAAAGATCTGTTTCTGAATGCCCTGCTCACCCAGCCGAACAGACTTAAGCGGCATTTTCTCCGCGTACTCATCCACCAACCACCGCGGCAAAGCCGCCACCCCGCGACCGGCAGCGACCATCTGCAACATGATGTCCGTCGTTTCTATGGTCTTGTGTTTGGCCGGGCTCGCGTGGGCGGGAAGCAGAAACCGGGTATAGATATCCAGTCGCTCGACTTCTACCGGATAGGTGATCAGGGTCTCATTCGCCAGATCAGCCGGTTCCGCCCAAGCTTTCGATGCCAATTCGTGTCCACCGGGCACCACCAGCACCTGTTCATAATCAAATACCGGCTCAAACAACAGACCGGGCCGATGCAAGGGATCCGGCGTCACCAGTATATCAATGTCGTGCCCGAACAGCGCGCCGATGCCTCCGAACTGGAAACGCTGCTTTACATCCACGTCCACCGAGGGCCATTGCTCCAGATAGGGCCCCACAACCTTAAGCAGCCATTGATAGCAGGGATGGCACTCCATACCGATACGCAGGGTGCCACGCTGTCCCCGGGCAAACTGCCCGATCAGCATTTCCGCATGCTCAAACTGTGGCAGCAGACGTGTCGCCAGCGACAGTAAGTACTGACCCGCCTGGGTCAGCCTGAGCTGACGACCTTCCCTTTCCCATACCGCCGTCCCCAGTTGCAACTCCAGCTTCTTGACGGCATGGCTCAGGGCCGACTGGGTCAGGTGCAACGCTTCGGCAGCGGCCGTCAACGACCCTTGCCGCTCCACTTCCCGCAGGATTTCCAAATGATTCCGTTCGATCATCGCTTGCTTTCGCCCAGCTCATTACGTGAATTAAATTCATGGATTGTTGAAATAATACCATTATTTTTCATTATTCCAGAGGCGTAGTCTTGGTGGTTCTTCCCGAAACCCAGTCAACAGAACGCAAGGACAACACCATGATTACCACCCATAACCTGGGATTTCCCCGGATTGGCGCAAGGCGAGAACTCAAGTTCGCCCAAGAGGCATTCTGGAAAGGCGAGTTGCAAGCCGAAGATCTGAACATCACATCGGCTGATCTGAGGCGTCGCCACTGGTCACAGCAATCGTCGCTGACACTTGCCCCGGTTGGCGACTTTTCTTACTACGACCAGGTACTGGACATGAGCTTCACCCTGGGCAACCTTCCCGCGCGAGCCCAGGATACCGATGGCACGGACCTGGATCGCTATTTCCGGGTAGCCAGGGGGCAATCCGCAAACGATACTGCCTGTTGCGCCATCCATGCCGGCGAAATGACCAAGTGGTTCGACACCAACTACCACTACATCGTGCCGGAGTTCGACCGCGAAACACGGTTCCAATTGAACCCTGCCCGGCTGCTGGAGCAACTCGCTGAGGCCAAGGCTCAGGGCGTCAAAGCCAAACCCGTTATCATTGGTCCGGTCACCTATCTCTGGCTCGGTAAAGCCAATGACGACGGTGACCGGCTCGCACTCCTCGATGACCTTCTGCCGGTATACGCCGAACTGCTGAACTTGCTGGCCGAACAGGGCGTGGACTGGGTGCAGATAGACGAGCCGGCCCTGGTCACCGAACTCAATGGCGACTGGCGGCACGCATTCAACTTTGCCTATCACCAGCTCAAAGCCTGTCCGGTCAAGCTTTTAGTGGCCACCTACTTCGGCGAGCTGCGGGACAACCTGCAACTGGCCTGCGAACTGCCGGTCGCCGGACTGCACCTGGATGCCATCAGCGCAGCGGGTGAGGTCAGCCGTGTTACCGACTGGCTCCCGGCCCACAAAGTACTCTCCCTTGGCGTTATCAATGGCCGCAATGTCTGGAAAACCGACCTTGAGGCCACACTGGACTGGCTTGAGCCGGTACATGAGCGCCTCGGTGAGCGCCTGTGGCTGGCCCCTTCCTGTTCCCTGCTCCACGTCCCGGTGGACCTGGCATCAGAAACCGCGATGGATCCGGAGATCCGCTCCTGGCTGGCTTTTGCCGTGCAAAAACTTGATGAACTCCAGACCCTGGCCAACGCCCTCGACCATGGGCGTGCAGCGACAGTCGAACCACTGGCACAGAATACGCTGGCGATTGCCAGCCGCAAGAACTCCACCCGTGTACACAACCCCGATGTCACCCATGCCGTTGCCGCCATCACACCGGAACTGGGCAAGCGCAGAAGCCCCTATACTGAGCGCCTGAAGCTGCAGAAGTTACACCTGAATCTTCCGGCATACCCGACCACCACCATCGGCTCGTTCCCCCAAACCCGGGACATCCGCCAGACCCGCCTGCAATACCGTAAAGGCACCCTCAGCGAGCGGGAATACACCACCCGCATTCGTGAGGAGATTGCCCGCTGCGTGCAGGAGCAGGAAACGCTGGGGTTGGATGTACTGGTACACGGCGAAGCCGAGCGCAACGACATGGTGGAATACTTCGGCGAGCAACTGGATGGCTACGTTTTCAGCCAGTTCGGCTGGGTTCAGTCCTATGGTTCCCGCTGCGTGAAACCGCCCATCCTCTTCGGTGACATCCAGCGTCCACAGGCAATGACGGTGGATTGGATACGCTACGCCCAATCGCTGACCGACAAGCCACTGAAAGGCATGCTCACCGGCCCGGTAACGATCCTCAACTGGTCGTTTGTGAGGGATGACCAGCCAAGAAAAGACTCCTGTCTGCAACTGGCCCTGGCGATTCGTGAGGAGGTCCTGGATCTGGAACAATCCGGCGTGCGCATCATCCAGATCGACGAAGCCGCCCTGCGGGAAGGCTTGCCCCTGCGGCAATCGGACTGGCAGAGCTACCTGGACTGGGCCATCGAGGCATTCCGTATCAGCGCCAACGGCGTCAGCGACGAAACCCAGATCCACACCCATATGTGCTATTCGGAGTTCAATGACATCATCGAAGCCATCGCCCGCATGGACGCAGATGTGATCACCATCGAAACCTCACGCTCCAACATGGAACTGCTCGACGCCTTCAAGGGCTTCCAGTACCCGAATGACATCGGCCCCGGTGTGTACGACATCCATTCGCCGAACATTCCGGAGAAACAGCACATCGTATCTCTCATGCAGAAGGCAGCGGAACGGATACCCACGGAAAGGCTCTGGGTGAACCCGGATTGCGGGTTGAAAACGCGGAGTTGGGACGAAGTAATTCCTGCGCTGCAGGGGATGGTCGATGCTGCCCGGGAATTGCGGGGAGGTTGATGCATGGGGAGAGAGGCCCCGAGCCTCTCTCCGACACCGTTCAGGTTGCCTGTTCCAGCATTTACAGCTTCACAAGCAATCCGGGCTCGTCTCAGTAAGCATCTCAAAGAGTATGAAATGGAGACCTGTATCCCTCAGGCAAGCCGTTAATCCGCATCCAATGTTCAGGCTTACCAAACTCTCGACAATTAATGCAGCGTAATTTCCCGTCCTCATAGAACTCGATTTCCAGCTCGCCCCGTGTACTGATGGTACTGCTGGCTTCACAGCCATGTTCCGAGTTGGGAGAAAATATATTGTAGGTTTCATGGGGGCCACAATGATGAAACGTATTGGGAAGCGGGCGTCCCAACACGTTAATCATAAACATACCCATTTTAGAGATAGTTATTTTTGGTGGCTTGTTAAAACGTTGCTCATGATCCCGGTAATGCGCCACGAACCTGTCATCGGCTTCCAAAGCATATTCTGGGTAATAGACGCCCCAACTCGCTTCAGGTACTGGGACCAATTCAGAGCTATCCCAAATTACGGGGTTAATTAGAAAAGGAAGCATCAGTGTAACGATGACTAGCCCCAAAATCGGCGTTCGACGCTGCCAAGCGATGCTCAATGCCGGCAAAAGCTGAATCAATAACCCAATCCACCCCATTACCAAGCATACCGCTAGCCAAGTTCGATTTCCTAATAACAACGAAATGAATACAGTTGGTAGCGCAATCACCCCGATTACAACACCTTTGCCAACCAGCGTTGTCTTCCCTTGATCACGGAAAGGCACATTGAAAATAACGCCCAACCAGCCTGCCAGGCTACTCAAGAAAAAAACGACAAGGAAACCAATATCCAGGATCGGGTTCTCGATCTCCAAGAGGGCGCTGGCGGGCGAGGCCATCAACATTGTTGCGAAGTAGCTGACAAGAACAATTGTTGAAGGTAATAGAAAAAACGCTGAAACATACTGCATGAAAAAACGTCCTTGTTCTCCACGGGCGGACGGCGATGTATTTCCCCTCCGTCTCTATATGCTTACCGGTCAGCAGCGATATTCCTCGTGATATACCACTTAGGCGAGCCGAGCATGAGATTGGGGCTAGTTAATGGATTCTGGGTGATTTACTACGCAGCGAAAGCCTTGATCAGGCGAATCAACATCCTCACCATGCCGCGCGTAGACAGTCGCCAAGCCACCTGAGTGATCTCCATAGCCGGCCAGATCCCTGACACTTCTCTTTGAGGGAGCTGAACTGGGTGCCTCCACCGCTACCGGGTTATCGGAAGAAAGATGGTCAAATCCCGGATGGAACCAATCTCTGGTCCATTCCGCTACACTACCGGTCATATCATGCAAGCCCAGCGGACTCGGCGGATATGAACCGGCAGGGCGTCGCTCTACCTGATTAGAGGAGTGTACAAGTGCATTTCCCGAGACAGGATGCATTGGGTCAACGGGAGACCTCTGAAGGTAAACATCGATATCCAGCTCTCCTGTATCGGTAGCGAATGGGACTGACTGGCCTCTGTTTCTCGCAGCGAACTCCCACTGGGCTTCACTCGGTAACGCGTAGGGATGGCCCGTTTTTTCAGCTAGCCACGAGCAATAATTCTCAGCTTCATGAAAATTGGGACTCCTCGCCGGTTTGTCTTTGTAATTCGGAGAATCGGGATCATTATTGGCCACAATCGGCAGCCGTACTGCTCGGCTGAAGCCATTTTCAATTGTGTACTCTTCCGCCCTTCCAACATCATGCAGATAGGTCAGAAACTCGCCCCAAGTAACCTCTTTGGCAAGGATAGAAAAACTATCAATTTCAACCAATTTGGGCGGTTTGTTATTGTCGAGTATGGGCGTGAACGGGGCCCCAGATTCGTTACCAACATCCCCTAACCAGAACTCCCCACCCTCAACAAAAACGAGATTGCGCTTGGAATCCAACAACACCTTTTCGATTTCGGTGTCAGAGGACTCTTGAGATGATGGTGAGCATCCGAAAACGAAAGCAAGGAGCATCACATAGGTTACTGTTTTGATTTTTCCCATAATTAGCATCTTCACAATTAAGCTATCCCTGAGGCCCTACAAGCTGAAAACGGATCTAATTGTACTGGCCCAACCAAATTCGCGGCCTGGCCTTCCAAGATTCTTCTGTAGAGTCGGTAATGATTGGCATTTTTTCCGATAAAGTTAAAAACCTTGCGTACGTTTTCATCAAAATCAGCTGCACGCGCCTCAGTTTGCAGATTGATACGGACCATAGTCTCTTCAAAGTCTCTCCAACCTTGCATTGATTGCAAAATCAGCCCAACAGCCTCTACCTTAGACATCGTCCCGTCAAACAGCTTAGGCGTTAACCAAAAGTCATCGATTAACAGATGTAAAAACTTAGCCTTCACTTCCGGAGGTGCGTGACGCAACACGCTTTCCTCACCTCTGTCTTTATCGTCGATAATATTCTGGGCAACTTCTCGACCAACTCTCTCTCGCTCAAGACCAGAACTAAGAGCAATGGCAAGATTATCCATGTAATCATCCACCACCCGAACACCCTGCTCAACAATCCTTGCCGCAGAGAGCGTTAAATTGGCACCTGTCCCGAGCGCGTATATCGCAAGCTTGCAATACCATCCAAATGCATCAGTGGTTGGATCGAACAGCTCTAAATATCGAAAATCGGCATCTCCCAAGGCCTTGTATACATAATGAATCATCGTCACTATGTTTTCTGGATCTACCTCGAGCACGAAACTGCCAGCTGCTCCCACACCCAAAACCAGGCCAGCGTGGAAATTTAAGTAGAATTTCCCGGTCGCCCTACTGAACTCCAATCGCAGCTGAAACTCCCCCCCAATTCCCGCTGCGCCCTCAACCTTCTTCCCAATTTCACAAAGTGTTTTCCAGTCCGATTGTGTTGATAGAACGTCTGCCCACAGAAGCGCTCCAGCAATCTCACAGCCTGCACGAATACCAGCAAATACACTTCCGTCAACTGATGCCCCTTGGCCTCGCTCTCTGGCTGCAATGCCTTTCAGATTTGGAACACCATCACTGGAATCGATTTCCACGTTGGCTGCGATCAGCGCTGAGGCACCCGCGAAACCTGACAACGACGCACTCAGCCTCGCCTGGAAGTGACCTAAAGAAACTTCTCTCCGTTCTCCATCCCAGCCGCCAACACGGTAGTGGACCTTAACCTCAGATCGATTATTGATAGGAAAGGACTGTTCAACACCAACTTTACCCTGCGCCAGTGCATATTGCCCTTCCGCCTTTGCCTGGAGATGAACTTTGCCTTTTCTCGGATCGAATTCGCCGGAGGCACTTGCGCCTGCTGCAAAACGCATGAACTGCGCTTCCGCCGAGGCATCAAACCCAGTTTCGTCAATGGCCCGTTGTTGAGCTTTTGCATCCCCCCAAATTGACCATGATGCTTCATCGTAGAATTTGTTCAACGTTGTCATGAGTGCGCCGTTTGAATCAGGCTCCCACAAAGTCTTTTCAAACTTGACGGTAAGCTCGCTTCGAATAGCGTCCCGCAACTTTGCCGGATCAACTCCTCTTTCAGTCAACCACCCCTGACTACGAGCTCGATCCCTCGCTGCGATGGAGTATCGACGCGGATGGTTTTTCAGTTTGTCGGAGCGGACGAAAGTAACGTGTTTGTTGCCGGCCAATCGCTTGATCTCAGTAATCGGCGGGATAGATTGCATTTCATTGGTCAACACCGAACGCGTTTCCAGCTCGTTCGCCAGCCGCTCTTTCTCTTCCTGTACTTCCGACGACAACTGCCCTTCGCCGTCCGTTGGGCTAAGCTCGGAGTCCGTCTCGCCACCATTAAGCCCTTCTAATTTGCCGTAGAACTCGTTGATCGGGGCGCACACAAACTCTTCTTCTTCGATCCACTCAGTAAGTTCCTCCTCTGTAAGCAAAATGAACTCATCAGTCCCTGTAACATGAACAACATCTACGATTTCTTCTGCGCAGGAAGGTTCCTGAGTGACCTGGCCCACCTCACAACTGGAGAAGCCCGCATTGTTTGCTACAGGCAACTTCAACATCTGTCCAGGGAAAATTCGGTCTGGATTCTCAACCCCAGGATTCAACCGCAACAGACTGCTTAGTGTGGTTTGGTGGCGTTGTGCGATTGCGACGAGGGTATCCCCGGAACGAATGACGTATTCAGAACTCATGAGGCAACTCCGTATGCCAGACGTTTATCCACTTCATTCAAACGCATGCCTGTCGACAATTCAGAAGTCGACAGAATTGCCCGAAGCTCCGGGTGTTTGATTCCTTCGCCATGAATCACCGCGAGCTCCGCGTAACGGCTTACATCTTTTTCGGTCCGAAAACCGAGGGCATCGGCCTCCCGTATCAGGTCGTTAAGGTTTGCCCGGTCATCAATCCCGAGGTATTGGCCCAACTTGCCGACAAACTCTTCTCTCGCCTCTACCGATAATGCCTCAATGTGCTGCTCAGCCAACACGAACCAACCTTCCTCCGACGCCTCTCGATATTGGCCAGAACCATCTGCCTTAATCCGATGCCACGCCCCATCACCCCAAAAAGACAGCCACTCTTTTACTGGCCCACTGAATCGATTGCGATCCAGGTCACTAAGCGCCCCCATCAGGCGTTGAAACTGCTTGGGAGAGTAAAACCTCAGATAGGAATACCCTCCGCCTGGCAGTTGCACACTCAACAAACTGCGCAAATGGTCCGCTAACACTCTCAAATTTTCGTCAGATATCAGGACAACCGCATGTGCTTGCCACTGCGCCTGCTCTTGCCATATTCGCGACGCGGATGATGGTTTTACTAGGCAAGGGCTTACCTCCACGGCTGTATGATGGGGCGTGCCCAGGTACAGGTATTCAAGTTCCGGCTGATCATCGTGCTCATACACAAACCGGGGAGCATCGAGTACCGCACCGTCAATCAATATAAAGGCACTTTGAACGGTAGCGTGATCGAGTTCCGTCATGCGGGTCTCTCCTCGCAGGCACATTCCGCCATAGAGCAGGATCCATCAGACTGGCGACCACATTGTTTCACCAAAGCAACATCTTTCTTTGCTGCAGCTCTTAGTGATGACACGGAGCTGGGTGCGGGTCCTACAGCAACCCTGGTATCAACCTCCGCCAGCCTCACATGCTCAGAGCTATCGGATGCCTCACCAAAGATCGTTGGCATAACAGGCGCTTCAGCAGCCGCAGAAGTACCACTTCCCGGCCCACCCCCGGAATTCATCTTCACCATCGGCCCCGAAACCGTCACGCCACTGGGGTCCACTTTCACAAAACTGCCCCCCGCCTTGAGGGTCACTTCAGCGCCAGCTTCAATGACGATTTTCATACCCGCCTTGTGGTGGATTTCGCTACCAGCTTCGATGAGCTGGTTCTTGCCCTGTTTGCTGTGATGGCTGCCGTTGACGGTTAGGCTGGCGTCACCGCCGACGGACTCGCGTTTCTCGCCATCCACGGTGGCATGATCATTGCCATTGACGTGGGCCTTGCGGTGGTTGTCCACGGTAAGATGGCTGTCATTCTTGATGACTTCGGTGCGATTGTTTTCCGTCAGCAGGTCCAGGTCTTTCTGGGCGTGGACGTAGATCTGTTCCTGGTCCGCTTCGTCCTCGAACCTCAGTTCGTTACTGCCCTCGCCCTTGTGGGTCTGGGTCTTGAGGGTGGTGCGGGTTTTGTGCTCCGGCAGCGCGTACGGCGGTGTGTTGGTGGCGTGGTAAGTGCGGCCGGTGATGATCGGCTGGTCCGGGTCGCCGTCCAGGAAGGAGACGATGACTTCGTGGCCGATTCTCGGCAGGGCCATGAACCCGTACTGGCCGCCGGCCCAGCCCTGGCTGACCCGCAGCCAGGCGCTGCTGTGTTCGTCGTTCTTTGAGTAGCGATCCCAGGGGAATCTGACTTTAACCCGGCCGTGTTCGTCACAATGGATCTCTTCGCCTTCCGGACCGGTGACGATGGCCATTTGTGGACCGTCCATGAGGGCGCGGTGGCCGGTTTGTGGCCGCCAGCTGCGGTCGGTGGGGATGGCGTTGAACTGGTTGCTGTAGCTGGTGGGTTCGGCACCGCCCTCTTCTTCCAGCGCCTGAGGCTGTTTGCCGGTGTGGGTGATGCCGGTCAGCAGCCATTCCCG
>NZ_KE007330.1:102413-105764 GCF_000397065.2 Marinobacter lipolyticus SM19
GCTCGTTGTCGTGGTCGGTCAGGGCCACTTTGGCGCCGGCGGTGAAGTCGGCGCGGTTGCTCTTGCCACTGGCGGTGCTGGCGTCGTTTCTCAGGGCGTCCAGGCGGGCCTCGGTGAAGGGCTGGCCGCTGGCGTCGGCCTTGAAGCGGCCGGGGTAGTCGTAGTACTGGTAATCTTCCCGGTGGTTAGGACTGCCGGCCTGCTGTTCATGCATCAGGGCGTAGGCCGGATTTTTGAAGGTGTAATCCTTCATGGCAACAGAACTGGCACGGACCCGCTCCTGATGGGCGAAGCGGAATACACAGGGAGCCTTGGTGCTGCCGCCGGCCTTACCATTGTATTCGGCAGGGTCGAGCCCGGGGGCGTCGCCGTGGTGATCGGCAATGATCAGGGCCGGCTGTTCCTCGCCGTCCACAGAGCCGTGATGGTAACGGTAGTGCCAGCCTTCCTCGGCCGCCAGCCGCACCACAAACCCCAGGTCGCTTTCCCGGTGCTGAACGCAGTATTCCCGTTCTTCCGGGGTACGCTTGAGATCAAACACGGTATCGACGATGCCCCGCTCTTCCAGCAGGGTGCGCACAATGGCGTCGGTAGTTTGAGTCTGGAAAATGCGGCTGTTGTGCATCAGGCCCAGGCGCCACAGCGGGGGCTGAATGATGACTTCGTAACGGGTGCGACGGTGGCCAGAGTCGCCGCGGGCGAATTCGTTGACCACGCCGGTGAAACGCCTTAACGGCGCACCCTCCTGCCAGATCACCAGATCCACGGCCTGTTCCAGTACATCGGTTGCTGCGACCGACGGATCGGTGCTGGCCAGTTTGAGCTTGCCGTGAAACAGTTCGGAGAGGGCTTCGGTCAGCTCGAAGCCGACGACGGAAAAGTGATCAGAGGAAAATCCGCCAATGGTGGCGGTGAACTGCAGTCCGCTTGCCTGGGGCATGTCTTCGGTCCCTGAAGATGTGGTGTTGAATCCATACGTCGCTCGTCCTGAGCGGTGCCGATTATATACAGATTCCGGTGATTTTTAACAGCCGGGGTCACCAAACTGTGATCAGTAGCCGGTGCTATCGACGTCCAGATCAAACTCAAACTCGGTTGCCCGTTGAACCTCCGTCTGAAACTCTCCAGACGCTTCAAGCTCGAACCAGCGATACCCTGGCGGCAATTCCTCAACGGCAAACTGGTGCGAGCCAGAAGTAAACTGAATACAGGTGGACGGGGTGGCGAGCAACCTCACCCCGTGGCGCTCGCGATCGTGTTCCTGATGGATGTGGCCCCACAATACAATTCTGACCTGAGGAAACCGTTCAACAACCCGCCAGAAAGCGTCCCGATTGCGGAGGCCAATGCCTTCCATCCAATCCGATCCGATGTCCACCGGATGGTGGTGCAACGTGACCAGTGTCGGTAAACCAGGATTCTGCTCCAGTGTAGATATCAGAAACGCCAGTTCTGACTCCGCCAGCTCACCATACACCTGCCCACGAACGGATGAATCCAGCAAAATGATCTGCCACCCTCCCTGGATAATATGCCGACGACTCGCCTGATGTTCACTGGCAACCTGCTGCATGACATCCGGCTCGTCGTGGTTACCGGCTATCCAGGCTGAGGCACAATGGAATACCTGCAACTTATCAGCAAAAACACGATAGGCCTCTTCCGAACCATCCTGAGCAAGGTCGCCAGTGGCCAACACCAGATCCGGCTGCCCATGATCCCGAAGTACCTGCTCAATAACAGCATCAAGACTGTCCCGGGTGTTCACACCCAGCAATTCACCAGCCGGGTCAGCCCGGAGATGGGGGTCTGTGATCTGTAGCACCCGGAGTGCCCGGGATTCATCCTTTCTGGTCATGGCGCTCTGTTTCGTATCTGGGCAAGACGCTTGGTTCGAAACCGTTTGTACGGTGAGAGTAATCCGTTTTCTCACCACTGAACTGAACCATGATCACATTATGCCTATGGTGACAGGACATATTGCATCATTTGATAACTATGGCACAGCCCCTGCACTCCACTCTCTCACCTGAGCCCGCTCTACTCCCCATTCTCCTGCTCACGCTCTAGTCCACGCCCTCTCCAGCCGACCAGAGAGAATGCTCCATGGGCAGGTGTCCGAAACGAAGGCAGTAATCCAGCCAATCGGCCAGAAAGCTGTTCACCTGAACTTTTTCATCCGGGTGGTGCATAAAACGGTTGGGGTAATCATTGACCGGCGCAATCTGGCGATCCCGATAGCAACTGATCACTTCTGCCATCGTGGCGTCGTGATACACGCGCACTGTCAGTTGGGGATTATTGAGCCATCTACCGGCGTTATGGATCTGCTCCAACAGGAGGGTTTCAGTAAAGCGAGCGGTCTGGAGGACTTTGATCCGGACACGGCCGAGGTACTGCTCTTCCCGGTGCAACTCAAATTCTGACACCGGTTTGCCTGCCGACTCCAACTTCCGAAGTTGGTTAAGACGCAGGTAGTTACCGTCGCACAGTGCCCCCAGTCGCTTGAGATCCGGGACATAGCGTTTGGGTTTCATGGCCCACTCATTCATCAATCCCACCCTTCCCGAATCCGGGTACGGTTGAGCTGAAGCCATTGCAACGCAATGATCGCCGCCGCGTTGTTGATACGACCATCCCGGACCATGGCAATAGCCTCCTCTGAGCTGAATACGTGGGCACGGATGTCTTCGTGTTCGTGCTCCATACCGAACAATCCGCCAGCAGATTCTGTGCTTATACGTCCACAATACAGGTGTATGAGTTCTGTACTGCCACCAGGCGATACCAGATATTCACAGATTTTATCCAGCTTGCTGAAAGTCAGGCCAGCTTCTTCCTGCCCTTCCCTTTGCGCCACCTCTTCCGGTGTTTCACCTTCTTCGTTCATACCTGCGACCAATTCCAGCAGCCAGGGCGACTGAGCACGGCCCATGGCCCCAAGGCGGAACTGTTCCAGCAATACCACTTCGTCCCGTTCAGGATCGTAGGGCAGCACGCAGGTGGCATCACCACGGATAAACAGTTCGCGGGTAAACACGGGCATGTCGCGACCATCAAAACGCGGGTGGGTCAGCCACAGCTTGTCCATGCGGAAGAAGCCCTGGAAGACGGTTTCGCGCTTTTCAACGCTGACATCGCTGGTTTTGAACTGAAACGGTTTGGTCATCGTTCATCCGGTTGCTGAATCAACTTTGAACGATAGCCGGTACACGGGTGCAACTGCAAGCTCTGGCTCCGACCCCAGTCTGACAGTTTTCGGGGTAGGGTCGTGTCGGGAAGTGCCTCCCAAAACACGCTCCTTGCGGCACATCCATGTGACGCTTGGGCTCCGCCATCCATGGCTCCGCA
>NZ_KE007331.1 GCF_000397065.2 Marinobacter lipolyticus SM19
GCCGTACCGTTGGTGCCGGCGTAGTCGCCAAGATCATCGAGTAATTCGCTCGATTGATCCAGGAAAAAGGGGCTGAAACTTCAGCCCCTTTTTCTGTTTCAGCCGCTAATTGATGCCTGATCGTGTCAGTCTGCATTGCAGTTGACACGGTTGGGTATTATGCATACAATGCGGCTCCTTTTTTTGAAGGTCGGCTAAACAAGTAGCTGCTACGAGTGGAGTTTGGTGCATCATGCAAAGCCAAAAAATTCGAATCCGGTTGAAGGCGTTTGATTATCGCCTGATCGACCAGTCCACGCAGGAGATTGTCGATACCGCTAAGCGGACCGGCGCTCAGGTGCGTGGGCCAATCCCTCTGCCGACGCGGAAGGAAAAGTACACAGTGCTGATTTCTCCGCACGTCAACAAAGACGCGCGCGATCAGTATGAAATTCGTACTCATAAGCGTTTGCTCGACATTGTTGAGCCGACGGAAAAGACAGTAGATGCTTTGATGAAGTTGGACCTGGCAGCAGGTGTAGACGTTCAGATCAGCCTCGGCTAAACCCTACGGGTTAGTCTGTGTAACTGTCATAAGGCCATAGAGGGTGAGAGCCCCGTACACTTAAGAGGTGAAACATGGCAATTGGTATTGTCGGTCGTAAGGCCGGTATGACCCGTATTTTTACGGAAGATGGGCAGGCTCTGCCCGTGACGGTAATTGAGGTTGAACCCAACCGCATTACCCAGCTCAAAACTCTTGAAAGCGATGGTTATCGCGCGGTTCAGGTTACCGTCGGTACTCGTCGTTCCTCTCGTGTGACCAAGAGCGAAGCAGGCCATTATGCCAAAGCCGGTGTTGAAGCTGGTCGCGGTATGTGGGAGTTCCGTCTGGCCGATGGCGAAGGTGAAGACCTTGTGGCCGGCGGCGAGATCACTGCTTCTGTCTTCGAAGACGGTCAGGTTGTTGATGCCACTGGTCAGTCCAAGGGTAAAGGTTTTCAGGGCGGTGTTAAGCGCTGGAACTTCTCCATGCAGGACGCGACTCACGGTAACTCACTGTCTCATCGTGCTCCGGGTTCCATTGGTCAGAACCAGACTCCGGGCAAGGTATTCAAGGGCAAAAAGATGGCGGGCCAGATGGGGAATGCGCAGGTCACTGTGCAGAACCTGAAGATCGTCCGTGTCGACGCCGAGCGCAACCTGCTGCTGGTAAGTGGTGCCGTTCCCGGTGCGACCGGCGGCAACGTTGTCATCAAGCCTGCAGTTAAAGCCTGAGGAGCGGTTCGATGGAATTGACTATTACAGGTAGCGGCAAGGGAATCTCTGTTTCCGACGTCGCATTCGCCAAAGATTTTAACGAGTCGCTGGTTCACCAGGTGGTTACTGCTTATATGGCAGCCGGCCGTCAGGGCACCAAGGCTCAGAAGACGCGTTCAGAAGTCAGTGGTGGTGGTAAGAAGCCCTGGCGTCAGAAGGGCACTGGTCGTGCCCGCGCAGGTACAATCCGCAGCCCGATCTGGCGCTCCGGTGGTGTGACCTTTGCTGCCAAGCCTCGTGACTTTGAGCAGAAGGTTAACCGTAAAATGTACCGCGCAGCGATGCGCTCCATTTTTTCCGAGCTGGTTCGCCAGGAACGCCTGGTTGTGGTTGACGACATGAATGTCGACACCCCGAAGACCAAGGCTTTCAATGCCAAGCTGAAGGATCTCGGTGTGAATAACGCCCTGATTTTGTCCGACAATGTTGAGCAGAATCTGCACCTGGCCGCCCGTAACATTCCGCACGTTGATGTGCGTGACGTTGCCGGCCTGGACCCGGTTAGCCTGGTTGCCTTCGAGAAAGTCGTTGTGACTGTTCCCGCTCTTAAGAAGATCGAGGAGATGCTGGGATGAATCAGGAACGTATTTACAAGGTTCTTCTGGGACCGCACGTATCAGAGAAAGCGTCTCTGGCAGCAGAGCGTGGTCAGGTTGTGTTCCGTGTAGCACCTGATGCCACCAAGCCCGAGATCAAAAAAGCCGTTGAGCAACTGTTCAACGTCACCGTCGAAGGTGTTCAGGTTCTGAACCGTAAGGGTAAGCTCAAGCGTACCATCCGCGGTTTCGGCAAGCGTAATGATCTGCGTAAGGCTTATGTAAAGCTTGCGGAAGGTCAGGACATCGATTTTCTGGATGTGGAATAAGGTAAAGGGGTCGTAATATGCCGATCGTCAAAACCAAGCCAACATCTGCCGGCCGCCGTCACGTTGTAAAGCTCTACAACCCTGATCTGCACAAAGGGCGCCCTTACGAGCCGTTGGTAGAAACTAAGAGTAAATCGGGTGGTCGTAACCATTTTGGTCGCATCACTACCCGTCACGTTGGTGGTGGCCACAAGCAGCACTACCGCGTCATTGACTTCAAGCGGACCAAAGATGGTATTCCGGCGACTATTGAGCGCCTCGAGTATGATCCGAACCGCTCAGCGCACATCGCGCTCCTGAAGTACGCCGATGGCGAGCGTCGTTACATCATCGCTCCCAAAGGCATGCAGATTGGAGACCCTGTGCGTTCCGGTATCGACGCGCCGATCAAGGTGGGCAGTACGCTTCCGCTCCGGAACATTCCGGTCGGTTCCGTAATCCACTGCGTCGAACTCAAGCCTGGCAAAGGTGCTCAGCTGGCTCGCTCCGCGGGCGCATCCGTACAGCTGGTAGCGCGTGAAGGTGCATATGCCACCATCCGCCTGCGCTCAGGTGAAATGCGAAAGGTGCTTGTTGACTGTCGCGCAACGTTGGGTGAAGTGTCCAACAGCGAGCACAGCCTCAAGCAGCTTGGTAAAGCGGGTGCATCACGTTGGCGCGGCAAACGGCCAACAGTACGTGGTGTTGCTATGAACCCAGTTGACCACCCACATGGTGGTGGTGAAGGGCGTACCTCTGGCGGGCGTCACCCGGTTACTCCGTGGGGTGTTCCGACCAAAGGGCATAAGACTCGTAAGAACAAGCGTACTGACAAGATGATAGTACGTCGTCGTTCGGCCAAGTAAACGACTACATAGAGGTAATTGCTGTGCCACGTTCTTTAAAGAAAGGTCCTTTTATAGACCTGCATCTGTTGAAGAAGGTCGAGGCAGCTCTGGAAGCGAACGACAAGCGACCGATCAAGACCTGGTCCCGTCGTTCTACGATCTTCCCAGAGTTCGTAGGCTTGACCATTGCAGTCCACAACGGCAAGCAACACGTGCCGGTTTATGTCACCGAAGATATGGTCGGTCATAAGCTGGGTGAGTTCGCGGCAACGCGTACTTATCGTGGTCATGCGGCCGACAAGAAAGCTAAACGCTGATTGTGAGGGAATAGAAATGGAAGTAGCAGCCAAGTACAAGGGCGCTAACCTCTCAGCTCAGAAAGCACGTCTTGTCGCTGACCAGGTACGCGGCAAAGCTGTTGAGGATGCCCTGAACATTCTGACTTTCAGCCCGAAAAAGGCAGCGGTTGTGATCAAGAAAGCTCTTGAATCCGCCATTGCCAATGCTGAGCACAACGAAGGTCTGGACGTAGATGATCTGCGGGTTTCCACCGTTATGGTGGATGAGGGTCCGACGCTCAAGCGAATCAAAGCTCGAGCCAAGGGGCGCGCTGACCGGATTTTCAAGCGCACCTGCCATATCACCGTCAAGGTCGCCGACAAGTAGGAGATGCTCAGATGGGTCATAAAGTAAATCCAACCGGCATTCGCCTGGGTGTGATCAAAGAGCACAACTCAGTGTGGTATGCCGAAAAGCAGGAATATGCGAACAACCTGTTGAACGATATCCAGGTTCGTGAATTCCTTGACAAGCGTCTGGTTAAGGCGTCTGTCAGCAAGATTGTGATCGAGCGCCCTGCTCAGAACGCCCGTATCACGATCCATACTGCCCGTCCCGGTATTGTTATCGGTAAGAAGGGTGAAGATGTTGATCGTCTGCGTCGCGAAGTCAGCGGCATGATGGGTGTGCCTGTGCACATCAACATCGAAGAAGTCCGCAAGCCGGACCTGGATGCCCGCCTGGTAGCGCAAAACGTTGCCGGCCAGCTGGAGCGTCGTGTGATGTTCCGTCGCGCTATGAAGCGTGCGGTACAGAACGCCATGCGTCAGGGAGCCAAGGGTATCAAGATTCAGGTAGGCGGTCGTCTCGGGGGTGCTGAAATTGCGCGTTCCGAGTGGTATCGCGAAGGTCGTGTACCTCTGCACACTCTGCGTGCAGATATTGATTACGCAACCTACGAAGCGCATACCACTTACGGCGTAATCGGCGTCAAGGTATGGATCTTCAAAGGTGAGATTCTTGGTGGTATGGAGCAGGTCCGTGCTGACAAGAAAGCCTCTGGGAAGAAAGGTTCTAAGTAAAGGGGCACTCTAATGCTGCAACCAAAACGCACCAAATTTCGCAAGGTAATGAAAGGCCGTAACACCGGTCTCGCGCACCGCGCTAACAAGGTGAGCTTCGGTGAATACGGATTGAAGGCGACCAGCCGTGGGCGTATAACTGCGCGCCAGATTGAGGCGGCGCGTCGTACCATGACTCGTCGTATCAAGCGGGGCGGTAAGATCTGGATCCGGGTATTCCCGGACAAGCCGATCACTGGTAAGCCGCTTGAAGTTCGAATGGGTAAAGGTAAGGGTTCTGTCGAGTATTGGGTGGCTGAGATTCAGCCGGGCCGGATGCTGTATGAGATGGAAGGTGTTTCCGAGGAAATCGCTCGTGACGCATTCACTCTTGCTGCGGCCAAATTGCCGGTACAGACCACCTTTGTAACGAGGACGGTGATGTGATGAAAGCAACAGAGCTGCGTGATAAGTCAGTCGAGGAGCTGAACAACGAGCTGATCGACCTCCTGAAGGAGCAGTTCAACCTGCGCATGCGTAAGGCGACAGGTCAGCTGAATCAGTCTCACCTTCTCGGCAATGTGAAGCGCGACATTGCTCGCGTGAAAACAGTATTGAATGAAAAGGCAGGACAGTGACATGACCGAAGCTACCCAAACTGCCAGAACTCTGAGCGGCAAGGTCGTGAGCAACAAGATGGAAAAGTCCATCGTGGTCTTGGTGGAGCGCCAGGTGAAACACCCGCTGTACGGTAAGTACATGAAGCGCTCAACCAAGATTCACGCTCATGATGAGAGCAATCAGTGCAATGTCGGTGACACTGTGACCATTCAGGAAACCCGTCCGGTCTCCAAGACCAAGAGCTGGGCCCTGGTGGAAGTCACCGAACGTGCATCCAAGGTGTAACTCGCCCGGAGAACAACCATGATTCAGACTCAAACAATGCTTGAAGTCGCGGATAACAGCGGTGCGCGTCAGGTGATGTGCATCAAGGTCCTGGGCGGTTCACACAGGCGTTATGCCAGCGTAGGGGATGTCATCAAGGTGACCGTCAAGGAAGCCATCCCCCGCGGTAAAGTGAAGAAAGGCCAGGTCCTGAAAGCTGTCGTTGTACGTACCCGCAAGGGTGTACGTCGTCCCGACGGGTCGCTTATCCGTTTCGACGGAAACGCGGCAGTACTTCTGAACAATCAGGACGCACCGATTGGTACCCGTATCTTCGGACCGGTTACCCGTGAACTGCGTAATGAAAAGTTCATGAAAATTATCTCACTGGCACCCGAAGTACTTTAAGGACCAGAGGCCGGTTATGAAAAAGATCAAACGAGATGACGAAGTAATCGTCACCACGGGGAAAGATAAAGGCAAACGTGGTAAAGTCCTGAAGGTTCAGGACGATGGCCGAGTAATTGTTTCTGGCATCAACATGATGAAGAAGCACACTAAGCCGAACCCGATGCTGGGCACCCCAGGTGGCATCGTCGAAAAAGAAGCACCTATCCAGGCTTCCAACGTGGCTATTTTTAATCCGCAGACCGGCAAAGCCGATCGCGTAGGCTTCCAGATCAAGGAAGACGGCGCTAAAGTGCGGATCTTCAAGTCCACGAACGAAGCTGTCGATAACCAGTAAGCGGTGGTGGTTACGATGCTTAACATGAAAGAGCAGTACAGTAAGGAAGTGGTACCCGCCCTGCAGAAAGAGTTCGGCTACAAGAACATTATGCAGGTGCCGCGTATCGAGAAGATCACCCTGAACATGGGTGTCGGCGAAGCGGTTGGTGACAAGAAGCTGATTGAGAATGCCGTGGCGGATCTTGAGCGCCTGGCAGGTCAGAAAGTGGTTGTCACCAAGGCACGTAAATCCGTCGCGGGCTTCAAAATCCGTGAAGGTTGGCCTATCGGTTGTAAGGTTACCCTGCGTGGCGAGCGTATGTGGGACTTCTTTGATCGCCTGGTTCACATCGCGGTTCCCCGCGTTCGTGACTTCCGTGGTCTGAATCCCAAGTCGTTCGACGGTCGCGGTAACTACAGCATGGGTGTGCGTGAGCAGATCATTTTCCCTGAGATCGAGTACGACAAAGTCGACAAGATCCGTGGTCTGGACATCACCATTACCACCACTGCCGGTACCGACGACGAAGGTCGCGAACTGTTGAAAGCCTTTGGCTTTCCGTTCAAGAAATAAGGAACGAGTGTAATGGCTAAGGTTTCCATGAAGAACCGTGAGCTCAAGCGCGAAAAAACCGTTGCGAAGTTTGCAGCGAAGCGTGCCGAGCTCAAGGCGATTATCAAGAACCCGAATACCAGCGATGAAGAGCGTTGGGACGCACAGATGAAGCTGCAACAGCTTCCTCGTGATGCCAGCCCGTCACGTCTTCGTAATCGTTGCCAGGTGACTGGTCGCCCCCACGGCGTTCTGCGCAAGTTCGAGCTTTCACGGATCAAACTCCGTGAATACGGCATGCGCGGTGACGTTCCGGGTCTGACCAAGGCAAGCTGGTAAGACAGGCACCCTGGCCGTTTGGTCAGGTGCCCGTTGGTAAGCGGTGCGGCAAGCCGCTGCACAACTAAAAAGATCAGGAGCCTCATACCAATGAGTATGCAAGATACGCTTGCGGATATGTTTACACGTATTCGTAATGCACAGATGGCACAGAAGGCCGATGTGGCCATGCCGTCTTCAAAGATGAAGATCTCCGTGGCCCAGGTCCTGAAGGACGAGGGTTACGTTGACGATTTTTCCGTTTCAGCCGACGCGAAGCCCGAGCTGACGATTACTCTGAAGTATTTCGGCGGCAAGCCGGTTATTGAAGAGATCAAACGGGTCAGCCGTCCGAGTCTGCGCCAGTACAAAGGCGCTGGGGAACTGCCGAAAGTATCCGGTGGTCTGGGAGTCGCGATTGTCTCAACGTCCAAGGGCGTTATGACAGACCGCGCCGCACGTGCTGCTGGCGTGGGTGGCGAAGTCATCTGCACCGTATTCTAGGAGAACCACATGTCCAGGGTTGCCAATAATCCTGTCGTGCTGCCTTCCGGTGTTGAGGTTAAGCTGAACGGACAGGAAATCAATGTGAAGGGTTCCAAGGGAGCGCTTCAGTTCACCATTCACCAGGCGGTAGAAGTAAAGCAGGAAGAAGGTGTTCTTCGCTTTGCGGCCCGCGATGGTGCAAAACAGTCCCGCGCTCTTGCTGGTACTACCCGTGCACTGGTCAACAATATGGTGACCGGTGTATCCACAGGCTGGGAGCGTAAGCTCGCGCTGACGGGTGTAGGTTACCGTGCCCAGGCGCAAGGTAAGAAGCTCAACCTGACGCTGGGGTTTTCTCACCCGGTTGAGTATGAGCTGCCCGAGGGGATTACCGCTGAAACTCCGTCTAATACGGAAGTTGTGATTCGCGGAATCGACAAGCAACAGGTTGGCCAGGTCGCTGCAGAAGTCCGCGCATTCCGTCCGCCAGAGCCTTACAAAGGCAAGGGTGTGCGTTATGCGGATGAGCAGGTCAGACGCAAAGAAGCCAAGAAGAAATAAGGCGGGACTATGAGCGCGAATAACGAAAGATTGCGTCGCGCACGCAAAGTGCGCATGAAGATCCGTAAGCTGGGTACTGACCGCCTGTGTGTTCACCGCACGCCGCGTCACATGTATGCCCAGGTTACAACTGCAGATGGCAGCAAAGTTATTGCCACTGCCTCCACGTTGGATAAGGAACTGCGCCAGGGTGCAACCGGTAACGTGGAAGCTGCCAAAAAGGTCGGTCAGTTGATTGCTGAGCGCGCCAAGGCAGCAGGTGTAGAGAGCGTCGCTTTTGACCGCTCCGGTTACCGTTATCACGGCCGCGTTCAGGCTCTGGCCGACGCAGCCCGTGAAGCTGGCTTGCAATTCTAAGAGGTGGAGAAGATGAGCGTTAACGAACAGAAGGCGCCTGAGCTCCAGGAGAAGCTGGTCCAGGTTAATCGTGTCGCCAAGGTTGTTAAAGGTGGCCGTATATTCGCCTTCACCGCACTGACTGTAGTGGGTGATGGTAAAGGTCGCGTTGGTTTTGGTCGTGGCAAGGCGCGTGAAGTGCCGGTCGCTATTCAAAAGGCCATGGAAGCTGCACGTAAAAACATGGTAGAGGTTCCGCTGGACGGCACCACTCTGCAATATGCGGTCAAGGCTCAGCATGGGGGCTCCAAGGTCTACATGCAGCCTGCGTCTGAAGGTACTGGAATCATCGCCGGTGGTGCGATGCGTGCGGTACTGGAAGTTGCCGGTGTTCAGAACGTACTGTCCAAGTGTTACGGGTCTACCAACCCGGTGAACGTGGTACGTTCCACCATCAAGGGTCTCCAGGCGACACAGGCGCCTGAGGATATTGCAGCCAAGCGCGGTAAAACCGTGGAAGAGATTCTGGGTTGAAGTCATGGCGAACGCAAAAACGATCAAAGTTACACTGACCCGCAGCCCAATCGGCTGCCAGCCCAAGCACAAGCTGTGCGTCAAGGGCCTGGGTCTTCGTAAAATCGGTCACACCGTGGAAGTGGAAGATACACCTTCCATTCGCGGCATGATCAACCGGGTTGATTACCTGGTTCGGGTTGAGGAGAACTAAGATGCGTCTGAACGAGCTTAGTCCGGATCCCGGTTCACGTCCTGCAGCCAAGCGCGTAGGTCGCGGTATCGGTAGCGGTCTCGGTAAAACCGGTGGCCGTGGTCACAAGGGTTTGAAATCCCGTTCCGGTGGTAGCGTTGCTCCTGGTTTCGAGGGTGGTCAGCAGCCGTTGGCCCGCCGTCTGCCGAAGTTTGGTTTTACTTCTCGTCAGCAGCGTTATGTGGCTGAGATTCGCCTGAACGAACTGGCGAAGGTAGAGGGTGACGTAGTTGACCTCGAAGCACTCAAGAAAGCAGACATTGTTCGTGAAGAAATTCGCGAAGCCAAGGTTATCCTCTCCGGCGAACTGAGCCGGGCGGTAACTGTCAAAGGTCTGCGAGTGACCAAGGGCGCGCGCGAGGCGATTACTGCCGCGGGTGGAAAAGTCGAAGACTAAGGCGAGTCGAGGACTAAATGGCCAAGACAGCATCATTGCCTGCGGGCGCGGGAAAAGGACTGGCGGAGCTGCGATCGCGGCTCTGGTTTGTCTTCCTGGCATTGTTGGTGTACCGGATCGGTGCCCATATCCCGGTGCCGGGTATTAACCCTGATCGCCTGGCAGCATTGTTCGATCAGAATCAGGGCACAATCCTGAGCCTGTTCAACATGTTTTCCGGTGGTGCGCTTGAGCGCATGAGTATCTTCGCACTCGGTATCATGCCGTACATCTCTGCCTCGATCATCATGCAGCTCATGACTGCGGTCAGTCCGCAGCTTGAGCAGCTGAAGAAAGAGGGTGAGGCTGGTCGTCGTAAGATCAGTCAGTACACGCGGTATGGTACGGTTATCCTGGCCCTGGTTCAGGGCTTTGGTATTTCTGTCGGTCTGGCATCTCAGGGCGTCACCTTTAACGACAGTTTCAGCTTCCACTTTGTGGCGGTTGTTTCCTTCGTCAGTGGTGCTGTCTTCATGATGTGGCTGGGTGAGCAGATCACCGAGCGTGGTGTCGGTAACGGTATATCCCTGCTTATTTTCGCGGGTATCGTTGCTGGCTTGCCCGGTGCTATCGGTCAGACTCTGTCGCAGGCCCGGAATGGTGAGATGAGTCTTCTCGTTGTTCTGGGTATTGGTGTGTTGGCTATTGCCGTGGTTGGCTTCGTGGTGTTCATGGAGCGTGGTCAGCGTCGTCTGACCATTAACTACGCCAAGCGCCAGCAGGGCCGCCGGGTTTTCGCCCAGCAGTCCAGCCATCTGCCGCTGAAGGTCAATATGGCCGGTGTTATTCCGCCCATCTTTGCCTCCTCCATCCTGTTGTTCCCGGCGTCCCTGGGGCAGTGGTTTGGTCAAGGCGAGGGCATGGAGTGGTTGAGTGATGTCTCCCAGGCGCTGGCGCCAAGCCAGCCGCTGTACATCATCCTGTTTGCGGCAGCAGTGGTTTTCTTCTGCTTCTTCTACACAGCGTTGATGTATAACCCGAAAGAAGTTGCGGATAACCTCAAGCGCTCTGGAGCGTTTATTCCGGGCATTCGTCCCGGTGATCAGACGGCCAAGTATATTGATGGCGTTCTGACCCGGCTGACTCTGTTCGGTGCAATGTACATTGCAGCAGTTTCCCTGTTCCCTCAGTTTCTGATGGTGGCCGGGAATGTACCGTTCTATCTGGGTGGTACGTCACTGCTGATTGTTGTAGTCGTGGTGATGGATTTCATGGCGCAGGTTCAGTCGCACCTGATGTCTCATCAGTATGAATCGCTGATGAAGAAGTCCAATCTCAAGGGCTATGGTCGGAACGGTTAAAACCGTTCCCCTTGAAAACTGGAGTCGACAATGAAAGTACGCGCTTCGGTAAAGAAAATTTGCCGTAACTGCAAAGTAATTCGTCGCAATGGCTCGGTACGAGTCATTTGCTCGGAGCCTCGTCACAAGCAGCGCCAGGGCTGATTCCTTCGGGAAGCCTTCCTGACATTGCAGGGTTTCGGAATGATAGCGCTTGACTCTGAACAGGGTCAGGCGCTATCATTTCGCGCCCTTTTTGTGGCGGAAAATTCACACAGCAAAGCTTTGAACGCGGAGTAATTTGGATGGCACGTATAGCCGGTGTCAATATACCCGATAACAAACATGCTGTTATCTCGCTGACCTACATCTTCGGTGTTGGCAAGACAACAGCCCAAAAGCTTTGCGATGCAACCGGCGTTAAGCCGGACGTCAAGGTCAAAGACCTGTCCGACGAGCAACTTGAATCGCTTCGTACCGAAGTGGGCAAGGTGTCTGTCGAAGGCGATCTGCGTCGTGAAGTACAGATGAACATCAAGCGTTTGAAGGATCTCGGATGTCACCGTGGTCTGCGTCATCGTCATGGCCTTCCGGTCCGTGGCCAGCGCACCAAGACCAACGCCCGCACCCGTAAAGGTCCTCGCAAACCTATTCGTAAGTAACAGGTAGGCAAACATGGCAAAGCCAGGTACACGTACCCGTAAAAAGGTGAAAAAGACGGTTGTTGATGGCGTCGCGCACATTCACGCGTCCTTCAACAACACTATCGTGACCATTTCTGACCGTCAGGGCAACGTCCTGTCCTGGGCTACCTCTGGTGGTTCCGGTTTCCGTGGGTCACGCAAGAGTACACCTTTTGCTGCGCAGGTAGCAGCTGAAAGAGCCGGTAATGCGGCTGCTGAATACGGCCTTAAAAACCTGGACGTAGAGGTTAAGGGTCCTGGGCCCGGACGTGAATCCGCAGTTCGCGCGCTTAATGCGTGTGGCTACAAGATCACTAACATCACTGATGTGACGCCGATTCCCCATAACGGTTGTCGTCCGCCCAAAAAGCGCCGCGTCTAACACAGGAGACAGTGAAAAATGGCTCGTTATATAGGCCCTAAGTGCAAGCTGTCTCGTCGTGAAGGGACAGATCTTTTTCTGAAGAGCGGTGTTCGCGCGCTCGATTCCAAGTGCAACATCGAGACTCCGCCGGGTATGCACGGCGCGCGTCGCGGTCGTCTGTCCGAGTACGGCGTACAGCTTCGTGAAAAACAGAAAGTCCGTCGTATTTACGGTGTGCTCGAGAAGCAGTTCCGTAACTACTACAAAGAGGCGGCCCGCATCAAAGGTGCAACGGGTGAAAACCTGCTGCAACTGCTGGAAGGGCGTCTCGACAACGTTGTATATCGCATGGGTTTTGGTTCTACCCGTGCTGAATCCCGTCAGCTCGTTTCTCACAAAGCGATCCTGGTCAACGACAAGGTAGTGAACATTCCTTCCTACCAGGTCAAGCCGGGTGATGTTGTGAGCGTGCGTGAAAAGGCAAAAAACCAGCTCCGCGTTAAAGGCGCGCTGGATCTTTCTGCAAGCCGCGCACCGGTGAGCTGGGTAGAGGTCGACGCCAGCAAGATGTCCGGCGTTTACAAGTCAGTACCAGAGCGTACTGAACTGCCGGCCGACATCAACGAGAACCTCATCGTCGAGCTTTACTCGAAGTAAAGCCCAGTTAGCAACGAGAGCAGATAGGGGCGTCTATGCAGCGTTCAGTACATGAGTTATTGACACCTCGTACCATTGACGTGAAGGAATCAAGCGCCACGCGTGCCAAGGTGACACTGGAGCCTCTGGAAAGAGGTTTCGGCCATACCCTGGGCAGCGCACTGCGTCGTATACTCTTGTCCTCAATGCCGGGCTGTGCGATCACTGAAGCACAGATTGACGGCGTTCTGCATGAGTACAGCGCAATCGAGGGTGTCCAGGAAGACGTCATCGAGATTCTTCTGAATCTCAAGGGCGTAGCTGTCAAGATGGGCAGTCGGGATGAAGCTGAGGTTACACTCAGCAAGAAAGGCCCGGGTGCTGTCACAGCCGGAGATATCAAGCTGGATCATGATGTCGAGATCACTAACCCGGATCATGTGATCTGTCACCTCAGTGAAAAGGGTGAAGTGAACATGCGTCTGAAGGTTGCTCGTGGTCGCGGCTATGAGCCTGCCGATCAGCGGGGTCTGGACGAGGACGAAACTCGCGCTATCGGACGCCTGCAGCTGGATGCGACTTTCAGTCCGGTTCGTCGTGTTGCTTATGCCGTGGAAAGTGCACGGGTAGAGCAGCGTACTGACCTGGACAAGCTGGTTATTGATCTGGAAACCAATGGTACTATCGATCCGGAAGAAGCGATTCGCCGGGCGGCAACCATTCTCCAGCAGCAACTGGCGGTGTTTGTCGATTTCGATCATGAGAAAGAGCCTGAGCGCGTTGAGGAAGAGGAAGAAATTGATCCGATTCTGCTGCGTCCGGTGGATGATCTGGAATTGACTGTGCGTTCAGCGAACTGCTTGAAGGCTGAGAACATCTACTACATCGGCGATCTGATCCAGCGCACAGAAGTTGAGCTGCTGAAGACGCCTAACCTTGGTAAAAAGTCGCTCACCGAGATCAAGGACGTACTCGCGTCCCGCGGTCTGTCACTGGGTATGCGTCTTGATAACTGGCCGCCGGCGAGCCTCCGTGGCGACGACCGGGTACTGGGCGGTTAATCGCCGATTAGTTTAAGGTAAGGAATAAGAGCAATGCGTCATCGTAAGAGTGGTCGTAAGTTCAGCAGGACCAGTGCGCATCGCAAGGCCATGTTCCGTAACATGACTGCGTCACTGGTTGAACACGAGCTGATCAAGACAACGCTGCCGAAAGCCAAAGAGCTTCGTCGTGTAGCTGAGCCTTTGATCACGCTCTCCAAGAATGATTCGGTCGCGAATCGTCGTCTGGCGTTTTCTCGCCTGCGCAACGATGCTGCGGTTGCCAAGCTCTTTGATGAGCTGGGTCCCCGCTATAGCGAGCGTCCGGGTGGTTACCTTCGTATCCTGAAGTGCGGCTTCCGTGCCGGCGACAATGCCCCGATGGCATTCGTCGAGCTGGTTGGCCGTCCGCTGGATATCGAAGCGGAAGAGGTGGACGACAACGAAGAGTAATTTCTTCGGAGTTGTCCAGAAAAAAGCCGGGGGGATACCTCCGGCTTTTTTTTGGTCTGAAGAAATGTCTTGGACCGTAGTGCGTGTGAGTGGCCTGCTTATTGGCGGGCTGGGCCTGGGGCGGGATGTCTTTTCTTATGGAAAAAGAACTCGCTGCGCTCAGACACCTTTGTTCCGTCAGAAAAGACATCCCGCCCCAGCCCCGTCGGGGCTATACAGATATGGCCTCTTTTATTTCTCTAGCATAGGTTTCATATAGTGTCCCGTGTGGGATCTTGCGTTCTGGGCGACCTGTTCGGGAGTACCTTCAGCGATGATCTGGCCGCCGCCAGAGCCACCTTCTGGGCCAAGATCGACAATCCAGTCTGCTGTCTTGATGACGTCCAGGTTGTGTTCGATCACTACGATGGTGTTGCCGTGGTCGCGCAGGCGTTGCAGCACGTTCAGCAGCTGTTGGATGTCGTAGAAATGGAGACCTGTGGTGGGCTCGTCGAGGATGTAGAGCGTTTTGCCGGTGTCCCGCTTGGACAGTTCTTTCGCCAGTTTGACCCGCTGGGCTTCGCCGCCGGACAGGGTGACTGCGCTCTGGCCCAGGCGGATGTAGGAAAGCCCAACATCGATCAGGGTCTGTAGCTTGCGGGCAATGAAGGGGACCGGGTCAAAGAATTCCCGGCCTTCCTCGACGGTCATTTCCAGCACTTCGTGGACGTTCTTGCCCTTGTAGCGAACTTCCAGTGTTTCCCGGTTGTAGCGCTTGCCCTTACAGACGTCGCAGGGTACGTACACGTCCGGGAGGAAATGCATCTCGACTTTAATCACCCCGTCGCCCTGGCAGGCCTCGCAGCGGCCGCCCTTGACGTTAAAGCTGAAGCGGCCGGGTTTATAGCCGCGGGAGCGTGCTTCCTGGGTGCCGGCAAAGAGTTCCCGGATTGGCGTGAACAGTCCGGTATAGGTGGCCGGGTTTGAGCGTGGTGTGCGACCGATCGGGCTCTGGTCGATATCGATGACTTTGTCCAGGTTATCCAGCCCCTTGAGCTTCTCATAGGGGGCGTGAGTCAGGCTGGTCGCCTTGTTCAGCTTGGCGGCGGCCACCGGGTAAAGTGTCCCGTTGATCAGGGTGGACTTACCGGAACCGGACACGCCGGTTATGCACGTCATGATGCCGAGTGGAATGCTAAGCGTGACGTTCTGCAGGTTGTTACCGCTGGCGCCCGAGAGGATAAGCTGCTTGCCGCTTCCGGTATTTCTGGTTGGGGGGATGGCAATCTCGCGGGTGCCATTCAGGTATTGCCCGGTGAGGGAATTCTTGTTGGCAATGATGTCCTCGGGGGTTCCCTGGGCAATGATTTCGCCGCCGTGAACGCCGGCGCCGGGTCCAATGTCGATCACATGGTCGGCTGCACGAATGGCGTCTTCGTCATGCTCCACGACGATCACAGTATTGCCGAGGTCCCGGAGGTGGGTGAGTGTGGCCAGCAGGCGATCGTTGTCTCGTTGATGTAGGCCAATAGATGGCTCATCGAGGATGTACATCACACCGACCAGGCCCGCGCCAATCTGGCTGGCCAGGCGTATACGTTGGGCTTCGCCGCCGGACAGGGTATCGGCGCTGCGTTCCAGCGTGAGGTATTCCAGGCCGACGTTAACCAGGAACTGTAGCCGCTGACGGACTTCCTTGAGGATCTTTTCGGCGATTTCGCCCTTTCGACCAGGCAGGGCCAGGGTTTCGAAGTAGTCGTGAGCCTCGCCCACAGGAAGGTGAGTCACGTCGGAAATATTGTGGTTTTCGACGAACACATGGCGCGCACCACGCCGCAGTCGTGAGCCGTGACAGTCCTTGCAGGGTTGCGTGCTCAGGTTGCGGGCGAGCTCCTCCCGCATGCTCTGGGATTCGGTTTCCCGGTAGCGGCGCTCAAGGTTGGGCAGGATGCCTTCAAACGGATGGGCCTTTTCCATGATGTGGCCGCGGGAATTTACGTAGCGGAAGGGGATATCCTCGGTACCTGATCCGTATAGCAGCGTCTGGCGGAAATCCTCGGGTAAATCCACCCACGGCGTTTCCATGTCGACGTCATAGTGTTCGGCGACGCTGGTGAGCATCTGGAAATAATAGACCGCGCGTCGATCCCAGCCCTTGATGGCGCCCGCCGCCAGATTGGCCTCAGGATGTTGGACGATTTTCTCGGGGTCGAAAAATTGTTTCACGCCCAGGCCGTCACAGGTCGGACAGGCGCCGGCCGGATTGTTGAAGGAAAAAAGTCGGGGCTCCAGTTCGCTGAGGGAATAGCCGCACAGGGTGCAGGCATAGCGTGCAGAGAACGTATGCTCTTCGCCTTCGCCGCTCATGGGTGCAACCAGTGCAATGCCATCGGCCAGAGCCAGTGCGGTTTCGAAGCTTTCCGCCAGACGTTGTTCCAGGCCGGGCTTTACCTTGAAGCGGTCAACGACCACGTCGATCTGGTGTTTGCGTTTTTTGTCCAGTGTCGGCAGGTCATCGATGTCATACACGGTGCCGTCGATGCGCAGTCTGATGAAGCCCTGGCTGCGCATGGTCTCCACGACATGGAGGTGTTCGCCCTTGCGATCGCGGATAACCGGGGCAAGGATCATCAGCTTGCTGTCCTCGGGCATTGCCAGAACCTGGTCGACCATCTGGCTGACGGTCTGGGCCTCCAGGGGCTGGCCGTGGTCGGGACAGCGGGGTTCGCCCGCGCGGGCGAACAGTAATCGCAGATAATCGTAAATCTCGGTGATGGTGCCCACGGTGGAACGGGGGTTGTGGGAGGTGGATTTCTGCTCAATGGAAATTGCCGGCGACAGACCCTCAATGTGGTCCACATCTGGCTTTTCCATCATTGAGAGGAACTGGCGTGCGTAGGTGGAGAGGGACTCCACATAGCGGCGTTGTCCCTCCGCATAAAGCGTGTCGAAGGCAAGGGACGATTTACCGGAGCCGGACAGGCCGGTAATTACGATCAGCTTGTCCCTCGGCATATCCAGGTCGATGTTCTTCAGGTTGTGGGTCCGCGCCCCTTTGATCTGGATATGATCCATAACACCTCGCTCGAAGAAAAAACGGGATTATACCGTGTTATACCCCGCCCGGCGAAAGCCGTGATGGTAAGTGACTATGCGGTTTGTCCCTGTGCCGTGACGAACCGTGTTCTGGTACAATGCGCGGTTTCCGGAAAGGCGGCTGTCCGCCAGAAACCGAATTAATGAAAGGCTCCTCCATGAATGCACTTGAAAGGCGAGCAGTAGCGGCGTTGGCATCGGTTTATGCCATGCGGATGCTGGGCCTGTTCATGGTAATGCCGGTGTTTGTCCTGTTGGGCGATGACCTGCAGGGCGCGACGCCGGCTCTGATTGGGCTGGCTATCGGTGCCTACGGTCTGAGCCAGGCCCTGTTGCAGATTCCCTTTGGTCTGCTGTCGGATCGCGTAGGTCGCAAGCGCATGATCTACATCGGGCTGATCCTTTTTGCCGCAGGCAGCCTGGTGGCCGCATCAACAGATTCCATATACGTTGTTATTGTCGGACGGATCCTTCAGGGCGCGGGTGCCATTGCCAGTGTGTTGATGGCGTTGCTCAGTGACCTGACGCGAGAAGAGGAGCGGACCAAGGCGATGGCAACGGTGGGGATTTCCATTGGATTGTCGTTTTCCGTCTCCCTGGTGCTTGGTCCCCTGATCGGATCCGCCTTCGGTCTGTCAGGCTTGTTTTACCTGACGGCTGTGCTGGCGCTTGTGGCGATGCTGATTGTTTGGCGTCTGGTGCCCACTCCGCATCAGCACAAAATCAGTGCGGATACCCGGCCCGCGAAGGCTATGCTCACCAGGGTACTGTCAGATCGCCGCCTGCTGCGTCTCGACTTCGGTATTTTTGCTCTCCATCTGGCACTGACAGCCATTTTCCTGGTGTTTCCGACCCTGTTGCAGGATCAGTTGGGTCTGCCATCCTCGTCCCACTGGTGGTTCTATTTGACGGTCATGGTGACGTCATTCTTTGCCATGGTGCCGTTTATTATCATCGGCGAGAAGAGACGCAAGATGAAGCCGGTGCTGTGCGGCGCTATTGGGCTGTTAACTATGGCGACGGCGGGGCTGGCGCAGGGAAGTGTCAGTCTGTTTGCCGCCTGGGCGGTGCTGTTTTTCTTCTTCATGGCGTTCAACCTGCTTGAGGCCTCCCTGCCTTCGCTGATCAGCAAGGAATCACCGGCGGCAAGCAAGGGGACGGCCATGGGAGTGTATTCCACTTCCCAGTTTCTCGGTGCGTTTGTTGGTGGTGCCATTGGTGGCATGTTGCTGGAGCTGGTAGGCGTCAGCGGGGTGTTGTGGCTGATGGCTGCCGTGCTGGTGTTGTGGCTGTTGGTCGCGTTGACGATGCCTTCCCCGGGTTACACCTCCAGTTTCGTGGTACAGTTACGGCAAGTGGCGCACAGCCAGTTTGATAGTATTGACGATGCCTTTCGTCAGCTTCCTGGTGTGCAGGATGTGGTGATCCTTGAAGAGGCGGACACCGCTTACCTGAAGGTGGATCGCCAACTATTTGATGAGGGGTTACTTGCGGACTTTCCGTTTGTCCGGCAGGGTAGCAGTTCTTGAAATCCGGAGGCCCGCAAGGAGGTTGGGTCATCCCTGAAAACTGAGTCAGGAGCAGATCATGGCACGAGGCGTAAACAAGGTCATTCTTATCGGCAATCTGGGGCAGGACCCGGAGACCCGTTACACACCCAACGGCAATGCGGTGGTAAACCTGAACCTTGCCACGGATGAAAGTTATAAGGACAGGCAAACCGGTCAGATGGTGCCGAAGACCGAATGGCACCGCATTGTTATGTTCGGCAAGATCGCCGAAGTGGCCGGTCAGTACCTGCGCAAGGGCTCCAAGGTCTATATTGAGGGCAAGCTACAAACTCGCAAATGGCAGGGACAGGATGGCCAGGACCGTTACACCACGGAAGTGGTGGTGGATATCAACGGCCAGATGCAGATGCTCGATAGCCGCGGTGGTGAAGGCGGTATGAGCCAGGGCGCGCCCGCAGGACGGCCCCAACAACAGCAGTCAAATTATAATGCACCGCCCGCCAATCAGGGTAACCAGCCGCAACAGCAGTCTGGCGGTTACAGTCAGCCGTCCCCGGGCGGCATGCCTGAGCCGGTGGATGATTTTGACGACGATATTCCGTTCTGAAGAATTACTCCGGGCATGACGACTAAGGTCGTCGGAGCGGGGCCAGGATAAAACTCCTGGTCCCGGTCAGCTTAATTTCTAATCTTCATCACCTTCTGGGTGATCCATTCCCAGCTCGTTGATCTTCCTGGTCAGTGTGTTCCTTCCCCAGCCTAATAGAATGGACGCATCCCGCCGTCTTCCACCGGTGTGTTTGAGTGCTGTTTCGATCATGATTTTTTCGAATTCGGGTACTGCGGTATCCAGGATGCCTTTGCGCCCGCGTTTCAGCTCCTGTTCCGCCCAATTGCGCAGGCCTTCCTGCCAGGTCTGACCTGTGGTCGGGGTTTCCGCCTGATGGAGCAGTTCGGGCGGCAGGTCATCGATATGGATTTCGCGACCACTGGCCATGACGGTCAGCCAGCGACAGGTGTTCTCCAATTGACGAACGTTGCCAGGCCAGGGCAGGGTAGTGAGGTACTCCTCCGCTTCGGACCTGAGAATCTTGGGCTCCACTGTCAGTTCTTTTGCCGCCCGTTTCAGGAAGTGCTGCATCAATTTGGGAATATCTTCCCGGCGCTCGGCCAGTTTGGGCAGATGCACCCGGATGACGTTCAGGCGGTGAAACAGGTCTTCCCGGAAGGAGCCGCCCTGGACCAGTTTTTCCAGATCCTGGTGTGTTGCTGCGATGATGCGCACATCAACCTTGATCGGGGTGGTGCCACCGACCCGATAAAACTCACCGTCTGCCAGTACACGCAAAAGTCGGGTCTGGGTGTCGGCTGGCATGTCGCCGATCTCATCAAGGAACAGAGTGCCACCGTTGGCCTGTTCAAAGCGCCCCTGTCTTGCTGCGCCGGCGCCGGTGAATGCACCCTTTTCGTGACCGAACAGTTCGGATTCAATCAGGTCCTTGGGAATAGCCGCCATATTGAGTGCGATAAAAGGGTGGCTGGCCCTGGGGCTGTGGTTGTGTAGTGCCTGGGCGACCAGCTCTTTACCGGTACCGCTTTCACCATTGATCAGTACCGTGATGTTGGAGTGGGACAGGCGGCCGATGGCCCTGAATACTTCCTGCATCGCTGGCGCTTCGCCGATAATCTCGGTGTTGCGCTGGGTGCTTTCCGCCTGGGGTTCCGAGGTGGCCCGGCGTTCGTGGCTGTGCGCTACTGCGCGCTTCACCAGAGCGACCGCATCGTCCACGTCGAAAGGTTTGGGCAGGTACTCAAAGGCGCCGGTCTGGTAGCTGGTGACGGCACTTTCCAGATCGGAGTGGGCGGTCATAATGATAACCGGGAGGTCAGGGTGCACCTCGACGATCTGGGAAAGCAGAGTGATGCCATCCAGACCGGGCATTCGAATATCGCTGATGATGGCGTCGGGCTGTTCGTGTTCCAGCCGCATCATGATGCTTTCACCGTTTTCGAAGACCCGGGGTTGCATACCGGCCTGGTTCAGAGCGCGTTCCAGCACCCAGCGAATACTACGGTCGTCGTCTATGATCCAGACGTTTGCCGGTTGGCTCATTGATTGTCCTCCAGAGGCAGGAAGATGATGAAATCGGTTTTCCCGGGCTCGCTTTCGCACTCAACCAGCCCGTGATGTTGTCCAATGATGCTTTGTGTGATGGACAAGCCCAGGCCGGTGCCGCTGGCACGGCCGCTGATCATTGGATAGAAAATGTTCTGTAGCAGGTCCGGCGGGATCCCGGGGCCGTTATCTATCACGTCAACCCGACACACCAGGCGGTGACGTTTATGGCCGATGGTGAACTGGCGAAGAGCCCGGGTACGGAAGGTAATAGTTGGTGGTTCTCCGTCGGCATGCTCGCTCTGGTTCTCGAAAGCTGCTTCCATTGCGTTGCGGGCAATGTTCAGAAAGGCCTGGATCAGTTGCTCTTTATCACCTGCGAACTCCGGAAGACTGGGGTCATAATCGCGACGGAAGGTCAGTCGACCGCGGCTCTCGGCTTCCAGCAGGGTCTTGACCCGCTCCAGTACTTCGTGAACATTGGTAGGGGCAAGCTTCAGAGCCTTGTTGGGTCCCAGCATCCGATCGACGAGAGATCGCAGGCGATCGGCCTCGGCGATGATGACCTGGGTATACTCCCGCTGATCTCCATCGCTCAGCTCCCTGTCCAGTAGCTGTGCCGCGCCGCGGATCCCACCCAACGGGTTCTTGATTTCGTGGGCCATGCCGCGAACCAGTATACGGGTGGTTTCCTGTTGGGAAATGATGTCTTCTTCCCGGCTGATGCGCAGCAAGCGGTCCCGGGGCTGGATCTCGATTAGCAGTTCAATCGGGCTGAGGTTGATCGGGGACACAGAATAGTCGACCGTGAGCCGTGAACCACTGGTCAGTACAAACTCTGCCTCGCGGCGAGTGTACGAATGCCCGTTGTCGGCCGCTGCGTGCAGCGTTGTCAGCGCGTCTTCGGAGTCTGCCAGAATGTCCCGGATAGGCAGGCCCTGGCTCCTGGTAATGCTGGTTTCAAACAGACTCTCAGCCGCTGGATTCAGATACTCGATACGCAGGCCATCTCCCAGTACCAGAATGGCCGTGGTCAGGCTGTCCAGTATGTTTTTGTAGCCGTTGGCTTTGATTTGTGGGGCTGCCATTGAGAGTGCCATGCTGCTGTCTCGGTTGATGGGCAAAAACAGGTATCCATGGTGTTGCAAAAAGTGAACCAGTTTGAGAGTTTGGCCCAGGTTGCGTGCCCGTTTAGCGGGCACGGCGCTGTATAGGTAGCGTGCGCGCTAAGGCTTAGTGCACTTGTAGGAGAAGTTACCTGGTGTTTCGGCCAAAACGCCCCGTTGCTGACCAGAGTATGGCGTTTTTGTGGTGCGAGCGCACCAAAATAGAGCGTATTGGCGTGAGGGTCAGTTGTTGACGGAAGGGCGATGAATGGTGAAGCGGACCGAGTCGCCGGTTTTTACCTGGACACCTTTTTCATCAATAATGTGGACTCCGGCATTGTGGGTGCCACGAAACACGTTGCGTACTGTGAGGGTATCCGACGTGGTCTGTCCCACGGGCTGGCCATCCAGAGTGATCTCATAGCGGTGGCCTGTTCTCAAGCCCGGAGCGCTGGTGACACGGAATGCTACGTCACCACTTCCGCTGTGAAAGGCTTCATCGTTCTTGGGGGCCAGGATTCGGACACTGTCGTAAACCGATCCTTCTTTTTCAACTTCCTTACGAAGTTTGTCCGGCTCTCGAACGTCCGCCGGCTTGGGGAGGGTGATCGTTGTTACTGGCTTGACCTTGACTTCCTCTGCGCCATCCGAGGGTTCATCAGAGTAGGTGACATTGCCTTGAGCGTCTACATTCCTGTAGACCTCTGCCATGGTCGGGACGGCGATGAAAACGAGAATGCCAGAGATTAATCCAAGCCGTAAGTTCATTCCGGTAGCCTATAGTGATTGCCTGATTTGATTATCAATGGCGGGGTAGGTGTTTTCAATGGTGTTGAGGGTTCAAACAGTTACATATCGTTAAGGGCAACGGGGACTGTGGTGGATGTCACAAAAAAGCCCCGCCAGGGCGGGGCTTTTTCACGCTGTGATCCGGAGATCAGTTGCGTCTGCGTTTAGCAGGAGTAGTACAGGTCGAACTCAACCGGGTGAGTGGTCATGTTCAGACGCTCAACTTCACCGCGCTTCAGGTCGATGTAGCCTGCAATCATGTCTTCGGTGAAGACGCCGCCGCGAGTCAGGAACTCGTGGTCAGCTTCCAGGCAGTCCAGGGCTTCCGCGAGGGTTTCTGCAACCTTCGGGATGTTCAGTGCTTCTTCCTTCGGCAGATCGTACAGATCCTTGTCCATGGCATCGCCAGGGTGGATCTTGTTCTGGATGCCGTCGAGACCGGCCATCATCAGGGCTGCGAACGCCAGGTATGGGTTGGCGGACGCGTCCGGGAAGCGCACCTCAATGCGACGTGCCTTCGGGCTGTTTACGTACGGGATACGGATGGAAGCGGAGCGGTTGCGAGCGGAGTAGGCCAGCATGACCGGAGCTTCAAACCCGGGAACCAGACGCTTGTAGCTGTTGGTGGAGGCGTTGGTGAAGGCGTTGATAGCCTTGGCGTGCTTGATGATGCCACCGATGTAGTACAAGGCAGATTCGCTCAGACCTGCGTAGCTGTCACCAGCGAAGACGTTTTTGCCGTCCTTGCTCAGGGACATGTGCACGTGCATGCCGGAGCCGTTGTCACCCACGACCGGCTTGGGCATGAATGTAGCGGTCTTGCCATAAGCGTGGGCTACGTTGTGAACGCAGTACTTGAGGATCTGTACTTCGTTGGCCTTGTTGACCAGAGTGTTGGCGCCAACGCCGATTTCGCACTGGCCGGCGGTGCCGACTTCGTGGTGGTGAACCTCAATATCCAGGCCCATGGATTCCATGGCCGCACACATGGCGCCACGCAAGTCGTGCAGGCTGTCGACTGGCGGAACCGGGAAATAGCCGCCTTTTACGCCCGGACGGTGACCGATGTTGTTGCGATCGAAGTCTTCGCCGGATACCCAGGCAGCTTCTTCGGAGTGGATGGAGTAGCTGGCGCCTTTCATGTCGACTTCCCACTTCACGGAATCGAACACGAAGAATTCCGGCTCGGGGCCGAACAGGGCGCTATCGGCGATGCCGGTGGACTTCAGGTATTCTTCCGCGCGGCTGGCGACGGAGCGAGGATCACGCTCATAACCCTGCATGGTAGAAGGCTCTACAATGTTGCAGGTAATGTTAACGGTGGTTTCTTCGGTGAACGGGTCCAGAACCGAAGTTGAGTCATCTGGCATCAGGATCATGTCGGATTCGTTGATGCCCTTCCAGCCGGCAATTGATGAGCCATCGAACATCTTGCCATCGGTGAAAAAGTCGTCGTCTACTTCGGTGGCAGGCAGTGTAACGTGCTGCTCTTTACCGCGGCTGTCCGTGAAACGCAGGTCAACCCATTTGACTTCGTGTTCTTTGATCAAATCAACTGTCTTGGACATTGTGCATGCTCCATGGTGTTTCCCGCCGGGCGGGTGATTTCATGTTCGTTGTGCCGGATCGTTCAGCAGCGCTGACTTCCGATCTGTTTTGAGGCTGAGGCAGCTTATCAAAAGCTGCGGCCTCTTACCTGCAAAATCGGCTGACAGGGCTAAAGCAATTGCCTTGCCAATTCACATGGTGTGCGCCAGAAAAGCGCAACCACAAGGGCGACGGACTTTTTTGGCGCGTTGAGCAAGCGGTGCCCTGTTAATCAGCACTGCTTTGGTGCGTCATAATGGTGCATTATGAAGTATTGCGACCTAAATTGGTGCGATGGGGTATTATAAGGAATAGGCGTTTTTCTTCATATAAACGACACGGACTTTTCGATATACTGCGCGCCACCTCATTTTTACCCTGCGACTTTTGGATGAAAAATTCCGAACGGTATGCAGGGCGCCGGGCCAGCCGGTTCTGGTGAATGAATTCATTTTACGGATTTGAGACGGCATGTCAGGGATTACCCTGCGAATGACCCTCTCAGGTCATTGAGTGCATGCCGCAGGATTATTTTTGTGATTGAAAAACTTCGTAATATCGCCATCATCGCCCACGTTGACCATGGTAAAACCACCCTGGTAGACCAGTTGCTGCGTCAGTCCGGTACGCTTGAGCGCAAAGAGCTCGAAAGCGAGCGCGTTATGGATTCCAACGATCAGGAAAAAGAACGTGGTATCACCATTCTGGCCAAGAACACGGCGCTGAAGTGGAACGACTACGATATCAACATTGTCGACACACCGGGCCACGCTGACTTCGGTGGTGAAGTAGAGCGGGTGATGAGTATGGTTGATTGTGTGCTGTTGGTGGTTGATTCCATCGACGGCCCGATGCCGCAAACCCGCTTCGTGACACAAAAAGCTTTCGATGCCGGCCTGCATCCGATTGTGGTGGTGAACAAGATTGACCGTCCTGGCGCCCGTCCGGACTGGGTGGTGGATCAGGTATTTGATCTGTTCGACAACCTGGGCGCCACCGATGAGCAGCTGGATTTCCCGATCGTTTACGCCAGTGCCCTCAACGGCATCGCCGGGATGGATCATGAAAATCTCGATGACAACATGGATGCCGTTTTTCAGGCGATTGTTGATCATGTGCCGGCTCCGTCCGTTGATCTCGATGGGCCGTTCCAGATGCAGATTTCCCAGCTGGACTACAGCAGCTTCCTGGGGGTGATTGGTATCGGTCGCATCATGCGCGGCAAGATCAAGGCCAATTCGCCTGTGGCCGCGATCGGCGCGGATGGCAAAAAGCGCCAGGGCCGCATTCTGAAGATCATGGGACACTCCGGTTTGCAGCGTGTTGAAGTCGAAGAAGCGCAGGCTGGCGATATTGTCTGTGTGAGCGGTCTGGATTCGCTGTTCATTTCAGATACTCTTTGTGATCCTGCCAATGTTGAGGCTTTGCCGCCGCTGACAGTGGATGAGCCAACCGTTTCCATGACCTTCCAGGTCAACGACTCGCCGTTCTGTGGCAAAGAAGGCAAGTTTGTCACGAGCCGAAACATCAAGGAGCGTCTGGAGAAAGAACTGCTTCACAACGTCGCGCTGCGTGTCGAAGAGGGAGATTCAGCGGACAAGTTCAAGGTATCCGGTCGTGGTGAGCTGCATCTGTCGGTACTGATCGAAAATATGCGCCGTGAGAATTTCGAGCTCGCTGTCGGTCGTCCGGAAGTGGTTATCCGGGAAATCGATGGTGAGAAGCAGGAGCCATACGAGAACGTCATTATCGACATCGAGGAGCAGCACCAGGGCGCTCTGATGGACCAGATGGGTTTGCGTAAGGGCGACCTGACCAACATGGTCCCGGATGGCAAGGGGCGTATGCGTCTTGAGTACACTATTCCGGCGCGCGGACTGATCGGTTTCCGCAACTCGTTCCTGACCCTGACGTCCGGTTCCGGCATTCTGACCTCTACCTTCAGTCATTATGGCCCGATCAAGGGCGGCGACGTGACCAGTCGCCAGAACGGCGTGATTGTGTCTATGGCGACCGGTACGGCGCTGACCTACTCTCTGGAAACCCTGCAGAGTCGTGGCAAGCTGTTCCTGGATCCCGGTCAGGAAATCTATGAAGGCCAGCTGTGCGGTATTCATAGCCGCGATAACGATCTGGTTGTCAACCCGACCAAGGGTAAGAAGCTTGATAACATGCGCGCTTCCGGAAAAGACGAGGTTATCGGTCTGGTCCCGCCGATCAAGTTCACGCTTGAGCAGGCGCTGGAGTTCATCGATGATGATGAGCTGGTGGAAGTGACGCCCAAGTCAATCCGTCTGCGCAAGAAGCTCCTTACTGAAAATGAGCGAAAGCGCGCTGGCAAGAAGTAAGCTGCGGTACGTAAAACAGAGGGGCGGCTCCGTGGGGAGTCGCCCCTTTTTTGTTCACTTCAGCTAAACTCCGGATACACCCTTTTTGTCGGAGCGCCTCCATGCTCACTCTCTACCCCGAAATAAAACCGAATACCCAGCACCGTATTGCCGTTGATCCTCCCCACGAGTTGTATGTGGAAGAGAGCGGGAACCCCAGGGGTATGCCGGTTCTGGTTGTTCATGGTGGGCCGGGTGGCGGGTGTGAGGATTACCATCGCCGTTTTTTCGATGCCGAGCGATACCGGATCATTTTGATGGACCAGCGTGGTGCGGGCCGCTCAACCCCGCTTGCGGAGCTGGAGGGAAACAGCACGGATAAGCTGGTGGAGGATATGGAGATCGTGCGCACGTTTCTGGGAATTGATCAGTGGCTGCTGTTTGGGGGGAGTTGGGGGTCAACACTGAGCCTCGTATACGCCCAGGCCTATCCGGAGCGAGTGCTCGGGTTGGTCCTCCGGGGTATTTTTCTCTGTCGTCCCAGAGATATTCACTGGTTCTACCAGGAAGGTGCAAGCAGGGTCTTTCCGGATTACTGGCAGGACTTCCTGGAACCGATCCCCGAGAGTGAAAGGGGGGGGCTGGTGAAGGCCTATTACCAAAGACTTACAAGTTGTAACGAATTGGAACAGATTCAGGCTGCCAAGGCTTGGTCCATCTGGGAGGGGCGATGTGCGACTCTCCACCCCAACCCCAGAGTGGTTGAGCACTTTGGTCATCCCCATGTTGCGATTGCATTGGCGAGGATCGAGTGCCACTACTTTATGAATAATGCTTTTCTCGATGTGGACCAGATCGTTCGCGATGCGCCCAGACTTGCTGATATTCCTGGTGTCATTGTTCACGGGCGTTATGACATGGTATGCCCGCTGGATAACGCTATGGCGCTGGCCACCGCCTGGCCACAAGCCGACCTGAGGATTATCCGCGATGCGGGCCACTCCGCATCGGAGCCTGCCATTGTTGACGCATTGATGCGTGGCGTGGATGAAGTGGCAGCAAAAGTGCGCGGCGCTTCAGAATGAGCTGAGTGGGGGGTTGCGGTCCTCCGGTGCCATGGATACACTCTTGCAAATTCTTAATGGTCCTTCCACAGGGAGTTTGATGAAAGGGCTCATCCAGCGCGTTTCAAGTGCCAGTGTTACTGTTGATAATCAACAAGTTGCTGAAATCCAGAAAGGCCTGTTGCTTCTCTTGGGGGTTGAGCGTGGCGACGGGATCAAGGAAGTTCAGGGCCTGGCGAAAAAGGTGCTGAACTATCGCATTTTCCCCGATGATCAGGGACGGATGAATCGAAGCCTGAAGGATACGGGCGGCTCTCTCCTTGTGGTTCCCCAGTTTACTTTGGCAGCGGATACCGGCTCCGGTACGCGACCGGGGTTTTCATCGGCCGCAGCGCCTGAAGTGGCGGAACGACTATTCCTTGATTTTTTGAGTGCTGCGCAGGCCATGCTTGAATGCGGTTGTGTTGAAAGGGGCGAGTTCGGCGCGGACATGAAAGTGTCATTGGTCAATGATGGGCCGGTTACCTTCATGCTACAAGTGGGAGGCAATTCCTGAAAAACTACGATCACGCCCTATAATGGCGCTCGATTGTAATGTGCGACCCTAATTAGTGCGAAGTGAAGGTGGTTTAAGTAAGGGTGTTCTCTGCCTGGCTTGCTTTTTTCCGCATAACATATTGAATATTAGTAATATTTATTATTTTGGCCCTTAAATTGATTCGTTTAAAGAAGCGAGGGTGCCAGGCCGATCTGGTCTGTGGTTTGCATTGGTTGGCTTCAGAAGAACTAAAACGCCAACATTAATCATTTGCAAAAAAGAGTTTGTTGTATTAAAAAGCATGCATCATGCAGCGCTTTAACTTATATCTGTAACTTATTGAGCTGCAACGGTCTGAGATAGCTCGGATCATTGATAAAATGAAAAATGTTATCCGTGTGTCATTAAAGTGACATCATGGCGACACAAAATAAGGCTTTATCCAGCCTGACTGGAAAAGGCCAAAGAACGGGAACTGAACCCGTCGCTAAAACCTGAGTTAACTCAATAAAGGAAGACGCAACATGAAAAAAACGCTCATCGCATCTGCTGTTGCAGCCGCAACTTTCTCCGGCGCAGCGCTGGCACAGGACACGAACCTGCCGACTGTGTACGGTAACATTCAGTACGCTATTGCCCATGACAACTTCGATGGTGGTCCTTCCGAGATCAACCATTTCGATAACGGTTCTACCCTGGGCGTCAAGCACGACCACGAAATTGCGCCGGGCATCACCGGTTTTTTCAAGGTCGAGCTGGAAGGCATCAACGCCGACGATAAGTCCGGAAGTTCCGGTATCGATGCTCTGGACGAAGCGTACATTGGTGTTAAAGGCGATGACTTCGGTCAGGTGTGGGTAGGCTCCGATGACTCCACATACGAGCGCGCTGTTGACGAGATTGCGCAGTTCTACGAAGTGGCCACTCTGAATATCGGTCCGGACTACACTACTGGTGAAGGCGACCTGATCCAGTACATGTCTCCGTCCTTCGGCGGCCTGACTCTGCTGGGTGCTGTCCAGTTCAACGGCGACAGCGATACCAAGGGCGGTGCCGACAAGTCTTACCCGTACCAGCTGGCCGCACTGTACGAAGTTGACGCTCTGGAATTGGCGGTAGCCATGGATTCCAACGACACCAGCGATGGCAATAACGAGAACACTTACGGTCTGCGCGCCAGCTACAACCTGGATAACCTCCGCCTGACTGGTGAGTATCATAACCGTAAGGATGTTGGCGACCTGTACGGCCTGATGGGTATCTACACCATGGGTGCGAACCAGTTCGCACTGTCTTATGAGCTGGGTATAGCTGACGATGCCGACGACACTGAGCGCGATACTATTACTCTGCAAGCGCTGCACAATGTGTCCGATCACATGTACGTTTACTTCGAAGGCTACCTGGGTGGTGGTGATGAAGTATACGAGTATGAAGATGAGCTCGGTAACACTGCTTTCACGGATGAGCGTTCCATTGCCTCTGTTGGTGCAGTCTACTACTTCTGATCAGCTAACAAGCTAATCAAGTAGTTACAAAAACCGGTGACCTTCGGGTCGCCGGTTTTTTTATGTATGCTGAAACCAATCAATGGAGGCGTGCTATGGCCGAAGAACTGGAAATCAAGCTGAGTCTGTCTGCCGTAAATCAGGTGGCTGCCCTGAAATGGTTGTTGTCGCAGGACAGTGCTATCGAAGGGAAGCGAAAAAAACTGGTGAACCGGTATTTCGATACGCCGGATGCCGACCTTAATCGACAACGCATTGCCTTGCGGGTTCGACAGTCGGGAGATCAATTCATTCAGACACTCAAAACCCAGGGCGAATTTGTGGATGGCGCCCACAGGCGTCAGGAATGGGAGTGGCCGTTGATGGGTACAGAGCTGAATATTGGTCTGTTGGCTGATACGCCGGTGGGGGAAAACATCAGCCTTGCAGACCTGAAACCGGTTTTTGAAACCAACTTTGAGCGTCAGATCGTGATGATCGAAGAAGGTGAAACTGTGATTGAGGTGGCTGTAGATGCCGGTTATATAGAAGCCGGAGGGCAAAGGCGGCCATTGCATGAGGTGGAGTTTGAACTGAAAGCCGGCGATGCGTCGCATCTGGTCCGGTGGGCCCGCGCCTTGGCCGATGAGGTTCCGGTGTTTTTGAACCTGGTCAGTAAGGCGGAGCAGGGCTATTTCCTGGCAGGCCTGCACGATCCTTCAGTTCTTCCGGCAGATGACGAGCAGGTGCCGTCTCTTTCAGGATTCCTTCATGGGTTGAGCGTGGCCTGGCTCAAAGGTGAGGCATTATCCGTGGATGCAGACGACCTGGTGGAAGTCGGTCGGCTGGCGAATAATCGTGGTACGCAGCCGCAGTTTGATGACGTGCGCGCCAGCCTTGAGTCTGGAGAGGCGGTAGAGCGCATTGCCGAGCGCAGGGCGCTCGGCCAGTTGCAGTTGAGCATCGCGGCGGGTTAATGAGTGGGGGCTGCCTGTTCCTTTTGGGCATCATGCCACTTCTCAAGGAACATCCGGAAACGGTCAAGGGCCTCCTCCACCACCTGGACGCTAGGGGTGTCATGTGATTTTACAAGCACGATCAATCCCTTACCTTCAATGATTTCATCCGTGGGCGGGTGGCAGTTCACCTCGTCGTCATTGTCGATGTAAGCCAGTGCGGTGCCTATACCGTGGCGGACCAGGGCGCTGACAATATCGGCCCAGTTCAGGTTATCAAGCTTCAGGTCGTACCGGTGAGGATGGTCGTTCTGGTAATTGAACATGTCTTCCAGCACTTTCTCCGAACCGGGAGCCACGATCGCACGAACCATGATTTCCGGATAGGTGCGGACTGGCCGGATAATGGTCCTGACACCCACCGTTTTAAACCTCTGTCGGTTTCGGTCACTCACACATTCCACTGTTGTTCGGTTGCCCAGATTGGCCTCAGTCAGGCGATGGGCGATATCAAACGTCAGGCTGTCGGAAGCCGGGTCTGCCTCATCGGCGGCCAACACGACAATGTGGCGGGCACTTCCGGCATGGGCGGCCTTCAGCGCCTCGGGGTCGCTGCCAGAACCATGAAAATGGACCAGGCCGACGTCCGCAAGTTCGGGTGGCAATCCGCTTGGGAATTGGCGTGTCAAGATGAGGATGGGCACCGTTTCGTATTCGGGAATCGCACGTATCTGAGAGGCGAACCGCATAAAGTATTGTTCGCCGCCGTTTCGTGGAGTGTTGATGATTACGATGTGGTCTTTCATTTTGTATACCCAGCGTCCGGTTACGATGCGTTCCCGGCGATAAAACCGGTACTCGATGAAGTCACTGACGATCAGCGTCATTATGGTGATGGCGCTGATAAACATGACGATAACGGTGCTGATCCGCCCAATGACCGTTTCCGGGGAAAGGTCCCCATAGCCCACGGTAACTAGGGTGGTCATGGTCAGCCAGAAGGACTCGAACAGGGTGAGGTTTTCCACGGTCCAGATGACCATGACCTGAAACACCAGAAGAGCGCCAAGAATGGCAAACAGCCGCTTGATGCGAGAACGGATGATGCCGGAAATCGGGAGGTGCGCAAATTGATGTTCCGGGTTGAGCGGGCGGCGGTTTCTGAGCATTAAGGGCCTGGACGGTTCAGTCGGGTGACAGTTCGTTATACAGTAGTGGGAATATAACAGAGATACAGGGGTTTGCATTATGTCCGAGCCATGGAGCACGCTTCCGAAAATGCTTGCCGGTGATGTCGCTGCATGTTGGTCGTCGGCGATTGGCGATGGGCATGCTCCCTGGATGACGGCGTCGGAAGGTCTTTCAGAAGACGATGTAGCAAACGCCATAGCACGCAGTGTGTTTCTGAAGCAGACCCTGGAGCGGCACCCGGAGCAGGTTGAGGCGCTGGTTTTGTCCCGTTCGCTCCGCGAGCCAACAACCCCGGACTACCTGAAGCAACGCTGGCAAGAATATCTTACAGACGTGTCTGACGAGCTTTCCTTGCATGCTGCGCTGCGTCGATTCCGCCGTGAAAGCCAGTTTCGCATTATCTGGCGTGACCTGATGCGCTGGGCCGATCTCCATGAAACCATGGCAGCAACCAGCGGGTTTGCCGAGACCTGTATTCAGGGGGCGCTGGACTGGCTCTATGAAGATACTTGTGAACAGTCGGGCACACCCTGGGGGGCGGACCCGGTGACAGGAGAGGAGGCTCCCCAGTCCATGGTGGTGTTAGGCATGGGCAAGTTGGGTGGTCGCGAGCTGAATGTCTCCTCCGATATCGACCTGATCTTTGCCTTCCCCGGCAAGGGGGAAACCCGGGGTGGTCCTCGTTCCATCGATAACCAGCAATTTTTTATCCGCCTTGGGCAGCGACTGATTCAGGCACTGGATCAGATCACGGCGGATGGCTTTGTCTTCCGCGTTGACATGCGCCTGCGACCTTATGGACAGAGTGGTGCTCTGGCGTTGAGTTTCGCTGCACTGGAAACCTACTATCAGGACCAGGGGCGTGATTGGGAGCGCTACGCCATGGTCAAAGCACGGGTTGTGGCGGGTGATGAGCGTGCGGGGCAGGTGCTGATGGAAAGCCTGCGGCCGTTTGTGTATCGCAAGTACGTGGATTTCAGTGCCTTCGAGTCCCTGCGCAGCATGAAAGCCATGATTGGCCGCGAAGTTCGCCGTAAGGGGCTTGAGAACAACATTAAGCTGGGCAGTGGTGGTATTCGTGAAATCGAGTTTGTGGTGCAGGCATTCCAACTGATCCGGGGTGGTCGTGACCGGGAGCTTCAGCAGCGTGAATTGCTGGTGATCCTCAAGGAACTGGAAGCGCTGGAGTTGCTGCCTTCTCATGTGGTCCGGGAGTTGCGTGACGCTTACGTGTTCCTTCGTGACCTGGAGCACGCCCTGCAGGGCGTTGAAGACAAGCAGACTCAATTGCTGCCGGATGATGAGCTGACACAGGCACGTGTTGCCCTGATTATGGGTTTTGAAAACTGGGAGGCGTGTGTTCAGGAGCTTGAGGCCCATCGGGAGCGCGTTGCCCGGCATTTCGCCGATATCATTGCCACCGAGGAAGAAGAGCAGGAAGCCGGCGCCCTTGAGGAAGGTTGGCACGAAGTCTGGTTGGCTGAAATGGATGGGGAAGCCTCCAGGCAATGGCTGGAGGAACATGGCTTTGAAGACCCGGTGGACAGTTATGAACTGCTGTGCAATTTGCGTGACAGCCGTACCATCCAGGTGATGCAGACCCAGGGCCGGAAACGCCTGAACCAGTTCATGCCGGTGCTGCTGGAGGCCTTGACCCAGGTGGATGAACCGTCGCAAACGCTGGCCCGGGTATTGCAACTCGTCGAAGCCATTCTGCGGCGTACTGCTTACATGGTTCTGTTGTTGGAGAACCCGGGCGCACGAACCCAGCTGGTCAAGCTGTGCAGTGAAAGCCCCTGGATCGCCCGGCAGCTGGCGGAAACACCTCTGTTGCTTGACGAGTTGCTGAATGCCGAGAGCCTGTATCATCCACCCGCCAAGGAAGAGCTTCAGGACGACCTTCGCCAGCAAATGCTGCGGATTCCGTTTGAGGATCTGGAAGAGCAGATGGAATCCCTGCGACATTTCAAGAAAGCGCATATCCTGCGGGTTGCCGCGTCAGAGTTGAAGGGTACACTGCCGCTGATGAAGGTGAGTGACTACCTGACCTGGATAGCCGAGGTGGTATTGGATCATGTGGTTGATGTGGCCTTCGCCAACCTTGTCAGCCGTCACGGCTATCCCCGCCGGGCCGACGGATCCGCCTGTGATACCGATTTCGCCATCATCGGCTACGGCAAGCTCGGTGGCATTGAGCTGGGCTATACCTCGGATCTGGATCTGGTGTTCGTGCACAATGCGGATCCGGAACTGGCCAGTGACGGGGACAGGCCTATTGATAACGCCATTTTCTACACCAGGCTTGGTCAGCGGATTGTGCACATTCTCAGCACCCAGACGCCATCTGGTCAGCTGTACGAAGTCGATATGCGCCTGCGTCCATCCGGTAACTCCGGGCTTCTGGTCAGCACCCTGCCAGCTTTTGAAAAGTATCAGCGCAACGACGCCTGGACGTGGGAACACCAGGCCCTCGCCAGGGCGCGCGGTGTTGCCGGGTGCAGGACCACGCTGGCGGACTTCGAAACCCTGCGGCACGATCTGTTGTGTCAGCGTCGGGATCGGGGCAGTTTGCGCACGGAAGTGGTGGATATGCGTGAAAAAATGCGTGCCAGTCTGGGAACACCAGAAGGTCAGCGTAATGAGACCTTCCATATCAAACACGACAACGGCGGCATCGTGGACATCGAGTTCATGGTCCAGTATCTCATGTTGGCTTACTGCTCTGACCACCCGGAGCTGACCCAATGGTCTGATAACATCCGGCAATTGGAAGAACTCGGTCGCGTCGGGGTAATCGATATGGAGGATGCTGGGAAGCTTCGCGAGTCCTATATCACCCTGCGCTCGACGATTCATCGCAGGGCATTACAGAATCTGAACAGCCAGGTTGAGGGTGACGCATTTCCGGAGGAGCGCGCGTATATAAGCGGCATGTGGCAGGCGGTGATGATAGATTAGTCTACGACGCTTCGGTTCCACGGAATTTTCCTGCTAGAATGCCGTTTTCCCGAAAACCGCTTGTTATGGAGCAGATACAATGTCGATGGCTGATCGCGATGGCCTGATCTGGCTGGATGGTGAAATGGTTCCCTGGCGGGAAGCCAAAACTCACGTGCTGACCCACACCCTGCATTATGGTCTGGGGTGTTTCGAAGGTGTGCGTGCTTATAACACCGCCAACGGCCCGGCGATTTTCCGTCTGAAGGAACACACCGACCGGCTGTTCCGTTCTGCCCATATCCTGAACATGAAAATGCCGTTCACCAAGGAACAGCTGAACGAAGCCCAGTGCGCGGCCGTTCGCGACAACAACCTGGACGAAGCCTACCTGCGCCCGATGGTATTCCTGGGGTCAGAAGGTATGGGGCTGCGCGCTGATAATCTTCAGGTGCATGTGATGGTTGCCGCCTGGAGTTGGCCGTCTTACATGTCTCCGGAAGCCAAGGAGATGGGGATCAAGGTGCGCACGTCCTCCTATACTCGCCATCACGTCAATATCACCATGTGCAAGGCGAAAGCCAACGGCAACTACATCAACTCTATGCTGGCGCTGAACGAAGCCATCGCAAGCGGTTGCGAGGAAGCGCTGTTGCTGGACAATGAAGGCTATGTGGCGGAAGGTTCGGGCGAAAATATTTTCATCATGCGTGACGGCGTACTACACACCCCGGAACTGACGTCCTGCCTGGAAGGCATTACCCGTGCGACCATTCTGGAGTTCGCTCGCGAGCTGAGCATTCCGGTGAAAGAGCGCCGCATCACCCGTGACGAGGTGTACATCGCTGATGAAGCCTTCTTTACTGGTACGGCCGCTGAAGTGCTGCCGATCCGTGAACTGGATGGCCGTGTCATTGGCGCTGGCAAGCGCGGTCCGGTCACCGAAAAGCTGCAGGCGATGTATTTCGATGCGGTTAAGGGTAAGTCGCCCGGGCACAGCGGTTGGCTGACTCACGTAAAGGGCTGATCCCGAAACGTTCGTAAGCCGCCGTTGACTGTTACAGCCCGGCGGCTTTGTTATTTCCAAATCATAATGACCTGCAGGACGAGCAAATGGCAGACGTAATCAAGGTACCGGTATCGTTTGGCGAGGTACTGGACAAGATCACCATTCTCGAAATCAAATCCGAGCGCATCAAGGACGAAGCAAAAGTTAAAAACGTTCGCCTGGAGCTGGATGAGCTGAGTGCTACCTGGGACGAAGCGGTGAAAGACAGGGCTGCTGAAATCGCCGATCTTCGCAAGCAGCTGAAGGCGGTCAACGAAGAGTTATGGGTGATCGAAGATGACATCCGCGATCAGGAAGCGGCTCAGGACTTTGGTCCGAAGTTCATCGAGCTGGCCCGCGCGGTCTATGTCACCAACGACAAACGCGCTTCCATTAAGAAAGAGGTCAACCTGGCGCTGGGCTCCCGTTTCGTGGAAGAAAAATCCTACCAGGATTACACCGCCCGTAAGTAATCGCCTGACTGGGTGGGAGACCTGTAGGTCGGATTAGCAAAGCGTAATCCGACAACCAGCATCAATTCCAATGTCGGGTTACGCTTCGCTAACCCGACCTACGAAAGCCGGCGTCAGATCACCCCAGATCCGACGCCGCTTTCGTTTCCTCTACTCGTAGAGTCTCAACCCACTTATCCAGCATGGCAGTAACATCCGCCACTGTTACAAGCTCCATGGCCCCCTCAAACTCAGCCTTCGCCCCCCAGCGAGCGTTATCCACGCTTTTACCCGTAAATTGCATCAGTGCTTCCGGATAGCGGTTTACGCACCAGTCAAGTGAGTTGTAAGGACCTGAGCGATAAGGATTGCTGGCGGCAAAAATGCCCAGTATATCGGTGCCCACCGCGCTCGCAATATGAGCGGGGCCGGTGTCGGGTGCGACGGCAAGATCGGCCTGGGTGAGCAACGCGGTCAGTTGCTTGAGGGTGTCCTTGCCGCAGATGTTGTGGGCTTTCTCCTTCATTGCGCTTTCAATGGCGGCACAATAATCCGCCTCAAACGGTGCCGGGCTGCCAACCAGAATCACCTTCATACCGTGTTTGCGAACAGCATGATCTGCAAGCTGAGCATAGCGTTCGGCTGGCCAGTTTCTCAGGGTGTGGCTGGCACAGGGGCTGATCACCAGATTCAGGCGGTCGTCGGCTAACTGTTCCCGGGCAAACTGATGATCGTCTTCGGTCAGCGGAATGGTCCACCGGGGGGGAGCTGAATTCAGTCCCAACGGCTCCAGAAAGCTGGCCAGGCAGTCCCGTACGTGTTGTTTTGGAGCAGGAGCAATACGCTTGTTGATAAACAGACTGTGAAGATCTTTGCTGCGCGCCTTGTCGTAGCCGACTTTCACTTTCGCGGGAATCACGGCAGCGGCGAGATTGGCCCGAAAAGCCACCTGCATGTGCAGGAGCGCATCGAAATGCCGCCCCCGCAGCTTTTGACGAAGCTCTGTATAGCCTTTGAGGCCGGACTTCTTGTCAAAGATCACAAACTCCACACCCGGAAGATCGCCTATCAGTTTGGCCTCGATCTTGCCGATCACCCAGGTAATTTTAATGCCGGGACACTGCTCCTGGAGGCTCAGAATAACCGGGATTACGTGGGTCACATCGCCGATGGCTGAGAGGCGCAGAATGCATATTGAATTGATGGGCTGATGAAGGGGCTGACTGTCCAAGTTACGGTCCGTTTCGATTCTTTAACCGGCTGTTGTAGTGCCGGGAGGGTGTCGTTGGTAAACTGTGCGCCATTCTAACGTACTCCCCGGCCAACGTCTTCCAGGCTTTGGCAGGGCTATACTCGGTATCCACGGTTATGGTGTCAATGCTCTGCGCGATCGGCTACGAAGACGTCGATGAGCGCTGGTTTTCTCCAGCATACTGGGGTGATAAGGCGGTGCCGGTGTCCGCCGGTGGTCGTGGTAGCGCTTGGTTTATACGTTCCGCCAGAGGGCAACTTGTTCTGAGGTATTACCGAAGGGGCGGGCTGGTAGCGCGACTGTCAGAGCGTCGATACCTGTTCACGGGATACGAAAGAACACGCTCATTCCTGGAATTTCGGCTGTTGAATGAGTTGACCAATAAAGGGTTGCCAGTGCCGCAGCCGGTCGCGGCACTGGTCGTGCGGCAAAGTAAAGTCTCTTATGAGGCGGCAATTATCATCGAAAGGATTGAAGGGGCGCAGCCTTTGCCGGAGCATTCAGCGATGAACGATGAAGCCCTCTGGCGCCGGGTCGGGCAGACCATCGCTTGGTTTCACCGCGAGGGACTGGATCATGTAGATCTTAATTGTGACAACATCCTGGTGTCAGGTGATCGGGTATTCCTTATCGACTTTGATCGCTGCCGGTTGCGCCGCGAGACATTGGGGTCAGCTAACTGGAAAGAAAGTAACCTGAAGCGCTTGCGGCGGTCCGTGGACAAGCGTTTCGGCCAGCTTGAACCCTGTAGAATAGACTTTCTTTGGCAGGTGCTTTTAGCCGGCTATCAAGGTGTAACAGCTTGTGGGAATACATCAAGTAAATGCGATATGAAGTCTTGATTGAATCAAATGGTACCAAATTGACCCAGAATACTGACGCTAACCCGGGTTGGATGAGACCCAGGGGGGCTTGGGATAAGGTTTTATCCTGGCTGGCCTTTTTTGCTCTGTCTTCATACCTGCTTTTCTATGTTTTGGTGCCTGAGGCGTATGCATTCGGTCCATCATTAGTGCTGTTATTGGCTCTGCTGGTTTTTCGATGGAAAAAGCTGCTTGATGGTGTGGACAGAGAAAGCTTGGCACTGGGGGGCGTGCTTTGGTTGCTTTTTCTGGGACAGGCGGTGACTTTGGCGCTGCATGGCGAGGATGTGTCCGAGTTTGACCTGTCAACTCGTTATGTGGCGGCATCGCTCGTGATGTTGTTTGTGCTGAAGTATTCCATCAGTGCCCGCTGTTTTTTTCTATTCGGGGCGATTGGTGCGCTGATGGCTGGCGCCTATGGTTTATACCAGTTCGAGTTTCAGGGTGTCAGCCGCGTGGCTGCATTTGACAACCCTATTCACTATGGAAATGGTGCAATGGCCTTGGCAATGATAGCGTTGTCGGGCGTTGTTTGGGCGGCACAACAAGCACATCGGCGTTTTTGGCTGGCAATTCTTTGCCTCGGCTTTGTCGGCGGAATGTATGCCTCCCTAGTCTCCGGCACCAGGAGTGGTTGGGTTGCCATTCCGGTTGTCACATTCATTGGATTGTATGTTTTCCGGCAGCTGCTTATTCAACGAAAGGCTCTGCTGGTCCTCATGACGATGTTGATCGTAACGGGGTTTGTTATAGCGTCTCAATTTGATCTGGTTGAACAGAGAGCGACAGTTGCGGTTAATGAATTCATTGATTATTACGAAGATGGCCGGAATGGCACCTCGGTTGGTCTTCGGTTGGATATGTGGAAAGCGGGTGTAGAGGCGTTTAAAAAGAACCCACTGATAGGGGCTGGTCCTAGTGGAACAGATGCGGTTGTCGGTGATCTCATCCGTTCTGGTCAGATACATCCCGCTGTCGAGGATTTTCGCCACCTACATAACCAATATATTGAAATGATGGCAAGATATGGGGTGATAGGGCTCGTGTCCTACCTTTTGCTGCTGGTTGTCACCTTCAGGTTATTTATGAGAAAAACGCATTCGAATATCCCGGAGGTTAAAGCGCTGGCGCTGGGAGGGGCGTTTTTTGTCACACTTCATGCGATTGTAAACTTAACCCAGAGTATGCTTGAGAGGAACATTGGCGTTACCATGTTTGTGTTCATGGTCGTATTCATCTGGGCTGTTTTGAAGCGAGAAGAAACGAGACAAAATAAGTCCATCGATGTTGTCCAGAGTGCGTAGCCTGCATGCCGACAATCAATCCGGATGAATGCTTGGGAGAGACGACTTGACTGTTACCTGTTTTTTGCCCTGCCGAAAGGGCAGTGAAAGGGTGCCGAGGAAAAATATCCGACCGATTGGCGATAAGCCTTACGGATTGCTGCAAATAAAGCTCGAGCAGCTCTTCGCGACCAAGCTCATTGACCGGGTAATACTCTCGACAAATGATGAGGAGATCATTGAGTACGCCAAAAAGCTTGAGGCGTCAAAGCTCGATATCCGTTTGCGAGATGATGCCCTGGCATCCAGCAGCACGAGTACCGATGAGCTGATTCAATATGCCGGTTCACAGATTGAGGCGGGACATATTCTTTGGACACACGTCACATCCCCCTTTCTGACGGCGACTCTTTATGACGCAATGATTGAGAAATACCTCGCGCAGCTCGAGTGTGGATATGATTCTCTGATGTCTGTAAACGAGTTGCGTGGTTTTATTTGGGATGAATCAAGGCCGGTTAATTACGACCGGAGTGTTGAGAAGTGGCCACGAACACAGACGCTCTCTCCCTTGTATGAGATTAATAGTGGTGTTTTTCTGGCTCCGGCGGAGGTGTATCAATTGAGCGGCGACAGAATTGGTGACCGGCCCTATAAATATGTTCTGGATAAAATTCAGGGATTCGATATTGACTGGGAAGAAGACTTCCTGATGGCGGATGCAATGCTCTCTGCTGGGATCTGTGAAACTTGATTCTGCGCTTCAAGATGGCCAACTCTATGAATACTCAGAAAATAACGTTCCTGGACTGCACCTTGCGGGATGGCGGTTATTACAACGACTGGGATTTCGATACCGACTTGATCGCACGATACCTTGAAGCTATGTCTGCAGCTGGCGTCGATGTCGTGGAGATGGGATTGAGGACCTTGAATGTCCATGGTTTCAAAGGAGCCTGTGCATACACCACCGACGAGTTTCTTGGCAGTTTGCGCATCCCTGAATCCCTGTCGGTCGGGGTTATGGTGAACGCTTCTGAGTTGGTTGGCGATCACTCGTTGGAAGATCGATTGGAACGGTTATTTCCCCGTTGTGCTGATGATTCACCAGTCAGCGTGGTGCGTATCGCCTGCCATATTCACGAGTTCGATGAGGCTGTGGCGGGAAGCGGGTGGTTGAAGGATCGGGGCTATCGTGTCGGGTTCAATCTGATGCAGGTTGCCGACAGGGCTCAGGACGAAATTGAAAGAATTGCAGAAAAAGCATCGCAATACCCGATTGATGTCCTCTATTTTGCGGACAGTATGGGAAGCATGGACCCTGAGCAGACAGCCAGAATTACCTCTTGGTTGCGTCGTCATTGGCAAGGTGAGCTGGGTATACATACCCACGATAACCTTAGGATGGCATTACAGAATACTTTAGCGTCCGTTGAGGAGGGTGTTACCTGGGTTGACTCCACCGTGACTGGAATGGGGAGAGGTCCGGGCAATGCCAGAACGGAAGAGCTGGCTATCGAGATCGCGCAATTACGCCAGCAGCAAATTTCACTTGTCCCGCTAATGCGGGTCTTGCGTCGTGACTTCCGGCCCATGCAGGAACGGTATGGTTGGGGGACCAACCCTTTTTACTATCTTGCTGGTAAATACGGGATTCACCCGACCTACATTCAGGAAATGCTTGGTGACTCCCGGTATGATGAAGAGGACATCCTCGCCGCAATAGAACATTTACGTGTCGAGGGCGGGAAAAAGTTCAGTATCCATACCCTTGATGCTGCGAAGCATTTTTATGGTGATGTGCAGAGTGGCAGCTGGAATCCGGGGTCGTTACTTAGTAACACGGAAGTGCTTTTGCTTGGTACCGGCCCCGGCGTAGGACGGCACAAGTGGGCACTGGAAAACTACATCCGCAAGTTCAAACCGGTGGTCATTGCGCTTAATACGCAAGCCGCTATTCCGTCAGAGCTGATCAGTCTCAGGGTTGCCTGTCATCCCGTTCGTCTGTTGGCCGATTGCCATGCTCATACAATGCTTCCCCAGCCGTTGATCACTCCCTGGTCGATGCTGCCTGATGATGTGAAGCGCTCGTTGGACGGCAAGGAGGTATTGGACTTCGGACTTTCGGTTGAACCAGATGTGTTTAGATTCTCGGAGACTTCCTGCACACTGCCAACCTCTCTGGTTGTGGCTTACGCGCTGGCGATTGCCGCGAGTGGGCAGGCTTCCAGGGTTCTGATGGCTGGCTTTGATGGCTACGGCGCAGACGACCCGAGAAATCGCGAGATGAAAGAATTGTTGGACCTTTATCAACAAACTCCGGGAGCCAGAGAGCTTGTATCGGTGACACCCACCAGGTACGAACTCATGTCTCAATCAATTTATGGAATGAGTTAAGAACTCCCTGGGAACATGTTCGAAGATCTCCTATTTGCCAAAAAACGCCTGGACCGATGGTGGCGCTTTAATGCCTTAAAGGACGCTTTTATTACGTCTCAACAGGCCACGATGAACTCGAAAAGGGAAGTGCGTGTACTGGATCGCGCGTTCCGGCGTATAGGCTATGGCCCGGCTCCCGAAAGCGTAAGGCCGTTTTGGTGTGAACTGGTCAGTCATGGGGCAGCCAGGAAGAGTGTTCTCCAAGCTGGTGATGAGAAAAAGATTGAATTGCTTGCTGATAACCTGGACTCCGAGACGTTACCCGCCAAATGCTGGTTTGACCTTTATCGGCTGTGTATCGGGGTTGGTTTTTTTCAGGTCGGTAGAATTCTCAGAGACCGTGGATTGGGTCGAATGGTCTCAGATGCTGGGCAAGGCGGTGCGGTCAGTTCTGAGACTTTGGCGTTGGGCATCTATGCCGAGCTAGAGAAAGGGAACTTCACCTCTGCGGAGTCATTACTGAATAAATTGGGTGGCCTCCGAGGCAATGAGCAAAGGGCTTTGCAAGCCCATTGGTTCCTTCAATTATTGGAGGGCAGCTCGGAGCGGGATACTTATGGTTTTTCTGGTTCCGCGACATCGGTTGATCTTGAGTTTGGAAACTTTATCAAGGGGAAACGAGTCGCCCTGGTGGGACCAGTACCCAGTGACAAGGCGCAGGGGCATGAAATTGATGGCCACGATGTGGTCGTAAAGTTTGGCTACAGAGGCGGGCAAAAGGGCCGCGATCCTGAAACCCAAGGCGAGCGCCTGGATATCAGTTACTACAACAATACCCAGGCCCAACAACTGGCGCAGTCTGATTATGAAGCGGTTTTCTCCTCTATTCGCTGGGCAGTATGTCACAATCGTAAAGGGCGCTCCCTGTTTCCGGCGGATTATCCGGGTGTGAGGCAGCTCACTTCTTTTCAGTGGCTGTTGGCGGATACCCACTTTAATGCGGGGCCAAACGCCATTATAGATTTGCTCCGTTTCCTTCCTGCCGGGATCTGTGTCTTCAATACTGACTTGATGTTGTCCTCTGGCAGGTTTGCAGGCTATACGCCGGCTGGGGCCAAGCCCGTCGACTATACTCGCTCCTTCATCAAAACCCATGACCCTATACTGCAGTACCAGGTCATGCATCAACTCTGGAAGGTGGGATATCTTTCCGGCGACGTTCGCTTCAATGCAGTGATGGGCATGGGGCTTCGACGTTACCTTGATGAACTCCAGAAGGCACATGGAGCTAGGGAACAGGCGCTCATTTAAGGGTTAACGATGTCTCGTTCATTCGATTACCGTCAGTGTCGTATAGTTTCAAACCTGGACGAACTGACAAGTCGCAGGCTTGTGGATGGCGTATTTGAGAGCGCATTACCTCGAGAGAAGGTTTTTCGGGATAATTGGCGAACGCTGAGTGCACGGGTTCGTTTTTGTGATGAATCATTGTTGCTGAAGGTGCCCCGAGCTCGAAATGGTCGTCGATGGGAGCGTTTCCTGACGCGATTCAGAGAGAGTGACGCTTTGCGAACCTTTCGGCACATAGAGCAACTGTCTGGCATGGGGTTTGGGGCACCGGAACCGGTTCTGGCTTGTGAGCAGAGACACAAAGGTGTCGTAGTCGACTCCTTCGTCTGTTATCGGTTTGTTGAAGGTCGTCCTGCTGGTTCGAAAGATGCGGGAAAAGTTCTCTCGGCACTCCGCGCGCTGCATAAACGTGACTATCTACGCAGTGACGCACAATTGGCCAATTTCTTGATTGTAGAGGATTCCGTCACTTTTATTGATTTTCGCCTCAAGAAGCCGCGATTTTTCCCGCAGCTACAGAAAGCGAGGGAGGTCGATCGTTTCCTGAGAAGCTGTCCGGAGGCTAGCGAATTACTCTCTGGTGAAGAGGCATCCTCGATCTGGTTGTGGTTGGCTACCCGCCTTGAGGCGGCCAGTTTTGGTATTCGGAGCCTTAAACGGCGTATTCGAGAATGGAAGAAAGCGGAACGCTGATCGAGTTCGCAACTGGCAAGCACTCCCTGATGATTCAAGGATAACTGACGCATGAAAAAAGCGGTTCTTTTCTGTCCGTCCCGTGTTTGGGGGGGCATTGAAAAAAACGTACACCTCAGGGCCCGATTTCTTGGGGAGTCTGGTGTTCAAGTTTATGTGATCCTGCTGCAGGGGTATTTCGCGGATCGCTTTGTTGGTCTGGAGAATGTCACGGTCATAGAGGTTAAATCCCGAGGTGGTGACTTCAATTTTTTCGTAGTCGCAAACTATGTGAAAAAGCTCAGGGAAATCCGACCCGATGTCGTTTTCGCTGCCCTGAAAAAAGATTGGTGGCTGGTGACTTTGGCCTCAAGCCTTGCTGGCGTAGACCGCATTGTGCTTTACCTCGGGATTTCGCGACGAGTGAAGAGCCCGATCAAGTATTTTGCGATTTTCCGCCTGATGAAAGCAGTTCTGATGGTTAACAGCGACACGCTGAAGAATGAAATGTTGAAGTACCCGCGGTTTTTTGACGACAGCAATGTCTTCAAGGTTTACAACGGCTTTGATCTTCCGCCTCCAGAAGAAAAGCCAATGAATTTCAGAGAGCTGCTGAATCTTCCATCGAACAGTGTGATTGTCGGTTGTGCCGGACGCTTCAGCCCACAAAAGGGATTCGATCTATTGCCGGATATTCTCTCCAGACTTCCGGACAATGTGCACATTGTTCATGCTGGGGAGGGAGAGTTTGAGGCTGAGATTAAAGCTTCCATCAATGAGAGGCCTGAAGCTGCGAGAATTCATTTTCTCGGTTACCAGAAAAACATGCATGCGTTCTTCAAGGGAATTGATCTTTTCTTGCTCTGCTCGAGAAACGAGGGGATGGCAAATGTATTGAACGAAGCAATGAGTCACGGTAAGCCCGTGGTTTCAACCCGGGTGCCGGGAAGCGAGGAATTGCTGGCACATGGTAAGTACGGTGTTCTGGTGGATGTGAATGATGTGGAAGCCTTGGCTCGGGGCGTAAAAGCAATCGTTGACGGAGACAATGTTTATTCTCCGGCGGAGCTACGGGATTGGATTGACAATGAATTCGGACTACACCGAATGATTCGTGATACAAACAGGCTTTTTTTTGAGTCTGAACCATGTTGATTGCTATGCGGATCACAAATAAAACATTGGCTAATTTTTCGTATTAAGGGCACTTCTTGGCTATCAAGTATAAGCTCCGGGCATTCTGGAGAGATGCATTCAACACGCTGCGATTTGGCAATGAAGCCCCACGTTATGCGGAAAGGATCTGGGTAAAGCCCTCCCAATGCCATCGCTATATTGAGGCTGCAGATCTAGCAGCTCACTTTGGTTCGCGAGTTCGGCAAATGTCTGGTCGCGTCGTATCTGAGTGGCCGAGCACTCTGGAACAGTCATTTGATAAGCATCCCAAGTTGACCTATTGCTGGTCTCACTGGCGTGACGGGAAGAATTGGGAGGAGTCTGGTGCAATCGGATTCATGCTGGGACGAATTGCGGTTTCGCCGACAGGTGTGACAGATAAGTGTCGCACTCCCGAAGATGTTGCCAAGCGCTTTCAGGTGCTTGACGCTATCTGGGGCGATGTCAGCAATCGTGGCAGCTTGCCATCGCGCAAAGACCTGGAGCCCACCAACTTTCGTGAGGTGGGGGGAGTGCTGATGCACCTTGGACCAGGCGGTGAGCCGATATTTTCCGGGGCTGGGTGCCACCGTTTCGCGATGGCACTAATGATGGATAGACCTTTTCCTGCCCAGCTCGGTGTTGTTCACGTCTCCGCTTTGGCAAATCTTCGCGACTACAGAGCTGTCGATTAGTCTGCCTTTGTTAGGTGCTTAAATCATGCTGTCAGGATCCAGGTATCGCCATGTGCGGATTGTTTACAGCGAATATCGGAGATAAAGGATGTCTGCCTTGAATCATTACAAGACGTGGGTGTTTGACTGTGACGGGGTTCTGCTGAATTCGAACCGGGTAAAGACAGAGGCATTCTTTGAGGCGGCAAAACCGTATGGCGTGGACAAAGCCCAAGCCTTGGTCAATTATCATGTCCAGAATGGTGGGATCTCCCGTTATGTAAAGTTCGAAAACTTTTTAACCGAGATAGTGGGCCGTGAAACGATAGATACGGATGAGCTTGATGATTTGCTGAGCCGCTACGCCAGATCCGTCAAACAGGGTTTGCGGGATTGCGAAGCTGCGTCCGGGTTGGAACAGCTCCGGCAACTAACCCGGGGGGCCCGATGGCTGGTCGTTTCGGGCGGTGATCAGGCAGAGTTAAGAGAAGTGTTCCGTGACAGAGGGCTCGCAGCGTACTTTGATGGCGGTATATTTGGCAGCCCTGACAATAAGGATGAAATCCTGAATCGGGAATTGGTTTCAGGGACCATCGGGTTACCAGCAGTTTTTGTGGGTGACAGTCGGTACGATATTGAAGCTGCGTCCCGCGCCGGGTTGGATTTTGTCTTCCTGAGCCAATGGAGTGAATCCGATTATGACTTTGCGAATGCATCACTCAGGCTGGAATCTATCAAATCCATTGTGGAGCATTTGAGCTAGGTAGTGAGTTCACGTTCAGTCCCGGCTTGATTCCTGTGGCGTGCCAAAAACGCCTCAACCACCGTTTTCGACCTGAAAGCCTCAAGCCACTCCGATTTGACCTCAATAGGCAGTTTACCAATCGTGGATTCAAGGCCTTGTGCCAGTCCTTCTGGTGTACTCGGTGTCAGGTATTGTTCCAGGTCCCCCTGAAATACAAACCGCACTCCACCACGGCTGTCGGTGGACAGGATGGGGGTGCCGCAGGCAAGCGCTTCGGTCAGCACAATGCCCAGGCCTTCATACTCGGACGCGAGCACAAACAGATCGGCCCGGTGCATCCAGGGATACGGGTTGGTGCGCTTGCCGGCGAACATCACTCGTGCCGCGACGCCGAGTGACCGGGCTTTTTCTTCAAGCTCCTGACGTAGCGGGCCTTCCCCGACGATGACCAGTTGCTGGGGAATCCTGGCTTTTGCAAAAGCCTCCAATAGCAGGGCATGGCCCTTCTGGGGGACCAGCCGTGCGACGTTCACAATGTAGGGCACCGAAGGGATGTCAGGGTCATTATCCCGCGCCATGGTCTGAATCTGCTCAACGGGGCAGGGATTGGTGATCACCCTCAGGCTGTGTGGTTCGATATCCCCCTGCTTGAACGCTTCCTGGGCCGACTCCAGCACACCGGACGAAACACAGGCCAGATGCCGATTGTTGAACACCAGCTTCCATTCCAACTTTTTCTGCCACAGCGGCCGATCATAATGGATAACGTTTTCAAGGACGTAGATGTTGCGATCGTCACGAAAGGACCAGAAATATTTGAAGGTTCCGAGCCCGCGAAACACGATGCGATCAAAGCGGCCGTACTCGCGTTCCAGTCGCTGGATACGGCGCTTCAATAGCCAGCCACTTAGCCATCCGACCCACATGAAGTGTGATCTCGGCAGGATCACGCCGAGAAAAAGGCGGGACAGCAGGAACACCGGGATACCGATGACCGACTTGAGCAGAGCCTGTTGTTGGTCAAAGTGGTGGAGTTTTACTGCCGAATGCGCAGGCTGAAGGTCGTTGGGGCGGCTTCTGCAGGATAGCAGGTGGCTTTCATGGCCTTCATCGGCGAAAGCGTCGGCCAGATTGACAGCAACACGCTCCATGCCGCCCATTTTGAGACTGTGAATAACGACCAGGGTTCTCATGCGATGGGTTTCTTCTCGATTCCGTTGACGGCCCAGAACGTGCGGTTATCTTTCACCGCTTTGCGAATAGCACGGTTTTTTGCCCAGATTTCCGGTTTGGAATATCCGCGGGCATGATCCAGATGCAGGCAGACGGTGCTGTAGCGGATCTGTTTCGATTTGTGGCCATAGTTCCACAGGCGTTCGCCCAACTCCCGGTCCAGTCCGCCGTATTGCATGTCCTCGTTGAATCCGTTTACCGCGATCAGATCTTTGGTCCAGGTCGAGCTGTTCATGCCGTTCCAGCTGGCTGCAGCCGGTGTAACGGAGTTCATCAGCTTCTTGACGAGTGGGGACGGTGACAGTTTCCAGAGTTTGTGGGTCTTGGGCTGGCCATTCGCTATGAGCCACTTGGGGTCAAAGATCAACCCGGAGCGAATATCATCGTCGGAAATTGCTTCAGACACCGGCATGGTTAGCTTGATGTAGCCGCCAGACAGGAAATAGCCTGGCTCAGCCAAGTCGCGATGAGTCTCAATAAAGCACGGCTCAGGAATACAGTCGCCATCGGTGAAAATCAGGTAATCGCAGTTGGTTTCACGAATCGCCTTGTTCAGGATCTGGCATTTACGGAAACCCTCGTCCTCATGCCAGACGTGATCAATAGTGAGAATGCCGCGTTCTTTGAAGCTGTCGATCAGTTTTCGGGTTTCGTCCGTGGAGCCGTCATCGGCCACGATGACCCGAAAGTTCTTCCAGGTCTGGTTTTCATACCCGGTCAGTACCTTGCCAAGCCACAAGGGGGAGTTATAGGTGGTGATAACCACACCAATGGATTGCGGTGTCATACTCAGTCGGGCCCGTGACGGTGTCGTATTAAAATCAGAGGCCTAGTATACACGCGCTTGCGGCTCGTTTCCCGTCAGGGATGCTTACGATTGGTAAGGATCAGCGGCACAGCTTTTTGGGGTTGTAGGGATTGGGTGTTCCCGGCGTCAGGTGGCGGAAGCGCTTGTACTCCCATTGATACTGTTCCGGAATCTCGCGCACACAGTTTTCAATCGACAGATTCAGTGCTGTCGTCGCGACGACGGGATCGGCAGCATCCAGCTCGGGTTCGCACTCGCGAATAATCAGACGGAAGCCCTTGCCGTCTTTCAAACGCTCGGAGAAGGTTATTAGCGGCGTGGCGCCAGACTTCTGAAGGAGTTTCGATACCAGTGTCATGGTACGCACGTTGAGCCCGAAAAATGGGGCATGGGCGACGCCTTTTGCCCTTGGGCTCTGGTCAGGAAGAATTCCGGCAATGCCGCCTTCCCGCAGCAGGGTTATCATGCGTGCGAGCCCGCGCCGGTCTCCGCGCACCAGCTCGGAGCCAATACGCCCACGTACCCGGATCATGTAATCTTCGAATTCACGAATGTGTGGAGGGCTGTATAGTGCGGCCATTCTATGGCGGGATGAAAAATACAGGCCGGTCAGCTCCCAGTTACCCAGGTGAGGGGCTAGCAGAACGATACCCTGGCCTTTGGCGAGCGCGTCGTTGAGCAGCTGTTCACCTTCAAATTCCTGAATCAACCCCAGGCATTCCTCCACCGGCCATTCCCACATCAGCGGAATTTCCATCAGGGTCTGACCGGTATGACGCAAGCTCGATCGTGCCAGATCTCTGCGCTGGTTTTCAGGCATGTCCGGAAAGCAGATGCGTAGGTTGGTTTCCGTCACTTTGCGTGACCTGCCCTTGAATACCCAGCCCAGTGTGCCGAGTAGGCGGCCAATCAGTTGCGCGCTTCGCAAGGATAACTTGCCAGCCAGTTTGAGGGCGAGAATCAGAAACGTTGCTTTGGACGCGGCCATGGATCGGGAATTCATCTCTTATCTTCAGACTGTGCGGAAGCTATCACCATCCGTTCGGTCCGGCAAGGCGTGAAGGCGAATCTATAGTTTCTGGGAATGCTCCCAGCTTTGCTGGCGGTCGCTTAATTCCCATTCTATCCGCAGGTAGAAACGTTGGATGCGTCGGGAGATATAGCGTTGCCGCCAGGCGGGAACCGCTGCGAGCTTGTCTGGTATGGAGGGGGCGCCGAGTCCGTCCACCAGATAAAGCTCCGGCTGGTGCTCCCGCTCTACCACCACCAGGTTGTGGGGCAGCAGGTTGCGGGTGAGAATGCCAGTATTCTGGAGCCAGTCGCAGAAGCGCCTGACGGCCTCCTGCATGGGTTGATCAAACCCTTGCCGTTGAAGGTACTGTTCCAGAGTCTCCGCGGGCTGATGGTGTTCATCCTGCAGCAGCTCGCTGACGTTGGCGGCTCCCAGGGAGGTTTGTACCGATCCGTGAAACCGGGGCAGGTGCCGCCATACCGTTTCTGCCTGGCCTTGCGCGATCAGCTGGCGAATGGCGCTCTGGTGGTGTGCTTTCAGCTCCTGGACGTTATCATCAATCCGGCGCTTGCCAAGAAGCTTTTTCACAAAAGACTGGCGATGGAAGCGAGCTTCGATATTTTCAGGGCGCAGGACTTTCAGACACAATAACGGGTTTTCGGGATGCCGAAAGCACTGGCGATTATAGCCTGAGGCAAAGGGTTGACGGTTGCTCAGGTCAATTGTGTATGGCACGGATTCCTCGCTATCTTATGGAAATCGCAACATGAAGAGCTGTATTGCATACGGCGATTGTAATACCGAAGGGGTGCAAGGTTACCACGAACCGGTGTGGCCGGCGTTGGTCGCAGATCGCCTTGGGCTGCGTCTGGAGAACTGCGGGCACACCATGAGCACGACCCGTGAGATGCTCAGGTATGCCAGTGCTTTTCCTCCGGAGCGGTATCAGGTCGCGTTTATCCAGTATGGCTTAGTGGACTCCTGGCTCACCTTTCGCGGCGCGCCCTACGTTCTTTACTACCCGGATAATCCCGTCCGAAAATTCGCACGCAAGCTCGTCAAAAAAATCAAAAAGCTCGGGCGGCGTTTTCGTCTGCTCGATCGGTTAGGTGCCGTTGAGCAGGTTCCGTTGCCGGAGTACTTGGCGAATGTCGAAAGAATCGTAAGATCGGCTCCGGCTACCCAATTCGTTCTGGTCGCAACGCCGCCTAATCTGGATGAGCCGCGCAACCCGCGAATCGAGGCATACAATCGGGGGTTGCGGCAAATTTCCGAGCGTGAGCCCAATGCGGTATTGGCGGATGCGTACGACGCTATTTGGGAGCGCCGAGAGGAATGCCTGATGAGTGATGGCACACACCTCACGTCTGTGGGGCATAAATTGGTGGCTGATCGGGTTATTCGTGCCCTGACGAAGGAGCATCCGTCAGTTTGCGATAGAACTGTTCGGTCTGATCTGTCATCGCGTTGAGTGTCAGGGTTGTTGCGGCACGAGTGAAACTGTTGGTCTGCAATTCCCGCAGCGGCACGGAGGAATTCAGGTGGGTGGTTAGCAGATTGGCAAGGTCGCCAATACGATCGGAGTCGGCCAGGCAGCTTTCAGGAAGAAAATCACCAACGCCGCTCACCGGTGTGGATAAAACCGGGCAATGAGCCAGCAGGGATTCCACCATAATGTAAGGAAACCCCTCCCGGCTTGAGCTGATGACACAAGCCGATGCCGCTTTGAGCCAGGGATGCATGTGCGTTTCGTATCCTGGAAGCAGAATGCGCTCCTCCATAGCCAGCTCCTTGACCAATGCCAATAGAGTGGGCCGCTCACGTCCATCACCCAGAATAACGAGCTTGCCAGGAGGCGATGCGTCCGCCCAGGCCCTGATCAACCGGTCGAACTGTTTGACCGGCTCTATCCTGCCAGCGGCGAGCAATAATGGCCTGTCCTCCGGAATCGGAATGAGGGTGTCGCCGGCACAGTAGTTCTCGCCGGTCGGGGGCCCGCCGAGCCCGTTGTAGATAAGCTGTTTGTTGCGGTGTTCGATCGAATTGAGAATTTCCCGGCTGACACCAATAACACCGTCCAGTTGTTGAAACGCTTTATGGGACGTTTTTGTGCCATGGACGGTTCCAACGGTCGCTCCGCTTGCATTCCGTGCGGCACTCAGGAGGCTGGCGGCCTTGTTACCCTGCGCATGGGCAATGTCGGGCCTGATCGAGTTCAACAAGCGCCTCAACCGAAACTTCAACCATGGATTACGGCGGCCAAACTGAAACGGCAAGGGGTGGAAGGTCACAGTGTCGGAAAACCGGTTCTGGTAGGAGGGGTGGGCAAGAACGTGTATCTGATGTCCTCTATTAGCCAGGGCCGCTGACAATTCCGCTGTGTGTTTTTCCATGCCACCCCAGCCACTTCCGGGGGTGGCCAGTATCAAGGCTATGGTCAGCGGGTGAGTCATGGTTCAGGACCGCCGCTTGGCGATCAAGCGCTCATAGATCGCCAGAGTCGCTTGCGTCTGTGCCTCCAGCCGGAAACGATGTGGAACCTGGATCGGGGGCGCTGGTGCGCCGAGTAATTTGAGCGCTGCTTCCGCAAACTTGTGGGTATCATCCGGCTCAACCAGTCCTTCCGGAAAGCAGGCTCGCAGGGTTTCCGCCGCACCGCCGCGATCAAAGGCCACCACCGGGGTGCCGGAAGCCAGTGCCTCGGTTACGGTGCGTCCGAAGGGTTCCGGTTTGGTGGACATGTGGCAGACGAGATCCGATAACAGGTACAGCTCCGCCATGTCATTTCGCTGTCCCAGAAAGGTAATATGGTCTGTCAGCCCTAGCTCGTTCCGTTTATGCTCCAGTTCTTCCATGAAACGATCTTTTCCGGGTTCCACACCACCGACGATGATGCCGTGGCAATCGGGACTCTTTCGAACAATCTCCGCCATTGCATCCAGAAACATCAGCTGACCTTTCCAGCGGGAGATTCGTCCCGGCATCATAATGATTCGTTTGTCGCCGAGTTGTGGATATTCGGCCAGTATCCCTGATCGCCACTCAGAATCGAGAGTCCGGTTACGGAAACCGTCAACGTCTACCCCGCGCTGAACCACGGTCAGCTTGTCCTCGGGAACCTGGAAGTTTCGAATGATGTAATCACGCACGCAGTCCGAAACTGCAATGATATGGTCCGCCTTGGCCATTATGGCGCTGTAAGGGTTGACCGAGTACATGCCATGGAAGGTGGACACCATCACTGGCCGGTCGTTGGCAGAGAGGCCACGCCATGCCAGTCTGGTGATCCAGGCAGGCATACGGGATCGGACGTGGACCACATCCGGCCGGATGTCCTCCAGGAGGCGTCGCATAGGCAGTATCTGCCCGAAAGAGGCCGGGGATTTGCGATGAACCGGCATGGTGATATGAGTCGAGCCACCGGTTTCCAGCTGGCGGACCAGAGGGCCTCCGTTAGACACGACGAACGACTCGTGGCCGCGCTTGACCAGTTCGGCGGCAAATTCCACGGTGCCGCGTTCAACGCCACCACTGTGCAGTGCGGGCAAGACCTGAAGAACTCTCATCGCGAACCTCGGCTGAGGAGCAGGCGGATAAGCCACTGGGCGGCCCGGTCCACTTCCCACAACCGGGGCTTGTCTCCCCGGGAGCGGTCCATGACGTGTGTATGATCGCTCCAATTGGCAACCTGACCTCGCTCTATCAGTCGATCGATGCCCAGAGCGACGCGGCTGCCCGCCTTCGGGGGCAGTTGGAAGAGCCCGGTCGGAACGCCGGATGTGGCCGCTTCACACACCATGGACATGCTGTCGGGAGTCACCCAGACGGCGCCTGAGGCGGACAGTTGATGGGAAAGCCAGTCTTCGTGAGTCCGCTTGGGGTCCACAACGCTCACCCGGAGGCTGGCCAGTTCTTCCATGCGTTCCGTGAGTCCTGATGGCGTACGTCGGGAGCCGCTGATGGTCCATCGCCAGGTCGGATAATCCGAAATCAACTGGGTGATCTGGTTGAATACCACGTCGTCATCCCACTCAAAGTGGGGGGAGGGGCCGCCGATCAGGATCAGAGCTTCAGGTTTTTCTGTGGTGCGGGCCAGGGGCGTGATGCTGTTGATAACGCCCTGGGTTGTGAGAATCCGTTTGCCAGGCCTCACTCGATCATGCTCCGGAAGGATTACGGCATCTGCCCAGGCCATGGGGAACGCAGGTTTCATCAGCACTACGGTTTTGGCGCGGGGGATGCGGCGCAATGCCAGCAACAAACGATGCGTTGAGGTGCCGGCACCGATAATGAGAGCGGGGGCAGGTAACGACGGGTCCATTGCCGGAGCAATGCCCAGCAGGGCTCGCCACAAAGGCACTCGCCGCTCGGAGGCATCTATCCAGTGGAGCGCAGCTCCGGCCCGAACACGCAGGCGGTTGCCAATGCCTTTCAGTTGGTTGCGGTGTCCCGGTTTGTTATCGGTCAGCAGCCAGACCACAGGAGCATCTGTTTGCATTCAATGGGGATCCTTGCGATAGAGGTCTGGGTCGTCTTTCGAGGGCCGGGTTTTGAAGCGTCTGTGCATCCAGAGATACTGGTCCGGATGGTGCCGGATTTCCTGCTCGATCGTGTGGTTGACCAGGGTGGCATCCGCCATATCATTACCGGAAGGGAAGTTTTCCAGTGGTGGATGGAAGTAGATGTCATACCCTGGCTGATTTTCACGCCGAAAGTGGCTGAAGGGCACAACCGCACACCCACTGCGCTCTGCAATTCTCGAAGTTGCGGTGATGGATCCGGCCGGCACGCCGAAGAAGGGCGCAAACACGATGCCTTTTCGCCCGTAATCCTGATCGGTGGCATACCAGACGATGCGGTTCTGTTTGAGCTGTTTCAGCAGGCCCCGCAAGTTCTTGCTGTCCAGGGCAACGCCATAGCGCCGCTCCCGGGCGCGAGTCATGATGGCATTCATCAGCGGGTTGTTGTGATCCCGCTGCATAACATCGGCTTTGATAAATTCGGTGACCAGGCTGCCACCCAGGTCGAGGGTGCTGTAATGGCCACCGAGCAGCAGGATGCCATTACCTCTTTCTAACGCAGCATCGACATGTTCCAGGCCATGCACAGTGGTCACCGGCAAATAGACTTTGGGATCGCGAAACCATGCCAGGCCGATTTCCATAATGCCAATACCGTTGGAGTGAAAAGCTTTACGAACCAGCTTTTGTTGCTCTTCAGCGGATAGCTCGGGAAAGCAAAGGCGAATGTTGACCTCAGTGATGTGGCGGCGTCGGGGGATCAGTCGATACGCAAGCTCACCAATCAGTTTGCCGACCCGCCATTGCAGTGTCAGCGGCAGCCTCGACATCAGCCACATCAGGGCTATGCCAATCCAGGTGGGCCACCAACGAGGGTGGCAGTAGCTTGTGTATCGGGTGTCGCGTTTTTTCGAAGGGCGCTTGCTCACGCTTGGGTCATCTCGTCTATGGTCCGGTTACGAAACAGGAGTTTAGCAGGGTGCTTCCTGTGGACTAAAGTAGCAATGCAGGCGATCTGCCTGATGTTTCGGTAGAATGCCTCCGAATTGCCGCCCCGGAGACCTCATGCTGCACTTTTTATACTCACTGTTCTTCCGCCTTGCGCTGCCGTTTGTGCTATTGCGTTTGTGGTGGCTTGGGCGTCGTAATCCTGAAGCCTGGAAGCGTTGGCAGGAGCGGCTCGGATACGTTGCCTCCTCCCCGGAGCCCGTTATATGGGTACACGCGGTGTCGGTGGGAGAAACCATTGCTGCTGCGCCCCTGGTGAAAGCCTTGCTGAGGCGTAATCCGGAAGCTCCTATCCTGATGACAGCGATGACGCCAACCGGATCCGCCAGGGCAAAGGCGATGTTTGGCGATCGGGTGCGCTATGCCTATTCCCCCTACGATACACCGGGTGCGGTCCGTCGCTTTGCCGAGCGGGTTCGCCCGATGGCTCTGGTCATTATGGAAACCGAGCTCTGGCCCAATATGATTGCCAATACCTTCCGGCACGATGTGCCGATTTTCCTGATCAATGCCCGCTTGTCGGAGCGCTCCGCCAGAGGCTACGAACGGGTGCCCTCGCTGGTCAGGCCGCTGTTGCGCAGTATTTGCTGGATTGCTGCCCAGGCGGAGGAGGATGCCGGGCGGTTTCTGAGGATCGGTGCAAAGCCGGAATCTGTCTCGGTGACAGGGAGCATCAAGTTTGACGTGGATATCTCTGCACAACTCAGAACGGAAGCTTCGATGCTGAGGAAGCAGCTTGGAGAACTTCGTCCGGTGTGGATCGCCGCCAGCACCCATGACGGCGAGGATCGACAGATTATTGAGGCCCACAAGACGGTACTCCGGACATTTCCCAGCGCCCTGTTGGTGATTGTGCCGAGGCATCCTGAGCGTTTCGATAATGTCGCTGAGTTGACGGAATCGATGGGGCTGAAACTGTCACGCCGATCAGGGGCGAAAGGACCTGTCCCGGACGATGTGCAGGTGTATCTCGGGGATACCATGGGTGAGTTGTTGATGTTGTACGGAGCTTCAGATATCGCGTTTGTGGGTGGTTCACTCATCGAACGGGGAGGTCACAACCCATTGGAGCCGGCTGCCTGGGGCATGCCGGTACTCTCCGGCCCCCACATTTTCAACTTTGAAACCATCTACAACCGTCTGGATGTGGGGCATGGACTATATTGCACGCCATCCCCTGACGCGCTGGCGGACTGTGTAATGGCCCTGATGGCTGACCCGGATTCCGCCAAGCGGGCGGGGGATAATGCCCTGGCGGTAGTGAATGCGAATCGCGGCGCACTGGAAAAGGTCGTGGATGGCATTGTTGAGAGGGTGTGACGCCCCGTCGGTATGAGTGCACCGAAGGGGCGACTGTACGGGAACCTACTGTGTCGGGTCCTTGATTGTTTCCTCTTCGTTGGCGAGGGCTTCAATGCCCGGGGCCGTCGCACTCAGCCAGTTGTTCAGGTCGATCAGATCCTGAGGGCTCAGAGTGCCCGCGGCCTGCTTCAGGCTGAGGGTGTTGATGACATAGTCGTAGCGGGAGTTGGCGTAATCTCTCAGTGCGACGTAGTACGCCCGCTCCGCATCCAGCACCTCAACAATATTCCGGGTGCCCACCTCATAGCCGGCGCGGGTGGCATCCAGCGCACTGCGACGGGATATGATGGTCTGCTCCAGGGCGGACGCCGTTTCAATATTGGTGTTCACCGTACGGAACAGGCTGCGGGTGTTGACCCGAACGTCCCGACGGGTGGTTTCCAGGCTTTGCTCCGCAACGGTGACCAGTGAACGCTGCTGACGCACCCCGGCCTGGGTGCCCCCGCCCAGGTAGAGCGGTACGTTCAGAGTCACACCGATAACCGCTTCGGTTGTGGTGCCATCCGACCGCTGTTGCACTGGAGCCGTGCCATTCTCGAGACCGTCAATCTCACTCTTGCCGTATGATGCGTTTAGATCCAGAGTCGGGTAATGGCCAGCCTTGGAAGCTTTCAGGTTCGCTTCACTGGTGTTCAGTTGGTACATCGCTGATTGAATTGACCAGTTTTGCTCCAGAGCGGTCATTTCCCACTGGGTTGGATCCATTGGCTCGGGTCGACTCAGAGGGAAATTCACCCGGAGATTGTTCAGCTCTTCGGTGTACTCACCAGTCAGACGCGCCAGTTGCTCGCGGGCGATATCCAGATCGCTTTCCGCAGCGATCCGCTGGCTTTTGCTGTCATCGTAGCTGGCGCGGGCCTCATACACTTCTGTAATGGCAATCAGGCCGACATCGAAACGCTCCTGAGCCTGCTCATACTGGCGCTGAATCGCTGCTTCGGTGGCCCGTGCAGTGGTCAGAGTGTCAGCCGCCCGCAACACATTGAAATAGGCACTGGCGACATCCAGGATCAGCTGTTGCTGTGCCAGATTGTAATCTGCTCGGGCGGCCTCGCTCCGGAACTTGCTGGCATCGTATCCATACCACGTAGCGGCACGGAACAGCGGCTGGGTCAGCCGCACACCGTAAGCCAGAGTGGTGTAGTCAGCATCCTGATTGGGCGTTTCCGTATCAGTGTAGTTAGCCTCACCGAAGGCATTGATCTGCGGCAGCAGGTTCGCGCGGCTTACATCGGTGCCGGCTTCCTGGGCCTCAAAACTGGCGCGGGCGGCAGCAATTCCGGAGTCGTAGGAAAGTGCTTTTTCGTAGGTTTCGATCAGATCCATGGCAAAGGCGGGGTGTGCCGCAAGCAAGCCAATCATTCCTGAAAGCAATCGTTTCTTCATTGTGTCTCCTGATACGTAAGCACGTCTGCTCCACTCCGGAGCGCTTATGTTGCATTCTGATGGATACTTTCGGGCAACAGCGAATAAGTCTGGCTGGTCATTATGGACAATAATTGCCCGCATCTCTACACTTGCAAACGGCACTCATTTAGAGTGTCATGCAATACGAATTCGCGTCTTGACGGGGTGCTGACCTGGACGAATCCAGGCTGGCTGAGATTGCAACGCAGAACCCGCGACCTGATCCGGATAATACCGGCGTAGGGATTAAGACAACATTGCTGTAAGTCACGAAACCCCGATAGAGCGCAGCTCTCAAAGGGCCCCAAAAAAAGGGGAAATACCGTGCCTGAGGCTCCGTCATACGCGACCTGATATTCCCCAACCTGTTCCGGGAGCGCATGATGACAGACTTACCTTCCTACCTGAGTGATTCAGCCAAAGTTGATTCGGCCGCAATCAAACCGTTACCAAGCTCACGAAAAATCTACGTGCAGGGTAGTCGACCGGACCTGCGGGTGCCTATGCGGGAAATTACGGTGCAGGATACGCCGACTGAAATGGGGGGAGAAAAGAATCCCCCGGTCATGGTGTACGACACCTCCGGCCCGTATACCGATCCCGAAGCCACCATTGATCTGCGCAAAGGTCTGCAACCGATCCGTGCCGCCTGGATAGAAGAGCGTGGGGATGTCGAACAATTGGACGGCTACACGTCCGAGTTCACTCGTCGGCGTATGAAAGATCCCCAGCTTGACCCCCTTCGTTTCATGGACGAACGTAAGCCGCTGAAAGCAAAGCCTGGTAAAAATGTCAGCCAGATGCACTACGCCCGTAAGGGCATCGTTACTCCCGAGATGGAATTCATCGCCATCCGCGAAAACATGAAGCTTCACGAAGCGCGAGAGCAGGGGCTGCTGAAGGATCAACATCCAGGGCAGTCGTTTGGCGCCTCCTTGCCACAGGAAATTACGCCGGAATTCGTCAGGGACGAAGTGGCCCGCGGCCGCGCCATTATCCCCGCCAACATCAATCACCCGGAAACCGAGCCGATGATCATCGGCCGCAACTTCCTGGTGAAAATCAACGGCAACATCGGTAACTCCGCAGTCAGCTCCTCGATCGAGGAAGAAGTGGAAAAGCTGACCTGGGGCACCCGCTGGGGCTCCGACACCATCATGGATCTGTCCACCGGCAAGAACATTCACGAAACCCGTGAGTGGATCATTCGCAACTCCCCGGTGCCTATCGGTACGGTGCCTATCTACCAGGCGCTGGAGAAAGTTGGCGGTGCTGCTGAAGACCTGACCTGGGAAATCTTCCGGGATACGCTGATTGAACAGGCCGAACAGGGCGTGGATTACTTCACTATCCATGCCGGTGTACGCCTGCACCACGTGCCCATGACCGCTAAACGTACGACGGGTATTGTGTCGCGTGGTGGCTCCATTATGGCGAAATGGTGTCTGGCTCATCACAAGGAAAGCTTCCTGTACGAGCATTTCGAAGACATCTGCGAAATCATGAAAGCCTACGACGTCTCATTCAGCCTCGGCGACGGCCTGCGCCCCGGCTCGATTGCCGACGCCAACGATGAGGCTCAGTTCGGTGAGCTTGAAACCCTGGGTGAACTGACCAAAATCGCCTGGAAGCACGATGTTCAGTGCATGATCGAAGGCCCCGGCCATGTGCCCATGCAACTGATAAAAGAGAACATGGACAAGCAGCTGGAATGCTGTGACGAAGCGCCATTCTACACCCTAGGCCCGCTGATCACCGACATCGCACCAGGCTATGACCACATCACCTCCGGCATTGGTGCCGCAATGATCGGCTGGTATGGCTGCGCTATGCTCTGCTACGTCACCCCGAAGGAGCACCTGGGCCTGCCCAACAAGGACGACGTGAAAACCGGCATCATCACCTACAAGATCGCCGCTCACGCCGCAGACCTGGCCAAAGGCCATCCCGGTGCCCAGATTCGTGACAATGCCCTGTCCAAGGCCCGTTTTGAGTTCCGCTGGGAAGACCAGTTCAACCTCGGCCTCGACCCGGACACCGCCCGTGCCTACCATGACGAAACCCTGCCCAAGGAGTCCGCCAAGGTGGCTCACTTCTGCTCCATGTGCGGGCCGAAGTTCTGTTCAATGAAAATCTCCCAGGAAGTTCGTGAGTATGCGGCGGAGAAAGGCATTGACGAAGTTTCTGCGGTCGACGCCGGTATGCAGGAGAAGTCCCGGGAGTTTGTTGAGTCCGGGAGTAAGCTCTATGACAAGATCTGAGCTCGGAGTTTGTGATCCGCTAGCCTGATAGTTTGGTGTTAGGCTTTCTCAGGACTGTGGGCTTGGTGTTGGAGCCCGGTGGGTGGCCCTGTTCAGGACACGCTCAAGCCCATCCATGGGGCGCTTGGGCTCCGCCATCCCTGGCTCCGCACAGTCCTGAACAGGGCCACCCACCGAGCTCTGTTCAGCAGCGCGGGCATTCGCTATAGGTCGTTCCGAGCGAGTTGTTTCAGCCGAACGTGTGCGGTCTTTTTGTAAGCTTACTGCACAGAGTCAGGTGGGTCGTGTCGGGAAGTGCCTCCCAAAACTGTGCGGAGCCATGGATGGCGGAGCCCAAGCGTCACATGGATGTGC